>NZ_LAIR01000002.1:1411081-2822162 GCF_001247745.1 Luteipulveratus halotolerans
CCACGCACCCGGGCTTCGCGCGCGCCAACACCCGGTTGGCCACCGAGGCGATCCGCCAGATCGGCCAGCCCGACGACGCGCGGCTGCGGGTGGCGTTCGTGACGCACTCGATCCCGGTCGGCATGGACGACACGTCGGGACCGGGCGACGGTGAGGGCAACCTCTACTGGCACCAGCACGACGAGCTCGGGCACGTCATCCTCGACGAGGCGGGCATCACCCTGGACCGCAACCTGTCCGGGGCGCTGGTCTTCTGCTCCAGGTCCGGGCCTCCCAGCCAGCCCTGGCTGGAGCCGGACGTCAACGACTACCTGAGGCAGGTCGCGTCCGAGGGCGTGACCGACGTGGTGATCGCACCGATCGGATTCGTCTCCGACCACATGGAGGTGCGTTACGACCTCGACGTCGAGGCCGCCGAGACTGCGGCCGAGCTCGGCCTGCGTGTCGTACGCGTCCCGACCGTCGGTGTCGACGGCGAGTTCGTGAGCGGGCTGGTCGACCTGACCGAGGAGCGTGCTGCCGAGGCCCGCGACGAGACGGTGTCCCATCCCGCGTGGCCGGGCGAGGCGATGCCCTCGATCTGCCGTCCCGGGTGCTGTCCCAACCTGCGAGTGGCCAAGGCCGCCGCGTGCGGGTCCGACTGATGGCCGCCCCCGAGCCCACGCTCAGCGCAGCGGGCCTCGCGACCCTGGAGACGATGGCAGCCGACCTGGCCCGTGAGGCGGGGCGGCTGATCGTCGACGAACGTCCCGACGGACTCGGTGTCGCCGCCACCAAGTCCAGCAGCACCGACGTCGTGACGGTCATGGACACCCGCAGCGAAGAGCTGCTGCGTGCCCGCATCCTGGCCCGCCGTCCTGAGGACGGCATCCTCGGCGAGGAGGGCGACAGCGTCGAGGGCACCTCGGGCATCACCTGGGTCGTCGATCCCATCGACGGCACCGTCAACTACCTGTACGACATCCCGCAGTACGCCGTGTCGGTCGCCGCCTGCGTGGGTGACACCAGGACCGACGGCGCCTGGCACGCAGTCGCCGGCGCCGTTTACCACCCTGTGCTCGGCGAGATGTTCCACGCCCGCCGCGGGTCCGGCGCCTTCCTGCGCGCGCCGAGCGGCGTCCATGCGCTCTCGGTGAGCGCCGAGCACGACCTCGGGTCCGCGCTGCTCGGTACCGGCTTCGGCTACGACGCCGCCAAGCGGGCCCGTCAGGGCGAGGTGGTCGCACGCGTGCTGCCGCAGGTGCGCGACATCCGTCGCGCCGGGAGCGCGGCGCTCGACCTGTGCGCGGTCGCGGCGGGCCGGCTGGACGTCTACTACGAGTCGGGGCTCAACCCCTGGGACCTCGCCGCCGGCCACCTCATCGTGGAGGAGGCCGGCGGGAAGGTCGTCGGCCCGGGCGGGGCGGCGGCGTCCAGCGAGCTGGTGGTCGCTGGACCGTCGGCGCTCGTCGACCGGGTCAGGTCGCTGATCGAGTGAGCAGCGGCCTCAAGCAGTGCACGCGCGAAGGCGATCGGCCTCCGGAAGGTGCAGGCCGTGGTCGTCTGCGATCCGCAGGAGCGACTCGACCTCACCGGTGGCCAGCATGCTGTCGTACTCGTCGCGACGTCCCCGAGCATCCTCGAGGCGGGCCGTCACGTCCTGCAGGCGGACGATGAGCTGTTCGCGCAGGGAGATCACTCGGCACCTCCTGGGGTGGAACATGGCTCCGTCACCCGACGGTCGCCGGGCGTCGATGACCCTACGTGCTCCGGGCGTCCTACGCCGCACGAGACGGTCAAGGAACAGCAAAAGATCACCCGGGCCGTGGTCTGCGACACGCCGGGTAGGGCGCGGGAATGCCCCGGGCTTCCATCACGTTCGGCGATAGGGCACAATCCCCGCCGAACCGGGCACAAAACCGAACTTCCCGACGTTGACGCGCGGGACCGGCCAGTGCGGCGGTCGGTTTGGGTACGACGACGTGAGGAGTGGATCAATGGCGACCGACTACGACGCCCCGCGCAAGACAGACGACGATCTCAACGAGGACTCCATCGAGGAGCTGAAGTCGCGTCGTGTCGACAAGAGCGCGAGCAGCGTCGACGTCGACGAGACGGAGCAGGCCGAAGGCTTCGAGCTGCCAGGCGCTGACCTGTCCGGCGAGGAGCTGTCGGTGCGGGTGCTCCCGCGTCAGGCGGACGAGTTCACCTGCTCGAAGTGCTTCCTGGTGCACCACCGCAGCCAGCTGGCCAAGGAGGTCGGCGGACTGCCGGTCTGCACCGAGTGCGCTGCATGACCGTGCGCGGGCTCCGATGACACAGCACGTACGGGTCCAGGTGCGACGGCTCGACCCCGAGCTGCCGCTCCCCGCGTACGCCCGCCCGGGCGACGCGGGCCTGGACCTGTTCGCGCGTGAGGGGGCGGTGCTCGCGCCCGGCGAGCGCGCGCTGCTGCCGACGGGCATCGCGATCGCGCTCCCGGACGGTCACGCGGCGTTCGTGCATCCGAGGTCGGGCCTGGCCACGCGGCACGGTGTGACGACCGTCAACGGTCCGGGCACGGTCGACGCCGGCTACCGCGGCGAGATCAAGGTCAACCTGATCAACACCGATCCGACCGAGACCTTCACGGTCTCGCGGGGTGACCGCATCGCCCAGCTGGTGGTGCAGCAGGTCGCCCTCGCCCAGCTGGACGAGGTCGACTCGCTTCCCGACAGTGTGAGGGGAGACACTGGTCATGGAGCCAGCGGTGGCTTCGGTGGCGTCGGAGCCACGCCGTAGGACGATCGGTCGTCCTCCGACGCCGATCGCACACCCAGCAATGCAGAGGGACTGACACCACGTGGGCATCTTCAGCCGCAAGAACTCCTCCGGCCCTGACGAGGAGAGCGTCGACCAGGTCGACACCGTCGACGTCGACGAGACCGACCTCGACGACTCGGTCATCGACGAGACCGAGGCTGTGAGCGCTCCCGTCGCCCGCACCGCCAAGGCGCCGGTCGACCGCACCTACGGCCCGTTCGACCGCTCGGAGGTCGAGGAGGTCGAGGAGCACCTCGACCTCGGCGCGCTCGCGCTGCGTCCGACTCCCGGCACCGAGCTGCGCCTCGACGTCGACGAGCAGGGGCAGCAGATCACCGGCCTCACCGCTGTCCAGGACGACTCCGCGGTCCAGCTGCAGGTCTTCGCCGCACCGAAGTCCTCGGGCGTCTGGGACGACATCCGCGGCGAGATCGCCGACAACCTGATCGGTGCCGGCGGCACGGCCGAGGAGCACGACGGCGAGCTCGGCACCGAGCTGCACGCCCGCATGCCTTCCCGCGGCAACGACGGCCGCACGACGTACTCCCCGGTCCGCTTCGTCGGGGTCGACGGGCCTCGCTGGTTCCTGCGGGCCGTGCTGTCCGGTCGGGCCGCCGTCGAGGACGACGCCGCCGCTGAGATGGTGCAGATCGTGCGCAACGTGATCGTCACGCGGGGCACCGAGGCACGGGCGCCACGTGAGCTGCTCGAGCTGACCATCCCGCAGGAGCTGCTCGCTCAGCAGGAGCAGCAGCCCGGTGAGGAGCCCGTCAACGCCGATGACCTCAAGCCGTTCGAGCGCGGCCCCGAGATCACCGAGGTCCGCTGAGCGGGAGGACGTAGTCGTGAGCACCTCTGGTACGACATCTGGCGCGCCGCTGCGGCGTGAGCGGCTCCTCGGCCGGTTCACCCACCGGCTGACTCGTTCGCAGAACCAGCTCGAGGCAGAAGAGCTGCGGGAGACCACCACAGCCATGGGCGGTACGCCGATCTGCGACGTCACCGACCGTGAGCTCGCCCAGGTCTGCGGCACGGTGCGCAGCGTGAGCCTGCGGCCGCGGGCCGACCACGTGCCTGCGCTCGTGGTCGACCTCGACGACGGCAGCCGGAGCATGCAGCTGGTGTGGCTCGGGCGACGGCGGATCGCCGGTATCGCGCCCGGCTCCTACCTCAAGGCCAACGGCCGGGTGTGCATGCGCGGGGGAGTCCCGACGATGTTCAACCCGGCGTACGAGCTCAAGGCTCGCTGAGGCGTTTTGTCGCGCGCGCCTCAGCGCACGACGCCGGACGCGCGAATGCGCTACTCCTCGCGGCGGATTCGGATGTCCTGCGGGTCGCGACCGGTCAATGTCGAGGCGAGCTCGAGCTCGGCGGCCGGCGTCGCCAGGAACAGCAGCTCGTCGAGCGCCTCGATGGCGTCGTCGTCCGTCGGCGCGATGGGCTTCTCCTCACGGATGATGCCGACCAGCACGCACTCCGGAGGCAGGTTGAGGTCGGCGACGCGCCGTCCGACGTAGGGGCTCGTCGACGGCAGCGTGACCTCGACCATCGTCGCCTTGCCCTGCTGGAACTCGAACAGCCGCACCAGGTCACCGACGCTCACGGCCTCCTCGACCAGCGCGGTCATCAGACGCGGGGTCGAGACGGCGACATCGACGCCCCACGCCTCGTCGAACATCCACTCGTTCTTGGGGTTGCTGACGCGCGCGACCGTGCGGGCGACGCCGAACTCGGTCTTGGCGAGCAGTGACACCACGAGGTTGACCTTGTCGTCGCCGGTGGCGCACACGACGACGTCCGCCTCGGACAGGCCTGCCTCCTGCAACGTGGTGATCTCGCAGGCGTCGGCGAGCAGCCAGGACGCCTCGGGCACCGACAGCGTCTTGCTCTCCTCGGCGTACTTGTCGATGAGCAGCACCTGGTGCTCGTTGTAGATCAGTTCTCGGGCGATGGACCGGCCCACACTGCCGGCTCCGACGACGACGACGCGCATTCTGGTGACTCCTCGCTCACAGATCCGCAGGAGGCTGCGCGGACAGCGTCGACTCGACCTGCTCGAGGCGGTCGGTCGTGGTCAGGACGTGCACCAGGTCGCCCTCCTGGTACGCCGTGTCGGCGTCCGGCAGGAAGCTCTCGCCCAGTCGCGTGACGTACGCGACGCTGACGCCCGCCTCGGCCGCGACGCGGGACAGGCGGTGGCCCGCCCAGCCGATGTTGACGGGGACCTCGGCGACCACGACCCGACCGCTGGGGTCGGTGTGCACCGGCACCGCGCCCTGGGGGAGCAGCCGACGCAGGACCTGGTCGGAGGTCCAGCGCACCGTCGCGACCGTGGGGATCCCGAGCCGTTGGTAGATCTCCGCACGGCCCGGGTCGTAGATGCGGGCCACGACGTGCTCGACGTCGAAGGTCTCGCGAGCGACACGCGCCGCGAGGATGTTGGAGTTGTCGCCGCTGCTGACGGCGGCGAACGCGTAAGCCTCGTCGATGCCGGCCTGCGCCAGGGTCTGCCGGTCGAAGCCGATGCCGAGCACGCGGCGTCCCTCGAAGGACCCTCCGAGGCGACGGAAGGCGCTCTCGTCGCGGTCGATCACCGCGACCGAGTGGCCCTGCTGCTCAAGGCTGAGCGCCAGGGTCGAACCCACGCGGCCACAACCCATGATCACGAAGTGCACGCCCGCGACCGTACCCCAACTCGGGGGTTACCCAGGCCGACCCCGCGCGACCTACACTCTCGACTCGTGCCCATGACCGGTCGGATCATCAAGCGACTCCTCGTCGGCCGCGCCATGCGCAGCGACAACCTCGGTGAGACGCTGCTGCCCAAGCGGATCGCCCTCCCGGTCTTCGCCAGTGACGCGTTGTCGTCGATGGCCTACGCCCCTGACGAGATCTTCCTCACGCTGTCGGTCGCCGGTGGCGCGTTCGCCGCGACGCACTCCTGGCAGATCGGACTGGTCGTCGTGTGCGTCATGGCGATCGTCATCGCGTCCTACCGCCAGAACGTTCATGCCTATCCCTCCGGGGGTGGCGACTACGAGGTCGCGACGGTCAACCTCGGACCCAAGGCGGGCCTGGGCGTCGCGAGCGCGCTGCTGGTCGACTACGTCCTCACCGTCGCGGTGTCGATCTCGTCGGGTGCCCAGTACGCCGCGACGGCACTTCCCTCGCTCAGGGGTCATGAGGCCCTGGTCGCTGTCCTTGCCGTAGCACTGCTCGCAGCCGTCAACCTGCGCGGCGTGCGTGAGTCGGGTACGGCCTTCGCGATCCCGACCTACCTCTTCCTCGCTGTCACGATCGGCATGGCCGCCTTCGGCCTGCTGAAGCTGCTCACCGGCAACCTGGCACAGGCCGAGAGCTCCCAGTACGACCTGCACGCCGAGTCCGACTACCAGGGCCTCGCCGGGCTGGCGATGTTCTTCCTCCTGCTGCGGGCCTTCAGCTCAGGATGTGCGGCGCTCACCGGAGTGGAGGCGATCAGCAACGGGGTCCCCGCATTCCGCAAGCCCAAGAGCCGTAACGCTGCGACCACGCTGCTGCTGATGGGGGTCATCTCGACGACGCTGCTCATGGCGATCATCGTCCTGGTCATCAAGTCGGGCATCCGTTTCGCCGAGGACCCCGCGACGCAGCTCACCCAGAACGGCGTACCGGTGGGTGAGTCCTACGTCCAGGACCCCGTCCTGGGCCAGCTCGCCCAGGTCGTGTTCGACGGGTTCACCCCGGGCATCGCGCTCGTCGCGGTCGTGACCGGCGTGATCCTCGTGCTGGCCGCCAACACCGCCTTCAACGGGTTCCCGGTGCTGGCGTCGATCCTGGCCAAGGACAGCTGGCTGCCGCGCCAGCTGCACACCCGCGGCGACCGACTCGCGTTCTCCAACGGGATCCTGTTCCTCGCGGTCGCGGCGATCGTGCTGATCGTGATCTACGACGCCGAGGTGACCAAGCTGATCCAGCTGTACATCGTGGGCGTCTTCGTGTCGTTCACGCTGAGCCAGATCGGGATGATCCGACACTGGAACCGCCACCTGCGCGCCGAGGAGGACCCGTCCCAGCGGGCCCGGATGAAGCGGTCGCGGGTCATCAACGCCGTGGGTGCCGCCATGTCCGGCACCGTTCTGGTCGTCGTCCTCCTGACCAAGTTCGTCCACGGCGCGGGCTACGCCGTCGCCGCGATGGCGGTTCTCTACGTCCTGATGCTCGCGATCCGCAAGCACTACGTCCGGGTGAAGGCCGAGCTCGCTCTCGACGACGACGTCGACGAGAGCATCCTGCCCTCGCGGGTCCACGCCATCGTCCTGGTGTCCAAGATCCACAAGCCCACCCTGCGCGCCCTGGCCTATGCGCGCGCCACCCGTCCCTCGACGCTGGAGGCCGTCACGGTCGACGTCGACGGCGATGAGACCCGGGCTCTGGAGCGGGAGTGGGAGCGGCGCGAGATCCCGGTGACCCTGAAGACGCTGGCAAGCCCGTACCGCGAGATCACCCGCCCGGTCGTCAGCTACGTCAAGTCGGTCCGCCGTGACAGCCCGCGCGACGTGGTCATGGTCTACATCCCCGAGTACGTCCTCGGGCGTTGGTACGAGCAGCTCCTGCACAACCAGTCCGCGCTGCGCCTGAAGGGCCGCCTGCTGTTCACGCCCGGCGTGATGGTCGCGAGCGTGCCGTGGCAGCTGCACTCCTCCGAGGGCGCTGAGACCAAGTACGACGGACCCGCCGTGGGATCAGTCCGTCGCGGTGGCGGATGACGCCGCGACAGCGCGGTCGAGGAGGGCGGCGCCCGCGCCAGGGCACGCCCCGGGGACGTACGCCGCAGGGCGAGCCGCGTGAGGGCGAACGCCTCACCCTCGACGTCGGCGACGTGGCGCACGGGGGCCACTGCGTCGCGCGCCACGACGGTCAGGTGGTCTTCGTCCGGCACGCGTTGCCGGGGGAGCAGGTCGTCGCCGTGGTCACCTCGGGCACGACACGCTCGAAGTTCCTGCGCGCCGATGCCGTCGAGATCCTGTCGCCGGCGCCGGAGCGGCGTACCTCGCCGTGCCCCTACTCCGGGCCTGGGGCCTGCGGCGGCTGCGACTGGCAGCACACCTCACCCGAGTTCGGGCGCGAGCTGAAGGCGCGTGTCGTGCGTGAGCAGCTGCGGCGCCTCGCCGGGCTCGACCTGCCCGTGGTCGTCGAGCCGGTGCCGGGTGATCGCGAGGGGCAGCGGTGGCGTACCCGCGTCGAGCTCGCAGTCGGCGCAGGTCAGCGCGCCGGTATGCGGCCGCACCGCTCGCACGACGTGATCCCGGTCGAGGACTGCCTGATCGCGGACGAGCAGATCGCGAGCTCCGGTGTGCTGCAACGTATCTGGGAGCCGGGCGTGCACGGCGTCGACATGGTGCACAGCTCCACGGATGAGCTGGTTGCCGTGCCGCTGCCCGTGAGCGGTGCGGCGCCGACCGTCACCGAGCAGGTCGACCTCGACCACGGGCCTGTGCGCCTGCAGGTCAGTGCCCGGGGGTTCTGGCAGGTGCACCCGGGAGCGGCCCGCACGTTCGTGCAGCACGTCCTCGACGAGCTCGACGTGCAGCCGGGGGAGCAGGCTCTCGACCTGTACGCCGGAGTCGGTCTGTTCACCGTCGCGCTCGCGGCGCGGACGGGCGACGGCGGCCGTGTGATCGGCGTCGAGGGTGACCGCCAGGCGGTTGTCGACGGGCAGTACAACGTGCAGTCCCTTCCGCAGGCGGTGCTGGAGCGTGGTGACGTCGAGCGGTGGCTCGGCCAGGAGGCAGCCCCGCAGACCGCTGACGTCATCGTGCTCGACCCGCCTCGCGCCGGCGCGGGCCGCGAGGTGATGGCTGCGGTGACGGCGCGCCGGCCGCGGGCGGTGGCGTACGTCGCCTGCGATCCGGCTGCGCTCGCACGCGACCTGGCGTACGCCGCCGAGCACGGCTACGCCGTCCGGAGCATTCGGGCCTTTGACGCCTTCCCGATGACGCACCATGTTGAGTGTGTGGCCGTGCTCGAACCTGCCCCGCGCTCCACGGCCGAGAGTTAGGCAGACCTGCGCTGAGCGGTCGCGCTGCGATGTGATTTGATTATCTTGACGTCAAGATAAATGACACGGTTCAGGACCAGACTGAAGGAGTCGCCGTGAGTTCCAGCACCAACAGCTTCGGTGCACAGGGCACCCTCTCCGTGGGTGACCAGTCGTACGAGATCTACCGACTCAACACGGTCGAGGGGAGCGAGACCCTCCCGTACAGCCTGAAGGTGCTGCTGGAGAACCTGCTGCGCACCGAGGACGGCGCCAACATCACCGCCGACCAGATCCGCGCCCTCGGCGGGTGGGACGAGAACGCCGAGCCCGATACCGAGATCCAGTTCACGCCCGCGCGTGTGATCATGCAGGACTTCACCGGTGTGCCGTGCGTCGTCGACCTCGCCACGATGCGCGAGGCCGTCGCCGAGCTCGGTGGCGACGCCAAGAAGATCAACCCGCTCGCTCCGGCCGAGATGGTCATCGACCACTCGGTCATCATCGACGTGTTCGGCCGTCCCGACGCGTTCGAGAAGAACGTCGAGATCGAGTACGGCCGCAACAAGGAGCGCTACCAGTTCCTGCGCTGGGGCCAGACGGCATTCGACGACTTCAAGGTCGTCCCCCCGGGCACCGGCATCGTTCACCAGGTCAACATCGAGCACCTGGCTCGCACGGTCATGGTCCGCGACGGCAAGGCCTACCCCGACTCCTGCGTCGGCACCGACTCCCACACCACGATGGTCAACGGCCTCGGCGTGCTCGGCTGGGGCGTCGGCGGCATCGAGGCCGAGGCAGCCATGCTCGGCCAGCCCGTCTCGATGCTCATCCCGCGCGTCGTCGGTTTCAAGCTGACCGGTGAGATCCCCTCGGGCGCCACCGCGACCGACGTCGTCCTCACGATCACGCAGATGCTGCGTGAGCACGGTGTGGTCGGCAAGTTCGTCGAGTTCTACGGCGACGGCGTCACCTCGGTGCCGCTGGCCAACCGCGCGACGATCGGCAACATGAGCCCGGAGTTCGGCTCGACCTGCGCGATCTTCCCGATCGACGACGTCACCCTCGACTACCTGCGCCTCACCGGCCGGCCCGACGACCAGGTTGCCCTGGTCGAGGCCTACGCCAAGGAGCAGGGCCTGTGGCACGACCCGTCGGTCGAGCCCCGCTTCAGCGAGAAGCTCGAGCTCGACCTCAGCACGGTCGTGCCCTCGATCGCCGGCCCGAAGCGTCCGCAGGACCGCATCGAGCTGTCCGCGGCCAAGGAGTCCTTCCGCAAGGTGCTGCCGACGTACGTCGCGCACGAGGAGGGCGACGCCGGTGCGGCGTCCAGCTTCCCGGCCAGCGACCCGACGCCCGAGGGCAGCCCCGACGGCCAGAACGGCGGCGACAAGCCGGCCGAGGTCGACTCGCCCGAGCGCGCCACCAAGAAGGTCCCGGTCACGCTCGCCGACGGCCGGTCGTTCGAGATCGATCACGGCATCGTCGCGATCAGCTCGATCACCAGCTGCACCAACACCTCCAACCCGTCCGTGATGCTCGCGGCCGCCCTGCTCGCCAAGAACGCGGTCGAGAAGGGCCTGGAGTCCAAGCCCTGGGTCAAGACCTCGATGGCCCCTGGCTCGAAGGTCGTCACCGACTACTACGAGAAGGCGGGCCTGTGGCCCTACCTCGAGAAGCTCGGCTTCCACCTCGTGGGCTACGGCTGCACCACCTGCATCGGCAACTCGGGTCCGCTGCTCGACGAGATCTCCAAGGCCATCCAGGACAACGACCTGGCCGTGACCTCGGTGCTCTCCGGCAACCGCAACTTCGAGGGTCGCATCAACCCCGACGTCAAGATGAACTACCTCGCCTCGCCGCCGCTGGTCATCGCCTACGCCCTCGCCGGCACGATGGACTTCGACTTCGAGTCCGACGCGCTGGGCCAGGACAAGGACGGCAATGACGTCTTCCTGAAGGACATCTGGCCGGCTCCGGCCGACGTCGAGGCCACCATCGCCTCCTCGATCAACCAGGAGATGTTCGCCAAGGACTACGCCGACGTGTTCGCGGGTGACGAGCGCTGGCAGTCGCTGCCGACGCCCGAGGGCGACACCTTCGACTGGGACGGCGAGTCGACCTACGTCCGCAAGCCCCCGTACTTCGAGGGCATGCAGGAGCAGCCGGCGCCGGTCGAGGACATCTCGGGTGCGCGCGTGCTGGCCAAGCTCGGCGACTCGGTCACGACCGACCACATCAGCCCGGCCGGTGCGATCAAGGCCGACAGCCCCGCGGGCAAGTACCTCGCCGAGCACGGCGTCGAGCGCAAGGACTTCAACTCCTACGGCTCGCGTCGCGGCAACCACGAGATCATGGTGCGCGGCACGTTCGCCAACATCCGGCTGCGCAACCAGCTCCTGGACGACGTCGAGGGTGGCTTCACCCGCGACTTCACCCAGGAGGGTGCGCCGCAGGCCGCGATCTACGACGCGTCGGCCAACTACCAGGCCGCCGGCACCCCGCTGGTCGTCCTCGGCGGCAAGGAGTACGGCTCGGGCTCGTCCCGTGACTGGGCCGCCAAGGGCACGCGTCTGCTCGGCGTCAAGGCTGTGATCACCGAGTCGTTCGAGCGCATCCACCGCTCCAACCTGATCGGCATGGGCGTGCTCCCGCTGCAGTTCCCGCAGGGGCAGAACGCCGAGTCGCTGGGTCTGGACGGCACCGAGACGTTCGACATCTCGGGCATCACGGCGCTCAACGAGGGCACGACGCCCAAGACGGTGCACGTCACCGCCACCAAGGACGGCGGCGAGAAGGTCGAGTTCGACGCGGTCGTGCGCATCGACACCCCCGGTGAGGCCGACTACTTCCGCAACGACGGCATCCTGCAGTACGTCCTGCGTTCGCTGGTCAGCAAGAAGTAAGCACCTCTCCTGCAGCGCCCGGTCACCCCATGGGTGGCCGGGCGCTGCTGCATGTCCCGGCAGCACTGCATGCATCACGATTTTCCTGATGGCCGATTCATGGAAAAAGATCACCCGCGGCTTGCCCGCCGGGCCAGGGCACGGTGCTACGTTCGGCGCGTGGTTCTGGGGAGATCCACGGCAGGAGCCAGGGCGCGTGCGCCAGATCGAGACGAGGGGTTCGGATGAGTGATCGCGGTCAGATCGTGCGGCGGCTGAGGCAGGCAGGTGTGAGCAGGCGGGCACTGCTCGGAGGGAGCATGGCATTCGGCGGTGCCCTGTTCGCCGGAGTGCGGCAGTCGGCCACCGCGAGCGGTGCGACCGCGGCCGACCGGCAGATCACCCTCGTCCGGTTCACCGGTCCTGCGGGCTTCGCCCGCGGCCTCGGCGCAGGAGTCCGACCCGGGCCGGATGGCCTCGTCCTGCACAAGCCGACGTCGACCCGTGCGTACGCCGACCCTGCCGCCGGCGGTGCCAGCGCCGTCTACGAGATGGGCAGCTGGACCTCGGGCGTGATCACCAACCGCTTCCGTCTGACCGAGCTGATCGCGTCGTGGAACGTCGACACCCCCGGCAAGTCCTGGGTCGAGGTCGAGGTGCGAGGTGTCGACGAGACCGGCCTGCGTACGGGCTGGTTCGTGCTCGGACGGTGGTGCCGCAACGACCCCGACCAGGGTGGCGCGATCTACCGTACGAGCCTGGACGACCAGGGCACCGACATCGCCACGGTCTGGACCGATACCCTCGCCACCCGTGGCACGCACACCCTCAACGACCTCGAGCTGCGCATCAACCTGATGCGTCCGCAGGGCAGCTCCGACAGCCCGGTCGTCCACCAGCTGACGGCCCTGTGCTCTGCGCTGCCGGGCGATGAGACCGTGCCGGTGAGCACGCCCGGACCGGGCGTCGGTCGTGCGCTGGCCGTGCCGGCGTACTCCCAGGAGCTGCACGTCGGTCAGTACCCGCAGTGGGACAACGGCGGCGAGGCGTGGTGCTCCCCGACCTCGACGGCCATGGTGCTGGACTACTGGAAGCGGGGGCCGTCCGCGGCCGAGCTGGCCTGGGTCGAGCCGATGCAGGACCCGCAGGTCGCCTACGCCGCCCGCAACACCTTCGACTACACCTACGACGGCTGCGGCAACTGGCCGTTCAACACCGCCTACGCCGGCCGCAACGGGCTGCGGGGCTTCGTCACCCGCCTGCGCAGCCTGCGTGAGGCGGAGGTGCTCATCGCGGCGGGCATCCCGCTGATCACCTCGGTGTCGTTCCAGGCCGACGAGCTCGACGGCGCGGGGTACTCCACCAATGGGCACCTGATGGTGCTGCGAGGCTTCGACGCTCAGGGCAACCCGATGATGAACGACCCGGCCAGCCACCTGATCGCCGACAACGCGCAGGTGCCCGTCACCTACGACCGCCAGCAGTTCGAGAACGCCTGGGTGCCTCACTCGGGTGGGACGGTCTACGTCATCCACCCCGAGGGCATGGCGTTGCCGTCGGCGCCCGACGGCAACTGGTGACGTCAGACCTCGCCCAGCCGGTCGTGCAGCTGGGTGAGGGTGAAGGCCCAGCCCTGCTCGTACGCTCGCATCCCGTCGAGGTCGGCGATCCCGCTGTGTCGCACGCGCAGGTGGGTGCCGTCGCCGTGTGCTGCGAAGGTCACCTCGACGTGCTCGACCGGTCCGTCGATGCCGTCCTCGGACCAGATCCAGGTGAAGCCCAGGTCGGTGGGCTCGTCGATGCGCGTGTAGGTGCCGTGCACCGCGATCTTCTGCCCGGGTGCTTCGATGCGCCAGTGCCCGCCGACGCGTAGGTCGACGTCACACGTCACGCCCGGCCAGTGCCGCCACCACCAGCGGACCAGGCCGTCGCGGGTGGTCCATGCCGTCCAGAGCCGGTGGGGTGCGGCGGCGTACTCGCGGGTGAGGTCCACGCTCTCGGTCATGACGTCTCCAGGTCGTCGGTGAGGTGGTCGAGCTGCTGCGCCCAGAACGTCTGACGGCGTAGGAGCCACTCGGACAGCGGCTGCAGGACCGACGGGTCGAGCCGGTGGGTCACGACGCGCCCGCTCTTGCTCGAGTGCACGACACCGGCACTGCGCAGCGCGTTCGTCGAACACATGTTCTACTCTGGCTGGGACGACGACGCCGCGAGCAGGAGCACGACCATGCCCGGACCCCGAGCCCAGCAGCCCGCAGGTGCACCGCCTGGCTGGCCGCCCGGCGTACCTCCGCCGCGATCACCCGGGTGGGAGCGCTCGGCCACGTCATGGCTGCTCGACCACTGTCCGGCTGACTTCAGGGCGTACGACGCGTGGCAGCGGCACCCGGTCGCGCTGGCCTGGGTGGCGGTGCACCACATCGACGCCCAGCTGCGCGCGATGCGCGAGTGCTACCGGCGGGCGCGGGTCGAGCTGGGGGAGCAGCTGCCCGAGGGAGCGATGCCGCAGGTCATGGAGCACCTGGCCGCGGAGGGGCAGCGGCTGCGGGCCGCCGACCGCAGTGCGCGGTTGCTCCAGTCGGCCATCCAGGGCGTGCCCTACATCCCCCGTCTGTGAGCGGTGACTGCGACCTGCGAGGGATGCGGTCGCCGGCGGTGCGGTGCGAACCTGACGAGGTCGGTCGGCGTCCTTCTGCGTAGACTCGACCGACCAGGACGGAAGGAAGACCGCGACTGTGGGACTGCTCAAGGACATCTCGAGCCCGGCCGATGTGAAGGCGCTGCCTGCCGAGCAGCTCGACGACCTCTCGCAGGAGATACGCGACTTCCTGGTCGACTCGGTGTCACGCACCGGCGGCCACCTCGGCCCCAACCTCGGCGTGGTCGAGCTGACCGTCGCGATGCACCGGGTGTTCGACTCTCCCCGCGACACGATGGTGTTCGACACCGGGCACCAGTCCTACGTCCACAAGCTGCTCACCGGCCGCCACGACTTCAGCAAGCTCAAGAAGCAGGGCGGTCTGTCGGGCTACCCCAGCCGCGCCGAGTCCGAGCACGACGTGGTCGAGAACTCGCACGCGTCGACGTCGTTGTCCTGGGCCGAGGGCATCGCCAAGGCCCGCCGGCTCTCCGGTGAGTCCGACCGCCACACCGTGGCCGTCATCGGCGACGGTGCGCTCACCGGCGGCATGGCCTGGGAAGCGCTCAACAACATCGCTGTCGACAAGGACCTGCCCCTGGTCATCGTCGTCAACGACAACGAGCGGTCCTACGCCCCGACCATCGGTGGCCTGGCCGACCACCTCGCGGCGATGCGCGCGACGCGCACCTACGAGCGGATGCTCGACTGGGGCAAGTCGACACTGCACCGTACGCCCGTGGTCGGCAACGCGATGTACGAGACGCTGCACGGCGTCAAGAAGGGCGTCAAGGACATCCTGGCTCCGCAGGGCATGTTCGAAGACCTCGGTCTGAAGTACCTCGGCCCGGTCGACGGCCACGACATCGAGGCGCTCGAGGCGGCGTTGCGTCGGGCGCGCGACTTCGGCGGCCCGGTGATCGTGCACGTCCTCACCCAGAAGGGCCGCGGCTACGAGCCGGCCGCCTCGGACATCGCCGACCAGTGGCACGGCATCGGCAAGTTCAACCCCGAGACGGGTCTGCCGTTCGAGGTGTCGGGCCGTATCTGGACCGATGAGTTCAACGACGAGATGGTGCGCCTCGGCGCCGAGCGCGACGACATCGTGGCCATCACGGCTGCCATGCTCATCCCGGTCGGTCTCGACGGCTTCGCCAAGGCCTATCCTGACCGCGTCTTCGACGTCGGCATCGCCGAGCAGCACGCCGTCACGATGGCCTCCGGGCTGGCGTACGGCGGGATGCACCCGGTCGTCGCGGTCTACGCGACCTTCCTCAACCGCGCGTTCGACCAGCTGCTGATGGACTGCGCGCTGCACCGCCAGGGCGTGACGTTCGTGCTCGACCGCGCGGGTGTGACCGGCAGTGACGGTCCGTCGCACAACGGCATGTGGGACATGACCATCTGCTCGATCGTCCCCGGGCTGCACCTCGCGGCACCCCGTGACGGTGAGCAGGTCAAGCAGCAGCTGCGTGAGGCCGTCGACGTCGACGACGCTCCCACGGTCATCCGGTTCCCCAAGGGCGACGTCGCTGCGCCCCTCGAGGCCGTACGCCGACAGGGCTCGGTCGACGTCCTGCGCGAGGGCGACGGAGACCCCGAGGTGCTCGTGATCGGTGTCGGCGCGATGTGTCCGACGTCGCTCGCGGTCGCCGAAAAGCTTGAGGCACAAGGCCATTCGGTCACCGTCATCGATCCGCGGTGGGTGCTGCCCGTCAGTGACGACGTCCTGACGCTCGCGCGCGGTGCCGCACACGTCGTCGTGGTCGAGGACAACCTGGTGAGCGGCGGAGTGGGCGCCTCGGTCACGGCGGCGCTGCGTGCCGACGGGCAGCAGCAGCCGGTCCACTGCTTCGGCATCCCGAAGGAGTTCCTCGACCACGCCTCGCGTGGGCAGGTGCTCGACCAGATCGGCCTGACCCCTGACACGGTGGCGTCGACCCTCATCGACCGGCTGCGGCCGCACGCCTGAGCCCGGAGGCTCATGACGCACCGCACTCTGCTGTCCCTGGCTGACCCGAGCGCTCGTTCCACGCAGCTGTGGAGCAGCGACGCGTGGCGGTGGGAGGTCACGCGATGGATCGACGAGGTGCTCGCCCGGCGTGGCATCACCCGCGTCCCGACGTCACCGCGCCAGCCTCGCCTGCGCCCGTGGTCGACGCAGCTGGTCGTCGAGACCGACCACGGGCGCGCATGGTTCAAGGCGTCTGTCCCCGAGTCGGCGCCGGAGCCCGCGGTTCATCGGCTGCTCGGTGAGGTCGCGCCGGACCTGCTGCCGACCTTGTGGGCATCCGATGACGAGCAGCGCTGGACGATCGGCCCCGACCAGGGTCAGCTCCTGCGAGGCGTGGCACGGCCCGACACGATCGTCAGCCTGTGGTCGGGCGTCCTGCGCCGCTACGCCCGGCTGCAGCGAGCGTCCGCGACGGTCGCCGACCGACTGGTGGCGGCCGGCGTACCCCGTCGGACGCCCCACGACCTGGTCGACGCATGGCAGGAGCGCGCCGGCGTCGATGCGGTGTCCGTGCCGATGCTGCGGGCGGCCGCTGACCGGCTCACAGAAGTCGATCTGCCGATCACCGTCGAGCACGGTGACCTGCACGCGGGCAACGTGTTCTGTGCCCACGGCTCGGCCGCTGCGGTGCACGATGCGCGTTTCTTCGACTGGGGAGACGCCTACCTGGGCAACCCGTTGGGATCGTTGCTGATCGCGCTGCGCGGTCCGTCGTATCACTTCGGGCTCCCTGAGGACCCCGAGCGCGACGCGCGGCTGATGCGCGCCTACCTCACCGGGTGGAGCGACCTGGTGCCCACGCAGACCCTCGAGCCCCTGGTGCCGGACGCGCTGCTGCTGGCCAGGGTGGCGCGCCTGCTGAGCTGGGACGACGCTCTCGCCCGCGCGACCGACAACGAGCGCGCCGAGTGGCAGCACCAGATCGACCAGTGGGTCGACGAGATCGGTGCGCTCGCCGGCTGACACGGACACACCGCGTCTGCTGGGGTGGAGGCATGGACGACGAGACACTCGACCAGCTGCTCACCGACCTCGCCTCGCCGGACCCCGTCGTCCGTGACGAGAAGGCCTACACCCAGCTCGCCCAGGCGATCAGCGACCGTGAGCTCACGCAGGACCAGCTGAAGCGCGTGGCGACAACTATGCGAGAACGCTTGCGCCACGACGAGATTCAGGCCCGGACGTTCGGGGCGCTCGTCCTCGCCGCGCTCGTCGAGGCGGGGGAGTGGGACGACGCGTGGTTCGTCGAGGTGCGCGACTGGTACCTGGCGGAGACCGACCTGCGCGGGTACGACGAGACGCTCGGCTGGCTGCACGCGGTCGCGCATGGTGCGGACTTCTTCGGCGAGAGCGCGGCGGCGGATCGAGTCCCAGGTGCCGACGTGCTTCAGGTGCTCGTCACGCGCTGCGTTACGCCCACCGAGTACGTCTGGCGCGAGCAGGAGGAGGTACGGCTCGCCGCAGCGTTCGCGATGGCTCTCACCGACCGACGTCTCGACAAGGACAGTGCTGTCGCCTGGTCGGCCGAGGTGGCTGCAGCTCTCGAGATCGACGTACCGTCGCCGCCGCCCTTCTGGAGCAACACCGTGCGCACGCTGCAAACGCTGTACGTCGGTCTCGACCACCAGGTGCTGCACAGCGGCGAACCCGTCGACATCAAGCACGTCGGCGCGATCCAGGAGGCGGTGGCGGCCACGATCCAACCGACCCAGCCATGGTTCTGGCGCGCATCGCGCACCGGCACCTGAGCGGGGGAGTGGGTCAGACCCACGAACCTCGTTGCTGCAGAACGTCTTTGAGCACATCAGCACGATCGGTGATGAGGCCGTCGACGCCGAGGTCGAGCAGACGGTGCACGTCGGCCCGGTCGTTGACGGTCCAGACATGCACCTGCACGCCGGCTGCGTGCGCGGCGGCCAGTGAGCGCTCGGTCACGACCGGGACGCCGGCGTGACGCTCGGGCACCTGCAGGCAGTCGACACCGCGCAGCACCGCTCTCACAGCGCCGGGTGCGCGGGACGTGACCGCCGCGACGAATGCCGCGGTCACGGACTGACCGGCCGAGGTGGCGACAGGCCGGGAGAGCCGGCGCAGCGCCGTACGCCGACGTCGGTCCGAGAACGACGTCACGCACACTCGGTCGTGGGCCCGATGCCTCTCGATGGTCTGGACGAGAGGGAGCACGGCGGGCTCGGCCTTGATGTCGATGTTGACACGCAGGTTGGGCCAGACCTCGAAGATCTCGTCGAGCGTCGGGATCGGCTCACGCCCGTCGATGAGCGCCGAGCGCAACCGGTGATGGGGCAGCGTGTGGATCGTGCCGTGACCGTTGGTGACACGGTCGAGCGTGCTGTCGTGGAAGGCGAGCAGCACCCGGTCGGCCGTGGCGTGCACGTCGGTCTCGACGTAGACGTACCCGAGATCGACGGCCGCCGCGAAGGCCACCATGGAGTTCTCCAACCCGTCGAGGGAGAACCCGCGGTGCGCCATCGCGACGGGGCCGTCGTACCTCAGGTACGGCGTACGAGCCATGACGGTGCGATCAGATGTCGCGGAACGTCTGGATGTTGGCGCCCAGCTTGTTGAGGCGGGTGTCGAGCTCTTCGTAACCGCGGTCGATCACGTAGATGTTGCGCAGCACCGAGACACCCGGCGCGGCGAGCATCGCGAGCAGGATGACCACGGCCGGACGCAGCGCCGGCGGGCTCATGACCTCGGCCGCACGCCAGCGGGTCGGACCCTCGATGAGCACGCGGTGCGGGTCCATCAGCTGCACCTTGGCGCCGAGAGCCGTGAGCTCGGTGAGGTAGATCGCGCGGTTCTCGTAGACCCAGTCGTGCAGGGTCGTCGAGCCCTCGGCGAACGCCGCGATGACCGCGAAGAACGGCAGGTTGTCGATGTTGAGACCCGGGAAGGGCATCGGGTGGATCTTGTCCTTGGGCGCCTGCAGCGGACCCGGGACCGTACGCAGGTCGACCAGGCGGGTGTGGCCGTTGGCCGAGACGTACTCCTCGCTGGTCTCGTACTTCATGCCCATGCTCTCGAGCAGGGTCAGCTCGATCTCCATGAACTCGATCGGCACGCGCTTGATGGTGATCTCGGACTCGGTGACCACGGCCGCGGCGACGAGAGTCATGGCCTCGATCGGGTCCTCGGACGGGTGGTACTCGACGTCCATGTTGATCTCCTTGACGCCGCGCACGGTCAGCGTCGTGGAGCCGATGCCCTCGACCTCGACCCCGAGCTTCTGGAGGAAGAAGCACAGGTCCTGGACCATGTAGTTGGGGCTGGCGTTGCGGATGATCGTGGTGCCCTCGTAGCGGGCGGCCGCGAACAGCGCGTTCTCGGTGACGGTGTCTCCGCGCTCGGTGAGGATGATCGGCCTGGTCGGGCGTACCGCGGCGTCGACCGTCGCGTGGTAGTAGCCGTGGGACGCGACCACACCGAGTCCGAAGGCCTGCAGCGCGTGCAGGTGCGGCTCCACCGTGCGCGAGCCGAGGTCGCAGCCGCCGGCGTTGGGCAGCTTGAACTCGTCGAACTCGTGCAGCAGCGGGCCGAGGAACATCAGGATCGTGCGGGTACGACGGGCGGCGGTCTCGTCCATCGCGTCGAGGTCGTAGCGCTCGGGAGGAGTGATCTCGAGGTCGCTGCTGTCGGGGAGCCAGCGGGTCTTCACGCCGATCGAGTTGAGCACCTCGGTGATGCGGTTGACCTCTTCGATGCGGGCCAGGTTGCGCAGCGTCGTCTTGCCCTTGTTGAGCAGCGAGGCGCACAGACATGCGACAGCGGCGTTCTTGCTGGTGCGGACGTCGATCTCGCCCGAGAGCTTGCGGCCGCCCTCGATGCGCAGGTTGAGGGGCGTGGAGGAGGCCACGGCGACGATCTCGGAGTCGAGCGCCTCGCTGATGCGGGCCAACGTCTCGAGACTGAGGTTCTGCTTGCCCTGCTCGATACGAGCGACGGCACTCTGGCTCGTCTGCAGTGCTTCGGCGAGCTCGGTCTGGGTGAGCTTGCGGTGGCGGCGCGCGTCGCGGATCAGCGTGCCGACTCGGACCAGGTAGTCATCGGTCATGCCTGCGAGTGTAGATCACATATGAGATATGACGAACCCCGCGACACGTGATGCGTGTCGCGGGGTTCGTCAGACGGGACGTGCTCAGGCGGGGACGGAGGCCGCGCCCTTCGGCAGGAACCGCTTGCCGGTGACCTTCTCGGAGATTCCGGTGCGGTCGAGCAGCGGCGTCACGCCGCCGTTCCAGAACGGGAAGCCCGCGCCGGTGATCATCGCCAGGTCGATGTCCATGGGCGCCTCGACGACACCCTCGTCGAGCATCCGGCGGGTCTCGTCGGCGAGGGCCTCGAGCGCACGCTCGCGGACCTGCTCTGCCGTGAGCTCCTTCGGCTCGGCCGGGGCCTCGAACAGGTCGAGGACCTTGGGGTCGGCCTGGCCGTCGGCGCCGTAGAAGCTCGGGATCCTCGCCTCGACGACCTTGGCCAGGTTGGGGGAGACGTAGAACCGCTCCGGGAACGCACCGTGCAGCGTCTCGCTGTTGTGCAGAGCGATCGCCGGGCCGACCAGCGAGATGAGCATGAACGGCGGCATCGGGGTGACGCCGGCGAACGCCTTCTCGACGGTCTCGAACGGCGTGCCCTCGTCGGCGATCTTGCCGGCCTCGCCCATGAATCGGCCGAGGAGACGGTTGACGACGAACGAGGGGCTGTTCTTGACCAGGATGCAGGTCTTCTTCAGGCCCTTGCCGGTCGCGAAAGCCGTTGCGAGAGTAGCGTCGTCGGTCTTGTCGCCGCGGATGATCTCCAGCAGCGGCATGATCGCGACCGGGTTGAAGAAGTGGAAGCCCACCACTCGCTCCGGGTGCTTGAGGTCCTCGGCCATCTCGGTGATCGACAGCGACGAGGTGTTGGTCGCGAGGATGCACTCCGCGCTGACGTACTCCTCGACCTCGGCGAAGACCTTCTTCTTGACGCCCATCTCCTCGAAGACGGCCTCGATGACGAAGTCGGCGTCGGCGAAGGTGTCCTTGGTGACCGAGCCGGAGACCAGGCCCTTCAGGCGGTTGGCCTTGTCCTGGCTGACGCGGCCCTTGAGCAGCAGCTTGTCGACCTCGTCGTGGACGTACTTCACGCCCTTGTCGACCCGCTCCTGGTCGAGGTCGGTGAGGACCACCGGCACCTCGAGGCGACGCGCGAACAGCAGCGCCATCTGGCTGGCCATCAGGCCGGCGCCGACGACTCCCACCTTGGTGACCTTGCGGGCCAGCGACTTGTCGGGCGCACCGGCCGGTCGCTTGGCGCGCTTCTGGACCAGGTCGAAGGAGTACAGGCCCGCGCGCAGCTCATCGGTCATGAGCAGGTCGGCGAGCGCGTTGTTCTCGGCCTCGAAGGCGTCCTTGCGCTCGGCGGTGCGGGCGTCCTTGACCAGGTCGAGAGCGCGGTACGGCGCGGGAGCCGCTCCGCCGACCTTGGCGTCGACCTGGCCGCGGGCGGCCTCGACGACGGCGTCCCACGTCTCGGCAGAGGTGTCGACCGGCGTGCGCTCGACCTTCTCCTCGCCTGCGATGACCTTGGCCGCAAAGGCGATCGAGTCCTCGAGGAACGTGACCGGCTCCAGGAGACGGTCGGCGACACCGAGCTCGAAGGCCTGCTTGCCGTTGATCATCTTGTTGTTGGCGAGCGGGTTGGCGACGATCAACGTCAGCGCCTTCTCGACACCGATCAGGTGCGGCAGCAGGTAGGTGCCGCCCCAACCCGGGACGAGGCCGAGGAAGCACTCGGGCGTGGCGTACGCCGGCACGTCCGTGGCGATGGTGCGGTAGTCGGCGTACAGCGCGATCTCGACGCCGCCGCCCATCGACGCGCCGTTGATGAACGCGAAGGTGGGCACCGACAGGTCGGAGATCTGCTGGAACGTGCGGTGACCCTGCTCGGCGATCTCCAGGGCCTGGTCGCGCGAGGCGATGGTCGGGATGCCGGTGAGGTCGGCGCCGACCGCGAAGATGAACGGCTTGCCGGTGATGCCGACGCCGACGATCTCCTTCGCGTCCGCGCGCTGGGCGAGGGTGTCGAGGACACCGGACAGCTCGGTGAGGCCCTGCGGACCGAACGAGTTGGGCTTGGTGTGGTCGAAACCGTTGTCGAGGGTGATCAGCGCGAACGTGCCCTGACCGCCCGGCAGCTGGACGTCCTGGACGCGGGCGTGAGTGACGACCTCGTCGTGGGTCTTGGTCTCGCTCATCAGGCGGCACCCTTCTCGTCGTTCTGCGTGCCCTTGTAGCCGGAGTAGTCGGCGTGGTGGGGGTTCTCCCAGATGACGGCGCCGCCCATGCCGATGCCGATGCACATCGCGGTGAGGCCGTAGCGGACCTCGGGGTGCTCGGCGAACTGGCGCGACAGCTGGGTCATCAGGCGGACGCCGGAGGAGGCCAGCGGGTGGCCGGTGGCGATCGCGCCGCCCCACGGGTTGACGCGTTCGTCGTCCTGGTCGATGCCGAAGTGGTCCAGGAACGCCAGCACCTGGACCGCGAAGGCCTCGTTGAGCTCGAACAGGCCGATGTCCTCGATGGTCAGACCCGCCTTGGCGAGAGCCTTCTCGGTGGCCGGGACCGGGCCGATGCCCATGACTTCGGGCTCGACGCCCACGAACGAGTAGCCGACCAGGCGCATGCCGACCGGCAGGCCGAGCTCCTGGGCGGACTCCTCGGAGGCGAGCAGGCAGGCGGTGGCGCCGTCGTTGAGGCCCGCGGCGTTGCCGGCGGTGACGTTGCCGTGCGGGCGGAACGACGTCTTGAGCTGGGCGAGGTCCTCGACCGTCGTGCCGGGGCGCGGCGGCTCGTCCTGCGTCGCGAGGCCGAAGCCCTTCTCGTCGTGACGCGTCGCCACGGGCACCAGGTCGGGCTGGATCTTGCCGTCGGCGTACGCCTTGGCCAGCTTGTTCTGGCTGCCGACCGCGAACTGGTCGCAGCGCTCCTTGGTGATCTCGGGGAACCGGTCGTGCAGGTTCTCTGCCGTCTGGCCCATGACCAGCGCCGAGGGGTCGACGAGCTTCTCGGAGATGATGCGCGGGTTGGGGTCGACGCCCTCGCCCATCGGGTGACGGCCCATGTGCTCGACGCCGCCGGCGATGGCGATGTCGTACGCACCGAACGCGATCGAGGACGCGGTGTTGGTGACCGCGGTCATCGCACCTGCGCACATGCGGTCGATGGAGTAGCCGGGCGTCGACTTCGGCAGACCGGCGAGCAGGCCGGCCACGCGGCCGAGGGTCAGGCCCTGGTCGCCGATCTGGGTGGTCGCTGCGATGGCGACCTCCTCGATCTTCTCCGGCGGCAGACCGGGCTGGCGCCGAAGGATCTCGCGGATGCACTTGATGACGAGGTCGTCGGCGCGGGTCTGGGCGTACATGCCCTTCTCGCCGGCCTTGCCGAACGGCGTACGGACGCCGTCGACGAAGACGACCTCAGAGAGCGTGCGGGGCACGATGCCTCCCGTAGGTGTGACGTAGTGGTCAGTCGCACTCTACGGCAGTTGTTACTGGTCAGTATCCGGGTGGTCGGAGATCGCCCTGACGATGAGCGGTGCCGCGAGCGAGACCTGCCAGGGCCGCGCCCCGAGCGCCGACAGCGCCTCGGCGACGGACTCACGGTCGGCGGGTGTCGGCGGCCGCCAGAGCACGCGCCGTAGGAAGTCGGGCGTGAGCAGGTTCTCGACAGGGATCTGCTCACGCTCACTGAACGCGGTCAGCTCGTCGCGCACCTGCTGCAGGCGTGCGGACGCGACCGGGTCACGGTCGGCCCAGGCGCGCTGCGGCGGGGGAGCGTCGCTGCGCACCGTGGCCGGCGGCAGGTCTGCGTCAGCGAGGTCGTTGACCCGGCGTACGGCGTCCAGCCAGTCGCGCTGGTAGCGCGCGATCGACCGGTGCGGCGGTCGAGCCTTGCCGCGGCGGCTGGTGCCCGCCTTGCTGTCGGCGGTGGCCGCGGTGAGCGCGGCCGGTGTCGTCGGGGCGCGCACGGCGATCTCGACGAGTACGGCGTCGGGCAGGACCCGGCCAGGTGAGATGTCGCGCTTGCGGGCGATGTCGTCGCGGGTCTGCCACAGCTCGCGGACGCGCGCGACCGCTCGCCGGTCACGCACCTTGTGCATGCCGGAGGTACGCCGCCACGGGTCGGTGCGCACGGGAGGCCCGGTGAAGGAGGTCAGCGCCTCGAACTCCTCCAGCGCCCAGGGCAGCTTGCCCTGCTGCTCGAGGTCGGCCCGAAGGCGGTTGCGGACCTCGACCAGCACCTCGACGTCGAGCGCTGCGTAGGTCAGCCAGGGTTCGGGCAGGGGCCGTGTGGACCAGTCGACGGCCGAGTGCTCCTTGGCGAGGCTGATGCCGAGGTAGTGCTCGATCACGGCGGCCAGGCCGACGCGCGGCAGCCCGGCGAGCCGCGAGCCGAGCTCGGTGTCGAACAGCGCGCTCGGGCGCAGACCGACCTCGGCCAGGCAGGGGAGGTCCTGGGTGGCGGCGTGCAGCACCCACTCGGCGTCGCCGATCGCGTCCTGGATCGGCCCGAGGTCAGGGCAGGCGATCGGGTCGATCAACCAGGAGCCGGAGCCCTCGCGCCTGATCTGGACGAGGTAGGCGCGGCTGCCGTAGCGGTAGCCGGAGGCGCGCTCGGCGTCGAGCGCGACCGGTCCCGTACCGGCTCCGATCGCCGCGGCCGCCTCGAGGAGCCGACGTTCGTCCTCGACGATGTCGGGCACGCCGTCGGCGGGTGCCTCCAGGACCGGGTAGGTCGGGGTCTCCGCCGGCGCGTCGTCGCGGCCGGCGCTCTCGACATCGGTCATCGGCGCTGACCGGGAAGGGCGACCACGCCGTCGGGGAGGGGCTCCAGGCCGGCGACGGTGCACAGCAGCGCACCCCAGGCCTGGAGGTGACGGGTCAGGTCGTCGTCGACCGGGGTCCAGGACGCGCGGATCTCCATCTCGACGGATGGTTCGCGCTCTTCCAGGCCGGCGAAGCTCTCGGACACCACGCGGGTGACCGTACCGGCGTCGGCGACGTAGTGCGCGTCGGCGGCCTGCAGGGAGTCGGTCAACCAGCTCCAGCCGACGCCGCCCAGCATGGGGTCGGTCGCCGTCTCGGGCTCGAGCTCGGCCCGGGCGAACGTGACGATCCGCCACGTGCCCTCCCACGGCTCGGGCCCTGCCGGGTCGTGCAGGATCACGAAGCGGCCGGAGGCTAGCTCCTCGTCAGCGTCTTGGGCGGAGTGCACCTCTGCCTCGAGCGCGAGGGCGTACGGCGCGATGCGGCTCGGGGCTGGGACCTCGGTGATGCGCACCTCAGGTCTCAGCCGTACGGCGGAGAGCGCTCGGACGGCCGCGTCGAACTCGGCGGTGGCCTCGCCGGAGATCATGCGGTTCACTCGAGACAGCGTAAGTCGCAGGAGTGGGGCGGGCGGGCAGGCTCGCCGTCGGGTTCGGGCTAGCGTTCACCGGTGATCACCCTGCTCGCCCTCGCCTCCAGCGCGGTCTGGGGCACCTCCGACTTCGCGGGCGGACTGCTGTCGCGCCGCATCGCGGCCGTCCGGGTCGTCGCGTTCTCCCAGATCGGCGGACTCGCCGTGATCACCGCGGTGCTCGGGCTGTCGTTGACGCTCGGCGACCGGCCGGACGGACTCGGCTGGCTTGCGCCGGGCCTGGCGTCGGGGATGGTCGGCGCACTCGGTCTGACCGCCTTCTACGCCGCTCTGGCGTCCGGGACGATGGGCATCGTCTCGCCGATCGCCGCTCTCGGGGCTGCCGTGCCCGTTGTCCTCGGTGTGCTCGGCGGCGACCGGCTCGGCGGCCTGGTCCTGATCGGCATGGCGCTGGCGATCACTGGCGCGGCCCTGGCCTCGGGCCCGGAGCTCACGGGGAGCGCACCCCGCCGTCCAGTCGCACTCGCTGTGGTCGCTGCCGTGTCGTTCGGCCTGTCGCTCTACCTGCTCGACCGTGCGTCGGCGTACGACGTCGTGGCGGGTCTGTGGGCGATGCGGGTGGGGAGCGTGGCGTTGCTGCTCCTCGTGCTGGGCGCACTGATGCGTCGGGGCGGGCTGCGCGAGGGGCGTGCCTCGCGTGCGGACCTGCCGGCGCTGCTGCTGCTCGGAACAGGTGACCTCGTCGCGAACGCGCTGTTCGGGGTCGCTACGACCCGTGGCTACGTCAGCGTTGCGTCGGTGCTGGGTTCGCTGTACCCCGTCGCGACGCTGCTGTGGGCGCGCTACCTGCTCGGTGAGCGCATGCGCCCGGTGCAGGCGGTCGGTGTCGGGCTCGCCGTCGTCGGCGTGGTCCTCACGGCCTCCTGACCGGACACCGCGGGCCGCGACCTACCATCGACGCCGTGACCTCGACCGATCCGCGCGACAGCGCTCTTGTCCGTGCCGCCCGCGGCCAGACCGTTCCCCACACGCCGGTGTGGTTCATGCGGCAGGCCGGTCGCTCGCTGCCGGAGTACCACAAGGTGCGTGACGGCATCCCGATGCTGCAGGCCTGCCGGACGCCTGAGCTGGTCACCGAGATCACGCTGCAGCCCGTACGCCGGCACGGTGTGGACGCCGCGGTGTTCTACAGCGACATCGTGGTGCCGCTCGAGGCGGTCGGAATCGACCTCGACCTTGTACCGGGGGTGGGGCCGGTCATCGCCCAGCCCGTCCGCACCCGGCAGGACCTGGAGCGCATCCCCGAGCTGGAGCCCTCGCACGTCCCGTTCATCACGCAGGCCGTCTCGATGCTCGTGCGCGAGCTGGGGGGCACACCGCTCATCGGCTTCGCCGGAGCGCCGTTCACGCTCGCGTCCTACCTCGTCGAGGGTGGTCCGTCGCGCAACCACGAGCACACCAAGGCGCTGATGCACGGCGACCCGCAGCTGTGGCACGACCTGTGCGCCCGGCTGGCTCAGATCTCCGGGGCGTTCCTGCGGGTGCAGGCCGAGGCCGGAGCCTCGGTGGTCCAGCTGTTCGACTCGTGGGCCGGCGCCCTGTCGCTCGCCGACTACGAAGCGCTCGTACAGCCGCACTCGGCCGCGGCGCTCGCCGCCGTGGCCGACCTCGACGTGCCGCGCATCCACTTCGGTGTCGGCACCGGTGAGCTGCTGCCTGCGATGGGCGCTGCAGGTGCCGAGGTCGTCGGCGTCGACTTCAGGGTGCCGCTGGACGAGGCCGTCCGCCGGACGGAGGGCCATTACGCCCTGCAGGGCAACCTCGACCCGGCACTGCTGTTCGCTCCGTGGGAGCCGCTGTCGCAGGCGGTCGACCGGGTGCTGGAGTCGGGGCGTTCAGCACCCGGCCACATCTTCAACCTGGGGCACGGCGTGCTGCCCAGCACCGACCCGGACGTCCTCACCCGAGTCGTCGAACGCGTGCACGAGCGTTCGGCGTCCTGAACGAGCACGCTCGACCTGCGCGGGGTCGAGCCGCACGGTGCACCACGGCAGGAACAGCTGGACCAGGGGCCCGATGAGGACGGCGTACAGGACCGTGCCGACGCCGACGACACCACCGAGCAGCCATCCGACGGCGAGCACCGTCAGCTCCAGCGACGTTCGGACGAGACGCAGGCTCAGCCCCGTACGCGCGTGCAGGCCGGTCATCAGACCGTCGCGCGGCCCGGGGCCGAGCTGGCTGCCGATGTAGAGCGCTCCACCGATCGCGTTGACCACGATCGCGGCGACCATGAGCGTGGTGCGTGCCCACTGGGCGTCCGGTGCGGTGATGACGCCGAGCGCTGCATCGGTGGCGACGCCGATCCAGACCGCGTTGGCCACGGTCCCGAGCCCGGGCCACTGCCGCAACGGGATCCACAGCAGCAGCACCGCGAAGCCGACGATGATCACGAGGGTGCCCATCGACAGGCCGGTGTGCTCGACCAGACCGATGTGCAGCACGTCCCACGGGTCGAGGCCGAGCGTGGCGCGCACCATCATCGCCATCGCGACGCCGTAGAGCGTGAGCCCGATCATCAGCTGGGTCAGCCGCCGAGGCAGCCTGCCCGCGCGCAGCTGCTCGCCCGGGGTGAGGGAGACGAGGTCGGATCGGCGTGACATGCCTCCAGCGTGACGCCCAAGTGGCCTTGCAAACAAGGTCCACTTGGCGGACAGTGGCCTGATGAGCGCACCTCGGGTCAGTGCCGCACGACTGGTCACCCAGCTCGGGCCGCCGGCCGCCGCGGGGCCGGCGTACCTGTGGCTCGCTGACTCCATCCGACTGCTGGTCAGCGACGGCCGGCTGCTGCACGGGACCCGGCTCCCGAGCGAGCGCGATCTCGTGGTGGCCACAGGGCTGAGCCGCACGACGGTCGCGCGTGCGTACGCCGAGCTGCGCGACCGCGGCTATGTCACCGCGCGCCGGGGTTCGGGCACTCTGGTCCAGGTGCCCGGCGGGCCCGTGCAGGGCGGGGCCGAGCCGACCGTGGTCGATGACCTCGACGGCCCGGCCGACGACGTCATCGACCTGCGCAGTGCCGCCCCGACCGGCCGGCCCGGGATCGCAGCGGCGTACGAGCGCGCGGTCGAGCAGCTCGGCGCCTACACCGCCGGCGCGGGGTACTTCCCTCTCGGAACCCCCGTCCTGCGGGGCGCGGTCGCCCGCCGCTACGCGGCGCGTGGGGTGCCGACCGATCCCGGTCAGGTGATCGTCACCACGGGTTCGCTGTCGGCGCTCGCTGCCGTGTTCCGGGCGCTGCTGACGCGGGGCGACCGAGCGCTGCTGGAGAGCCCGACCTACCCCGGCGCGCTCGCGAGCCTGCGGCATGAGGGCGCGAGGCTCGTGCCGGTGCCGACCGCCAGCGGCGCGAGCGACCTGGACGCCGTGGCCGAGAGGGCTGCCGCGACCAGCCCGCGCGTGATGCTGGCCATGCCCGACTTCCACAACCCGACCGGCACCTTGCTGGAGGAGGACGAGCGCGAGCGGCTGGCCGCGACCTGGGCCGCGCACGGCGTCGTCGGTGTGGTCGACGAGACCGTCAGCGAGCTGTGGCTCGACGCGCGGCCGGGGGTGCGGCCGATGGCGGCGCACGCACCCAGAGCGGTCACGGTCGGGGGAGTGAGCAAGTCGCACTGGGGCGGACTGCGGATCGGCTGGATCCGTGCGCCGCACGACCTGGTCGGTGCGATCGCTCGCGCCCGCGCGTCCTTCGACCTCGGGGCGCCGGTGCTCGAACAGCTCGTGGTCGCCGACCTCCTCGACCGCGAACCCACCCTCGATGCTGCGCGCCGCCGCGAGCTGCGGGAGCGGCGCAACGAGGTGATCGGCGCCGTCCGGGCTCATCTGCCGTCATGGGAGACGCGGACGCCGCCTGGTGGCCTGTCCGTCTGGTGGCGGCTGCCGAGCCCCCGGTCATCGGCCCTGGCGACCGCGGCCGAACGTGAGCGCGTCCTGCTGGCCCCGGGGTCGGCGTTCGCGGTTGAAGGGCACGGCCTGGAGCACTGGGTCCGTACGCCGTTCGCGCTCGACGCGGAGACGCTGGCCGTCGCCGTACCGCGCATCGCGGCGGCCTGGCTGTCCGTGTCCGACCGCGCTGTCGTCGGACGAACAGCCTGACCAGAGTTGCCAGGAATGGCCGCGGCTGAGTCAAGGATTGACCAAGAAGCGCCGTCCTCCCGGTGGACACGGCCAGGCTGACCCCGAGGGGCGGGGACCCGTCCCCGTGTCCCGGAGGGAGTCACGCAGATGACCACGATCGATCGGCGCACGTTCTTGACCGGTACGGCAGCCACCGCGGGGATCGCGGGTCTCGGCCTCGCGTCGGCCGCACCCGCACATGCGCAGACCTGGACGATCCTCAACCACGACTACCAGGTCCAGGAGACGGGCTACTGGTGCGGCCCGGCCGCCACCCGGATCGCCCTCAGCTGCCGCGGCGTCTACCAGTCCCAGGCGAGCCTGGCGTCCCAGCTCGGCACGACCACCAACGGTACGGACTACATCGGTCAGGTGACGGGTGTCCTCGCCAACCACGTCGGGTGGTACGAGACCAAGAACATGCCGAACGACCCACCCACGCAGGCGCAGAAGGACCTGCTGTGGAACGACATCTCGTACAACATCGACCGCGGGTACGCCCTGGTCGCCAACATCGTCGCCCCGCCGGGCAACCAGCCGCCCGGATACCCGTCGAACCAGACGATCTACCACTACTTCACGATCATCGGGTACAACCGCGACCCCGCCTGGAGGCAGGCGTACATCGCCGATCCCGCGAACTTCGGCGGAAACAACCACTACTGGTTGTGGTTCGACCAGCTGGCGAGCCTCATCCCGCCGAAGGGCTACTCGGCCTGATCCGCCGGAACGGCGTGCTCGCGCCCGCGTGACCCTGCGGTCAGGACGGGCGGTCGCCGGTGAGACGCTGACCGGCATGGCACACGTCGTCGTCGTCGGGGCAGGCATCACCGGGCTCGCGGCGGCGTGGCACCTCATCACGCGCGGCGATCACCAGGTGACCGTGCTCGAGGGCAGCGGCCAGGTGGGTGGACGGCTGCGGTCAGCCGAGCTGGCCGGCGTACGCATCGACGTCGGCGCCGAGTCGATGCTCGCGCGTCGCCCGGAGGCGGTCGACCTGCTCGGCGAGCTCGGAGCCGAGGCCGTCCACCCGGCCCCCGTCGGAGCTGCTCTGTGGAGCCGCGGACGGCTGTCGCCGCTGCCCCGGGGGACACTCATGGGCGTGCCGGCTCGGCCCGAAGCGGCAGGCTCGGTGCTCGACGCCGACGAGATCGAGCGGGCCGTCGCCGAGCGACCTGTCGCCGTCGACGGTGACATCTCGGTCGGCGACCTCGTCGAGCGCGCGGTCGGTCCGGCTGTGGTCGACCAACTCGTCGAGCCGCTCCTGGGCGGGGTCTACGCCGGCCATGCCCGTCGGCTCTCGGCCGCGGCGTGCGTCCCCGCGCTGCTCGACGCCGTGCGCGACGGCGGTTCCCTCACGGCCGCCGCGGCTCGAGCGGCCGAACGCGCTGCGGCGGGCGCGCGCCAGGGCCCTGCCGCGCCGGTGTTCGCCGGTCTGCGAGGTGGCGTCTCGCGCCTGCCCGACCTGCTCGAGGAGCAGCTCGTGGCGCGGGGTGCGACGGTGCGGACCGGAGTGACCGTGCGCGAGCTGCAGCGCACCGCGACCGGCTGGCGACTCGTCACCGGGCCGGTGCCGCAGCCCGAGGCACTCGAGGCGGATGCGGTCATCGTGACCACGCCGGCGCGTGCGGCGGCACGTCTCGTCGGCGAGGTCGTTCCCCATGCCTCCGGGCTGCTCGCCGACGTCGAGTACGCCTCCATGGCGATCGTGTCGATGGCGTTCCCGGTCGACGAGATGCCTTGGGCGCCCACGGATTCCGGGTTCTTGGTCCCACCGGTCGATGGCCACGTCATCAAGGCGGCGACGTTCAGCAGCGTGAAGTGGCCCTGGCTCGCCGACCGGGCACGCGGCCTGCTCGTGCTGCGGGTGTCGATGGGACGCCACGGCGAGGAAGCCGTCCTGCAGCGCGACGACGCCGAGCTGGTCGACCTCGGTCGTGCTGACCTGCAGGCCGCCCTCGGGCAGCAGCTCCCGCGCGCGGTGGACGCCCACGTCCAACGCTGGGGCGGTGCCCTCCCGCAGTACGCCGTCGGGCACCTCGACCGGGTGGACTCGATCGCGACGGCCGTCGCCGGCGTACCAGGCCTGGAGCTCGCCGGTGCGGCCTACGACGGGGTCGGGATCCCGGCCTGCATCGCCTCAGGGCGCGCCGCTGCGGACCGAGCGCTCACCCACCTGAACGTCGTACGACAGCGCGTCGGAGAATGAACGCATGACGCAGGACAACCCCAGGGCAGAGGCACTCCGACCGGGTGCGAAGAAGATCAACGAGATCAACGACAGCATCCGCTACACGATGTACTCGGTCTTCCGCTGCGCGCGTGAGCTGCCGCAGGACCGTGCCGCCCTGCTCCAGGAGGCCGAGGCCTTTCTCGCCGGACTGCCCGACGAGGGTGTCGTCGTGCGGGGGGTGTACGACGTGGGCGGCCTGCGCGCCGACGCCGACCTGATGATCTGGTGGCACGCCGAGCGCGTCGAGTCGCTGCAGGCGGCGTACCGCGCGTTCCTCGCGACCGAGCTGGGACGCACGCTCGACCCGTTCTGGTCCAACGTGGCCCTGCACCGTCCGGCCGAGTTCAACCGGTCGCACATCCCGGCGTTCCTCGCCGAGGAGCGCACCCGCAACTACGTGTGCGTCTACCCGTTCGTGCGCTCCTACGACTGGTACCTCCTGCCCGACGAGGAGCGCCGCACGATGCTGAAGGACCACGGCGTCGCCGCCCGCGACTACCCCGACGTGCGCGCCAACACGGTCGCGTCGTTCGCGCTCGGTGACTACGAGTGGATCCTGGCGTTCGAGGCGGACGAGCTGGACCGCATCGTCGACCTGATGCGCGACCTGCGTGCGACCGAGGCGCGACGGCACGTGCGCGAGGAGGTGCCGTTCTTCACCGGCCCCCGCGTCGAGCTCGCGGACCTGGTCGGGCGCCTTCGCTGACGAGCGGCGCGCATTCCCGTACACCGTGTCGTGACCGCGCAGAGCGCGTAGGGTCATCGCTCGTGGAGCGCCCTGACGCCGGACTCGGCAACCTGCTGGTGTCGCCGGCCTTCGCCGACGCGCGGCCGCAGCCAGTGACGCGGCCGACGACGTGGACGAGCTGCGAGCACTGCTCCACCGCGTCGACACCAAGAAGTTCGGCGCCGGCGACCTGAGCGCGCACCCTCCAAGGGTCGAGGTCGACATGGCCTGCTCGATCGTGACCGCCCGGGTCGAAGAGCTCGAGCGCGACCCGGACGGCTGCCGTCTGGAGACCTTGTCGGTGGTCGAGAGCAGTCGACTCCAGGTGGTCATCGCTGCGCTGGAGTACTTCGCACTCGAGCACGACGTGATCCCCGACAGCCGTCCGACGGGCCACGTCGACGACATGACGATCGTGCACTGGGCCATCGGGATGGTGCAGCGGCAGCTGCCCGTCCAGCCGCAGAGCGCGCCGCCGGCCGATCAGCCCTGAGGCGTGTCGGTGAGGCGCAGGCTCACCGAGTTGATGCAGTAGCGCTGATCAGTGGGGGTGTCGTAGCCCTCACCCTCGAAGACGTGGCCCAGGTGCGATCCGCAGGACGCGCACCGCACCTCGGTACGGACCATGCCCATCGAGCGGTCCTCGATGAGCTCGACGTTGTCGCCCTCGGCCGGCGCGTAGAACGACGGCCACCCGCAGTGGCTGTGGAACTTGGTGTCGCTGCGGAACAGCTCGGCGCCACACGCCCGGCAGCTGTAGACGCCTTCGGTCTCGGTGTCGGTGTACTCACCCGTGAACGCCCGTTCGGTGCCGGCCTGCCGCAGGACGGCGTACTCCTGCGGCGAGAGCTGCTCGCGCCACTCCTGGTCGGTCTTGGCCACGGGGTAGGAACGCTGCTCGGTCATGTCTGAACTCCTCACGTCACCACTCACAACACCACGGGCCGGGCGGTCGTTCCCGCCCGGCCCGTGGAGCCGCTCATCCTGCCCGTACGCCGGTCAGCGTCCGCCCCGGATCTGCAGACGGACGACCTGCGGGTCGTGGTCGGAGTCCTGGTCGTGGAACTCGGAGTTGGTGTGGACGATGTCGTAGTCGTACGCCGGGCCGGGTGAGCCGGCGGGAGCCTTGAGCAGCGCCGGGCTGATGAGGATGTGGTCGAGCACCTGGCTGTTGCCGTCGTAGACGTAGGTGTAGCGCTCGCTCGGCGCCACGGTGCGCGGAAGGTCGGTCATGCGGGTCGAGCCCGACCCGACGAGCACGTCGGTCGTGCGGCTGAACTCGAAGTCGTTGATGTCGCCGAGCACCACGACGTTGGCCTGCGCGTCAGCCGCGAGCAGCTTGTCGACGAACCCGCGCACCGCGGCGGCCTGCTGGTGGCGCTGCGACTCGGAGAACCGAGTGGGCTGCTGCCAGCGCCCGAACAGCGGGTCGTCACCACCCTTGGAGGCGAAGTGGTTGGCCACGACGAAGACCGGCTTCCCGCGGAACAGGAACTGGCCGACGAGCGGCTTGCGAGACGTGGTCCACGCCGGGTTGCCGGGGTCGATGCGTCCGGGCGAGGCGGACAGCGTGGTGGCCGTGCCGGTGCCGACGACCTGGGTCGCCGTGGTCGCGTCACCGCCCGGCTTGTCGACGAACGTGACGTCGCGGTCGGGGCGGTAGAGGAAGACCTGACGGATGTTGCCGCCCGGCTGTCCGCCGTCCTTGTCGTTCTCGGGGTTGATCCAGCGCGCCGCGTATGCCGGGCCGCCGGCCGCCTTGACCGCGGCGATCAGCTTGTCGGTGGTCGCCGTCGAGTCGACGACGCCGTCGTCCGCCGCGCCGCTGTTGTCCTGGATCTCCTCCAGCGCGAGCACGTCGGGGGAGGCGAGGTTGTGGGTGATCTGGCCGGCGAGCCGCTCGTACTTGGTGGCCGGGTCGCTCGGGGCGAGGTTCTCGACGTTGAAGGTCGCGACGGCGAGCTGGTTGTTGCTCTGCGGTGACGTGGTCTCCCGCTGCAGGCCGGCGGACGCGGCCTTCGGCTGGCTCGTGAGCAGCAGCTTGAAGTTGCCGAAGCCGTAGTCCATGACGCCGACGCTGTCACCGGGCAGCGTGTCACCGGTGTCGACCACCGGCATCGCACCCCGGGGGAGCAGGGGGTCGTCGAGGATGACGCGCTGGGAGTTGGGCTGGTCGTACCCGCCGTAGACGACGCCGCCGGTGCGGCTGCGCTGCGCGGTCACCTGCTGTCCCGGCACGACCGGCAGCTCGCCGTAGGAGGTGTTGGTCGGGCCGACCGCGGTGGCGTCACGCACGCCGACCCGCATGCCTTCGAGCGACTCGTCGAAGTCGATGGCGTTCGTGGCGGGGTCGAACGTGTGGGTGGTCTTCTCGACCGAGCCCGGGTCATCGGTCGTGACAGCCTGCTGCGGTGCGACGCGGTCGACGCCGAGGACGACCGGTGTGGGCAGCGGGTTGCCGGTCGAGGTCGTCTCGGTGGTTGGGGAAGCGATCTCGGTGGTGGTGAGGTTGTCGTTGCCGCCCGATCCGCCGGGGCGGAACTCGGTGACGGTGCCGGCGACGGTGACAGCGTCACCGGGTCCGACCTTCGGCGCACCGCCGGTGTAGACGAAGACGCCCTCGCTGGTGGCGGGGTCGCTGTCGGGCGCCGTGGACTGGATCCAGTACCCGTTGCTCGTGACGGCGGTGACGATGCCCTGGACGTTCTTGACCTTCTGGCCGTTGAGCGGTGACAGGTGAGCTGCGCCCTGCACCTGCGCGACTGTGGCATCGACGCCTGCGGGCGGGGGCGGGGTGTCGGTGCAGTCGACGACCGCGGTCGAGGAGTTCTGGGGCGCCGGGGCTCCGGTGGCGAAGTCGCCGGCGTTGTTGTCGGTGTCGACGCACGGGTTGGTGCGCGCGACCGAGGTGGTGTTGGTGGTCGCCGGGGCGGCTGCACCCTCGTACGCCGACGCGCTGCCGTAGCCGATCAGGTCGACCACCTCACCGGCCGGGTTGACGACCGCGACCCGGCCTGCGCTGGAGGACATCGCGATCGTGCCGGTGGCGTCCGGGGTCGGCAGGGGAGTGGCCGAGGTGTTGGCGCCGTCGGCCTCCTTGACCAGGTAGCGACCGCCGGCGGGCACGGTGCCCGACAGGGCGGTCGTCTGCGGGGTCGTGCCGGAGGCCGACCAGTACTGCACGCTCCAGCCGGTCAGGTCGACCGGCTGCGAGCCCCGGTTGAAGATCTCGACGAAGTCCGAGCGGAGCGTCGCGCCGGAGTTGCCTCCACCGCCGTACACCTCGCCGACGACGAGGTTGGGCGAGACGGCGTGCGCGGGGGTGAGCGCGAGGCCGGCCAGGCCGAGGGACGAGGCAGCGACGGTGGCCGCGAGCCGGCGGCGGGGAGAGTGCGTCATGAGCACCTGCTGGGAAGGGTCGGATCCGGACGAGGTGACTCTAGGGCCGCGCCCCTGCTGCCGGTGGCGCGTGCGGGACTCCGTTGGAGAACTGTTCACCTGCGCCATCCCACGTCGTGACTTGCGGACATCCGTCGGCGGTCGTCACTACAGTCCAGGCATGAGCCCAGCGAAGGCAGAGGTCCTCGAGGTTCCGGGTCCCGACGGCGTCCGCGAGGTGCGCATCTCCAGCCCCGACCGGGTGCTGTGGCCGGACGACGGCATCACCAAGATCGACCTCGCCCGGTACGTCGCCTCGGTCGCCGAGCCGTTCCTGCGCGCCAACGCTGACAGACCCGTTGCGCTGCAACGGTTCCCGACCGGCATCGACGGCGAGGAGTTCTTCTCCAAGAACCCGCCCCGAGGCGTCCCCGCCTACACCCGTACGACGATGTGCACCTACCCGTCGGGCCGTCGCCACCCGCAGCTGGTCATCGACGAGATCGCCTCGGCCGTGTGGATGGTGCAGATGAACACCATCACCTTCCACCCGTGGCCGATGCGCAGCGACGACAACGACAACCCCGACGAGCTGCGCATCGACCTCGACCCGCAGCCGGGCCGCGCGTTCGCAGACGTCGTGGAGGCGGCGTACGGGCTGAAGGACGTCCTCGAGGAGATCGGCCTCACGCCCTGGGTCAAGACCAGTGGCAACCGCGGTGTCCACGTCTACGCCCGCATCCGGCGCACGCACGAGATCCTCGATGTGCGGCACGGAGTCATCGGCATCGCGCGCGAGCTCGAGCGTCGACTGCCCGATCTCGTGACGACGGCCTGGTGGAAGGAGGAGCGTGGCGAGCGGATCTTCGTCGACTTCAACCAGATGTGCCGTGACCGGACGATCGCAGCCGCGTACTCCGCACGTCCGCTGCCCGGTGCCCCGGTCTCGATGCCGGTCCCGTGGTCGGCACTGCGTGATGTGGCTGTCAGCGACTTCACGGTGCGCACGGCACCGGATCACCTGCAGGCCGAGGGCGACGCATGGGCCGGCATGGACGACGCAGCCGGCGACGTCGCCGCGGCGATCGCCTTGTGGGACAAGGACGTTGAGGAGCGTGGCCTCGGCGAGATGCCGTTCCCGCCCGACTACCCCAAGATGCCCGGCGAGCCCCGCCGGGTGCAGCCGAGCAAGAAGCGCCACGACCTGCCCGACCCGCAGGACCGGTGACCTCGAGGTGGACGACCTGACGATCCGACCCATGACCCAGGACCGCTGGGACGACCTGGTGGCACTGTTCGGGAAACGTGGTGACGCCGCGTGGTGCTGGTGCCAGTTCTTCGCCTCACGGTCGTTGACCCGCGACCGGGTCGCCAACCAGGAGGCACTGCGCGCTCAGGTCGCCGCCTCACCCCGACCGCTCGGAGTGCTCGCGTACGGCGGTGGACAACCGATCGGCTGGCTGGCCGTCGGGCCCCTGGGCTCCTACGAACGACTCATCTCGAGCGCCGCGCTGGCCGACGTCCGTGACCGGCCGGTCAGCGAGAAGGTCTGGCGCACAACATGTTTCGTCGTCAAGGTCGGCCGTCGACGCCGGGGTGTCACAGCAGCCCTGCTGGGCGCTGCGGTCGATCTCGCGCGCGAGCACGGTGCGACGACCGTCGAAGGCCACCCGGTCGACGTCGACTCCCGCTCGGGCTCGGTGGCGAGCGGCGAGCTGTTCCACGGCGCGCTGTCGACGTTCATCGCCGCGGGCTTCACCGAGATCGGCCGTACGAGCCCCGCGCGTCCGGTGATGGAGCTCGTGCTGTGATCGGCGCCGCGTCGGCGTACCTGCCGGCACCGCCGATGATCTGGATCGGTGGGATGCACGGCGCCGGCAAGACCACGATCGCCGACCGCATCGCTCGACGCTACGACCTGCCGTGCCAGCACATCGATGCGTTCACCTACGCACATCTGCCGTTGATGAGCCCTCTCGAGCCGCTCGACGACCAGCTCGCCCTCGGCACCGATCACGCCGTCGAGGTGTGGCATCGCGTGTGCGCAGAGCGAATTCCCCTGGTGATCAACGACATTCGTGATCGCACGGCCGGAGATGTGCCTGTCGTGGTCGAGGGCCCACAGCTGTCGCCTGCCGGTGCGGCGTCCTACGGCGTCCCCGGTGCGGTGTGGCTGGTCGCGGGTGCGGCCCGTACGGCACGCGTACGACGTGACCGGGCCGCAGCCGCGAACGACGCGGCCGGTCAGGCGCGGGCGGAGCGTCTGGCGCAGCGGGACGCCGCGGTGCTCCGCAGGCTGCGGGCCTCGCTCGAAGCCACCGGCCGTCCCCGCATCGAGGTCGACGACCGACCCGACTGGGACGCCGTCCACGACGAGGTCGTCGGCGCGCTCGGTACGGTGCTGCAGAAGGCCCGCCGCCTCGAGCAGGGCGGGCCGCTGCGTGCCCAACGCGCCTACGAGAACACCGCGCTCGTGCAGCAGGGCCTGCTGTGGCGGGAGGCCGCAGGCATCGCGGTGCTGCCGTCGGTCGAGTTCGCCTGCGAGTGCGGTCGTTCCGGCTGCGCCGGCACCCGGCGTGGCACTCCCGAGGGCTACCAGCGAGCGTCCGCGCGTGGACCCGTGCTCGCCGAAGGGCACGTCGCACTGTGACGGCCCGCAGCGAACGCCCATCGGGAGCAGACCGACCGGAGATCGTCTGCATCTGCGGCTCGGCCCGGTTCGCACGCGAGATGCGGGCCGCCCACCGCGACCTGACCTTCGCCGGCGTCATCGCCCTCGCGCCCGGCGAGGCCGACGGTCCGGTCACCGACGATCAGAAGGCCGTGCTGGACGCGCTCCACCTGAGCAAGATCGACCTCGCCGACCGGGTCCTGGTCGTCAACCCCGGCGGCTATGTCGGCGAGTCCACTCGCAGGGAGATCGCCCACGCCCGTGCCCACGGTAAGCCGGTCTCGTTCACGGATCCCGCCTGGTCCGCACCGCCTGCCCGTCTAGCTGTTGCGGCGCATGAGGTTGGTGACACGGCCGGGTAGCTAAGGGCGGGCAGGTCCCTGCGGCGACAGGATGAAGGTGTCAAGCCGTTCATCACGTCGAGTCAGCCGAAGGAACCTGCCCTATGCCCCACAGTAAAGCCGCCCTGTCGTTCGAAGGACGTCGTCGCCTGGTGCGCCGGTGCCAGCACCGCCCGATCGCGCACGTCGCAGCGGAGGCCGCGGTCTCGCGGCAGTGCTTGTCGAAGTGGTACGCCCGGTGGCGTGAGCACGGCGACGAAGGGTTGCACGACCGGACCAGCCGGCCCCGCCGTTCCCCGACCGCCACACCGCCGCAGGTGGTGGAACAGGTCATCGCGTTGCGCAAACGCAAGTGGTCCGCGCGGCGGATCCATCTGGAGCTGAGCGCCCAGGGCGTCAGGATCGCGGTGTGCACGATCAGCCGGATCCTGGTCCGGCACGGACTGAACCGGCTGCGGCACCTGGACGTTGACGGGGAACCGTTGCGGGCGCCGGGAAAGATCACTGCCCGGTACCCCGGGCACATGACCCACCTGGACGTGAAGAAGGTCGGGCGCATCCCCGACGGCGGCGGGTGGCGGGTGCACGGTCGCGGGTCGGCCCAGGCCAAGGCCGCCGACCGGGCCAAGACCCGTGGCGCCCGCACCGGGTACACCTACCTGCACTCCGCCCTCGACGGGTTCTCCCGGCTGGCCTACACCGAAGCCCACGACGACGAGAAGGCCGTCACCGCGATCGGGTTCTTGTTCCGTGCCCGGGTGTTCTTCGCCGCGCACGGCATCACCCGCTTCACCCGGATCGTGACTGACAACGGGTCCTGCTACCGCGCCAGTGCGTTCACCCGGGCCGTGCACTCCTTCGCGGCCAAGCATCAGCGGATCAAGGCGTTCACGCCCAAGCACAACGGCAAGGTCGAGCGCTACCAGCAGACCTACACCCACGAGGTCCTCTACGCCGCCGCGTACGAGTCCGAGCAGCAGCGTCGCGACCAGCTCCAGGTGTGGCAGGTCCACTACAACTACCATCGCCCCCACACCGCCGCGGGCGATCAGCCGCCGGCCTCACGACTGCCAGCCGGCGTCACCAACCTCATGCTCAGTTACATCTAGCGTGCCCCGAGCACCGCGTCGAGGTCGTACGACGGTGCGCGTTCGACCTGGTCGATCAGGCAGGACTCGGGTTCGCGGTCGGGTCGCCAGCGCAGGAAGCCGGCGGCGTGCCTGAACCGGCTGCCTTCGAGCTGGTCGAACTTCACCTCGACGACGCGTTCGGGACTCAGCCGCACGAAGGACACGTCCTTGCTCCCGCTGAACCGGGAACGCTCGGTCTCGCCCGTGAGCGCGCCACCGTCGTCGTCGCGGACGACGAGGTCGGCGAGCTCGTCGATCAGCTCACGGCGGCGGGCCATCGTGAACGCCGAAGCGCCCCCGACCGGGATCAGCCGGCCGTCCGAGGAGAACATCCCGAGCAGCAACGACCCGACACCCTCACCGCTCTTGTGGATGCGGTAGCCGAAGACCACGGCGTCGGCCGTACGAGAGTGCTTGATCTTGAGCATGGTGCGCTTGCCCGGCTCGTACGCGCCGTCGAGCGGCTTGGCGACGACGCCGTCCAGACCGGCACCTTCGAACCGGGTGAACCAGTCGGTGGCGAGGTCGGGGTCATCGGTCACCCGGGTCAGGTGGAACGGCGTTGCGGAGGTCCTGCCGTCGAGCGCGGCGACCAGTCGGGCGCGTCGATCGCGGAACGGCTGGTCGAGCAGGCTGTCGTCGTCGAGCGCGAGCGCGTCGAAGAAGATCACCTCGGCCGGTGTCTCGGCGGAGAGCTTCGCGACCCGTGAGGCGGCTGGGTGGATGCGCTGGCTGAGCGCTTCCCAGTCGAGCCGCTGAGCGCCCTGGTCGCCCGACCGTACGACGATCTCGCCGTCCAGCGCGCACCGCTGCGGCAGGTGCGCGCGCACCGCCTCGACCACCTCGGGGAAGTAGCGCGTGAGCGGCTTGGACCCGCGGGACGCGAGCTCGACGTCGTCGCCGTCGCGCAGCACGAGCACCCGGAAGCCGTCCCACTTCGGCTCGTACGACAGCCCGCCCTCGACCGAGTCGGCGGCGGGTACGCCCTTCACCGCCTTGGCCAGCATGGGCGTGATCGGGAGGTCGATCGGGAGGTCCATGCGCCCATCATGACCACTCGGACGGACAGGCGTCAGCGGAAGACGGCGTCCAGCGTCGGGATGCGATCGCGGTAGCCCTGCAGCAGAGTGCGTGCCGTGGTCACCGAGTCGACCAGGGGGTGCAACGAGAGTGCTTGCAGCGCAAGGGATTCCGATCCCTCGCGAGCTGCACCGATCGTGAGCTCCTCGACGGCCTTGACCTGCTGGACCAGCCCGAGCGAGGGGCCGGTCAAGGGCTCGGCGGCCAGTGGACGCGGGCCGCTCGCGTCGACCGTGCACGGCACCTCGACCACGGCATCGTCGGGGAGCCCTGCGAGCACGCCCCTGTTGCGGACGTTGAGCAGCATGCCCGCGCGCTCGTTGCGGGCGATGGCGGCCATGAGCGCGAGCGCGACGCCTTCGTAGCCGCCTCCGGCGATGTCGTCGGCATCGCGTTCCTCGCCCTCCTCGCGGGCCTCGGCCATGTAGGTCTCGTCGCGGGCGCGCCGGGTCGCGGTCCACAGGTCGTACGCCCGGTCGGGCGCGGCGGCGACCTCGGCGTAGAAGTCGGCCTGAGACCGCAGGAGGTACTCGCCCCGGGTCTCGGCGCTGCCCTTGATCGCCGCGACGGCATCGCGGGTGAAGTAGTAGTAGTAGAGGTACTCGTTGGGGAGGGCGCCGACCGAGGCGATCCAGTCCGGTCCGAACAGGCGCCCTTCCTCGAGCGTGAGCAGCAGGTCGGGGTCGGCGATGAGCTGCGGGAGCACGTCGTCGCCGTGGTGCTCGAGCCGGTGCAACCAGCCAAGGTGGTTGATCCCGGAGTAGCCGAAATGCGTTGCGGCAGAGTCGATCCCGAGCGCGTGGGCAGCACGTCGACCGAGGCCGATGGGGGAGTCGCAGATGCCCATGACGCGGTCGCCCAGCACGGTCTGCATGGCCTGGGTGATCATCCCGGCCGGGTTGGTGAAGTTGATGACCCACGCGGCCGGTGCGCGGCGTCGTACTCGCTCGGCGACGTCGAGGGCGACGGGCACGGTGCGCAGGCCGTACGCCAGCCCGCCCGGACCGGTCGTCTCCTGCCCGAGGACGCCGAGGTCGAGAGCGACGCGCTCATCGGCGGTGCGGCCCTCCAGCCCGCCGACGCGGATCGCGGAGAAGACGAAGTCGGCGCCGTCGAGCGCGGCGTCGAGGTCGGTGGTGGTGCGGACCCGCGGCGGCTCGGAGTGACCGGCCGCCTGCCGCCGCAGGATGTGCTCGACCGCAGCCAGGCGTGTCTCGGAGACGTCGTGAAGCACGACCTCGTCGATGCGTCGGTCGTGGGTGTCACGCAGGAGGGCGGAGTGGACGAGCGGGACGCGGAACCCGCCGCCACCGAGGAGCGTGAGTCTCATGCGGTGATGACCTCCGTGCCGAGCTCGGTCCACGCGGCGAGCGTCGCCGCTGGCGGGTGCCGGTCGGTCACGAGCGTGTCGACGGCATCGAGCCCGCAGACGCGCAGGGTGCCCGAACCGGGGAGCTTGCTGTGGTCCGCGAGGAGCACGGTGCGCGCACCGCAGCCGAGCATGGCCCGCTTGACCGGGACCTCGACCAGGGTCGTGTCCAGCACGGACCCGTCGGCGGTGACGCCGCTGGTGCCGAGGAACACGACCGTCGCGCGGACCTGGCGCAGCGCGTCCTCGGTGAGGACGCCGACGAGCGAGTGGTACTGCCGACGCAGCGCGCCTCCGAGCAGGATGAGCTCGACGGTCGGGTCCGGACGCAGCTCGTCGAGCACGGCGAGGCTGGAGGTGACGACCGTGATGCGTCGTCCCCGCAGCTCGTGCGCGAGCGCGAGGGTCGTCGTACCGATGTCGAGGAGGACGACGTCACCGTCCTGGACGAGTCGGGCTGCGCGGCGGGCGATGGCCTGCTTGGCGCGCAGCTCGTGGGTGGCGACGCGGGCGAACGGCACGGGTTCGTCGGCGGTCGTGTCGCCCTCGGGCACGGTGGCGCCGCCGTGCACCCGCACGACGCGACCGGCACGCTCGAGCTCGGCCAGGTCGCGACGGATGGTGGAGGCGCTGGACTCCAGCCGAGCCGCGAGGTCCTCGACCGCGGTCAGGCCGTGGGTGCGCAGGTGCTGCAGCGCGGCTGCCTGGCGCATCTGCTTCACGGCATGGACATTAGCAAGCACAAATGCGCAGAGTCACGCAAATTCGAGCGTCCGTGCGCAATACTGATCGCCTAGGACCCGGTGAGCGGTCAGCGGCGACCGCTCCAGCACCGCGAGGCGAGGAGCGTCGTGACGCCTGCACCGTTCGACCCGTTGGCCGACCTGCGTCGCCCCGGCGACCCCGAGGTCGACGTCCTGCTGCAGGGCATGGTGTTCCTCGACATCATCTTCAGTGGCCTGGGCCGGATGCCGGCCAGCGGCGAGGAGATCTGGGCCGACGGCATGGGGTCCTGTCCGGGCGGTGCCGCCAACCTCGCGGTCGCGACGTCCCGCCTCGGCCTGCGTACATCGCTGTCCGCGGCGTTCGGCGACGACGACTACGGCGACTTCTGCTGGCGCACGCTCGCCGAGCAGGAGCAGGTCGACCTGGCCACGTCCCGTCGGTTCGAGCACTGGCACACACCGGTGACCGTCTCGGTGGCGGTCGAGGACGACCGTCGGATGATCACCCACGGGCACGACGCCCCCGAGTCCGCGACGGCGATGATGGGCACGCCGCCGCGCAGCCGGGCTGTGCTGTTCGACCTGACGCCCGACGCGCGCGAGGAGGACACCGCCTGGATCAGCGTCGCCCGCGACCAGGGTGCGCTGCTGTTCGCGGAGGTGGGCTTCGACGGCACTGGGGCCTGGGACCCGGCCACGCTCGACCAGCTGCAGCGCTGCCACGCGTTCACGCCCAACGCGGTCGAGGCGATGGCCTACACCCGGACGAGCACCCCGTACGACGCGCTCACCGCGCTGGCCGACCGCGTCCCGCTCGCGGTCGTCACCAACGGTGCGCAGGGCGCTCTCGCGATCGACAGCACGACGGGGGAGGAGGCGATGGTGCCGGCGCTGCGCGTGCCGACCATCGACCCGACCGGCGCCGGCGACGTGTTCTGCGCGGCCCTGGCCCTGGGCACCCTCGCCCGCTGGGAGCTGCGGCACCGGCTCAACTTCGCATCGCTGTGCTCCTCGCTCGCGGTGCAGGAGTTCGGCGGCTCGCTCGCCGCGCCGGGCTGGGGCGACATCGCCGACTGGTGGCACTCCCAGCGCGAGCGCGCGGGTGGCTCGGCGCTGCAGCGCGCCGTCCGTCGCCGCTTCGAGTTCCTCGACGACATCGTCCCTGCCATCCCGCCGTCGGCCGTACGCCGTGCGGCAGCCACCATCGCCCGACGCTCGGACGTGTGATCGCCCCTTTCGAAGGAGTCCTCATGAAGCAGCAGGCCACCATCGCGACCGCTTCAGCCGCCGTCACCGCTCTCGTGCTGAGCGCCTGTGCACCCGGCTCCGGGGGCGACGACGAGACCGGCGCGGTCGCGACGCCACAGGCGGTGCAGACCGACCCCGCGAAGATGGGCGCGGTCACCCTCACCGTCTGGGACCAGGAGGTCCGCGGCGGAGGCAACGCCCAGTTCACCCAGCAGATCGCGGCGTTCGAGAAGAAGTACCCCAACATCACGATCAAGCGGGTGTCGCGCTCGTTCGACGACCTCACCAAGACCCTGCGGCTCGGGCTGTCCAGCAAGGACGCACCAGACATCGTCCAGGCCAACAACACCCGCTCCCAGATGGGGCAGTTCGTCAAGGCCAAGCAGCTGATCCCGCTCGACCCGTGGATGAAGGCGTACGGCTGGGACAAGCGCTACCCGGCGTCGGTCCGCTCGGTCGTGTCGTACTCACCGGACGCCAAGACCTTCGGCAGCGGCAACCTCTACGGTCTGCCGCAGGTCGGCGAGGTGGTCGGCATCTACGTCAACAAGTCCAAGCTCACGAGCCTGGGACTGCAGCCCCCGAAGGACTGGGCTGCGTTCGAGTCCTCGCTCGCCACCGCCAAGGCCAAGGGCCAGACGCCGCTGGTCCTGGGCAACCTCGACAAGTGGCCGGCCGTGCACCTGTTCGGTGTCGTGCAGGGGCAGTACGTCAAGCCAGACCAGATCCGCGCGCTCGGGTTCGGCAACGCCGGCGCCTCCTGGACCACTCCGGAGAACACCAAGGCGGCGAGCACGCTGGTCAGCTGGGTCGACAAGGGCTACCTCAACAAGGGGTTCAACGGGCAGGGGTACGACCCGGCCTGGCAGTCGTTCACCAAGGGGCAGGGCCTCTACCTGATCGCCGGCACCTGGCTGCAGGCCGACATCTCCAAGGCGATGGGTTCGGGCGTGGAGTTCATGCTCCCGCCGCCTGCGCAGGCAGGGGGGACGACGTACACCACAGGGGCCTCCGGTCAGCCGTTCGCGATCACCAGCAAGGCCAAGAACCCCGACGCGGCTGCCGCCTTCATCAACTTCATCACCACGCCCGAGGCGATGCGGACGATCGCGGCCACCGAGAACCTGCCCGTCGTCGACACCGCAGACCAGAAAGCGCCCAATCCCCTTGGGCAGCAGGTGTTCTCGGCGTTCGACAAGACCACGACGACGAACGGTCTGCTGCCTTACCTCGACTGGGCCACGCCGACGATGAGCGACACGATCGGTGCTGCGCTGCAGGACATGCTCGCCCAGAAGGCCACGCCCGAGCAGACGCTGAGCAGGCTCCAGAAGGACTACGCCGCGTTCACCTCGCAGGGCTGAGGTGAGCGTCACCTCCCGCGCCCGCCGATCGGCGCCGCCCGGCGAGCCACGCACGATCGGCTGGCTGTACGCCGCGCCCGCCCTCCTCGTCTACGGCGCGTTCCTGCTCTACCCCCTCATCCGCGCCGCCCAGATCTCGCTCTACGACTGGGACGGCCTGACCGTCGGCACGTGGGCAGGCCTCGACAACTACCGACAGGTGGCGCAGGACGACGGGCTGCGATCGGCGTTCGGGCACGCGCTGGTGCTGATGGTGTTCTTCGCCGGCGTACCCCTCGTGCTCGGACTGGCTCTGGCGGCGGTCCTCAACCGGGCCAAGGTCCGCGGGCTCGCGTTCTTCCGCACCGTCGTGTTCCTCCCTCAGGTCATCGCGATGGTCGTCGTCGCGGTCGCCTGGCGGCGGATCTACGCTCCCGACGGCTCGCTCAACGACCTGCTCTCGGCGGTCGGGCTCGGCGACCTCGGGCGAGCCTGGCTCGGCGACTACGCACTGGCGCTGCCGGCCGTCGGGCTGATCGGCACGTGGTTCGAGACCGGCCTGGTCACCGTGCTGATGCTCGCCGGCATGGGACGCGTCGACCGTCAGCTGTACGAAGCCGCGCGCCTCGACGGTGCCGGCCCGGTGCGCGAGTTCTTCGCCATCACCCTGCCCGCCGTGCGCGGCGAGATCTCGGTCGCGCTGACGTTGACGGTCATCGCGGCGCTGAAGACGTTCGACCTGGTCTACGTCACGACCAAGGGCGGGCCCGGCAACGAGACGAGCGTGCCGTCGTACGAGGTCTACCACCAGGCGTTCGAGGTCGGGGCCGTCGGGCTCGCCTGCGCGATCGGTGTCACGCTCACCGTGGTGATCTTCGCGATCTCGTTCGTGATCACCCGCCTCGTCGAACGAGGTGACGCATGAGGGTCGGCAGGGGAGAGCAGGTCGCCAACTACGTCGTCCTCGCCGTCTTCGCGGTGCTCGCGGTCTACCCGATCGTCACGGTGCTCGTCTCCGCGTTCGGGCACGACGCCGGCGCTCCGGGTGGGCTGGCCAACTTCCGCGAGGCCTGGGACGTCGGCCACTTCGGCACCTACCTGCGTACGAGCGTGGTCGTCTCGCTCATCGTCGTCTCGGTCGCGACCGTGCTGTCGCTGCTCGCGGGATACGCGCTCGGCACCATGAGGTTTAGGGGCGCCACGGTGCTGTTCTACGTCTTCCTGCTGGGCATCATGATGCCCGCCGAGGCCGTCGTCGTACCGCTGTACTTCGACCTGCGCAGCCTCGGGCTCACCGACACCGTCTGGGCGATCGTGCTGCCGCAGATCGCCCAGTCGGTGGCGTTCGGAACGTTCTGGCTGCGCGCGTACTTCCGCACCACCCACCGCTCGATGGTCGAGGCGGCCCGCCTCGACGGCGCCTCGAGCTGGACCACTCTGTGGAAGGTGCTCCTGCCACCCGCGCGACCCGCAGTGACGACGTTCGTGGTGCTGAGCTTCATGTGGACCTGGAACGAGTTCCTCATCCCGCTGGTGATGGTCACCGACGACTCACTGCGTACGGCGCCGCTCGGCCTGGCGTTCTTCCAGGGCCAGTACACCCAGGGGTTCACCTTGCTCGCCGCCGGCGCGGTGCTGGTGGCTCTGCCGGTCGTGATCGTCTACCTGTTCCTGCAACGTCACTTCATCGCGGGCATGCTCGAAGGGTCCGTGCGCGAGTGACACCTGACAGGATGGTCGGGTGCTCAAGACCTGGCGACTGACCAAGACGATCGGCCTGACGGCCGCCGTGCTCGGCGGCGCTGCAACGGTGGTCGGAGCCGCCGGAGTCGGGGTCGCGGCGTACTTCATGCGACGCATCGTCACCCCTGAGCGTGACCAGCCCGAGGACGCGCGCATCGTCGGCCTGACCAGCGCCACGGTCACGTTCGAGCGCGAGGAGCAGGCGCTCGCCCCGGGCCGCTACGGCCTGTGGCTCGACCACGGCGCCGGCCACGCGCGGATCGGCGAGATCATCTCGCAGGACGACGAGAGCCGCACCGTCACCCGCGAGCTGCTCGGGGTCGACGAGGGCACGATCGAGCTCGGCCCGGCCCGGTGGAGCGGCTACTACTACGCGGGGCCGCCGTCGGAGTCGCTCGGCCTCCCGTGCCAGGAGATCACGGTGCGTGGGCCGGTGGGTGACCTCCCGGCGTGGCTCGTCCCGGGCCACGGCGAGCGCGCTGACCGCTGGGCTGTCCTCGTGCACGGCAGGGGCGCCCTGCGCGACGAGTGCCTGCGCGCGTTGCCCACCCTGCGTGAGCTCGGTCTGACCAGCCTCGTGGTCGGCTACCGCAACGACATCGACGGCCCGGCGAGCACCGACGGCCGCTACAACCTCGGGCTCTCGGAGTGGGAGGACGTCGACGCCGCCATCCGTCACGCGCTCGACCGCGGTGCGAGCGAGGTCGTCCTGTTCGGCTGGTCGATGGGCGGCGCGATCGTCCTGCAGGCGCTCGACCGCTCGCCTGTCGCGGACCGGGTCAGCAAGGTCGTCCTCAACGCCCCGGTGATCGACTGGGGCGACGTGATCAGCCATCAGGCAGACATCAACCGGGTCCCGTCGCCGCTGGCCGCGCTCGGACGAGAGCTGTTGTCCGGCACCGTCTCCCGTCGTGTCATCGGTGTCGCCCAACCCGTCGACGTCGCCGAGACCAACTGGGTCGCGCGCGCCGACGAGCTGCGCCACCCCGTCCTGCTGATCCACTCCGAGGACGACGAGTTCGTGCCGTGCGGCCCCTCCGCCGCGCTCGCCGATGCGCGGCCCGACCTGGTCACGTTCGAGCGCTGGAAGGTCGCGCGGCACTGTCGCGAGTGGAACGTCGACCCGGTGCGCTGGGAGAGCGTGGTCCACGAGTTCTGCCGCTGAGGCCGCGTGGTGTCGCCGGGGGCTGCGTCCTCTAGCCTGACGCGCATGGAACCGGTCTACACGCCTGTCATCGGATTCGCGCGCGCCTTGTTCGCCGCGCAGGGGCTGAAGTTCACCATCACCGGTGCACAGCACGTGCCGGCCACCGGTGGTGCGGTCATCGCGATGAACCACCTGTCCTACTTCGACTACGCGTACGCCGGCCTCCCCGCCCGCGACCACAAGCGGCTCGTCCGGTGGATGGCCAAGAAGGAGATCTTCGACCACCCCGCGATGGGTCCGCTCATGCGCGGCATGAAGCACATCCCGGTCGACCGCGCAGCCGGTGCGGCGGCGTACGACGAGGCCGTCACAGCGCTGCGCGCGGGAGAGCTCGTCGGTGTCTTCCCCGAGACGACGATCTCGCGTTCGTACGAGCTGCGTGAGTTCAAGACGGGTGCTCTCCGGATGGCAGCGGACGCCGGCGTGCCCGTCGTGCCGATGATCGCGTGGGGCAACCATCGCGTCTGGACCAAGGACCACCCCAAGCAGCTCGGTCGTTCGAACACACCCATCACGCTCACGGTGGGCGAGCCCATCACGGTGGCTCCGGGCGTCGACGCCGTCGCGACGACGGCGATGTTGCGCTCGGTCATGGAACAGATGCTGCACGCGGCACAGGACGCCTACCCGACCCTGCAGGGCGACGACCTCAAGTACGTCCCGGCACGCCTCGGCGGCACCGCCCCGACCGCGGAGGAGGCCAAGGTCATCGAGGAGCGCGAACAGGCAGCCAAGGCGGCCAAGCGCAGCGCTCGCGACTGACGGCCTCCCACATCCCCCTCGTCGCGCGTACCTCGTCCACAGCACGCAGCGCCGCAGGACCGGCTGTCGGGCGGGATGGTTACGGTCGGTGCCATGACAGAGCCGACTCTCGCCCCTGCTGAGGCCGCTGACCTGACCCGGGTCTCCGACCGCGTCCTCGAGGCGTTGGCCGGTCCGGGCGCCCACCTGCGCGATGACCAGGCGACTGCCGTCCGGGCTCTTGCTGAGCCCGCGTCGCGCGTGCTCGTGGTGCAGGCGACCGGCTGGGGCAAGTCGGCCGTCTACTGGGTGGCCACGGCCTGGACCCGCGAGCGCGGTGGCGGTCCCACACTGGTCGTGTCGCCGTTGCTGTCGTTGATGCGTGATCAGGTGGCTGCCGCACAGCGCGCCGGCCTGCGGGCCGCGACCCTCAACAGCTCCAACATCGACAGCTGGTCGGCGATCGAGCAGGCGCTGCTGGCCGACGAGCTCGACGTGCTGCTGGTCTCGCCCGAGCGTCTGGCCAACCCCGGGTTCGGCCGACGTGTGCTGGAGTCCCTCGCCGGTCGTCTCGGGCTCCTGGTCGTCGACGAGGCGCACGCGGTCTCCGACTGGGGCCACGACTTCCGGCCCGACTACCGCCGGGTGTCCGACGTGCTGCAGCGGCTCAACCCGCAGACCCCGGTGCTCGCGACCACGGCCACCGCCAACGCCCGCGTGACCGACGACCTGGCACGGCAGCTCGGCGACTCGACGACCGTGCTCCGTGGACCGCTCGCCCGGTCGAGCCTGCAGCTCGCCGTGCTCGAACGGATGGATCCGCTCGCACGCTACGCATGGGTCGTCGAGCACCTTCCCGAGCTGCCCGGCGCCGGCATCGTCTACACCCTCACCGTGGCTGACGCCGAACGCCTGACGGAGGCCGTGCGGGCACGGCACGGCGAGGACCCCTCGCTGCGGGTCGCGGCCTACACCGGTAAGCTCGACGGAGCTCAGCGCGAACGACTCGAGGACGACCTGCGCGCCAACCGGGTCAAGGCGCTGATCGCGACGTCTGCGCTCGGCATGGGTTACGACAAGCCCGATCTCGGGTTCGTCGTGCACGTCGGCGCTCCGCCGTCGCCGGTGTCCTACTACCAGCAGGTCGGTCGTGCTGGGCGTGCGATCGACCACGCCTCGGTGGTGCTGCTGCCGTCGGCGGGTGACGACAGCGTGTGGGAGTACTTCGCCACGGCGACCATCCCGCGGCAGGACCACGTCGAGCGGTTGCTCGCCACGCTCGCAGAGCACACCGAGCCCGTCTCCGTGCCGGCGCTGGAGGCCGAGACCGGTCTGCGCCGCACACGGGTCGAGCTGATGCTCAAGCAGCTCGCGGTCGACGGCGCCGTGGAGCGCACGACCGACGGCTGGGTGACCACCGGCCGGCCGTGGACCTACGACCAGGAGCACTACGACGGCGTGCTCGCCGTGCGCCGCCGTGAGGCCGACATCATGCGTCGTTACGTCGACGGCGCCTCGTGCCTCATGCAGCTGCTGCAGGAGTCGCTGGACGATCCCGATGCAGCACCGTGCGGTCGTTGCTCGGTGTGCCTCGGTCACCTGCCGGATCCGCTGCGCGCGGAGGCCTCCGACGAGGTCGTCGCGGGCGTGCGATCGGTGCTGCGCGGTGAGACGCATGTGCTCGAGCAGCGCAAGATGTGGCCGGGTGGAGCGTTCGGCACCCGTGGCCGGATTCCGGTCGAGCTGTCTGCCGAGCCCGGCCGCGTCATCGTGCACGCCGACGCACCCGAGTGGCGTGACGTCATCCGCGGCCCGCTGACCCGCGATGCCGAGCCACCTCACGAGCTGCGTGAAGCCGCCGTACGCATCCTCGCCGGCTGGAAGGACGACTGGGCTCAGCGCCCCGAGGTCGTGGTCACCCTGGCCGCGGTCGGACTCACCGAGGTGGTGACGGGCGTCGGCCGGCACCTCGCCGAGGTCGGGCGTCTTGACCTTGCGGCGTGGTCTGCACGAGGGCCGGTCGAGCCCGATCTGCCGTCGGCCGAGGAGGCCGCAGCCTGGCGCGGTGTGCTCGACCCGACACCGGTCGCCGACGAGGTCGCGGGCCGGTGCGTGCTGCTCGTCGTCGACGCCACGTCCTCGGGCTGGGTGACCACCGTTGCCGCCGCGGCGTTGCGCGAAGCTGGAGCCGGGCGCGTCCTGCCGCTCGTCGTCCATCGCCGTATCTGAGATGTCCGTCTGGCGCGGTGTGCATCCCGTTGGTCACGAATGCCGTTGCCCTGCAGGGCGATTCGCCTCGCCCAGGTCAGGTCCGCAGCGGCGCGCCGACGTGGTGCAGGTGGCGCAGCGCCTGAGCGTAGGACTCGACGAGCGACGCCTCTGCGTAGTCCACACCGATCTCGGCGCAGTAGTCCTTCACGATCGGGCGGGCCCGCCGCAGGTGCGGCGTCGGCATGCTCGGGAACAGGTGGTGCTCGATCTGGTGGTTGAGCCCGCCGAGACCGATGTCCACCAGCAGTCCACCGGTGACGTTGCGAGACGTGAGGACCTGACGCCGCAGGAAGTCCGGACGGTCCTGCCCGGTGAAGGTCGGCATGCCCTTGTGGTTGGGCGCGAAGATCCCGCCCAGGTAGACACCCCAGACCGCCTTCTGCACGACCACGAACGCCACCGCCTGCACCGGAGTGAGCACCAGGGCCAGCAGGCCGACGTACGCCGCGGCATGGGCGAGGAGCAGGGACGTCTCCAGCCGGCGCTGCTTCAGGCCCGGCCGCGCGACCGCGCGGACCGCCGAGAGGTGCAGGTTGGCGCCCTCGAGGGTGAGCAGCAGCGGGAACAGCCGCCCCTGCAGCGGTGCCACGACCTTGGCGATGCCTCGTGCGGAGCGGGCCTGACGCTGCGACCAGACGATGATGTCGGGCGCCACATCCGGGTCGAGCTCTTCGTGGTTGGGGTTGGCGTGGTGGCGCGTGTGCTTGTCCATCCACCACCCGTAGCTCATCCCGAGCAGCAGGTTGCCGACGACGAGGCCGACCGCCTGGCTCGGGCGGCGCGTACGGAACACCTGGCGGTGTGCGAGGTCGTGGGCGAGCAGCGCGAGCTGGCCGGCGAGCACGCCGACCCCGGCCGCCACCAGGAGCTGCCACCACGAGCTGCCGAGCAGCACGAAGGCGGTCAGCAGACCGACGGCGACGGCCGCGAGCGCCGTGGCCCGCAGGACGTAGTGCACCGGTGTGCGCTCGAGCAGGCCCGCGGCGCGTACCCGGTGGGACAGCTCGGCGAAGTCCGAGCCCGGGCGTTCGGCGGAGCGATGGCCGGACGTGCTGGTGGCAGGTGTCGTCATGGCGGCGAACGTAGGAACGGGCGACGCCCGCGGTCGTCACTCGCCCGGGTGAACGTGAGGAGTACGCGAGAGGCACATGCATGTCGTCCCTACCCAACCTGCGCACGACGTGGCAGGTTCGACCTCATGCGCGCACTCACGGTGACCCCGCAGAAGAAGGACTCGCTCGATGTGGTCGACATGCCCGAGCCGGACCCGAAGGACGGCGACGTCCTGGTGCAGGGTCTGGCGCTCGGCGTGTGCGGCACCGACCACGAGATCTCCGAGGGCTTGTACGGCTGGGCGCCCGGCGGCGCCGACAGGCTGATCCTCGGGCACGAGTCGCTGGGCCAGGTGCTCGAGGCGCCGCAGGACAGCGGGTTCGCCGAGGGTGACCTCATCGTCGGCGTGGTCCGGCTGCCCGACCCGGAGCCGTGCGGCGCGTGCGCGCACGACGAGTGGGACATGTGCCGCAACGGCAAGTACACCGAGCACGGCATCAAGGAGATCCACGGGTTCGGCAGCGAGCAGTGGCGTGTCCACGCGAAGTTCGCGACCCGTCTCGACGCCGGACTCAAGGACGTCGGCATGCTGCTGGAGCCGACCACCGTGGTCGCCAAGGCCTGGGAGCAGGTCGACCGCATCGGTGACCGTGCGTGGTTCGAGCCGAAGTCCGTGCTCGTCACCGGTGCGGGCCCCATCGGCCTGCTCGGGGCGTTGATCGGGGTGCAACGTGGCCTGGACGTGCACGTGCTCGACCGCGCCAAGGACGGCCTGAAGCCGGAGCTCGTCAAGGAGCTCGGCGCGACCTACCACGCCGACGCGGCCGACGAGGTCATGAAGAAGGTGAAGCCTGACGTCGTCATCGAGGGCACCGGTGCGGTTCCGGTCATCCAGGCGGTCCTGGCCCAGAACGTGCCCTACGGCATCGTCGTGCTGACCGGCATCTCCAACCCGGGAGACGAGATCCCGTTCGACCTCGGTGCGGTCAACCGGGACCTGGTCCTCGACAACGGCGCGGTCGTCGGCTCGGTCAACGCCAACCTGCGCCACTACGAGGCGGGTGCGCAGGTGCTCAAGGAGGCCGACAACGCCTGGCTGGAGCGTCTGATCACTCGCCGAGTGCCTTTGGAGAAGTTCGCTGACGCGTTCGCCAAGCAGGACGACGACGTCAAGGTCGTGCTGACGCTGAGCTGACCCGGGCGCCGCGAGCGCTGTCGGTGCTGCGAGCCATGATGGGGGAGTGCGTGCCCGGCCGAGCATCCTTCATCTGGACCTGGATGCGTTCTTCGCCGCGGTCGAGCAGCGTGACAAGCCCTCCCTGCAGGGCCGGCCGGTGATCGTCGGCGGCATCGGCGTGCGTGGTGTGGTCTCGACAGCCTCGTACGAGGCACGTGCCTTCGGTGCGCGTTCGGCGATGCCGACGGCCGAGGCGCGACGCCGGTGCCCTCCGGGCACCGCCTACCTGCACCCGCGGTTCCCGGCGTACAAGAAGTCCTCCGAGGTCGTGATGGGCCTGCTGCACGACCTGTCGCCGGTGGTCGAGCAGGTCTCGGTCGACGAGGCCTACGTCGACCTCGCGGCGCCCGGCACCCACGACCTGAGCGTCGACGGCGTACGCCGGCTGGTGGCCGGCCTCATCGACGAGATCGCTTCTGCCACAGGCGGACTGACAGCCTCGGCGGGCGTCGCGTCGTCCAAGATGCTGGCCAAGATCGGGTCCGACCTGGAGAAGCCCCACGGTCTGGTCGTCGTCGAGCCCGGTCGCGAGCTCGAGGTGCTCGAGCCGCTGTCGGTGCGAGTGCTCGGCGGCGTCGGGCCGGCGACGGCTGACCGGCTCAAGACCTTCGGGGTCACCACGGTGGCCGAGCTGCAGCAGATGACGTTGCCCGACCTGGTGAGCATCTTCGGGGAGTCGCACGGGCACGGGCTGCACCGACTGGCGCGGGCCCAGGACGACCGTGAGGTGGTCGTCGAGCGCGAGGCCAAGAGCATCTCGGCCGAGGAGACCTTCGACGTCGACATCCCCGACCGGGCCCGGCTCGACGCCGAGCTCGCGGCGATGGTCACGCGGGTGGGCGCGCGTCTTGCCCGACAGGCCGCCTTCGCGCGCACCGTGACGATCAAGGTGCGTCACCACGACTTCACGACCCTCACGCGGTCGGAGACGCTGGTCCACCCGACCGGCGAGCCCGGCGTCGTGCTCGCGACCGCGCGTCGGCTGCTCGCCCAGGTCGACGTCGCGGACGGTCTGCGGCTGCTCGGTGTCGGGGTCTCGGGCTTCAGCGGGCACGCGCAGGAGCAGCTGGCGTTCGACGACGAGGCCGACGAGGCCACGCCGATCCTTCCGGAGGGCATCGACCCGGCTCCTCGCGCTCCCGACACCCGCTCGGTGCGACCGACGTGGCGGACGGGCCAGGACGTCGTGCACGACGACCACGGCGCCGGCTGGGTGTGGGGTGCGGGCCGTGACCGGGTGAGCGTGAGGTTTGAGGGCCCTCGGACGCCGCCCGGCGTCGTACGGACCTTCGGCACCGACGACTCCGCGCTGAGCCCGGGCGAACCACCCGACTGGCGTGCCCCGAGCGACGTCAGCGCGTGAGCACGATCTTGCCGGCCGTCTCGCCGTCGAGCATCGCCTGGAAGCCCTCGCGTGCCTGCTCCATCGCGAGCTCGTGCCCGATGCGCGGGCGGACGCCGGCCACGTCGCACAGCCGCAGCAGGTCCTCGAGCTCGGCGCGGGTGCCCATGGTCGAGCCGATGACCCGCATCTGCTGGAAGAAGATGCGCGTCAGCTCGGCGGAGTCCGGCTCGCCGGTCGTCGCGCCGCAGGTGACGAGCACGCCGCCGGGCTTGAGCGACTTGATGGAGTGCGACCACGTCGCTCTGCCGACCGAGTCGAAGACGCCGTCGACCTTCTCCGGCAGCCGGGCGCCGCTCTCGAACGTCTCGTGGGCGCCGAGATCCGTTGCGAGAGAACGCTTCTCGTCGCTCGATCCGGTGACCCACACGCGGAGCCCGGCTGCGCGGCCGAGTGTCGTCAGCGCGGTCGCGACGCCGCCGGAGGCCCCCTGCACCAGCATGGTCTGACCTGCGCGCAGTCCCGACTTGGTGAAGATCATCCGGTACGCCGTCAGCCAGGCTGTGCCCAGGCACGCGGCCTCGGTGAGGCTCAGCGACGTCGGCTTGGGCAGGACGTTGCGCTCGGGCACGACCACGCGCTCGGCGAAGGTGCCCTGGTAGCCCTCGGTGAACAGGCCGCGACGCGGGTCGAGGGTCTCGTCGCCCGCCCAGCCCGGGGAGGTCACCACCGGGTAGACCACGACCTCGGTGCCGTCGTCGAGGGTGCCCGCGGCGTCCATACCGAGAGTCATCGGGAACTGCTCGGGCTTGATGCCGACACCGCGCAGAGTCCACAGGTCGTGCATGTTGATGCTGGCCGCGCGGACCGTGACGGCGACATGGCCGTCGGGCAGCTCAGGCTCGGGCCGGTCACCGACGACCAGCGCATCCAGCGGGGCGTCGGGAGAGGGGCGGTCGGCGTAGACAGCGAGCATGGGGACCTCATCGGGGTGACGGGACGGACGGCCGGGCTCAGTGTGGCAAAGGCCACATCGGCGTCCGCACTGCACTCGTCGTGACCAGCTTGTGACAGGCGGATCGGGCGAACGCCGGTCGACCACGGCTACGCCGCCGTACTGTCGTCCGGGGACGCACGCCTGAGACGGGGAGGTGTCGTGCGCGCACAGGGGGTGCCCACACGATCGGGCAGGTTTCGTACGAGCGCTGTGGCGGTGGTCGGGTTCGTGAGCCTGACGACCGGGTGCGGCTTGACTGACACCAGCGCTGGGTCGACGACGAGCAGGAGCATGCTGCCGCCTGCGACGAGCACGGCCACAACCGGGACGACGCCGGCCCCGGTGCCGACACCCGATCCGGGTGTGACCGACTCCTCCGCCGGCTCATCGACGAGCGAGTCCTCCACCCCGTCGGACCGGACGGCGACACCGGACTCCTCGTCGTCGACGACCACGCGTGAGCGCAAGGAGGACCGCTCGGGTACCAAGGGGCTCGACGCGGGCCTGCGGCGAGCGCTGATCAGGGCGCGACAGGAGGCGCCGGAGGGCATCCGGCTGCGCGTGACGTCGGGCTACCGGCCGGCGTCGACCCAGGAGCGCCTCTGGAAGGCCGCGATTCGCCAGTACGGCTCGCGGGCTGAGGCACGCAAGTGGGTGCTGCCGCCCGAGGACTCCTCGCACGTGCAGGGCGCCGCGGTCGACATCGGTCCGCGTGAGGGGGCGCGCTGGTTGGAGCTCAACGGCGCGCGGTTCGGGCTGTGTCGCACCTACCGCAACGAGTGGTGGCACTTCGAGGACGTCGCCCGCGACGGTGACTGCCCTCCGATGGCTGCGTCGGCGGCAGCAGCGACCGCCGACTGACCCCGGACGAACGAGCCCGCCCCGACGGCGTCGCAGGAGACGACGTCGGGGCGAGCTCGGTGCGTACGGGGGAGGTGTCAGTAGACCTTGACCGGCGTGCCGATCGGGAGGCCCCAGGAGTCCCAGAGCCAGTTCATCGCCGAGTTGCTCACGCGGACGCAGCCGTGGGAGGCGGGGTAGGCCGGCACCGAGCCGGACCCGTGCACGGCGATGGCGCCGTCGAAGTACTTCGGGCGCCACATCGAGCCGAGCTCGAGGGTCGACTCGTGCAGCTTGTCGTCCTCGGCGTAGACGGAGTACGAGCCGCGCGGGGTGTGAGCGCGGTACTTCGTCTCCTTGCCGGTCTCCTTGTTCTTGACGACGAACGTCTCGCCGTTGCCGGACGAGGCGTTGATGACGGCCTTGACCCGGCCGCCCTCGACCGCGAGAAGGATCTGCCGGTCGAGGTCGATCTCGATGGCCTTGGACGCGCCGGTGCGCGAGCGGGGCACGACACCCCGGTCGAGTGCTCGACGGGTCGCCGCATCGACCTTCCCGGTGCGGCTGATGCCGGCGGCCTTCTGCAGGGCGAGCACGGACTGACGGGTGCCGCCGCCGAAGCTGCCGTCGGGCGCGCCGCCCCAGTAGCCGAGATCGGTCAGGCGCTGCTGCACGGCCCGGACATCGGGACCGGACGACCCGGTCTTGAGCACGGCGCTGCTGCCGTCCGCCGAGGTGTCGTGGTCGTCGGCGTCAGGCTGCGTCGTCGGGCTCGCACTCGGCGAGGTCGTGGAGGGCGAGGACGTCGACGAGGTGCTGTCCTGCGGGGTCGCACTCGACGTGGAGGAGGTCGACGTCGTGGGCGCGACCAGTGGGGTCGCGCCCTCGGCCTCTTCCAGGCTGGGCGTCTCAGAGGGTGCGGCTGCGCTCGAGGGCGACGTGCTCGGCGACGTGCTCGGTGTCGCCGGACCGGGCGTCACCGACGCCGAGCGGGTGGTGGCCGACGCGGTGGTGGTCGAGCTCGCCGCCTGGTCGACCGGCTGGCTGCCGCAGGCGGCCAGGAGGCCGACGCTCAAAGGCAGTGCGAGTGCGGCCGTCAGGCGCGCGCGCGAGGACAGGTTGCGCATGAGTCCCTCCCAGAACAGGTGCCCGCGACGGCGGGCAACCCGGTGATCATGAACGCTCGTCGACGTTCCGCGGTGAATAGCCGCACGATCCGACCGTAGTCGTGTCCGGATCGTGACGTTGGCGGTGACTGCGGTCGACGAGCGGCGTGCACGCGATGCGGGTGATCGAGCGTGGAGAACACCGTACGGTCATGAGAAAGGCCCCCAGCCATCACGGCTGGGGGCCTTCATCCGGTGGGTCGTTTGTACGGCTCCAGATTCCGCCCCTGGCCTGCGGTGCAGCAACGAAACTCGGCTCCCCCTGTGACCTGATCCCGGGCTAACTCTCCGCTGTTCCCAGCGTGGTCCGGGAGACCGGGTTGCCGTGTCGCAGGGCCTGGCTACAGTCCAGGCGCATGAGAGAGCCGTCCAGCCCCGCCAGCATCCCCGTCGACCCGTCTCAACAGGCCGTGATTACGAGAGCGTTCGCAGTCGCGGAGGTGGCCGCCGAGCATCTCGTCCGCGTCTCCCCCACGCTCGACCGGGACAGGGTGGAGTACGTCGTGGCCTCGGTGCTCCTGGAGGAGGCGTGGGTCGGCGGTTCGTAGCCTCACCAACCCCGACTATCGGCGGACCCCTGGAGGCCAGATCACGGTGACCGGCTTGCTGAGCGAATGCGCGTAGGCGACTGCATCAGCCGTCCCGCCCTTCCCTTGTGCGGGGAGGCCGTCCCAGACGGCCACGAGGACGTCGCAGAGGTCGACAACGCGCTTCCCGGCAGCCAGGTAGGCATCTTCAGTCGGCTCCGCGAAGTCCAACGTCTCGACCTCGGAAGCCCTCGCCAGGAGCGCTCTGAACTGAAGGAGGTCAGTCTCCTGCTCGAACGATGACTCATAGTTCGAGCAGGGCAGGATGACGTGTAGTCGTCCGCCTAGGCCCAAGACCTCCTCGGCAAACTTCTGATCAGCCCCGGCAGCCAGACTGGATGCCCCTACGAACGGTGGGCCACCAAGGATGGCTGGCAGCCGGGCCGCCAGCAGACTCCAGACCGACTGCGGTGCCTCTTGGTGGCCCGAGACTGCGTAGATCGTCATAGTCGGTCCTCGGAGGCCATGTGGCGATAGTGCCTTCCGAGGGGTGTGAGCCGACAACCCTCGCTCTGCATCGCGGCGAAGAACATGTGGTCAGCCCCCACCGGCTCCATCAACTTCGCGGACGCGCACTTCTGGAGTTGCTTGAACACTGCCTCGTGCTCAGGATGGGGCTCCAAGCCTGAGTCACGCTTGTCCGGCTCGTATGAGGGATCGAGGGGGAACACGTGGCCCGGCGTCGGGAACCACTTGGGAAGCCTTCGCAGTGTCGAAAGTGGTACGGCAGGGTCGCAACGACGGATATCTTGCAGGTGGTCGACATTCGCCTTGAACATGGGGCGTTGGTCCCAGGTCCCAAACGCCTCGGACAGATAGGAGTAGAGACCCGCCAACGTCAGGTGGCCCAAGACGTCGGCTGCTCCACCTTCGAGCGCACCCTCCAGGTAGGCGGAGAACTGCCCGCGCCCGTCAGGGGTCTCCGCAGACGTCTGATCTGCTCGGCTTGCCGTGAGCATCGAGACCCCTTGCCGCAGGACTGAACCGGCGGTCATGGCGGCAGGGACACCACCCGCCCCACCCGAGAAGCAGCAGTCAAGGATCACCGCGACCTCTTGGTTGCAGGCGTTGATCCTCTCCATGACCTCGCTGAACCTGACGCCAGGTGTTTGCTGAGTGCCGTCAGAGGTCACGAGAGTGACGTCGGCCCCATCCGCGACCTGTGCGCCGTGTCCAGCGAAGTAGAGGAGCGACATGTGGACGCCGGGGGCGAACAGGCGGTCCAACGCCTCCAGCAGATCGTCGCGGCTGACGTGGCCGGTCCCGACTGGGGCGGTGAGGGTCTTCACCTCGAAGTTGGGGGTGTCGTCCTCGTTGCGCGCTAAGACCGGCGTGAGGGCCACGGCATCATTCACACAGCCCCCGAGGTTGCCGAAGGCCGGATAGTGGTCGATGCCGACCACGAGTGCGCGTCGCAGCACGTCAGAGCCCGTCGATGAAGTCCCCGACGTTCTGCCAGGTCCAGGTCTTGCATGGAGCCGTCCCCATCTGCACGGGCTTGGTCCGGTAGCCGTCCTCGATCCAGATGCCGAGGAGCGGCTTGTCCTCCTCACGAGCGCACTTGATCTCCCACAACTGCCCGGCTGCGTTTGGGGTGCTGCTGCTGATGAGGGCGATGACCCCATCGGAGCGGCGGATGCGTGTCCGGACCCGCTCCTTCCACTCCGTGTCGTAGGGGTTCTTGACGCTCATGTCGGTCCAGTCGTAAGGCGTGTTGCCCAGCTTTCGCTGTCCGACGAAGAGGTCACGAGTCCTCTCGTCCTCCTTGGCGAAGGCGATGAAGACGGTCTTGTTGGCCATGTCAGGTCCTCTCTGTCGATGTCGAGGTCATGCTTATCACCGAGCACCGACAGCCCTGTCCGTGCCGAGAGCAGTCGGGGCGCGACGGGCGCTTCCCCTCGCCGCCGCGCCCCGACCCGACCTCCTACTTGACCTTCATCTGGATGCGAGTGCCCTCACTGATGAGCGTCGCGTAGTCGGTCAACTCCGGATCGGAGATCGAGCCGCCAATGCGGGACCACTCGCGCCGGAGCACGGGCTTGATCTCGGAGACGGGCCGTCCCTCGTACCTGCGCAGCAGGGAGTCGAACATCTTCTGGTAGTCAGAGGCGATGTCCTTCACGGTGCCTTGAACCATCCGGTTGAGATCGCGCTCGAAGTTGCCAGACATCTTGAAGCCTGAGCCCATGATCAGACCTGCTGACTGATCGTCGTGCCCGGGTGACGCTGGGCCGTGGACTCCTTGACGAACCGTCCGGTGATCGTGGATCGGTTGACGGTCGTCTTGTTGGACGTGCCCCGACCGATGCGCTCGGTTGAGGTGGTCCGGGGGCTCCGACGTGCCGTCGAAGCGCTCACGAAGCGTCCGGTGCGGGCGCTCCTACTCGCGGTGCGTGCCATCTGGCTCGCCTCCGTTCTGGGCCGAGGCCCATTTGGGAGCACTGCCAGGGAAGCGACTAGAGTCGGAGTCCTAGTTCGCCCAACTAGACGCCAAGCCCTGGATGCTCCCACCCCGGAGAGTCCGGGGCTTCGGTGCTCTTGCGGGCAAGTCTAGTTGGTGCCAATGACACGGCTGTAGTTTCGCCCGGTCCGGCCTCAGAGGTCGGTGACTGGGACCATCTCATCGCCCCCGTCCCAGCGCACCTGCATGCTGGCCATGGGCACGACCGACATCCTCATGGTGAGGTAGAACCGGACACCCTCGTGGGGATGCACCGTCGCGTCCACAGGGAGTTTGTGCAGCATGTTCGCCGCGTTGTAGCCCTCGGGGGCGGACGCGCTCACGCCCGTCGCAATGCCATCTCCGGCGTTGACCAACTCATAGACGACGCGGTTCGAAGTTCGGTCCACCTGCCTGATCCTCCACCGGATGGAATTGCGCGCCTGAGCGGACGCGGCCTCGACCTGCGCGGGCGTGGAGGCAGTATCGGCCATAGTCTCCACCGCCCTGGTCATACGGTCCATGCTGTTCGCCATGGCCTGCGAGCGCGCGTCGGACTCCTGCCGCGCTGCACGCTCCTTGTAGATGTCCACCCGTCCCCAGATGAACGCGATCAGAGCAACAACCGCACCCCCAAGACCGGCTCCAGCGGCTATCCAGTCCGGCACGAGTTCAGTTCTTCGGAGGCAGGGGAAGGGCGTACGGGGTGGGGTGCACGTCCCACGACACGAGCACCTCGACCGGCCTTCCGGTCTGCCACGTGGCCAGCACAAGGAACTTCTTCGAGGCTCCGGGACCGAACGTGTCTTCGGATGGAAGGTCCCGCGTCAGACCCTCTGGGTGATCCACAGTCACGGTCACGAGGTCGACCGTCTGGTCGCTGACGTTACGCATCAAGTAGGACTGTCCGGGGCCGGATGTGATCTCGAACGGGACGTTCATGCCCTGGCCTCCTCATTGGCCTTGGCAGTCGATGGAGAGTGTTGAGCCTCGACCTCGACAGCGACGTTCTCATTCGGGAAGTGGTAGTCGACGGTGGCGAGGTACTCCCGGAAGCCGAGCATGGCGAGCAGTTGGGCGAACGTGTCCATATTCTGCCCCTCCAGCAGAGCGTTGACGATCTCCTCGCTCTTCTCGCGACGGTCGATGAACTTGCTCAGCACCGAGGCCACGACCGTGTTGTCAGCGTTGAAGTCGGCGTCGCTGTTGGCCTTGGCCTTCGCCACGAGGTCCGGGTCTCTTTTCGCGTCCCTGAGGATGCCTTCGATCTCGGGCACCGCGTCGTCGGGGCTCAGGCCGCTGTCCGCGAAGAGGGAGTTGATGGCGTCGATGATGTCCGCCCAATGGGCCTGATCCCGCTCACGCGCCTCGGCGGTGCCCATCTCAGCCAGCGGGCTCAACGGAGTGGCCTGCCCGGACGTCAGGTCGAGCGTCCGAGCGGCCTTGCTCTCGACCTTGTACTTGGCCAGGGCGACCGGGCCGATCTCCACGACGATGCCGGAGTTCTCATCCCGCAGACGCTTGGCGAGCATGCGGTAGTAGATCGAGCGGCTCTCCATCTCCAGGTCGTAGGGGACGATCTGAGAAAGGAAGTCGTAGGCGTTCACGTAGTTGGACAGGTCCGAACGGAAGCCCTCCAGCCGCGTTCGCTCCTCGTCGTCCTTGTCCTCCCGGGCCTGCCTCAGCAGATCACCGAAGCGCTCCGTTGCCGGGTCGATGGCGGCAGTCAGCGCCTTGTGCGTTCCGTTGGGATCGGTCGCGGCGACAGCGGCAGCCTCGATCTCGGCCATCGTGTAGATGCGGTCCATGCCCACGTCGTCCAGTTTCACCGCGAGGCGGTTCGGCAGGTCGGGGTCGGTGACGGCCCCCAATTCGGCCCCCTCGTAGTACGGCTGGAAGGCCGCGAGGATGTCCTCGCCCTTGTTCACGAAGTCGAGGACGTACACGTGGTCCTTGCCCGCCCAGGTGCGGTTGAGGCGCGAGAGGGTCTGGACGGCCATCACGCCGTCGAGTCGCTTGTCGACGTACATCGCGCACAACAGCGGCTGGTCGAAGCCGACCTGGAACTTGTTGGCCACGATCATCACTTGGTAGGCGGGGCCGTTGAAGGCGTCGTCCAGCGCCTTGCCCTTCGTGCCGGTGTTGACGCTCGCCTCGGTGTACTCACCCACGCCGAGCAGGTCGTCGGGCCTGACGTCGGTGTCGTCGTCGGCGACGGTGACCTTGCCGGAGAAGGCGACCAAGGCATGCACGTCGTCGTAGCCGTGCTTGGCCACGTACCGCTCGATGGCGTTGTAGTACCGCAGGGCGTGCTTGCGCGAGTAGGTCACGATCATCGCCTTGGCGGTGCCACCCAGCATCCCGGCGATGTTCTCGCGGAAGTGCCGAATGATGATGTCGACCTTCTGGGAGATGTTGTGCTCGTGCAGCATCACCCAGCGCTGAGCGGCCTTGCGAGCGGCCTCCTTGTCGACGGACTCGACGGCCTCGTCCTTGACCTTCAAGCCCAACTCATAGGCGACGTCGTACTCGGTGTAGTTCTGGAGCACGTCGAGGATGAAGCCCTCCTCGATGGCCTGACGCATCGTGTAGCGGTGGAACGGCTTGGGCCTCGGGTTGCCGTCCTCGCCGGTGTCCTGCGGGTCCGGTGTGCCGAACAGTTCGAGGGTCTTGGACTTCGGGGTCGCCGTGAAGGCGAGATAGGTCAGGTTCGGCGTCTCGGCCCGCTGCGGTAGTTCAGCCGCCAGCAGCGTCTGCGCATCGACCTCCCCGCCGTCCTCAACGTCCGACTGCTCCTGCGGACTCAGGACGGCCTTCAACTTGGCCGCAGCCGTCCCGGTCTGGGACGAGTGGGCCTCGTCCGCGATGACCGCGAAGTGCCCGCCCGATGCGTCGGCCTGCTCGCGCAAGTACTTCAGCGCGAAGGGAGCGGTCTGGATCGTCACGACGATGATCGGGGTCTTCAGCCTCAGCGCCTCGCCCAGTTCGCTGGACTTCGAGGCTCCTGACCCGTCGATGCGGACCATCTGCGCGCCGTGCGGGTCCAACTGCCTCATGGCGGCGCTCATCTGCTTGTCCAGCACGTTGCGGTCGGTCACCACGATCACCGAGTCGAAGACCTTCTTGTTCGACTGGTCATGCAGCGCCGCGAGCCGGAACGCCGTCCAGACGATGGTGTCGGTCTTGCCCGAGCCAGCCGAGTGCTCGATGAGGTACCGCTCACCCACCCCCTGCTCCGCCACCCGCGAGATGACCCTCTCCACCGCATCCCACTGGTGGAAGCGCGGGAACCGCAGCGACGTGGACTTCTCCGCCTTACCCGTCACCGGGTCCGGCTTCTCATCCGTGCGGACCACGAGGTACTTGGTCAGGATCGTCAGGAAGGCATCCGGGTCGAGCACGTCCCGCCAGAAGTACTCGGTACGTGCACCGTCCGGGTTGAGCGGGTTGCCCTTGCCTGATCCGTTGCCCTGGTTGAACGGCAGGAAGGTGGTCTTGCTCCCGGCCAACTTCGTGGTCATCGAGACCTCGTTGTCGGTCACGACGAAGTGCACGAGCGCGCGCTTGCCCCACGCCAGCAGGACGTCCTTGCCGTCCGTGCCCGGGTCGCGGTCATTCTTGTACTGCACCTGACCGCGCGTCACGGACTGGGTGAACTCGGTCTTCAATTCGATGGTCGTCACCGGGATGCCATTGCAGAACAGCACCAGGTCGATGGACTTCTTCGCGTTGGTGCTCGAGTAGTGCACCTGCCGGACGACGCGCAGGATGTTCGACTCGTAGTCCTTGACCGTCTTCGGGTTCATGGACTCAGTGGGCTTGGCCTGCACCATCTGGAAGCGCGAAGAGATGCGTCGAAATCCCTTTCGCATGACAGTCAGCGTGCCCCCACCGCCACCGACGTTGCTCAGCGTGTCAGCGAGGGCGTCCAGGATGCCGTTGCGAGCCTTCGCCTGAGCGGCAGGGTCCAAGCCCGGCTTCAGGTGCTTGGCCAGTTCGTCCGGCTGGGTGGCCTCCAGCCACGCGAAGACGTCCTCGGGAAAGAGGGCACGCTGCTTGTCGTAGCGAGCCGCAGAGCCCTCCTCGTAGACCCACCCCTGCGTAGCCAACTGGGCGACTGCTTCGTCCTCCATGGCCAGTTCCTTGTGGACGTCCGTCATGCTGCCCCCTCCTCGATGCATTCAGTGCCGGTCTCGGGGTCGATCCTGCCGGTGACTGCGGCGGTGATGAGTGCCTCGCGGCGCTCACGAAGCAGGTCGATGACCTCTTGCGCAGCCGAGATCATCGCATCGGCTCTTACTGTTATCGCGCTCGCCTCATTCACGACGTCTGATTGTGCCTGAAGGCTGCGAAGGGGAATGGTCGTGGACCGGATATCGCCCTGAGAAACTTTCTGCATCGAGTGACTTGCGCCCTTCGCGGCAATCTCGATCTCATCGCGGGCCTTGCGGGTACTTAGAGCGAGGGCGACGTACTCGCTGGATACCAAGGAGCGGTCGACCGCGACCCGGTAGAGCAGGTCGCTCAACATGAGGGTCGGGTAGTCCCGATCAACGACGGCGGCGCTTCCCACCCACTCTCGGGTATTGCCACGCGACATGAGCAGGTCACCGGCACGCAGGCCGAGTTCTGGACGAGGCTCCAAATCCCCGGGCAGCATCTTGTTCTGCTCAGGACGAAAGACTCCGCCATTGACACAGCCCACCTTCAGCACTGACCACTGGGTCGACGGATCGTCCACGGGAGTGTCTTCGCATTGGGGAGACCAGCCCTGGCTGATACCAGTGATCAAGCGCCGTAGCGGCACTCTTTGCAGCGAAGCGTCTGAGTCAATGGTGTTTGAGATTGCAGCACGCTGCCTTTCGCGCAGTTCTTGCATTAGCACGTTCTGCGCCTCGATCATGGAGTCGATCTGTGCAGTCTCACGGTCGAGGAAGTCAGCGATGGCCCTCTGACCCTCGACTGTCGGGATGTAGCAGTCGATGGTCCTCAGAACGCGGAAGGGCACTTCAGTCGTCCGGACACCCTTTGCGCCTCCCGCACCGATCCCCCGCTCACGCTTGATCAACTCGCCGCCAAACCAGGACGACTTCATAAGGTAAACGACGTAGCGTGCCTCGACAGCCGGGCGAGGCCGCATCACCTCGTAGTGGTACGTGACCAGCCCATCCTCCCGGGCAAGCCCCATCGCTCCATCTCGGATAGACATCTTGTTGAACACGATGTCCCCTCGTTTCGCGATCTTGTAGTCATCAAGGCTGTCAGCCCGGTGCGCCCCGTCGCTGATCTCAGAACGACGGATTACTCCTCGGAACTGAGAAACGGACATGAGCGGAAGGTCGATACCTTTCCCACGCACATCGACACGATCAACCAAGACCCCAAACCGTGTCACGACCGGACCTCCGCGAAGAGGCCCTGCACTCGGGCGATAGCAGCCTGGACGTCGGCGTCGACCTCCGCCAGAGGGCGCGGGGGCTCGTAGACGTAGAAGGCTCGCGTGAATGGAATCTCGTAGCCAATCTTGGTCTTGGACTCGTCCACCCAAGCCTCGGGAGCCCAGGGCAGCACCTCACGCTCCACGTAGGCGTCCACGTCCTCGGTCAGTGGCACGTTCTCCGTGTCGCGCAGAGATGCGTCCGGTTCGATGCGGCCCTTCGGCCCCTTGACGATCTCGCCCTGGGCTGAGGACTCCGCGAATGCTCCGATCACAGCGCGGCGGTTCGCTGGGGTCAGGCCAACCCTGTGAGCCCCGAGCGCGGTTCCGAGGTCCTTGTCGAACTCTCCTCGCTCGGTCCAGACCTGCTCGTGGTCGAGGCTGTCGAGCGCCTCGCGCAGCAGGTGTCGGGTCTCCTTGTCGAACTTCTTGATCGGAGTCAGGTTGAGCGCAGCCTCGATCCGGTCCTCGTCCACCGAGTAGACCTGCCGCAGCGGCTGTTCGACCGTGATCGTGCGATAGCCGAAGTCCTCCGTGTTGAAGACTTTGGAGACCTCCGGATCGGCGTCCTCGTACTCACCGTAGAGGTCCACGATGCTCGTGATGTTGGCCTCGGAGAGCATGCGCCGCTTCGCCCCGATGGACTTACGCATCTTGACCCACTGCGCGGTGCCGTCAATCAACTGGACCTTGCCTCGCCGCTCCTGCGGTTTGTTGTTGTCGAGCACCCAGATGTAGGTAGCGATGCCGGTGTTGTAGAAGAGGTCGGTCGGCAAGCCGATGATGGCGTCCACGAGGTCGTTCTCCAGCAGGTGTCGCCTGATCTCTGACGGCCCCTGTCCAGCGCTGCCGGTGAACAGCGCGGAGCCGTTGAGGACGATGGCCCCACGGCCACCACCCTGCGCGGCGGGACGCATCTTGGAGACCAGGTGCTGGAGGAAGAGCATCGCGCCGTCGTTGACGCTGGGCAGGCCAGCAGTGAAGCGCCCCTCGTCTCCGTCGCGCTCGCGCTCGGCCTTGACGGCCTTTTCCTGCACCTTCCAGTCCTGCCCGAACGGCGGGTTAGAGATGCAGTAGGAGAAGGTCTTCCCCTCGTGCCCGTCAACCAAGAGGGTGTCCCCGAAGAAGATGTTCTGGGCGTCCTGCTTCTTGATGATCAGGTCGGCCTTGGCCATGGCGTACGACAGCGCGTTGAACTCCTGACCGAAGAGGTTCAAGGTCGCGTGACCGTTGTGCTCGCGCATCCACTCATGGGCCTCGGAGAGCATGCCGCCCGTGCCGCAGGTCGGGTCGTAGACCTGCCGGATCAGGTGCGGGTCGGACAGGTCCTCCCTGTCCGGTGAGAAGAGCAGAGACACCATCAAGCGCACCACTTCGCGCGGGGTGAAGTAGTCACCCGCTACGTCCTTGGACGCCTCCATGAAGCGCCGGATAAGTTCCTCGAAGACGTCACCCATCTCGGCGTTGCTCACCCGGTCCGGGTGCACGTCCAGTGCGGCGAACTCCTTGACGACGGCAGACAGACGGTCGCGGTCGTCCAGGTCGCGGATGATCTTCGGCATGTCGAAGCGCTCGAAGACCTGCCGCACCTCCTCGTTGTAGCCCTCGATGAGGTTCTGGAGGTTCGCAGCCTGGTTGGCTGGGTCACCGAGCGTGCTCAGGGTGAACTGCGACGTGTTGTAGAACTCCTGACCGGAGGCCCGCTTCAGCATCTCGTGACGCACGAGGTCGGGAGCGCTCTCGTACTTCTCGGAAGCCGCGAGGACCGCATCCTTGGTGGGCTCCAGCACCGACTCGAACCGCGCCAGCACGGTGAACGGCAGGATGACCGTGCCGTACTCCTTCGGGCGGTACGGGCCACGGAGCATGTCTGCGATGCCCCAGATGAAGGTCGGGTCAGGCTTGGTCACGGCGCTCTTTCGGTCGTCAGATCGGCTCTCGGTCATGCTATTTGTCCTGGTGCCGTCCGGCCTGGAGGCTTGCCGACCAGGGCTCCGGCTGGTCTTCCACTTCCTCACGTTGCGTCCCCAGCAAGCGCCACCGTCAGCCGTGTCTTCTCACCGCGCTGGAGGGCGGTGTCCTTGTCGATCTTCTGGCTACCCACCACGCGGGCCCAGTCGATCTCGCGCCATCGCTTCGTGACGGCGAGGGTGCGCATCTTGGCGACGACACGCTCGGGGTGCATCCCGGCCCCGAGGAGAGTGAGGCACTGCTCGTCGGTCAGCGGACGTTCCCACCACCCCGAGCCCCCAGTCTCGGCAAGCGCGTCTTCAGGCTCGTCGAGAGGGACTGCTGCACGAACAGGTGACATCTGATCTGGCTTGCCCGTGAGGGTGGCCTGGAAGGATGTTGCTGTGCCTAAGCCCTACCCCCGAGAGTTTCGTGATGATGTCGTGCGCGTCGCCCGCGGCCGTGAGCCGGGTGTGACGCTGGAGCAGGTCGCCAAGGACTTCGGTGTCCACCCGATGACGTTGAACAAGTGGTTGCGCCAGGCCGCGATCGATGATGGCGACAAGCCGGGCACGACCACGGCTGAGTCTGCTGACCTGCGGGAGGCCAACCGGCGGATACGGCTGCTTGAGCAGGAGAACGAGGTGCTGCGCCGGGCGGCGGCTTACCTGTCTCAGGCGCATCTGCCGGGAAAAGGCTCTACCCGCTCGTGAGTGAGCTGGCCGCTGACGGGATTCCCGTGACGGTCACGTGCCGGGTCCTGAAGCTCCACCGTCAGAAGTATTACGCCTGGCTGGCCAGTCCGGTCACCGGTCGTGAGCTGCAGGCGGCCTACCGGGCCAACGCGTTGTTCGATGCCCACCGTGATGATCCGGAGTTCGGGTACCGGTACTTGCTTGTGGAGGCCGCCGACGCGGGTGAGGTGATGACGCCGCGCACGGCGTGGCGGTTCTGTTCGGCGAACGCGTGGTGGTCGGTCTTCGGCAAGAAGCGCGGCAGCCACGGCAAGAAGCCCGGGCCACCGGTGCACGATGACCTGCTCGCTGGTCAGGACGAGCACGGTGTGATCCGGCACTCCTTCACCGCCGCCGCGCCGAACCAGGTGTGGCTGACCGACATCACCGAGCACCGCACTGGTGAGGGGAAGCTGTATCTGTGCGCGATCAAGGACGCCTGCTCCGGGCGGATCGTGGGCTACTCCATCAGCGACCGGATGAAGTCCACCCTCGCGGTCGGCAGCCCTGGACTCGGCCGTCGCGCGGCGACGCGCGCAGGGTCAGGACGTCACCGGGTGCATCGTGCACTCCGACCGCGGCAGCCAGTTCCGCTCACGCAAGTTCGTGCACGCCTTGAACCAGCACGCGCTGACCGGGTCGATGGGCCGGGTCGGCGCTGCCGGTGACAACGCCGCGATGGAGTCCTTCTACGCGCTGCTGCAGAAGAACGTCCTGAACCGCCGCACCTGGGACACCCGCGAAGACCTGCGGATCGCGATCATCACCTGGACCGAACGCACCTACCACCGGCGTCGACGCCAAGAACGCCTCGGCCAGTTGACCCCCATCGAGTACGAGACGATCATGACCACGCCAGCCGATCAGGCGGCATGACTACCAACTGTCACCTGTTCGTGCAGCAGTCCCGTGGAAGCCGACGCCTGAGTCATCCGCACAACCTCCCTCGCATGAGCCGCTCTGGCTTCACCCTGCCCGAAAGGCGGCCCAACGCCTCTGCGCGGACTCCACCGAGCCTTCGCACGCCCGGCTCCGCGCTCGTGGAACCGACCTCAGACCCTCATGGACAACGACAAGGGCCGGACCGCTCGATCCTGAGCAGTCCGGCCCTTCTCTGGGCGTTCCGTACAAACGTGAAACACGCTTCCACGCAAACGACCCCCGGTGTCCGAGGGGGGACTTGAACCCCCACCCTCTATACGAGGACTAGCACCTCAAGCTAGCGCGTCTGCCAATTCCGCCACCCGGACGAGGTGGTGCGGAGGCGGTCCCGAGGACCCCCTCTGCGACGGCAGACACTAGCACGCACCCGGCCGAATCTCGGAATCGGCCGGGTGCTGCGGATCAGTCCGCGACCTTGATGACGAGCTTGCCGAAGTTGCGGCCCGTGAGCAGTCTGCGGAACGCCTCGACGGTCTGGTCCAGGCCCTCGACGACGTCCTCGCGGTACTGCACGCTGCCGTCGGCCACCCAGCCGGCCATGTCGGCCAGGAACTGCTCGGTCTGGGTCGGCGCGAACTCGGTCTGGATGAACCCGCGCACGGTCAGGCTCTTGCGCAGGATCGTGCCCATCAGCACGCCCGACCGGTCCGGTCCCTGGGGCAGCGAGGTGGCGTTGTAGCCGGCGACGAGACCGCAGACCGGCACGCGGGCGTACGTGTTGAGCCGGGGGAGAACCGCGTCCCAGACGGCTCCGCCGACGTTCTCGACGTAGACGTCGACACCGTCCGGTGTCGCCGCCGCGAGCTGCTCGGCGAAGTCGGGCGCACGGTGGTCGACGGCCGCGTCGAACCCGATCTCCCGCAGATGAGCGACCTTCTCCGGGCCGCCCGCGATGCCGACCGCCCGAGCACCCTTGAGCCGGGCGATCTGTCCGACGGCCGAGCCGACGGGGCCGGTGGCCGCGGCGACGACGACGGTCTCGCCCGGCTTCGGCTGCCCGATGGTCAGCAAGCCGGAGTACGCCGTGAAGCCGGGCATGCCGAGCACACCGAGTGCCGTGGTGACGGGTGCGACCGACGGGTCCAGACGCCGCAGGTGCCTCACCTTCTCGACCGAGTGGGTCTGCCAGCCGCCGTACCCCAGGACGACGTCGCCGGGCTCGAACGCGTCGTCGTTCGACTCGACGACCCGCGAGACCGTCGCACCGACCATGGGCGCGCCGATCTCGACCGGTGCGGCGTACGACGGTGCATCGCTCATCCGACCGCGCATGTACGGGTCGAGCGAGAGGTAGAGCGTCTCGAGCAGCGCCTCGCCGTCACCCGGCGCAGCCAGGTCGATCGTCTCGGTGCGGAAGTCGTCCTGGGTGGGCTCGCCGTGTGGGCGGGCGGCCAGGACGATGCGGGTGGTCTGGGCCATCGGTACGTGCTCCTTCGGTTGTCGGGTGACGTGCGCGAGAACAGTGCACCGCATGACCCGATTCCGGTACGCGGTGGAGGCTTTCGCCACACCCGGCCTGGTACGTTCGCGCGCGGTCGGCGAGCCAGGCGGCCTGACGAACCCTCAAGGAGAGCGATGTCCGACGTCGTCGACACCACGGCCCCCGCGCGCGAGGAGCAGTCCCTGCATCGCGGGCTGAAGGCTCGCCACCTCAACATGATCGCCATCGGTGGTGCGATCGGCACGGGCTTGTTCGTGGCGTCCGGTGCATCGATCAGCGAGGCCGGCCCGGGCGGCGCGCTCATCGCGTACGGCGCCATCGGCCTCATGGTCTTCCTGCTCATGCAGAGCCTCGGCGAGATGTCGACCTACCTGCCGATCGCCGACTCCTTCGAGGCGTACGGCACCCGCTTCGTGTCCCCGTCGTTCGGCTTCGCGACCGGCTGGAACTACTGGTTCAACTGGGCCATCACGGTCGCGGCGGAGCTGGTGGCCGCGGCCCTGGTGATGAAGTACTGGCTGCCCGACGTGCCGTCGTGGGTGTGGTCGGCGATCTTCCTCACGCTGCTGTTCGCGCTCAACGCGATCAGTGCCAAGGCGTTCGGCGAGAGCGAGTTCTGGTTCGCCTCGGTCAAGGTGCTGACGGTGCTGGTGTTTCTGGTCATCGGCGTCCTGATGATCGCCGGGATCCTGGGCGGTGACTCGCCCGGGACGTCGAACTGGACCGACGGTGAGGCACCGTTCGTCGGCGGCGGCCTCGGCATCCTGTCGATCTTCATGGTGGCCGGCTTCTCGTTCCAGGGCACCGAGATGGTCGGCGTCGCCGCAGGCGAGGCCGAGGACCCCGAACGCACGATTCCCAAGGCGATCCGCGCCGTGTTCTACCGGATCATGCTGTTCTACGTCGGTGCCATCGTGGTGATCGGCTTCCTGCTGCCCTACACCGACAAGCGCCTGCTGGACAGCAGCGAGGAGAACATCACCGTCGCGCCGTTCACGCTGATCTTCGAGAAGGCCGGCATCCTCGGCGCTGCGACCGTCATGAACGCCGTGATCCTCACCGCGATCCTGTCGGCCGGCAACTCGGGGGTCTTCGCCTCGACCCGGATGCTGTACGCGCTCGCCAAGGGCGGCAAGGCACCTCGCCTGTTCGCGCGTACCAACCGTCGGGGCATCCCGATGGCGGCGCTGCTCGCGACGACTGCGGTCGGGGCGTTGTGCTTCGTCACCAGCCTCGCGGGCGACGGCGCGGCGTACACCTGGCTGGTCAACGCCTCGGGTCTGGCCGGGTTCATCACCTGGGTCGGCATCGCCTGGTCGCACTACAAGTTCCGGCGGGCGTTCATCGCCCAGGGGCACGACATCAGCGAGCTGCCGTTCCGGGCGCGGTGGTTCCCGCTCGGGCCGGTCGTCGCGCTGGTCATGTGCATCGTGGTGGTCGTCGGTCAGAACTACGAGGCCTGGCTGACGACCACGCCCGACCTGCACGGGCTCGCGACGTCGTACATCGGGCTGCCGCTGTTCCTCGGGCTGTGGGCGGGGCACAAGCTCGTGACGCGTGCACCCAAGGTCGACCCGACGGAGGCCGACCTCAGCCGCGAGTGACCACGCCTGTCGGTACGACGCGCGAGACTGTGACCGTGCTGCTCGCCGACGTCGTCTCCGCCTCCGCCCGCGTCGCCGCGACCCGGTCGCGCACCGCCAAGACCGAGGTGGTCGCCGACGTCCTGCGCGCGGCCGAGCCCGCTGAGGTCGCACTCGTCACCGCCTATCTCGCCGGCGTCCTGCCGCAGCGCCGGGTCGGCGTCGGCTGGCGCACACTCGGCTCGCTGCCCTCACCCGCCGCCGAGCCGTCCCTGACCGTCGTGGGTGTCGACGGGCTGCTCCAACGCCTGGCCGACGCGTCCGGGCCGGGGTCGGTGGCTGCACGCGCGGCGCTGGTGGGTGAGCTGTTCGGTGCCGCGACGGCCGGCGAGCAGACGTTCCTGCGCGGGCTGATCTCCGGCGAGCTGCGCCAGGGCGCCCAGGACGGCGTCATGCAGGCTGCGATCGCCACCGCCGCCGACGTCCCCGCGACACTCGTGCGCCGTGCCGTGATGCTGGCCGGTTTCAGCGCGCCGGTCGCCGCGGCCGCCATGAGCGGGGGAGTGCAGGCCCTCGAGCAGGTCGGGCTCGAGGTCGGTCGCCCCCTGCGACCGATGCTCGCCGGCTCCGAGCCGAGCGTTGCCGAGGCGCTGAGCACCGCTGCGGCGCAAGGAGATCCGGTCGCCATCGAGTGCAAGCTGGACGGCATCCGCGTGCAGGCGCACAAGGTCGGTGACCAGGTCCGCCTGTTCACCCGCAGCCTCGACGACGTCACCGACCGGCTCCCGGAGGTGGTCGAGGTCGTGCGCGGTCTCCCGGCCGACACGCTGGTGCTCGACGGCGAGGTGATCGCGCTGCGTGAGGACGGCTCGCCCCACCCGTTCCAGGTGACCGGCGCCCGCACCGCGAGCAGCAAGGACCCGGCCGAGCTGCGGCGTACGACGCCGGTGACGCCCTGGTTCTTCGACGTCCTGCACCGCGACGGTGCCGACCTGATCGACCAGCCGGCGACGGTCCGCGTCGCGGCCCTCGTCGACGTCGTCCCCACCGAGCACCTCGTCCCGCGAGCCGTCACCGCGGACACCGGCGAGGCGCAGGCCTTCTTCGAGGAGTGGGTGGGCCGCGGCCACGAGGGTGTCGTCGTCAAGAGCCTTGCGGCTCCGTACGCCGCGGGTCGGCGGGGCGCCGGCTGGGTCAAGGTCAAGCCCCGGCACACGCTCGACCTGGTGGTGCTCGCGGTCGAGTGGGGCAGCGGACGTCGCCGCGGCATGCTGTCCAACATCCACCTCGGCGCCCGCGACCCCGAGACCGGCGGCTTCGTGATGCTCGGCAAGACGTTCAAGGGCATGACCGACGCGATGCTCGACTGGCAGACGCGGCGGTTCACCGAGCTCGCGACCGACCGCGGTGAGTGGGTCGTGACCGTGCGACCGGAGCAGGTGGTCGAGATCGCGTTCGACGGTGTGCAGCGCTCCTCGCGCTACCCGGGCGGGATGGCGCTGCGCTTCGCACGGGTGCTGCGCTACCGCGACGACAAGACCGCCGAGCAGGCAGACACCGTCGACGACGTACGCCGGCTGGCCGGGTGGTCCTGAACGCCCCCGCGCGTGGCAAGGTGGAGTCATGGCCGAGGCGAAGCAGACCCAGCAGACGACGAGCCCGCAGGACGAGGTCGTCCGCATCTGTCAGGACCTCATCGGCATCGACACCAGCAACTACGGCGACGGCAGCGGCCCGGGTGAGCGCAAGGCCGCCGAGTACGTCATGAGCGAGCTCACCGAGGTCGGCCTCCACCCCGAGCTGATCGAGAGCGAGCCCGGCCGGGCGAGCGTCGTCGTCCGCATCGAGGGCGAGGACTCCTCGCGCGGCGGTCTCGCCGTGCACGGTCACCTCGACGTGGTCCCCGCCAACGCCGAGGACTGGCAGGTCAACCCGTTCGGCGCCGAGATCAAGGACGACTGCATCTGGGGCCGCGGTGCGGTCGACATGAAGGACATGGACGCGATGATCCTGTCCGTGGTGCGTGACCTTGCGCGCACCGGCACCAAGCCGCCTCGCGACCTGGTCGTCGCGTTCTTCGCCGATGAGGAGGCCGGCGGTGTCAAGGGCAGTCAGTGGGTCGTCGAGCACCGACCCGAGCTGTTCGACGGCGTCACCGAGGCCATCAGCGAGGTCGGCGGCTACAGCGTCACGTTCCCCACCCAGAGCGGCAAGGACCAGCGCGCGTACCTCCTGCAGACCGCGGAGAAGGGCATCGCCTGGCTGCGCCTCACCGCGCACGGACGCGCGGGCCACGGCTCGGTGCCCAATGACGAGAACGCCGTCGTCCGGCTCGCCCAGGCGATCGCGCGCATCGACAACCACGTCTGGCCGCGCGAATACATCAGCTCGGTGCGTCAGCTGCTCGACGGCCTGTCCGACCTCAGCGGTCAGACGTACGCCGACGACGACCTCTCCCGGGTGCTGCCGCTGCTCGGCGGCGCACGCGGGTTCGTCGAGGGCACGCTGCAGGACACCTCCAACTTCACGATGCTCGACAGCGGGTACAAGCACAACGTGATCCCGCAGAGCGCGAGCGCCTCGCTGGACTGCCGGTTCCTGCCCGGTCACGAGGACGAGCTGATGGCGACCGTGCGCGAGCTCGCCGGGGAGCACGTCGAGGTGACGGTGCACCACCGCGACATCGCGCTCGACGCGCCCTTCGAGGGCGCGCTGGTCGACAAGATGAAGGGCGCCCTGCTCGCCGAGGACCCGGACGCCGCGATCCTGCCGTACTGCCTGTCGGGCGGCACCGACAACAAGGCACTCAAGGCGCTCGGCATCACCGGCTACGGGTTCGCGCCCCTGCAGCTGCCGGCCGACCTCGACTTCGCCCCGATGTTCCACGGCATCGACGAGCGGGTGCCGCTGGAGTCGTTGAAGTTCGGGGCCCGGGTGCTGCAGCGGTTCGTCGCCGACTGCTGAACGACGCCTCAGGCGGTGCGCTGCACCCGGATGATCTTGCGGCGCAGCCACACCCGTCGGTGACCGCCGAGGTAGAGCCTCGTACGAGCCAGCTCCCAGTGCCCGTACTCCGCGTGCTCGGCCAGCACCTGACGGATGTCCGGGCGCGTCGCATCGCGGGGGAACGTCAGGACCCGGTACTCGTACTGAACCATTGCTGCCATTCTGCGACATCTTCGCTACCGTCGGCGTCATGACGGATGACCCGCGTGCCGCCCTTTCCGCATTGGTGACATCTCTCGAACGGCACCTGGAGGCCGCGGCCGCGCGGCGCGGGGAGAACGACCCGACGGTGGTCGCCGCCTACAGGGACGTCGCCGACGCGTTCGAGACCTACGACGACGCCCTCATGGACACCTACGGCGAGGTCACCCCGTTGGAGATCTACGCCGGTGACGACGACGACTTCGACGACGAGGACGACGAGGACGACGAGGACTTCGACGACGAGGACGACGTCGAGTACTCCGGTCTCGACGACGAGGACTACGACACCGAGGACGAGCCGGCGACGCCGACCCGCGGCTGAGCCCCCGGCGGTCTGCCTCAGCCGGAGACCTCGTCGAGTGCCTGCGTCACCTGGTCGGGCACGACGAGGTCGACGGCCTTCAGCGCCGAGCGCAGCTGGGTGACGGTGCGCGCGCCGATGACTGCAGCCGCCACCGACGGGCGTGCGGTGAGCCACCCGAGAGCCACCTCTGCCGGCGTCACGCCGAGCCCGTCGGCCGCCGTGCTGACCGCCTCGACCACCGCCCGCGAGTGGTCGTCGAGGTAGGGCTCCAGCAGGCTGGGACGTTGAGCCGCGCGTGAGTCGGCGGGCACGTTGTGCCTGTACTTGCCCGTCAGGGCACCGCGCGCGAGGGGTGACCACGCGAGCAGCCCGACGCCGAGGTGGGCTGCAGCCGGGCAGACCTCCTGCTCGGCCTCGCGTCGAAGCAGGCTGTACTCGATCTCGTTGGCCACCAACGAAACTCGAGCCTGCTGCAGCAGCGCGTGCGCCCGCGTCATCTGCCACCCCTGGTAGTTGGACACACCGACGTAGCGCGCGCGGCCGGTGGACACCGCCCACTCCAGCGCGGACAGGGTCTCCTCCAGGGCGGGCTCGTCGCTCCAGGTGTGCACCAGCCACAGGTCGACGTACGACGTCCGCATGCGCTCCAGGGACAGGTCCAGCTGGCGCATCAACGTGCCGCGTGAGGTGTCGACGACGCGGTCGCCCGTCGTACGCGAGATGCCGGCCTTGGTGATGATCGTGAGGTCGTCGCGGTCGACCACCTCACGGGTGAGGTCGCCGATGATCTGCTCGGTCTCGCCCAGGCCGTACCCGTGCGCCGTGTCGAGGGTGTGGCCGCCACCGGCGACATAGGCCTCGAGCTGCTCTCGTGCGGTCTCGGGCTCGACGTCGGTGCCCCATCCGAGCGTGCCGAGCGTGAGGGCGGAGACGCGCAGGCCGGACCGGCCGAGAGGGAGCGAACGCATGGGCGGCAACCTACCGACCCCGACGCCTGCACGGTGACGAAGGGATAGCGTTCGAGACCATGAGGCTCGGACTGATGGTCGGCTACTGGGGATCGGCCAAGGACACGCACGCTCACTCCCAGCTCCAGCTGGTCCAGGAGGCCGAGCGGCTCGGGTACGCCGTTGCGTGGGTTGCGGAGGCGTACGGCTCGGACGCCCCGACCGTCCTCGCCTGGCTGGGCGCCCAGACCGACCGCATCGACGTGGGCAGCGCGATCATGCAGATCCCCGCCCGCACTCCCGCGATGACCGCCATGACGGCAGCCACGCTCGACTCACTCACCGGCGGTCGGTTCCGGCTGGGGCTCGGCGTGTCCGGGCCGCAGGTGAGCGAGGGCTGGCACGGGGTGCGCTTCACCGACCCGCTCGGACGCACCCGCGAGTACGCCGAGATCGTCCGACGCGCCCTCGGCCGCGAGCGGCTGGAGTACGACGGTGAGCACTTCACGCTGCCTCTACCCGACGGTCCGGGCAAGGCACTGCACCTGACGATCCGACCCGAGCGGGCGCGAATTCCGTTGTACCTCGCGGCGATCGGCCCCAAGAACCTCGCTCTGACCGGTGAGGTCGCCGACGGCTGGCTGCCGGTCTTCTACATCCCGGAGGAGGCGGGCGGCCTGCACGAGACGGTCCGAGCAGGTCGCGAGGCAGCCGGACGGGGAAGGACCCTCGACGGTTTCGACATCGCGCCGAGCGTGCCGGTGAGCCTCGGGTCAGACCTGGAGCAGGCGTACGACCGGGTTCGTCCGTACGCCGCGCTCTACGTCGGCGGGATGGGCTCGGCCAAGCAGAACTTCTACAACCGCATCGCTGTGCGGGCCGGGTTCGCCGACGAGGCAGCGACGGTCCAACGGCTCTACCTGGAGCGTCGCCCGCGTGACGCCCAGGCCGCGCTCTCGCACGACTTCCTGGACCGGACCGCGCTGGTCGGGGACCGGGCACGCATCGCCGACCGGCTGCACCGCTACGCCGAGGCCGGGGTCACGACGTTGTGTGTCGCGCCCTACGGCGAGAGCCTGCAGCAGCGCCTCGACACGGTGCGCACGATGGCCGAGCTCCTGGACGAGCAGGGTCTGGCGGGCTGATCGGTCAGAGCCAGCCGGAGCGCTTGAACGCGCGGTAGAGCAGGAACGAGCCCCCGATCATCACCGCGAGCGCCACGAAGTAGCCGTAGTGGTACTCGGTCCCGCCGACGTCGAACGACGCGCTCAGCTCGGGCATGCCCTCGAAGTTCATGCCGTAGACACCGGCCAGCATCGTCGGGAAGGCCGCGATGGCGACCCACGCCGAGATCTTGCGCATGTCGCTGTTCTGCTGGACCGACACCTGCGCGAGGTGGGCGTTGAGCACGTCGGTGAGCAGCCTGTCGTAGGACTCGACGTGGTCGACGACGCGCAGCAGGTTGTCGCTGATGTCGCGGAAGAAGGGCACGGCGTCGGAGGGCAGCCGGCTGCCGTGCAGCAGGCGGGTGAGCGGGTCGACGAGCGGCTGGGCGGCCCGGCGCGTCTCGAGCACCTCGCGCTTGAGAGAGTAGATCTCCTGCACGTTGCCCTGCGCCTCGGCCGAGAACACGCTGCGCTCGATGCGGTCCAGGTCGTCGGTGAGCTCGTCGTCGATGCGCACGTAGTTGTCGACGACGGCATCCATCACCGAGTAGAGCACCGCGATCGGGCCGTGCTCCATCAGGTGGGGCGCGTGCTCCAGGGCGGCACGCACGGGCGCGAGAGGGGCCGGCTCGCCGCGACGGACCGTCAGGGCGAAGCGGTCGCCGATGAACAGCATCACCTCACCGGTCTCGACGTCGGAGGTGGCCTCGACGTAGCTGAGCGTCTTCATCGCGACGAACAGATGGCCGTTGTCGTAGTACTCGATCTTGGGACGCTGGTTGCCGGTGACCGCGTCCTCGATGGCGAGCGGGTGCAGGCCGAGCTCGTCGCGCACGAGGTCGAACTCGTCCTGGGTGGGGTCCTTCAGGCCGATCCACAAGAAGCCCGTGCCCTGCTCATGGAGCAGGTCGAGCTCGTCGCTCAGGTCGCCGCAGGGGAGTCGTCTGCCGTCCCTGTACACGGCCTGGTCCACGATCACGGCCCTATGTCACCACGCGCGGTGCGGCAGCGCACGCCCACCGCGCCACCGGGTCGTGCGCCGTCCGCCTACAGTGGCCGCGTGGCCACCGTCCTGCTCCTGCGCCATGGGCGCACCACCGCCAACTCCTCGGGCCTGCTGGCCGGGTGGACTGCCGGGGTCGGCCTCGACGACACCGGTCGGAAGCAGGTCGAGTCGGTGGGTGCCAGGCTCGCCGAGCTGCCGCTCGCCCGCGTCGTCTCGAGCCCGTTGCAGCGATGCCAGGAGACCGCCGTCGCCGTCGTCGGGTCACGTGGTCTGGACGTCGTGACCGATGACGCGTTGGGGGAGTGCCGCTACGGCGCGTGGACCGGCCGGCCCATCAAGGACCTCGCCCAGGACCCCCTGTGGGCGACGGTCCAGGCCCAGCCGTCGGCCGTGACCTTCCCGCCGTCCGAGGAGTACGAGCACGAGTCGATGGCGCAGATGCAGACACGCGCTGTGGAGGTCGTCCGGCGCGTCGACGCGCAGGTCGAGGCCGAGCACGGTGCACAGGCGGTGTGGGTCGCCGTCTCGCACGGGGACGTGATCAAGGCCGTGCTCGCTGATGCCCTCGGCACGCATCTCGACCTGTTCCAGCGCATCTCGGTCAATCCCGCCTCGCTGTCGGTGGTGCGCTACACCAGCAGCCATCCCTACGTCCTGCGGGTCAACGACAACAGCTCGTCGGTCGCCGACCTGCTTCCGTCGAAGGCGGAGGCCAGCAGCACCGACGCCACGCCCGGTGGTGCCACCGGCTCCTCCGGGTCCGCGGATTAGGCTCGACACATGCCCGTCATCGAGTACGACCGACCGGACCGGTTCATCGCCGGCACGGTGGGCCCTCCCGGCCAGCGCACGTTCTTCCTGCAGGTCTCCCAGGGGCGACGCGTCACGTCCGTCTCGCTGGAGAAGCAGCAGGTCGAGGTGCTCGCCGAGCGGGTCAACGAGCTGCTCGACGAGGTGGGCGCCGCCGCCGACGTCCCGCCCGCGCCCGAGGACAACGGTCCGCTGAGCACACCGATCGAGGACGAGTTCAGGGTGGGCACCCTCAGCCTCGCCTGGGAGTCCGACCTGGCTGCCGTGGTCATCGAGTGCCACGACGGGCAGGTCGAGCTCGAGCCCACCGACGAGGGCGACGAGCTCGTCGAGGTCACGCCCCCTGACTCCTCGGTGCTCCGCGTCGTCATCACGGCGGCCGACGCCCGCGAGTTCGCCCGACGCAGCCTGGCTGCGGTCGCGCAGGGGCGACCGCCGTGCCCGTTCTGCGGTGGACCGCTCGACGCCGACGGTCACATCTGCCCGCGCGCCAACGGCTACCGCCGCTGACCGATGGACGGGCGCGCAACCGGCTCCGCCGACTCCGCACCACCTCGCGGGCACGCACGCACGTCCGACGAGCTCATCGATCTGCTGAGCACTGGTGAGATCGAGATCGAGGGGCAGCTGGTCGATGCGTCGAACCTGGCGCTGCGCGTGCGCGTCGGGACCGGCGACACGCGCGCTGCCGCCGTCTACAAGCCGATTCGCGGCGAGCGCGAGCTGTGGGACTTCCCGGACGGCCACCTGGCCGGGCGCGAGGTCGCGACCTTCCTGATCGCTCGGGCGGGTGGATGGCCGCACATCCCCGAGACCGTCCTGCGTGACGGGCCGCTCGGCCCGGGTTCGCTCCAACGCTGGGTCGGACCCCTGGAGCCCCAGGAACCCATCTCACTCATCCGGCTGGATCCCGTGCGTGAGGTGCCGCCGTCGTACCTCCCGGTCGTCGCGCTCGAGCTCGAGGGCGACGGGCCGGTCGCCGTCTCGCACGCCGACGACCCGCGGCTCGCCTCACTCGCGGTGCTCGACGCGGTGCTCAACAACGCCGACCGCAAGGGCAGCCACCTCATCGAGGACGACCGACGGCTGTGGGCGATCGACCACGGCATCACGTTGCACACCGACCCCAAGCTGCGGACCGTCCTGTGGGGCTGGGCGGGCGACCCCATCCCGGAGGATGACCTGGGGCGCTTGCACGACCTCGTCGCCGCTCTCGACGACACACTGGCCTCCGAGCTCGCTCCGCTGCTCACCGGCGACGAGGTCGAGGCGTTGCGGCACCGCGCTCACCGACTGCTGCGGCAGGGGACGTTCCCCGAGCCCCCCGAGGCCCGGACTCCGCTCCCGTGGCCCCTGTGGTGAGGTCGTAGGCTGCAGGGCGTGAAGTCATGGTCCGCGCCTGTCCTGCCCGAGCTGCCCAGCAGGAGCGGACCCCTCCATCTGTTCGACACCTCGACCCAGTCGGTGCGCGAGGTCAGCCCGCAGGGCCAGGCCCGCATGTACGTCTGCGGCATCACCCCGTACGACGCCACCCACCTCGGGCACGCGGCGACCTACGTGACGTTCGACCTGGTCAACCGCGCCCTGCGCGCGGCCGGCCATGACGTCCACTACGTCCAGAACACCACCGATGTCGACGACCCGCTGCTGGAGCGCGCGGCTCGAGACGGCGTCGACTGGCGTGAGCTCGCCACGTCGGAGATCGACCTGTTCCACACCGACATGACCGCCCTGCGGGTGCTTCCTCCGGACGACTACGTCGGCGTCGTCGAGACGATGCCGCAGCACGCGGCCACGGTGGCGTCCTTGCTCGCGAACGGCTCGGCGTACACCGTCGAGGTCGACCCGACCGAGGCCGGCCGTGAAGGCGCCCGCGACGTCTATCTCGACCTCGCGACGCAGCCGACGTTCGGCTCGGTCTCGCACTGGACCCGCGAGCAGATGATGGAGGTCTACGCCGACCGCGGTGGCGATCCCGACCGCGCCGGCAAGCGCGACCCGCTCGACCCGCTGCTGTGGCGGGCCGCCCGTCCGGGCGAGCCGTCATGGGACGGCGGTGTGGCCGGCGAGGGTCGGCCCGGCTGGCACCTGGAGTGCACGACCATCGCCCTCAACTTCCTCGGCGAGGGCTTCGACGTCCAGGGCGGCGGCACCGACCTGATCTTCCCGCACCACGAGATGAGTGCCGTGCAGGCGACGGCGCTCACCGGCACCGTGCCGTTCGCCCGGACCTATGCCCATCAGGGCATGGTCGCCTACGAGGGCGAGAAGATGAGCAAGTCCAAGGGCAACCTCGTCCGCGTGTCCGACCTGCGCCGCCAGGGCGTCGACCCGATGGCGATCCGGCTCGTACTGCTCGCACAGCACTACCGCGACGACTGGGAGTACACCGACACCCTCCTCAAGGCTGCGACCGAGCGCCTCGAGCGCTGGCGAGCAGCGGCGAAGGCCGACCGCGGCCCGGCCGCCGCGCCTGTCGTGGCCACGGTCCGCAGTGCGCTCGCTGACGACCTGAGCACCGCGCGCGCCCTCGACGCCGTCGACGCGTGGGCCGAGCAGTCCGGCACCGACGACCACGTGCCCGGCGCGGGGGCCGACCTGAGCCAGGCGCTCGACGCGCTCCTCGGCGTACGCCTCTGAACGGCCCGCCCCGCACATCAGTGCACGGGGCGGGCCGAGGCAGCGGTGCGATCAGATCGCCGGTGACCCCGTCAGACTCCAGCCGTAGTCGCCGTTGCCGTCGTCGTTGAGGTTGTAGCTCACGTAGCCGTCGGCGGTGTTGCCCGAGCCGTTGACGACGGTGTCGGTCTGGCAGGTGGTGCTGCCCGAGGAGTTGTTGTCCATCAGCGAGGTGACGTCGCACCAGCGGGTGCGTACGTCGGCGTCGTTGTTCTCGAGGCGGACCTGAACGTCGAAGTTGTCCCACTTGTTGCCGCCCGCGTCGCCCCAGCTGATCTCAGCGCGAGCCCTGCGGTACTCGTAGCTGCCGCCCGGGCCACCCCACCAGCGGTCGATGCACATCCTGATCGTGACGTCGACGTTGAAGCCGGACGTCGGGAACTCCTTGCTGTTGGTCGAGCACTTCGTCTCAGCCGAGGCGGATGGTGCGGTGACTGCTGCCGAGCCAACGAGCGCCAGACCCGCGGCGGCGAGCGTGGTGGCCATGCGTGTAGTGCGTCGCACAGGTTGTCTCCGATCTGTCGAATCCTCCGGTGGGACAGGGGATTTCGCGTCTCGCTGCCCCCGATCGTTCGAACGTAGAGGGCGGTGCGAGGCGGAGTCGAAGGAAATACTCGACGCGACGTGGAGCGACCGTCAGTCGTCGTCCTCCTGGCGGCGGCGCAGGTAGCGCTCGAACTCCTTGGCGATCGCGTCACCGCTGGCCTCGGGCAGGTCGGTGGTGTCCTGTGCCTCCTCGAGCGAGTGGACGTACTCGGCGACCTCGTCGTCAGAAGACGCGAGCTCGTCGACACCGTGCTCCCACGCACGCGCGAGGTCGGCCAGGTCGGCGTGCCCGATCAGGGTGTCGAACAGCTCCTCGAGGCGGGTGATGAGCGCCAGGGTCGCCTTCGGAGAGGGGCTGCCGCCGGCGTAGTGCGGGACCGCCGCCCAGCACGACATCGACGCGATCCCGGCCCGGTGAGCGGCGTCGACGACGACGCCGACGATGCCGGTGGGGCCTTCGTACAGGCTCGGCTCGAGGTCGTAGCGGTGGCGGGTCTCGTCGTGCTCGGAGGTGACCGTGACGGGGATCGGCCGGGTGTGCGGGACGTCGGCGAGCAGACCGCCGAGCGTGATGAGCATCGAGACGTCCAGGTCCTCGGCCAAGGACATGATCTCCTCGGTGAACGTCGCCCACCGCATCGACGGCTCGATCCCCTGGACGAGCAGCACGTCCCGGTCCAGGGGTGTCTCACGGGCCAGGAGGATGCGGGTCGTCGGCCAGCGCAGGGTGCGCGCGCCGTCCTCGTTGACGATGCGCGGACGGTTGACCTGGAAGTCGTAGTAGTCCTCGGGATCCAGCGCGGCGATCGGCTCGGCGTCCCACATCCGGGCGAGGTGCGCCAGCGTCGCGGTCGCTGTCTCACCGGCGTCGTTCCAGCCCTCGAACGCCGCGATCATAATCGGGTCGCGCAGCTCTGGCAGGTCCTCGAGCTGGATCAACGGGGGCCTCCCGGAGGTCGACGGGACCGGTCGCACACGCGCCGGCTGACGCCGGGAGGTGACCCGGCGTCGTACCACCCTAAGGACCTGTCCCGTCCCGCGGAGCGGTGGTCCGCAGAACGTGTCGCGGTGCCTCGTTAGGATGGCGCGACGCCCAGCACCAGAGGTCCCAGCCGATGGAGGCACCCACGTGAGCAGCCGCTCCGACCTGAGCGTGACCCGGTCCGCCGAGTCCGCCACCGCACGCCAGACCGAGGTCGACCCGACCCACGTCCAGCCCGACCGCACCGACGAGCTCACCGAGGCGCTGCGCAGCCGCATCCTCGTGCTCGACAGCGCGATGGGCACCATGATCCAGCGCCACAGGCTCGGTGAGGACGACTACCGGGGTCAGCGGTTCGCCGACTGGGCCAGCGACCTCAAGGGCAACAACGACCTGCTCTCGCTGACTCAGCCCGAGCTGATCCGTGAGATCCACCGGGCCAACCTCGAGGCCGGCTCCGACCTCATCGGCACCAACACGTTCAACGCCCAGGCCATCTCGATGGCCGACTACGGGATGCAGGACCTGGGATACGAGCTCAACCTCGCCTCGGCGCAGCTGGCCCGGCTCGAGTGCGACGCGATGACGCAGCGCACCCCCGACCGTCGCCGCTACGTCGCAGGTTCGCTCGGACCGACCAACCGCACTGCCTCGATCTCGCCCGACGTCAACGACCCCGGCAAGCGCAACGTGACGTTCGACCAGCTCGTCGACGCCTACCTCGAGCAGGCGCAGGGGCTCGTCGACGGCGGGTCGGACCTGCTGGTCATCGAGACGATCTTCGACACCCTCAACGCCAAGGCTGCGATCTTCGCGTGCGAGACGCTGTTCGAGCAGCGTGAGCGGCGCTGGCCGGTGATCATCTCCGGCACGATCACCGACGCGTCGGGGCGCACGTTGTCGGGCCAGGTCACCGAGGCGTTCTGGAACAGCGTGCGTCACGCGCGCCCGCTTGCGGTCGGGCTCAACTGCGCCCTCGGCGCCACCGACATGCGGCCCTACGTCGCCGAGCTGTCGCGCGTCGCCGACTGCTTCGTCTCGTGCTACCCCAACGCCGGTCTGCCCAACGCGTTCGGCGAGTACGACGAGAGCGCCGAGGCGATGGCGGCGGTCGTCGAGGAGTTCGCGGCCGATGGTCTGGTCAACCTCCTCGGCGGCTGCTGCGGCACGACGCCCGAGCACATCGGGCTGATCGACAAGGCGGTCGACGGCAAGACCCCGCGGGTGCCTGCCACGGTGGGTCCGGCGCTGCGGCTGTCGGGCCTCGAGCCGCTCAACGTGGTCGAGGAGTCGCTGTTCGTCAACGTCGGCGAGCGCACCAACATCACCGGGTCGGCCCGTTTCCGCCGGCTCATCAAGGACGGCGACTACGGCACCGCCCTCAACGTTGCCCGCCAGCAGGTCGAGGCCGGCGCGCAGGTCATCGACATCAACATGGACGAGGGCATGATCGACGGCGTCGAGGCGATGGAGCGGTTCTGCCGCCTCATCGCCGGTGAGCCGGACATCTGCCGGGTGCCGACGATGATCGACTCCTCCAAGTTCGAGGTGATCGAGGCCGGCCTGAAGTGCGTCCAGGGCAAGGCGATCGTCAACTCGATCTCGATGAAGGAGGGCGTCGAGCCGTTCGTCGAGCACGCCCGCCTGTGCCGCAAGTACGGCGCGGCCGTGGTCGTGATGGCGTTCGACGAGGAGGGTCAGGCCGACACCCTCGAGCGGCGCAAGCAGATCTGCGGTGAGGCGTACCGAATCCTCACGCAGGAGGTCGGCTTCCCGGCCGAGGACATCATCTTCGACCCCAACATCTTCGCGGTCGCGACGGGCATCGAGGAGCACGCCAACTACGGCGTCGACTTCATCGAGGGCACCCGGTGGATCAAGCAGAACCTCCCGGGCGCGCTGGTGTCGGGCGGCGTCTCCAACGTGTCGTTCTCGTTCCGTGGCAACAACCCGGTGCGCGAGGCGATCCATGCGGTGTTCCTCTACCACGCGGTCGCGGCCGGCATGGACATGGGCATCGTCAACGCCGGCGCCCTCGTGGTCTACGACGAGATCGACCCCGAGCTGCGCGAGCGCATCGAGGACGTCGTCCTCAACCGGCGCGACGACTCCACCGAGCGGCTGCTCGAGATCGCCGACCAGTTCAACTCCACGGGTGAGCAGAAGGAGAAGGTCACCGAGGAGTGGCGCGAGCTGCCCGTGCGCGAACGCATCACGCACGCCCTCGTCAAGGGTCTGGACGAGCACATCGAGTCCGACACCGAGGAGATGCGCGCTGAGCTGGCGGCCTCCGGTGGCCGTCCGCTGGAGGTCATCGAGGGCCCGCTGATGGACGGCATGGGCGTGGTCGGCGACCTGTTCGGCGCCGGCAAGATGTTCCTGCCGCAGGTCGTGAAGTCGGCCCGCGTGATGAAGAAGGCGGTCGCCTATCTGATCCCGTTCATCGAGGACGAGAAGCAGCCCGGTGACGCACAGCGCTCCAACGGCAAGGTCGTGATGGCGACCGTCAAGGGCGACGTCCACGACATCGGCAAGAACATCGTCGGTGTGGTGCTGCAGTGCAACAACTACGACGTCGTCGACCTCGGCGTCATGGTGCCGGGCCAGAAGATCCTCGACGCGGCCAAGGCCGAGGGCGCCGACATCATCGGCCTGTCCGGCCTGATCACGCCCTCACTGGACGAGATGGTGTCGTTCGCCGAGGAGATGGAGCGACAGGGGCTCGACATCCCGCTGCTGCTCGGCGGGGCGACGACGTCCAAGGCGCACACCGCCGTCAAGGTCGAGCCGAAGTACCACGGTCCGGTCATCTGGGTGAAGGACGCCTCACGGTCGGTGCCGACGGTCGCCTCGCTGCTGTCCGACGAGCGGCGCCCCGCGCTGCTGGAGCAGGTCGGGCAGGAGTACGACGCACTGCGCGCCCGGCACGCCGCCAAGAAGAACGACCGGCCGCTGCTGTCGATCGAGGACGCCCGCGCCAACGCCACGCCGATCGACTGGTCCGGCTACCAGCCGCCGCGCCCGCACCTGCTGCAGCAGCAGGCCAAGGACCTGCACGAGGGTCCGCACCCGAGCGGGGCGTCGTACACCAAGACCTTCCACGCGTACCCCATCGACGAGCTGCGCGAGTACATCGACTGGCAGCCGTTCTTCAACGCGTGGGAGATGAAGGGTCGTTTCCCCGACATCCTCAACAACCCGGCCACGGGTGAGGCGGCACGCAAGCTGTACGACGACGCGCAGGCGATGCTCGACCGCGTCGTGCGCGAGAAGTGGCTGACGGCCAACGGTGTGATCGGCCTGTTCCCGGCCAGCGCGGTCGGTGACGACGTCGAGATCTACACCGACGAGACCCGCACGCAGGTCCGCGCGACGCTGCACCACCTGCGCCAGCAGGGCGAGCACCGGCCGGGCATCCCGCACCGTGCGCTCAGCGACTTCGTCGCTCCGAAGGACACGGGTCTGCGCGACTACGTCGGCGCCTTCGCGGTGACGGCCGGCCTCGGCGCGCAGGAGCACATCGCGCAGTTCAAGGCCGACCTCGACGACTACAGCGCGATCCTGCTGGAGTCGATCGCCGACCGCCTGGCCGAGGCGTTCGCCGAGCGGATGCACGAGCGGGTCCGTAAGGAGTTCTGGGGCTTCGCGGGCGATGAGCACCTGTCCAACGAGGACCTCATCTCCGAGAAGTACGCCGGCATCCGTCCGGCTCCCGGCTATCCCGCCTGCCCCGATCACACCGAGAAGGAGCTGCTCTGGGAGCTGCTCGACGTGCAGGAGCAGACAGGCATCGAGCTGACCGAGAGCATGGCCATGTGGCCGGGCGCGGCCGTGAGCGGCTGGTACTTCTCGCACCCGCAGTCGCAGTACTTCGTGGTCGGTCGGATCGGTCGCGACCAGGTGCAGGAGTACGCCCACCGCAAGGGCTGGACCCTCGCCCAGGCGGAGAAGTGGCTCTCACCCAACCTCGCCTACGAGCCGGAGGACTGATGGCTCTGAGCACGACACCGGCCGACCTCGAACCCGCCACCGGCGGCGCCCTGCCCGCAGCGGTGCTGTGGGACATGGACGGCACGATCGTCGACACCGAGCCGTTCTGGATCGAGGCCGAGCACCAGTTGGTGGAGTCCTACGGCGGCACCTCGACCGACGAGCTCGCGCACCAGTGCGTCGGCAACCCGTTGCTCGTCTCCGCGGCGATCATCCGCGACAACTCGCCGGTCACGCTGACGCCGGAGCAGATCGTCGACGTGCTCCTCGACGGCGTCGTACGCCGCATGCGCGAGCACGTGCCATGGCGACCGGGTGCACGCGAGCTGCTCGAATCCCTTGCAGCGCAACAGGTTCCGTGCGCACTGGTCACCATGTCCTACACCGTCTTCGCGCAGGTGCTGGTCGACGCACTTCCCGAGGGCACCTTCGCCGCCGTGGTGACGGGAGACGCCGTCACGCACGGCAAGCCGCACCCGGAGCCCTACCTCACGGCCGCTGCACAGCTCGGCGTCGAGCCGGGGGAGTGCGTGGCGATCGAGGACTCGCCCCCGGGCGTGCGCTCGGCGGTGGCGGCCGGCGTACCCACGCTCGCGGTGCCGCACGTCGTACGAGTGCCGGTCCTCGACGGCGCCACCCACGTCGACACCCTGCAGGGCCTGACTCCCGCCGACCTGCGACGCATCGTTCTGCAGTAGTCGCCGGGCCACGTCACAGCGATCTGGCCTGACTGAACGCCTCGTCGAGGCACTTTACGAGGCCGGGTGCTCGCCCAGGGCCGGTCCATCGCCGGAAGGCGACCTGGAACGCACCGATGGCCGTCGCCGCCGCGATCTGTGCGATGTCGTCCGGCACGTCACGTCCGCGCAGCGCCGATGCGACCGCAGACGTCCATGCCTCCATCTTGAGCAGCTCGCGTTCCCGGAGGCTGGCGGTCGCCGCCAGGACCCGTGACCGCTGCCGGGCGCGATCGCGTGGCTGATCACCGAGCGCCTCCGCGAGCGTGGTCAGGCCGACCTGTGCGGCACGGAGGGCGGACGCGTCTTCCGGGGCTGCTGTCACGGCGGTGCTGAGCTGCTCGGTCAGATCCCCGAACGTGCCGAACAGCACCTCGCGCTTGTCGGTGAAGTGGCGATAGTAGGTGCGTTCGGTGACCCCCGCTCGAGCTGCGATCTCGGCGACGTTCGTCTGGTCGTAGCCCTGCTCGTCGAACAGGTCGAGGGCCGACTGCACCAGCCGGTCCTGGGCACCGGGACTCCACCGTGGCATAACCATCACTCTAGCGATGACAGGTACTGACATCAAAGGCTAGGCTGCTTCATGTCAGGAACTGACGTGACGAGAGAAGGGCACAGAAGATGCATGTCTTCGTCACGGGAGCCTCCGGTTGGATCGGCTCCGCCACCATCACCGAGCTCCTCGCGGCCGGCCACGAGGTCACTGGTCTGGCTCGCACAGCTGCCTCCGCTGACCGGGTCGCGGCCGCGGGCGCCAAGGTTCACCACGGTGACCTCGACGACCTGGACAGCATTCGCGCCGGGGCCGACGCTGCCGACGGCGTCATCCATCTGGCGTTCAAGCACGACTTCGATGCCTACGAGAGCGCCGGCCGCACGGCCGCCGACGTGGTCGACACGCTCGGTACGACGCTGGCCGGCAGCGACCGGCCGTTGCTGGTGGCGTCCGGGCTGGTCGGGCTCGCCTCCGGACGCCCGGCCACCGAGGCCGACCCGTCGCCCTTCGTCGGACGTGACTCGTTGCGCGGTGGCTCGGAGAACCTGGCGCTCGCGTTCGCCGAGAAGGGCGTGCGCAGTGTCGCCCTCCGGTTCGCGGCGTCTGTCCACGGCGCGGGCGACCAAGGCTTCGTCGCCACGCTCGCCCAGCTGGCACGCAAGCGTGGTGCGTCGGCGTACATCGGCGACGGATCCGGAGTCTGGCCGGCCGCCCACATCACCGACATCGCCCGGATGAACGTCCTCGCCCTGGAGAAGGCACCGGCCGGCTCGGTGCTCCATGGAGTCGCCGAACAGGGAGTCGCCACGCGCGAGATCGCGCAGGCTCTCGGTGGGGCCATCGGCGTGCCCACGGAGTCGCTCGACGCCGAGAAGGCGGGCGAGGAGCTCGGCTGGATCGCACGGTTCTTCGCAGCCGACGCACCGAGCGCGTCCGCGCACACTCGTGAGCTGCTCGGCTGGACCCCGAGCGGCCCCACCCTGCTCGAGGACATCAAGGCGGGGCACTACCCGGGTCAGTGACCGTGCTGACCGTGGCCGCGGTCAGGTGCAGGCTCATCGCGAGCTCGCCGGCGTCGTACGAGGTGAACGGGGCCGCAGCCCCGTTCACCTCGGTCCGATCCGTCCGGGGTGGTCGTACGACTGATGCGTAGGACCACCCCGGATCGGTCAGTCGGCAGGTCGGGAGCCCGCGTCGACGTAGACCGATGAGCCGAGCTCGACGAACGTGCGGCTCATCTCCTGCATGCCCTCGCGCTGGGCGAACCGGTCCCGCACGTCCTGCGAGATGCGCATCGAGCAGAACTTCGGCCCGCACATCGAGCAGAAGTGGGCCGTCTTGGCCGCCTCCGCCGGCAATGTCTCGTCGTGCATCGAGCGCGCGGTGTCGGGGTCGAGCGACAGGTTGAACTGGTCGTTCCAGCGGAACTCGAACCGCGCCTTGGACAACGCGTCGTCGCGGTCGCGCGCACCCGGGTGCCCCTTGGCGACGTCAGCGGCGTGAGCCGCCAGCTTGTAGGTGATCACGCCGGTCTTGACGTCGTCCCGGTCGGGCAGCCCGAGGTGCTCCTTGGGCGTGACGTAGCACAGCATCGCGGTGCCGTGCATCGCGATCGTGGCCGCACCGATCGCCGAGGTGATGTGGTCGTACCCCGGTGCGATGTCGGTCGTGAGCGGGCCGAGAGTGTAGAACGGCGCGCCGTGGCACCACTCCTGCTCGAGCCGCACGTTCTCCTCGACGAGGTGGAGCGGGATGTGGCCCGGCCCCTCGACCATCACCTGTACGTCGTGCTCCCAGGCGCGCTGGGTGAGCTCGGAGAGCGTCCGGAGCTCGGCGAGCTGGGCCTCGTCGTTGGCGTCTGCGGTCGAGCCGGGGCGCAACCCGTCGCCCAGGCTGAACGCGACGTCGTACTGCGCGAAGATCTCGCAGAGCTCGTCGAAGTGGGTGTAGAGGAAGCTCTCCTCGTGGTGCGCGAGCATCCAGCCGGCCATGATCGACCCGCCGCGGCTGACGATGCCGGTGACGCGCTCGGCTGTGAGCGGCACGTACCGCAGCAGCACGCCCGCGTGCACGGTCATGTAGTCGACGCCCTGCTCGCACTGCTCGATCACCGTGTCGCGGTAGATCTCCCAGGTGAGGGCGTCGGCGTTGCCGTCGACCTTCTCCAGGGCCTGGTAGATCGGGACGGTGCCGATCGGCACGGGCGAGTTGCGCACGATCCACTCACGGGTGGTGTGGATGTCGTCACCCGTCGAGAGGTCCATGACGGTGTCGGCGCCCCACTTCGTCGCCCACGACATCTTGTCGACCTCTTCGGCGATCGAGCTGGTGACGGCCGAGTTGCCGATGTTGGCGTTGATCTTGACCAGGAACCTCTTGCCGATGATCATCGGCTCGGTCTCGGGGTGGTTGATGTTGTTGGGGATGATCGCTCGTCCCGCTGCCACCTCGGAGCGGACGAGCTCGACGTCGCACTGCTCGCGCAGGGCGACGAACTCCATCTCTGGCGTCACGATGCCGCGGCGCGCGTAGTGCATCTGCGTCACTCGGCGACCGGCCTTGGCACGCAACGGTTCTCGGCGTTCGCCCTGCCACTCCTGGCTCGCCTCGCCCCGGCGTACGGCGCTGCGTCCGTCGTCCGCGAGGGTGCGGGTGCGACCGTCGTACGCCTCGACGTCGTCACGCTGGGCGATCCACTCGCGACGCAGTGGTGGGAGGCCGCGCTCGGGCCTCGAGCCCGGGCCGGAGGTGTCGTAGACGCGGAACGGCGGGTTGGCCTCACCCGTGCCGGGCGAGTCGTCCAGCGCGATCTCGGTGAAGGGGACGCGGATGCCGTGCGCTCCTTCGACGTAGACCTTGGTGCGGGCATCGTGGTCGGTCATCGTGCAACCTCCTGTGGTGACGGGCGGGGGACATGGCTTCGTACGGCGGTGAGCAGCTCGTCGACGACGGCAGCCGGGTCGCGGGCTCGCATGACCGACCCCATGACGGCGACGCCGTGAGCACCGGCCGTGAGCACGTCCTCGACGTGGCGTGCCTCGACGCCGCCGAGCGCGAGGATCGGTGGCGCGCCGGGCACGGCCGCGCGGGCGCGCGTGAGGCCGGCTGCGCCGAGTGGTGGGCCGTAGCCCGGCTTGGACGCCGAGGAGTGCACGGGTGAGAACGTCACGTAGTCGCACCCGGTGACCCGAGCGGACGCGAGCTGGGCATGGTCGTGCACCGAACGGCCCAGCAAGGAGGGGCGCCGTCGCGGCTGTGGGTCGGACATGCGCAGATGTACGCCGTGCCCTCGCGCCGCTCGCGCACTGTCGCGTGCGATGAGGACACCGTTGCACCGGTCGAGATGGGTACGGATCGTGTCGGCCAGAGCGTCGTACGCCGCGGGGTCGAGATCGCGCTCGCGCAAGAACACCGCGCTCGCCCCCGCCGCGATGCACTCGGCCACGACGTCGGTGAGGCGACGACCACGGGGGACCTGGGTCCGGTCGGTCACCAGCAGCAGACGAGGCACAGGCCTCATGTACCCATCACCCCGTCTGCGGGGGAGGACGCCTGCGCGAGGTGGCGGCGGGGGATACGACCGGCGAGGCGCGCGAGCCGGCCCGCCTCGACCGCGGCGCGCATCGCCCTGGCCATCACCTCGGGATGGCTCGCTCGGGTGACGGCCGAGGCCAGCAGCACAGCGTCGCAGCCGAGCTCCATGGCCAGCGCCGCGTCGGAGGCGGTCCCGATGCCGGCGTCGAGGATCACCGGGACATCGACGGACTCACGCAGCAGCGAGATGGCGTGGGGGTTGCGGATGCCGAGACCACTGCCGATCGGGGAGCCCAGCGGCATCACGGCGACGCAACCGACGTCCTGGAGCCGACGAGCGACGAGCGGGTCGTCGGTGGTGTAGGGCAGGACGTCAAATCCCTTGTCCGCCAACGTCTCTGCGGCTTCGAGCAGCTCGACCACGTCGGGCAGCAGCGTGCGTTCGTCCGGGACGACCTCGACCTTCACCCACGTCGTGCCGAGCGACTCGCGGGCCAGCTCGGCGACCAGCACGGCCTCGCGTGCGGTGCGGCAGCCGGAGGTGTTGGGCAGCAGCTCGACAGGCAGGTCGAGCAGCTCCTGGGTCAGACCGTTGGCCACCGAACCTCCGGTCCGACGCATCGACACGGTGACCACCTGCGTACCGGACGCCGCGACGGCGGCGCGCAGCGCGTCCGGGCTCGTCGCGCCACCGGACCCGAGCAGCAGTCGCGACGTCAGGGTGTGCTCGCCGAGGACCAGCGCGTCCACATCAACCGCCCTGCATGGGGGAGACGATCTCCACCACGGAGCCCGGCGCGAGCGGTGTGCGCTCCCAGGACTCGCGGTGCACGACGGTGCCGTCGAGCGCGACGGCGATGCCGGCACGTGACTCGCCCAGCTGAGTCAGCAGGTCGGCGACGGTCGAGCCGGGGCTGTGGTCCTGCTCGAGTCCGTTGACGATGACGGTCATGAGGCCTGGTCTCCTCGGTCGTGGTGGCGGATGGGCGAGAGCTGCGCGGTGAGCGCGGGTGACTCGTGGGCGAGGACACCGCGTACGACGGCCAGCGCCGTGGCGGGTGCGAGCAGGTAGCCGTGGCGGTAGTGGCCCGTCGCAGCGACCAGGCCCTCGCGGGCCGGGCCGAGGTACGGCGCGTTGTCGGGTGTGCCGGGGCGGAGCCCGACATCGTGAGAGACGATCTCGGCGTCGCGCAGCTCGGGCACGAGCAGCGTGGCCGCACGGAGCAGGTCGAGCGCAGCCCGTACGGAACGGTCCGTGTCGAAGCCGCAGTCGACACTGCTGGCCCCGAGCACGATCTCGCCGTGCCTGCGGGGGACGACGTAGATCTCGACCCCGTCGACCCGGGCGCGCAGCGTGTGGGTGACAACGGGGTAGGGCACGCGCAGGCGCAGCAGCTCACCCTTCACCGGCCGTACCGGCAGGTCGACGCCTGCACCGGACGCGATGTCGTTGCTGTGCGCGCCTGCAGCCAGGACGACGCAGTCGTATCGCTCCTCACCCAGCGAGGACGAGACACCCACGACCCGATCAGCGTGGCACGCAAGCTGCACACGGTCGGCGTTGATCCGAACGCCGTTGTGGCGCAACGCCTTTCGCAGGGCGGCGAGCACGGCAGTGGTGTCGACGCTCAGGTCGCCGGGCAGGTGGGCGGCGCCCTTCACGCTGCGCAGGACCGCCGGTTCGAGCGCGCGCAGAGCGGCGCGGTCGAGGCGTCTGTACGGCGTGCCGTGGTCGCGCAACCGCTGCTCGTGCCGCTCGAGCTCACTCACCTCGTCGAGGTCGTGCGCGATCAGCAGGGTGCCTTCGGTGCGCAGGCCGACGTCGATACCCGAGTCGGCCTCGAGCCGGGCGGCGAGGTCGGGCCACAGCCGTACGCACTCCGCCCCGACGCGGTAGAGCTCGGACTCACCGTCGGTGAGCTCAGAGCCGGGCGCGAGCATGCCCGCTGCAACCGGGGATGCTGCACCGCGGTCGTCGGCGTCGTACACCACGACCTCGACGCCCGCGGACGTCAGGGCCCACGCGCTGACCAGGCCGGACACACCGGCGCCGATGACGGCGACGCGTGTCATCGCGCGGACCTGCTCGGGCTCACGCGCCGATGGCGCACCCTTTGCGGATCGGCGTCGTCCGGCCGGCAGGCGGCGACGGCGGCATGAGGGGTGGGGAGGAATGCGTACGACACCGCTGGGCTTCTCCTTGCGCCGGCATGACCCGGATCAAGTGGCAACGGTCGGGGCCGCGTCAGCCCCCTCTCAGCCCGGTGCGCCGGACTCCCGCGAAGGACAGGCCCGACCGTAGCAGCACGCGGGAGCCGCTGGGGCGCCTGTGCCTCAGACCCATCGATCCACGCTCGACGTCCGGGCATGACTGAGGGGTGGACATCCTCAGATGCCCACCCCTCAGGCCTGGTCGGCCGCGCGGGCCGTCGTAGGTCAGTCGGTCAGACGACGACGCATGGCGTAGCCACCACCGACGACCAGGCCGAGACCGATGATGCCGGCCGCGACGAGCGTGGTGTTGGAGTCACCGGCCTGCTTGAGGTAGTCGGTCTGCACGGGCGGACCGCTCGGGTTGTCCGTGCCACCGGGAGGCGGCGTCATCGTGCTGCCCGGAGTGGACGGCGTGTCGGTGGGCGTGTCCGTGCCGCCGGGAGGAGTGGACGAGGAGGACGACGTGCCGCTGGTGGACGGCTCGGTGCTGGTCGAGCTGGACGACGGCGGCTCGCTCGGCTCCGTGGAGGTGGAGCTGGTGGGCGGCTCGGTCGGCTCGTCCTTGCACTTGATCTTGAGGACCTTCGACTTGGCCTTGCGACCCGGGTCGGTGCCGAACTTCTTGTCGAGGGTGGCCTTGTAGTGGCCGTTCTCGAGGGTGAGTCCGTCGGTCTCACCGTTGGAGTCGTCGTTGATGTAGACGGTGCTGCCGTTGCCGTCAGCGTCGGTCTCGAGGTGCACGACCACCGTCTGCGTGGCGTCGGAGTCGCCGCCCTGCGGCTTGATGGTGATGTCGCCCGACTGGTTGGGGTCGAGACCGAAGGCCTCGAAGTTGAACTTGCACACCTTCGGGTCGTTGCTCGGCGTGCCGTCCGGAGTGCCCAGCTCGTGCACCTTGAGGGTGCCGTTGTTGCCGGGAGGTGCGGCGACGGCGCTGGTGGCGGCGACGACGCCGACCCCGAGGCCGGCGGTGAGACTGAGTGCGACGATGGCGCTTCGTGTCCGTGCGGTGGTCACGTCAGATCCCCTTCAGCAGGTGCAGACGTCAGGCGCCTGCGAACGACAGATGTGGTGGAACCCCGTCGGTCGCGCCTCCCGCATGCGCAGACCGGTAACGGCAGCAGTCTGACCGCTGGTGAACCCGCTTGGGGCGTGACCGGCGAAGTCAAGGAATTTGCGAAAAAATTACTCGAATCGGGGACATCGCAGACCAAGTGCGCTACGGCTCAGCCCTTGCCTGACTCAGCCGTGAACACCAGCAGATAATCGCCCGCCAGGTCGTCGAGCGGGTGGTCCCAGCAGACGACGACGTCCTGTCGCAGGCGGGCGACGCGAGCGACGGCCCTTCCGACGTCCCAGGCGAGTGGTGTGAAGTGGTCGGGCGTGGCGATGTTGGCGACGTTGAGCACGAGGTGTCCCTCGGGCGTCAGCAGGTCGACCGCCTGGCGCATCACGTCGGTGAGGTCGGCCAGATAGGCGTCATAGCCCGCGCCGTCGCGTTCGTACGCCTGCAGCGGGTCCTCGGGATGATCGGTCGCGGTCATGTAGGGCGGTGAGCACAGGACCAGGTCGAACGGTCCGGTCACGAGCGTGCGCAGATCACGCGCATCTCCCTGGACGACCACGGGTCCCCGGACATGGCGCATGGCCGCGCACCGTTCGGGGAGCAGCTCGACACCGACCGCCGTACGGCCGAGCTCGTGGGCCACACGCAGGGTCGTGCCGTAGCCGGCGAATGGGTCGAGCACCCGGTCGCCGGGACTGCTGAGGTCCTCGAGGACCGCGCGGACGACCGCCTCGGCGAAGTGGATGTCCTCGTCGGCGTCGGGGTGTCGCTCGCGGAGCACGTCGGCGTGGCGGACGAAGACGTACGGGCGCATGGGCCCGCGTCGCGGCCGAGGGTCAGTCAACGGCCACCTCGGCCTGGCCGGCGCGCCGGGGGTCGAGCGCGAGGGTCGAGGAGTCCTCGGGCAGAGGAGGCGGAGTGCCGCCCCACTCGGGGCACAACGCCCGGTGGTCGCACCAGTCGCACAACCGGGACGTGCGGGGCCGCCAGTCGCCCGTGCGTGCTGCTCGCTCGATGGCCGCCCAGAGCGCCTTGATCTTGCGCTCGGTCGCGAGCAGGTCGGCCTCATCAGGCGCGTAGCGGATGAGCTCGCTGTTGCCGAGGTAGACCAGCTGGAGCATGCGCGGCACGACGCCGCGGGTGCGCCACAGCACCAGGGCGTAGAACTTCATCTGGAACAGGGCCTTGGCCTCGAACAGCTCCGACGGTGCGCGGCCGGTCTTGTAGTCGACGACGCGGATCTCACCGGTGGGCGCGACGTCGAGGCGGTCGACGTAGCCGCGCAGGAGGAGGCCGTCTAGGTCGACCTCGACGTAGAGCTCGCGCTCAGCGGGCTCCAGGCGCGTGGGGTCCTCGAGCAGGAACCAGCGCTCCACCAGACGTGCTGCCTCCGCGACCCACGCGGCGTGCTCTGCAGCGTCCTCGCCGACCAGCTCGGACAGTGCCGGCTCGGCCTCGACCAGGGCCGCCCACTGCGGCTCGATCAGGTCGCGCGCCGCCTCGACGGTGCGCTCGGCTGCAGGGGCGTCGAACAGGCGCTCCAGCACGGAGTGGACCAGCGTGCCGCGGGCTGCGGCAGCACTCGGGGGCTCCGGCAGCCGGTCGATGACGCGGAACCGGTAGAGCAGTGGGCACTGCATGAAGTCCGCGGCGCGGCTGGGTGACAGTGCGGCGACCATGCACGGAACTGTAGGCGGGAGGACCGACATCAGGACGGCCGCCGTCCACAGCTAGTCTCGTGCGCATGTCAGGAGCCGAAGCGCCCGGCTCGGTGCCGGGCTGGCGCATCGGCTCCGTACGTGGGGTGCCGGTCTACCTCGGGCGCAGCTGGCCTGTCATCGCCCTCGTGATCGTGGCCCTCTTCGGCCCGCAGCTGCACGATCAGCGACCGGACCTCGGCGGTGTCGTCTACGTCGTCGCTGCCGGCTATGCGCTCCTGCTCCTGGTGTCCGTGCTGGTGCATGAAGCCTCGCATGCGCTCATGGGCCAGGCGCGGGGCTACCACGTCTCGCGGATCGTCGCCGACCTGTGGGGCGGCCACACGGCGTACGAGCACGCCGACACCTCGCCGATGTCGTCGGCACTGGTGGCGGTGGTCGGCCCCCTCAGCAACGGTGTCCTCGCGCTGCTGTCCTGGCTGGCGCTCCCGATGACGCCGGACGGCATCCCGCAGACGCTCGTCGCCGTTCTCGCCTGGAGCAACACGCTCGTCGCAGGCTTCAACCTGCTGCCGGGACTGCCGCTGGACGGCGGCCACCTGGTGGACGCGCTGGTCTGGAAGGTCACCGGTTCGCGGGCCCAGGGCATGGTGGTGGCCGGCTGGTGCGGGAGAGGGGTGACCGTTCTCGTCCTGGCATGGGCCCTGGTCCTGCCGTTCCTGCGCGGCAGCAGCCCGTCGCTGTTCACGGTCGCGTGGGCGGTGTTCCTCGCGACGTTCCTGTGGGTGGGAGCGACCTCGGCGATCCGCGCGGGCGCGGGTCTGCGCGTCGTCGGCAGGGTGACCGTACGTTCGGTCGCCCGGCCGGTGCGGATCGCTCCTGACTCGGCCGTGCTGGGTGATCTGCCGGTGGAGCGTCCGGAGCCCGTGGCCGTGCACCATCCGGACCGTGGTGTGTGGGGCCTGCTCGACGAGCAGGCGGTCGGCGCCGTGCCCGAGTCGGCCCGCGCCGTCACGACGCTGGGTTCGGTCTCGCGTGCCCAGCCGGCCGGCTGGGTCGTCGAGGTGGGTTCGTTCGACGCCGACGTGGCTGAGGTGGTCGCCGGGGTCCAGGCGTCGGGCGCCGAGCGCATCGTCGTGGTCTCTCGCGCTGAGCCGCCTGAGGTCGGGCTGGTCGACGTGGGCAGGCTTGCCGCGGCGCTGCACCGGGCCGACGGCGACGCCTGAACGACGGCGGCAGCGGCGTCCCTAGACTGACGGGCCATGACCACCTCGCCCGCACCGCACGACCCTGCGTCCCCGACCGGTGCCACCGGTCGACGGGGCCCCTTCCTCGAGGGCGAGCGCGTCCAGCTGACCGATCCCAAGGGACGCCTGCACACCATCACGCTCGGCGCCGGCAAGCAGTTCCACACGCATCGCGGCTACCTCAGCCACGATGACCTGATCGGTTCGCCGGACGGCTCGACGGTCACCAACACGGCCGGTGTCGAGTACCTCGCACTGAGGCCTTTGCTGTCCGACTACGTCATGTCGATGCCGCGCGGAGCGGCCGTGGTCTATCCCAAGGACGCCGGCCAGATCGTCGCGTTCGCCGACGTGTTCCCCGGCGCGACCGTCGTCGAGGCCGGTGTCGGGTCCGGCGCCCTGAGCATGTCCCTGCTCCGCGCCGTCGGCGACCACGGGCGGGTGCACTCCTTCGAGCGGCGCGACGACTTCGCCACCATCGCGCGCGCCAACGCCCGTGAGTTCTTCGGTGTCGACCACCCGGCGTGGACGGTCACGGTGGGTGACCTCGTCGAGTCGTTGCCGGAGGCCGTCGAGCCCGGCACGGTCGACCGGGTGGTGCTCGACATGCTGGCACCGTGGGAGTGCCTCGAGGTCGTCGCCGACGCACTTGCTCCCGGGGGCGTGCTGATCTGCTATGTCGCGACAGCCACCCAGCTGTCACGTGTTGCCGAGGCGGCCCGCGACCACGGTGGCTTCACCGAGCCCGAGGCCTGGGAGTCGCTCGTCCGCGGCTGGCACCTGGAGGGCCTCGCCGTACGGCCCCAGCACCGCATGCACGGCCACACCGGATTCCTCATCACCACCCGCCGGCTGGCGCCGGGCGTGACACCGCCCCTGCGCAAGCGTCGACCCGGTAAGGGCTACACCGACGTCAGCACCGGAGAGGCGCTCACGCCGGAGGACTTCGGTGAGCGGCCGGTCTCCGACAAGAAGGTGCGGCGGCTCGCTCGGTCGCTGGATGAACAATCCGAGTCGTGAGCAGGTCGGCGGGTTAGGGTCGAGATGCACGTGTGATGACGTGAACGCGCTACGGCGCCAGGCGAAGGAGGCCCGCATGAGTGATGAGACTCACGACCCCCGTTCCGACAGCCCTCAGGACCGCCTGCGCGGTGAGGTCGACGCGATGCGAGACAAGCTCGCACACGGTCCGGGCCGCCAGCGCCAGCTCGAGCAGCAGGTCCTCCAGCTGCAGTCGTCGATGGGCACGTTGTCGGCCCAGAACGAACGCCTCGTACGCACCCTCAAAGAAGCGCGCGAGCAGATCGTGACCCTCAAGGGCGAGGTCGACCGGCTCGCCCAGCCGCCTGCGTCGTACGGCATCGTCGTCACGGTCAACGACGACGGCACCGCCGACGTCCTCAACAGCGGTCGCAAGATGCGCGTCGCGGTCAGCCCGTCGGTCGAGCCCGACCAGATGGCACCGGGCCGTGAGGTCATGCTCAACGAGGCCCTCAACATCGTGGCCGCTGTCGGGTTCGAGCAGGTCGGCGAGCTCGTCACGACCAAGGAGATCCTCGACCCGGCACGCGTCCTGGTCGTCTCCCACGCCGACGAGGAGCGGGTCTGCCGGGTCGCCGACAGCCTCGACATCGACGCGGTGCGCGTGGGCGACTCGCTCCTGCTCGACAGCCGCAGCGGCTTCGTCTTCGAGCGCATCCCCAAGGCGGAGGTCGCCGACCTCGTGCTCGAGGAGGTGCCCGACATCCGCTACGAGGACATCGGTGGCCTCGCCGGTCAGATCGAGGCGATCCGCGATGCGGTCGAGCTGCCCTACCTGCACGCCGACCTCTTCCGCGAGCACCAGCTGCGGCCCCCGAAGGGCGTCCTGCTCTACGGCCCTCCCGGGTGTGGCAAGACCCTGATCGCCAAGGCGGTCGCAGCGTCGCTCGCCCGCAAGGTCGCCGAGAAGACCGGCCGCAGCGAGATGAAGTCGTACTTCCTCAACATCAAGGGCCCTGAGCTGCTCAACAAGTACGTCGGTGAGACCGAGCGGCACATCCGCCTGATCTTCCAGCGGGCCCGTGAGAAGTCCTCCGACGGCACGCCCGTGGTGGTGTTCTTCGACGAGATGGAGAGCCTGTTCCGCACCCGCGGCTCGGGTGTCTCCTCCGACGTCGAGACCACGATCGTGCCGCAGCTGCTCGCCGAGATCGACGGTGTCGAGCGGCTCGAGAACGTCATCGTCATCGGTGCGTCCAACCGCGAGGACATGATCGACCCGGCGATCCTGCGCCCCGGCCGCCTCGATGTGAAGATCAAGATCGAGCGGCCCGACGCCGAGAGCGCCAAGGACATCTTCAGCAAGTACGTCACCGACCAGCTGCCGCTGCACGCCGACGACCTCGCCGAGCACGGCGGTTCGGTCGAGGACACCGTCGAGGCGATGATCCAGGCGACGGTCGAGCGGATGTACACCGAGATCGACGAGAACCGCTTCCTGGAGGTCACCTACGCCGGCGGCGACAAGGAGATCCTCTACTTCAAGGACTTCAACTCCGGCGCGATGATCCAGAACATCGTCGACCGCGCCAAGAAGATGGCCATCAAGGACCAGATCACGACGGGGTCCAAGGGCATCCGCATCGACCACCTGCTGCGCTCGTGCGTCGATGAGTTCAAGGAGAACGAGGACCTGCCCAACACCACCAACCCCGACGACTGGGCGCGCATCTCCGGCAAGAAGGGCGAGCGGATCGTCTACATCCGCACGCTCATCAACGGCAAGGACGGCGCCGAGCCGGGCCGTTCCATCGACCAGATCGCCAACACGGGCCAGTACCTCTAGAGCCGACGAACAGAGCCCGCTGCCGACATCGCGTCGGCGGCGGGCTCTGCTGTCCTACTTCTCGAGGGGGCGCTGGGCGCTGCGGCGCTCCCAGGCGGCGTACGCCGCGCGCCAGCCGAGCAGGAACAGCCCGAGCACGAGCGTCGCCACGATCACGAACGACAGCGCGGTGCCGTCACCGACCAGGCGACGCAGCAGCATGCCGATGACCACGGCGCACAGCCAGACGGTGATGCCCGGTCCGAGGTCGACCGCCGTACGCCGGCCGGTGCGGTGCACCACGACCCAGCCGACACCGACGCCGGCGACGAACGGCCAGGCCGTCCCGAGAACTCCGAGCAGCGCGTTGCCCTCGTCGTGGCTCGCCCGCCCGATGGCGGCGAACACGAGGACCAGGAGCGTGTCAGCGGCGAGCGCGCCGGCCGTGCGAGGGGTCATGGCCGCCAACATAACGGTGACATCGGTCTCGATCGGAGGCGGTGATTCGCAAAGCATAGGGCGCCGATGATTGACTGGCGGGGCGGGAGGTGTCGCCCGCGTCCCGTCCCGAGCTCGCCGGCCGCCTCACCGGCTCGATGCTCGTTCGCCCGAAGGAGTCCGGTGTCCAGCGCGCCCGTGTCCGAACGTCGCCGTCCCGCAACGGGACTCATCATCGCGGTGCTCAGCATCTGCGGCACCGTCGTGTCGTTGCAGCAGACGCTCGTGGTCCCGCTGCTGCCGGACTTCCCGAAGATCCTGGGCACGACCCCCGACAACGCGTCCTGGCTCGTCACGGTGACGCTGCTGGTGAGCGCCGTGGCCACGCCGATCGTCTCGCGCCTGGCCGACATGTTCGGCAAGCGGCGGATGATGCTGGTGGCACTCGCGGCCGTGATCGTGGGATCCCTCATCCCGGCGCTCATGAACGGACTGCCCGCCGTGCTCGTCGGACGCGGCCTGCAGGGCATCGGTGCGTCGCTCATCCCGGTCGGCATCAGCGTGATGCGCGACGAGCTGCCCGGGGAGAAGGTCGGCGGCGCCGTCGCCCTCATGAGCGCGACGCTGGGGATCGGCGGCGCGATCGGCATGCCGCTCGCGGGCGTGATCTACGAGCACTTCTCCTGGCACGCGCTGTTCTGGGTGTCTGTGATCTTCGCCGGCGTGATGTTCGTCGCGGTCCTGCTGGTGGTGCCCGAGTCGGAGGTACGGACCGGTGGGCGCTTCGACTACGTCGGCGCGATCCTGCTGTCGATCGCCCTGAGCGGTCTGATGCTCGGGATCTCCAAGGGCGGCAGCTGGGGCTGGACCAGTGAGGCGACGCTCGGCTGCTTCCTGGTCGCTGTCGTGGTCGCGGCGATCTGGGCCCCGACGCAGCTGCGCGCGGGACAGCCGATGGTCGACCTGCGTACGTCGGCCCGCAAGCCGGTGCTGCTCACCAACATCGCCTCGATCCTGCTGGGCTTCGCGATGTTCGGCAACATGCTCAGCACCACCCAGCAGATGCAGATGCCCGAGGCCACCGGCTACGGCTTCGGCCTGAGCGTGACGACCGCAGGACTGTGCATGCTGCCCGGTGGCCTGTCGATGGTGTTCTTCTCGCCGATCTCGGCCACGATCACCCGGCGGTTCGGTGCGCGGACGACGTTGATCGTGGGCGGTCTGATCATGGTGGTCGGCTACGTCGTCCGCGTCCTGATGACCGACACCGTCGCCGAGGTCGTGATCGGGTCCAGCATCATCTCGATCGGGACGGCGGTCGGCTACGCCGCGATGCCGACCCTCATCATGCGTGCGGTGCCGATCACCGAGACGGCCTCGGCCAACGGGCTCAACACGCTGCTGCGCGCGGTGGGTACGACGACGTCGTCCGCGGCGTTGGCTGCCCTGCTGTCGGCGACCACGATGCAGCTCGGACCCGTGGTCGTCCCGACTCTCGATGCGTTCAAGCACAGCTTCTGGCTGTCGGCGGCGGCTGCTCTCACGGCCGCCGGGGTCGCACTCGCACTGCCGCGGGCCGCGGCGCAAGCCGCTGCCGGCCCCGCGGAGCGCGACCGGGTGGCGGCCGGGGACGGTGCCGAGCACATCGTGAGCGGTCGCGTGATCGACGCCGACGGCGAGCCGCTCACGCGCGCCGTCGTCACGGCGATCCGCCCGGACGGCACCCACGTCGACTGGGGGCGCACCGACGAGCACGGCACATATCGCCTTGCCGTCGCTGAGCTCGGGCGCCACGTCCTGGTCGTGTCGGCCGACGGCTTCGCGTCACGGTCGCTGTTCTGGGACGTCCGGGCGGACGGGATCCCGGCGATCGACATGCTCGACCGGCTGTCCGTACGCGGCACGGTGCTGCGGGACGGTGAGCCGCAGGCCGGCGTACCGGTGGCCCTGGTGAAGCACTCGGGGGAGTACCAGTCGACGGCCACGACCGGCGCTGAGGGCCAGTACTGCACCGAGCTGCCGCCGCCCGGACGGTACGTCCTGACTGCGATCGACCCGCGCACCGAGTGCTCGACGTCGCACAGCATCGTCATCGGCACCAGCTCGGTGACGGCCGACCTGAGCCTGGCGAGCCGGCGTGATCAGGTCGGCGCGACCGCGAGCCACGCCGCCAGCGACTGACGTAGCTCCGACCGCGCCCGGCGTGCGGCGGGTGCTGCTCCCGGGAAGCTCATGAACCCGTGGGGCATCCCTGCGTAGCGCGACACCTGGACGTCGTTGCCTGCTGCTCGGAGCAGCTCGCCGTAGTGCTCGGCCTCGTCACGCAGCGGATCGCACCCGGCGACCTGGATGAGCGTCGGTGGCAGATCGGCGTGACTGCTCGCGAACTGGGGCGAGACGAGGGGATTGTCGGGCTCGATCCCGCTCCCGTCGAGGTAGAACGCGAGGAACGCCTCCAGCCGTGGGCCGCTCAGGACCGCCTCGTGGGCCCAGTGTGACGACGCGTGGCTGCGCGTGAGGTCGGTCGCGGGGTAGATCAGCGCCTGGCCCGCGACGGGCGGACCGCCGGCGTCGCGCGCCAGCAGGCTGACGACGGCGCTGAGGTTGCCGCCGGCGCTGTCGCCCGCGAGCGCGATCCGTCCGTTGTGGCCGCCCACGGCCTGCGGGTGCTCGGCGGCCCAGGCGAGCACGTCGAAGCAGTCGTACGCCGCAGTCGGAGCTCGGTGCTGGGGTGCCTTGCGGTAGTCGGGCGCGATGACGACCGCGCCGATCGAGTCGGCCATCCACGTGGTGAGCGAGTCGTAGTTGCGCGGGTTGCTGACGGTCCACCCGCCGCCGTGCAGGAAGACGACGGCGGGGGCGTCTGCGCCGACACCGGCCGGACGGAGCACGCGCACGGGCACGTCGTCGCCGTCGCGCGTCGGGCAGGTCGTGGTCGTCACCTGGACAGCACGGGGAACCCGGCCGGTGATCCAGGTGACCGGCGGCACGCTCGGCAACGACCGCGCCCGGCCACGTGCGATCTGGTCAGGTGACATCCGATCGACGTGCTCGGCCAGGAGCCGGTCGTACGCCGCGGTGAAAAGCCTGGTGCGCCAAGGCATCTGGGACTTCATCGACATCACGCGCCTCAGAGCTGCTCGCCCGGGAACGTGACGCCGAGCTGCCGGCGTACGTCGTCCATCAGCCCCATCACCCGCAGCGTCTCGTCGAGCGGCATGATCTCGGACTCGGTGCGGCCCGCGCTGATGCAGCGAGCGACCTCGGCAGCCTCGTAGCGCAGCCCGTGCTCGCGGTCGTCGGCGCCCGGCTCGTAGCGGTCGAGCTCGACGTCACCGACCTCGACCAGTCGCACGGCGTTGGGCTGGTAGAACCAGCCGTCGATCTCGACGCGAGCCGAGTCACCAGCAACGACAGCGGTGTTGGCGGTCTGCGCGGACATCGTCGAGATGCACACAGCCATCTCGCCGGCCGGTCCGTGGAGCGTGACGTTCTCCTGCTCGTCGACGCCCTCGTCGGTGAGTACGCCGGTCGCGGACACCGACGTGATGTGCGGCATGAGCATGGCCGCGAACGAGATCGGGTAGACGTTGAGGTCGAGCAGCGCACCGCCCGCCAGCGCCGGCGAGCTGAGCCGCTCGGGTCCGCCCGGGAAGAGCCGCTGCCCGTGGTCGGCGACGATCGTGCGCAGGCTCCCGATGAGCCGGCCCTCGACCGCCTGCCGGACCACGTCGTAGTGCGGGAGGAAGCGCGCCCACATCGCCTCCATGCAGAACAGGCCCTTCGACCGCGCGAGGCCGACGACCTCCTGTGCCTCGGCGCGGCTGCGAGCGAACGCCTTCTCGACAAGCACGTGCTTGCCCGCCTCGAGGGCGAGGAGCGCGTGCTCACGGTGCTCCGAGTGGGGTGAGGCGACGTAGACCACGTCGACGTCCGGGTCGTTGACGAGCGCCTCGTACGAGCCGTACGCGGACGCGACACCGAACCGGTCGGCGAAGGCCTGCGCACGACCGAGGTCGCGCGACCCGGCCGCGACGACCTGCTGCTGGGTGCCGGCCCGCAGGGCGGCGACGAAGGACGACGCGATGCCTCCGGGACCGAGCACACCCCAGCGCAGCGGAGGGGCGTCCTGCGGGTCGGGAGTACGAGGCTGGGGGAGGGTCGCGGTCGCCATGGCCCCATCCTGGCGGACGACGCCTTCGGCCGCGGGTCCGGTGGTCGAACCGTGCCGTGGCAGCCGGGTCTGGTGCGCCTAGGGTTGCGCGTATGACCGTTCGCCGTGTGATGGGCATCGAGACCGAGTACGGCATCTCGGTGCCCGGCAACCCCGACGCCAACCCGATGGTGCTCAGCGGGAGGGTCGTGACGGCGTACGCCTCGCAGGTCGGCATGCGAGCCGCGCGGGCCGGTTGGGACTACGAGGACGAGTCCCCGTTGCACGACGCCCGCGGTTTCGACATCGACCGCAACCAGGCCGACGCCAGTCAGCTGACCGACGAGGATGACCCCACGCTCGCGAATGTGGTGCTCACCAACGGTGCTCGCCTGTACGTCGACCACGCTCATCCCGAGTACAGCTCACCCGAGATCACGACCCCGCGAGCGGCGATCACCTGGGACCGCGCCGGTGAGCTGGTGATGCGCGAGGCGGTCCGACTGCTCGCGATCCCCGGCAGCCCGGGCGTCAACCTCTACAAGAACAACACCGACGGCAAGGGCAGCTCCTACGGCACCCACGAGAACTACCTGATGAGTCGCGAGACGCCGTTCGGCGAGATCGTGCGTCACCTGGTGCCGTTCTTCACGGTGCGTCAGGTGATGTGCGGCTCGGGCCGGGTCGGCATCGGCACCGAGTCGACGCGCTCGGGGTTCCAGATCGCCCAGCGCTCGGACTTCTTCGAGGTCGAGGTCGGGCTCGAGACGACGCTGAAGCGGCCGATCGTCAACACCCGCGACGAACCTCACGCGGTCGCCGACCGCTACCGGCGGCTGCACGTGATCATCGGTGACGCCAACCACTGCGATGTCGCCAACCTGCTCAAGATGGGCACCACGAGCCTGGTGCTCGGCATGATCGAGGACGGCGCGCTCACCGACGACCTCACACTGGCGCAGCCGGTCACGACACTGCGCGACATCAGCCACGACACGACCCTGCAGACCCCGGTCAAGCTGCTCGACGGGCGCGTCATGACCTCCGTTCAGGTGCTCTGGCGCTACTACGAGATGTGCCAGGCCTGGCTCGAGCGCACCCACGGCGGGATGCCGGATGAGGACACCAAGGAGGTCATGACCCGCTGGGAGCAGGTCCTGACCGGCCTGGAGACCGACCCGATGAGCCTGCACCGTGAGCTCGACTGGGTGGCCAAGCTGCGCCTGCTGCGCAGCTACGCCGAGCGCGGCGGGCTGGACTGGAACGATCCCCGGCTGCGCGCGATCGACATCCAGTGGTCGGACGTCCGCGAGGACAAGGGGCTGTTCAACCGGCTGCTCGCCAAGGGCGCCGTCGAGCGTCTGATCGACGACGAGGCCGTACGCCGAGCCGTCACCGAGCCGCCGGAGGACACCCGGGCGTACTTCCGCGGCACCTGCCTCGCGCGCTTCCCCCAGGAGGTCGCTGCCGCGTCCTGGGACTCGATCATCTTCGACGTCGCAGGCCAGCCCAGCCTGCAGCGCGTGCCGATGCTCGAGCCCGAGCGCGGCACGCGAGCGACGGTCGGTGCGCTTCTCGAGGCGAGCTCGGACGCGGGTGATCTGCTGAGACGCCTGTCGCAGGGCGAGAGCGGCGCCTGATACGGATGGAGGTGCACGGGGTCCGACCTGGTCCTCGTGCCGCCAGCACCATCGAAGGGACCGCACACCATGCCTCTGCTGTCAGCCACGTCCAGCCGAACCACTCGTACCGGTCTGTCCGTCACCGGAGCCGGCCTGCTGCTCGTCGCGGCCGTCGGCTGCTCGTCCGACTCCGACGACGCGGCCGACAGCACGACTGCCTCCGCGGCGACCTCGGCGGCAGCATCCAGCTCGGCTGCCGGACCCACGACGGGCGGGTCGTCCGCGTCCGCGTCGTCACAGGCCCCGAGCTCGGCGGCCTCGACCAGTGAGGCACCCGCCGGCGGTCCGGTCGGAGCGGCGGTCAAGGACGACAACGGGCTGAAGAACCTCGCGACCAAGGCCGGGTGCACGTCGGCAGCGGTCAAGAAGCCCAAGCCGGGCACGCCGCTGACCGCAACGGTGGCCTCGGGTGTGGAGTGCTCCGACGCTGCGGGCAAGGACTTCATCATCATGCGGACGAAGCAGCCCGGCACGACCGAAGCCGTCGGCAAGGCGTTCCAGCAGCAGTCCTCGGCCGGCAAGCCTGCGTACCTGCACGGGGACGACTGGATCCTGCTCAAGGACGGCTCCGGTCCGCAGGGCCTGCCGCTCGCCAAGGACTACGAGCCCGTCAAGGCCAAGGTCGGCGGCACGATCGCGTCCTGACACGGCACGCCGGGGACCTGCCCCACGGCTTGCTCGTTAGGGTTGAAACCCGGAGCACCACAGAGAGGGAGCGGCACATGTCGACTCAAGACCACAAGAGCCCCCAGCGACGCAACGACGAGCCCGACGGGCCGGACGACGACGCCACTCCCGCGCCCGCCGGCGCCGCCACCAAGGAGGGCCTGGACGAGGACACCGACGGCGTCCTGGACGAGATCGACTCGGTCCTGGAGTCCAACGCCGAGGAGTTCGTCCGTGGGTTCGTGCAGAAGGGCGGCCAGTGAGCGCAGGTCCTGACGACGGCCGGCTGCCGGGCGCCTACCTCACGCCCGGCAGCGCGTCGTTCACCGAGTTCCTGGCCGGCCACGCGCCGCACCTCGTCCCGTCGGCGCGCACTCTCCCCGCTGGCATGACGCTCGACGCGCCGCACGGCACGACGATCGTGGCGGTGACCTACGACGGCGGCGTGCTGCTCGCGGGCGACCGACGCGCGACCATGGGCAACCTCATCGCCAACCGCGACATGCAGAAGGTGTTCGCGGCCGACGAGTACTCCGCGGTCGGCATCGCCGGCACGGCCGGCATCGCGATCGAGGTCGTCAAGCTGTTCCAGGTCGAGCTGGAGCACTACGAGAAGATCGAGGGTGCGCTGCTGTCCCTCGAGGGCAAGGCCAACCGGCTCGCCAGCATGATCCGGGGCAACCTCGGGATGGCGATGCAGGGCCTGTCCGTCGTACCCCTGTTCGCCGGATACGACCTCGCCACGGGTGCGGGTCGGATCTTCTCCTACGACGTGACGGGCGGCTGCTACGAGGAGCAGCAGCACCACAGCGTCGGCTCCGGTTCCTTGTTCGCGCGCGGCGCCCTCAAGAAGCTCTGGCGCCCAGGTCTGTCCGAGGGCGACGCCGTGCGCGCCGTCATCGAGGCGTTGTACGACGCGGCCGACGACGACTCGGCCACCGGCGGTCCCGACCTCGGGCGGCGCATCTGGCCGACCCTGGCCGTGCTCGACGAGTCCGGGGTCCGGTTCCTGGACGAGACCGAGCTCGAGCAGGTGGTCGAGTCCGTCGTGGCCGACCGTCGTGACAACCCCGGAGGTGCGCGATGACGATGCCGTTCTACGTCTCGCCCGAGCAGCTGATGAAGGACCGGGCCGACTACGCCCGCAAGGGCATCGCCCGAGGCCGGTCGGTCGTGGTCGTCGCCTACGACGGCGGCATCGCCTTCGTCGCCGAGAACACCTCGCGGGCGCTGCACAAGGTCTCCGAGATCTACGACCGCATCGCGTTCGCCGCGGTGGGCAAGTACAACGAGTACGAGAACCTGCGGGTGGCCGGTGTGCGGTACGCCGACCTGCGCGGTTACTCCTACGACCGCAGCGACGTGACCGCGCGTGGTCTGGCCAACGCCTACGCCCAGACGCTCGGTGCGGTGTTCACCCAGGAGCAGAAGCCGTACGAGGTCGAGATCGTCGTGGCGCAGGTCGGCTCGTCCGTCGAGGACGACCAGATCTACCGACTCACCTACGACGGCTCGGTCGCGTTCGAGTCCGGCTTCGTCGCGATGGGCGGCGCGGGCGAGCAGATCACCACGGCGCTGCAGGAGCGCTGGGAGCCCGGCCAGGACCTCGGCACCGTCCTGCGACTCGCCGTCGAGCTGCTGAGCGCCAATGGCGAGGACTCCTCCGGGCAGGCCCGCGAGCTCGGTCCTCAGCACCTCGAGGTCGCGGTGCTGGATCGTCAGCGTCCCCGACGGACGTTCCGGCGCGTCGGCGGTGCACTTCTGGAGGCGCTGCTCAGCCAGGACGACCCGACCAGTGACGTGCCGAGCTCGGACGACCCGACGCCCGGCAGCCACGAGGTGCTCACCGGCGAGCACAGCGATGCGGAGGCCGGTCAGCGGACGACCAATCCCCAGACGCAGCAGCCCGACTCGACATCCACCGAGGACGACGAGACGAGCTGAACCTCGTCGAGCCACATCCGCAACGCCGCTCCGGAATGCCCGGAGCGGCGTTGCTGTTGCCGGACGTGGGTCCCCGGGGTGCATCGAATTTCGAAGTGACGCTGTCAGTGCGTCGGGACATACTGACGGGCAGGTCGGGGCCAGATCGGGAGGGGACTCACAGCAGATGACTGCGCAGCCGGAGGAACGACGTACCCGAGATCAGGTGACCGTTCCCCGGCTCCGGCCGGAGCCGGCGCTGCTGCCGCACTCGGGGTCCACTCACCGCGCCGCGTCTCTGCTCCGTCTGCCGCGCTACCTGAAGCCCTACACCGCACGGTGGCTGACCATGGTCGTGTTCTCGGTGCTGGTGGTCGCCACGAGCATCCTGATCCCCTTGGTGACCCGGGCGGTCATCGACGGTCCGATCGCCGACCGTGACGAGCGCGGTCTCCTGCTCCTCGGCGGCCTCGCGCTCGCCCTCGGTGTGGTCGAGGCGGTCTTCTGGTTCATCCGGCGATGGGTCGTCGCACGCGCCACCCTCGGGGTCGAGGCCGACCTGCGCAAGGATCTCTACGCGCAGATGCAGCGCCTGCCGATGCGCTTCCACGGTGAGTGGCAGTCGGGTCAGCTGCTGTCACGGATCATGAACGACCTCAGCATGATCCGGCGGTTCCTCGGGTTCGGGCTGGTGTTCCTGATCCTCAACATGCTGCAGGTCGTGATCGTCACCGGACTGCTGCTGCTCATGTACTGGCCGCTCGGTCTGGTGGTGCTGCTGTCCGTCGTCCCCATCGTCATCACGGTCATGCGCAACGAGCAGGAGTACACCCGTCTGTCTCGTCTGGCGCAGGACCAGACCGGCGACGTCGCGTCTGTGGTCGAGGAGAGCGCTCACGGCCTGCGCGTCATCAAGGCCTTCGGACGCGACGAGTACGCCTTCGCCAAGTTCGACGAGCGCGCCTCGCAGCTGCTCGACACCGAGCTGGCCAAGGTCCGGCTGACCTCGCGCTTCTGGACGCTGCTCGAGGTCATCCCCAACGTCACGCTGATCATCGTGCTCGGCTTCGGTGCGGTCGCGGTCGGTCAGGGAGACGTCACGCTCGGCACGCTGGTCGCGTTCATCACGATGATGCTGTCGCTGGTCTGGCCGATCTCCTCCCTCGGCTTCCTGCTGTCCATGACCCAGGAGACGATGACGGCAGCCGATCGGGTGGTCCAGGTGTTCGACGAGCCGCGCACCATCGACGACGGCGACACCGAGCTGATCCGGCCACGCGGGCACCTGCGATTCGAGGGTGTCGGCTTCCGTTTTCCCGACGCCGAGCCGGACGGGCCGTGGACGCTGCGGGGTGTCGACCTGGACCTGCAGCCCGGCGAGACCGTCGCGCTGGTCGGCGCGACCGGCTCGGGCAAGTCGGTGCTCACCTCGCTCGTCCCACGGCTCTACGACGTCAGCGAGGGGCGCATCACCATCGACGGCGTCGACATCCGTGAGCTGACGCTTCCGTCCCTGCGCAGCACGGTGGCGACGGCGTTCGAGGACCCGACGTTGTTCTCGATGTCGGTCCGCGAGAACCTCATGCTCGGACGCCCCGACGCCACGGAGGCTGACGTCGAGCGCGCGATCGAGGTGGCGCAGGCGCACTTCGTGCACGAGCTGCCCTACGGGCTCGAGACACGAATCGGGGAGCAGGGCATGAGCCTGTCCGGCGGCCAGCGGCAGCGCCTGTCCTTGGCCCGGGCGGTTCTCGCCGAGCCGCGCGTCCTCGTCCTGGACGACACCCTGTCCGCGCTCGACGTGCACACCGAGGCGCTCGTCGAGGAGTCGTTGCGCAACGTGCTGCACGACGTGACCGGCATCGTCGTCGCCCACCGCGCCTCGACCGTCCTGATCGCCGACAAGGTCGCCCTGCTGGAGCACGGCACGATCACCCACGTCGGGACGCACGCCGACCTGCTGGCCACCGTGCCGTCCTACCGCTACCTCCTGGCTGCCGACGACCGCGACCTGCCCGACCCCGAGGAGGGCGCGGGCTGGCACGACCAGGTCGACGGCAACCCCCGCCTGGTCGAGGGGGCCGTCGACGACACCTGCCGTCACGACGAGCACGACGCCTGCTCCGACGCCGAGTCCGACCTCGAGGAGCTGAGCCGATGACCCAGACCACCGAGCGGGCCGACGAGGTCGACACCCCCGACGAGGACGACTGGCGGGGCCGGCTGGTCGACGCCCAGGACGACATCCCGGCCGAGGACGCCACGCCGATGCGCGCCGAGGCCAAGCGGCTCCTGGTCGACCTGCTGCGCCCGTACAAGCGCATGCTGCTCGCCCTCGTCGTCGTGGTCGTCATCGAGAACGCCGCGCGGCTGTCCGTGCCGCGCCTGGTGCAGATCGGCATCGACCACGGCGTCCCCCCGCTGCGCGACCGTTCCGACGGCCACAACCTGACGCTCGTGGTGATCGCGCTCGTCGTCGCCGTCACGATCCAGGCCGCGAGCCGGGTCCTGTTCCTACGCCAGTCCGGGCGCGTCGGCCAGCTCGTGCTCATCGAGGTCCGACGCCGGCTGTTCGAGCACTTCCAGCGACTCGACGTCGGCTTCCACGACCGCTACACCTCCGGCCGGGTCGTGAGCCGGTCGACCAACGACGTCGAGACCATCCAGGAGATGACCGACAGCGGATTCGACGGGCTCGTCACGGCTGTGCTGACGATGGTCGGCACCGCTGTCCTCCTGCTCACTCTCGACTGGCAGCTGGGTCTGGCCTGCCTGGTGGGCTTCCCGGTCCTGGCGCTGGTGGTCCGCTGGTTCAGCCGCGCATCGACGGCGACCTTCCGCACGGTGCGCGAGCACGCCGCCCTGGTGATCGTCCACTTCGTCGAGACGATGACGGGCATCAAGGCGGTCCAGGCCTATCGCCGCGAGCGCCGCAACCAGGACATCTTCGAGGACGTCGCCACCCGCTACCAGCACTCCAACGAGAAGGGCTTCCGGCTCTTCGCGATCTTCATGCCGTCGATCAAGCTCGTCGGCAACGTCACCACGGGTGTCGTGATCCTGTACGGCGGCTGGCGGGTCTTCCACGGCGAGATGACGATCGGCGTGCTGACCGCTTTCCTGCTCTACCTGCGGATGTTCTTCGAGCCGATGCAGGAGGTCAGCCAGTTCTACAACACCTTCCAGTCGGCGACCTCCGCGCTGGAGAAGATCGCCGGCGTCCTCGCCCAGGAGCCGGCCGTCGCCGACCCGTCCAAGCCGACACGGCTCACACGGTCCGAAGGGCACGTGCGCTTCGAGCACGTGGGCTTCTCCTACGTCCCCGGGCGACCCGTCGTACCCGACCTCGACCTGGACATCCCGGCCGGGCAGACGATCGCGCTGGTCGGCACCACGGGCGCCGGCAAGACCACGATCGCCAAGCTGATGGCCCGGTTCTACGACCCGACGTCCGGGCGCGTGACCCTCGACGGCGTCGACCTGCGCGACCTGACGCAGAGCAACCTGCGCCAGCACGTCGTCATGGTCACCCAGGAGAACGTCATGTTCGAGGGCACGGTCGCCGACAACATCCGGTTCGGGCGACCGGGCGCGAGCGACTCCGAGCTGCGCGCGGCGGCCGAGGGCGTCGGCGCGGACCGGTTCATCGAGGCGCTGCCGCAGGGCTACGACACCGACGTCGCCAAGCGTGGCGGGCGGCTGTCCGCGGGGCAGCGCCAGCTGATCGCCTTCGCGCGGGCGTTCCTCGCCGACCCCGACGTGCTGATCCTCGACGAGGCCACCTCGAGCCTGGACATCCCGAGCGAGCGGCTCGTACAGCGTGCGCTCGAGACCGTGCTCGCCGACCGCACCGCGCTGATCATCGCCCACCGGTTGTCCACGGTCGAGGTCGCCGACCGGGTGCTCGTCCTCGAGCACGGGCAGGTCCTCGAGGACGGGTCGCCGGCCGAGCTCATGCAGGCCGAGGGCGGGCGGTACGCCGCCCTGCACGACGCCTGGATCTCCTCGCTCGCCTGAGGCGCAGTCCTCAGGCGTCGGCGCGTCGCTGTCGGACGAGCTCGGCCTCCTCGGTCGGGGTGAGCCCGGCCTTGCGGCGGCGACCTGGCCCCTGCCGCAGCTCCCACTCCAGCCCGTCGCGCACGGTGTCGGCCAGTGGTCGGGTCGTGAGCCCCTGGGCCAGGGCCGCGTCGACGGACCGGCTCGAGAACCCCGCATACTCCGGCAGCGGCAACCACAACGGCAGCGACCGGTCACCGGCCCAGGGCTGCACACCGTGCTCGGTGAGCCAGTCCTGGTCGACCAGCACGACCGGGCCGGTGTGCCCGACCGTCTCGCGGACGGTCGCGATGTAGTCGGCGAAGGGGAGGGGCCGCCCCATCGCGTTGAACGTCCCGGTCACCCGGCCCTCGGCGGCGGCCACGAGCCAGCCGGCGAGGTCACGGCCGTCGATGACCTGCACCTGCAGATCCGGTGCGTCGAGGACGAGCACGCCGCCGTCCTCGGTGCTCGGGTGCGCGAAGCGCAGCGGCCAGTACCCCGTGCGGTCGCTGATGTCGTCGGGTCCCGCGATCAGTCCGCTCCGGGCGATGAACGCGCGGTCGGGCCCCACAGCCTCGAGCAGCAGCTGCTCGCACGCGACCTTGCCCTCGCCGTACTGCTCGGCGGTCCAGTCGTCTCCCTCGAGCGCCGGCAGCAGCGGGGCCGACTCGTCGGCGCCCGGCACGTCGTGGTCGGCGTACACCGAGCAGGTCGAGACGAAGACCCAGTGCGTGACGCGAGAACGCAGCTCCTTCAACGCGGTTCGCATGTGCAGCGGCAGCCGGGTCACGTCGACGACGGCGTCGAAGTCGCCGCTCAGGTCGGCGTAGCCCTCAGCCGTCGAGCGGTCTCCGCGTACGAACGTCGCGCCGGTCGGAGCCACGCCGGACTCGCCGCGCGCGAGCGCCACGACCTCATGGCCGCGGCCGAGGGCCTCGCGGACGACGTACGAGCCGAGCCAAGCCGTGCCACCGAGCACCAGAAGTCGCATGGCAGGAGCCGACCACACGTCGTACGCCGGCCGCAACCGTCTTCGCTCACGGCGAAGTGACCGGTCCCGCATGTCGGCCCGGTGTCGTCGTACGCGGCGCGGGCGCGACTAAGGTCGTGACATGGAGCGGCGCATCTTCGGCATCGAGAACGAGTACGGCGTCACGTGCACCTTCGACGGGCAGCGTCGGCTCACGCCTGACGAGGTCGCGCGCTACCTGTTCCGCAAGGTCGTCAGCTGGGGCCGATCGAGCAACGTCTTCCTCGGCAACGGTGCACGGCTCTACCTCGACGTCGGCAGCCACCCCGAGTACGCCACCGCCGAGTGCGACGACGTCCACCAGCTGGTCGTGCACGACAAGTCCGGCGAGCGCATCATCGAGGGTCTGGTCGAGGACGCCCAGGCACGGCTGCGCGACGAGGGCATCGAGGGCCAGATCTACGTCTTCAAGAACAACACCGACTCGGCCGGCAACTCCTACGGCTGTCATGAGAACTACCTGATCAGTCGGCAGGGTGAGTTCCAGCGGATCAGCGACATCCTGATCCCGTTCCTGGTGAGCCGTCAGATCACCTGCGGCGCGGGCAAGATCGCGATGCTCGGCCACACGCCGACGTACTGCGTCAGCCAGCGCGCCGACCACATCTGGGAGGGGGTCTCCAGCGCGACGACGCGTTCGCGCCCGATCATCAACACCCGCGACGAGCCGCACGCCGACGCCGAGCGCTACCGCCGCCTGCACGTCATCGTCGGCGACTCCAACATGAGCGAGACGACGACGCTGCTCAAGGTCGGCTCGGCCGACCTGGTGCTGCGGATGATCGAGGACGACGTCCCGATGCGCGACCTGTCGCTGGAGAACCCGATCCGCGCGATCCGCGAGATCAGCCACGACATCACCGGGCGCAAGCCGGTACGACTGGCCAACGGCCGTGAGCTGTCGGCGCTGCAGCTGCAGACCGAGTTCTTCGAGAAGGCCAGTGCTTACGTCGACGAGCACGGCCTCACCGACCCGATCACCAAGCGCACGATGGACCTGTGGCAGCGCACGCTGACCGCCATCGAGACCGACAACCTGGGCCTGGTCGACACCGAGATCGACTGGGTCATCAAGCACCGCCTGCTCGATGAGTACTCCGCCAAGCACGGTCTGGGCCTGGACGACGCCCGCATGCTCCAGCTCGACCTGGCCTATCACGACATCAACCGCAGGCGCGGGCTGTTCTACCTCCTGCAGAAGCGCGGACGCGCAGCGCGGGTGGCCACCGACGTGGAGATCTTCGAGGCCAAGACCTACCCGCCGCAGACGACCCGCGCCAAGCTGCGCGGCGACTTCATCCGCGCGGCCCAGGCCAAGCGCCGCGACTTCACCGTCGACTGGGTGCACCTGAAGCTCAACGACCAGGCGCAGCGCACCGTCCTGTGCAAGGACCCGTTCTCCTCGCACGACCAGCGGGTGCAGCGCCTCGTCGACGGGATGTAGCCCCGCCGTCTCGACTGAACACCCGTGTCCAGTGAACCTCCAGGTCGGGCGGGTTAGGGTGTGCTGTCCCGACATCCCCGACCTCGAGGGTTCCCTGTGCGCTCCACCCGTGTCCGGCTCATCGCAGCCGGCGTCCTTCCGCTCGCCCTCCTCACCGCGTGCGGCGATGACGACGGCTCCCAGGCCAGCAAGTCCTCCAGCTCGACCTCGGCCGCGAGCCCCCAGACGGTCGCGCCCGACAAGGTCGCCCCGATCAGCGCGGTGACGGTCAACAGCAGCAAGCCCAACGCTCCGACTGTGTCGCTGGCCAAGAAGCCGTTCAGCGTCAACACCACGACGACCAAGGTCACCAAGCCCGGCACCGGCAAGGCGATCGGAGCCAAGGACATCGCCTACGTCTCCTACGTCGCGGTCAACGGCACGAGCGGCAAGACGATCGAGTCGACGTTCGGCAAGCCGAGCGCGGCGTTCAACCTCGGTGACAAGCAGACGTTCCCCGGCCTGATGAAGGCTCTCAAGGGCCAGAAGGTCGGCAGTGAGCTGACTGTCGCCGTACCGCCAGCCGACGGTTTCGGCAGCCAGGGTGCCAAGGAGCTCGGCATCACGGCCAAGGACACGATGGTGTTCCACCTGAAGGTCAACGACACCTACCCGATGCTGACCGAGGTCAAGGGCACCCAGGCCAAGTCCGAGCCCGGTCTGCCCGAGGTCTCGGTGCCGGCCGGTCCGGTGCAGCAGGCCAAGCTGACCTTCGAGAAGGGTTCCACCGCGCCCAAGACCCTCAAGTCGCAGGTGCTCATCAAGGGCACCGGTCCCAAGGTCGTCGCGGGCCAGCAGCTGCTGTCCAACTACACCGGTCAAGTCTGGAACGGCAAGGTCTTCGACGCCGCGGCCAAGCAGGGCCAGCCGGTGCCCTTCCAGATCGGTGCCGGCCAGGTCATCGCCGGCTGGGACAAGGTGCTGGTGGGCCAGACCGTCGGCAGCCGCGTGCTGATCTCGGTGCCGCCGGCCGAGGGCTACGGCAAGACCGGCAAGAAGAACCAGGACGGTTCCTGGGCGATCAAGCCGACCGACACGATGGTGTTCGTGGTCGACATCCTCGCCGCGATGTGACCCTCTGACTTCTCTGATCCGCACGAACTCCTAGGAGCAGCAATGCCTTTCGACCCGAGCACGACCAAGCCCGAGATCGACTTCCCGGGTGACAACCCGCCCGCCGAGCTGGTCATCGAGGACATCACCGTCGGTGACGGCGCCGAGGCCAAGGCCGGCGACGCCATCAAGGCCCACTATGTCGGTGTCGCCTGGTCGACGGGCGAGGAGTTCGACGCCTCCTGGAACCGCGGTGCGCCGCTGGACTTCCAGGTCGGTGTCGGCCAGGTCATCCAGGGCTGGGACCAGGGCATCGTCGGCATGAAGGTCGGCGGCCGCCGCAAGCTGATCATCCCGCCGGCCCTCGGCTACGGCGACCAGGGCGCGGGCGGCGCCATCAAGGGCGGCGAGACGCTGATCTTCGTCGTCGATCTGGTGAGCGCCAACAAGCCGGGCGCCGGATCGGCGTTCGGTCTGCGCTGACACCGCAGAGTCCGCCACGCCACCCCTCGTCAGACCGGGGTGGGCGACCGTGAGTTGACGTCGATCAACCGCGCTGGCGCGATCACGATCAGGCACGGCGCTGATATGGTTCCTAGGTCGCCCAAGAATGGGCGGTGAGATTCGATATTCACTGGGGGATGGATACGAAGAAGCGAATTGTTGGCACCGTTTTGGGGATGGGCCTGGTCGCAGTCGCGCCAGCGAGTGCGGGTGCAGATGTGCACCCGGTGGAGGCAAGTTCCAGCTCAACCGTGGTCGCCAATGCACTTCCGCGCGCAGGAGTGATTCAGACAGTTGGTGACTATGTCCATGTGTCCCGATACAACGGGATCTACTATGCGTCGGCGCATGGGTGTTGGAAGAAATATTCAGGGCCCGGAACGACTGCACGGGTAACCGTGTGGCTGCAGAAGCGTGTGGGCAACGGGTGGGTGACGCGCAGCAAGCAAGCTAAGACCATCAAGCAGGGTTGCGGTTCGGTCGCCCGCACGAACGCAAAGGCGAACTGCGGCGGAATTGTGGCAAAGACGACATGGCGGACGATGGTTGACGTGGACATTATCGGCGTGGCGGACTCGCCAGAGGTTCTCATCACCAAGTCCCAAACTCTCTGGTGCAATCAGTAGATGCTCACGTTCTCCGTGGATGGTGTCCGGTGCACCGTCGAGCAGCGATCCGGAGACACGGCCGTGTATGACTACACCGTCGGGCTCGGAGGATTCTCAATCCGTCTGTCTAAGTCGGATTTCGTTATGAGTCAGGAAGCGCACGAAGAAAATGTGCGCGACCATCTCGCGTCGCTCGCTGAGGGAGACGTGTGCGCGATTCTGGAGAAATAGTCTCCGGGACGCACGACCTCTGCGGCGAGGGCCCATCCGCTCTGGGCGAACGGGTGGGCCCTCGTGCGTCGGGGCTAGGGCGCGGAAAGCAGCCCTGCGGTGTGACGACCGGCCGCGGCAGCCGCCAGGAACGAAGCGGTGTCAGCGTCGAAGTCGCGACCCATGGTGCGCAACGGCACGGGCGAGACCGCGAGGGCGTCGTACAGGCCGGTGAGGTCGATGTCGTGGCGTCGCAGCCGCTCACCGCTGGCCGTGACGAGGTCGGACGCCTGGGCGTCGACGAGCCCGCCGAGCTCACCGTCGAGGCGCGGCACCGGAAGGTCCGCAGGGACGAGGGCGACCCGTCCGTACGCCGTCCGGCTGTGGTGGGAGATGCCGCGGTGGCGGTCGCGGGCGTCGGCCTGCGAGACGCGTAGGGAGGCGACGGGTCGGCCGCCGAGCACCGCCGTCGCGTTGACGGCCTCGCCCGCAGCCACGCCGGAGAACCCCCAACGCGTGCCGGTGCCGAGGTTGCCGGGGCCCTGGCTCAGGACGACCACGTCGGCCTGCAGCACTAGGCGCGCGGCCAGCAGGGCGGTGTGGACGTTGACCGCCTCCAGGTCGCCACCGAAGGACTGGCCCGCCGTCACCGAGCCGGCGATCCAGCCGGCGTCACGCAGCTGGGCGACGTTGCGCGAGAACGCGATCGGCAGTGCGCCGCCGTCGCTCATGACATACGCGACGCGCGGGGGAGTGGGCGACGACTCTCTCAGCCCGGCGATGATCGCGGGGACGGCGGAGTGCAGGTCGGCGACGACGACCGGCATGCCCTCGATCGAGTCGGCGTCACGCAGCAGCTCGTGGTGCGGCGACTCCTGCTCGTCGACGCCGAGGACCATGGCCTGCGACGGCGTGTAGCGAGCCTTGACCACGTGGCCAGGTCCGGCCGGCGGATCGGCCGGGATGCGGTCGGGGATCGCGGTCACGAGGGCGAGCCCACCGGTGCCGAGCCCCCGCACCAGCGCGCTGACGTTGAGCAGGACCCGGTCGCCGGGCTGCGCCTCACCCACGAGGTCGGAGTAGGCGAGTGCACGGACGGTGACGTCGTCGTCGACGAGGCGGACGGCGTACTCGACGGCACCGGCCCACCGGGTGCGCTCGGACTCCACGACACCTGCTCGCCATCGGATCACACGTCGCACACTAGTGCGAAGTGTCGGGTAGCGTTCAGGGCATGCCTGCCGCCACCACGCCGGCCGCCAAGACCGAACGCCTTCTCAACCTGGTGATCTGCCTGCTCTACACCCGGCAGCCGCTGTCGAAGGCCCGGATCCGCAGCGCGGTGCCCCAGTACGGCGAGGCGGCGTCCGACGAGGCGTTCGACCGCATGTTCGAGCGCGACAAGGACGAGCTGCGCGAGCTCGGCATCCCGCTCAAGACCGAGCCGGTCGACTCCTTCTTCGACGACGAGTCGGGCTATCGCATCGACCAGCGCGAGTACGCCCTGCCCGAGATCGCGTTCGAGGCCGACGAGCTCGCGGTCCTGGGCCTGGCCAGCCGCACCTGGCAGCAGGCCAGCCTCGGCGGCCCGGCCGCCCAGGCGATGCGCAAGCTGCAGGCCCAGGACATCGAGCGCGACACCGACTCGGTCCTCGGCCTCGAGCCGCGCGTCCGTACCAGCGAGCCCGCGTTCGAGCCGGTCAAGGACGCCGTGGTGCAGCGCCGCACGATCCGGTTCGGCTACCGCAAACGCGGCGCCGAGGTCGAGCAGCGCCGTGTCCAGCCCTGGGCCATCACCAGCTGGCACGGCCGCTGGTACCTCACCGGTCATGACCTCGACCGTGAGGCGCCGCGGGTGTTCCGGCTCAGCCGGATCGAGGGGCGCGTCGGCCGCGAGCCGCGCGCTGCGTCGTACGACGTTCCGGCCGGCCACGACCCGGTCGTGATGATCGCCGGGTCTGAGGACGACCGGGCGCTGCAGACCGCGCAGGTGCGGGTCCGTGAGGGCGCCGGCAACACCCTGCGGCGGCGTGCGCGCGTCGTCAGCGACGCCGACGGCTGGCAGGTCGTGGAGGTCGACTTCCGCGATGTCGAGATGCTCGCCAACGAGATCGCCGGGTTCGGCCCGTCCGCGGTGGCGCTGTCACCGGACGACCTGGTCGGACGCGTCGTACGCCGGTTGCGCGCCGTGCGTGAGTCCCACGCGGAGAAGGTCTGATGGCTGCGCCCGAGAACGCCACCGCGCGCCTGTCGAGGCTGCTCACGATGGTCCCCTGGCTGGTCAACCGGCAGGGGGTCGACATCGGTGAGGCCAGCCGTGAGCTCGGCGTGAGCACCGCCCAGATCGAGGCGGACCTGCAGCTGTTGTTCCTGTGCGGCACGCCCGGCCACCTGCCCGATGACCTCATCGAGGCCGAGTGGGACGAGGGCCGGGTCTTCCTGCGCAACGCCGACACCATCGCCCGGCCGCTGCGGCTGAGCCGCGACGAGGCCCTGTCCCTGATCGTCGGTCTGCGCACGCTCGCCGACGTCCCCGGACTCGGTGAGCGCGACGCCATCGCACGGGCTCTCGCCAAGCTGACGGAGGCCGCCGGCGAGACCAGTGAGGCGTCGTCGCGCGTCCAGGTGTCGCTCGACGACTCAGCGGCCATCGAGGCGCTGGCGGTCGCGCGCGAGGCACTCTCACGGACGCGCCGGCTGCACCTGCGATACCTCGTGGCGGCTCGCGACGAGACGACCGAGCGCGACGTCGACCCGATGCGCCTGGTCAACATCGACAGCCACTGGTACCTCGAGGGCTGGTGCCACCGCGCTCAGGAGGTGCGTCTGTTCCGGCTCGACCGGGTCGAGCACGCCGAGGTCCTCGACGTGGACGGCACACCGCCACCCCACGCTCGCCCCCGTGACCTCGACGAGGGCATCTTCACCCCGGCCCCCGAGGACGTGCAGGTGCGCCTGGAGGTCGAGTCGAGTGCGTCGTGGGTGGGGGAGTACTACCCGGTCGACGACATCCGCGACCTCGGCGACGGCCGGTCCGAGATCACGTTGCGGGTCTCCGACCTGGCCTGGGTGCGGTCGCTGGTGTGGCGCCTGGGCGGTCAGGCCAGGGTGACTGCGCCCGCGGAGCTGGTCGACGGCGTACGAGCAGGGGCTGACGAGGCGTTGGCGGCGTACTCGACAGGTGCTCGCTGACAAGAGTTCACCGGTCCGACTCGGGCCCGTTGTGCGCCTCGTCACCGACGGGTGGTCGCGCACGTAGACTGGAACACGTTGCATCGAGCACGAGCCCGCGGCCAGACGACCGCGAGCTCCTAGGGAGAGCAGAAGCATGGGTATCCGAGGTCTTTTCGAGGGATGGCACCTGGTCATCCTGGTCCTGCTGGTCGTCGTGATCTTCGGCTGGAAGCGGCTGCCCGACGCAGCGCGCAGCCTCGGCCGGTCCGCTCGCATCCTCAAGAGCGAGATGGGCGAGATGAGCGGTGACAGCAAGGCCTCGGGCCAGACGGTCAAGGGTGAGACGGCGCACGGTGCGACGCCCGCGGGTGAGGCTCCGCTGCCGGGCGAGGCTCCCGCACCGCAGACGCCGCCGCAGGCCGGCCCCTACCAGCAGCCGCAGGCACCGCAGTACCAGCCGCAGCAGCCCCCGCAGCAGGGCGGTCAGAACCCTGGTGGCCAGGGCTCCTGAGGGAGTGCCTGACCCCGTCCTCGACATCCGGACCGCATAGATGGCGCTCCTGCGGCGTAAGAACGCCAACCCCGAAGGACGCATGTCCCTCGGCGACCACTTCCGTGAGTTCCGCAACCGTGCGCTGATCGCTGCCCTGGCGATCGCCGTCGGGGCGGTGCTCGGCTGGGTGATCTACGACCAGCTCGTGAAGTTTCTCACCGAACCCCTGGTCGAGCTCTCCAAGGAGCGCAACAGCGAGTTCGTCCGGCTCAACTACGCCGGCATCACCTCGGCCTTCACCCTGCACCTGAAGATCGCGATGTGGCTCGGCGTCATCGTGTCGAGCCCGGTGTGGCTGTGGCAGATCTGGGCGTTCCTCGTGCCGGGGCTGACCAAGAAGGAGAAGAAGGTCGCGCGGCTGTTCGTCGCCGCTGCGGTCCCGCTGTTCCTGATCGGCTGCTACCTCGCGACGTGGGCACTGCCCAAGGCCGTCGAGGTGCTGCTCGGCTTCACCCCGGAGGACTCCGCCAACCTCCCCAACGCCGGCGAGTACTTCACCTTCTGCACGCGGTTCATCCTCGCGTTCGGTCTCGCGTTCCTCCTGCCGGTCTTCCTGGTGGGTCTCAACAGCGCGCGCATCCTGCCCGGTCGGATCATGCTCAAGGGCTGGCGCGTGGCCATCATCGCGATCTTCGTCTTCGCCGCCATGATGACGCCGACGCCGGACGCCTGGACGATGCTGGCGCTGGCCCTGCCGATGGTGGGCCTGTACTACCTCGCGTGCGGGTTCTCGATCCTCATGGACAAGCGGCGTGCGAGCCGCGACCGGGCCGACTGGATGGACGTCCCGGACGACCAGGCCTCACCGCTGTGATCGTGTCGAGCCTCGGCTCGGTCAGGGTCAGCGCCTAGTCTTCGGAGCATGCCCACCCCCGCTGAGCGTCATGCGGCCGCGCGCGAGCGTCGTCGGTTCGACAGCAGTCACGTCGGCCGGTTCGCCGAGCAGTACTCCTTCCCTCTGGACGACTTCCAGATCCAGGGCTGCACGGCCGTCCAGGACGGCCGCGGGGTGCTCGTCGCCGCGCCCACCGGGTCGGGCAAGACGGTTGTCGGCGAGTTCGCCTGCTACCTGGCCCTGCACACCGGGCGCAAGACGTTCTACACGACGCCGATCAAGGCGCTGTCCAACCAGAAGTACGCCGACCTCGCCGCCCGGCACGGCGCGGACAACGTCGGTCTGCTGACCGGCGACTCCTCGATCAACGGCGAGGCGCCGATCGTCGTCATGACGACCGAGGTCCTGCGCAACATGCTGTACGCCGGGTCCTCGACCCTGCTCACGCTCGGCTTCGTCGTGATGGACGAGGTGCACTACCTCGCTGACCGGTTCCGCGGCGCGGTCTGGGAAGAGGTGATCATCCACCTGCCCGAGTCGGTGCAGGTGATCTCGCTGTCCGCGACGGTCAGCAACGCCGAGGAGTTCGGCGACTGGCTGCGTGAGGTGCGTGGCGACACCGAGGTCATCGTCGAGGAGCACCGTCCGGTGCCGCTGTGGCAGCACATGATGGTCGGCCGCGAACTGCTCGACCTGTTCGTGGACGACGCCGGTGGTTCCGGCGACGACTCGGGCGCCAAGGTCAATCCTGAGCTGCTGCAACGGATCTCGCGGCTGGAGGCCAGCACCGATCGCCACGGACGCCGTGAGGACGCCGGTGCTCCGCGCGGCCGTCGAGGCAAGCAGGTACGCGGCCGCCGAGGGGGCGGCCCGACGCACGGCGGCCGTCCGGCGGGCCGCCCCGGTGGGGGTCCCAGCCGCGCCGAGGTGATCGACCGCCTCGACCGTGACGGGTTGCTGCCCGCGATCACGTTCATCTTCAGCCGGGTCGGCTGTGACGCTGCCGTGTCACAGCTGCTCGCGTGGGGCACCCAGCTGATCCCCGAGAAGGAGGGGGAGCGCATTCGACGGCAGGTCGAGGAGCGGGTCTCGTCCCTGCCCGAGGAAGACCTGGGCATCCTCGGATACTGGGACTTCGTCGAGGGCTTGAGCCGGGGCTTCGCCGCGCACCACGCCGGGATGCTCCCGACGTTCCGCGAGATCGTCGAGGAGCTGTTCACCGAGGGTCGCATCCGCGCGGTGTTCGCCACAGAGACGCTCGCGCTCGGCATCAACATGCCGGCACGCACTGTCGTGCTCGAGCGGCTGGTGAAGTTCAACGGTGAGACCCACGCCGACGTCACGCCGGCCGAGTTCACCCAGCTCACCGGACGCGCCGGTCGCCGCGGCATCGACATCGAGGGCCATGCCGTCGTGCTCCACAACCGTGGCGTCGACCCGCATGCCGTCGCCGGTCTGGCCTCCACCCGCACCTACCCGCTGAAGTCCAGCTTCGTCCCGACGTCCAACATGGCCGTCAACCTGGTCGATCAGGTCGGTCGAGCACGCGCACGCGAGGTGCTGGAGTCGTCGTTCGCGCAGTTCCAGGCCGACCGCGGCGTCGTCGGCATCGCGCGCGCGATCAAGCGCAACGAGGAGGCCCTCGACGGGTATGCCGACGCGATGCGCTGCCACCTGGGCGACTTCGCTGCGTACTCCGCGCTGCGCCGCGAGATCTCCGACTTGGAGAAGCAGGTACGCCGGGCGGAGGCCAGCAGCCGGCGCGCCGCCGCCGAGCGGTCGCTCGAAGAGCTCCAGCCCGGCGATGTCATCCGTGTTGCTGCCGGACGCCGCGCGGGCCTGGCCGTAGTGATCCAGGGCAACCGTGGCGGCCGGCGTACAGGCCCCGAGCCGACCCTGCTGACCTCCGAGGGGCAGATCCGCCGCCTGACCCACACCGACGTCGACGGGCCGGTCTCGGCGCTCACCACCCTGGCGATCCCCAAGTCGTTCAGCGCCCGCAGCCCCAAGCACCGCCGTGACCTGGCCGCGACGTTGCGCACCAAGGTGCCCCACGACCCTCCGGCGCGGGGTGATGTCGCCGAGCCCGAGACCGACGCGGCCGTCAGCGACCAGATCGAGTCGCTGCGTCGGCAGCTGCGCGAGCACCCGTGCCACGAGTGCCCCTACCGGGAGGACCACGCACGGTGGGCCGAGCGCTGGTGGCGGCTGCGTCGGGAGACCGACGGGCTCGAGCGCAAGGTCGGCAGCCGCACCCATACGGTGTCGCGCACGTTCGACCGCATCTGCGACCTGCTCGTCGAGCTCGGCTACCTCAGCGAGGACGGCCAGCAGGTCACCGACCAGGGGCACGTGCTGCAGCGCATCTACACCGAGAAGGACCTGCTGGCCGCCGAGTGCCTGCGCACCGACGCGTGGAAGCAGCTCGACCCGCCGTCGCTCGCGGCGGTCGTCAGCACCCTGGTGCACGAGCCCCGGCGGGACCAGTCCGACCTCGCGCCCAGGATGCCGGGCGATGCGGTGCGTGACGGCTACGACGCGCTCCTGCGCCTGTGGTCCGACCTGGAGGACCGCCAGCGCGCGCATCGCCTGGTGCCGATGGGGGAGCCCGACGCCGGGATCGCCTGGATGGTGCACCGCTGGGTGTCCGGTGCCCGGCTGGAGACGGTGCTGCGTGACAGCGACCTGACGGCCGGAGACTTCGTCCGCCGGTGCAAGCAGCTGGCCGACCTGCTCGACCAGATCGCCGACGCGACACCCAGCGACGCCGTACGCCGCACCGCCCGTAAGGCGATCGACGGCGTCGTGCGCGGCGTGGTCGCCGCGGACCGGCTCGACTGAGGCGCGTGCCCGCGTACGGTGATCGCGTGACCGCCACCGCGCTCGAGCCCGAGGCCTTCGCCGCAGACCTGCGTGACCAGCTCGACCGGTTCCTGGACGACCACCGTGCCCAGGTGCTCGCCTGCCTCGACGGGCTGACCGACGAGGAGGCGCGTCGTTCGCTCGTGCCGTCCAAGACGACGGTGCTCGGCCTGGCCAAGCACGCGACCTTCATCGAGGAGGTGTGGTTCGACGAGGCGATCAGCTGCCGCTCGCGCGAGGAGATCGGCATCCCGCAGACCCCGGACGAGTCGTTCGACCTCGACGACGGTGACACCGTCGAGAGCGTGCGGCAGGCGTACGTGCTCGCGTGTGAGGCCTCACGCCGGGCGACTGCCGGGCTGCACCTCGACGACGTGGTCCACGGCAACCGACGCGGGCCGCTGCCGCTGCGCTGGATCTACCTGCACATGCTGCGTGAGCTCGCCCAGCACAACGGACACGCCGACATCCTGCGTGAGCAGCTGATCTCCGCGCGCTGAACCCGTGCGCGGGGCGCAGCACGCGACGGGTCGGGCTCTGGCACGATGACCGCCATGGGGTTCTCACCGAAGCTGCTCGCCCAGGGCGAGAGCGTGCAGATGGAGCTGCGCACGCACATCAAGAAGATCGTCGTGCCGCTCATCGCGCTGGTCCTGATCATCGTCGCGGCACTGCTGCTGTGCTGGTGGGTTCGATCCAACGACTGGGCCAACTGGATCGTCTACGTGATCATCGGGCTCGCGGTGCTGGCCACGATCGTGTGGGTGGTCGTCCCGATCCTGAAGTGGCGCACCAGCATCTACGTCATCACCAACCGCCGCCTGATCACGCGTGAAGGCATCATCACCCGCACGGGCCGCGACATCCCGCTCTACCGCATCAACGACGTGACCTACGAGAAAGACCTGCTCGACCGTCTGCTCGGCTGCGGCACCCTGATCGTCTCGGACGCCACCGACAAGGCCGGGGTCAGGCTGCACGACGTGCCGAAGGTCGAGCAGGTGCACGTCCGCATGAACGAGCTGCTCTTCCAGCACGACGACGGCTCCGACGACGGCGAGTTCCCTCCGGGCGAGCCGCCGCGCGGACCGGTGCCGCCGACGAGCCCCTACCGCTGAGCCTGCGCCGCGAGCGCCTCGCGCAGTCGTCGTACGGGCGTGTCCGCGTCGTACTCCGCAGCGATCCGGTCGAGGGCGTCGTCGTCGACCGGTGACGAGGGGAGCGCGGTGACGAGGTCAGCGGGCACGGCCACGTCGAGCGCGACGGTGACCACTGACGGGGCGACGTCCAGGTAGGCCGAGGCGGCCTCGAGGCGGGTGCGCTGGGCGCCCTTGATCTGCGGATCGCCGCTGTCGATCGCTGTGCGCAGCGCCGCGAGGTCGCCGTACCGGTTGATGAGGGTGACGGCGGTCTTCTCGCCGACGCCCTGCACGCCCGGGAGTCCGTCGCTGGTGTCTCCGCGCAGCATCGACATGTCGGCGTACGCGCGCCCACTGCTGATGCCGTACTTCGCGTGCAGCCACGACTCGTCCACCAGGTCGGGGTCGCGCACGCCACCGCGGGCGGTGTAGATCACGCGCACGCTCTGCTCGTCGTCGACCAGCTGGAACAGGTCGCGGTCGCCGGTCACGACATCGACCGTCGCCGTGCCGTGCGCGCGGTGGGCTAGGGTGCCGATCACGTCGTCGGCCTCGTAGCCGTCGACGCCGAGCCGGGTGATGCCGCAGGCCTCCAGCAGCTCGCGGATGACCGGCACCTGCGGGGTGAGCTCCTCGGGGGACTCCTCAAGCGTCTCGGTGCCCTCGACGACCCGGTGCGCCTTGTACGACGGGATGGCGGCGACGCGGAACGCCGGCCGCCAGTCGTTGTCCCAGCACGCGACGAAGTCGGTCGGCTCGTACGTCGTGACGAGCGTGGCGATCATGTCGGCGAAGCCGCGGATCGCGTTGTTGGGCGGAGCCTGCGGTGTGGGGCGCCGGTCAGGCACCCCGTAGAACGCGCGGAAGTACAGGCTGGCCGAGTCCAGGAGCATCAGGCGGCGAGACGACATGGGCACATGCTGTCACCCACGGGTCGGGCGCGGGTACGGGCGACCGGGGCCTGAGCCCGTCCAGGAACCGGCCAGGTTCACCGGCGAGCGCGCCGCCGAGGCTTACAGTTCCCGCATGGAGGCACTGGACCGGCAGATCGTGCAGCTGCTCGCGGGCGACGGACGCATGAGCTACACCGACCTCGGGCGACGTACGGGTCTGTCGACATCGGCCGTGCACCAGCGCGTGCGTCGGCTCGAGGAGCGCGGCGTCATCCGCGCCTATCGCGCGGTGGTCGACCACGACCAGGCGCAGGTGCCGATGACGGCGCTGATCTCGGTGACGCCGTTCGACCCCGCAGCTCCGGACGACGTCCCGGACCGGCTGCGGCACATGGCAGCCATCGACTCCTGCTTCTCGGTCGCCGGCGACGAGAGCTATGTGCTCAAGGTCCGGGTGGGTGGCCCGGGCGAGCTCGAGGACCTCCTGGCCGACATCCGCGGGGCGGCCAGCGTCACCACCCGCACGACCGTCGTGCTCAGCACTCCGTGGGAGGACCGCTCGCCGCTCAGCGCAGAGGTCGACGGTCGGATCGTCCCCGCGCCGGACGCGACTTCAGCCGATCCGGAGCCCGCCCACTGAGATCGACCGGATACCAACGACATTCGCAGCAGAGGAACCATCGAGCATGACCACGCACGACCTCGGAAGGTCCGTGCTGCTGACGCACGGTGTGATCACTGACGGTGTGACCACGAGCTCGTCGATGGCCGTCCGAGACGGACGCGTCGTGTGGACAGGGCCCGACGACGACGCGACACCCTCCGACTTCGACGAGGTCGTCGACCTCGAGAACCGGGTGGTGACACCGGTTTTCGTCGATGCCCATGTGCACATCAGCGACACCGGACAGGCCCTGGCCGGCATCGATCTTGCCGGAACCCGTTCGGTGACCGAGGCGCTGGATCGTCTCAGCGCCGCCGCGGCTCAGCGGCCGGGGAGACCGGTGTTCGCGTACAGCTGGGACGAGACCGAGTGGCATGAGCAGCGGGCGATGACGGCCGCCGAGCTCGACCGGGCGTGTGGGGGAGCAGAGGTCTACGCCACCCGCATCGACATGCACTCCGCGAGCGCGTCGTCCGCGTTGGTCGACCGGGCGGGTGCGTGGAGCTCACCCGGTTCGGACGGAACGGGACTCGTCGCCCGCGACGCACACCATCTCGTGCGCGAGGCGCACCGCGGGGGCGTGAGTCAGGACGATCGTGCGCACTTCATCAGCACCGCGATGACTGCTGCTCTCGCCGCCGGCATCGGTGTGCTGCACGAGATGGGCGCACCCGTCCTCACCAGCGAGGAAGACCTGCTCGCCGTCGTGGCCGCCGCGCGTGAGCCCGGTGCGCCGCGCGTCGTGCCTTACTGGGGTGAGCTGGTCGAAGACGTCGCGCAGGCGCGGGCACTCGCAGACCGCCTCGGCGTCCGCGGTCTTGCCGGAGACCTCAACGTCGACGGGTCGATCGGCTCGCGGACGGCCGCTCTGCGTGAGCCGTATGAGGACGCACTCGGCCTGTCGGGCTTCACCTACCTCACGCCCGAGCAGGTCGCGACCCACGTCACGGCCTGCACGCTCGCCGGTCTGCAGGCCGGTTTCCACGTCATCGGCGACGCCGGCATGGACTGTGCGGTCGACGGCGTACGCCAGGCGGCTCGCGAGGTCGGCATCGAGCGAATTCGGTTGGCACGTCACAGGTTCGAGCACGCTGAGCTGTGTCACGCCGAGCACATCGACGCGCTCGCCGAGATCGGAGTCGTGGCCAGCGTGCAGCCGGCCTTCGACGCGTTCTGGGGCGGCGACGACGGGATGTACGCCGCCCGCCTCGGGCTGCAGCGCGCACTGGCGGCGAACCCGCTCGCCGATCTCGTCGGCTCCGGTGTGCAGGTCGCGCTCGGCTCGGACTCACCCGTCACGCCGTTCGCACCGTGGGCGGCCGTGCGTGCGTGTGTCGACCACCACGCACCGGCGCAAGCCCTCGACGCTGCGACGGCGCTGCGTCTGCACCTCGCCGGCGGGCACGCTGCGGCGGGGGAGACCGGCGGCGCGCTCACGCCCGGGAGCGAGGCGTCGTACGTCATCTGGGACTGCGCGGGGGGCCTCGACGAGGCGTTGCACGAGCCTGCCGCACTGCGCACGGTCCTGCAGGGGCGGGTCGTGCATGACGTCTGGTGACCGACGCGTAGGGCCGCCTCGGATGCGACACGCCGTGCCAAGGGAAAAGATTGGTACAGAACCGGATTGGGCAGCAGCGCTCTGACCTGCAATGATGCGCGAAGCCGCAGGTCACAGGGCTGTTGACATCGTCGGCGTGGAGGGTATGTTCCCTTCCCAGGTCCACCTCTCGGAGGCGGACTCTCCCATGACTACGGATGGGCCCCTCGCCTAGTAGAAAACTGGTACGCGTCGCGCAATGCGTGCCTGGCCCCAACGGCGAGCGGGCCCATCTGTTGTGTCCGGGGCAGATCGCCTGCGACGCGTCGCCTAGGCTGACGAGGTGCTGCGTCGTTCCCTCATCGCCGTGGCCTCCGGTCTGTGCCTCTGGCTCGCCCTCCCGACCATCGACCTGTGGCCCCTGGCCTTTGTCGGCGTCGCGGGCATGGCGTGGGCGACCGTCGGGGTCTCGGCCCGTGCCGGCCTCGGTCTCGGTCTGCTCACGGGCCTCGGCTGCTTCGTCCCCGCGCTCAGCTGGAGCGGCGTCTACGTCGGTGCCGTTCCCTGGATGGCGCTCGCCGTCACCGAGTCCCTCTACGTCGCCGCGCTCGGGCTGGCGTGCGCTGTCGTGCAACCCATCAGGGTGCGCCCGTGGCTCATCGCCTGCCTCTGGGTCGCCCAGGAGCTGATCCGAGGCACGGTCCCCTTCGGCGGATTTCCGTGGGCGCGCATCGCGTTCTCACAGGCCGACTCGCCACTGGTCCACCTCGCATCGGTGGCCGGAGCGCCGGGCGTGACCTTCGCGGTCGCGCTGGTCGGCGGCTGGCTGGCCGTCGCCGCGGAGCGTGCGCGCGTGCGTGACTTCGGTCGGCTCCCCGCGCTGCGCCCGCTCGTCGCATCGGCCGGTGTCCTGCTCCTGGCCGCGCTGTGGCCCGTGGCTACGGGCGGGCGGGCGGTCACGGTCGCCGGCATCCAGGGCAACGTCCCGCAGTCGGGGCTCGACTTCAACGCCCAGCGACGCGCCGTGCTCGACAACCACGTGCGCACGACGAACCGCCTGGCGGCCGACGTGCGGGCGGGCCGCACCCCGGCGCCTGACCTGGTCGTCTGGCCCGAGAACTCCTCGGACATCGATCCGCTGCGCAACGCCGACGCCGCGACCGAGATCACCGAGGCGGTGAGCGCGATCGGCGTCCCGGTCATGGTCGGCGCGGTGCTGCAGGAGCCGTCGCCGCGGGTGTCGAATGCCACGCTGCTCTACGTCCCGGGGCGCGGGATCGTCGACCGCTACGTCAAGCAGCACCCGGTGCCCTTCGCCGAGTACATCCCCTACCGCTCCTTCTTCCGCACCTTCAGCACCAAGGTCGACCTGGTCACCAAGGACTTCGCGCCCGGCAAGGAACCCAGCGTCTTCGCGGCCCCGACACCGTCGGGCACGGTCAAGGTCGGGCCGGTCATCTGCTTCGAGGTGGCCTACGACGACCTCACCCGCGAGCCCGTACGCCGCGGCGCCCAGCTCCTCGCCGTCCAGACCAACAACGCGACGTTCGGTCGCACGGCCGAGTCCGAGCAGCAGCTGGCCATCTCTCGCCTGCGTGCGATCGAGCACGGCCGGTCGATCGTGCACATCTCGACCGTCGGCGTCAGCGCACTGATCACCCCTGACGGCACGACGCACGACCAGTCGTCGCTGTTCACCCAGAAGGCGCTCGTCGGCGAGCTGCCGCTGCGTACGGCGACGACCTGGGCCGACCGCGTGGGGCGCATCCCCGAGCTGCTCGCCACTCTCGTCGGAGCCGTCGCGCTGGTTCAGGCCGTGCGCGTCCGCCGCGCCGCTAAGGTGACGGACCGTGCCGGTGTCCCGACCCCGGCCACAGACCACGACACCCGCCAGCACCACGAGAAGGACGTGCATGACCGCCTCTGACGGACGTTCCGAGACTGCCCGCACAGCAGGCCCGGACCGCACCCCGCTCACGCGGGTGCTCGTCCTCATCCCGACCTACAACGAGCGGGACAACCTCCCGCGCATCGTCGAGCGAGTCCGGGCGGCAGCGCCCGAGGTCGACGTCCTGGTCCTGGACGACAGCTCACCCGACGGCACCGGCGAGGTCGCTGACCGTCTTGCGGCGCACGACCCGCAGGTGACGGTCATGCACCGTGCGGGCAAGGAGGGCCTGGGCGCGGCGTATCTCGCCGGTTTCGCCGAGGGCCTGGCCAGGGGCTATGACGCCCTCGTCGAGATGGACGCCGACGGCTCTCACCCCGCCGAGGTGCTGCCGACGATGCTGCGCGAGGCGGCTGACGCCGACCTGGTGATCGGGTCGCGCTGGATCCCTGGCGGGAGCGTCGTCAACTGGCCGTGGCACCGCGAGGCCCTGAGCCGTGGAGGCAACCTCTACATCCGCCTCCTGCTCGGCATGCCGGTCAAGGACGCGACGGCGGGATACCGCGTCTACCGTTCGAGCGCACTGCGCGAGATCGGCCTCGATGAGGTCGTCTCGGCGGGCTACTGCTTCCAGACCGACCTCACCTGGCGTGCGGTGCGCGCCGGTCTGCGCATCGTGGAGGTACCGATCCGATTCGTCGAGCGCGAGATCGGGGACTCCAAGATGGATCAGGACGTTGTACGAGAGTCGCTGGTCCGTATCAGCGGCTGGGGCGCGGACTACCGCTGGCGCCAGCTGCGTGACGCGGTGGCGCGACGCCGACCCTGACGACCGACCCGAAGGAGCTCCGGATGGCAACCAACGCCGCTGCCGGCCGACACCGACCCGTCTGGGTGCGCGCGCTACGGGCTCTCCCGCTGGTGGTCCTCCTCGTGGAGGTGCTCCTCGTCGTCCTGGTCGCCCGCGCGATCGGCTGGTGGACCCTGCTCGCGCTGATGGCCTTGTCCTTGCTCGGCCTCGTCGTCGTGTCCCGGACCAGCCGCCGCTCCTGGCGTGAGCTGCGTGAGATGAGCCGCACCGGCAAGGCGCCTGCACGCAACGCCTCCGACGCGGTGATCAACCTCGTCGGTGGTGGGCTCCTCGTCGTGCCGGGCTTCCTCACGGCGCTCATCGGGTTGATCCTGCTGATCCCCGCGGTGCACGCGCCCGTCCGGGGTCTGGCCAAGGTCCTGGCCGCACGCGGCATCCTGCGGTCCGGGGGGATCCGCGTCTACGGCATGGGCGGTCGAGGGTTCGGCAACGTGGTGCCGGGCCAGGTCGTCCATGACGAGCGTCCGAGGGAGCAGCAGACGCCGCGCTCGGCTCGGCGTGATGACCAGGACCCGCCCGTCATCGAGGGCCGCATCGTCGACGAGTGATCGGCAGGTCGGCCGTGCATGCGGAAGGCCCCGCGGACCGATCGGTCCGCGGGGCCTTCCGTGTGCGGCTCAGGCGCTGCGCTTGCGACGCGGCTTCTCGCCACGCGAGGCGCGCAGCAGCGCGAGACGCTCCTCGAGCAGCTCTTCGAGCTCCGGGATCGAGCGGCGCTCGAGCAGCATGTCCCAGTGGGTGCGCTGCGGCTTGGTGGGCTTACGCTCGGGCTCGGGGCCGTCGATCAGCTTGGCCTCGAGGCCACACCGGCACTCCCACAGCGACGGCACGTCGGCCTCGACCGAGAACGGCAGCTCACTGATGTGCCCCTCGGAGCAGGAGTACCGGACGATCTGGCGCTCGCTGAACGACACACCCTCGTCGGTCTCCAGCGACAGCGTGCTGAGGTTGGTTCCTCGAAGTGAACGCTCTGCCATGATCATCTCTCCCAACGTCTTCCGGGCCGCAGGCACGGCCGGTGCCGCGACGGTCTATGCGGTGCAACGGACAAGAGGGCGCCGGTGTTCCTGCGGGACGGTGCACGTTGTCCGTATTGAAATCTGTGAATCGGCTCTCCCCGACCCGACAATGTGATAGACGCATGCCGCCCGCGTCAAGTTGGCGGATGTGACAGTGATCACATCCGCTGCTCGTGGCGAGGTTCAGACCACGCGCGGGACGGGGTTGCCGGCCGCCCGAATGCCTTCGCGGACATCGCATCGGGCCAGCAGTACTCCACCGATCGCGAACAGCAGGATCAGCGCGATGATCGACAGCCGGTAGGAGTGTGCGAGCTGGTAGACCAGCCCGAACAGCAGCGTCCCGAACCAGCTCGTGCCGCGCTCCATGGCCTGGTAGAGGCTGAAGAACTCCGACTCGCGGCCGCGCGGGATCAGCTGGCTGTACAGCGAGCGCGAGAGGGCCTGAGTGCCGCCGAGGACGATGCCGATCCCGACGCCGAGCACCAGCCAGAGCCCGAACGCCTTCTCGGGCAGGAAGAACGCCGCGATGACCACGACGACCCACAGGGCCAGCCCCGAGAGCACCAGCCGCGTCGCGCCGTACGAGCCGGCGAGCCTCCCGAACAGAAGCGCCCCGCCGAAGGCGACGAACTGCACCAGCAGGATCGTGACGATCAGCTGCGTGTCGTCGAACCCGAGCTCTTCCTTGCCGTAGAGGCTCGCGCTGGTGACGACCGTCTGGATGCCGTCGTTGAAGAACAGATAGGCGAGCAGGAACGTGAGCGTCTGCGGGAAGCGACGCAGCTCGCGGAAGGTGTCGGCCAGCTGCGCCAGGCTGCCACCGACCACCCCGGCGCTGCGCTCGACCGGTGTGGCGACCGTGCCCGTCACCGAGCGCAGTCCGAGGACGGGGATGATCGTGAAGGCCGCCCACCACAGGCCCGCGCTGAGCAGACTGATGCGCACCGACATGCCTTCGGAGATGCCGAGACTGTCGCGCAGGCTGATGATCGCCAGGTTGACCGCGAGCAGGATGCCGCCGCCGAGGTAGCCGAACGCCCAGCCCCGGCTCGAGACCCGGTCACGGTCGTCGGGCGGCGCGAGTCGCACCAGCAGTGCGTCGTACACGATGAGCGACGCGCCGAAGCACAGGTTGGACACGATGATCAGCGCGACGCCGAGCTGCCAGTTGGTGCCGGTGATGAAGAACATCAGGCACGCGGTGAGCGCGCCCGCCCACGCGAAGCCGCCGAGGAGTCGGGTCGGGCGAGGCGATCGGTCGGCGATCGCGCCCACGAAGATCAGCACGACCGCCGACAGCAGCGTGGAGACCGTGATGGTGAACGGCGCGAGCGAGCCCGGTGCGATGCCGACCCCGAGCACGTCGAGATCGGCGTGGCAGGTCTGGCCGTCCGCGATGCCCGGGCAGGCCGCTTCCTTGGCGACGGCCGTGAGGTAGGGCGAGATCAGGACGGCGGCCACCGTGGTGGCGTACGCGGAGTTGGCCCAGTCGTACCAGTACCACGTGCGCTGCAGGCGCTCGCGCTCGTCGGGTGTGGGCACAGCCTGGTACGCCGTGGAGGCCTCGGTCACGCACGCACTGTGGCACACGCCACCCGGCTCGTGTGGCCGGGTGGCGCGTGCTGATCAGAACGAGAGCCCGGAGTACAGCCGGCGGCTCGGGTCGTACGTCCGGCGCAGCGCGCTGAGCCGGGCGAGGTTGCCGGCGTAGTAACGCGATGCCGGCTGCCCGGTCTCGAGGTAGTTGACGTAGCCCCCGGAGCTGCGGCCGGCGAGCATCCGGTGCGCCTGGTTGATCCAGCTGTACGCGGAGGTGTATCCGGACGACGTCCCGACGCCGACGTACCACTGCACGGTCGCGACGTGGTCACGCCAGGGGAACGCCGAGGACGATGCGCTCGGCGTGCTGACCGCGCCGCTGAGCGGGTCGAGGATGGCCGAGCCACGGCCGCCTGCTCGCGACCGTGCGGCGACCGCCCCGACCACCTGGGCGGCGGTCGCACTGTCGACCGTACGCAGGACGTCGGAGCCGGCGGCGAAACCTTGGCGGGGCGAGGTCGTACCGCCGCCCAGGTAGCGCACCGCGTCCATGTAGGACAGACGCCTGTAGCTGCTCGCCGTCGGTCGGACGCCGATCGCGTTGGTGAGGCTGTCCGCTGCGATGCGTTCGGCCGTGGAGTTGACGACGCCGGTGACGCGGACCGAGATCGCGCCGTTGCCGAGTGCGTCGACGTGCACGTTGGACCAGCGTGAGGTGTAGGTGCCCGACATCCATGTCGCCCACTTGCTCAGCACCTGCGTGGCCGCACTCGACGGGAACGTCAACGAGAAGATGCCCTTGCTGCTCGTCGCGTGCGTGCGGAATGTCATCGCGGTGACGAGCCCGATGTTGCCGCCGCCACCGCCGCGTGCTGCCCAGAACAGATCTGCGTTCTGACTGGGGGAGGCCCACAGCGCGCGACCGTCGGGCAGCACCATCGCGACGGCGGCGAGCCGGTCACACGTCAGGCCCCACTGCCGCGACTCGACGCCGAGGCCGCCACCGAGGGTGAGTCCGGCAGCGCCGACCGTCGGGCAGGTGCCCGTGGGGATGGTGCGGCCGGCGGCGGCCAGCGTCGAGTGCACGGCGTACAGGCCGGCACCCGAGTAGACCGTGGCGGTACCGGCGGCACTGTTGTTGACGACCGCGGCGTACTGCCGGGTGTCCAGGACGAGCGTGCCGTTCGCCGCCGACGCGCCGATGTAGGAGTGCCCACCGCTGCGCGGTGCGACCTTCAGGCCGTAGCGGGTCGCGAACGCCATGGACTTCTGGATGTCGGCCTGGCTGCGTACCTGCACGACGGCGGCCGGCGACGACCCGTCGTACCTCGTGTCGAACAGCAGCTTCGCCGAGGAGTACGACGAGGTGCCGGGCAGGAACACCGGTCCACTGAGCGTCCTCGCGAACGCGGTCCAGTCGGCGGTGGTCGGTGCTGCGGTGAGCAGTACGCCGGGTGCGGCGTATGCCGGGTGTGTGGTCAGTGCGGCGGTCGCCCCTGCTGCGACCGATCCCCCCAAGAACGCTCTACGCGTGATCGTGCTCATGTGCCTAGGACGCCCGAGCAGCGCTGCGCGTTGGCAGACCCGACGTCAGAGGCCGGTCGTAGCGTGCGGGTATGGAGCAGCGACTGAACTTCGTGACCCTCGCCGTGGCCGACCTCGACCGGACGCGTGCGTTCTACGTCGCAGGCCTCGGCTGGCAACCCGTCTTCGACGAGCAGGACGTGATCTTCCTTCCGCTCGCCCCTGGCCTGGTGCTGTCACTCTGGGAGCGTGCGAGCTTCGTCGCAGAGGTCGGCGAACCGTCGAGTGGACTCGCGCCGATCACGTTGGCGCACAACGTGATCGGCGCCGCCGAGGTCGACCAGGTCCTTGATGACGCGCGGGCTGCCGGTTCGCCGGAGGTGCACGACGGAGAGCAGCGTGAGTGGGGTGGCTACACCGGGTACTTCGCCGATCCGGACGGCTTCCGCTGGGAGGTCGCGCACAACCCGTCGCCGCTGGGTGAGGAGCTCGTCGCGCAGTCGCGACGCTGGCTGCGGGCGCGGGGTTGACATCGGTATATCGACGAATGCATGATGTCGATATACCGACGGAAGATCGTCGATACGTCATCGATGGCGATGACCAGTCACCGCGGGCCGTGCCCGTCGCGCACAGGGGGTGCCGACGCGAGGCCGCCCGCCACCCGAACGGAGACACATCCATGAGTCACCAGAACCCCTCCTTCGACCAGCTCGGCCGATCACCCCGTGAGCACGACGGCAGGCGCCGTCCACGACGAGGCGGCCCCGGGCACCGGCGCGGCAGCCATCGTGACGCAGTCCGCCACGGATTCCCCGGCGGTGAGGCCTGGGGCGACGTCACTGCACAGATGCGTATGCCTGCTGACGGGCGTCGCGGCGGGCACCGCCGCCGTGGTGGACGCCGCGGCGACGTACGCAATGCGGCGCTCGCCCTGCTGGCCGAGCAGCCGATGAACGGCTACCAGATCATCAAGGCCGTCGCCGAGCGCACCGACGACCTGTGGCGCCCGGGCCCCGGCTCGGTCTACCCCGCGCTGGGGCTGCTCGAGGACGAGGGCCTGATCGAGCCCCAGGCCGCCGAGGGCAGTGGGCGCAAGGTCTTCGCGCTCACCGAGGCCGGCACGGCGTACGTCGCCGAGCACCGTGACGAGCTGGCCGACCCGTTCACCCCGGTGACCGGTCCTCGCGACGCCTTCGTCGACGCACGGCGAGAGGTCGGACAGCTCGCCATGGCCATCCAGCAGGTCGTCATGGCCGGCGACGAGCAGCAGATCGCGGCCACCAGGACGCTCCTCGCGGACACGCGTCGAGCGGTCTACCGCCTGCTTGCCGAGGACGACAGCACCTCGAGCGCCTGACCTTCACTAGTCTGAGCACCCGCAGCGTGTGTGCTGCGGGTGCTCAGACGTGCGTGGGGGAGTGGGCTGTATGAGTGGCGACGAGAGGGGCCGAAGCGGCACGCGGTTCGGCCCGTACGAGCTGCGCTCGCTGCTCGGACGGGCCGAAGCGGCACGCGGTTCGGCCCGTACGAGCTGCGCTCGCTGCTCGGACGCGGCGGCATGGGCGAGGTCTACATCGCGTACGACACGGTCAAGGACCGCACGGTCGCCCTCAAGCTGCTCCCGACCGACCTCGCCGACGACCCCGAGTATCAGGAGCGCTTCCGGCGTGAGGCTCGCACTGCAGCCCGGCTCCAAGAACCGCACGTCATCCCGATCCACGACTTCGGTGCGATCGACGGGGTGCTGTTCATCGACATGCGCCTGGTGCGCGGGCGCGATCTGCGTTCGGTCCTGCGCAGCGAGCGCCGCCTCGATCCCGCGCGGGCCATCGCGGTCGTCAGTCAGGTCGCGGCGGCACTCGACGCCGCTCATGCCGACGGACTCGTCCATCGTGACGTCAAGCCGGAGAACGTCCTGCTGACGCAGGACGACTTCGCCTACCTCGCCGACTTCGGCATCGCGAGTCGAGCCGACGAGAGCAAGCTGACCGGCGACGGCAGCGCCATCGGGTCGTTCGCCTACATGGCTCCTGAGCGCTTCGACGACGCACCCGTGACGTCCAGCGCAGACGTCTACTCGCTCGGCTGCCTCCTGCACGAGTGCCTCACGGGCGCAACGCCTTTCGCTGCTCGAACGGTCAGCGCACAGATCCGTGCCCACCTCTACGAGACGCCACCGGCGCTGTCGGTCATCGCGCCCGACGTACCCGCCGGTCTGGACCGAGTCCTGCAGTGGGCGCTCGCCAAGGATCCCGCCAGCCGGCCGCAGACAGCGGGTGACCTCGCTCGCGCGGCATCGGCCGCGCTGGACCCGCGGTCGTCTCCGGTCGAGCGTGCACGAACCGACCCGATGCCCCCGCCGGTCGCCGCGCCACGGTCGAGCTCAGCCACAGAGACGCCGACCGCCGGCCGGTCGCGGCGCGGGGTGGCAGTGCTGGCCCTCGTGGCCGTCGCCGCGGTCGTGGCCGGTGTCCTCGCGCTGCGACCTCTCCTGAGTGACGACGGCAACGGGGCCCAGTCGGGAGCGACCGGAGTGACGCTGACCTCCGACGACGGGGTTTCGGCGTCGCCGTCGGCCACGCCCACCTCCGCCGCGACCTCGGGCCCGACGCCCGAGCCGACCTCCTCCACGCCGTCGACGACGACGCCGATGCCGTCGCCCTCGACGGAGCCCGGGACGACGAACGTGCCGTCGCAGCGCACCGGGGTCGGGCTGAGCGGCCCCGGCTACGACTTCCAGGGATGGGTCAGCCCACAGGACGCGCGGTGCAACGTCGACGACCCGGCCGTGCTGGTGGCTGCGTCCACCACCACGCGCATCGCGATCTGCGAGACGGCGGTCGGCGACTACTACTACCGCGGCTACTCCACGAAGTCAGGCAACGGCATCGAGATCGACCACCCCGAGCGGACGGCTTCTGGGTGGCAGGTCACCAATGACGGTGTCACATATGACATCTCGCGCACCGACCTGTCGATCCGCAAGGGCAGCAACAGCCTGCTCGACGAGCCGATGACGACGTACGCCGACGGCACCTGACCGCGCACCTCACCCGGCGAGCAGCGCGCCTCCGTTGACGTGCAGGACCTGCCCACTGATGTGTCGACCGTGCTCGGACACGAGCAGCCGGATCAGTGCGGCGACCTCGTCGGGTGCCGCAGGTCGGCCGTCGTAGGTCTCGCCGATCAGGCGTTCGTGGCGCTCTGGGGTCATGCTCGACCCGAAGAACTCCGTGTCAGCGACGTATCCCGGCGCGACGACGTTGGCGGTGACGCCGCGCGGCCCGAGCGTGCGGGCGAGGTCGCGTATCCACGGCACGAGCGCGGCCTTGGCCGCGCCGTAGCTGCCGCCGCCGCGGGTGCCGGCGATCGAGCCGATGGCCACGATCGCGCTCGGGTCGGCCAGCCGGTCCGACAACGCCTCGGTGACGAGGACCGCCGTCATCAGGTTGAGCTGAAGCTGATCGATCCACGCGTGGGCAATGGCGCCCAGAGTTCCGTCCAGCGGAGCCTGCGCGACACCGCCGGCGGCGAGAACGAGTCCGGCGACTCGCACCTCGGTCAGGGAGTCCGAAAGGTGTTGGACGGCAACGGGATTCGCGAGATCGCACGAATGCGTCGTGGGAGCGACGGAGTCCGGAGCGAGGCTGCCGATCCGCGCGGCGACCGCTGCGAGGCGGTCCTCGCGGCGGCCGACCAGAGCGAGTCGGTGCGGCCCGCGTGCGAGGGCGAGTGCAGTGCTGCGACCGATGCCTGATCCTGCTCCGGTGATGACAATGACGGAGTCGCTCATGGCGATCACTATAGGGCTAAAATAATTGCCGTCGTCAACCGCACAACACGAGAGGTGGGTGGGTGACCACGATGGACGAGAGCACTCTCGGCGGGCCGTCGAGCGAGCCGGTCGCGGCGATCCTGGGCGCCTGGCAACGCGAGCGCCCGGACGTCGACGCCGCGTCGATCGAGGTGATCACTCCGCTGTGGCGCATCAGCCGTGCCGTGATCGCCGGCCGCCAACGAACACTCGCGGCGTACGACCTCGATCAGTCGGGCCTCGACGTCCTCGGCACGCTGCGTCGGTCGGGCGAGCCCTACCGGTTGACGGCGACCGAGCTGTCCGTGCGGTGCGGCGTGACGCCGGGTGCGACCACCCAGCGTGTGGCGCGCCTCGAGGCGAGTGGGCTCGTTCGGCGGAGCCGTGAGGAGCCCGACCGGCGCACGGTGCACGTCGAGCTCGCCGCTGCCGGGCACACGCTGCTCGACGAGGTCTTCGCGCAGGTGATGGCAGCCGACGAGGCGATGCTCGACGGGATGTCGTCTCGCGACCGAGCCACGCTCGTACGCATCCTGGGCGCGTGGGAGCAGCGACTCTGAGGGCTACGGCAGGACGCCCGACAGCACCATCACGAAGGCGAACCCGACGACGGAGATGACGGTCTCCATGAACGACCAGGACCGGATCGTCTGGCCCACGGACAGGCCGAAGTACTCCTTCACCAGCCAGAAGCCCGCGTCATTGACGTGACTGAAGAACAGCGATCCGCAGCCGATGGCCAGGACGAGGAGCGAGACGTCCGTCGTGCTCATGCCCTCGGCGAGGCTGCCGACGATGCCGGCCGCGGTCACTGTCGCGACGGTCGCCGAGCCGGTTGCGAGGCGGATGCCGACGGCGACCAGCCAGCCGAGGACGAGCACCGAGATGTTGGCGTCCTTGGCCCAGTCGGCGATCACGTCGCCGACACCGGCGTCGACGAGCAGCTGCTTGAAGCCACCACCCGCCGCGACGATGAGCATGATCCCGGCAATGCCCGGGAGCGCCTTGCCGAGTGATCCGCTGCTCTCCGCACGGGTCATGCCGGTGCCGAGTCCGAGGACGAAGTACGCGACGAGCACGGCGATCAGCAGAGCCACCGAGGGCGTACCCAGGACGTCGAGCACCGTGCGCGCTGCGCTCGACTCGTCGAGGAACAGGTTGGCGATCGCTGCAGGAAGCATCAGCACCACGGGCAGCAGCACGACGAGGACGGCCTGGGCGAACGCCGGCATCCGACGTCCCGAAGGCAGGTTGTCGCCGCGCGTCACCGTGCTGGCGGCACCCACCGTGCCGTCGTCGTCCGGTCCGGACTGAGCTGTGACCGGGACGAGGCGTTGGATGAGGCGCGCGAGCAGCGGACCTGAGATGACCAACGTCGGCACCGCGACGACGAGGCCGAGCAGCAGCGTGCGCCCCTGGTCGGCGTGCAGCGCCGAGATCGCGGTCTCGGGCCCGGGGTGCGGCGGGACCAGTCCGTGGAGGATCGACAGGCCTGCCAGGGCCGGGATGCCGACGCGCATGAGGGGCTGCTGGGTGCGGCGCGCGACGAGGATGACGATCGGCACGAGGATGACGACGCCGATCTCGAAGAACATCGGCAGGCCGAGGATCGCCGCGATGAGGGCCATTCCCCAGGGCAGCGCCCTGCCCGAGAACCGGTCGGTGATCGTGCTGACGACCCGGTCGGCGCCGCCGGAGTCGGCGAGGATCTGACCGAGCATCGCTCCGAGCGCGATCAGCAGGCCGACCGCTCCGGAGGTCGATCCGAACCCGTCGGTGAAGCTGTCGATCGCCGCCTCACCCGGCACCCAGGCGACCAGCGCGAGCGCGGCCGAGCCGAGGATGAGCGAGATGAACGGGTGCAGCTTGACGACGGTGATGAGGAGGACGACGACCGCGATGCCGGCGAGCGCCGCGAGCAGCAGCTGGGTGTTGCCGGCGTGGCTGATGGGTTCGTCGGCCGTGACGAGCGCGATCTGCATAGGGAAACGGTACGACCCGCTGCCGTCCGCGCGGCAGGTCCGGTCCTCATCCGGTGCCATGCTGACGTCGTGACCGAGACCGTTCATCGTCTGAGCCGTCGTGACGCGCGACGCATCGCGGTGCGTCCGGTGAACCCTGGCGAGCCGATGGGTGTCGGCGAGGTCGGCGAGCGCGCGACCGTCGAGGGAGTCGCAGGGGAGTGGCGGGTCGACTCGCAGCAGCTCGGCCTGGCGTTCCGGGGTCGCACCGCGCTGCTGTCGCCGTTGGACCGTCTCGTCGCCGACAGGGTGCGGCTCGAGGAGCTGTTCGAGTACGAGTACCTCCTGGAGATGTACAAGCCTGCCGCCAAGCGCCGTTGGGGCTACTACGCGTTGCCAGTGCTCCACGGTGATCGCCTGGTCGGCAAGCTCGACGCTGAGGCGGACCGACGCGCAGGTGTACTGCGCGTCAACGCGCTGCACTGGGACGTCGAGCCGACCGCCGCGATGCGTGCTGCTGTCGACCGCGAGATCGCCGCGCTCGCTTCGTGGCTGGGTCTCGACCTGGTGCGTGCCTGAGCCCCCCTCACCAACCGGTGATGGCTCGCACGACCCCGTCCTGATACCCGGCGACCAGCGCTCGCTGCCCGCCGGCACCGACGATCACCGGGGTGGCGAACGTGTTCGCGGTCGATGTCTGCAGCAACGGGGTGCTCGCGCCGGTGGCGAGGTCGATGCGTGCCAGGAGGCCGGCCGCGCCGAGCAGCAGCGCGTTCGAGCCGTCCCGGACCGGCCCCGCCTCGAACGACCGAGGTACGACGGACGCGCCACTCCACCGGGTCGCACCCGTCGTCGGATCGACGCAGGACGGGATGCCGAACTCGGTCACCAGGAGGCACCCGTGCTCGGTGACGAGTGCTGGGGTGTAGATGTAGCTGCCGGCCCGACGCCATCGGACCGCGCCTGTCGCGGCGTCGAGCGCGACAGCGCCCGAGACCGTCGAGACGAGGACGCCGCCGCCGGGTAGCAGCTCGATGGTGTCGCCCCAGGCGCCGTAGATGAGGCGCTGGTACGGCGCTGTGCGGGTGTTGGTCTCGAACGTCCACAACCGAGCGCCCGTACGCGCGTCGTAGGCGCGGACGAGTCCGTCACCGGAGCCGACCACGACGCGCGTGCCGTCACACGCGGCACGTCCTGCGAACATCCCGCCGTTGTCGACCGCCCACCGTTGTCTGCCATCGCTCGTGAGTGCGTGAAGCCGGTTGCCCGCGGCGACGAGAACGGTCGGCTCACCGTCGACCGGTGCAACGGTGGGGGTTGCAGCCACCGGTGCACCGAGGTCGCTGCGCCACGCGAGGGCGCCGTCCTCCGTCCTCAAGGCGTACAGGTTGTGGTCGATGCTGGGCACCACGAGCCGCCCCTCATCGAGCGCGGCGGGCGCGCGCAGCACCGGTCCGACCCGGCGCGACCAGCGCGGTCGGGCGCTGTGCTCCGTGGTCTCCAGCCGCGCGATCTCACCGGTCGTCGTGGCCGCGACGACTCCTTCCGGCACGCCCAGTAGTCCGCCCTGCACGGCACCGTCGAGCCGATGCGACCATGCGATCCTCGGACCCGGTGCGGTGATCGTCATGCGCGCGACGGACTCGTAGCGCGCTCCGTCGCCGGACACGGAGCGGATCTGTACGCGGTGCTCGCCGGGCACCAGCGCCGCGGATGGCAGGGTGGCTGACCAGGTCGCACCTGCGCCTGCTACCAGAGGTGTCCACTGACCATCGCTGGTGCCGCCGAACACGCCCTGCGGGTACAGCTGGGCCGAGACGGACGCCGGCGTCTCCTGACCGAACCGGGCGGACACCGTCACCTGCTCAGGGCCGGGTACGGCAGCGACCTGAGCCGGTCGCACGTCCAGGCCGTTCTGTCCCGGCGCGAGGTCGATCGACGTCACCGCCTGCTGCGTCGGCTCGCCCACCGCAGGGACGGTCCACCGCGTGACGGTCAGGCTGCCGCCGTCCGTGGTCCGCTCGAACCAGTAGAAGCTCGGACCGTTGTAGGTGTTGATGCCCGAGACCTGCGTGAGCCCGTTGAACCGCGACACGCTCTCCTGGTGGACGTGGCCGGCGAGCACCGCACGCACCGAGTACTGCTGGATCACCGTGAGCACGTCGTCGGTGTCGTTGACGAAGTAGTTACGACCACCAAGTGGGTAGTGCAGGAAGCAGACGGCCGGGGTGCCGGTGCGTGCCTCGCTGAGCGCCGCGCGCACGCGGTCGAGGCCCTCACGACCGAAGTAGCCGGGCTCCTGCAGCAGCTGGACCGGGGCGAGTCCGGCGAAGTGGACCCCACCGACGGCGAAGCTCGACCACTCCGGTCCGAACCAGCGCCGGTAGTCCGCGAGTCCTGTTGCGTCCCAACGAGACTCATGGTTGCCAGGGACGTGCTTCATCCTGTCCCACAGCCCGTTGGGGACACTGGCGCGGTAGGCGGCGAACTCGTCGCCGGCCCCGTAGTCGGTGATGTCTCCGCAATGCAGCACGACGTCCGGTCGCAGGCTGCTGACCACGTCGAGAGCACGGCGCAGATCGGCAGATCTCTGGGGGAGCGTGACGTTCGCGTGCGTGTCGGTGACCATCGCGAAGCGCAGTGTCGGTGCAGCGGCGGCCGCCGCTGCACCTGCCTGGGGCAGGAGGGCGCCCGCGGAGAGGGCCCCTCCCATCGCGAGCAGTCGTCGTCGGGTCACGCCGCTGCTGCTGTACGCCGGTCCGGTCATCGCGGTCTCCTCGTCACGTGCACTGAGCGTGCACCCGGGGCGACCGTAGGAGCCGTACAGGACCGGCGCGTGACCGCGCGTCGACGGGTGCGGGAAGGCCACCCGACACCTGCGTGCACGGAGTCGCCCAGTGCTGGAGCTGTCTGCGGTGGCACCGTGACACGATCGGGGCGTGAGCAGCACCTCGGACGACCAGCGCCTGCGTGATCTGCGTCTGCTGCGACGTGTCCGTGACCGGATGGACCGTGACTACGCGCAGCCGCTGGACGTCGCGGCGCTGGCGGCCGGCGTACACATGTCGGCGGGCCATCTGAGCCGTGAGTTCAAACGGGCGTACGGCGAGTCGCCGTACTCGTATCTCATGACGCGGCGGATCGAACGAGCGATGGCCCTGCTGCGCCGTGGCGATCTCAGCGTCACCGACGTCTGCTTCACGGTCGGGTGCTCGTCGCTCGGCACGTTCAGCACCCGGTTCAGCGAGCTCGTCGGCATGTCTCCGAGGGCGTACAAGATCGCGGCCGAGCAGTCGACGGCCGGGCTGCCGAGCTGTGTGGTCAAGCAGGTGACCCGACCGATCAGGAATCAAGAAGCACGGCAGAGCAGCTCGTCCTAGCGTTCTGCGCATGGCGATTCACATCCACTCCGCGTTCCTCCCGCACGACGATGCCGAGGCCGCGCTGGCGTTCTACCGCGAGGGCCTCGGGTTCGAGCTGCGCAACGACGTGGGCTACAACGGCCTGCGTTGGCTGACCGTCGGCCCGCCCGACCAGCCCGACGTCAACCTGGTGCTCTTCCCGCCGGGAGCCGACCCGGGCGTCACCGACGACGAGCGCCGCACCATCACCGAGATGATGGCCAAGGGCACCTACGGCATCGTGACGCTCTCGACCGCCGACCTCGATGCTGCGTTCGAGCGGCTGCAGGCGACCGACGCCGAGGTCATGCAGGAGCCCACCGACCAGCCGTACGGCGTGCGTGACTGCGCGTTCCGGGACCCGGCCGGCAACACCGTCCGCATCAACGAGGTGAAGTGACATGGCGACCATTCGTTCGCTGAGCATCGAGTCCGCGGATTCCGTTGCGGCACAAGCGTTCTACGACAAGGCGTTCGGCCTGGGCGACATCGTGACGCTGCGTGAGGCGGCAGGGGAGTCGACCGGTTTCCGGGGCTTCACCGTCTCGTTGCTCGTGGCCCAGCCGAGCACCGCGGACAGCTACCTCGCGAGCGCCGCAGAGGCCGGCGCGACGGTCCTGAAGCCCGGCAGCAAGAGCCTGTGGGGCTATGGGGGAGTCGTGCAGGCGCCGGACGGCACGATCTGGAAGGTCGCGACCTCGTCGAAGAAGGACAAGGGGCCGGCGACGCGTGAGGTCGAGAACGTCGTTCTGCTGCTCGGTGCCGATGACGTGAAGGCGACGAAGGCGTTCTACGTCGACCGTGGCGTCGGTGTCGACCGCAGCTTCGGAGGCAAGTACGTCGAGATGTCGTTCGCAGACTCGCCGGTCAGCCTGAGCCTCTACCAGCGCAAGGACCTGGCCAAGGACGCCGGTGTGGCGGTCGAGGGCTCGGGTTCGCACCGGCTCGTGATCGAGGGCGACCTCGGCGCGTTCACCGACCCTAACGGGTTCGTCTGGGAGTGAATCGGTGTCGGAAGGCGCGCTACGTCGCCTGTTGCGCCTGGCGACGAGCCCAACGGTCGAACTCCTGCGCCATCGCCGATTCCTCGCTACCGGCAAACAAGAGAGCGGCTGACAGGAGCCGGTCCAGCTCCGGGCTCGGGCCGCAATCGACGATGAGCATGGCGCGAGCGCGCAGGAAGTGGCTCGGGAAGTCCTCGTAGCGGAGGTCTCCGAGATCACCCTGCTCGACTGCTGCCAGGCACCCGCCCGGTGAGAGCAGAGCGTCCAACAGGGGCCAACCGGTCTGCTCGAGCTGCCTGACCATGTCCTGCACCGCGTCCGTGGCGCTCACCTCATCCGTGACGCGCCACCAACGCTCGAACTCAGCGCTGGTCCCGGTCGGCTGCAGTCGGGTGCGGTAGAGCCCCGCATCCTCGTGAATGCGACTGACGTCGCCGGTGATCTCGTTGTCGAAGTCGCGCCACCATCTGATCCACGGCTCGGGCGCTACTGCGAGGTTCACGATGCACTCGAGTTCGGAGGAGGTGTTCCACATCGATGTCTGGATGTGGACCACTGCCCAGTCGCCAGCGGGTGTGGACCGGCGCCAGGTCGGGAAAGCCCCCTTGAACCCGTGGGCACGGGCGTTGGGGCCGAAGACGTCTCGCACCGCAAGCCGGAGTGCCTTCTGCGCCGTCATTTGCAGACAGTGACACAGCGGGTGTCGGACGCGTCTTCCGACACCCGCTGTGAGCGTTCAGGGCGTGGCCATGTCGTCGAGGCACAGGATGTTGTCCTCGCTGTCCTTGAACCACGCGGCGTGACCCATCCCGTCGAAGCTCGCGACGTCGCCGTCCCAGGTCGTGCCAGGCATGTCGTAGTGCTCGAACGTCACGCCCTTGGCCTTGAGCCCGTCCACTTCGGCGGCGACGTCCTGGACATGGAACTGAGCGATCGTGTGGCCGGCCTGACCGGCGTACTCGGTCTCGTAGAGGAAGAACGTCGTGCCGCCGGCCGTGGTGTAGATCAGGCCGCCCGGGTTCTCCGAGGCCGGGCTGAGGCCGAGCGTGTCGGCGTAGAACCTGCGGGCTCGATCGAGGTCGCCCGCTGGGATGTTGGCCGTGACCTGGCTGTCGTTGAGCATGGCAGTGCCTCCGCAGGATGTGAGGAACGCCCCGAACGCCCTCTACGAATGACGCTAGTGTCGCGCGTCATTAATTCTTTGACAGTATGGGATGATGGCGTATGCCGTCACCTGCTCTGGAGATCAGCGATGAGGATCGTGCGACCCTGACCTCGTGGACACGGTCGCGCACGTTGCCGGCGGGACGTGCGCAGAGGGCGCGGATCGTGCTGGCCGTCGCGGCGGGGGCGGGCACCTCTGCGGTGGCTCGGCAGGTCGGGACCTCGCGTCCGACGGTGATCAAGTGGCGTGACCGGTTCGCCGTCGACGGGCTCGCTGGCCTGGAGGACGAGGAGCGTTCGGGCCGACCGAAACGCGTCGATGATGCCGGGATCATCGCCACCACGCTTGAGCCGCCACCGGCCAGGCTCGGGGTGACGCATTGGTCCTCGCGGCTGCTGGGCCAGCACCTGGGGGTCGGGGATGCCACTGTGGCCCGCGCCTGGCGCAAGTACGGGGTCAAGCCGTGGCGGCGGGAGACGTTCAAGTTCTCCACCGACCCGGAGCTGGAGGCCAAGGTCCGCGACGTGGTCGGGCTGTACCTGAACCCGCCGGAGAAGGCGGTCGTGCTGTGCGTGGATGAGAAGTCCCAGATCCAGGCCTTGAACCGGACCGCGCCGATCCTGCCGCTTCGACCGGGTTTGCCGGAGAAGGCGACCCACGACTACAAGCGCAATGGCACCACCACGCTGTTCGCCGCTCTTGAGGTGGCCACCGGTGCGGTGACCGACCAGTGCTACGACCGGCACGGCAAGGCCGAGTTCCTCGACTTCCTCAAGAAGGTCGCCAGGGCCTACCCGCGCCGGGAGCTGCACGTGGTCCTGGACAATTACCACACGCACAAGCACGAGGACATCAAGCAGTGGCTGGCCAAGCACCCGCGGATCACGTTGCACTTCACCCCGACCAGCGGGTCCTGGCTCAACCTCGTCGAGGTCTTCTTCGGGATCATCACCCGACAGGCCATCCGCCGCGGCTCCTTCGACAGCGTCAAGCAACTCGTCGCAGCGATCAGCACCTTCATCGACGGCTGGAACGAGCGCTGCCACCCATTCATCTGGACCAAGACCGCCGAGGAGATCCTGCCTCACGCCACCCGTCAAACCAGTTTAGGCGCGCGACACTAGAGGCCGAACGCGCCGCCACCGACGAGGATCGCGACGCCCAGTCCGATCAGGACGATCGGGAAGAGGATGTGCTCCCACCGTTCCAGGACCTCGGCGATGGGTCGACGCGTGGCGACGAACTTGGTCATGGCCACCAACACAGCCACGAGCACGAGGAACACGATGCAGAAGGTGATGACAGCGGGAGTACTGATGTTGAGGAACACCGGGACATAGACGCCGATATTGTCTCCACCGTTGGCGAAGGTGACTCCGGCGACGGTCGCCACTGCAACGCTCTTGCCGGATACGGCGGCATCATCGTCGTCGCCCTCGCCGCGGTAGGCCTGCCATGCGGCCCAGAGGCCCAGCGCGAGGGGGATGAGCCCGAAGTAGGGAATGGCCTCCTCTGGCAGTGCCCACCCCGCCCCCAGGGTCACCAGCAGTGCGGCGGCGAGGATCCCGACGAAGCCGAGGTACTGCCCGGCCAGGATCTTCGCGGTCGTCCCCGGACGCCCCGCCCCTCGGGCGAAGAAGAGTGAGAGCACGATGATGTCATCGATGTTGGTCGCGACGAAGAGCCCGATCGCTTGGAGCAGTGCCGTGACCGTCATGCCCTAGTGCTCCCTTCATGGCAGCCGGGCACATCGCAGGTGACGTCGAGGCAGGGAGCGTCCTCGTCGACGGCCAGCTTGACCTCGACCAGCTCGGTGAGCGCACGCGCGAGGTGGGGGTCAGCGATCTCGTAGAGGGCCTGACGGCCTTCATGGGTGGCGACCACTATTCCGCAGTCCCGCAGGCACCCCAGGTGGTTGGACACGTTCGAGCGCGTCAGGTCCAGAGCGTTGGCGAGTTCTGCCGGGTGCGCAGGGCACGCCAGAAGCGACAGGAGTATCCGTGAGCGAGTGGGGTCGGCCATCGCCCGGCCCAGGCGCTGCATGGCATCCAAGCGGGAAGTAAGAGTCAGCATGCACTGAACAATACAGTGCATGCTGAACTAAACTTCATCCTGCCCACATTGCCCGCTGCACGCAAGCTCCCGGTAAGAGGGCTGGACGGCTCTCCCCCGAGCACCTGGAGGCAAGACCGCCGACCCCCGCGCAACCCGTCAAACAACTTCAGACGCGCGACACTAGACGTGTGGTGGCCCTCGTCAAGACGGTCTGTGACACGCGTGGGTCGGTGCAACAACTCAGGGTCGCCGCCGCCGAGCGATCCAGGCATGGACGTCGTCCTGCGCGGCGCGCGCCATCGGCGTCGGGTGCCCGGTGAAGCCGTGCGGCGCCTCCGGATAGACCCGCAGGTCCACGTCGACGCCGACAGCCGGGACGCCATGGCCAGGTTGTCGTCCAGGAGCACGTCGGCGCTGCCGACCACCATCAGGACCGGCGGCAGGCCGCGTAGGTCGGCGAACGCAGGGGAGAGGTCGGGGTGCGTACGGTCCCCGGCGGCGCCGGCGTACGCGTCCAGGAAGTACTCATCGGCGAACAGGCGTCCGGCCGGCGTTGTGCCACTGAGGTCGTACGTGCCGAACTGCAGGACTGCGGACGTGAAACCGCGAATTCCCTTGTCTCGCAATCGAATCAGAGTCGTCATGGCCAGCGTCGCGCCAGCAGATGACCCCATGGGGGCGAATCCTGATTCCCCGAACGTATGTACGAAATGTTCGATGAGCCAGAGTGCGGCGACCTCGCAGTCGTCAGGGGCGGCCGGCCAGGGATGCTCGGGTGCGAGTCGGTAGTCCGCGGAGGCGACGACGAGCCCGAGGGCGTCCGCGAGACGCTGGTTGCATACGTCCTGAGCGGCCGCCGAAACCCATGTAGAACCCGCCGCCGTGGATGTTCAGCGCGGCGCTGACGGCTGGCCGGTCGGCAGGTTCGTGCAGGCGCAGCATCACGTGGCGATCATCAGATCTGATCTGTACGACGCGCGCCGGAGGCTCGGACGGCGTCGGCGGCGGGATGTTGTCGCGGGCCGTCATGAGCTCGTCCAGACCTGCCGGCCCGCGGCGCGCGGGCCGGTCGGCGTAGAACGCACGTGACGGCAGCACAGTGCGTCCAGACGTGCGTCCGTAGGCGCCGATAATCCACATTATGTCAAGTAACGGGAATCCAGCCCACCCCCGACCGTTGGTCCATGCCCCGGTGCCGAGCTCACCGCGTACGCACGATGTCGATGAGATCCCTGAGCGAACCGATCTGGTGCGTCGCCGCGCTGAAGTCCTGACCCGCGGTGAAGTCGTTGTGGACGACGGCGCAGTCGATCCCGGCGGCTACGGCCGACCGAAGTCCCCTGGCGGAGTCTTCCACGACGAGCGTCTGATCAGGATCGCCTCCGAAGCGACTCAAGGCCGTCAGGTACGGCTCAGGATGTGGCTTGGCCCGTCGGTAGTCTTCGCGCACCAGGACGAAGTCCATGTGGTCCAGCAGGTTGCGGTTCTGGTGGATGAGCTCGAACTCAGAGGTGGTCACGACGGCCATCCGGACGTCAGTCGAGAGCTCGTCCAGCACCTCCGCGACACTGTCGATCTCGATCGTCTCGGTACGCAGGTAGTGCTGATAACGGTCATCGCGGACGGCGCGCAGCCGTGCGACAGTCTCCTCGTCCACACCGGCTTCGCGTGCTCGTGCCCAGGTGCCCAGCCCGTGCCCCATGTCCTCGAGGTACTGGCTCAGATCGAGGGCGATGCCGATCTCTGCGAGAGCATCAGCGCCGGCCCGGTAATACCACGGCTCGGTGTCGACCAGGACCCCGTCATGATCGAACAGGACGAACTGCTTCATCAGGTGTCACTGATCGTCAGCGGCAGATGTGTGTGGCAGGCGTCGACGCCGTACAGCTCGACATCGTCGCGACGGTGTGGCTCCCATGCAGCCCGAGTGATGCGCCAGCGGTTGAGCTGGGCGCGTTCGCCGCGTCGTGTCGCCCAGTCGACACCGTTGGGTTCGTACCCGAGATCGCGCGAGATCGCGTTCGAGCCGGCGTTGTCGACGAACGCGTCGCTGCCGGCCTCCCGGGCGCCGAGGCCGTCGAAGGCCAGGTGGAGCACAGCCGCTCGCATCTCGTGGCCGAGTCCGCGGCCGCGTTCGTCGACCGACAACCAGGAGAACGTCGTCACGGTCCCCAGGGCGGCGAAGTGCACGCCCGTGACCGACTGCTCCCCCACTGCTCGACCGTCGAGGACGACCGTGAAGTTGAGCCGCCAGAAGTTAGGGCCGACTGAGGATCGGCGCAGCCACAGACGCCTCATCCAGTGCGCCACGCGCACCTCGGGGTCGGGCTCGTAGAACGTGATCGGGTCGTCGTACGGCGGTGGCTCCGCGTGCGTCTTGCCGGCGCGCACCAGCTCGGCGAGCTCGTCCATGAGCTCGTCCGTCGTCGCTCGCAGCTCGAGTCGCGGCGTGGTGACACGCACTTCGAGCAACGGGTAGTTCTTCATGCCGACTCCTCCCCTCCGTCGAGGCGGATGATGTAACCGATGAACGTGCGTGACGAGCCCTCCGGCGTCGGCGCCGGGCCCGTGGGCTGGAACCCGCAGACCTCGAGCACGCGGCGTGACGCAGGGTTGTCCGTGGCTACGCGAGCGTGCACGGTGCGTACGCCACGAGCGACAGCGAGGTCCAGCGCGAGACGTACGCCGGTGCGCGCAATCCCCTGTCCCTGAACGTTTTTCGCAACTCGAAAGCCGATCTCGGTGCGCTCCGGCTGGTCGATGTCGGTGATGTTCACCCGGCCGACAACAGCCTCGGAAGGATCGAGGAGAACTCCGATCAGCGAGGTGCCGGCCCGGTTCTCCTCGACGAGCTCAGCGAGTCGCGCGTCGAAATGAGCGAAGTAGCCGTCGCCCCGGTCGCTGATGCGGGTGGCGAAGAACGCCCGGTTGTCCAGCTCGAACCGCTCCAGCGGTCGCGCGTGCTCCGGGGCGAGCAGCTCAAGGCGCACGGGTGCTTCCACCTCACCCACACAACCGCACCCAGCCGTCGATGTCAGCCGACTTTCCGATGGCCTACTCCCCCGCGTCGCCGTCAGCCGGTCACCGGTCCCGCTGGCGGAAGGCCGACATGAGGACGGGGTCCGGGGTTCGCGGTGCCGACCAGAGGGCGCAGTCGGTCGCGTCGCCGGCGCCGTAGGCTCTGAGAGATGCATATTTCATAATGTGGATTAACGGCGAATACCGTTGTGCCACAACGCAATTCGCACATCACCGTAACAGCACTGAGCGCATACGTCACGAGTCAAGGACGCAGAACTCGTTCCCGTCCGGGTCGACCATGACCACCCACGACACATCGCCCTGCCCGATGTCGGTACGCCGGGCGCCCAGCGTTTCGAGTCGGGCCACCTCGGTCGCCTGATCGGCATCGACGGGTGCGACGTCGAGGTGCAGACGCTCCTTGCCGTGCTTGGGATCGAGGGGCGGTCCGCTCCAGGTGACCTTCGATCCGCCGAGCGCGGACTGGATCGCCGTCTCCTCGTCCTGATCCCACACGAGCGGCCAGCCGAGGGCCTCGCTCCAGAAGTATCCGAGGCGCTGCGTGCCGTCGCAGTTGACTGCACCGATCCGACCGGTGTCGGCGAGGAAGCCGTTGCCCGGGTCGATGACACACAGCTCGTTGCCCTCGGGGTCGGCGAGGACGACGTGCTCGGCATCCGGTCCCTGGCCGATGTCGATGTGCTTGCCGCCGTGCGCGAGCGCCGTCGCGACGAGGTCCGCCTGGCCCTGCGGAGTGGCGCTCGTGAGGTCGAGGTGGGTGCGGTTGGCAGCGACCTTCGGCGCGGCACCCGGGACGATCCGTACGGCGAAGCCGGGCTGGGACGTCGGCGGCAGGAGCACTCCCCCGCGTGCGTCGTCGAGACGTCGGCGACCGAGCATCGCCGCCCAGAACGTCGCGACCTTCTCGGGATCGTGCGCATCGAGGACGACGGCGTCGCGGCGAAGGCTCATCGCTCGACGCTAGGCCGGGCTGTCCCTTCGGAGCAACGCAATATGCCTGCCCGGGCTCAGGCCGAGGGCGCCTGCGGGAAGTCGGTCCTGCTGATGAGTCGGGCGTCGGTGAACGAGTCGATCTCGGCGATGCGGCCGCCGACGACCGTGCAGGCCATGACGCCGATCGGGCGTCCTCGCGGGTCCCACACGGCGACGCCGGGGCGGCCGTCGACCCGGACCGATCGGGTGCGCACATCGGCCCGGGCGCCGCGCTGGACGCGGGCCGCGACCACCTGCGCGCCCCGCCGTTCGACGACGCCGCGCCCGGTGTGGGAGCGCCAGGTGACATCGGGGTCGAGCACGCGCAGCAGCTCGTCGAACTCTCCGGCCCGCGATGCTGCGAGGAACGCGTCGACGACCGCTCGGCTGCGACCGTGCTCGACGTCGGGCTCATCGGCGTCGCGGACCTTGCGCCGTGCTCGGCTGGCCAGCATCTTCGACGCGTCGGTCGAACGGTCGAGCACCTGGGCGATCTGGTCGAACGGCACGCCGAAGAGGTCGTGCAGCACGAAGGCGACCCGCTCGGCAGGGCTGAGCGTGTCGAGCACGACCAGGAGCGCGAGCCCGACCGACTCGGCCAGCACCGCATCGCCCTCCGGGTCGCTGCCGTCGTCGGCCACGACGACCAGCTCCGGCGGGTGGTCGTCGTACAACGCCTCCGGGTGGCGCCTGCGCGAACGCATGACGTCGATGCAGACTCGGCCCACGACGGTGGTGAGCCATCCGGCGACGTTGTCGACCGATCCGTCGTCCTGGCGCGACAGCCGCAACCACGCCTCCTGGACGGCGTCCTCGGCGTCGGCTCGTGAGCCGAGCATGCGGTGCGCGACGGCGAGGAGGCGGCCGCGTTCCTGCTCGAACGCCTCCGCGAGAGCGTCACCTCTGTCGTGGGGCACCATGCGAGAGCTCACCTTTCGTTGCTGTCACCCAGGATGACGAGCGACAGCAACGAAAGGTGACAGCGCGTCAGGCGGTCCGAGAGGCCAGCCAGGCGTCGTACGTCTCGACCCCCGTGCGCCAGGGGTCGTGAGGGACGAGCGCTCCGGAGCGCATCGCCTTCGAGGCTGCGCCCGGCACGACCAGCGGCACGACAGGTGTACGACGGCCGGTGCGGCGCGCAAGTGCGCGCGCCATGTCAACGAGGTCACGCCGCTCGGGGCCGCCGAGCTCGTAGGTGCGGCCTGCCGGCGGGAGGCCCGCGAGATCAAGCAGAGCCTGCGCGACCTCGCGGGCGGCCACCGGGGCGGCGGCGATGCGCGGCATGGCGATGATCGGCCCGAGGCGGCCGCGTCGCGACATCTGCTCGGCGAACTCGTGGAACTGGGTCGCGCGCAGGATCGTGAACGGCCGGCCCGAGTCGCGGACGGCGTGCTCCTGCGCGACCTTGCCGTCGTAGTGGCCGTAGCGCACGCGGTCGACGCCGACGATCGACAGCACCAGGTGGTGCGGGACACCGGCCGCCTGCTCGGCGTCGAGCAGCGTGCGGGTGGTCGTGGTGAAGAAGTCGACCGCGACCTTGCGCTTGACGGTCTCGACGCTCAAGCAGTCGATGACCGCGTCGACTCCGCGCAGGTGTTCGGCCAGGCCGGTGCCGGACGTGAGGTCGACGCCCGTGGAGCGCGAGAGGCTGAGCACCTCGTGCCCGGCGTACTCCGCCTCGCGGACAACGTGCGTGCCGACGACTCCGGTGCCACCGGCGACAGCGATCTTCATCAGGGTGCCTTTCGAGAGATGAATGACTCGCTGCATGGACACGCCTCGGTGCCGCCGCGTGACATGTGCGCCACGAGGCAGTCGCCTCCGGCCTCAGGAGCCCCCGCCGATGATCCCGGTGGTCGCTCCGTGGCGGTGGTAGGAGTCGCCCGGCGAGGTGGGCTCTTGCTCACCGACCCTGCGGAAGTCGTCGTGCGCCGGCTCGTCACGACGCAGCCGGCGACGCAGCAGCAGCGCCGACACGACGAGCAGGGCCAGGACGAGCAGAGTGATCGCGATCATGATGACTTCTCCCCCAAGAACGTGATGTGACCTCCGACGAGGGTGACTCTACGGGCGCCAGGCACGCGGCGCCTAGGGTTGGCCGGTGCAGTGCGACTACTTCGATGCCGGGCAGTGCCGGTCGTGTGCGCTCATGGGTGTCCCGTACGACGTGCAGCTCGCCGACAAGCAGCGGTCGGTGGCCCGGACGCTGGCCGGGCGGGTCGGTGACGTGTGGCTCGACCCGTACGCCACCGTCGAGTCCGGGTTTCGCAACAAGGCCAAGCTGGTCGTCGGCGGCCGCCGTGGCGCCCCGACGCTCGGGATCCTGGACGAGCAGCGGGCAGGCGTCGACCTGAGGCACTGCGGGCTGCATGAGTCGGGGCTCCGGGAGGCGATCCCGGTGCTCGCCGACCTGGTCGCCGAGGCAGGCCTCACGCCGTACGACGTGCCGCGCCGCAGCGGTGAGCTCAAGCATGTGCTCGTCACGCACTCCCCGCACGACGAGCTGATGGTGCGGTTCGTGCTGCGCTCCGAGGGACAGCTGCCGCGGCTGCAGCGCGCGCTGCCGGACCTGCTGGCCGCACTCCCCCGGGCGCGCGTCGTCACGGCCAACCTGCTGCCGGAGCACAAGGCCGCGACCGAGGGTGATCGTGAGGTCGTGCTGACCGAGCACGGGTCGTTGCCGATGCGCGTCAACGACGTCGTCCTGCACCTGCGGCCGCGCAGCTTCTTCCAGACGAGTACGCCGGTGGCGGCTGCGCTCTACCGCCAGGCCGCGCAGTGGGCGGCTGAGATCGAGCCCCGGTCGGTCGTCGACCTCTACTGCGGCGTCGGCGGTTTCGCGCTGCATCTGGCTGGGCAAGGGCGGACCGTGCACGGACTCGAGATCTCGGTCGACGCGGTCGAGAGTGCGCGACTGAGCGCCGTCGAGCTGGCGCAGCGGCGCGACGTCGGAGATGTGACGTTCGGAGCGGGCGACGCGAGCGCGTACACGATGGCGTCGCGGCCGGACCTCGCTGTCGTCAACCCGCCTCGGCGCGGTATCGGCGCGCTGGCGGCCACCCTCGAACGCTCGGGCGTCGCCGAGGTCGTCTACTCCAGCTGCAACGCCTCCAGCCTCGCCGCGGACCTCGAGGCCATGCCGTCGTACGACGTGGTGGCCGCCCGGCTGTTCGACATGTTCCCGCAGACCAGGCACCACGAGGTGATGGTGCGGCTCCGTCGGCGCTGAGCCGCTGTCAGACGCCGATGCGAACATGTGTTCGTGTCGATCAGAGCCCGGCCCGAGGCGTCGATCCTGCACGCCGACCTCGACTCGTTCTACGCCTCGGTCGAGCAGCGTGACGACCCGACGCTGCTCGGTCGGCCGGTGCTGGTGGGCGGCGGCATCGTGCTCGCGGCGTCGTACGAGGCGAAGGCCCGGGGCGTCAGCACGCCGATGAACGAGCGGCGAGCCCGGCTGCTGTGCCCTGACGCGGTGACGGTCCGCCCGCGGATGGAGGCGTACTCCGAGGCGAGCAAGGCGGTGTTCGCGCTCTTCCGCGACACCACGCCGGTCGTCGAGGAGCTCTCGATCGACGAGGCGTTCCTCGACGTCGGTGGGTTGCGGCGGATCAGTGGTTCGCCCGAGGCGATCGGGCGACGCCTGCGCGCGCGGGTGCGTGACGAGGTGGGTCTGCCGATCACCGTGGGCGTGGCGACGACGAAGTTCCTCGCCAAGGTCGCCAGTGCCGTGGCCAAGCCGGACGGTCTGCTGGTCGTGCCGGCCGGCGGTGAGCTCGACTTCCTGCACCCGTTGCCGGTCGAGCGGCTCTGGGGCGTCGGGCCGGTGACGGCCGGGCAGCTGCACGCCCGAGGCATCGCGACGATCGGTCAGCTGGCCGCGCTGTCGGAGTCACGCCTCGTCGACACCGTCGGACTCGCGTCCGGCCGTCACCTGCACGCGCTGGCCCGGGCCCGCGACCCGCGTCCGGTGGAGGTCGGTCGGCGACGACGTTCGATCGGTTCGCAGCGTGCGATGGGGCGTGGACCCAAGACACACGCCGACCTCGAGCGCAGCGTCGTGTCGATCGCCGACAAGCTCGGCAAACGGCTGCGCGCCGCCGACCGGGTCTGCCGAACCGTGGTGCTGCGTCTGCGCTTCGACGACTTCACCCGCATCACCCGGTCGCACACACTCGATGCACCGACGGCGCTGACCGCGACGGTGCTGCGAGCCGCGCAGACGCTGCTGGCCGACGCGATGCCGCTGATCGACGAACGCGGCTGCACGCTGATCGGCCTCACCCTCAGCAACCTCCTCGACGACGACCCGCTGCAGCTGGCGCTCCCGTTCGAGGGTGAGGAGCAGGGGTCGCTCGACGCCACGGTCGACCAGCTGCGTGACCGGTTCGGGGCGGCCATCGTGACCAGGGCGGCGCTGCTCGGCCGCGACGAGCGTGACCCGGTGCCTCTGCTGCCCGGCTGACTGGCACAGTGGCGGTCAGGACGCAGCGGTGAGTCGGAGAGGTGCAGGCGTGGAGCTCGTGCTGAGCAGACCGAACGGCATCCTGGTCGAGCCCGAAAACCCCTGTGGCACAGGCGTTCTCGTGGTCGCAGGGTCGAGCGGTCGCGTCGACGAGGGCCGTGCGCGGCTGCTTGCGCGGCACGGGGCGACCGCGATGTCGATCCAGTGGTTCGGTTGCGAGGGCCAGCCCGACGGTCCGTACGACGTTCCCCTCGAGACCTTCACGGCGGCGCTCGACGAGCTCGCGACGCGCTGCGACCGGCTGGCGATGATCGGTACGTCGTTCGGCGCTGAAGCCACCTTGCTGACGTCCGCGTGCGACCAGCGGGTGACGGCCGCGGTGGCGTTCGCTCCGTCACCCGTCGTGTGGGCAGGCGTACGACCCGACGGATCGGTCACGTCGCACTGGACGCGTGCTGGTGAGCCACTGCCCTACCTACCGTTCGTCGAGCCGTCGCAACCCGTCGGTGACCCGCCCGCGTTCCGGTGTACGTACGCCGAGAGCCTGGCTGCCGCCGCACCCGAAACCGTTGCGGCAGCGACGATCCCGGTCGAGGCTATCGCGGGCGCGGTCGTGCTGATCGCCGGTGGCGACGACCAGGTGTGGCCGGCCGACGCGTGGGTCGACACCATCGCGCGACGTCGTACGGACGCCGGCCGCGAGACCACTGTGGTGACCGCTGCGCGCGCCGGGCACCGCACGGTGCTGCCCGGCGAAGACGTCGTCCGGGCCGGTGCGGCGATCGCCCGCGGCGGCACGCCTGACGCCGACTCCGACCTCGGACGGCGAGCCTGGCCGCACCTCGTGCGTGCCCTGCAGCTGCGGCTTTGACCAGGGGTCAGCGCGGGCGCGGGACGTCGATCGCTCGGCTCAGCGCCAGGGCCGCCGCCCGGTCGCCCTTGACCGAGATCCGGCCCTGGATGCCGGCTCGCACGGTGCTGAGGTTGCCGGTGGCGAGCTTGAGGAAATCGGCGCCGTCCATGCTGATCGTCACGTCGCGATCGGGCGAGTCACCCTCGGAGATGGTGCATCGACCCCCGTCGAACGCCACGACGTAGCGGTCGGGCTCGCCCTCGGCGCCGGACAACCGGAACGCGATGGTCGACGACAACCGAGCACCCTTGCGTGGGTCGATGAAGTCGGGGAACCGACGGAAGATCTCATCGAGCACGACCCGACGGGTGGACCCCGCCATCAGATGCCGCAGGTTGTCGTCGCTGGACCGTCGCACCGCGCCCGCGACCTCGACCGGGTCGAGGTCGCGGGTGTCGACCGGGGAGCCCGGCAGGTCGGGTCGGCTGAAGACCTCCGCGAGGTCGAGTGCGAGCAACCCGTCCCCCTCGACGACCAGATCGCCGGCGATGGCCAGCAGACCGGCGTGCTCCTGACCAGTGACGATCCGCAGCAGGTGGGTCACCGACGTGCGGATGATCGCGTCCCACTCGCCGACCTCGTCGTTCTCGCGCACGTCGCCCCCGTCGAGCACGACCGTGCGGTCCTCGACCAGCTGACCGGAGTGGGTGAGCTCGAAACCGATGACGGCCTTGAGGGCCCGCAGCGGCTCGGGCACGGCGATCTCGGGCAGGTGAGTGATGACCGTGCTGACCAGGGCGTGCCGGACGGTGTCATCTGCGGTGAGGGCCCCGACCTCACGGTCGGTACAGGCGGCGAGCTCGTCGACGACCTGCCGTGGCGTCGTGGAGGCGAGCTGCTCCTCGACCTCGGCGGGTGTGCCGGACAGCAGGCGGACCGACCACGTGCTCAACGGAACCTCCGTGACATGGGTTGAGGTGCGAGGACGGGCGAACGCTCAGGCGCCGATGCCGGTGGCAGCGCGGTGTCGTGTGTCAGCGAAGCGCTCACCCTCGAGCACCGGCACGGCACGGCTGGAGTCGAGCTGTGCCGCGACCAGCACGTCGTCGCGGAAGCCCGCCTCGACGAGCTCCTGGCCGCTCGCGGAGTCCAGCAGCGCCGTACGCAGTGCGCCGGCGATGTCGTCGTACGCCGCGACGGCCGCTCGCGCCTCGGGGCTGAGCTCGTCGGCGAGCGCAGGCTGGTCGGCGAGCACCGCCGAGAGCACCGCGCCGCAGCCCCACAGGTCCTCGACGCTCGGTCGCAACGACCCGTCGGGCCAGCGCTCGCCGGCGGCGACGAACGCGACGGACCGGCCGGGCTCGTGCAGGTGGTCGAGCGCGTGGGCGGCGACGGCGGCGCGGTTGAGCAGGCAGGCGCCCACGACTTCGACGCCGCGGTCACGCAGGGCGGCGCTGATCGTCGATCCGTTGGGTGACGGCAGGACCAGACGCTTCAGGCCGGTCGCCGTGCGCAGGCTGGCCGGTGACAGGCTGACCGCAGCCAACGGCCCCGACTCGCGTGCCTTGAACCGACCCACGGCGTAGCGGGCGTCGCGTGCCTCGGCGAACTCCACGACCGACTCGTCACGCCACTGGTAGGGGTAGACCTCCGCACCCAGGTCGATCGCGACCGTCAGGGTCGTGGTGAAGCTGAGCACGTCGACGACGACCGCCTGGTCGGCGCCGTCGACCACCGACTGCGCGCCCTGAAGGCCCCAGTCGAGGCGGATCCGGTGGCGGTGCTGGCTGTGTGGAGTCCCCATGTCGGCACCCTAGCCCTGCGGGTCTGCGGACTACTGGAACGGCGTCGGGTCTCCTGCGCCGACACGGACGACCTCGGCCGCACCACCCGACATGTCGACGACGGTGGTGGGTTCGAGGCCGCACTCCCCCGAGTCGATCACGGCGTCGAGGACGTGGTCGAGCTCCTCCTTGATCTGCCAGCCGTCGGTGCGAGGTTCGTCGTGATCGGGCAGCAGGAGGGTGCTCGACAGCAACGGTTCGCCGAGCTCCTCCAGGAGAGCCGACGCGACCGGGTGGTCGACGATGCGTACGCCGACGGTGCGCTTCTTGGGGTGCAGCAGTCGCCGCGGGACCTCGCTGGTCGCCGGGAGGATGAACGTGTAGGAGCCGGGCGTCGCAGCCTTCACGGCCCGGAACATCCAGTTGTCGAGCTGGACGAGCTGGCCGAGCTGGGCGAAGTCACGGCACACCAGCGTGAAGTGGTGCTTTGCGTCGAGGTGGCGGATGCGGGTGATCCGTTCCTTGCCGTCCGGGTTGCCGAGCCGGCACCCGAGCGCGAAGCAGGAGTCGGTCGGGTAGGCGATCAGACCACCGTCGCGGATCAGGTCGGCCGCCTGCCGGATCAGCCGCGGTTGCGGGTCCTGCGGATGCACATCGAGGTAGCGCGCCATCCGGCCACGGTAGGAGGTGGCGTCGTCGGTGACCAGGGTCTGCGAAACTCACTCCCGTGCTCGTCGACCTCGCCGATGTCCTGCGTGACGCAGCCGCGGGCCGCTTTCCCGCCGTCGACGGCGGATGGGAGCGCGCTCGTACCTGGCACCCGCACGTCGAGGCCGTCGTCGCGTTCACCGGCCACGCCTACCTCGCGGTGCGTGACGACCTCGTCACACAGCTGCCCGTCGACCGGCTCGACGGGTTCGGTGGCGCTCACGACCCGCGAGTGGTGGCCGCGCTCGCACGAGGCGGGTGGATCGACAGCCTCGATGCGCTGCTCGTCCATCCCGGTCAGGCGCGCGCTCGGGGCGGTCTCGTCGAGCGTCCCGACCTGGGCCACCACCCGCGGGCGCAGCTGGCGCGGCGTATGCGCCGTGACGTCCGTGTGCTCGGACGCGCGGACCCGAGGAGCACTGACCTGGTGACGATGTCGACCGGCATCGCAGGTCTGACCGAGCTGGGCGTCGAGACGGGTGGCGGCACCAGATCCGGGCGCAGTCTGATCGAGGCTGCGCTCGCGTCGGTGAACGGTCCGGTCGTGGCCGCCGTCGCACCCGGCAACGCCCGCGCGTTGCGTGCGTTCCTCGCCACCGGCTTCGTGCCGGTCGGCTCGGTGCAGCTCTTCGGCCGGGACGAGGGCTCAGGCGCGCCGGCTGACGGCTGAGCGCACGAGGTCGACGTAGCCGGACAGGATCAACGGCCAGTCGTTGAACCGGTGGCGATCCGTGGAGTTGTCCCGTGTCCACCCGCCGTGACGGAGCGTCATCCGGCAGCCCGTGTCGTGGTCGAGCATCTGCACGCGCACCACGCTCGGGACACCGCTGGCGTGTGCGAACGAGAAGGTGTGCTCGAGCAGATGACCCGGCTCGATGCGGCGTACGACTCCCCACTCGTCGTCGTAGCCGCGGTACCGCGCGATCACCCGACCACCGACACGCGGCTGGACCACGACTCCTTCGTACGTCGCCGGGTCGCTGGTGAAGGCCCCTGGCCACCACTGACCGATCCGGTCGACGTAGAGGTAGAACGCCTGTCGAGCCGGTGCCGGCAGGTCGTAGGACAGCACGACGTCCTCGGCTGGCATGGATCATCCTCTCATTCCCTGTCACCGCTCAGTCTGCGGTGACAGGGGCGCAGTGCGGCCAGGCGATTTCCGGTTGTGGAAATCCGCCTGGCCAGAGAGGGGGGTGTGGACGAGCGGGGTCAGGCGTCCTTGACGGTCGTGGTGACCTCGGTCGGCAGCATCACGGTGCGCGACACGGTGCACAACCGCTCGTGCGACTGGCGGGCCGCGTCGGGCAGTACGGCGCGGGCCTTGTCACCGTCCTCGCCCTCGGGGAAGGTCACCTCGAACGTCACCGTGATCGGGCCCATGTGGTTGCCCTGGTCATCGCGCAGCTTGTCACCTCCGGCGGTGACCTCGAACGACGACGGCTCGCTGCGGCGGGTGGTGAGGATGTCGACGTCGATGGCCGAGCACCCCGCGATGGCGGTGAGCAGCAGCTCGACGGGCGTGAAGTCGTCGTCGCTGCCGCTGCCGAACGCCAGGGTGCCTCCCCGGGCATTGGTCGCGGTGAACCGGCCGGCGGAGTCACGGACGAGCGAGACGGAACGGTGGGCGCTGGGGGTCGTCATGCAGACAGCCTGCCAGTAGCCTCCGGACGTGTGAGCGCCGAACCATCCTTCCCGCAGGGCCGCCTCGTCCTTCTCCGCCACGGTGAGACCGAGTGGAGCAAGTCGGGTCAGCACACCGGCACGACCGACATCCCTCTGACCGCTGTCGGCGAGCAGGCAGCGCGAGACACTGCGGCGCTGCTCGAGGCCTACGACATCGTCGGTGTCCACTGCTCACCCCTGACGCGGGCCCGGCGTACGGCCGAGCTCGCGGGACTCACCGACTACGTCGTCGACGAGGACCTGCGTGAGTGGGACTACGGCGCGTACGAGGGCATGACGACACCGCAGGTGCGCGAACAGCTCGGTTACCAGTGGGAGATCTTCGAGCACGGCGTGGCGCCGGGCGCGACTCCCGGCGAGACGGTCGAGGACGTCGCGGCCCGTGCGAGCCACGTGCTGCAACGCGTCTGGCCGCAGCTGCACGAGGGTGATGTCGTCCTGGTCGCGCACGGCCACCTGCTGCGCATCCTCACGACCGTGTGGCTGCGCGAGCAACCCAGGTTCGGGGCCAAGATCTCGTTGGACGCAGGATCGGTGAGCGTGCTCGGCGAGCACCACGACGTGCCGACCATCGACGTCTGGAACCGCGTCACCTGACGTCGAGAACCGAGTGACACCAAGGGCTCGGCTACGACGGCAGGTCCCAGGTGTGCACCGGCTCGTTGCTGTGCATGCCCTCGACGTAGCGCTCGAGCATCCCGTGCAGCGCCGTACGCCGGTCCTGCCCCTTGTCCTCGAGGCGTTCGACGCACGCGATCTGCCACGAGGCGCCGTTCATCTCCTTGCGGCACCGGTCCTCCAGGACGCCGAGGTAGCGATCACGGACCTCCGTCGCAACGCCCCAGCGCTCCAGGCCCTCGTGGGCCATCGGCAGCAGGTGGCGCAGCACCAGCTCATCGGCCGGCACCTCACCGAAACCCGGCCAGTAGACCCGGGCGTCGATGCCGCGGCGGGCGCCCTGGCGGAAGTTCTCCTCCGCAGCCGCGAAGCTCATACGGGTCCACACCGGCCGGTCGCTCTCGGCGAGCATCCGGACCACGCCGTAGTAGAACGCCGAGTTGGCCATGCAGTCGACGATCGTCGGACCGGCGGGCAGGACCCGGTTCTCGACACGCAGGTGCGGGCGTTCGCCGACGATGTCGTAGATCGGCCGGTTCCAGCGGTAGACGGTGCCGTTGTGCAGCCGCAGCTCGGCCAGCTCGGGCGCCTTGCCCTCGTCGAGCAGCGCGACCGGGTCCTCGTCCGAGGTCTCGGGGAGCAGGGCCGGGTAGTACAGGACGTTCTCCTCGAACAGGTCGAAGATCGAGGTGATCCAGCGTTCGCCGAACCACACCCGCGGCCGCACACCCTGGTTCTTCAGCTCGATCGACCGGGTGTCGGTGGCCTGCTGGAACACCTCGACGCGGCTCTCGTGCCACAGCTGACGACCGAAGAAGTAGGGCGAGTTGGCGCCGATGGCCAGCTGGATGGACGACAGCGCCTGCGCGGCATTCCAGTGCGCCGCGAACTCGCTGGGCTGAACCTGCAGGTGCAGCTGCACCGAGGTGCACGCGGACTCGGGCGCGATGGAGTCGGCGTACGTCGCGAGCTGTTCGCCCGAAGGCCCTTCGATGTCGATCCACAGGTCCTCGCCCCGGGCGGCGAAGATCGCCTCGTTGAGGGCGGCGTACCGGGCGTTGGCGCTCATCCACTCGGGGTGGAAGTGCTCGGGCATCAGCGTCGGGAGGATGCCGATCATCACGATGTGGGCGCCGGTCTCACCGGCCATCCGCTCGGCGCGGTTGAGGCTCTCGCGCAGGTCCTTCTCGAGGTCGAGCGCGGCGCGGCCGGGCAGCGGCCGCGGGTCGACGTTGAGCTCGATGTTGTACTGGCCGAGCTCGGTCTGGTAGTCCGGGTCGGCGATCTTGTCGAGCACCTCGGCGTTGGTCATCGTCGGCTCGTACTGCCCGTCGACGAGGTTGAGCTCGATCTCCATACCGGTGAGCGGCCTGTCGAACTCGAAGCTGCTCGTCGTGAGCATGCGTTCGAAGACGTCCAGGTCCTGACGGACCTTCTCGCGGTAGCGCTGGCGCTGCTCACGTGTGTACGTGGTGCTGCTGACGTCCTCGCCCATGCGCACACCTCACCACAGGCGCCCCTGTGGTGTCAGCATCCGGTGACGACCTTTCGTCGGCCGGGTTCCCGGCTCGCCGCCGCGGCTCCGCTGCCCTGTCGGCGCTGTCTCCTAGCCTGCGAGACATGCGGTTCCTGCACACCTCCGACTGGCACCTGGGACGGTCGTTCCACGGCGTCGGGCTGCTCGGTGCGCAGGAGCGCTACCTCGACCACCTCGTCGAGGTCGCACGCGAGGAGCACATCGACGCGGTCCTCGTCTCGGGTGACGTCTACGACCGGGCGCTGCCCTCACCCGACACTGTCGCGCTCCTGGACGACGCGCTCGTCCGGCTGCTCGACACGGGGGCGCAGGTGATCGTCTCCAGCGGCAACCACGACTCCGCGACGCGCCTCGGGTTCGCCTCGCGGCTGCTCGAGCGGTCGGGCCTGCACATCCGTACGTCGGCCGGTTCGGTGGGCACACCCGTCACCGTCGGCGACACGCACGTCTACCCCATCCCCTACCTCGAGCCTGCGCTCGCCGCGCCGGTGCTCAAGGCGGACGAACGCACCCATGCCGGGGTCCTGCGCGCAGCGATGTCCAGGGTCCGGGCCGACCTCGGCCGGCGCGGAGGGCGCTCGGTCGTCATGGCCCATTCGTTCGTCACCGGCGCCACCACCTCCGACTCCGAGCGCGACATCAGTGTGGGCGGCATGGGGGCCGTTCCCGTCAACGTCTTCGACAGTGTCGACTACGCCGCCCTGGGGCACCTGCACCGTCCGCAGCAGCCCGCAGAGCACGTCCGCTACTGCGGCTCGCCGGTGGCCATGTCGTTCAGCGAGGCAGGGCACACCAAGAGCACGCTCCTCGTCGATCTCGCCGGGGCGGCACCGGCGTACGACGAGGTGGTCGCGCCGACCGAGCGACCCCTCGCGCGGCTGCGCGGCACGCTCGAGCAGCTGCTCCGCGACCCGTCGTACGCCGAAGCCGAGAACGCCTGGTGCCAGGTCACGCTGACCGACGAGCGTCGTCCGCGAGCGGCGATGGACGCCGTGCGCTCACGTTTCCCGCACACACTCCAGCTGTTGTTCGACAGCCCGGCGGACGCCTTCGCCCAGCGCAGCTATGCGCGTCGTGTCCAGGGTCGTGCCGACCTCGACCTGTGCTGCGACTTCCTCGAGCACGTGCGTGGCGGCGTCGACACCAGCGTCGACGAGCGCGAGCTGCTGCGCGACGCGCTCGGCGCCGCCGCCTCCGCACGACACGAGCACGACGACGAGGGCGGGCTCACCGACGGCCGCAGCGGCGCAGCATGAGACTGCACCATCTGCGGATCGAGGCCTTCGGTCCGTTCGCGGCGGCCGAGGAGATCGACTTCGACGCGCTGAGCGCACACGGCCTGCACCTCATCCACGGTGCGACCGGCGCCGGCAAGACCACGATCCTGGACGCGATCTGCTTCGCCTTGTTCGGTCAGCTGCCGGGCGCGCGTCGCGGGCAGCGCGACAGCCTGCGCAGCGATCACGCCCCGGCCGGTGCCGAGCCGCGTGTGGTGCTGGAGCTGACGCTCAGCGGTCGCCGTCTGCGTCTCGATCGCTCCCCCGAGCACCTCGCACCCAAGAAGCGCGGCACCGGCACGACGAGACGCCAGGCCAAGGTGGTGCTGTCCGAGCGCACGTCCTCAGGGTGGGTCGGTGTCAGCCACCGCAACGACGAGGTGGGCGACTTCATCGGCCAGGGGCTCGGCATGGGACTGGAGCAGTTCGCTCAGGTGGTGCTCCTCCCCCAAGGGCAGTTCGCGGCCTTTCTGCAGGCACGGCCGGACGACCGGGGGCGCGTGCTGCGCCACCTGTTCGACATCGACCGCTTCCTCGACCTCGAGACCTGGCTTGCCGAGCAGCGTCGTGAGTCCGCGACCGCTGTTCAGGACGCGTCCGCCGCCATGACCGCGGCGGTGGTCCAGCTGCAGGGCGTGCTCAGCGACGTCCCCGATGACTCCGCCGTCACCGACGTCACCGAGTGGGGCTCGTTGCCGCTCGGCGCCCTACGTGAGCGCCTCGAGGCCGAGCAGACGAGGGTCGGGGCCGCGGTCACTGTCGCGATGGCTGAGGCAGAGCATGCCGAGACGGCCGCCGACCGTGCCCGCGACGCGGTCACCGCTGCTGAGCGTGCGGTCGAGCTGCGCCGGCTCGGAGTCGAGGCCCAGCAGGAGACAGCCGCCCTCGAGTCCGATCGTGAGGCGGACGCCGCTCAGCGGATCGAGCTCGACGGCGCCCGTCGTGCTGCCTACGTCCGGGCCAGCGCGGTCGCCGCGACCCGCGCCCGCGGTGAGCTCGACCGGGCACGAGACGAGGCGAGCACGGCCGATCGGAGCCTGCTCGCCGCCGCTCCGCATCTGGCTACTTCCCTCGAGGCGACCGACGACGTCGAGTCGTCCGCCCCGCAGGCCGACACGCTCTTCACGCTCGCGACCGACGTTGTCGCTGACGGGCGGGTGTCGTACGACGCGTGGCTCGCCTCGGTCGAGGCGGGACGCGAGGCGCTGCGACAGCACCAGATGGTGGTGCGTGAGCACCAGGCGGCCCGTCGAGCCGTCAGTCGGAGCGAGGCGGCTCTCACCTCGAGCCATTCACGTCGTGACGTGCAGACCTCGCTGGTCGCCGATCTGCAGGGGCGGCTCGACGAGCTTGCCGACGCACAGGCCGATCATGCGACCGCGGTCGCCGAGCTCGCGGCAGCCGACGAGCGCGCACGGCTGGTCCAGCACGCACGCGCCCAGCACGACCGGGTGCGCGCCGCGGCCAGCGCGGTGTCGGCGTCCGAACGCACGCACCGCACCTCAGCAGTGGCGTTCCAGGAAGCCGAGTCAGAGGTGCTGCGCCTGCGCGGCGCGCGGCTCGGCCACCTCGCGGCCACCCTGGCCGAAGGCCTCCAACCAGGCGAGGCGTGCCCCGTGTGCGGGTCGGTCGAGCACCCGGAGCCGGCAGCACCGTCGTCAGCACACGTGACGGATGACGAGGTCGAGCGCGCCGAGGCCCGCGCGCGTGACGCGGGCGATGAATACCGACGTCGTGAGGGTGAGCTCGCTGCGGCCCGCGAACGCCTCGCCGCCGGCCGCGCGCAGCTCGAGACGTCGTGCCGCGCCCTGGACGAAGCCAGTGACTGGGCAGAGGCGATCCGCGCCGAGGAGGTCGCCGGTCCGTTGGCGCAGCTCGAGGACACGTCCGCGCACCAGGTCGAGCTCGCCCGCGAGTCGGCCCGCCGCGCGGAGCAGGCGCTCACGCAGCGGCGCCGGGTCGCGGAGCAGCTGCGAGCAGCCGAGGCCGAGCGTGCGCAGGTCGAGCGTGACGTGGCGGTCCACACGGCGGATGTCGCGCGTGAGCGAGCGCGGCTCGACGAGCTCGACGAGAGGGCCGACGCCCTGCTCACGCGTCACGACCAGACCTGTGTGTGCGTCGAGGGCAGCGCGGCCTCGACCGATCTCAATGACCTCAGCCGTGACGGCCGCCACGACCTGGTCGAACAACGTCTGCGCGTGGCGTCGACGGCGCAGCGGGCGCTCGTCCAGGCGAAGCTGCTCGACCGGCGTGCGCAGTCCGACCTCGACGCGCTGCTGGCCGAGCACGCCTTCGCCGACGTCGAGGCGGCCGACACGGCGTGGCGTCCGGCCGAGCGGATCGCCGAGCTCGAGAGGACACAGCACGAGCGTCACGCACGACGCGAGCGCGCGTCGGCCGTGCTCGAGCGTCAGGACGTAGTGGAGGCGTTGGCGGTCGAGGCGCCCGACCTCGACGCGTTGCGCGCGACAGCCCGTACGACGGCGACGCTCGCCCGCGACAACCAGGTGGTCATGGTCACGACGCAGAGGGCACTCGGGCGTCTGCGTGAGGTGGCGCGAGCTCTGGAGACCGCGGCGACCCGGCTCGCTCCCCTGCGCGAGCGCCACGAGCGCGTCACGGCTCTTGCCGACGTGGTCAACGGCGGAGGCGACAACCTCAAGAAGATGCGGCTGTCGTCGTACGTCCTCGCGGCCCGGCTCGAGGAGGTCACCCGGCTGGCCAACGAACGGCTGGCGGTCATGAGCGAAGGACGCTTCGAGCTGGCTCATTCCGATGAGCGAGCCAAGGGCGGCCTGCGCAGCGGACTCGGACTCGTCGTCCACGACGCGTGGACAGGTCAGACGCGTGAGCCGGCCACGTTGTCCGGCGGTGAGTCCTTCCTGGCCTCCCTTGCGCTGGCGCTGGGGCTCGGTGAGGCGGTGCGCCAGGACTCCGGAGGCATCGAGCTGCAGACGCTGTTCGTCGACGAGGGGTTCGGCTCGCTGGACGACCAGAGCCTGGAGCAGGTCATGGCCGTCCTGGATGACCTGCGGGCAGGTGGGCGCACCGTCGGGATCGTCAGCCACGTGCGCGAGCTGCGCGACCGGGTTCCGGCGCAGGTCGTCGTCACCAAGACCGAGACCGGGTCGACGATCTCGGTGCGCACCCCCACCGAGCACGCCGCCTGAGGTGACGTGTCGACGGTGCGTCCGTCGCGACGCGCGCCGGTCGTACGGCGGACGCGCCACGACGCGCGTACTGCGCTGTGCCAGTCTGAGCGCGTGCGACAGATCCGACAGTCCGACAAGCTGAAGAACGTCCGGTACGACGTGCGTGGGCCGATCCTGGTCGAGGCCCAGCGTCTGGAGGCAGAGGGCCATCGTGTCCTCAAGCTCAACATCGGCAACCCCGCGCCGTTCGGCTTCGAGGCCCCCGAGGCGATCGTGGCCGACGTGACGCACCACCTCGCCGAGTCGCAGGGCTACTCCGACTCCCGCGGCATCTACTCCGCCCGGACCGCAGTCGCCCAGTACTACCAGGGCCGAGGTCTGCGCGACACGGCCGTCGAGGACATCTTCATCGGCAACGGGGTCTCCGAGCTGATCTCGATGGTGCTGCAGGCGTTCGTCGACGACGGCAACGAGATCCTCGTCCCTGCACCGGACTACCCGCTGTGGACGGGCGCGGTCTCGCTCTCGGGCGGCAAGCCGGTGCACTACCTGTGCGACGAGGACAACGGCTGGCAGCCGGACCTGGAGGACATCGAGTCCAAGATCACCGACGCCACCCAGGCGATCGTGATCATCAACCCCAACAACCCGACGGGTGCGGTCTACTCCGAGCAGCTCGTGCGCGACCTGGTCGACATCGCGCGCCGCCACGACCTGGTCGTCTTCAGTGACGAGATCTACGAGAAGATCATCTTCGAAGACCTGCAGCACCATCACACGGCGGCGTTCACCGGCGACGACGTGCTGTGCCTGACCTTCAGCGGTCTGTCCAAGGCCTACCGGGTCTGCGGCTATCGCGCCGGCTGGCTGATGATCTCCGGCCCCCAGCACCTCGCGACCGACTTCCTCGAGGGCCTCACGCTGCTGGCCAACATGCGCATGTGCGCCAACGTCCCGGCTCAGCACGCCATCCAGACCGCGCTCGGTGGGTACCAGTCGATCGACGACCTCATCGTCCCGGGCGGTCGGTTCTACGAGCAGAGCATGACCGCGTACAAGCTCCTCAACGACATCCCGGGCGTCAGCTGTGTCCGGCCGCAGGGCGCGCTCTACTGCTTCCCGCGACTGGACCCGGAGGTCTACCCGATCGACGACGACGAGGCGTTCGTGATGGGTCTGCTGCGGTCCAAGAAGCTCCTGGTCACGCACGGCACAGGGTTCAACTGGCCCGAGCCTGATCACTTCAGGCTGGTCACGCTGCCCGATGTGGAGATGCTCACCGAGGCCATCGGTCGCATCGCCGAGCACCTCGAGACGCTGCGCGGCTGAGCCGACGGCGTACGACGAAGGGCCGCCCGCAGCACGCGGACTGCCCTTCGTCGTGTCGGTCCTCAGTCCTCGAACGCCTCAGGTGAGGGGCAGGAGCAGACCAGGTTGCGGTCACCGAACGCTCCGTCGATGCGTCGCACGGGCGCCCAGTACTTGCGCAGCGGGTCGACCCCGGCGGGGTACGCCGCCTCGGCCCGCGTGTAGGCGTGCTCCCACTCGGTCGTCAACGACACGGCGGTGTGCGGCGCGTGACGCAGCACGCTGTCGGCCACCTCGACCTGGCCGTCGATGACCTGCTGGATCTCACCGCGGATCGCGATCATCGCGTCGCAGAAACGGTCGAGCTCGCCGAGGTCCTCGCTCTCGGTCGGCTCGACCATGAGCGTGCCGGCGACCGGGAACGACATCGTCGGCGCGTGGAAGCCGTAGTCGATGAGGCGCTTGGCGACGTCATCCACCGTGACGCCCGACTCCTTGGTGAGACCGCGCAGGTCCAGGATGCACTCGTGCGCGACCAGGCCGTTCTCACCGGCGTACAGCACCGGGTAGCTCTCGCGCAGGCGTGCGGCGACGTAGTTGGCCGACAGGATCGCGGTCTCGGTCGCCCGGGTCAGACCTGCGCCACCCATGAGACGGACGTACGCCCACGAGATCGGCAGGATCGACGCCGAGCCGAACGGAGCCCCCGAGATCGGACCCACGCCGGTCTGCGGTCCGGCCTCGTCGGAGAACGGGTGGTTGGGCAGGTAGGGAGCGAGGTGCGAGCGCACCGCGACCGGTCCGACGCCGGGGCCGCCGCCGCCGTGCGGGATGCAGAACGTCTTGTGCAGGTTGAGGTGCGAGACGTCGCCCCCGAACTCGCCCGGCTGGGCGATCCCGACGAGCGCGTTGAGGTTGGCGCCGTCGACGTAGACCTGGCCACCGGCCTCGTGCACCAGCGAGCACAGCTCGGTGATGGTGTCCTCGAACACGCCGTGCGTCGACGGATAGGTGACCATGATCGCGGCCAGGCTCTCGCCGTGCTCCTTGATCTTCTGCTTGAGGTCGTCCATGTCGACCTCGCCCGTGGGGGCGGTCTTGACGACGACGACCTTGAGGCCGGCCATGACGGCGCTCGCCGCGTTGGTGCCGTGCGCCGACGCGGGGATCAGGCAGATGTTGCGACCGGCCTCGCCGTTGGCCTGGTGGTAGGCGTGGATGGCGAGCAGTCCGGCGAGCTCGCCCTGGGACCCGGCGTTGGGCTGCAGCGAGACCGAGTCGTAGCCGGTGATGTCACACAGCCACTGCTCCAGGTCGGTGATGAGCTCACGGATCCCGACGGTCTGGTCGGCGGGCGCGAACGGGTGCAGGTTCGCGAACTCCGGCCAGGTGACGGCCTCCATCTCGGTCGTGGCGTTGAGCTTCATGGTGCACGAGCCGAGCGGGATCATGCCGCGGTCGAGCGCGTAGTCACGGTCGGACAGCGTCCGCAGGTAGCGCAGCATCGCCGTCTCGCTGCGGTGGCTGTGGAACACCGGGTGCGTGAGGAACTCGTCCGTACGACGCAGCTCCGTGGGCCAGGTCGGCTCGCCGTCGCCGGGAACTGGGGTGTTGACGCCGAAGGCGGCGGCGACGCGGTGCAGGTCATCGGCGGTCGTCGTCTCGTCGACGCTCAGCGACACGTGGTCGGCGTCGACCCGCCAGATGTTGACGCCGTGCTCGAGTGCCGCCTCCACGACGGCGTCCGCGCGGCCGGGCACCACAGCGGTGAGGGTGTCGAAGAAGTGCTCGGCCGTGGTCTCGACGCCTGCGCTGTGCAGCGAGTCGGCCAGCCCGACCGCCTTGGCGTGGGTCGCGCGGGCGATCCGGGCGAGGCCGTCGGGGCCGTGCCAGACGGCGTACATCGACGCCATGACGGCCAGCAGCACCTGCGCGGTGCAGATGTTGGACGTGGCCTTCTCGCGCCGGATGTGCTGCTCGCGGGTCTGCAGGGCGAGGCGGTACGCCGGTGCGCCGTCGGCATCGACGCTCACGCCGACGAGCCGGCCGGGCATGGTGCGCTCGAGCCCGGCGCGGACGCTCATGTAGCCCGCGTGCGGACCGCCAAAGCCCATCGGTACGCCGAAGCGCTGCGTGGTGCCGACCGCGATGTCAGCGCCCCAGGCCGCAGGTGCGGTCAGCAGGGTGAGAGCCAGCAGGTCGGCGGCAGCGGTGACGAGGGCACCCGCGCCGTGGGCCGCCTGGGCAAGCGCGCTCCAGTCGTGGATCGCGCCGTCCGCGCCGGGGTACTGCACGACCACGCCGAACACGTCGCGGTCGCCGGCCGCAGCGCGCAGCGACGCCTCGTCGGTGACCGAACGCAGGTCGGCCTCGACGACCTCGATGCCGAGCGGCACCGCGCGGGTGCGGGTGACCGCGGCGGACTGCGGCAGCAGCTGGTCGTCGAGGAGGAGAACGGCGTCCTTGGCGGCCTTGCTCCCCCGCCGCATCAGGGTCATCGCCTCGGCGACGGCCGTGGACTCGTCGAGCAACGAGGCGCCCGCGGTGGTGAGACCGGTCAGGTCGCTGACCACGGTCTGGAAGTTGAGCAGCGCCTCGAGGCGGCCCTGGGAGATCTCGGGCTGGTACGGCGTGTAGGCGGTGTACCAGGCGGGGTTCTCCAGGATGTTGCGGCGCACGACCGGAGGCGTGTGCGTGCCGTAGTAGCCGAGGCCGATCATCGAGGTGAGGACCGTGTTGCGCGAGGCCTTGTCGCGCAGCTCGGCGATCACGGCGGGCTCGGACTCGGCGGCGGCGAGGTCCAGCCGCGCCGGCGTCCGGATCAGGCTCGGGACGGCCTGGTCGATCAGGGCTTCGAGGCTGCCCTGTCCGACGGTCTTGAGCATCGCGGTCACATCGTCCCCGGACGGACCGATGTGGCGGCTGACGAAGTCGGGCTCGTGCTGCGGCGCGTGAGTCATGACACTCCCGGTGGTGAGGCGGCCACCCGGACCAGGCGGTCGGGCGGGTGCGTCTCCCCCTCTGTCACGTCGTTCGACGCTTCAGAGATGCCTGATCCGGACGGTCCTGGCGCCTGAGAGTTTCCGGGGAGTTTGCTCCTTCGGCGCCTCGCCACCGGCTGGTGAGGAGGACTCTCCCGCCCGGTGTTCACGGCGCCGTCCAAAATACCAGCGTCGTCGATCACGGGAACGACGACGCCCGTACGACGGGACGTCGTACGGGCGGTCGGACAATGCGTGGCTGTCAGCCGACGTTGCGCTGCTCTCGCCGGGCGCGCAGCTCGTCACCGGGATGGGCAGCGGGGGTGTCGTCCTCGGGGCGTTCGCTCGGGAGCTCGGCGAGGCTGCCCTCCACCTCGCGCCAGACGGAGCCCACGGCGATGCCGAAGACGCCCTGACCCCCGCGCATCAGGTCGATGACCTGGTCGTCAGAGGTGCACTCGTAGACCGTCGCACCATCGGACATGAGCGTGATGCCCGCGAGGTCGGAGACACCGCGATCACGCAGAGCAGAGACCGCGATGCGGATCTGCTGAAGGGAGACGCCGGTGTCGAGCAGTCGCTTGATGACCTTCAGGACCAGGATGTCGCGGAAGCTGTAGAGGCGCTGGTGACCGGATCCGGACGGGTTGCGTACGGACGGCTCGAGCAGGCCGGTGCGGGCCCAGTAGTCGAGCTGACGGTAGGAGACGCCCGCTGCGCGGCAGGCGGCCGGACCGCGGTAACCGACGGAGTCGGTCATCTGCTCAGGGAGGACCTCGGTGAAGAGCGCCTCCTGCAACGGTGCCGGGGCCGCCGACTCGGTCGACCGCACTTCGCCGGTGCTACCCACGACAACCTCCGAAATGACTCGCCCTGCTGGACGACTACCTGGTGGGGACTTCGTGCTGACGCTATGCCGACCCCGGGGTGGGGTCAACGACCATGAGCCCGTGGTGCTCGGCGTGTCGCCTGGCTCACATAAGCCTGAAGTTGTAGTTGACCGTTAGACGCCGCGAGAGTCACCTTCGCCGGGCGGTGCCTCGAAGTCCTCGGCCGAGACCTGGTCGAGGAACTCGCGAAACCGTTCGACCTCGTCCTCCTCCTCGACGGGGACGACCACGCCGACCTCGTCGAGGACTCGCTCGTCGACCAGGATCGGGACCTGGGACCGCAGGGCGAGCGCGATCGCATCGGATGAACGCGAGCTGATGCGCGTCGAGCCGTCGATGACCAGCTCGGCGTAGAACACCTGCTCCTCCATCTTGGTGATGTGCACCTCGGTGAGCCCGTGCCCGAGCCCGGCGAGCACATCGATCAGGAGGTCGTGCGTGAGCGGTCGCGGCGGCGTCACGCCCTGCTGGGCGTACGCGATCGCCGTCGCCTCGGGCGCACCGATCCAGATCGGGACGTGCCGTTCTCCGTCGCGCTCACGCAGGAGCACGATCGGGTTGTTGGTCGGCATCTCGACCCGGACGCCCATCACGTCGACCTCTTTCACACCCACCACGCTACTCCCCCGGTGCGGGCGCGCATCACAGCTCGCGCAGACCTGCTCGTACGAGCGCGACGTGCAGGGCGAGGCACTGGGCCAGGACCTCGGCACGCGCCTCGGCGTCGGTGCCGGTGGCCTGCTGAACCAGTCCGATCTCACGATCGGCCGCCAGCCGGAAAGCGCGCAAGTGACGACCGCTGACCCCGTACGCCGACAGCGCGTGTGCTGCACGCGCGACACGCAGCGCGCTCTGGTCGTAGTGCCCGTCGCCGCCGGGGGCGATGAGATGGAACGTCTCCAGCTCGGTCACCGCCGCAGGGCTCAGGCCGCTGCCCTGCGCGAGCTCGGCGCGCGTCAGCCGCACGTCACGCACCTGCTCCTGCAGCTCCGCCGCGGTCGGCAGGTCCGGGTCGTCGACGGGCGCAGGTGGGACCGGCAGCCCGTCCGATCCCGGGCCGGTCTCCGGGGTGAGGCCGCGGTCGTACGCGTCGAGGGCCTCGCGGATGACCTTCAGCGGCCAGAACCGGTCGCGTTGTGCGGTCAGGACGAACCGCAGTCGCTCGATGTCCCGCTCGGAGTACTCGCGGTAGCCGGACTCACGGCGTTGCGGTGAGACGAGCCCCTCGGTGTCGAGGAAGCGCACCTTGGAGACCGTGAGGTCGGGAAAGTCCTCCTGGAGCCGGGTCAGCACAGCGCCGATCGTCAGACCGCGCCCGCCGTCGGCGGTCACGAGGCGGGCTGAGAGCTGCCGTAGTAGACGAGTCGGAACTTGCCGACCATGACCTCGTCGCCCGTCCGCAACGGTGCGGAGTCGACGAGCTGCATGTTGACGTAGGTGCCGTTGAGGGAGCCGACGTCCTGGACCTCATAGCCCCGGGCCGTGCGACGGAACACGGCGTGACGGCGCGACACCGTCACGTCGTCGAGGAAGATGTCGCTGTCGGGGTGGCGGCCGGTGCTCACCTCGTCGGAGTCCAGCAGGAAGCGGGCGCCCGTGTTGGGGCCGCGCAGCGCGATCAGGAGCGCGGTGCCGGGGCGGAGCGCCTCGACCGTGGCCTGGTCGGTGTTGGACAGGCGCGTCTCACCGTCGGGCACGAACTCAGGCGCGCTCGGTTCGGTGAAGGCGGGGAGCTTGGCCGTCGTCGCGTCGTCGGCGTAGCTGCCCTGAGGGCTCGCGGCGTTGACCTGGTCATCGCGCCCCTCGGAGGCGCCGCCCGTCTGCGCGCCCCGGTCCTGGTCGGACATGTCCACCTACCTGTCGTCGTACGTCATTGACCGACCTCGCGGCTGCGAGGTCGGGCGTGTATGGCCAGGGATGCCACCTTAGGTGACCTCCCGACATCACGAGCAGCTTTGGCCCGCATCGTCGTGGTCGAGACGACGATGCGGGCGGCGGGCGTCTGCTCAGCCGAGCGTCGCCTTGTAGGCCTCGACGTCGAGCAGCGCCTCGATGGCCGCCGGGTCGGCGACCTTCATCTCGAACATCCAGCCGTCACCGTAGGGAGCGGAGTTGACCTGCTCGGGCGCACCGTCGAGCGCGTCGTTGACCGCGACGACCTCACCCTCGAGCGGCGAGTACAGGTCGCTGACCGACTTGGTCGACTCGACCTCACCGCAGCTGTCGCCCGCGGTGACGGCGTCGCCGACGGCCGGAAGGCTGACGTAGACCACGTCGCCGAGCGCGTCCTGCGCGTACGCCGTGATCCCCACGCGGACGACGCCGTCGCCCTTGTCGGCGACCCACTCGTGGTCGCCGGTGTAGCGCAGGTCAGCGGGGTACTCGAGCTCGCTCATGCAATCTCCTTAGTTGTCAGGGGTTCTCGCGGCGACACGTTCACGCGGGTCACTTCCCCTGGTCGTCGCGCTGAGCGTAACGAGCCGGTGTGATGGGCCGCAACGCGGTCACGTCGACCTTGCCGAGCTCGAGGACGGTCGGCTGCGCGCCGATGTTCTTGAGCTGCTCGACGACTCCGCCGGGAATGGCCATCGCGGTCGACATGGTGTGCGAGTCACCGATCGCCAGGATCGTGTAGGGCGGCTTGACGCGCTTGCCGTCCACGACGAGGACCTGCTGCCCGCCCTCGTCGACCGTGCCGAACCAGCTGTTGGCGACGACCCGGACGTTGCCGATCTGGATCGCCTCGGCACCCGATCCGCGCAGCTCCTGGACGGTGTCGAGCAAGTTGGGCGCGCTCACCGCGTTGTTCGGGTCGTTGACCACGATCTTGATCCCGGGGCCGGTCGCCTTCTGCGTGCCCGCCAGGATGCCGAGCGAGGCGAGTCGGTCACGGGCGGCCTCGACAGCGGCCTCGTCGTCGGTGCCCGACTTCAGCCCGTCGCGGGTACGGGTGAGGTCGCGTACGTCCTTGTCGAGCCGGCTGGACTGGTTGTTGACGCTGGCGAGCAGGGACACCAGGTCGGACTGGCGCAGGTTCTCCAGCCCGGACGTGCGGGTCTGGCGCACCTGCGTCACCACGGCGAAGCCCAGGGAGAGGGCGAGCAGCGCCGCGAGCAGGTTGGCCTTGGTCGGACGCGGATGACCCATCTGCGCGAGCCGGGACCATGCGGACGGCGGCTGGTCGTCGGGCTCGGGAAGCATCGACGACCCCGCGGACGTCGGTGCAGGCCGGTCATCGGGTGCCGATGCGGCGGGGTGCTCGTCACCATCCGCGTCGACGTCATCAGGAACCGGTGCAGCTCCCGAGCGCGCGGCGCCGTCGCCGGCAGCGCGATGCTCGGACTCCTGCTCGCCGGACTCGTCCGATGCCGGCGGAGCTGTCGTCGGGAGGACCGGGGCGTCCTCGGACGAGTCGGCTGCGGCCGACGCCAGATCGTCCTCGTGGGCCGCGTCATCGGCGGTCGCGTCGGCCACGTCGGCCACGTCAGCGATCTCGCCCTCGGCACCGGCCGCCTCGACCGGCTCTGCGACCGCATCCTGCTGCTCGACCGGAACATCGTCGTCGGCGTCGTCCGCGACGTCGTCCGCACGCTCGTGCTCGACCTCCGCGGCATCAGGCGTCGGCACGTTGGCCGGGTGCTCGCCCGGGGCGGAGTCGTCCGTCACCGAGTCATCGACGTCCGGGTCAGCCACCGGCTCTGCGGGGTCCGCCTCTGCTGAGGTTGAGGCCTCGACACCATCGTCGGACGCCTCGACGCCCTCCTCGGACGCCTCCTCGGAGGCCTGCACCGGCGTACGGGGCTGCTCGTCGGAGGACGGTGCCTGCGCCGTGGACTCCTCGGCGACCGGCTCGTCCTGCGGACCGTCCTCGCGGGTGGGTGGCGCGCCTGCGGGTGCCTGGGCGCGACGGCGGATCTTCTTCTTGCCGCGCTTGCTGCGATCGGACATGGACATCAGGCCTTGAACAGGTGGCGACGGATGGAGGCGACGTTGCTGAAGATCCTCAGGCCCAGGACGACGACCACGCCGGTGGACAGCTGTGAGCCGACACCGAGCTGGTCACCGAGGAAGACGATCAGCGCGGCGACCACGACGTTGGACAGGAAGGAGACGACGAAGACCTTGTCGTCGAAGATGCCGTCGAGCACCGCACGAACAGCGCCGAAGATGGCATCGAGTGCGGCGATGACGGCGATCGGGAGGTACGGCTGAAGGCCGACCGGGACCTCGGGATGGACGAACAGTCCGATCACCAGTCCGACGACAAGTCCGGCGGCGGGGATCACGGGGTCTCCTTCTGCGTGGTCGACGGCGAGGCCGTCGTCGAGGGGCTGGGCTTGGCGTACTGCAGGAGCGAGGACGCCGACGCGGGGATCTGGACGTCACCCTTGTTGGTCATCTTGACCTGCAGGTCGAACTGGCTCGGGAGGCTCTTGAGATAGCTGCCCGAGGGGCCGGCCTCGAACCGCTTGCGCATCTGGACGGGCTCGCCGACCACGCTCACGACGTAGGGGCGGCTGATGGGCCGGAAGTCGACGGTGATCGCCGGACCAGCGAACCGGATGGAGGAGGTCGAGGTCAGCCGTTGGCCGTTGATCGAGATCGCCTCGGCACCAGCCTGCCACAGGCCGTTGGTGAGGATCTGCAGGTCGGTCGAGGTGACCGAGCTCTGCTCCTCGCCGGAGCCGTTCTTGTCGTCCTCGCCCACGCCGGCGTCGGTACGCGCGTCGTCGAGGGTCAGCTCGAGGCCGGGTCCATGCACGGCAACCGCACCCGCAGCCTGCTCGGTACGAGCCAGCTGGTCGACGAGAGAGGGCCCCTCGCCCTGGTCGAGGACCTTGCGCTGCGACGCGCTGATCTCGGCCTGCAGGCCGCTGATCGCTCCGCTCTTGCGGTCGATCGCACTCTGCTGACTGTGGATCTGGCCGATCAGCTGATCGCGCTCGCGGTCGGCGGCGTCCTGCGGCAGCCGAAGGGTCTGAGCCGCGACGACGAGCAGGACGCCGATCAGCACTGCGGTGACCACCAGGACGGGGCTGCGCAGACCGCGCGACGTGGGCTCGCCGGCGGCCCGACGCCGGTCGGCCGCCTCCTGGTAACCCGGGTCGAGCGGGTGGTCCATGAGGTCGGTGAGCAGCGCCATGCTGGAGCCCGGGTGACGGACGGGCCTCGAGCCGGAGGGCTCGTTCATGCAATGACCGCTTTCTTGCGCTGGACCATTCCTCGTACCTGGACGGCGTACAACGCCGCGGCCAGCCAGTACAGGCCGGTGCCCCACCAGGCGAACGCCCAGCCGAGCGGCTGGGCGATGTCGGCCACCACCGAATCACCATCGGCGAGCAGGAGGAGCGGGAACGCGTAAATCAGGTTGAACGTCGCCGCCTTGCCCACGAAGTGGACCGGTGGGATCGCGAGCCGGTGGTGGCGGACCCACGGTGCCATGGCACCGACGAAGGCCTCACGGGCCAGCAGGACCACGACGAGCCACCACGGGATGATGTCGCGCCAGGCGAGACCGAGCAAGGTCGAGAGGATGTAGAGACGGTCGGCGATCGGGTCGAGCAGCTGTCCCAACCGAGAGATGAGCCCGTATCGGCGGGCGATCTTGCCGTCGAGGTAGTCGGTGACCCCGGACAGCGCCAGGACCACGAAGGCCGCGACGTCGTGCTCGGCGAGGATCAGCCACAAGAAGATCGGGACGCCGACCAGCCGCAGCATCGACAGCGCGTTGGGCACTGTCCAGATGCGGTGGCTCACGGCCGGCTCGCTCGCCGCGCCCGTCCCCGTGTCGGTCACGGGGATGATGCTATGCGGTGGCCGTGCGCGTAGACGTTGAGGGATCGGCCGCGCACGAAACCGGCCACCGTGACGCCGAGCTCGTCGGCGGCAGCCACGGCGAGGTCCGACGGTGCTGAGACGGTCGCCAGCACGGGTACGCCGCTCATCGCCGCCTTCTGCACGATCTCGAACGACGCGCGGGACGAGACCACGAGCACCAGACCGGCCGTTCTCCGCTCCTGCATGACGGCCCAGCCGAGGACCTTGTCGACCGCGTTGTGCCGACCGACGTCCTCGCGCACGACGAGGCACTCACCGCTGGGGGTGAACAGGCCGGCGGCGTGCGTGCCGCCGGTGCGTTCGAAGACCCGCTGCCCGGCTCGGAGCGTCTCGGGCATGGTCACCAGCACGGCCGGGTCGACGGTGATGTCCGCGACGACCGGCGCTCCCTCGGGGAGGCTCGCGGCAACGGCGTCCACACTCGTCTTGCCGCACAGGCCGCACCCGCTGTGCATCACCAGGGAGCGTTGCGCGCTCACGGGCAGGCCGCGTGCCCTCGTCGTGAGGGCAACCTCCAGCACGTTGTAGGTGTTGCGCTCGAACCCGTCCTCGTCGGTCACGGTCCCGATGCAGTATCGCGCCGACACGACGTCCTCCCGCCCCGAGATGACGCCTTCGGAGCGGAGGAGCCCGTGGACGAGCTCGTGGTCGTGGCCGGGCGTGCGCATCGTGACGGTGAGGGGCGAGCCGTCGACCCTGATCTCGAGTGGTTCCTCGACCGCGAGCGTGTCGGCGCGGCGTCGAGTGTCGCCGGCGAGGTCGATGCGTACGACCGGCCGGCGGGCGGTGACCCGACCCATCAGCGGCCGCCGTCCACAGGGTCGCCGCAGTCGATGCGCACGCTGCTGCTCATGACTGCCAGTATGTCCCCGCCGTCAGGAGGGAGATGTTCGGGTGAGCACCACCGTGAGTGACGAGGACCTCGGTTACCTCGTGCTGGGAGTGGCGATTCCGCTCCTCGCGATCCTGGTCGTCGCCTGGGTGCGATGGCGTCGACGCGACCTGGAGTACGTCGGCATCACGCCGGGCCTGACACCCGTCGCCGGCGCACCGGCCCGGCGTCGACGCGTACGCCGCGGCAAGGAGTGGTCCGGCACCGTCCCGGTGCAGTTCCACCCACCCCAGGGCGTCTCCCCCGCGGTCGCCGGGGTCCTGGTCGACAGCTCTGCCGATGCCCGCGACCTCGGATCGCTCGTGGTCGACCTTTCCGTCCGGAAGTGGTTCGACATCCACCGGGTCGACGGTGACTGGGAGCTGCGCCGCCGCCAGCCCCCACCGCACGACGTGCTCTCCCCCACCGAACGCGCCATTGTCGAGGCGATCTTCCGCTCAGGGCCGGTCCAACGCATGTCACGCCTCAAGGGCGACCTCGGCATCTCGTTGCGGGAGGCGCAGATCGGCCTCTACCGCGAGGTGGTCGACCGCGGCTGGTACCGCAAGCACCCGCGCTCGCGCAACGCGTTGCTCGGCTGCCTCGGGATGCTCGGGCTCCTGGCCGCTGCGGGTCTGGCTCTCGCGCTGTACACCTACTCCCAGCGTCACGTCACGGAGTACTGGTGGGCGCTGCCCGCCGGGGTGGCGACCGGCGCGCTCGTCATGGCGATCTGGGGCCGAGGACGGACACCCCGTACCGCGGACGGCACGGCCGTGCGCATCCAGACGCTCGGCTTCCGCAAGTACATCGCCACCGCCGAGGCGAGGCAGATCCGCGTCGAGGAGGCAGCGGGTCTGTTCGCGCGCTACCTGCCGTACGCCATGGTGTTCGGCCTGGCCGACCAGTGGGCCAAGGTCATCGGCCAGGTCCTCAACCAGCACCGCATGAGTGAGCTCGTCGACAGCAGCGGCATGCTCATCGACCCCGATGCGTGGTTCCTCGTCGGCCACCTGGCCGATCTCGCCGGTTCGGCGTTCGACGTGTCGGCGCTCGCCGACGGCGTGAGTGGTGTGGGCGACGCGATCAACGGCAGCTTCGGCTTCGTCGACGGCGTCACCAACGGGGTCGACGGGCTGGTCTCCGGGGTGGGCGACTTCGTGGGGTCTGCGGGCGACCTGTTCGACGGGATGGACGGCTGCTCCGACGGCTGCAGCGGCTGCGGCGAGGTCGCGGGGTGCCTCAGCTGGTGATTTCTCACAAGGCGCGCTTCACACTGTGAACGGCGCCTCGGGTCTACGGTCCGAAAATGAGCCTGATACGAGAACTCGTGCGGACGAAGGACGTCGAGACCGTCATCCGCCAGAACGAGGACGGCAGCGACGGCGGCCACCACGCACGACTGAGCAGACGCCTCACGGCGTGGGACCTGATGGGTTTCGGGATCGGCATCGTGATCGGCACGGGGATCTTCACCCTGACCGGCATCGAGGCCAAGAACCACGCCGGCCCGGCCGTCGTGATCTCGTTCGCCATCGCCGGGGTCGTCGCCATGCTGGCGGCGCTGTGCTACGCGGAGCTGGCAGCGGCCGTGCCGACAGCAGGAAGCTCTTACACGTACGCGTACACCACCATCGGTGAGCTGTTCGCCTGGATCATCGCCTGGGACCTCATCCTGGAGTTCGCCCTCGGCGCGGCGGTCGTGTCACGCGGCTGGTCGGGCTACCTGCAGGAGTCCTTCGGACTGCCGCAGGCCTTCTTCGGCGAGGAGAACTCCACGGTCAACCTCGGCGCGGTCGCCATCGCCCTGGTGCTCGGCATCGTGGCCGCCGTCGGCATCCGCGAGTCCAAGCTGGTCACCAACGCGCTCGTCGTCATCAAGGTGTCGGTCTGCGTGTTCGTGATCGTGGCCGGCGTCTTCTTCGTCAAGGCGGCCAACTACGACCCCTTCATCCCGCCCTCGAAGCCGCCGGCCGAGGAGACCTCCGGTCTGGCTCAGCCGCTGTGGCAGATGATCAGCGGGGTCGACCCGTCGGCGTACGGCTTCGCGGGCGTGCTGGTCGCCTCCGGAGTCGTGTTCTTCGCCTACAGCGGCTTCGAGGCCGTCGCCAACCTCGGCGAGGAGACCAAGGACCCCGCCAAGGACATGCCCCGTGGCCTCCTCGGCACGCTGATCGTGTGCACGCTGCTCTACCTGCTGGTCTGCCTCGTGATCACCGGCATGGTGAAGTACACCGGCCTGTCCGAGGGGGCGCCGATCTCGGACGCTTTCGACCAGGTGGGCATGGGCTGGGCGAGTGTCCTGATCGGCATCGCCGCGGTCGCCGGCCTGAGCTCGGTGATCCTGGTCGACATCGTCGCGATGGGCCGCATCGGCTTCGCGCTGTGCCGCGACGGCCTGCTGCCCCCGGCTGTCGGCAAGGTGCACGAGAAGTACCACACGCCGATGCGCATCACCGTCATCACGACCGCGGCCGTCTGCCTCCTCGCGGCGTTCGTGCCGTTGTCGACGCTCGCCGAGATGGTCAGCATCGGCACGCTGTTCGCGTTCGTCGTGGTCGCCATCGCGGTGGCCGTGCTGCGTCGAACGAAACCGCGGATGAAGCGCCCGTTCAGGACGCCGCAGGTGCCGTTGCTCCCGATCGTCTCGGCCTTGTCGTGCGTCGCGCTGATGGCGAGCCTTGCGGTCGAGACGTGGCTGCGGTTCCTCGCGTGGTTGGCCGTCGGCCTGCTGGTCTACGCGTTCTACGGCCGCCGGCACTCGCGGCTGGCGACCGGCGAGCGTCCGGTTCCCGGCGTCGAGGACGTCGAGGTGCGCTGATCAGTCCGACCCGTACTTCGCCACCAGTCGACGCAGCGTCGTGACGTTGCGCAAGGTGGTCGGTGAGCCCAGTGCCTTCGTGAAGGCACTGGGCTTCACCTTGCTGCCGCTGATGCCACCGCGGGTCAGCCAGTGGACCTCACGACCGTCGACGAGCAGCTCGTCGTAGTCGTTGGACAACGCGGCCACGGCCCTGCGTACGTCGACGGCAGGTGCCTCGGCGAGGAACCCCACCTGCACCTTGTGGCCGTCGGCGACCGGACCGAAGGGTTCGGCCGACACGATCGTGGCCAGCTGCTCGGGCGTCCGTACGAACGTCTGCACGGCATAGCCCAGCTCGCGCTCCAACGCCTGCTCGAGTGTCGTCTCGACCCGGTGAGCTGTCTCGTCGGACGCCAGGATCACGTTGCCGCTGGCGATGAACGTCTCGACCTCGCCGTATCCGGCGGCCTCCACGATCGCGCGCAGCTGCGGCATCGTGACGTTGTGGCCCCCGACGTTGATCGCCCGCAGGAAGGCCACGTACCGAGTCATGGGCGCACTGTACGACCGGGCACTCGGACCTTGAGGGCGTTCGTCCGGATGCGGACGGTCGCCGGCGTGTGCGCGACCGCGTCCCCGTCGGCGAAGATCTCGATCGGGTCGGAGCCCTCGGGGGTCTCGATGCGGATCTCGCGTGCGTGCTCGAACGTGATGTGCGGGTGCAGGTCGTGCTTGCCGAGGTTGAACGGCACGAGCTCGACGCCGAGCCTCGGCAGGAACACGTCGTTGAGCAGGACGACGTCGATGAGGCCGTCGTCGAGCTCGGCCTCAGGTGAGAGCTTGAGCCCCCGCCGTAGCGACCGGAGTTGGCGAATCCCGCTGAGTAGCCACGGAACTCGCGTCGCTGACCGTCGATCGTCAGCACCAGGTCGATCCGGCGCGGCTGCAGGATCGCCCTGGCCACGCCGTAGAGGTAGACCCAGTGACCCTTGATGCGCCGAGCCGAGTCGGCGTACTCCTGGACGGTGGAGTCCAGGCCGAGGCTGACGTTGCCGACGCAGACCCGGCCGTCGAGGTCGAGGACGTCGATCGTGCGGTCGGTGCCGCGGGCGATGATCGCTGCAGCCTGCTCGATGTCCTTGGGGATGCCGAGCTTGCCGATGAAGTCGTTGCCTCGGCCGCCGGCGACGATTCCGAGGGTGGAGTCGGTGCCGACGAGGCCGGCCGCGACCGCGCGGACCATGCCGTCACCGCCGAGCGACACCACGACCGGGACGCCCTGCGCGGCGAAACCCGCTGCGAGCTCGGTGGCGTGCGACTCGCTTGTGCTCTCGACCAGCTCGGCGTCAAGACCGTGGGCAGCAAACGTCGTACGCAGTGGCTCGACCCGTTCCTGCACCGCCCCGTTGCGTGCGGACGGGTTGAGGATGACGGGAGTCGACGTACGTGCAGTGGACGGGCTCACAGCGCCTCCGGCCCGTTCATGAGCTTGCCCGGGTTCATGATGCCCGCGGGGTCGACCTCGGCCTTCGCCGCACGCAGCATGCCGACCCACAGCGGCCCGTACTCCTCGAACATCCACGGCGCGTGGTCGGCGCCGGTCGCGTGGTGGTGCGTGATCGTGCCGCCGCCGGCGAGGATCGCGTCACCGGCCGCCGTCTTGAGGGTCTTCCACTGGTCGATCTCGGCACCGGCCTCCTGGCGCGCGAAGACGGTGTAGTAGAGCGAGCATCCGGCGGTGTAGAGGTGAGAGATGTGGCACAGCACGAACGCCGGGGTCCCCCGCTCGCGCAGGCCCTTCTCGATGTCCGCCTTGATCGAGTCGTGCAGCTGCTCGACCGTGCTCCACGGTGCCGACGTCTCCATCGTGTCGACGAGCATGCCGTGGGTCATCAGGGTGTCGCGCAGGTACGGGGTCGAGAAGCGGTGCTTCTCCCACATGACCTCGGGCACACCGCCGATCGTGACGCCCTTGTGCTTCTTGGCGATCACCCGACCGGCCGCGCGACGCGACTTGGCCTCACCTGGGCGACCGTCGTACCGCAGCACCATGAGGCACGGGGTCTTGATGCCGCGAGCGCGCAGGTAGGCGAGCATGCCCTTGCGCTGCAGGTCGCTGCCCAGCTGGGCGAGACCGAACGCCGTCTCGTTGACGTCGGACAGGCGCGCGATGTCGGGGTGCAGACCGGCCTGCTCCATGAGGCGCAGCGCGGCTGCGCCGGAGGCGAAGTCAGGGAAGAACCACGCGTCGGGGAGGGTGGCCTCGGGCTGGCGCTTGATGCGCAAGGTGGCCTCGGTGATGATGCCGAGCGTGCCCTCGCTGCCGACGAACACCTGGCGCGGGTTGGGCCCTGCGGCGGTGGCCGGCGTCGTACGCAGCTCGACGACACCCGTGGGGGTCGAGCAGCGCAGGCCGAAGACGTTCTCGTCGATGCGGCCGTAGCCCGTTGACTGCTGCCCGGCAGACCGCGTCGCCACCCAGCCGCCGACGGTGCTGAACTCGAACGACTGCGGGAAGTGGCCGAGCGTGAATCCCTTGGCCGGGCTCAGGCTCCACGATGCTCGCCATGAGAGAGCACACCAGGGACGTCGTCGTCGACATGTCGAGGATGACCTCGTCGGGGGCGTCGGCAGCAGAGATGGTGGCCTCGAGTCGCTCGAGCTCGGTCGCCAGCAGCGCAGAAAGGTTCTCGGTCATCCGATCACCGTGCCACCGTGGGATGTCTCAGAAATCCCGTGTGTCCGGATCAGTGCGAATGAGACACCGAGACGGCCCGGTCGCGGCTGCTGCCGACCGGGACCGCGATGTCTCGTCAGAGAGAGGTTTGCGAGACATGCAGTTGCTCGCAGTTACGATCAGACCGTCGCGAGCGACCGCGGCGAAAGTCACGTTGGGAGGCGGACATGGCCACGCTCTTGTGCGAAGGGTGCGAGGAGCCGATCGAAACCGACGACAGCCATATCGACTTCAACGGCGAAGACTGGCACGAAGCCTGCTTCGAGGTCAGCGGTGGGGCGACGTACTGCTGCGGAATGATGTATGACGACGGCGAGGCGACTTGCCTCAGTTGTGGCGAGCCTCTCTAGGCTGAACACCCGCGGTCGGCCGCTGCGCCGAGCGGCGCAACTCGAACACCGTCGGTGCTCGCTGCCATCGTCAGGACCCGGCACGCGGCAGCCCCGACCTTAAGTAGGCGGCGCCAGCGCTCAGCCGACCCGTGGACCGGTCCTGGCCTGACAGGATGGGCCACACTGGGAGAGGAGGATCGTCATGACCGATGGAATTGTGCTCACAATCGACGACGACCGGCCCGCTCGCGCCGTGCACTTCTTTGCCGCCGGCGGACACCTCCTGGAACTGCTCGATGATCTGGCGGAGACGGTCGACGTCGAGTGGACGGTGACGGACCTCCGCATTGGGTCTGCCATCTCGGGGCTCTCGGCGGTCGGTGAAAACCGCTTGCTTGGAATCGAGGCAGCTCGGTCTGCGGTACGAGGTCTCACGCAAGTGCGGAATGGCGAGCCATTGGCAGCCGAGTGGACGCCCATGGCGGTGAACCACGCCAAGGACCTCGTCCGCAGTTCCGGTGTGCACGCCAAGCTCGAGGCCGGTGGGAACGTCGTCTGGCTCGACAGCGAGCTGCGCGAACGACTGCAGGCAGTCACGCCCTGGGTGCGCGAGTTCTACGGATCCGTGCGAGGCCAGCTGACGGGCGTGAACGTCACACGGGGCAACAGAGCCTCTATCCGGCCACACGCCGGCGGCCGCGTGGTGCACATCGGCTTTCCCTCGGCGCTCGCCGAGTCGATGGCAGCCGGTCTCCTCCAGTTCGTTGAGGTCGACGGCATGGTGCGTCAGAACGATGAGGGTCGGACGTACTACGTCGCTGCCGACACGGTGAAGGTCATCGAGCAGCCGACCATGTCCTGGCGCGAGCTACGGGGCTTCATGCCAGATCTGACCGGCGACATGTCGACCGCCGAGTACCTGGAGAGTATCCGTGGCGAAGACTGAGATCCCGCGTGTGCTCCTGGACTCCAGTGCTCTGATCGCCGTCATCAAGAACGAGCCGAATGCGGAGCACATCGACGGACTGCTGGACATGCTCGCTCAGGGTGAGGTTCAGCTCTACGAGTCGGTGATCGTGATGGGCGAGGTCTACAAGCCTCCCGACAGCACGAGTCCAGCAGAGCGGGACCGGCACATGGCCAAACTCGATCAGGTTCGCTCTCTCCTCCAGTCACAGCAGGTCGTCCAGCTCGACGTCACTGCGCCCGTCGTCCGGAAGGCAACTGAGTACCGGCTCCAGCTAGCGATGAAGCTGCCCGACGCCTTACATCTCGCGACTGCGGTACTCAACGGTTGCGACTGGCTGGTTACGTTCGACCGAGACTTTCCTGAGCAGGTGGATGGGCTGAAGGTTGTGCGGTTGAACTACGTCGACGAACCACGGGACCTACCCTGGCAGCGCCCCGTGGAGGCAACCCTGTTCGATCACCTCGGGGACGACAACGTCATCCCGTTGGCCACTGAACGCGAGCGCCCCTAGTCCGGGTGTCCGGCTAGGAACCTCCGATTTCGGAAGACCCGAGCGAGGTGCCGACCACTGTCATGCCGTCCCGTCCGCTGCACCCTCGTGTGCGATAAGTTGCCACGTTTGGCAGGGCTGACCGTTGCAGAGACGGACCGTGTGCATGACAAAGAAGCCCGACAGCCGAAGCTGTCGGGCTTCCTGCGTGGTAGTTAGTTGCTGACCTTCCCCGCCGCGATGAGCTCGCGAGCTCGCTGCTGCTGCGCATGGTCGCCGAAGTGGTCCACTGCCGAGAGGAGGTCGATCTCCTCCTCCAGCGCGAAGTAGATGCCATCGTGACGGTCGCTTGAGCCGCCCAGCGCGTTCACGCCGCCCAGTGCGTCCAACTGCGAGAGCTGCAGGAACGACCTGTGGACGAAGTCCGTGACCAGGCCGTCCTCGGTGTCCACAAGGTCTGGCACGTAGTCCAGGCCCCCGACGAGGCCCATGGCCTTCGTGTCGTAGCCGAGCCTGTCGAGTTGCGTCGTGTGCATGGCGATCTCCTCTAAGTCGGGGCGGCCACGTTCATTGCGGCGCTTTGTCTAGCCCTCAGATCAACCCGGGCCGGGCGTTCGCCCGGCCTCAAGTAGCCGGGACGCCTTCCTCATAGAGGCATTTCACCGATGTCAGATTCTCTCAACGAGCGCCGACAGATGCCACCGCGACGCTCCGTAGAGTTGGCCCAGCTCGAGGTCGCTCCACGGCGCTCAGGAGGAAGCAGATGTCAGTCGCCCAGCAGGACGTCGATGCCTTAGTGGCCTACTGCAGGAACACACTCGGAGAGCAGGAGCTCTGGATCGAGCCAGAGGGGTACCCGAGCAGTCTCGCGTTGTGCTTGATCGACTCGATCTACTCGACCGGTTCCCACTACCGATCAGTGGTCAACGTGGTGAACCGATATCGGGCAGCACACGGACACAACGACGGTGCCGCTGCCCTTCTGCAATCGATGGCTGCGGCCGGTGGCGCTCGCGGATGGGCGGAGACCGTCGCGGACAACCTGAAGCCTGCGCACACGAAGCCAGGTGCACTGCTGAAGGCCGAGGTCATCCAGCAGGCCGCCCAGCTCATGGTCGACCACAACATCGACACTGTTGAAGATTTGGTCGCGGTGGTCAGGGCGAGCCCCACGGACAACCCCATCCACAACGCATGGAAGAGGCTGCCGAGCCAGCGCTCCGGTGTGACGTACTCCTACCTGCTGCTGCTCGCGGGCCGGCCGTCGGTGAAGCCGGACCGCATGGTCCTGAGGTTCTTGCAGCAGGCGCTTGGAGCCGACGCGACGCTCACCACCAACCACGCGGTCGAGTTGGTCATGGCTGCCGCGCAGGAGCTCGAGGTCAGCCCGCGAACCTTGGACCACGTCATCTGGCGGGCGGCGTCAGGTCGAGAACTGACCGATCAGACTCCGTGAAGTCGCCCAGGACGACCACGTCCCAGTGAGGGCGGCGGATCTGATGGGGCGACGCGGCGCATTAGGCTAGCGGGAACCGCTCGATCACCCTTTCAGCCAACACCTTGGTCCGGGCCTCGATGTTGTCAGCTGTCCACGACTCCCGTGCCGCCAGCTCGGCGTTGAGCGAGAGGCCGTTCTTGTAACCGATGTATCGACCCTTGGAGTCCCGTCTGTCGCGCTTCTCGATGAAGGACTTGTTGCCGAGGTTGCTGTTGTAGGCCGTCACGGTGAGGTTGCCGAGTCGGTGTCGGTGTTCTTCCTGTACCTGGGCGGCGACTTCCTTGCCGCCGAGCATCTCCTGCCACGCGGCTGGCAGGTTCTCGCCCTGCGGGAGGATGTGCTCGATCGTCCAGACGAAGTGGTTCTTCTCCTGTCGCCACAGGTCGACCTTCGTCTCCTTGGTCATGGCGTCCTCGGCCAGGGTGGTCAGCACGAACCGGGCCACGTCGGTGTTCTCCTCGTAGATGCGACCGAGAAGGCGAGCCCGGAACTCCTCGTCGGAGGCTGAGACGGCGTTCAGCTTCTCGCCGACGAGCTTGAGCACGTCGTCGCCGCGGGCGTCACTGACGGCGTCGATGGTCGTCATGAAGAGCTTCGCCAGCGCGTAGGTGGGCGGGTAGCCCGTCAGGTTGCGTCGGACGAAGAAGCTTGTGAGGCGGTCAGCAACGGCTTCGATCTGGGTGTCGCACAGCTCCAGTTCTTCCTGCTTCGTCATGAGCCACATCAGCAGGACATAGGACGGCGCGCCCTGGGCTCGCATGAGCCGCTGGAAGGCCCGGTCGAGGGATGTCGGCTGGTCGAGCTCCACGACGCAGTTGATGCGGCCGTAGATCTTGCTCGCCTCGACGAGTGCGTCGACGACCTTCTTGAGGTCCTGCTCGAGGAGCTTCTCGTAGATGCGGATCAGGTTGGACTTGGTGGCGACGGAGGCGTTGGGGACGTCGGGGAGCTCCGTCTTGAAGGCGTTGTAGTAGTGCCTCAGGAAGCGCTCCTGGGTGGAGTAGCTGTCGCCCAGGCTCGTCAGCATGTCGTTCCAGTGCTTGAACGCCTGGTCGACGTTCATGATCTGCCTCTTCTCGGACTCGGCCAGGAGGTGGTTCTTGATCAGGTCGACGGGCGAGAGTGGCATGCCGCGGTTGTTAAGGGACTCAAAGAGGACGAAGGCATCCGCGTGGCTGGCAACCTCGATCTTCACGATGACCGCCCGCAGAGCCGCCTCGTGCACCCGAAGCGCAGCCTTCGTCTCTGTCAGCCCCTCCGTCTCGGCCAGCTTCAGGATGGCGGATCGGAAGTAGCGGTAGCACTTGGCGATCCGCCGGCTGGGGTAGTACGGCTTCCACTCGCCTTCAACGGGCAGTCCGGCGTCCTCGAGCGTCTTGAGGTAGTCGAAGAGATTGTGCCCTTGCTTCTGCGGTGTCACTCGCGGCTGCTGGTCAGCCTTGCGCACCAGCTGGCGGCCGAGGTTCGTGACGTCGGTCCGGGTGTCGTCGTCGAGCTCGTCGATGTGCTCCTTGAGCACGGAGTAGACCGCAGCGAGGAGCAGGGTCAAGGTCGTCAGGCGCTGCTGGCCGTCGACCACGTGGAGGATGTTGCCCTCCAGCGTGTCGGTCGTCTGGTCGAGAGTGATGATCGTGCCCAAGAAGTGGGCGCCGTCGGCCTCGATCAGGTCTTCGAACAGGTTCTCCCACTGAGCCTTGTACCAGGAGTACTCGCGCTGGTACGGCGGGATCCGGTACAACACGTTGCCCTCGTGGCTGAAGAGCGTATGCACCGGGTACTGGTTCGCTGACTTGATCAAGAGACACCTCCGACTCGCCGATGATGCCCAAGACTGTCAGAACACCGACACCTCCGCCGCGTCGCGGGCGGGGTGCCCCGGTGGCCTGCTGTTTCCGTAGCGGTCTCGCACCGCACGAACATGAGTCGACGCCGTTGCTCTGGCACGTCGGCGCGGCGATGATGGAAGGGCATCCGACGTGAAGCGAGGGGTCATGGCGATCAAGGTCACTCCGGACCAGGTCGACAACGCGAAGTTGCTCATGGCCTTGGACAGGGCTGACGGGCGCGCCAGCGCCGAATGGATCGTTCGCCTCGCGAACGCAAAGCCAGCAGGAGTCTGGCCGGTCGGCGACGTGGCGGAGGCGCCGGCGGCAGTGCCTCCTCGATGGTTTCGGCGGTGGAGGCGGAACCACCGTCGGTAACCGCCTCTAAACGGCACCCGGCTGGGCTGTGCCCGGCTTGGCTGTGAGGCTTTGCGCCTCAGGCGCAGACACCATCTCAGTCGTCAGCGTGACTGGCAGGGGCACGGGAGACGAGTCGTTCAGCCGAACGGTCGTACACGACGTTGACGATGTCTCCGGAGATGATCAGGTCGATCGCTTGGTCGATGACCACGCGGGGGACGACGTACCACTCCGCCGGGTCGTAGCTTCGACCCTTTTGGTCGGCCTGCGTGAGGTCTAACCGCACCTCCGCGAAGACCCGATGCAGCAGGTTTTCGAGCGCCGAGGCCCTGGTGTTGTACGTCCGGTAGCTGGCGACGACCTCCACCGGGGCCATGAGATACGTCGGTGACTTCTCGGCGTTCTTGATCCGCGCCTCGACCGAGCCGCGTGTGAAGCCGATCTTGTGCAGGTGGTTGAGCTCGGCAATCTGCGGATCGGAGCTGAGGGACCGGAGGACGTAGATGTAGCCACTTACCTCGTCATCGTCGAGGATCTCGGGAAGCTCGACCTGGACGACGACTTGGCCGTCCTCGTCGCTCAGCCGGATCGCAAGCGACTGTCGGTACATCGACGACTCGGTTCCGTTCTCAAAGATGCAACGGAGCCGCTCGCGCTTGTTCTCGCGCGCTGTTGACTTCTTGTACTCCGTCTCGCCGACCTCGGCAATGAACAGCATGACCCCGTTCAGGACGAAGAAGGCTCCCGGAACGATCTGTGCCATGCCCGAGTACGGCAGCAGCTTGCTCGCCCCTGCTCGAAGCTCAACATGCTTCTGTTTGAACAGCGGCTCAAACTGCTCAAAGTCCTTTGCTTGCTCCCGACGGGCGACGTCACCGCTGTCGTGCACCTGGCGGCGCACCGGCAGGTCTGACACGTCCAGCAGCCCCGACTCATCGCCGAGCAGGTCGAGGTCGTCGTCGCCAAGCAGGTCGTCAATCGACTCGGGTGCTTCCGGCGCCTCCAGCAACCCGAACTCGTCCAAGTGTTTGAGCGCCGTGATCTTCTCCTCGTTCGCCAGGATCCCGTCAAGACGGGCACCAAGCTTCCGTTCGGCGATCTCGCGGGTGGTGGAGTCCGGCACGCGGCCCTGAGTGCGTCGGAACTCGACAACTTCTAGAAAGGCTCGCTCAAGCCGATCGGTATGGGTGACCTTGGCCTGCTTCACGGGTGCGTCGAGCAGGCCGTCGACGTCTGAGTCCAGCAGGTCGTCGAGGCTAGCCGGGGCTGCCCGTTCCGCCTCGAGTGCATCTTCGGGGCTCATGCCTCGTCCACCATCTCGGTCTCGCGCTGGGCGGCCTGGCGCTCCTGCTTCTTCTTCTGCAGGAAGAGTAGGATCTCGGCGTACCGCCTCTCGGTCGGCTCGTCGGCGCGGACATTGGGTTTGCGACCGTTCACTTTGGCCCACTGTTGGATCTTCGGCCACGCCGCGAGTGCTTCCTCTTCGGTGATCTCGACCCGAGTTGCCGTGATCGCGTCGGAGATGATCCGCAGCACGGACGGCGTGACGGACTTCGAGATCACCTCGAAGGCGCGCTGGAACGGGTTGACGGAGTCGATCAGGTTGATGTTGATGTCGTCGATGTTCACGAACTTCTCCGACATCCGGATGAAGCGCTTGTCACCGACCTGACGGACCTCGCCGTTCTTGATCACCGAGTCCACGACGACCTGCTGGCGCAACTCCTCGATCTGCGTCTCGTCCAAGTCGGGGTACTTCTCGCGGATGATCTTGGGGATCAGGACTTTGTTGGTCGTCTCCGCGTCCACCGATCCGAAGGCAGCCTTCGCGAACGTGTCGTCCTGCAGGATGGTCGCCTTCAGGTCGTTGAGGTCGGTCTCGACGATCTGCTTCACCCGCTCGGAGGAGGGCTCCTTGAAGCCCTTGATCTTGATGACGCCCGGCGGGGTGGCGTCGTCGTCGCCGGTGCGCTTGGTCTTGAACTCGAAGTTCTGCGCGAGCACCTGCTCCATGAGCAGCGAGGCTGTGATCGCCTTGAGCATGTTGTTGACCGACACCTTGACCTCGCTCTGCGAGGCGTCGGGTTCGGCGATGAGGTTGGTGAACTGGGCATGGTCCTTGCCCGGCGAGTCGCGAGTGACCCGGCCGATGATCTGGATGACCTCGGTCAGCGAGGCGCGATACCCCACGGTGAGCGCGTGTTCGGCGTGGGGCCAGTCGAATCCCTCCTTGGCCATGCCGAGCGCGAGGATTACGTCGACGGCGCCGCGATCCTTCGATGCGACCGTCGACAGGTAGTGCAACGTGTCGGCGCGCTTCTTCTGGTCGGTGTCGTCGACGAGGTCGGCCAGGCGCAACGTCGCTCCGGTGTCGGACCGGCGGATGGTGATGATGCCGGTGTCTGGGTCGGTGGACTCCACGTGGCCGATCGCATCGATGATGAACCCGACCTCTTCGATCTTGTCCTTGGTCGACTCTCCCGAGTTGACGTTGGGGATGTGCAGGATCGTCTTCTTGTCGAGGTCGAAGACCTCACTGATCGCGTCGGTGTATCGCCCTTGGTAGAAGTGGTGGCCGATGCCGAGCGAGTGCAGGTGCTGGTAGCCGTTGAGCTGGTCGTAGTAGTTGAAGGTGACCGGCGTAAACCGAGCCTCGTCCTCGGCGGAGAGCACCGGCACCGAGTCGCCGCGGAAGTACGAGCCGGTCATCGCGACGATGTGCACGTCGGAGCCATTCATCACCTCGCGTAGCAGCGCCCCGAGCCGGCTGGCCTCGGTATCGGCCGAAACGTGGTGGAACTCATCGATCGCGAGCACTGTGCCGTTAAAAGCGTCGGGGGCAAGCTTCTCGAAGGTGAACCGTAGGGTCGCGTGGGTGCAGATCAGGATGGCGTCGGTGCCGTTGAGGAAGTCGATGAAGGCGCCGACCTTGCCCTGGGACGAGCCCGGGTCACAGAGATTGTGCTCGGGCTTGACCTCCCAGTCGGCGAAGAAACCGAACTTCGTCAGGTTGGTCGAGGCGAACGAGCCGCCGATGGAGCGCTCCGGCACCGCGACGATGACCTTCTTGCGGCCCTGGTTGTAGAGCTTGTCGAGGCCCACGAACATCAGAGCGCGAGACTTGCCCGACGCCGGCGGTGCCTTGATGAGCAGATGCTGCGCGTCGCGCTTGGCGAAGACACGCTGCTGCATCTCGCGCATGCCCATCGGGTCAACGTTGACCGACGCGCCCGTCTGGGCGTAAGTCACATCGACGATGTCGATCGGCTTCTTGCTCGCGTTCACTTGCGTGCACCCCTCGTCTTCTTCGCGGGGGCCTTGGCAGCCTCCTCGGCAGTCATCGACTCATACATAGCGAACAGGTCCGACAACCGCTGCTCGTCCGTCTCGTACCCGCGCTTGGAGTAGATCGAGTCGACCAGCGCGTCCACCTCGGCGTGCGCCCGCCGGAGGTCCTCGGGCATCAGGTCCGGGTCATACAGCTCAGCGAGAGTTCGTTCGCAGTGGTACTCACGTACGTCGAGCACACGCAAAGCGGCGACAGTGAGCCTCTCCTTCATCGCATCCGAGAGGAGAGGTACCGGGAAGTTGTTGTAGACAAGCGTGTTCGAGTATCGAAGTCGAGACTCGTGTTGTCCGCCCACTGCTCGGGCCCAAGCCATGTGAATTCGTGACGTGATAAGCCCGAAGGCCCAAGGCTCGGCGTCGTAAATCGCGAAAGCAAGATCGGAAATCACCGTGTCTGCCCCAACGAATCCCGATGGTATGTACTCGCGTCGCTCTGATGACACCTTGGGCACAAGGATTGAGTTCGTCGGCTTGTAGCTGATCTGGACGAACCGATGGGGCTTGGCTGCATACGCAGCGGTGCTGGCTGCCTCGCTCTTACCTCGTTCCTCAGTCACCTGGGCAAGACGGTCTGCGATCGATGGAACGGATCGTGCCATATCCACGTGGTCGTCGGCGATCCATAGGCAGTACCGTTCGAGTCCATCCAAGTGCTCCCTGGTCCCTACATACGCCTTCATGAAATCGGCGGCCGCCGGATCCTGGGCGATCATCCTTCTCCGCTCATCGGGAGTGATCACCAACCCGCGCGCGCGGGGCATGGATCCAAACACCATGATCGGGCGGCGCGCGCCCAGTGGGCTGCTGCGTCTACCAATGAAGATGTTTGCGCCGTCTGCCAAGTAGCCGTTGATGTTCGTCACAGCTATCTGAAGGTCGTCGGTGTAGATGTACTTCGGGCCGGGTCGCCCCGCGCGAAGGTTGATGACCGCGACGGTCACGCCAGCATTGCGTGTCGCGTTGTTCTCCCACTTGAACGACGTGTAGGCGTACCCGATCTCGAGGCCCTTAGCGAAGATCATCGGGAACATCAGGCCGACATGCTCGCCCTGAGATACGGAGTTGGTAGTTACGAAGGCCAGCTCGGCGCGAGTGCCTTCGATGTAGTCAGCGCCCTTGACGAACCAGAGCGCGATGTAGTCGAGATTCCTGTTGAAGGGGCGTCGTCCGAAGGCGAACGGGAAGTCCGCCTTCATGTCGGCGGTCTGTGCCTTAGCGCCCTTGTAAGGAGGGTTGCTGATCAGGTAGATCTCGCCACCGTCGTTCGGGCAGACCGTGTTCCAGTCGACGCGAGTCGCGTTCCCTGCTTGGATCTGACCAGTTTCCTTGAGTGGGATCAACGGGATGGAGACGTTGAACTTCTCCTTGAACTCGGTGTTCATCTGGTGCTTGGCGATCCACAGGGAGAGGATCGCGACCTCGACGGCGAAGTCGTCGATCTCGATGCCGTAGAAGTTCTCGATGTTGATCCTCGACTCTGCAAACAGCACCTGGTGCTTCGGGGAGAGCTCAGCGAGGCGCTCCAGGATCGCGTGCTCGACCTTGCGCAGCTCCTTGTAGGCGATGACCAGGAAGTTGCCGGAGCCACAGGCCGGGTCGAACACCTTGATCGCACTGATCCGCTCCAGCAGTGCCTCGAGCTTCCGGACACTGTCGAAGCCGGCGTCGAGCTGGTCGCGGATGCCGTCGAGGAAGAGCGGCTCGATCGTCTTGAGGATGTTCGGCACCGAGGTGTAGTGCTGGCCGAGGTCCGAGCGCGTGCCGGGCGCGACGATCGCCTGGAACATGGAGCCGAAGATGTCGGGGTTGATCTCGCTCCAGTTCAGCGTGCCGAGCTCGATCAACCGGTCGCGAGCGGCCTTCGTAAACCTCGGCACCGTGATACCTGTGCTCATCGTGAAGAGCCGGCCGTTGACGTAGGGGAACGCCGCCAGGTGCCTCGGCTTGTCCGCGGGCTCCTCGGTGTCCAGGGCCGTGAACAGTGCCGCCAGGAAGTCGTGGACGTCCGAACCGTCCGCCTGCGTGTGCGAGCCGACCGCATTGGTGAACTGGGTCTCGGTGAAGATCCCGGTGTCCTCGGCGAAGAAGCAGAACAGCAGCCGGGTGAAGAAGACGTTGAGAGCGTGGCGCCCCTGCACCCCATCCATCACGCCGGGGTTGGCCGCGAGGAGCTCGTCGAAGAGCTTGCCCATCCGCTCAGCGGCCTTGACGTCGGCGTGGGCCTCGGACACGTACTGGGCCTTCTCCATGCCTGCCCAGGGCAGGAAGAAGGTGAAGTGCTGGTCGATGTCCCGGATCGGGATCATCAGGTTCTCGCCGGTCTTGGTGTCGACCGCGAGCAGCTCGTCGTAGTCGGTGACGATGACGAAGCGGGTGCTGTACCGCACCACCGCGGGCGAGGTCTTCAGCTCGTCGATCACGGCTAGGGGGTCGTCGGTCGTCTCCTTGAAGTAGACGACGTTCTTCTGCGCGACCTCGGTTGTCGGGTCCGCGGCGATGTTCAGTGAGCCGTTGCGCAGGCGGGTGACGTTGCTCTGCGGCTTCCCGTACGCGAGCAACAGCTCGAAGATGAACTCGCGGTCGTAGGAGTCACGACCGCCGAGCGGCGCGACTCGCTCCTCGATGGCCTTCAGGGTGAGCCGAGCCACACCGTTCCCTTCGTCGCGCCATGTCGTGTTGTGGGTCAGCCTATGTTCGTCGATTCCCGGCGGTCAGCAGGCGCTCCGCGTACCCGGTCGCCCTCCCAGCCGTTCCCGGCCGCGCGTCGGCCAACAGCGGTACCGTGAGGGGCCAACGAGAAGGCCCCGACACCGCGTGGTGTCGGGGCCTTCTGCTGATCTTGCGGTGACTCCAGCGGTGACATCGGTCCTGATCGGACCTTCTCCACCACCTCGGTGACCGCGTTTCCGCTGGTAAACCGACGGATGTGGTCGGGCTGACAGGATTTGAACCTGCGACCCCTTGACCCCCAGTCAAGTGCGCTACCAAACTGCGCCACAGCCCGATGCCCACGATCCGGCCGAAACCGCTTCGTGGGCGACCTGAACCTTAGCGCAGGCGCGCCCCGCTCACCCAATCGGGCCGGGCACGCCTCGTACGCTCGGGACATGGAGCCGACCGAGACTGTCACCGACGGGCTGGTGTGGCACTACACCGACGGTCCTGGCCTGCTGTCCATCGTGCAGTCGGACACACTGTGGTGCACGGCGTCGTCGTTCCTCAACGACGCCGGCGAGGTCACGCTCGGTGCTCGGATGCTTGTCGAGGAGCTGCAGCGCCGGACGCGCGAAGACCCTCGCTACGAGATGCTGCTGCCCTTCGCCGACCGAGCCGAGGACGCTCGACCGGGCGGTCCTGACCAGGGCCCCTCGCCGGGGACCTTCTTCATCCTCAGCGCCGCACGCAGTCGCGATCTGCTGGCCATGTGGCGTCTGTACGGCGGGCGCGGCGAGTCGTACGCCGTGGGTCTGGACCCGGAGCAGGAGCTCAGTGTCCTCGGTCGTGCTGACTCCGACCCGCACGACGTACGGGTGCAGCGCTGGCCCTGGCGTCCGGTGCGCTACAGCGCGTCCGACCAGCAGCTGCTCCTCGACGCGGTGTTCGACGAGCTGCCGGAGGAGCTGCGGATCGCCCAGCGGCACCTCGCCGACGGCGGCGGCGCCGAAGACCTGGTCGCGCCGCTGGCCGGTCTGCGTGACGACATGGAGGCCGCGCTCATGCTGATCAAGCACGAGGGCTTCGTGGACGAGCGCGAGACGAGGTACTGCGTCGGGATGCACCAGGTCCCGAGCGCCGCTGTCACGAGCACCCTGCCACCCGACCTGACCCGATTCCGTCCGACGAGGTACGGCATGGCGCCCTATCTGGTGCTCACCGGTGGAGCCGGTACGCCGGTCGCCACCCAGGCGCAGCCGCTGCCCATCCGCGCCGTGGCGGTCTCCCCTTCGCCCAACGGGCAGGCGGCCACCGACTCCATCCGCGCCGCACTCATGGCGGCCGGCTACGACGTGCCGGTGATCAGATCACGAATTCCGTTCAGGGAGTAAGCCGTTCGGGCCGGCTAGGAGCGGCGACGCTTCTCGCGGACACGGACCGAGAGCTCGATCGGGCTGCCCTCGAACCCGAACTCCTCACGCAGACGACGCTCGAGGAAGCGGCGGTAGCCGGCCTCGATGAATCCCGACGCGAACAGCACGAAGCGCGGCGGCCGCGTCGACGCCTGCGTGGCGAACAGGATGCGGGGCTGCTTGCCTCCGCGCACGGGGTGCGGGTGCGCCGCGACGATCTCGCCGAAGAAGGAGTTGAGCCGGCCGGTCGGGATGCGCTGGTCCCAGGAGTCGAGGGCGGTCTCGAGGGCCGGCACCAGTCGCTCGACGTGGCGACCGGTGTGCGCCGAGATGTTGACGCGCGGTGCCCACGGCACCTGCACGAGCTCCTTCTCGATCTCGCGCTCGAGGTAGTAACGGCGCTCCTCGTCGAGCAGGTCCCACTTGTTGAACGCCAGGACGAGTGCACGCCCGGAGTCGATGACCTGCTGGACGACACGGATGTCCTGCTCGGCGATGCGGTCCTCGGCATCGATCAGGACGACGGCGACCTCGGCCTTCTCGAGGGCCGTCTGCGTGCGCAGCGATGCGTAGAAGTCCGCTCCCCGGGTCAGGTGCACACGGCGGCGGATACCGGCGGTGTCGACGAACCGCCATGTCGTGCCGGCGATCTCGATCATCTCGTCGACCGGGTCTCGCGTGGTGCCGGCGACGTTGTCGACGACGACGCGCTCCTCGCCCGCCAGCTTGTTGAGCAGCGAGGACTTGCCGACGTTGGGCCGACCGAGCAGCGCGACGCGACGGGGGCCGCCCTGGGCGTACGCGCCGGAGACCGAGGACCGCTCGGGCAGCACATCGAGGATCGCGTCGAGCGCGTCGCCGCTCCCCCGGCCGTGCAGGGCCGACACGGGGTAGGGCTGGCCCAGCCCGAACGACCACAGCATCGCGGCGTCGGCCTCGGTGCGCTGGTCGTCGACCTTGTTGGCGATCAGGACGACAGGCTTGCCCGAGCGGCGCAGCAGCTTGACGACGGCTTCGTCGGTGTCGGTGGCACCGACGGTCGCGTCGACGACGAACATGACGGCGTCCGCCAGCTCGACGGCGACCTCCGCCTGCTCGGCCACCCGCAGGTGGATGCCGGTGGCGTCGACCTCCCAGCCGCCCGTGTCGACCAGGGTGAAACGGCGCCCTGACCACTCGGCCTCGTAGGCGACGCGGTCGCGGGTGACGCCCGGCACGTCCTCGACGACCGCCTCGCGGCGGCCGAGGATGCGGTTGACGAGGGTCGACTTGCCGACGTTGGGCCGGCCGACGACGGCGACGACCGGACGTGACTCGCCCGCGTCGAGGTCGCCCGCGGCCGGACCGTCGGCCTCCAGCAGCGCGCGGTCCTCCTCGCTGAGGTCGAAGTCCTCGAGGCCGACGCGGAGCGCCTGCTCGACCGAGGCGTCGTGCTCGACGCTCTCGGCCGGGGTCGACGAGACGTCGTCGGAGGGGTGGTCAGACACGGGATGAGTCCTTGAGTCGGAGGTGAGGTGCCGGTGGGCAGCCTCCATTGTCGCGTACGCGATCAGCTGTCCGGTGCAGGCCGGTCGCCGGGCAGTGCCATGCCGGTGCGCTCGACCGAGTCGGCGACGTGAGCGGCCAGACGCGAACGCAACGTCTCGGACGCCAGTCGCAGCCGCTCGCGGCCTGTGACGTCACCGTCGGGTCGCACGCTGAACGGCTCGCCGAACACCACTTCGAGGTGTCCGCGCAGCCGCGGCCAGGAGCTGCGTGTGGCACCAGCACCACGGGTGCCGAGGCAGGCCACGGGTACGACGAGGGCGTCAGCCTGCAGTGCGAGCCACGCGGCGCCTTGCTGGACGGCCCGGACATCGCCGGCCCCGCGAGTGCCCTCGGGAAAGACACCGACCGCGCCGCCGCGCGCGAGGACGGCCCGCGCCGCCGTGAGCGCCTGCCGGTCGCCGCTGTTCTGATCGATCGGGATCTGACCGACCGCGCGCAGCAGGGCGCCCCACGCCGAGGAGAAGTAGGACTTCTTGACCAGGAAGTGCACCGGCCTGGGTGCCAGGCAGTAGACCAGCGGTCCGTCGAGGAAGCCGGAGTGGTTGGACACCAGGACGACCGGGCCCGTGCGCGGCACGTGGTGGGTGCCGCGGTGGCGGGCGTCGTACAGGACAGGCGCGATGACCTGGCCGAGCAGCCGTCCCGCGCGCGCCCCCTGCGGGCCCGGGACCTCAGACACGCTCGCCCCGGGCGGCCACCACGTCGAGCACCGCGGCCACGGACTGGTCGAAGTCGAGGTCGGAGGTGTCGACTGTCGTGACACCGTCGGCGGCGACCGTGAACTGGGAGACCGTCGAGTCTCGTGCGTCACGCTGGACCACCTGGGCGCGCGTCGCTTCGACCGACGCCGAGCCGGCATCGCCGTGCAGCTCCTTGGAGCGCCGGGCGAGCCGTGCCTCCTCCGACGCGGTGAGCAGCACGCGGACGTCGGCGTCGGGTGCGACGACGGTCGTGATGTCGCGACCCTCGGCCACGACGCCGCCCGTGCGCGCCGCGGTGTCGGCGATGAGCGCGCGCTGGCGCTGGAGCATGTCGGCGCGCACGTCGAGGTTGGTGGCGACCTGCGAGACCGCCTCGGAGATGCGGCTCTCGCGGATGGCGGCGTCGACGTTGTGACCACCGACGGCGGTGGTCGGCGCGTCGGGGTCGGTGCCGATCTGCAGCGGGAGGTCGCGCGAGGCCTGAGCGACGGCAGCGACATCGGACAGGTCGGTGCCCTGCTCGAGGCACCACCAGGTGAGCGCGCGGTACATCGAGCCGGTGTCGAGGAAGCCGACGCCGAGCGCACGGGCGACCGCCCGCGACACGGACGACTTCCCCGAGCCCGAAGGTCCGTCGATGGCGATCACGAGCTGGTCGGGTGCAGGTGTCGTCGTCACGGCGGTCAGGTTACTGCCGAGCGACGACGCGCCGCACATCGTCCGACCTCAGTCGTGGACGTTCCAGCCGGCGGCGACGAGCGCCTCACGCAACGGCTCGATGGCCGCCGGGACGACGTAGAGCTCGGCCAGACCGACCGGCCCGCCGCGAGCGTGCTCGATGCGGACGTCCTCGATGCTGACGCCGGCGTCGCCCACGTCGGCGAACAGGCGAGCGAGGGAGCCCGGCTCGTCGGGGATGACGGCGATCAGCGTGGCGTAGGTCGTCGGCGGTGCGCCGTGCTTGCCGGGGATGCGGGCCCTGCCCAGCTGACCGTGCGCGATGGCCTGCGCGAGCACGCCCCTCGCTCCCTCGGTCGCACGGTCGTGCGCGACCTGCTGCAGCGCGGACCGGACCGCGTCGAGATCGGCCACGAGATGGTCGACCACCGGCAGCAGCGCCTCGGCGTTGGCCGCGAGGATCTGGGTCCACAGCAACGGATCGGACGCCGCGATCCGCGTGACGTCGCGCACCCCCTGCCCGGCGAGAGCGACCGCGTCCTCGGGCACCTCGCGAAGCCGGGCCGCGACCAGGCTCGCCGCGACCTGCGGAAGGTGCGACACCGTGGCCACGGCCGCGTCGTGCTCACGCGCACCCATGACCGTCGGGACGGCACCCGCGGCGAGAGCCATGCGGCGTACGAGGTCGTGCGCCTCGCGCGCACTTCGGTCGTGGGGGCAGATCACCCAGGTGCGCCCCTCGAACAGGTCGGCCTGCGCCGCGACCGCACCCGAGCGTTCGCGACCGGCCATCGGGTGTGATCCGACGTAGCGGCCCACGTGCGCGGGGGCGCGTGCGGTGACGTCGTCGAGGACGGTGGCCTTGACCGAGGCGACGTCCGTGACGAACGCGTCGGGCCATCGCTCGAGCTCGTCGGCCACGACCTGACCGGCGACGTCGGGCGGCGCGGCCACCACGACGAGATCGGGCGCCGTGTCGTCGTCGACAACACCAGCGCCGAGGTCACGCGCCAGCGCGACCGCGGTCGGCGAGATGTCGTGCAGCGACACGCGAATACCCTTGCGGGACAACGCGATCCCGATCGAGGTGCCGAGCAGGCCGGTGCCGACGACACGGACGTGCTCGGTCACAGACCGGCGGCCTTGTAGAGCGCAGCCACCTCGCGCGGGGTCAGGGGCCGCAGCTTGCCGGCGCGCAGCTCTCCGAGCTTGACCGGGCCGACGTCGGTGCGTACGAGACTCTCGACCGGGTGGCCGACGGCCTCGAGCATGCGGCGTACGACGTGCTTGCGACCCTCGTGCAGCACGACCTGGACCAGCGCCTTGCCGGGCTGGGAGTCCACGACCTTGAACGAGTCGACCGACACCGGCCCGTCCTCGAGCTCGACCCCCTCGCGCAGCTGCTTGCCGAGGTCACGCGGGATCGGGCCCGGGACCATCGCGACGTAGGTCTTCTGCACGCCGTACGACGGGTGCTGCAGCCGGTTGGCGAGCTCGCCGTCGTTGGTGAGCAGCAGGAGACCCTCGGTGTCGTAGTCGAGCCGGCCGACGTGGAACAGCCTCTCCTTGCGCTGCTCGACGTAGTCACCGACCGATGGCCGTCCGAGCTCGTCGCTCATGGTCGACACGACGTTGTAGGGCTTGTTGAACGCCAGGTAGATGCGCGAGCCGTCGAGCTGCACGCGCTCACCGTCGACGTGCACGACCTGCTTGAGCGGGTCGATGCGCACGCCGAGCTCGGTCACGACGTTGTCGTCGACCGAGACGCGCCCCTCGAGGATGAGGTTCTCGCAGGTGCGTCGGCTGCCGACGCCCGCTGACGCGAGGAGCTTCTGGAGGCGTACGCCGTCGGGGTCGTGGACGTCGACGGCCTCCTTGCGCGGGGTGCGCTCGCGCGGCGGCTGCGTGGGCTGGCTGCGCTTGGTCGTGCCGGCGTTGCCGCTGCGACGCTGACCGCGCTGCGCGCCCTGGCGGGGGCTCTTGCCGCCGCCGCTGGGCTTGCGACCGCCGCCCTGGCGGGGCTGGGCCGGGCTCATCCGTGGCCCTGCTCGACGAGCTCGTCGATCACGTCTGCACCGGGCAGATGTGGTGCGAGCGGGGGCAGCTCCTCGAGCGAGCCGAGCCCGAGTCGCTGGAGGAAGTAGGGCGTCGTGCCGTAGAGCATCGCGCCTCCTTCGGTGTCCTGGCCGAGCTCGTGGATGAGCCCGCGCGTGAGCAGGGTGCGGATGACGCCGTCGACGTTGACCCCACGCACTGCGCTCACACGCGAGCGGGAGATCGGCTGCCGGTAGGCGATGACGGCGAGCGTCTCGAGGGACGCCTGGGTGAGCTTGGCGTGCTGGCCGTCGAGCAGGAACTTCTCGATGACCGGGGCGTAGTCGGCCCGGCTGTATATGCGCCAGCCGCCGTTGATGGCGCGCAGGGTGAAGCCACGCTGCTGCTCGTCGTACTCGCGCTCGAGGTCGCGCAGGTGGGCGAGCACGTCGTCGGGCGCCATCTCGAGCGCGCCGGCGAGCTCTTCGTCGGTGACGGGCTGGTCGACGACCATCAGCACCGACTCGATGGCGGTACGGGCGCCGCCCGGGAAGTCGTTGATGTCGAACGCGATCTGGTCGGGCTCCTGCTCAGCAGGCTCCCCCGCCACGTCGTCGTGCCCGACGGTCGGGTCGTCCGGTGCGTCGTCAGGGGGTGTCGGGTCGTCGCTCACGCGCGTCCTCTCGTTCGTCGTGCGGGGTGTCGCCGGCGTCGCCGACCGCCGGCGGTGCGTCGGGCTGGTCGGTGTCGCCCTCGTCGAACTCGTCGCTCACCTGGACCTGGCCGTCGTCGTCGCCGGTCCAGCGGACCACGAGCTCGCCGAGCGCCTCCTCCTGCTCGAAGGCGATCGCCGCCTCCTTGAACAGCTCGAGCAGGGCGAGGAACCGCGCGACGATCACGAGGGTCGAGTCGGCGTCCTCGACCAGCGTGCGGAAGGACGCCGTACGCCGCTCGCGCATGCGCTCGACGACCTTGACCGCTTCCTCGCGCACGCTGACCTGCGCGGCGTGCAGATGGGCGAGCCCCACGGTCGGCTCGGGCTTGGGGGTCATCGCCTTGGCAGCGATGATCGCGAGCTGCTCGGGCGTGACGTTCATGACCAGCTCGGGCAGCAGGCCGGCGAACCGTTCTTCCAGCCCTGCCTGGCGGGCGGTCATGCGGCCGTAGGTCTCCATCCGGTGCGCGAACGTGCCCGCGACCTCCTTGAACGCGCGGTACTGCAGCAGCCGGGCGAACAGGAGGTCGCGCGCCTCGATGAGTGCGAGGTCCTCGTCGTCGTCCGGTCCGGTCTGCGGCAGCAGGCGGGCGGCCTTGAGGTCGAGCAACGTGGCCGCCACCAGCAGGAACTCCGACGCCTGGCCGAGGTCCCAGTCGGTGTCGTCCGCCTGCGCCTGGCGGATGTGGGCCATGAAGTCGTCGGTGACCTTGGCGAGCGCGATCTCGGTGACGTCGAGCTTGTGCTTGGAGATCAGGCCGAGCAGCAGGTCGAACGGCCCGGAGAAGACGTCCAGGCTGACCTGGAACGGGGCCGAGGCCGCACGTCGGGTGATCACACCGCCGGGTGTCACCTCCGGGGTGGGAGCGGGTGAGGCGTCCGGAGCCGCAGCGGAGTCCTCGTGCACCGCGTCAGCGGCCTCCGACAGCGCGGAGGCCTGGTCGACGGTCATCGGGATCAGGCCGCCTCGCCGCGTGCGATGAGCTCGCGCGCCAGCTGGCGGTAGGCTTCGGCAGCGCCGTGCGTCGAGGCGTACGACGTGATCGGCTCGGCCGCGAGGGTCGCGTCCGGGAACTTCACGGTGCGGGTGATGACGGTGTGGAAGACCTTCTCGCCGAAGTGGTCGACCACGCTCTTGACGACGTCGCGGCTGTGCAGGGTGCGCCCGTCATACATCGTCGCGAGGATGCCGTCGACCTGCAGGCGGGGGTTGAGACGGTCGGTGACCTTCTCGATGGTCTCGACGAGCAGAGCCACGCCGCGCATCGCGAAGAACTCGCACTCCAGCGGGATCAGGACGCCGTGCGCGGCGGTGAGAGCGTTGACGGTGAGCAGCCCGAGCGAGGGCTGGCAGTCGATCAGGACGACGTCGTACTCGTCGAGGACGGGACGCAGGACCCGGGCGAGCACCATCTCGCGGGCCACCTCACCGACGAGCTGGACCTCGGCCGCCGACAGGTCGATATTGGCGGGCACGATGTCCAGGCCAGGCGTCGCGGTCTGCTGGATGACCTCGTGGATGTCGCGGCTGGGCTCGACCAGCAGGTTGTAGATCGTGGTGTCGAGCTCGTGTGCGCGGATGCCGAGGCCGACGGACAACGCACCCTGCGGGTCGAAGTCGATGAGCAGGACCTTGCGGCCGTACTCGGCGAGGGCAGCACCCAGGTTGATCGTGCTGGTGGTCTTGCCGACGCCGCCCTTCTGGTTGCACATCGCGATGATGCGCGCCGGGCCGTGCTGCTGGAGCGGCGCGGGCACGGGGAACGCCGGCAACGGTCGACCGGTCGGACCGGCCTGGCCCTTCTCGGCACCCTCGGTGCCTGGCAGGCGCGCGTGCGACCCGCCCTCGGCTGCAGCCTGAGATGTCACGAGATCACTCCCGGGTTGGATGTCGTTCGGCGTCACGCCGATCGTCGCCCAACCTAACGCACGGTCAAAGGGCGCGGGGATGCGCGTGCGCGAAGACCTCACGCAGCTGTTGCACCGAGACCATCGTGTAGATCTGCGTCGTCATCACCGATGCGTGGCCGAGGAGCTCCTGGACGACCCGGACGTCAGCGCCGCCGTCGAGCAGGTGGGTGGCGAAGGAGTGCCGCAGGGTGTGCGGGCTGACATGCCTCAGGTCGGCTCGGTCGGCCGCACGCTGGATGATCGTCCACACGCTCTGGCGTGACAGCCGGCCACCACGCTGGTTGAGGAACAGGGCCGGTGTCGAGCGGCTCTGCAACGCGGCCCTCCCCCGCACCAGGTAGGTCGACACCGCCTCGGCGGCGTAGCTGCCGAGCGGCAGCACCCGTTCTTTGGAGCCCTTGCCGAGGACGCGCACGCTCATCGCGTCGAGGTCGACGTCGTCGACGTCCAGGCCGGTGACCTCGCTGACACGGGCGCCGATGCCGTAGAGCAGCTCCAGCAGCGCACGGTCTCTGAACGACGTCGGCGTGTCGCCGGTGCTCGCCGCCGACAGCAGCCGTTCCACCTGGTCGACGGGGATGGCCTTCGGGAGCCGTTGCGGCGTGCGGGGCGGTGCGACCGAGCCTGCTGCGTCGTGCGTGGTCTCGCCCTCGAGGGCGAGGAACCGGTGCAGGCCGCGCACGGCGACCAGGCTGCGCGCCGCCGAGCTGGCGGCCAGCGGCCGGTGGTCGGCGTCGCCCTCGCGCAGGTGGGCGACGAACCCGGTGACGTGCTGCTCGGTCGCGTCCTGCGGACCTGCCACACCGCGCGACTGCAGGAAGGCGCAGTAGCGCCGCAGATCACGCTCGTACGCGCGCAGTGTGTGCACGGAGGCACCTCGTTCGACCCGCAGGTGGTCCAGCCACCCCTGCACCGCCCGGTCCACTCCGGCCTCCTTCGTCGGCCGCATTCTGGCAGGAACCACCGACGGAGCCGCCTGCCGTGCGCGTGCGTCGCAGGCGTGACCGGCGCTGAGCCACCTGCGCGGGCATCACCGATGGAAGAGTGAACGCATGCAGCTCTACGCCGACGCCCAGCCGCGTCGTACGCGTCAGATCGTCACCGACGTCCTCGTGCTGGTCTGGGTGCTCGCCTGGATCAAGGTCGCGCTCGAGGTCCGCGACCGAGCGAGCGGCTCGGGTCGGGCCGCCGACCCGATGCGCCGTGGCGGTGACGAGTTCGCGAGCAGCATGTCCGACGCGGGCGACAAGCTGCAGAAGGTGCCCGTCGTCGGCGACACGCTCAAACCGCCGTTCGACCGCGCGTCCAAGGCCGGCAGCGCGTTCTCGCAGGCGGGTCGCGACATCCAGTCCGGGATGGACAACCTCGGGCTGCTCCTCGGCATCCTCGTCGCGGCCCTGCCGATCTGCCTGGTCGTCGCCTTCTGGGCGCAGGCACGGCTGCGCTACGCCCGTGACGTACGCCGGGCCCGCTCGCTGGAGGGCATCACCTGTGCCGACGCCGCGCTCGTACGCCGGGCGGTCGGCCTCGACCTGGACTCCCTCGGTCTGCGTCCGCGGGCGGCGACGACCGCAGCAGCCGCGAGCACCACGGCCGTGGCGACCCCGCCTGAGGACGAGGCAGCCACGGCCGATGACGAAGAGGGTGGCGCGTCAGTCGTCGACGCGGTCCGGGACGACGAGTGAGGGCACCAGGTCGCCCTGCGGCGGAGCCCAGCTCGTGAGGTCGGCGTCGACCTGCTCGCCGGACCGGATGTCCTTGACCTGGTCCTGACCATCGGCACCCGCACCCGGGAACCACACGCACGGGATGCCGCGCCGGTCGGCGAACTGGATCTGCTTGCCGAACTTCGCCGCCTTCGGCGACACCAGCGTGCGAATCCCCCTCTGCCGCAACGCCGTTGCGATGCGGACCGAGCCGGCGCGGCTCTCCTCGTCGTTGACGGCGACGAGCACGGCAGTGGGCGTCTCGCGTGAGGCCGTGAGGCCCTCCTCGCCGATCAGCAGCCCGAGCAACCGGGACACACCGATCGAGATGCCGACACCCGGGAAGGTGCGCTTGCCGTCGGAGGCGAGGGCGTCGTACCGACCACCGGAGCACACCGAGCCGTAGCCCGGGTCGCGCTCGAGCATCGTCTCGTAGACCGTGCCGGTGTAGTAGTCCAGACCGCGCGCGATGCGCAGGTCGGCGACCGCGACGCCGGGTGCGTGCTCGTGGGCGGTGTCGATGACCGACTTGAGGTGGGTCAGCCCCTCGTCGAGGACGTCGTTCTCGACACCGAGCGCCCGGACCTGCTCGACGAACGAGCTGTCCGTCGTACGGATGCGCGCCAGGGCCAGGCACTGGTCGACCTGCTCCTGCGTGCGGCCGGCGGCGAGCAGCATCTTCGCGACACCGTCCTCGCCGATCTTGTCCAGCTTGTCGACGATGCGCAGCGTGCCGATGACGTCGTCGATACCGATGCCGGTGTAGAAGCCCTGGCAGATCTTGCGGTTGTTGACGTGGATCGTGTAGTCGCCCACCGGCAGTCGCGAGAACACGTCGGCGATGACGAGGAGCAGCTCGGCCTCGTAGTGCCCGGGCAGCTCGTTCGCGTCGATGATGTCGACGTCCGCCTGGATGAACTCGCGGTAGCGCCCGCGCTGGGGTCGTTCACCGCGCCAGGCCTGCTGGATCTGGTAGCGGCGGAACGGGAAGGTGAGCTTGCCGGCGTTCTCCAGGACGTAGCGCGCGAACGGCACGGTCATGTCGAAGTGCAGGCCGAGCGTCGGCTCCTTGTCGTCGGCGGGAGCCGCGAGCCGGCGTACGGCGTAGATCTCCTTGTCGGCGTCCTCGCCCTGACTGGACAGGCGGTCGACCGGCTCGACGGAGCGGGTGCTGATCGAGGCGAACCCATGCAGCTCGAAGACCTCGCGGATGGTGTCCAGGACGTGCTGCTCGGCGATGCGTTCGCGGGGCAGCCACTCCTGGAAGCCGCTGATGGGGGTGACCTTGGTGCTCATGCTTCGGGACGTCCTTGGATCTCGGAGAGGTAGGGGTTGGTCACGCGCTCGTGGGCGATCGTGGTCGCGGGTCCGTGGCCGGGCAGCACCAGTGTGGTGTCGGGCAGCGGCACGACCACGTCGCGCAGTGAGCGCTGCATGGCCTGGGCATCGCCACCGGGCAGGTCGGTGCGGCCGATCGAACCAGCGAACAGCACGTCGCCGGCGAGCAGGCTCGAGGACACCTCGGCCTCGTCGGGCAGCCCGTCGGGCACCTCGTCGAGCGAGAACATCACCGAGCCCTCGGTATGGCCGGGAGCGTGGCGTACGCCGATGGTCAGGCCCGCGAGGTCGAGTGTCTCGCCGTCGGTGATCTCACGGACGTCCTCCGGCTCACGCCAGGTGTCGGCCTTGCCGAACTGCTGCTCGAGCATCGCCAGGAGCGGGGCGGAGACCTGGTCGTAGGGGTTCTTCAGCCGGTAGCGGTCGTCGGTGTGGATGTACGCCGCGCGCTCGCCTCCGCAGACCGGGGTGACGGAGTAGGTGTGGTCGAGATGCCCGTGCGTGAGCAGGACGGCGGTGGGCTTCAGCGCCAGCTCGGCGAGCACCTCGCGCAGCTGCGGCTCGACGCCGATGCCCGGGTCCACGACGAGGCACTCCTGGCCGCGTCCGGTGGCCAGGACGTAGCAGTTGGTGCCCATGGCGGCAGCGGGGAAGGCGACGGTCAGCACCCGGGCAGCCTACGGCGATGCACCTTCCGTCACAGCGTCGCCTGCACCTCGTCCACGCGGAACGTCACCACCTCGTGACCGCAACGCGGGCCATCGCGGGCCCGAGGTCCCTAGACTGGCCCGGTCCCGTCACTTCTGTCAGGAGTCACTGCGTGCTGCCCCGATCCCGGTCCTGGTCCGTTGCGGTCGTGGGCGCAGCACTGCTGAGTCTGTCGGTGACCTCCTGCGGCGAGGAGTCCGCGAGCGGCACGAGCACCGCGAGCTCGTCGGTCGCCGCGACGTCGTCCGCCCCGGTGACGCCTGCGGCAGCTCCGTGCAGCAAGCCGCCCGCCCTGCCGTCATCGGTGCCGACGTTCAGCGCTGCTCCTGACAAGGCGGACGCTGCGGGCAAGACCTTCGTCGCAACCGTGCACACGACGTGCGGCGACATCGTGCTCGAGCTCGACGGAGCCAAGGCTCCCCAGACCGTCGCCTCCTTCCGGCAGCTCGCCGAGAAGGCCTACTGGAAGGACAGCCCGTGTCACCGGCTCACGACCGACGGCATCTATGTCCTGCAGTGCGGTGACCCGACCGGTTCCGGCAGCGGCAACCCCGGCTACGGCTACGGCATCGAGAACGCCCCTGCTGACGGCGCCTACCCGGCGGGCTCGCTCGCGATGGCCCGTACGCAGGACCCCAACAGCAACGGCGGTCAGTTCTTCGTCGTCTACGAGGACAGCACGATCGACCCCAGCACCGGCGGCTACAGCATCTTCGGCCACGTCACCAAAGGCATGGACATCCTGGCCAAGATCGCCAAGGCTGGCGTCAGCGGCGGCGGGGCAGACGGCCCGCCGGCACAGCCCATCAGCATCCTTTCGGTTGCTGTCACTGAGAAGAAGGCCTGAGCACCATGTCAGACACCCCGACCGACGACACCGCACGCGCGGCGTCGGCCGACGCGTTGTCCACGGACACTCCGACGCCGGCACCCACCACCGACGAGCAGGCGACCCCCGAGGCGTCGTCCGCCGACCAGGCCACGGCACCTGCCGAGGCCGTGGCCGAGCAGGAGCATCCCTCCCCCGAGCCGGAGTCCGTCCCGGCAGCGCCCGCCGCCGAGGACGAGCCCGCCGCTCAGTCCGAATCTGCTCCGGCGCCCGCGCCCGACACTGCCTCGGACGCCCCGGCGCCCGAGGCGTCGAGTGCTCCCACGCCCGCCTCGGTACCGACACCGGCTGCTGTGCCCACGCCGGCGTCCGTACGCCCGTCGCCTCCCCCACGTCCCGCCGCGCCCAGCCCCGCTGCGGAGGCCGCGGCTGCCGTCGCGCCGGTCGTCGACCCGCTGCACGCCCCGCCCAGCAACGCGGCGTCCTTCGGCCGGGTCGGTGACGACGGCACGGTCTACGTGCGTACGCCCGACGGTGAGCGCGCGGTCGGGTCCTACCCCGGCTCCACGCCCGAGGAGGCGCTGTCCTACTTCGCGCGCAAGTACGACGAGCTCGCGTCGTCAGCGACCCTGCTGCTCCAGCGCGTGACCCAGACCGACCTGAGCACGCACGACGGCTACGAGTCGCTCAAGGCGCTGCGCTCACAGATCGGTGAGGCGCACGTGGTCGGTGACCTCGTTCAGCTCGACGCCACGGTCGAGCAGATCGCCACAGCGCTCAAGGCCAAGTCTCAGGTCGAGGGTGAGGCTCGCGCAGAGGCCAAGAAGGTCGCGCTCGGCAAGCGCGAGGCCGTGGTCGCGGAGGCCGAGCAGATCGCGGCTCAGCCAGTCGAGAAGGTCCAGTGGAAGCAGAGCACCACGCGCATGCGGCAGCTGCTCGACGAGTGGAAGAGCCTGCAGCGCGGCGAGGCCCGTCTCGACAAGGAGCAGGAGAACGCTCTCTGGCAGCGGTTCTCCTCGGCTCGCAACGGTTTCGACAAGACGCGCCGGTCCCACTTCGCGCGTCTCGACGAGCAGCATGCCGAGGCCAAGCAGGAGAAGCAGCGCCTGGTGGCTGAGGCCGAGCGTCTCGCCACCAGCACCGAGTGGGGTCCGACGGCGTCGGCGTTCAAGCGCCTCATGGGCGAGTGGCGTCAGGCCGGGCGTGCCGCACGGCCTGACGACGATGCGCTCTGGAAGCGTTTCAAGACCGCCCAGGACAGCTTCTTCGCCGCCAAGGACGAGGTCGTCGCCGCCGAGAACGTCGAGTTCGAGGCCAACCTCAAGGTCAAGGAAGAGCTCCTGTCCCAGGCTCAGGCCCTCGTGCCGGTCAAGGACCTCGCCGCGACCAAGGCAGCGCTGCGCACGATCCAGGACAAGTGGGACGCGGCCGGCAAGGTCCCCCGCAAGGACATGGACCGCATCGAGCGGGCCATGCGCCGGGTCGAGCAGTCGATCCGCGAGGTCGAGGACGCCCGCTGGAAGAAGACCGACCCCGAGCACGCCGCCCGTGCGCAGTCCATGGTCGACCAGCTCGAGGCTGCGGTCGCGGGCCTGCGCGAAGACCTGGCCAAGGCGCAGGAGTCCGGCAACGCCGGCAAGATCAAGAAGGCGCAGGAGGCGCTCGACGCTCGCCAGCAGTGGCTCGACCAGGCGCGCGGCGGGCTGGAGGAGTTCGGTGGCTGACCGGTCCACCCTTTCCTTCTCCGAGCACGGCTTCACCACCGACGACAGCGCCGACGGACTGTGCGACTACCTCAACGCCAGCCCGTCGCCGTTCCACGCGTGTGAGACGTCCGCCGCGATGCTCGAGGCGGCCGGATTCGTGCGGCTGCTCGAGACCGAGGTCTGGCCGAGCCGGCGCGGACGTTACTTCGTGGTCCGCGGGGGCTCGCTGATCGCCTGGTCCACCGAGTACGCCGCGGATGCGGCCTCTCCCCTGCGGGTCGTCGGTGCCCACACCGACTCTCCCAGCCTGCGGGTCAAGCCGCAGCCCGACGTCGCGCGCGGCGGCTGGCAGCTGCTCGGCGTCGAGGTCTACGGCGGGACGCTGGACGCCTCATGGCTCGACCGCGACCTCGGACTGTCCGGTCGCGTCGCCGTACGTTCCGGCGACGAGGTCGAGGGCCGGCTCCTGCGGGTCGACGAGCCCGTGCTGCGCGTCTCGCAGCTCGCACCTCACCTGGACCGGTCGGTGCGCTCCGAGGGCCTGAAGCTCAACGCGCAGCAGCACATGATGCCTCACTGGGGACTGGGCGAGACTCCTGGCGACTTCCGTGCCTACGTCGGCGAACAGCTCGGCGTGGCGCCCGCGGACGTGCTCGGCTGGGACGTCATGACGCACGACCTCAACCCGGCCGCCCGCACCGGCCGGTCCCGCGAGACGGTCGCCGGCGCGCGTCAGGACAACCTCGCCACCAGCTATGCAGCGACGCGCGCGCTCATTGCGGCCGTCGAGGTCGACCCGGTGCGACCGGTCGTGCCCGTCATCGCGCTGTTCGACCACGAAGAGGTCGGCAGCGTGTCCGAGCGCGGTGCGGCGTCGTCGTACCTCATCACGACCCTCGAACGTGTCGCGATCAGTCTCGGGGGTTCGCGAGAGCACCTGTTCCGGGCGATCGCGGGTGGCGTGGTCGCCTCGGGCGACATGGCTCATGCGACGCACCCCAACTACTCCGAGCGGCACGAGCCGTCTCACACCATCGCCATGAACGGCGGGCCGGTGCTCAAGACCAACACCAACCTGCGCTACGCCACGGACGCGATGGGGGCGGCGGCCTTCCGGCTCGCCTGCGAGCAGGCCGGCGTGCCGTGCCAGGAGTTCGTGTCACGCAGCGACCTGCCGTGCGGGTCGACGGTCGGGCCGATCACCTCGGCGCTCACCGGGGCGACCACCGTCGACTTCGGAGCACCGACATTGTCGATGCACTCGACACGTGAGCTGACCGGCTCACAGGACCAGGCGATGTACGCCGCAGCACTCGCCTGCTTCCTCTCGCCCGCCTGACCCACGTCGCCGGAGGCGTCGAGGCGGGCCCTCGGCGTCTCAGGCGGTGTCGGCGTGCTTGCGCCGGTCGCCGGAGCCGGTCATCCGGTAGACGTCGAACACACCGTCGATCCGGCGTACGGCGCGGATGACGTGGTCGAGGTGGCTGGGGTCGCCCATCTCGAAGGTGAACTTCGAGACGGCGACACGGTCACGGCTGGTGCTGACGCTCGCCGACAGGATGTTGACGTGCTGGTCGGACAGCACCCGGGTGACGTCGGACAGCAGCCGGTTGCGGTCAAGTGCCTCGACCTGCAGCTGCACCAGGAACATGCTCTCGGCCGACGGCGCCCACGCCACGTTGATGAGCCGCTCGGGCTGTGACAGCAGCTGCTCGGCGTTGGTGCAGTCGCGCCGGTGCACCGAGACGCCCTTGCCCGTCGTGACGAAGCCGATGATGTCGTCACCCGGCACCGGCGTACAGCAGCGGGCGAGCTTGATCCAGACGTCGTCCGTGCCGACCACCGTGACGCCGGGATCGTTGATGCGCTTGCGCACCGAGCTGGGCGTGGTCGCCTCGGCGATGTCCTCGGTCGTGCCGTCCTCACCACCGAGCGAGGCGACCAGCTGCTTGACGACGTGCTCGGCCGACACGTGGCCGTCGCCGACCGCGGCGTACAGCGCATCGATGTCGGTGTAGCGCAGCTGGGTCGCGACATTGGTCAGCGACTCGTGCGACATCAGCCGCTGCAGACCCATCCCCTGCTTGCGTACGGTGCGGGCCAGCTGCTCCTTGCCGGACTCGATCGCTTCTTCGCGACGCTCCTTGGAGAACCACTGCCGGATCTTGTTGCGCGCCCGCGGACTCTTGACGAACGTGAGCCAGTCGCGACTCGGGCCGGCGCCGTCCGCCTTGGAGGTGAGGATCTCGACCACGTCACCGTTGTCGAGGGTGCTCTCCAGCGGCACGAGCCGACCGTTGACCCGGCCACCGATGCAGTGGTGGCCCACCTCGGTGTGCACCGCGTAGGCGAAGTCGACCGGCGTGGATCCTGCTGGCAGACCGATGATCTCGCCGGTCGGGGTGAACACGTAGACCTCACGGCTGCCGACGTCGAACCGCAGCGTCTCGAGGAACTCGCCCGGGTCTGAGGTCTCTCGCTGCCACTCCAGCAGCTGACGCAGCCACGCCATGTCGTTGATGGGGCCGGCGTCGCTGCCCGCCTCGTCGCCGGCCGCGATCTTGCGGCCGTCCTCCTTGTACTTCCAGTGCGCAGCCACGCCGTACTCGGCGCGTCGGTGCATCTGGTACGTGCGGATCTGGATCTCGATCGGCTTGCCGTCCGGGCCGATGACCGTCGTGTGCAACGACTGGTACATGTTGAACTTCGGCATCGCGATGTAGTCCTTGAACCGCCCGGGCAAGGGGCTCCACCGCGTGTGGATCGTGCCGAGGACGGCGTAGCAGTCGCGCACGGAGTCGACCAGGACCCGCAGCGCGACGAGGTCGTAGATGTCCTCGAAGTCGCGGCCGCGCACGATCATCTTCTGGTAGACGCTGTAGTAGTGCTTGGGTCGGCCCGTGACGGTGCCCTTGATGCGTGCCGAGCGCAGATCGGCCGTCACCTGGTCGCGCACGCCGCGGAGGTACTCCTCACGGGCCGGAGCGCGGTCGGCGACCATCCGCACGATCTCGTCGTAGACCTTGGGGTAGAGCGTCGCGAACGACAGGTCCTCCAGCTCCCACTTGATGGTGTTCATGCCGAGGCGGTGCGCGAGCGGCGCGAAGATCTCGAGGGTCTCGGTCGCCTTGCGCTGCGCGGACTCGGCCGAGACGTAGCGCCAGGTGCGGGCGTTGTGGAGGCGGTCGGCGAGCTTGATGACCAGCACCCGGATGTCGCGGGCCATCGCAATGACCATCTTGCGAACGGTCTCGGCCTGCGCGGCGTCGCCGTAGGTCACCTTGTCGAGCTTGGTGACTCCGTCGACGAGCATCGCGATCTCGTCGCCGAAGTCGGCCCGCAGCTGGTCGAGGGAGTAGTCGGTGTCCTCGACCGTGTCGTGCAGCAGCGCAGCGGCCAGCGTGGGCGGCGTCATGCCGAGCTCGGCCAGAATCGTGGTCACGGCCAACGGGTGGGTGATGTAGGGGTCACCGCTCTTGCGCATCTGCCCGCGGTGATAGCGCTCGGCGACTTCGTACGCCCGCTCGATCAGGGCCGTGTCGGCCTTGGGATGGGTCGTGCGCACCGTGCGCAGCAAGGGTTCGAGGACCCGGTTGCTGCTGCTCTGCCGAGGCCCACCAAAGCGCACCAGACGGGCGCGAACACGCGACGTGCTCGGCGCCTGGTGCCGAAACTCCTCAGCCATGGAGTGAGTCTAGAGGGAGCCTCGAGGTGGACGGCACCACCGTGCACAGCCCGCGCCTGCGAATGAGCTGCTGCGAGAGCGGTCAGACCGCCGCGATGGCGTGCACGTCGTACGACGACAACAGCTCTCGGCCACCGAGGAAGGTGAGCTCGAGCAGCATCTCGATGCCGGCCACCTCGCCGCCGGCACGCTCCACCAGGGCGCACGCCGCGGCCGCCGTACCACCCGTTGCGAGCACGTCGTCGAGGACGAGCGCACGCCGGTGGGCGGCGAAAGCGCCCGTGTGGACCTCGATGGTGGCCGTGCCGTACTCGAGGTCGTAGGTCTGCTGAACGGTGTCGCCGGGCAGCTTGCCGGCCTTGCGGACCGGGACGAACGGCACGCCGAGCGCCAGGGCCACCGGCCCGCCGATGATGAAGCCGCGCGCCTCGACGCCCGCCACCGCGTCGACACGGCCGCGGTAGCGGTCAGCGACATCGGCGACCACGGTCGCGAACGCCTTCGGCGCCGCGAACAGCGGTGTGAGGTCCTTGAACAGCACCCCGGGCTGAGGGAAGTCAGGGACGTCACGGGTGTGCTCCAGGAGGAGCTCGCCCGTCGAGGTCACTTGTCGTCCCGGTCGAGGCGTGCCAGCGGGTGCGTCTCGCGCTTCTTGGTGCGGGTCGCACGTGCTGCCGCAGCGGCTGCGGCACGCTCGGGCTCGACGACGCCGGAGGCGGACTCACCGGGGCCTGCCTTGGGCGTGTTGGCCTCGGTCAGGGCCGACCGCTGCGACACCTGGTACGCCTTGGCGCGGCGAGCGAGCTCCTTGATCGACGGCTCACCGCGGCGCAGGTCGGTCAGCAACGGCGTCGCGATGAAGATCGAGGAGTACGCACCCACGGCGATACCGATGAACAGCGACAGGCTGAGGTCGAGCAGGGTGCCCGCACCGAGCATCGTGAAGCCGACCACGAGGACCGCCGCGATCGGCAGCAGACCGATGACCGTGGTGTTGATCGAGCGCACGACCGTCTGGTTGACCGCGTAGTTGGCGGCCTGGTCGTAGTTGCGCTGACCCGTGGCGAACGCCTCGTGGGTGTTCTCGCGGACCTTGTCGAAGATGACGACCGTGTCGTAGATCGAGTAGCCGAGGATCGTCAGGAAGCCGATCATCGTCGCGGGCGAGATCTCGAAGCCGGCGAGGGCGTAGATACCGACCGTGAAGAAGAGGTCGTGCAGCACCGCGATGATCGCGGCCAGCGACATCTTCCACGTGCGGAAGTAGATCGCGAGCACGACGCTGAGCAGGGCGAGGAACCAGATCAGCGACTGGATCGACTTCTTGGTGACGGTGTCGCCCCAGGACGGGCCGATGAACTGCGAGTCGACGTTGCGCGGTGAGACCCCGAACTCCTGGGCCAGCGCCGTGGCGACCTTGTCGTTGTCGGCCGCGGTGCCGCTGCCGAGCTTCTCGGTCTGGACCCGGATGTCGCTGTCACCGATCTTGGTGATGATCAGGTTGTCGTCGGTGCCGGTCGCCTTGCGGACGGTGTCCTCGGCGCGCGTGTCGTAGTCCTGGGTGTTCTGCACACCGCGGACCTTCAGCTCGGCGCCTCCGGTGAACTCCAGGCCGAAGTTGAGACCGCGGCCGAACACACCGGTCGCGGCGACGACGAGCAGGACGGCTGAGATGGCGTACCACAGCCGACGTCGACCGATGAAGTTGATCTGACGCCGACCGGTGTAGAGGTCGTTGCCGAACTGGGCGAAGCTGGCCATCAGACCTGCCCTCCTTCTGCCGCGCGGCGGTCAGCGATGGTGACCCGGCCCCGACCGGCGTACGTCACGCCCTTGGCTCCGAGGCGTTCGGGGTCGAACCCGGACCACTTGTGACCGCCGCCGAAGAACTTCGTCCGGGCGAGCAGCGTGAGCAGCGGGTGCGTGAACATCATGACGATCAGGATGTCGATGAGCGTCGTGAGACCCAGGGTGAACGCGAACGCCTTCACGTTGGACTCGGACAGGATGTACAGCACTGCGGACGCCAGGAAGTTGACGACGTCGGAGATGATGATCGTCCGTCGCGCGCGCTGCCATCCGCTCTCGACAGCAGCCTTCAGCGGGCGTCCGGATCTGACCTCGTCTCGGACGCGTTCGAAGTAGACGATGAAACTGTCGGCCGTCATACCGATCGCCACGATCAGACCGGTGACACCGGCCATCGTGAGCCGGAAGTTGTTGAGCGTGCCGAGCAGCGTCACGGCGCCGTAGGTGATCACTGCCGAGACCAGCAGCGAGGCCACGGTCACCAGGCCCAGCGCGCGGTACTGGAACAGCGAGTAGATGATGACCAGGACCATGCCGATCGCGCCGGCGATCAGGCCCTTGTGCAGCTGGTCCTGACCCAGCTGAGGGCTGATCTGGTCGTTGGTGAGCTCCTTGAACGAGAACGGCAGGGCACCGAACTTGAGCTCGTCCGCGAGCTGCTTGCCGCTGGACGGCGTGAACGACCCGGTGATCTGGGCCTCGCCGTTGGTGATGGCATCGTTGGTGCCGAGCGCTTCGAGCACCTGGCCGTCGACGATGATCGCCGACTTGTTCTGGGGGCTGTCCTGCTGGAAACCCGCCAGACGGCGCGTCATGTCGCCGAAGGCCTTCTTGCCCTTGCCGTTGAACTTCAGGTTGATCTGCGTGCCACCGGTCTGCTGACCCTGCTGGTTGGTGGCCGGGCCGGAGGTCGCATCGCTGATCGTGTCGCCCTTGACCTCGACCGGACCGAGCAGGAACTTCGCCTGACCGGTCTGGTCGCACATCACGACCGGCTGGTTGGCGGGACTGGTCGAGGCTGCGAGCCGGGTGTCGCTGTCGGAGCAGTCGTACACCTGGAGCAGGTCCTGGTAGGTGTCGCCCTGCTCGACCACCCCAGCCTTGACCCAGTTGGCCGACACCGGCTGACTGGCCCACTTGGTGTCGCTCGGGTTGGCGGGCTTGGTCGAGGCGGCCGGAGTGCTCGTGGCCGGCGACGCAGGGCTGCTCGGCGTGGGCGTCGGGGTCGGCGTCGCCTGCGAGAACGCCTGCGGGTAGACGCCGTTGGCGCCGCTCGTCGGCGAGCTGCTGACCTTGGGCGTGGCCGTCGACGAGCTCCCGGCCGAGGGCTTGGCGGTGGGCTTGGGAACGCTCGGCGGCTGCGGCAGGCTGCGCGGAACCGGCTCGTTGGTCGTCTGCGAGATGACTGCGCGGAAGGAGAGTGCGGACGAGCGGGCGAGCGAGCTGAGCATCTCCTTGGAGGGCTCACCCGGCACCGAGACCACGATGTTGCGCTCACCGAGCGTGGTCACCTCGGCCTCGGCGACGCCGGTGCCGTCCACGCGCTTGCGGATGATGTCGACCGCGCGCTCGACCTGGCCGCTGTTGACCTGCTGGGCGCCCTCGGCGACCACCGGCTCGAGCGTGATCTGACGGCCGCCCTCGAGGTCGAGGCCGAGCTTGGGCGACCACTGACCCTTGGGGTCGGCGAAGGCCGTGCTGGCAGCCACCCCGCCGAAGAGCGCGACGATCAGCAGGAGCAGAACAGCGAGGACCGACTTGGAGTGACCGTTGGAGCGGCCACCGCGAGAACGAGTTGCCACGGGTACCTCAGGATCCCTGGGCCGGGGTGGAGCCCGGGCCGGATGAGTCGGAGTCGTCGTTGTCAGCAGGGGCGGGGCCATCGCCCTGCGACTGGCGGTCGGCGTCGCCGGCAGGCGATCCGGTCACGGTGGGCGGCACGATCGCACGACGGTCGAACCTCAGCACGACACCGTCGGCGACCTCGATGCTGCCGACCTCGTCGTCGAGCGCGACCAGACGGCCCAGCAGGCCGGACGTCGTCGCGACGGCGTCGCCGACGTTGAGCTCGGACTGCGCCTGCTGGAACTGACGGCTGCGACGCCGCTGCGTCCAGAACATCAGGCCGATGAGCAGCAGCGGAAGCAGCAGGATCAGCAGGCTTCCGGCGCTACCGCCCGATTCAGAGGCTGTCGCCAGTGACGGCATCACGTGTCTTTCCTCACCATGGTTGGTCGGTCACGACCGGCGTATGCAGGCACCGCACACTTCGGATGCCGGGCCAACGGCAGAGTGTAGGTGAGCCGCACCACCGACCCAACTCTGGGTGGCCGCCGATGTCGGCGGCGACCGCGGGTGGAGTCAGAGGGCGAACCGGCCTTCTCCCTCGTCGAACGGCAACGGTGTCGCGGAGGTTCCTGGGCCGTCGGGTGGTGTCAGCCCGAGGTGTTCCCAGGCGCCTGGAGCGGCTGCCCTCCCCCGCGGTGTGCGGATCATGTAGCCCTCGCGGACCAGATAGGGCTCGGCCACCGTCTCGACGGTGTCGGGCTCCTCTCCGACAGCGACAGCGAGGGTCGACAGGCCGACCGGTCCACCGCCGAACCTCTTGCACAGGGCCTCCAGCACGCCGCGGTCGAGCCGGTCGAGCCCTCGGGCGTCGACGTCGAACAGCTCGAGGGCAGCGCGCGCGGCCGCATGATCGACGACGCCCTTGCCGTGCACCTGGGCGTAGTCACGGACGCGGCGCAGCAGGCGGTTGGCGATACGGGGCGTGCCCCGGGACCGGCCGGCGATCTCGTCGATGCCTTGGCGGGTCGCGTCGACGCCGAGCAGGTCGGCGTTGCGGGTCAGGATCGCCGAGAGGTCCTCGGCCGTGTAGTAGTCGAGATGGCCGGTGAACCCGAACCGGTCGCGCAGTGGCGCCGGCAGCAGACCTGCGCGGGTCGTCGCGCCGACGACCGTGAACGGCGGCAGCTCCAACGGGATGGCGGTCGCGCCTGGTCCCTTGCCGACCACGACGTCGACCCGGAAGTCCTCCATCGCGAGGTAGAGCATCTCCTCGGCGGGCCGCGCCATCCGGTGGATCTCGTCGAGGAACAGCACCTCGCCTTCGGCCAGGGACGACAGGATCGCGGCCAGGTCGCCGGCGTGCTGGATGGCCGGACCGCTGGTGATGCGGATGGGCTGCTCGAGCTCGGCCGCGATGATCATCGCGAGCGACGTCTTGCCCAGCCCGGGCGGCCCGGAGAGCAGCACGTGGTCCGGCGGAGCGCCTCGTCTGCGGGCGGCCTCGAGCACGAGGGCCAGCTGGTCGCTCACCCTCGGCTGTCCGGGGAACTCGGCCAGCCGGCGAGGTCGCAGCGCCGCCTCGACCCGTCGTTCGTCAGCGTCGCCGCCCGGGTCCACGATGCGCGACGTCGCGTCGTAGGAGTCGTCGCCGTGCCGCTCCAGGCCGTCGTCGGTCATCGACCCAGCTCTCGCAGGGCGAGGCGCAGCATGGCTGACACCTCGGAGGCGTCGGGCTCGACCTTGAGAACCTTGTCGACGGCGTCATCAGCCTGCTTGGCAGACCAGCCGAGCCCGACCAGCGCCTCGGTGACCTGACCACGGGCCGGTGATCCGGCGGACTGGGGTACGGCGGCTGCCTCGCTCGCAGTACCGCCCACCTTGTCGCGCAGCTCGAGCACGATGCGCTCCGCGCCCTTCCTGCCGATGCCGGGCACCTTGGTCAGCGCGAGCACGTCGCCGCCGGAGATCGCGACCCGCAACGTCTGCGGTGGGTGCACCGCCAGCATGGCGAGCGCGAGCCGCGGACCGACGCCGCTGACCGTCTGGACCTGCTCGAACAGGTCGCGCTCGGCGGCCTCGCCGAATCCGAACAAGGTGAGCGAGTCCTCGCGCACGACAAGGGAGGTGTGCAGCTGAGCCTCCTGCCCGTGCCGCAGTGACGCCGCGGTGGCGGGCGTGGTGTGGACGAGCATGCCGACTCCGCCGACCTCGACGACGGCGTGGTCGAGACCCACGGAGGCGACCGCACCCCTCAGGCTCGCGATCACCGGCGTACTCCCGCGCGCTGCCGAGCGACGGCCTGGGCGAGGCGGTCCTGCGCTCCCCCACGCCAGACGTGGCAGATCGCCAGGGCGAGAGCGTCGGCGGCGTCCGCCGGCTTGGGAGCGACGTCGAGGCGCAGGATGCGCGTGACCATGCTGGTGACCTGGGCCTTGTCGGCGCGGCCGTTGCCGGTGACCGCGGCCTTGACCTCAGAGGGCGTGTGCATCGCGAGCGGCAGCCCGCGGCGCGCGGCCGCGAGCATCGGAACGGCGGAAGCCTGTGCGGTGCCCATGATCCCCTTGATGTTGGCCTTGGCGAAGACGCGTTCGACGGCGACCGCGTCCGGCTGGTGACGCTCGACCCACTGCTCGAGCTCGGTCTGCAGGGCGAAGAGACGCTGCGCCGGGTCGTCGTCGACAGGAGTGCGAATCACACCGACCGCGACGAGCCTCAGCGGCTGGCCGATACCGCCGTCGACCACACCGACACCGCAACGGGTCAGGCCGGGGTCGACACCCAGGACACGCACCGGGACTCCTTCACGCGATCGGGCTCGACCGAACAGGTGTTCGGTCGAGCCCGACGTTATCGTGCCGGCGCCGGCGATGGCCGCAGCGGTGGCGGCGTGTCCGGTCGTCGCAGCTCAGTCCTCGGCGTCGAGCTCGGCGAGGACCTCGTCGGAGACGTCGCCGTTGGCGAACACGTTCTGCACGTCGTCGCTGTCCTCGAGCGCCTCGATGACGCGGAACATCTTCTTGGCGCCCTCCTTGTCGAGCGGCACCTCCGTCGTGGGCAGCCAGGAGGACTCGGCGGAGTCGTAGTCGATGTCAGCGGCCTGCAGGGCCTCGCGTACGGCGACGAAGTCGCCGGCCTCGGAGACGATCTCGAAGGACTCACCGAGGTCGTTGACCTCCTCGGCGCCCGAGTCGAGGACGACCTCGAGCAGCGAGTCCTCGGTGGCGTCCTCCTTGCTCTGCTTCTTGGGGACGATCACGACGCCCTTGCGGTTGAACAGGAACGCGACCGAGCCGGAGTCGGCCATCGTGCCGCCGTTCTTCTGCAGAGCGGTGCGCACCTCGGCGACGGCGCGGTTCTTGTTGTCGGTGAGGCACTCGATGAGCAGCGCGACACCGCCGGGTGCATAGCCCTCGTAGGTCAGCGCGAGGTACTCGGCGCCACCGGCCTCGGCACCCGATCCGCGCTTGACGGCGCGATCGATGTTGTCGTTGGGGACCGAGGACTTCTTGGCCTTCTGGATGGCATCGAAGAGGGTCGGGTTGCCGGCCGGGTCACCGCCGCCGGAGCGAGCCGCGACCTCGATGTTCTTGATCAGCTTGGCGAAGAGCTTGCCCCGCTTGGCGTCGATCGCAGCCTTCTTGTGCTTCGTCGTCGCCCATTTGGAGTGACCGCTCATGTCTCCCGTTCCCTGTGTCGCTCGATCGTGTGCCCGTTCGGGCACCCAGCGATCCTAGCGAGCAGGAGCCGGTCACCCCAGTCGTGGGGCGACCGGCCGACGTACGGGCTCAGTGTCGGGTGATGCCTGCGACGCCTGGACGGCCCGACTCGATGAACACCTCGGCCCGGGTGCGCACGGGTGCGTCGGGGGTGGTGACCGCGTCCACGACGCGGTAGTCGGTACGCCACTGGCCGGGGGTGAGGACGCACCGCTGGTAGCCACGCTGGACGTTGACGAACTTCAGGTGGGGGTTCTCGGCGAGCCACGTCCGGCCGCGTGCGTCGATGTCGGTGCCGTCGCCGCCCGAGCTGATCGACGTGCCGAGCAGCTCGACGCCGACCGTGGCCGAGGCCTGGTCACGGAAGTCGAGCTTCAGGTCGGAGACCACGCTGCGGTGGGCGTCGCCGGTGACGACGACCATGTTGTCGACGCCGCGGCGGTGGACGGCGTCGTACCAGCGCTGCCGGGCACCGGCGTACCCCATCCAGTTGTCGAGGCCGTAGCTCTCCCCCGCACCGGCCGTGCCGTCCGCGTCGAACGTGACGACCTGGTTGGCGACGACGTTCCAGGTCGAGCCGCTCGCTCCGATGCCGTCCTGCAGCCACGCCTCCTGGTCGGCTCCGAGGATCGTGCGCTCGGGCGCCCATCGCTCGGGGCACGCCGAGGTGCAGCCCTCGATCTGGTCGTCGCGGTACTGGCGCGTGTCGAGCACGTTGAACTCGGCGAGCTGTCCGTACCGGATCCGACGGAACAGCTGCATGTCCGGACCGCTCGGCAGTGACCGACGGCGCAGGGGCATGTGCTCGTAGTAGGCCTGGTACGCCGCGGCCCGACGGGCCCGGAACACCGCGCGGTCCTGATCGGGCTCGGTGTCGATCTGCGAGATCTCGTCGGCGTAGTTGTTCTCGACCTCGTGGTCGTCCGGCGTCACGATCCAGGGAGCGGCGGCGTGCGCGGCCTGCAGGTCGGGGTCGGTCTTGTACTGCGAGTAGCGCGTCCGGTAGTCGCCGAGCGTGAAGATCTCCTTGCCGGAGACGTGCGACCGACCGGGCAGGGGGCTCGCGCCGGAGCCCTCGTAGATGTAGTCGCCCAGGTGCAGGACGAGGTCGAGGTCGTCCTGCGCCATGTGGCGGTACGCCGTGAAGTAGCCGGCCGGCAGGTTGGAGCAGCTCGTGAAGGCGAAGCGCAGCTCCTGAAGCGATGCGCCGTACGCCGGTGACGTGCGCGTACGACCGACCGGGCTCAGCTGGTCGCCGGCGCGGAAGCGGTACCAGTACTCGCGGTCGGGCAGGAGGCCGTTCAGCTCGACGTGCACCGAGTGGCCCAAGGCTGCCGTGGCCGTGGCCGAGCCGGCGCGTACGACGGTCCGCTCGCCGAAGCCGGGGTCGGTCGCCACCTGCCACAGCACCTGAACGGGCTTGTCGTCCATGCCACCTCGGCCGTCGAGCGCGAGAGGCTCGGGCGCGAGGCGGGTCCACAGGACCACGCCGTCGGGCGCCGGGTCACCGCTGGCTACACCGAGGGTGAACGGGTTGGTGCGCGACCACGGCGTCGCGCCGGCGGGGGCGCTGGAGGTGATCAGGGTCGCTGCCGCGGTGAGACCGCTGGCACCGGTCGCTCCGAGCAGCTGGCGTCGGGTGAGCTGGGCTGAGGGCACAGGCTGGCTCCTGTCGTACGGATGAGTGGGGTGGGACCAGTCATCCGTGCGAGCGGGGCCGGTGGGCGTCAGCCGCGCAAAGTCTGGGTGACGAAGTGGCGATGGATGCGGTGGTCGCCCGTCACCTCGGGGTGGAACGACGTGGCGAGCAGCGGACCCTGCTGGACGGCGACGACGCGACCGGCGGCCGGGCCTTCCGGCACCGTGGCCAGCACCTCGACCTCCGGTCCGACCGCCTCGACCCACGGTGCGCGGATGAACACCGCGTGCATCGCTCCCCCGTCGACGCCGTGGACGAACAGCTCGGTCTCGAACGAGTCGACCTGGCGGCCGAACGCGTTGCGGCGCACCGTGACGTCGAGGCCGCCGAGGGTCTGCTGGTCACCGGTCGCGTCGAGCACCCGGTCGGCGAGCAGGATCATGCCGGCGCACGAGCCGTAGACCGGGAGGCCTTCGGCGATCCGCTCGCGCAGCGGTGCCTGCAGCTCGAACGCGCGCAGCAGCTTGTCGATGGTGGTCGACTCGCCGCCGGGCAGCACCAGCCCGTCGACCTGCGCGAGCTCGTCGGGTCGGCGTACGCCGATCGCTCGGGCGCCGGACTCCTCGAGAGCTCGCAGATGCTCGCGGACGTCGCCCTGGACGGCGAGGACGCCCACGGTCGGCTGTGCTGAACCTGTCACGGCGCAGGAACCTAGCCCAGCCGTGACCGTGCGGGTCAGGGCGGGTTAGCCCGCGAGATCGGGTCCGCCGTAGAGCCGGGTGCCGAACGAGCGGCTCGACAGGTAGCCGTCGACGACCGCGGCACCGAGACCGTCGAGCTCAGGAGCGACCACCCGACCGCCGCACCGGCGCGCGAGCTGGTCCAGGAACCGCGCCAGGCCCGGGTCGTCACCCAGCCGGAAGATCGTCGTCTGCGCGCCCAGCCGTGTCGAGGCGTCGAGCTCGCGGACGCTGTAGGCGATCGTGAGCGGGTGGGGCGGGTAGGAGAAGAACACCTCGCCGTCGGGTTCGAGGTGGGCGGTGGGCTCGCCGTCGGTGACGACGAGCAGCACCGGCTGTGCGCTGGGGTGGCGCCGGAAGTGACGGTTGGCCAGCAGCAGCGCGTGGTGCAGGTTGGTGCCCTTGTCCCACTCGGCCTCCAGGCCGGTGAGCTCCTCGATCTCCATGGCCTGCGCGTGCCGTCCGAAACCGATCATCTGCAGGTGGTCACCGCGGAAGCGGGTCCGCACGAGATGGTGCAGCGCGAGCGCTGTGCGCTTCATCGGCACCCAGCGTCCGTCCATCGCCATCGAGAACGACGTGTCGACCAGGAGCGCGACCGCGGCCTGGGTCCGTGCCTCGGTCTCGCGGATCTCGACGTCGTCCAGGTGCAGCCGGGGCCCGTCGGGGTCGGCGGCCCGCCGCACTGCCGCGTTGGTGAGCGAGCGGGTCACGTCCCACGGCTCGGTGTCGCCGAACTCCCACGGCCGGGACGCTCCGCTGAGCTCTCCCGCCGCACCGGAGCGCCGCATGTCGCGCCGGCCGCTGCGACCGGACAGGCGACGAGCGATGTCCCGCATCAGGGACTGGCCGATCTGCCGCATGGCGCGCGGGGACAGCCGCAGCCGGCCCTCTGCGTCGCGGTCGAGGTAGCCGCGCTGACGCAGGGCCCGCTCGAGCTCGCTGAGGGTGCGCGCATCGACGGCCGCGTCGTCGCCGAGCTGACGTCTCAGGGCGTCGAGGTCGACGTCGTCCATCCGCGCGCCGGCGTACTGCTGCGACAGCTGTTCGCTGAGCGCGTCGAGGTCGGCGAGGTCCTGGAGCACCCCGGTGCCGTCGCCGAGCCCGAGGCCCTGCTCGCCCTCGAGGCGCTGCGACCCCGACCAGTCCTCGCCCGGTCGCAGACCTTGCAGGTTGGCGTCGAGCTTGCCCAGCTGCTGCATGAGGTCCGGTGAGCCGAAAGCGTTCTGCGCCAACGCATCCAGCTCGTCACGCTGCTCCTGCGTGAGTGAGTTGCGCATCCGCTGTGCCGCGGCGGCGCGGGCGGCGAGCGCGTCGAGGAGCTCCTCGATCGACTCGGGATGCTCAGGGAAGAACTCGCCGTGCTCCTCCATGAACCGGGTGAAGTCCTCGTCGCTGTCGTCTCCCCGGGCATGCTTCTCGAGCAGAGCGTTGAGGTCACGCAGCATGGCGTTGATGCGCTCGCGGTCCTCGTCGGTGGCGTTCTCGAGGGCCTGCTTCATGCCGGCGAAGCGCTGGTCGAGCGCCTCCCTGCCGAGCAGGTCCTTGATCTGCTCGTAGTCGGCGCGGGCGTCGCTGCTGCGCCACGGGTAGTCGCTCAGCTCGTGCACGGCTGCGGCCGGTGACGACGGCAGCTGCTCGATGCGCATCTCGGCGAACCGTGCGTCGTCGTCGAGGTCACGGGCGAGCTGCTTGCGCTCATTCAGCACCGCCCGGTCGAGCAGCTCCTTGACCTGCTGGAACGTGCCGTCGAGGTTGTGCCGTGACAGCAGCTCTCGACGGCGCTCGGCCACCTGACGCGCCAGGTCGTCGAGTCCGCGCTGCGAGCGGCCACCGCGACGCAGGAACTCCTGAAGCGCGTGCTCGGGTGAGTAGCCCGCCATGACGTCCTCGCCGATCGCGTCGAGCGCCTCGCCGAGGTCGACCGGTGGGGCCAACGGGTCGGGCCCGCCGGCGTACCGGCCGTACCGCGAACGATGAAAGCTGTTGTGCGCCATGGGTTCTCGCGTCTCAGCCGTAGGTCGTGGTGCCCGCGTCGTCGGAGTCCTTGCTGACCTTCTGCGCGAGGTAGAGCCCCTCGAGAGCGAGCTCGACCGCAGCCGCACGCTCACCCTCGCTGGCGGCACCCAGGTGCTCGGCCACCGTGTCGTAGAGGTCGGACTCGCCGAGCTGGGGCAGCGAGGTCAGCAGCTCGTGCGCGGTGACCTGCTCCCCCGTCGTGACCTGCCCGCCCTCCTCGAGAGCGGACACCAGCAGGCCGAGGTCAACGCCCCGCAGGCGTCGGCGTACGGTCTCGGCCGTCGCCGTGCGCAAGAGGTGCTCGAGGATCTCGCGACCGCGGTCCTCCTGCCCGGACTCCAGCTCGATCTTGCCGCCCAGGACGTCGACCGCGGTCTCGAGGTCGACCACCCGCGCGACGGCGTCGGACTCGCCGCGCACGGTCGCCCGATGGAGCGCGGCCGCAGCAACCGTCTCGGCGCCCGCGATCGCGAATCGCGCTGACACGCCTGAGCGTTGGTCGACGTACGGCGACTCGCGCAGCCCTCGCGTGAACCGCGCCAGCACCTCGATCAGGTGGTCGGGCACGGTGGCCACCAGGTCGGCCTCCTGCCGGATCACGGCGACCTCGTCCTGCACCTCCAGCGGGTAATGCGTCCTGATCTCGGCGCCGAACCGGTCCTTGAGCGGGGTGATGATGCGACCGCGGTTGGTGTAGTCCTCAGGGTTGGCACTCGCGACGACGAGCACGTCGAGCGGCAGCCGCAGGATGTAACCGCGCACCTGGATGTCGCGCTCCTCCATCACGTTGAGCATCGCCACCTGGATGCGTTCGGCGAGGTCCGGGAGCTCGTTGATGGCGACGATGCCTCGGTGCGACCGAGGGATCAGGCCGAAGTGGATGGTCTCGGGGTCGCCCAGGTGCCGACCCTCGGCGACCTTCATCGGGTCGACGTCGCCGACCAGGTCGGCGACAGAGGTGTCAGGGGTGGCGAGCTTCTCGGCGTACCTCTCGTCGCGGTGCCGCCAGGCGACGGGGAGGTCGTCGCCGAGCTCAGCCGCTCGGCGTACGGACTCGGGTGTGATCGGTTCGTACGGGTGCTCGCCCAGCTCGGAGCCGTCGATCACGGGCGCCCACTCGTCGAGCAGACCGACCAGCGAACGCAGCACGCGGGTCTTGCCCTGACCACGCTCACCGAGCAGCACGATGTCGTGGCCGGCGATGAGGGCGCGCTCCAGCTGTGGGATCACGGTCGAGCCGAAACCCTGGATGCCGGGCCACGGGTCACGTCCGTCGGCGAGGGCCGCCAGCAGGTTGCGCCGGATCTCAGCGCGTACGGCGGTCTGCTCGTGGCCGCTCGCGCGCAGCGCACCGACCGTGGCGATGGTGGGAGGGGTGGTTCGGGATGACGTCGTTGCCGTTGTCACCTCGTCCACGCTACGCCTCTTGTCGGCGAAAGCGGAGCCCCTTTCCGGATCGTGCTCGTCCCCGAGTGCACTCGTCCGGGTTGTCGCACGGCCTCCGTAGGCTGGGCGCATGACGCTCTCGATCGGTGCCCACGTCGACCAGTCCGACCCGGTTGCCGAGGCACAGGCCCGAGGTACGACCCTCGTGCAGTTCTTCCTCGGCGACCCGCAGGGCTACAAGGGCCCTGAGTTCAGGTACGCCGGTGGCGCGGCCGGGCTGCGCGCCGATGCCGAGGCGGCCGGTGTCGACCTCTACGTCCACGCGCCCTACATCGTCAACGTCGCGACGACCAACAACCGCATCCGCATCCCGAGCCGCAAGCTGCTGCAGCAGCACATGGACGCCGCGGCCGAGATCGGCGCCAAGGGTCTGATCGTCCACGGTGGCCATGTCAACAAGAGCGACGACCCCGCGAAGGGGTTCGACAACTGGCGCAAGGCGATCGACGCCACCGACTGCAAGATCCCGCTGCTCATCGAGAACACCGCCGGGGGCGACAACGCGATGGCCCGCCACCTCGACCGCATCGAGGGTGTCTGGCAGGCGATCCAGGCCGCCGACGGCGTCGAGCAGGTCGGGTTCTGCCTCGACACCTGTCACGCCTGGGCGGGCGGCATCCCGCTCACCGAGGCGGTCGAGCGCATCCACGGCATCACGGGGCGCATCGACCTGGTCCACGCCAACGACAGCCGCGACGCGTTCGACTCCGGAGCCGACCGCCACGCCAACTTCGGCGCCGGGCAGCTCGACCCGGACGAGTTCGCGGCGGTCGTGCGTGACGCCGGCGCGCCCGTCATCTGCGAGACGCCCGGCGGTGCGGACGAGCACAAGGCCGACTTCGCGTGGATGCGCGAACGGCTGTGACCGACGTCCTCGTCCGCGAGCGACGCCCGGACGACATCCCCGCCCTCGTCGAGGTGCTCGCGGCCCAGCAGCCGGTGTCGTCGTACCCGCTGAGATGGCCGCTGCCCTTCCCACCTGAGGAGTTCGTCGTCCGCAAGAACGAGGAACGTGCCTGGGTGGCCGAGGTCGACGGTGCGGTCGGCGGGCACGTCAGCATCACCTCCGTCGACGACGACGAGCTGGGCCGCATCTGGTCGAGCGGAGTCGGCCGGCCGATCGCCGAGCTCGCTTGTATGTCAGTGCTTTTCGTCGACCACAGGCTCGCCGGGCGCGGCGTCGGCGGCGCCCTGATCGACGCCGCGGTCGGCTGGGCTCGCGAGCAGAGCCGCACGCCCGTGCTCGACGTCGTCGTACGCCACGGTCGGGCGGCCGAGGTCTATCGGCATCGGGGGTGGCAGCAGGTCGGCACCTCACGACCGGAGTGGCTGCCCGACTCCGAGCCGCCCGTCCTGCTCATGGCGCTGCCGGACTGACGCGGCGGCCGCACCGGCACGCGAGGCTCACACACACGGAGGACGCGCACAGGCTGTGCGCGTCCTCCGAACGCAGGTGAGATCACCCGTGAGGGCGCCTCAGCCGGACCTCACCAGCCGCGCTCGGCCAGGCGGTGCGGCTCGGGGATCTCATCGACGTTGATGCCGACCATGGCCTCACCGAGACCGCGCGAGACCTTGGCGATCACGTCGGGGTCGTCGTAGAACGTCGTGGCCTTGACGATCGCCTCGGCTCGCTGAGCCGGGTTGCCCGACTTGAAGATGCCCGAGCCGACGAACACGCCCTCGGCACCGAGCTGCATCATCATCGCCGCGTCGGCCGGAGTCGCGATGCCGCCGGCCGTGAACAGCACGACCGGCAGCTTGCCGGCCTCGGCGACCTCCTTGACCAGCTCGTACGGCGCCTGCAGCTCCTTGGCCGCGACGAACAGCTCGTCCTCAGGGAGGTTCTGCAGGCGACGGATCTCCTGTCGGATCTGACGCATGTGGGTCGTGGCGTTGGAGACGTCACCCGTGCCGGCCTCACCCTTGGAGCGGATCATCGCCGCACCCTCGGTGATGCGGCGCAGCGCCTCGCCCAGGTTGGTCGCACCGCACACGAACGGCGCGGTGAAGGCCCACTTGTCGATGTGGTTGGCGTAGTCGGCCGGCGTGAGCACCTCCGACTCGTCGATGTAGTCGACGCCGAGGCTCTGCAGCACGTGCGCCTCGACGAAGTGGCCGATGCGGGCCTTGGCCATCACCGGGATCGAGACGGTCTCGATGATGCCGTCGATCATGTCGGGGTCGCTGGCGCGCGAGACGCCGCCCTGTGCCCGGATGTCGGCCGGGACCCGCTCCAGCGCCATGACGGCGACGGCACCGGCGTCCTCAGCGATCTTGGCCTGCTCGGGCGTGACCACGTCCATGATGACGCCGCCCTTGAGCATCTCGGCCATACCGCGCTTGACGCGGGCCGTGCCGGTGCCGGTGGTGGGGGTGGTGCTGTCGGTCATGAGGGGTCTCGCTCTCTGAGGACGTGGACTACCGCTCCAGAGTACGACGACCGCACGGCAGCAACCGGCCATCGTCCGGCCCGTGGCATGAAAGTGCCCTGGCCGATGCTGTCCAAGCATCAAGGGTTGCGCAGCTCGGGAACCTCGTCGTTGAACTCGACCGACTCGGGCATCGCTGTGTGGCCGGCGAGGCGGAACCAGCGCACCATCTTCTTGCTCCGCACGCGGCGGACGTCACGTGCGGCGTCGTTGTAGAAGCGGCGCGAGAGCTGGACCCGCTGACCGGCTCGATGAACCATGTCGAGGCAGTCCGAGCCCAACGGGCTGTGCTCGCGTACGTGAGCGACCGTCTCAGGTGTCAGCAGCTCTTGGAGCGTCTCCGTCAGACCGCTCTCGACGGCTCCGCGGTCGGGGCTGATGCCGTGGACGCGCACCTCGGAGGTGACCTCCTCGTCATCGGCGAACTCGAGGGAGGAGGTCGCCGCGCCACCGAGCACCAGAGAGCTCGTCGGGTCGAGTGCTTCGCTGCGAGCGAGCTCGAGTGAGGCCTCGGCCCGACGGACGAGCTGGGCGTCGAGGGCGGACATCGCACCTTCGACGCGTCCGTGCAGGCGGTCGAGCCTGGCCGCGGTGTAGGTCAGCCGCCAGGCGGCCAACGAGACGATCGCGACGACCAGCGCGACCCAGCCGATGATCTCCACTAGGCGCTGCCTCCTCGGCGCCAACGACCGGCGCGTGGTGGCGCCCAGGCCTCGATCGCCGTCTCGTAGACCATCAGGATGTCCTGCGTCACGACCGACCAGTCGAAACGACGAGCATGCTCGCGCCCGAGCCGCGACAGCTCGGCACGGCGGTCGGCGTCATCGAGCAGCGACACCGCTGCACGGGCCAGATCGGCCGGGTCCTCGTTGCGGAACGTCGCGCCCACCCTGCCCTCGTCGAGCACGCGGGTGAACGCGCCGAGGTCGCTCGCGAGCACGGGCGCCCCGGCGCTCATCGCCTCGATGAGGATGATCCCGAAGCTCTCGCCGCCCGTGTTGGGTGCGACGTAGATGTCGGCAGAGGCGAACAACCGGGCCTTGTCCTCGTCACTGACCGCGCCGAGCATCTCGACGGCGTCGACGACCTCGCGAGGCCGACCGGAGAGCACCTGCTTGGCATCGCCCGGTCCGGCGACCAGCACGCGCAGGCCCGGTTTGTGCCGCAGCATGTCGGGCACGGCGTCGAGCAGCACCGGCAGGCCCTTGCGTGACTCCTGCATCCGTCCCAGGAAGCAGATCGTCGGACGCTCGGCGGTGCCCTGCCACTCCGGGCGCGGCTCGGCGCCGCTGAACCGGTCGACGAAGACCCCGTTGGGGATGATGACGGCGTCGCCGCCGAGGTGGGTGGTGACCGTGCGCCGCGCGTCCTCGCTCACCGCAATGCGTGCCGTGAGCTTCTCCAGGCTGGGCTGCAGGAACGACCCGAGGGTGACCAGCAGCCGGGACCGCACGTTGGAGGTGTGGAACGTCGCGACCACCGGGCCCTCAACCGAGAAGAGCGCCAGCATCGACACCGAGGTGGTGATCGGCTCGTGGACGTGCACGACGTCGAACTGGTGTCGCTCGATCCAGCGGCTCACCCGAGCCGCCGTCACCGGACCGAAGGTGAGTCGCGAGACCGACCCGTTGTAGGGCACCGGCACGGCTTTGCCTGCGGCGACGACGTACGGCGGCAGCACGGTGTCCTCGTCGGCAGGTGCGAGAACGCTGACGTGGTGGCCGAGCTCGATCAGGTGCTCGGCGAGGTCCTTGACGTGCAGGTTGACACCACCGGGGACGTCGAAGGAGTACGGGCTGACGATCCCGATGCGCATCAGCGGTCCCGCGGTGTGAGGTCGTCGACGAAGACGCGCTGCATCATGTGCCAGTCCTCGGTGTGCGCGCGCAGGGTCGGCTCGAGCCCGTCGACGCACGCCTGGGTCATGGCCTGGATCTGGTCGGCCTTGCTCCCCTCGCCCGGAGGCTCGATCCGCGGGCTGAAGGTGCAGACGACCTCGTAGGTGGAGCGGCCGGGGACCTTCTCGTAGTGGACGCCGAGCGAGTAGAGCGCCGCACCGGTCGTGAGCGCGAGCGCAGCCGGGCCTGCGGCGACCTTGGCCTCATGACCGCACCAGGTGACCGTGACGCCCTTGTGCGTCAGGTCGCGGTCTGCGAGCAGCGGGATGAACGCGCCGTCCCGGGCCGCGCGCACGAGCTCGCCGAACGGGTTGTCACCGCCGGTGAGCGGGATGATGCGCATGCCGAGGCTCTCCCGGAACTCCAGGAACTCATCGAACAGCTCTTCGGGCTTGAGCCGCTCGGCGACGGTGGTGACCTTGGCGAAGTGGGTGGTCGCCCACGCCCCGCACATGTCCCAGTTGCCGAGGTGCCCGAGGAACAGCACGAGCGAGCGTCCCTCAGCCAGCACGGCCCGGGCGTCCTCGTCGCCGACGAGTCGGACGCGAGGCGCGAGCTGCTCCGGGGTGAGCGTGCTCAGACGGAAGGCATCGCACCAGTAGCGCATGTACGAGCGCATCCCGGCCCGGACCAGGTCCTCCAGGTCGTTCTCGGACAGCTCGGGGCGCACCTTGGCGTAGTTGGAGCGCATCCGGTTGACGTGCTTGCCGCCACGCATGTACATCGAGTCGGCGATCAGGTCGAAGGCCTTGTACGCCGCCCGCTCGGGCAGCCGTCGTACGAGCGCCCACCCGGTGCGGTAACCGGCGAGGGTGAGGTTGCCGGTGAGGTCGAGCATCAGTCGGCGGCAGCGGTCAGGGCCTGCCGACGCACGGTGAGCATGCGTTGCAGGACCGTGACCAGGCTCGCGACGGCCAGGAGGGCCAGGACGACGGTGAGGACGACCTCGGGCAGGCCCAGCCCGACCAGGCCGGTCGTGACGAGCACGGCGACCAGTCGGTCGGCACGCTCGGCGATGCCGACGTTGGCGGTCATGCCGAGTCCTTCGGCGCGGGCCTTGGAATAGCTGACGACGCTGCCGAGGATGAGGCACGCCAGCGCCAGCGCCGCCATGAGCGTGTCATCGCCCTGGCCGGCGTAGTAGAGCACCAGGCCACCGAAGATCGCGCTGTCTCCGACCCGGTCGAGCGTGGAGTCGAGGTAGGCGCCCCAGTTGCTGGAGCGGTTCATCATGCGCGCCATGACGCCGTCGATGGTGTCGGAGAACACGAAGGCGGTGATCACCACGGTGCCGATGAAGAACTCACCGCGCGGGTAGAACGCCAGTGCTCCGACGCTGACGCCGAGCGTGCCGACGAGCGTGATGACGTCGGGGCTGATGCCGAGCCCGACGAAGAAGCGGGCGATGGGGGTGAAGAGCCGCGTGAAGAGCGCCCGGGCGAATCGGTTCAGCATGGTGGCGCCAGCGTACTGGTGCCGCGGCAGGACGGGAGCGCCGACCAGGACACGAGGCTCACTCCCCTGTCGGCCAGTGCTCGACCAGCTGGGCCCGGGTGTCCTCCAGCAGCGCGGGCAGTGCCTTGGTCTGACCGACGATGGGCAGGAAGTTGGCGTCACCGCCCCACCTCGGGACGATGTGCTGGTGCAGGTGCGCGGCCACCCCGGCGCCGGCCACCTCGCCCTGGTTCATCCCGATGTTGAAGCCCATCGGTGCCGACGCCGCCTGGAGGGCCGCGATCGCCTGCTTGGTGAGCATGGTGAACTCGGCGGTCTCCTCGTCGGTGAGGTCGACGTACAGCGGCACGTGCCGGTAGGGGCAGACGAGCAGGTGTCCCGGGTTGTACGGGAACAGGTTGAGCACGACGTAACCGGTGCTCCCACGGTGGACGATCAGGCCGTCGGCGTCCGAGCGTCCCGGCGCCTCGCAGAACGGGCAGTCCTCATGGGACTCCTGGCTCGGCTTGTCGCTCTGGATGTACGCCATCCGGTGCGGCGTCCAGAGCCGCTCGAAGCCGTCATCGACGCGCGCGAACGACGCGGCAGGCTCCGGGGGTACGGCGGGCTCGTCGGTCGTCCGGTCCTGAGGCATGGCGCCGATCCTAGGTGTCGCATCCTGTCGTGACGGTGGCAGAGTGGGGGCATGCCTCTTGACGGTGAGTACGCGGACGAGAAGACCGGCTGGGTTGCCAAGCAGCTCGCCACGATCGACGAGACCGGCACGACGGAGTCGGTCGACATCATGGGGATGCCCGTGGTCGTCTACACGATGCGCGGTGCGAAGTCCGGCAAGCTGCGTCGGGTCCCTCTGATGCGGGTCGAGAAGGACGGTGTCTACGCGATCGTCGCCTCGTACGGCGGCGCCGAGAAGCACCCGGCCTGGTACCACAACGTGACCGCCAACCCGCAGATCGAGATCCTCGACGGGACGCAGCGTCACGACGCCGTGGCCCGCGAGATCACCGGCGCCGAGCGTGAGGAGTGGTGGGCGCGCGCTGTCGAGGCGTACCCGCCCTACGCCGAGTACCAGACCAAGACCGACCGGCTCATCCCCGTGCTGCTGGCCGAGCCGACGAGCTAGCGGCGCCGTTCCATCAGGCGCGGGTCGGGGGCAGTGAAGCCGACCCGCTCGTACAACGTGCGCGCCTCGGGCACGGCGTTGAGCTGGAAGCGGTCGACGCCGTTGCCCTCGCCCCACACGATCATCCGCCGGAGCAGCTGCTCCCCCAGCCCCTGGCCGCGCTGGTTCGGAACCACGTAGAGCAGCGAGACGTGCATCCACGAGCTCGCCGGGCGGCGCAGGCTCGGCAGCCTGCGGACGACCGAGGTGGAGATCAGGCCGGCCGGGTCGCCGTCGGGCTCGGTGGCGATCCATGCCGGCCGGCGGTCACGCTCGGCGAGCCAGGCATCGGCGTACTCGTCGATGAACCCGGTCCGCCCGGAGGCGCCCCTCTCCAGGTCGGCGCGCAGCACGAGGGCCGCGAGGGCGAACGCGTCCTCGGCGGTGGCGCGCGTGATCCGGATGCTGCTCACGTCGGGCAGTGAAGCACATCACGATCCGCCAGGCTGGGACCGTGAACCCGAGCCGCTCCCCCGTTCGTCCGCTGCCGATCACCGCGGCGGTGGCCGCCGTCTCGCTCGGCCTGCTCGTCGTGGCGGCGCGCGAGCAGTGGCTCGGGCCCGCCGACGGCTCCGGCGCGGAGTTCTGCGAGGCCGCTCGCGACGCTGTGATCCGACAACCTGCCAACACTGCGAGCAACCTCGGGTTCGTCGTCGCCGGTCTGCTCATCGCGTACGACGTGGGTCGCCGTGCCCGGTCGCTGTCGCGGCCCGCACTGCTCGCGGGCTACGGCTGTCTGGTGGTGCTGCTGGGCCCGGGCAGCATGGCCATGCACGCCACCGAGTCGGCCACCGGCGGACTGCTCGACCTCACGAGCATGTACCTCGTGGCGGGCTACGCCGCGGCGTACGCCCTCACCCGGCTGGTGGGTCTGGGGACTGCTGGGTTCTCGGTCGCGTTCGTCGCCTCCGTCACGCTGGCCGAGGTGTTCGGCGGCCTCGAGGTGCACGTGCCCGTCGTCGGCCATCCCGGCAACCTGGCGTTCGCCGTGCTCCTCGTCGCAGCCGTGGTGATGGAGCTGGTCCTGCGCCGACGTTCGGCGCGGCCCGCGGGCGCGCGGCATGCCGTCGCCGCGGTCGCGTCCATGCTCGTGGCGTTCGGGATCTGGAACATCAGTCGCTCCGACGGCCCCTGGTGCTCGCCGCAGTCGTGGTTGCAGGGTCACGCCGTGTGGCACCTGCTCGGCGCCGTCGCGGCGTACGAGCTCTACCGCTACTACGCGTCCGAGCGCCCGCAGCTCCGCTCCCCTGCCAGACTCGGCACGTCGGACCCCACCTGAGGAGATCCCATGGACGGGCGACAGCAGGCCCAGCGCGATGCGACGATCGCGTCGTACCAGGAGGGGGCGCAGGAGTACCGCGCCGCGACCGAGTCCGGGCTGCGCTCGCCGCTCGCCGACGCCGCCGGTCAGTACGCCCGGACCCTGTCGCCCGGCGCTCGCGTCCTGGAGATCGGGAGTGGCACCGGCCGCGACGCCCGTGAGCTGGAGTCGCTGGGCCTGAGCGTCCGGCGCCCAGACATCACACCGGCGTTCGTCGAGATGATGCGCGCTGACGGCTACACCGCCGACGTGCTGGACCCGCTGACCGACGACCTCGGTGGCCCGTACGACGGTGTCTGGGCGAGCGCGGTGCTCGTCCACCTGACGCGGGAGGAGACCGACGTCGTGCTGCGGCGGCTGGCCACCGTCACCCGCCCGTCCGGTCGGTTGTTCGCCTCGCTGAAGGAGGGCGACGGGAGGCGCCGAGCACAGGCGGCAACGTGTCGGGAGAGCGCTTCTTCGCGTACTGGCGTCCTGAGCCGCTGCGCGCCGCGATAGAGGGGGCCGGCTGGCGCGTCGACGAGATCGACCGCAACCCGTCCCCGCGCGGCGGTCACTGGTTGAGCGTCTTCGCCCACCGCGCATGAGCCGTGTCGGCGAGGATCACGGCATGGAGTTCTTCGTCCACCACCATGGCCGAGCAGGTTCGGAGCCGCTGCGCGAACGGATGGTCGAGGCGCACTGGGCCTACATGGACCGGTTCGCCGACCACCTGATCGCGCGCGGGCCGACGTTCACGCAGGAGACGCTGGTCGGCAGCGTCCACATCGTCGACCTGCCCGACCCGGCAACGGCGAGGGCGTTCGCGTTCGAGGAGCCCTGCTACCAGGCGGGAGCCTTCGACGGTGTGTTGATCCATCGGTGGCGCAACCGTGCGGCCGACGCGGACCGCTTCCTCGTGCTCGGGCTCGGCGTGGGTACGGGCGAGGACCGACCGCGGACGGACCCCGAGCCCTTGATCGCCTACGGGCCCGTTGCTCTCGGACGACGCATCGACATGGCTCGGCACCGCCGCGCTCGTGCAGGCGGCCGACCCCGACGCCGCCTCCCGTGTGCTCGACGTCGAGCGGTACGACTCGGTCGAGGTGACCGGCTGGACCTTCGGCGGCCGTCGCTGACTCCGGCCTGAACGGCCCTGAAGTGGTGCAGCCCCTCGGCCTTGGAACCGTGGGGCTGCACTGCGTAGAACGGCGCGGAACGCGGAGGAGTTCCCGCGATCTCAGACCTGCTTGCGCGACTCGACGGCCTCGAGGATCTCGGCCACTGCGTCGGCCAGCGGGACGCCGTTCTTCTGCGAGCCGTCGCGGTAGCGGAAGGACACGGCGCCGGCGGCCCGGTCCTCCTCACCGGCGATGAGCACGAACGGCACCTTGGACTTGGACGCGTTGCGGATCTTCTTGGGGAACCGGTCGTCGCTGGCGTCGAGCTCGACGCGAATCCCCTTGCGCTTCAACATGTTCAGCGCGTCCTGGAGGTAGTCGGCGTACTCCTCGGCGACCGGCACACCGAGCACCTGGACGGGTGAGAGCCACACCGGGAACGCACCGGCATAGTGCTCGACCAGCACGCCGAGGAAGCGCTCGATCGAGCCGAACTTCGCCGAGTGGATCATGACCGGCTGCTGGCGGGTGCCGTCAGCAGCCTGGAACTCCAGGCCGAACCGCTCGGGCTGGTTGAAGTCGTACTGGATCGTCGACATCTGCCACGAGCGCCCGATCGCGTCGCGCGCCTGCACCGAGATCTTCGGGCCGTAGTACGCCGCGCCGCCCGGGTCGGGGACGAGCTCGAGCCCGGTCTCGCGGCCGACCTCCTCGAGCACCTTCGTCGCGTGTGCCCACTGCTCGTCCGAGCCGATGAACTTGTCCTTCTTGTCGCCGTCCTCATCACGCGTGGACAGCTCGAGGTAGAACTCGTCGAGGCCGAAGTCGCGCAGCAGCGACAGCACGAACTTCAGCAGGTGGCGCACCTCGTCGGGCGCCTGCTCCGGCGTGACGTAGGAGTGGCTGTCGTCCTGGGCGAAGCCGCGCACGCGGGTCAGGCCGTGGACCACGCCCGACTTCTCGTTGCGGTAGACCGAGCCGAACTCGAACAGCCGCAGCGGCAGCTCGCGGTAGGACCGGCCCCGCGAGCGGAAGATCAGGTTGTGCATCGGGCAGTTCATCGCCTTGAGGCGGTAGTCGGTGCCGTCGACGTCGAACGGCGCGAACATGCCCTCGGCGTAGTAGGGCAGGTGCCCCGAGGTGTGGAACAGCTGCTCCTTGGAGATGTGGGGCGTGCCGACGTACTCGAAGCCCTCCTCGATGTGGCGGCGACGGACGTAGTCCTCCATCTCGCGCTTGATCACACCGCCCTTGGGGTGGAACACCGGCAGGCCCGAACCGAGCTCGTCGGGGAAGGAGAACAGGTCCAGCTCGGCGCCGATCTTGCGGTGGTCGCGCTTCTCGGCCTCGGCGAGGCGGTCCAGGTAGGCCTTGAGCTCGTCCTTGGTGGGCCAGGCGGTGCCGTAGATGCGCTGCAGCTGGGGGTTCTTCTCCGAGCCGCGCCAGTACGCACCACCCGAGCGCAGCAGCTTGAACGCGTTGCCGAGCACCTTGGTCGACGGGACGTGCGGGCCACGGCACAGGTCACCCCAGGCGCGCGAGCCGTCGCGGCGCAGGTTGTCGTAGATCGTCAGCTCGCCGCCGCCGACCTCGGCATCGGCGCCCTCGGCGGCCTGAGCGGCGTTGCCCTTGAGGCCGATGAGCTCGAGCTTGTACGGCTCGGCGGCCAGCTCCTCGCGCGCGGCGTCGTCAGTCGTCACGCGGCGGGCGAACGTCTGACCCTCGTTGACGATCTTCTGCATGGCCTTCTCGAGGGCCTTGAGGTCGTCCGGCTGGAAGGCGTGCTCGACGTCGAAGTCGTAGTAGAAGCCGTCCTTGACGGGCGGGCCGATGCCGAGCCCGGCCTCGGGGTTGATCTGCTGCACGGCCTGGGCGAGCACGTGCGCGGCGGAGTGGCGCAGGATGTTGAGCCCGTCCTCGGAGTCGACCGTGACGGGCTCGACGACCGCGCCGTCGGGGATCTCACGGAACAGGTCCTGCAGCTCACCGTCGACCCGCATCGCGACGACCTTCTTGTCGGAGCCGAACCGGTCGGTGCCCGTCGTGCCCTCCGTCTCCGACCGCTCGCTTCCGGCGACGGACTGGGATGACTCGGCAGACACGATGAGCTCCTCGAAGAGGTGGGTGAGGCGCCGGCCCGCGGGTACGGCGCGCTGCGCGACGGCACAGCGTCGCTCAGGCTACCCGGCACGGTCGCTGCCGATCACATCCGTGGCACGGATGGGCCGCCCACGCGGAACAGCTGTGCGGCGACCACCGTTGAACCCAGCACCATGCCCACTCCTGGATCCGATGCCGCAGCCGGCGACGCCGTCGCCCGGCTGGAGGCCGCACGCGTCGACACGTCGGCGCGGATCGCCCGGATGGAGGCCGACCTGTCGGCGCTGTTCGACGCCTCGCGCGACTCCAACGCCGACGACGAGCACGACCCCGAGGGCCAGACGATCGCGTACGAGCGCGCCCAGGTGACCTCGCTCCTGCAGCAGGCGCGCACGCACCTGGACGAGCTCGACGACGCCTTGGCCCGCGTGCGTACCGGCCGCTACGGCGTGTGCGACGTGTGCGGGCAGGACATCGGTGCGGGCCGGCTGGAGGCCCGACCGACCGCGACCACCTGTGTGGCTCACGCCGTACGCCGGTGAGGCCGCGCCCGTAGGCTCAGTGGGGTGACCTCCGCTCCCCCGCTCCGCCGGCCCGTGCTCGTCGGGGCCAACCCTGCGGTGCAGCTGTTCGACGACGCCGGTGACTGCACGGCGTACGTCTCGGTGTGGCGGGTCGACTGGTCCGACCACGGTGCCGGCACCGCCCTGGTGCTGTGGCAGCCGTCCGGGGTCCTCCTGCTGGCCGAGGACACCGGTCTCGGGCGCTGGCTGACGACCTCGTTCGTGCGTCACTTCCCCGAGCTCGACGGCCTCCCCTGGCACGAGCCCGTCGTCCGCCGCACGCCCGTCGCTGTCGACCTGAGCCTGGACTCCGGCCTGCGCGCGTCCGCAGGCGACGTCGACGTCGAGATCGACGGCGTCCTGGACCGTCGAGCGTGCGAGACCGACGAGTTCCCGCTCGGGAGCGACATGGCCGGTCTGCGCCTGGTGCTCGCACCCTGTGCGCGCGGTCAGATCACACTCGCCGGCACCGAGCTGCCCGGCGGCGTGACGGTGTCCGGCACGCCGGCTCGGCCGAGCTCCTCGGCGTTCGTCACCGACGCCGAGGTGTGGCTGCTCTAGACCGCCTCGACGTCGTCGCCGACCGAGACCTGACCGGGCTCGACGACCTCGGCGTAGACCCCTGGGCACCCGCTCGGCATGGTGGTGACGCGCAGCGTGACCGAGCCGAGGCGCAGGTCCTGACCGACCAGGGCGACGAGCTCCTCGCCTGCCGGATCGAGCACGACGTTGGCACGAGGCGGGTCGTCGGTGTCGACGTCGGCGAGGGTCACCAGGTGCACTGCGGCCTTCTTGCGACGATCGCCGGTGAGACCATCCGCCTCGACGGTGACCGTCGACAGGTCGACCCCCGGCGCTCCCTTCTCGGGATAGATGGCCAGATGAGCGACGCGCATGGTCATGTCCCGACCATCGCACACGCGCTCGTACGCTCGTGCTCATGACCGCCGCAGTCCTGCTCGCAGCCGGCGCCGGACGTCGCATGGGTCGCCCCAAGGCGCTCGTCGAGATCGACGGAGAACCGTTGGTACTCCGCGCTGTTCGCGTCCTGCACGAGGCCGGCGTCGACGACGTGAGCGTGGTCGTCGGCGCCCGCGGCGACGAGGTGGCCACGCTCGTCGGTTCGCTCGCCGACGTCGTCACCAACCCAGGCTGGGACGGCGGCATGGCCGGCTCCTTGCGCGCCGGCCTCGGCTCGCTGGACGGCACCCACGACGCCACGCTGATCCACCTGGTCGACCTGCCCTGGGTGACGCCAGAGGCCGTACGCCGGGTCGTTCACCTCGCCTCGCCGACGGTGCTGGCGCGGGCGGCGTACGACGGTGTGCCCGGCCATCCCGTCCTGATCGGCCGCGAGCACTGGGACGCCGTGCTCGCAGGACTCAGCGGCGACCAGGGTGCGCGGTCGTGGCTCGCGGGGCGCCCTGATCTGCACCTGGTGGAGTGCGGCGACGTCGCACGGGGTGACGACACCGACCGCCCGCAGGACCTGTCGCAGGCATGAGAAGAGCCCCCGGTCAGGTGACCGAGGGCTTCTCTCATGGTGGTGGACGTGAAGGGACTCGAACCCCTGACCTCTCGCGTGTGAAGCGAACGCTCTAACCAACTGAGCTACACGTCCAGGACGACCACACCGCGGCAGGAACCGCGTTGGTGGCGCGACCGAGAGGATAGCCCGCGAACGGACTCAACCCCTAATCGGGTCGGGTCAGCCGAGCCCGGGCATCTGGTGCAGCTCGTCCTCGACAGCATCCGGCAGCAGGCCCGGCACGCCGCTCACCGCGAACAGTGCGTAGAAGATCGCCAGCACGAGCGCGATGGTCAGCAGCGTGACGACCGCCTTGACCCACCACGACTGCCGGCCGAGCCACCTGGTCCAGGCGGTCACCTTGCCCTTGACCCAGTCGAGCAGCCGCGCCGCCCAGTCGAACTCCGAGGCCCACACACCCAGGCCGAGGAACACGATGAGCCAGCCCGGACCGGGCAGCGGGATCGCCGCGACACCGACCGCGACGATCGCGAGGCCGACCAGGGCCACCGCCACGCGATAGGCGACGCGCGTGGTCGGGTTGGACTTGATCTTGCGTCGCCAGGCGAAGCGGTCCTCCTCGGCGCTGATCAGCGCGTCGGGCTCCTTGTAGGTCTTCTCGTCGGTCACGTCGGGTCTCCGTCCTGATCGGCGGCGCGGGCGAACACCTCGGAGATCGCGGAGGTCAGCGGACCGGGCGCCCCGAGCTCACGGTCGTCGACGGCCGAGACGGGCTGTACGTCACGGGTCGAGGAGGTGATGAACAGCTCGTCACAGGTCTGCAGCATCGACATCGGCAGCATCGTCTCGTGGACGGGCAGCCCGGCCTCGGCACCCCACTTCAGCACCAGCGCCCGCGTGACGCCGGCGAGCGCACCGGACTCCAGCGGCGGCGTCAGGATGCGGTCGCCCGAGACGACGAACACGTTGCTGCCGGTGCCCTCGCACAGCTCACCGCGCGTGTTGGGCATCAGAGCCTCGGTCGCTCCGGCGTCACGCGCGCGCTTGAGCGCGACGACGTTCTCGGCGTACGAGGTCGTCTTCAGACCGGCGACGGCGCTGCGCTCGTTGCGGGGCCACGGGACGGTGACGACCCGCGTCGTCGGCGCCGGGCGGTCGATCTCGGTGGCCATCACCACATAGGTGAGTCCGCTCGTACCGCGCTCGGAGCCGAGCGGCCCGACTCCACCGGTCACGGTGTAGCGCAGCCGGGTGAGCCCCTTGGCCTCCTTGAGCACAGCCTCGATGCCCTCGTCGAGGTAGTCGCGGTCGGCCGCCGGCAGTCCGAGGCCGGCCAACGAGCGGTCGAGGCGGTCGTGGTGGCGGGTCCGGGCGAACACCTCGCCGTCGACCACCTTGCAGGTCTCGAACACGCCGTCGCCCACGGTCACGCCGTGGTCGAGCGCGCTGATCGCCGGCTTGTCGTCGACCCGCTCGCCGTTGACCCAGATGCGGATGGTCACTCGGTGTCTCCCCTGCTGCTGCGTGCGTCCGTGATGGGCGCGGCCAGTGAGATCAGGCGACGCGCCTTCAGGACAGTCTCCCACCACTCCCCCTCAGGGTCCGAACCCCACGTGATCCCGGCGCCCGTCCCGAAGTGCAGCCACCGGCGTACGCCGTCGTGCTCGGCCCAGAACGTCCGGATGCCGACGGCGAGCTCGGCCTGGTCGTGATCGGCGTCGATCCAGCCCACGGCTCCGCAGTAGGGGCCGCGATCAACGGGCTCCAGATCTGAGATCGCTTGCAGCGCAGTGGACTTCGGCGCACCGGAGACCGAACCGGGCGGGAACGTCGCAGCCAGGACGTCCGACCATGTGACGTCGGGTCGCAGCGTGCCGGTCACCGTCGACACGAGGTGGGTGAGGCCCGGGTGCGCCTCGGGCACGCACAGGTCCTCGACGGCGACCGTGCCGGGCTCGACGACCGGAGATATGTCGTTGCGGACCAGGTCGGTGATCATGACGTTCTCGGCGACGTCCTTGTCGAGCATCTCCTCCGCGGTCGGGGCCGTGCCCTTGATCGGCGACGACACCAGCCGCCGGCCCTCGCGGCGCAGGTAGAGCTCGGGCGAGGCGCACACGACGTCCAGACCGGCCTCGGGGACGTGGATACGAGCGGCGTACGGCGCCGGGTTGCCCTGCCGCAGGACGGCGGCCAGCACGTCCAGGTCGGCCTCCGGTGCGATCTCGTGGCTGAGCACCCGGCAGAGGTTGACCTGGTAGACCTCGCCGCGGGCGATCCGTCGCCTGATCTCGCGCACACCGTCCTCGTATGCCGCGCGGTCCAGCGACGACGTCCACGCCTCCTGTGCGGCGTCGCTCAGCCGCGGAGCCGGGCCTTCGTACCGGCGCGGCGTCGCCAGCTCCCCCGGCGTCATGCGTACGGCCGTCAGCTCGCCCTCGAACGTCATCACCACGGCCCAGAAGCCGCCCCGCTCGAAGCACTCAGGGTCATGGCTGATCTCGAGCACACCACTCGCGCGTCGCTCGCCGAGCTCGGCCACCGCCTCGTTGCGGTCGACCATCGGCTGCCTCCCCTGATCGGTCCAACCGTGCAGGCAGAGCCAACCATGTCGGCGTCTAGCATCGGAGACGACCACACCTCGCAGCCGAGGGCTGCCCGAGACCAGGAGGCACGTTGATCGCCATCACCGCACGGTTCCGCGTCCGCCCCGAGGACGCCGACCGCTGGCCCGAGATCGTCCGCGACTTCACCGAGGCGACCCGCGCTGAGCCCGGCAACCTCTGGTTCGACTGGTCGCGCAGCCTGGACGACCCGAACGAGTACGTCCTGCTCGAGGCCTTCAAGGACGACGCCGCCGAGGCCCACGTCGGGTCCGAGCACTTCAAGCAGGCTCAGCGCGACCTGCCGCCCCACCTCGTCGAGACGCCGCGCATCATCAACACGACCGTCCCCGGCGAGCAGTGGTCCGAGCTGGGTGAGCTCGCGGTCGACTGACCGACGACCGGACGCCGATCGGCCTCGTACCCCGTCGTGGGGTACGAGGCCGGTCGGCTCTCGGGGGTGATCAGCGGACGCCGGTCTCCGAGACACCGATCTCGACCACGCTGCCTGTCGGCAGCGTTCCGAGGATCCGGTCCAGGACGATGTAGACCATCGTCACGCGAATCCCGTTGGAGGTCTTGGCAACTCGGTGGAACGTCACTGATCCCAGACCCGGGATCTTCACCGTGGTGTTGGGCTTGACCGAGTCGTTGATCGCGGGCATGCCAGCCACCTTGAGCCCCACGAACTGTGAGGTGTCACTGAGCGTGACGGGGCTCGTACGCGTCGGTCGCGTCGTCGAGGTCTGCGCCTTGATCGCCGTGAGCGTGATCAGGTTGAGCACCGACGCACCGGCGACCGTGCTGGTCACCGAGCTCTTGACCGTGCTGCCCGTGGTGCTGCTCGTGGTCGTGTCGACCGCCCCGAGCGACGCCAGCAACGGCAGGCCCGTCGAGACGACGTTCGCTCGACCGGCACCCGTCACGCAGGCCACGGGCAGGTAGCTCACCGGACCGGCCTTCACCGCACCGTCCAGGGCATTGGCCTTCAGCCCGTAGCCCTGACCGACGGTGTACCCCTTGGCCATCGAACCGAGGTAGGCGGCCGACTGACCCACCACGATCTGCGTGCCGATCGGGATGCCGAGCCGGTTGGGCGCCTGGATGGTCACCGACAGGGCACGCGTCGTATTGCGCACCAGCCCGTCGACGACGACCTTGTACTGCTCGTTGAGCACGACCTTCCCGAGCGAGAGCCCGTCGAGCGTGAGAGGGATCGTCGTGTTGGCCGGGACGGTGGCGTTGATGCCCTTGCCGTTGATCTTCAGACCGACCAGGCTCGTCGCGTTGGTGCCACTGGCAGCCCCCTGCGCTCGTCACGGTCGAGGTGGTGCGCGTCGTGATGGCGGAGGCCGACACGAGGCCGGACAGGAGGTTCAGCCCGGCGACCGACGTGGTGCCCTCAGCGGTGCGGCTGGTCGAGCTGCCCGTCGTACGAGCACTCGTCGTCGTCACGCCCGCGCTGAGTGCCTTGGTGGTGACCGAGGCCGTCCGGTTGGTGCTCGTGAGTCCGGGCTGGGTCGTGCAGGCGAGCGAGCTGTAGACGGTCGGGCCCGAGCGCACCGAGGCGAGCGAGCTGGTGATCATCGTCGCGAACGACCCGACGCCGTACGACACGGTCGGCAGGGTGACTGCGGACGGCGCCACGACGGCGCTGTGAGCTGGAGCGGCTGGGAGAGCTCCGAGAGCCACCACCAGGGCGGTGGCTCCGATCAGAAGGCGCTTCATCACGGTTCCTCTCGAAACACGGACCCACGCGAGTGGGGCGACAGTGAAGCGGGCTCGACTGGGCCCGTGAGCCGGACGCTACGCACCGATCGATGAGCGCCGGCCCAAGAGTGCGTTCCTATGTGAATGGTCAGGCATGCCGCGGTTCTGCAGCACAAGGTGTGACCGGTCACACATCTGCCACGGCACCGTCACGAAACGGAGATGCCACGGTTGTGGCCGATGGCGTCGAGGATCCAGTGCCGGCCGACTGTCCATCCGAGAAAAGGCGAACGCTCGCCGTCGACGGGCTGGCCATCCGCGACCTGGCGCAGGTGCACCACCAGTTCGTTCATGACCTGAGGCGCTGAGGTCGTCAATGAGCTGTCGCAGAGGAGCGCCTGAGCGCCCGCAGGATCAGCCACGCTCAGGAAGAAGACAGCCTGCCGCCAGGCATAGGCCGCGTCCTTCACCGTAGCGAGAGGGCGCCGCTGTCGGGATGCGAGCTCGAGCAGCGCGCCGGTGCGATCGATCGCATCGCGGGCGAGGTCGATCCAAGGCCGTGTCGGCTTCACGCCGATCGACACGAGAACGGCGAGGTTGTGCGTCGTCAGGATCTGGGATTGCTCGATGATCGTCCCGTTGGCTGCGACGGACGATGCACCGTCCGGCGTGCGTCCGGCGCGCGTCCAACAAAGGTCACCGAAGCCCAGCCCCGGCTCGGTCGGCCGAACTCCTCGCCGGATCCAACCGGACGACGTCTGGGGCTTGACGGGCTCGGCGAGACTCAGGATCTGCCCGGTATCGATTCCGTAGTAGTCGGCGTAAAGGGTGCCTCCGATGACTCGCGCCGCTCCATGAGCAGCCCGGCGGAACTTGTCCGAGAACCGGCCCATGAAGATGTCGGCGGCCAACTCCTCCACGAGCGGAATGTCGTGGCCGCCGGCCGAGAGCAGATGGTGGAGTTCCTGAACCAGCGGATTCGGCAAGATCGTGGAAGGGAAGTGATCGAGCGCGAGCGCACCGACACGGCGGGCGACTGCCATCGCCTCATCCGTCGTGGCATGGCTGTATGCAATGACTGCACGCACCCAGGGAAGCTCGGTGATCTGGATCTGCTTCTCCAGATTGAGCAGTAGAAGCGACCGACGCCGGCGAAACGCCTTGTAGTTCGCGGCGGCCAGCCTTGCGAGGGCTTGGTCGGCGAAACCCGAGGCGACGACTGACGCGCTGATCCGGGGCACCAACGCAGCGAGCACTTCGGCCGACGGCACCACGCCTCCCTTGAGCAGTACCTCAATCGGAGCCGAATGCGCACGAGTCAGCACCCGGGGAACGATCGGGGGCATCGCGGAGCCTTCTGGGACTCCGGACTGAGCTGCTTCCTCCGGAGTGACGTCTCCGGAGAAGGCTTCCGGCTGCTCAATGCCCTCGGCCGAATCGAGGCTGTTCAGACGCTCAGCAGCGACTGCCGCGAGTTGGCTGTGTGCCGGCGACATCGCGACAACTCGCTGCCAATCCCGCAGAGCGGCGTGCTCCTTGGACCCCGGCCGTCCACGCTTCGCGATCTGGCCCTCGATGGCACACCGGACCAGGCCGATGTCGCGGCCGGGCAGATCCTCGCCGCGACCGACAGCCCTCAGCGCACGGAGCAGGATGGCAAGGTTCTCCTTCGGCTTCCTGTGCTTCGTGCAGAGTGTGTGCGTCGCCGCGAGACGGTCGTACTCGTCGACAAGCGCGGAGGCAGTGGCGCGCCAGGCGGCGTCATAGTCCAATGAGACCTGACCGTCCCGGTACCGCTCGAGCCATAGCGAGAGAACTCGCTCGCCGAAAGGGTTCCATACGGCAAGTGCCTCGCGCTGAGCCTCCACCCGTACGTTCGGCTCCCGGCTGCGAAGCGCGTCAGCTGCTTCGCCCGCCGAGATCCGAAAGACGTGGTCCGGTGGTGTGACTGAAGCGTTCGCAGGCTTCGGCGCCAACCTGAGCTTCTCGGCGTACGGCGCCACTGCCTCCAGCACATCGAGCGCTGCTGCCCGGTCTCCCGCACGCACGAGCCACGCCATGGTGAGAAGTGCTGCGTCCTCGGGGATGTCGACCCGATAGGCGCCTGAGTCGAGAAGGTCGTACAACTCGTCGAGGCCCGCGTCGGTGAGGTAGTACCCGAAGATCAGTCGCCGCGCTGCCGGAATTCCCAGCCGAAGGGCGAGGGCAATCTCGTCGGCCTGCAGCGGCACCTCGGCCAGGGCGCTGCCCGTGGCGAACCCTCCACGAAGCACTTCGAGCGTCACCCAGCTCGGAAGTCCTCGAGCAGGGACGCGCGAGCCGACCTCGACGCCTCCGTCAGCCATCCGCTCCATGGCCTGAACCCAACGCTGGGCACGCCCATCGGCACGGCGGCGCACGTCGGGATCCTCGTGCGTGGTCGCCGTGAGGAAGGCCTTGCTCAGCTGCCCGAGCGCATAGCTGTTCGTCATCGTCCGCCTGTCCAGGTTGTTGTCGCTTGCGCGGAAGGTTCTGCCCCTGCGCCCTCCGGGCCTCGAGCCCGGTGCTCTGCCCTCAAGGCCGACTCTGTCGAGCGCTTCACCGACGCGAAGCCGGTCGACAACTGGCGTTGAGTTCAGCCGCCCGGGCGAAAGTGCTCGAGGAACTCCCCGACAACCGCAGCGAAGCGTGGGACATCAAGCCAGTCGTTGTACCCGGGCGCGCGATCGACGACGTCGTCCGACGCAGATCCACTCCAGTACTCCAGGTCAGCCCACCCGCCGGCGTACAGGACGAGCCTGCCCTCCTCGCTTCCTCGATGGACCTCGACGCCGACCGAGTACGGCGCCCGAATGGTCGCACGCTCCGTCGCCCACGGGGTGTCGTAGTCGTCGCCCATGTCCTTCCACGTGAGCGGACTGATGTCGAGGTCACAACGCTTGCTGAGCCGGACGGTCAGCTCGGCTGCCGCGGCGTCGAGGTCGATGTGGAGATCCACGGTGCTGATTCTCGCAGCCCCAAGAACAAGGACAGGGGCCAAACCTGTCCAGCGCCCGAGCGTTCCCGCACTGCAGGGGCCAACTCGTTCTGTGGCCCTCGCATCCGAGAGCAACCGACGCGCGGGGAAAACAAAAGGCCCCTGACTCTGCGTTTCCGCAGGTCAGGGGCCTAATCCTCTGGTGGGCGATACTGGGTTTGAACCAGTGACCTCTTCCGTGTCAAGGAAGCGCGCTACCGCTGCGCCAATCGCCCTGACCTGATCCCCGCGAAGGGATCAGGAGAGCGGACAACCGGGCTCGAACCGGCGACCTCAACCTTGGCAAGGTTGCGCTCTACCAACTGAGCTATGTCCGCCTGCTGCGCTCTGGCCGAAGCCGTCTGCGCAACGGAGAGAACTGTATCCGACGAACGCCCCGAGTCACAAAACGGCTCCCCACGGGCGGGTGATCCGGGCCTTTCCGGCCCCGGAACGCCGCGTGAACACAGGGCTCGACGACTGATGCGCAGGACGGTCGCCGCCCCTCGGCGTGGACCCGAACGGCGGCGCCCGCGTGGACGCCAGGCGTACGACGACGGGGTCCGGACACGACAAAGCCGACGCGCCCGGAAGGGCCGCGTCGGCTGTTGGAGGTGGAGACGGGATTTGAACCCGTGTAGACGGCTTTGCAGGCCGTTGCCTCGCCTCTCGGCCACTCCACCACGCCCGGCGAACCGGGCAGATCTCACGAGGAGATCAGAGCGGACAACCGGGCTCGAACCGGCGACCTCAACCTTGGCAAGGTTGCGCTCTACCAACTGAGCTATGTCCGCAGAGGTCTGGCGAGGACTCCCGACCGGGCGTCTCGCTGCCCGCCGACCCTAGCCGATGGCGCGGGACGAGTCCAAGCCGGTGCCCTCGTCGTCTCCGCCGTCGTCACGACTACGTGCGGCGCGCTCCTCCACCGGGAGCAGCCGGGCGACACCGTCGCCGATCCACTCCTTGGCCTTCTCGTGCAGCGGAGCCAGCTCGGGCGGCGGCCACAGACGCGACGCCGCGGCGTTGAGCGCCGCACCGATCAGGACGCCGATACCGAGGAAGTAGAGCCAGATCAGGATGACGATCGTCGCGGACAGCGGGCCGTAGACCGTGAACCCGTCGACCGAGTTGCCGAGGAACCAGCGCAGCCCGAACGACGACAGCACCCAGATCACCAGCGTCAGCGTCGCGCCGGGGAGGTCGCGCACCCAGGGCGCCCGCTTGGGCGTGGCGATGAAGAACAGCGTCGCGAACCCGATGATCGTGACGCCGCCGACCACGGGCCAGTAGAAGATCATCAGGAACTCCAGCTCGGGCGGCACCGCCTTGCTCAGCAGATCAGGTCCGAGCAGCATGAGCGGGATCAGCACCGCGGCGAAGAGCAACGAGACGAAGTACAGCGACAGGCTCATCACGCGGGTCTGGATGATGCCGCGCATCCCGCCCTGGCCGTACATGATCGAGATCGTGTCGAGCAGGACGTTGAGACATCGCGACCCGGACCACAGGCTCAGCAGGAACCCGATCGAGATGACGTCGGCGCGACCGCCGCTCAGGGCGTTGTCGAGGGTGGGCTGGATGACGCCGGTAATCACGTCCGGGGTGAGGAATTGGTCGGCGTAGTCGATGATGTTGGTCTTGACCCGCTCCCGAACGTCCGAGCCCAGCGGCTTGGCGAGATAACCGACCGCACCCAGCAGTCCGAAGATCAGGGGCGGCAGCGACAGCAGCGCGAAGAACCCCGCCTCGGCGGCGAGACCCGTGACCCGCCACCGCATGCACACGCGTACGGTCTCGGCCGTGAGTCGGGCCAGGCCGAGCAGCCCTGGCACGACGGACAGGATCGCTCGCAGCCGGGACTTCAGCCCCTTCACCACGCGATGCCTCCTGGCGCCAGTGCGATCACGCAGACCACGGTAGCCGCGCCACGCCGCAGCTCCGTGCACCACAATGGCCCGTGAGTCGAGCGGGACGCGAAAGGACGATGTGGACACCTGGCCGGGTAAGGCCTATCCCCTGGGCGCGACGTTCGACGGGAGCGGCGTCAACTTCGCGCTGTTCACCGAGGTCGCCACGCTGGTCGAGCTGTGCCTCATCGACGACAACGGTGACGAACGTCGCATCGCCCTGAGTGAGGTCGACGGTCACGTGTGGCACGCGTACGTCCCCGGGATCCAGCCCGGTCAGCGCTACGGCTACCGCGTCCACGGCCCGTACGAGCCCGCGTCCGGTCACCGCTGCGATCCGAGCAAGCTGCTGCTCGACCCCTACGCCAAGGCGATCGACGGGCAGATCGACGGTGACGAGTCGTTGTTCTCCTACCGCTTCGCCAACCGGCGCCGGCGCAACAAGGACGACTCGCTCGGCCACACGATGACCTCGGTGGTGATCAACCCGTTCTTCGACTGGGGTCACGACCGGCCGCCGGGCCACGAGTACCACGAGAGCGTGATCTACGAGACGCACGTGCGTGGGCTGACGATGACCCACCCCGAGGTGCCCGAGGAGATCCGCGGCACGTACGCCGGCATCGCCCACCCGGCGATCATCGAGCACCTCCAGCAGCTCGGCATCACAGCCGTCGAGCTGATGCCGGTGCACCAGTTCGTGCAGGACACCACCCTGGTCGAGAAGGGCCTGTCCAACTACTGGGGCTACAACACGATCGGGTTCCTGGCCCCGCACAACGCCTACAGCGCCTCGGGCTCACGAGGGCAGCAGGTCACCGAGTTCAAGGCGATGGTCAAGTCGCTGCACGAGGCCGACATCGAGGTCATCCTCGACGTGGTCTACAACCACACCGCCGAGGGCAACGAGCTGGGGCCGACGCTGGCGTTCCGCGGCATCGACAACGCCGCCTACTACCGGCTCGTCGACGACGACAAGAAGCACTACTACGACACCACCGGTACCGGCAACAGCCTGCTGATGCGCCACCCGCACGTGCTGCAGCTGATCATGGACTCGCTGCGCTACTGGGTGAACGACATGCACGTCGACGGGTTCCGGTTCGACCTGGCCGCGACGCTCGCCCGGCAGTTCCACGAGGTCGACCGGCTCTCGGCGTTCTTCGACGTGATCCAGCAGGACCCGGTCGTCTCGCAGGTCAAGCTCATCGCCGAGCCCTGGGACCTCGGCGACGGCGGCTACCAGGTCGGCAACTTCCCACCGCTGTGGACCGAGTGGAACGGCCGCTACCGCGACACGGTGCGTGACTACTGGCGCGGTGAGGCGGCCGCGCTCGGCGAGTTCGCCTCGCGCATCACCGGTTCCAGCGACCTGTACGCCCATTCCGGCCGCCGTCCCATCGCCTCCGTCAACTTCGTCACGGCCCACGACGGGTTCACGATGCGTGACCTGGTCTCGTACAACGACAAGCACAACCAGGCCAACGGTGAGGACAACCGCGACGGCGAGAGCCACAACAGGTCGTGGAACTGTGGGGTCGAGGGCGAGACGGACGACGTCGACATCACCCGGTTGCGAGCGCAGCAGCAGCGCAACTTCCTCGCGACCCTGCTGCTCAGCCAGGGCGTGCCGATGATCTCGCACGGCGACGAGCTCGGTCGCACTCAGCGGGGCAACAACAACGTCTACTGCCAGGACAACGAGATCGCCTGGGTCGACTGGGAGCTCGACGACGAGCGCCGCGACCTGCTCGACTTCACCCGGGCGGCGATCGCTCTACGCCAGCAGCACCCGACCTTCAGGCGGCGCAGGTTCTTCGCCGGCGATGCCGACCACGGCGGCGCGAGTGAGCTCGGCGACATCGAGTGGTACGCCTCGTCAGGTGAGGCCATGCACGAGCTCGACTGGCGCAACGGCTACGCGCGCACCCTCATGGTCTTCCTCAACGGAGATGCGATCAGCACACCCGACGCCACCGGACGTCCCGTCGTCGACGACCACATGCTCCTGATGTTCAACGCCCACAGCGATGCCGTGACGTTCACCGTGCCGGACGTGCACGAGGACGGGTGGCAGGTCGCGCTCGCGACCGACGCGGCGTACGACCCCGACGGCGAGCGGAGCACCATCACCCGGGGTGCCGAGGTCGAGGTGCCCGGTCGCTCGCTCGTCGTGCTGCGTGCGACCGGGCGCTGACCTCTAGGACTCCTGGAGGCGGGCCTTCTCGGCCTCGACGTCGAAGGTCGCCTCGGGCCACTGCGGGTCGAGCTCGCGCAGGTGCTCCAGCAGCAGCTGCTGGACCGCGAGCCGCGCGTACCACTTGCGGTCGGCCGGCACCACGAACCACGGCGCCTCGTCGGTGGAGGTCCGGTCGAGCAATGCTTGGTACGACTCCTGGTAGGCGTCCCAGTACTCGCGCTCGTCGATGTCGCCGGGGTTGTACTTCCAGTGCTTGTCAGGGCGGTCGAGCCGCTCGGTCAGACGTGCCTTCTGCTCCTCGGAGGAGATGTGGAGCATCACCTTGATGATCGTCGTGCCCTTGTCGACGACGCCCTTCTCGAAGGTGTTGATCTGGCCGTAGCGCCGCATCCACGTCGAGCGGGGTACCAGGTCGTGCACGCGCACGATCAGGACGTCCTCGTACTGCGACCGGTCGAAGACCCCGATGTAGCCGGGCTTCGGCAGCGCGTTGCGGATGCGCCACAGGAAGGGGTGCGCCTGTTCTTCCTTGGTGGGCGCCTTGAACGACGTCAGCTGGATGCCCTGCGGGTCGACGGCGCCGACGACGTGGCGCATGATGCCGCCCTTACCGGAGGTGTCCATGCCCTGGATCAGCAGCAGGACTGACCGACCCTCGCCGTCGCGGCCCTCGGCGTAGAGACGCTCCTGCAGGTCGGCGAGCTCGTCGTCGACCGAGCTCATGATCTCGGCGGCGTCGTCCTTGTCTCCGTCGAAACCGGGCGTGGAGTGCGGGTCGACGTCGGCGAGCACGAAGCCCTCGGTGACCTTGAGCTCGTCACGCAGGGCGGCCGACAGACCGCCGGAGGACTTCGTGTCCTTGTCCTTGCCCTTGTCGGACTTGTCGGACTTGTCGGACTTCTTGACCTTGAGGTCGTCGTCCTTCTTCGACTTCTTCTTGTCGTCCTTCTTCTTCTTGCCCATGGGTCATCCTGACACGACGACAGGTTTGATGGACTCATGCACCAGTTGCTCCCGGCCCCAGACCATTCCGGCGACGTGTCCGACGCCGACCTGATCGCGCTGTACGACACCCCGGGGTCGTCCGAGACGCTCGTCCGGCTCAACATGGTCAGCACTCTCGACGGATCCGGTGTCGGCGCGGACGGCCGGTCCGGCTCGATCAACACACCGGCCGACAACGCCGTGTTCGCCCTGCTGCGAGCGTGGTCCGACGTCGTCCTCGTCGGTGCGGGCACCGCGCGGGCGGAGAAGTACGAGCCGGCCGTCACCGATCAACGGTGGTCGTCGCTGCGCCGCGGCCGTGCCGCGCACCCCGCGATACTCGTCGTGACCGGCAGGGGGCGCGTGCCCGACCTGCTGCGCCCCCGCGAGGGCGGTGACGTGCTGCTCGCGACCACGACGCTGGCCGACGACGCCGCCGTCCGCAGGAGCGAGGACGAGCTCGGCGCCCACAACGTCGTGCGAGCCGGCCGAGACAGCGTCGACCTCGCCGACGTCGTGGCCCGGCTCGCCGAACGCGGTCTGCGTCGGGTGCTGTGCGAGGGCGGACCGAGCCTGGCGGCTGACCTGATCGGCAACGATCTCGTCGACGAGCTCTGCCTGACCTGGTCGCCCCTGGTCGTCGGAGGGGATGGCACGCGAATCCTCAACGGAGACAACGTGTCCGGGCGAGGGGCGCTGGCGTCCTTGCTGCACGAGGACGGCTCGCTCATCGGTCGATGGGACCTGCGACGGAATGGGTGATCCCGTACGCGCGTTGTCGCCGCAGTGACGATGCCGCTGTCGGTCCTCGACCTCTCCCCTGTCTCCGCCGGACGTACGTCGTCCGACGCCGTCCGCGAGACCATCGAGCTCGCACGCTCGACCGAGCGCGACGGCTACGAACGCTTCTGGGTGGCGGAGCACCACAACATCGCGAGCGTCGCCAGCACGGCTCCCCCGGTGATGATCGCGTCGGTGGCCGCAGCGACCTCACGGATCCGCGTGGGTTCGGGCGGCATCATGCTGCCCAACCATGCGCCGCTCCAGGTCGCCGAGACGTTCCGGGTCCTCGAGGCGCTGCATCCCGGGCGCATCGACCTCGGCATCGGCCGGGCACCCGGCACCGATCAGCTCACCGCGTTGGCGCTGCGCCGCAGCCGTGAGGCGCTCGGCGCCGACGACTTCCCCCAGCAGTACGCCGAGCTGGTCGCCTACGTCGACGGGTTCCCCGAGGGCCACCCGTTCGAGCCCATCTCGGCTCAGCCCACCGACGTCCCGCTGCCTCCGGTCTGGATCCTGGGTTCCAGCCTGTTCGGTGCGCGCGCGGCCGGCGCGTTCGGGACGCCGTTCGCGTTCGCGGGACACTTCGGTACGGCAGATCCGGTCGAGGCGATGGAGGCCTACCGCGAGTCGTTCCGGCCCCAGCAGCGCGAAGGCGCCCCGACGAAGCCCTACTCGCTGCTCGCGGTCGCCGCGATCGCCTCGCCCAGCGAAGAGCGGGCGCACGCGCTCGCCCGCGCAGCGCAGCTGTCGATGGTGCGACTGCGCCAGAACCGGCCCGGTCCGCTGCCCTCTCCTGAGGAGGCGGCCGCGCACGAGTGGAGCGAGCTGGATGAGTCGATCGGGTCGGCGTTCGGGCAGTTCGCGACCGTCGGTACGCCCGATCAGGTCGCCGAGGGCATCCGGGCACGCGCGGAGGCTGCCGGTGCCGACGAGCTGATGGTCACGACCAACATCCACGACGCACAGGAGCGTCGCGACTCCTACAGCCTGCTCGCGCAGGCCTGGGGCCTATCGTCGGGCACATGAGTCTTGATCGCCCTGAGCACCCCGATCCGTACTCCCTCCTCCCCCAGGTCCCGTCCCTGCAGGTGACCAGTGAGTCCTTCAGCGACGGCGACGCGCTGCCGGACGCACAGGTCTTCGACGACTGGGGCATGACCGGCGGCAACACCTCGCCGCAGCTGTCGTGGTCCGGCGCGCCAGAGGGCACGACGTCCTACATCGTGACCTGCTTCGACCCCGACGCACCCACTCCTTCGGGATGGTGGCACTGGCTGCTGGTCGGCCTGCCCGCCGACACGACGTCGTTGCCGGCGGGCGCCGGGTCCGGCACCGATCTGCCGGAGGGTGCCTTCCAGGTGCGCAACGACTTCGGCAACAAGCGCTACGACGGCGCCGCTCCCCCAGCCGGTGACGGGCCGCACCGCTACATGTTCGCCGTGCAGGCGATCGGTGGTGAGCCGCTCGGCCTCGACGACAGCGCCAGCGCGGCCGCGACGATGGGTACGGCCGTCGGTCAGATCCTCGCGCGCGGCGTCATCACCGCGACGTTCGAGGTCCCGGCCTCCTGACGTCCTGCCGTACGCCGCCCGCTCACCCCGCGTGAACGGGCGGCGTACGTCGTCTCACCCCCGGGCGTGCGACGCAATGGGGTTGTCGAGATCGCCTGCGAACATGAGCGACTCGGCCTGATCGGCCAGGTCGACCATCTGCAGCGTGTTGCGCAGCTGGAGCCGGTTGAGGCAGCTGTGCCGGAAGGTCGGCCGGAAGAAGTCGTACCGCTGTGCGACCTCACCCAGCTCGGGGTGGTCGCGCTCGTGCTCGCGGACGCACCGACCGACCTCACTCCAGAAGTCGTGCTCCGACAGCACGCCGTCATCGTCGAGAATCGCTGCGATGTAACGGAATACGCCGTCGAACACGTCCGTGTGGATGGCCAGGGCACGCACGTCCTGCGGCACGTCGGCGCGCACCCGCTCGATCTCCGGCGGCAGCTCGATGTCGCCCATGACAGCGATCTCCTCGCCGACGTCCTTCATGATCATGCGCACCGGCACGTGGTCGCGCAGCACCATGATGAGGTTCTCGCCGTGCGGCATGTAGGCGAGCTCGTACCTCAGCAGACAGTGCACGAGCGGCCTCAGGTGGGCGCGCAGGTAGGTCCGCACCCACTCCTGCGCGCTGAGCGGTGAAGCCTGAATCATGCGCGACACCAACGAGATCCCGTCGGCGTCGCGGTGGAGCAGCGACGCCATCGTCGCCAGCCGCTCACCGGGCTGCAAACGCGGTGCCGGGCTCTCGCGCCAGAGCGCGGCGATCATCTTCTGGTAGGGCGAGACCTGGGTGAGCCGGTGGAACGCGTCGCCGGTGTAGCCCACGGACGCGCGCTCGCGCAGCACGGAGAACCCGCAGTCCTGCAGCGTCTCGTCGGCCTGCACCACGCCGGCGACCCAGTCGTTGATGGCCGGGGTGGCTCGCATGTACTTGGGTGAGAGGCCACGCATGAAGCCCATGTTCTGGATCGACAGCGCGGTCTTGACGTAGTGCTTGTCCGGGGTCGCGGTGTTGAAGAACGTCCGGATCGACTGCTGCGCTTGGTAGGTGTCCTCACCTTCGCCGAGCCACACCAGGTCGCGGCGGCCCAGGTCGGGTGCGAAGGTGATCGCGATCTTGTTGCGCCACTGCCACGGGTGCACGGGGACGTACGCGTAGTCGGCGGCGTCCAGCCCCAGCCCGACGAGCCGATCGGCGAATCGGTCGAGGGTGGCCCGGCCCAGCTCGCCCTCCAGGAGGGTCGCCTCGTCGAGGCCGTCGCCACACGCGAGGTGCGTGCAGTCGCGACGAGCGGCCAGCCACACCAGGCGCACCGGCGATCCCGTCTCAGGGGCGTACGCCGCGTAGTCGTCGGCGCCGTAGCCGATCCGTCCGTTGTTGGCGATGAACGCCGGGTGCCCCTCGGTCATGGCCGCCTCCACCTGCTGATAGTCGGCGTCGAGGAGCTCGTCGGACGAGAGCGTGCTGTGCTGCAGCTTCCAGGCCGCTGCGCTCAGGGTGCTCGCGATCTCCTCGAGGTACGTCGGAAGCAGCGAGTCCGGGATGCCGAGTACGGGAGCGAGCTCGCTGATGAGCTCTTGGGCATCGAGTCGTGCTGGTACGCCGTCGATCTCGCGGTCCACGGAGTCAGGCTCGATCACCCAGTGCTCCAGCTGGTGGACGCGTGCACGGAAGCGGTACGTGACCCGCCCGCCAGCAACGGTCAGCCGGTAGCCGTCGGCGCCAGGCTCCGGGGCGATCAGACGCTCGTGGCTGAGCTCGGCGATGGCCTTGCACACCAGCGACCGCTGGGCGCGCTCCATCGCGACCGGGGTGAGGTGCCCGGCGAGGTCGGCGTGCTCGGGTGCTGTGGTCGTACTCAACGTGCACCGCCGATCGTCGAGGTGGCGAACTGCTCACGGGTCACGGCAGACAACGCCGCCGTCTTGTGGCCGAGGTTGACCTCGCGCAGGACGCGGAACCCGGCCGCGGCGTTGAGCGCGGCGATCTTGGTGTTGCGGACATCGGGCTCGACGACCACGCGTCGGACCTCCTCAGGTCGGAAGCACATCTGCAGAACCGCCCGCATGACGGCGGCGGTGAACCCGGGGACGGGCCGGTCGGTCGGCCCGACGAGGACGTGCATGCCCACGTCGCCCGGCTGGATCTCTGGGACACCGACGAGCTCACGCTGCATCGGGTCGTAGCGCTCGGTGAGGAACTGCGGGACGCGGTCGACGACGCCGAGGTAGGCGTGGTGGTGCGGGTCGTTCCCCATCCGCTCGTACTCCTCACGCACCTGCTCGACGCTCGAGTCCTGCATCCCCCAGAACACCGAGCGCGGGTGCGTCACCCAGGCGTGCAGCAGCTCGGCGTCACGGGCAGGGACGACCGGCTGGGTCGTGATGGTGCCGACGGGCGCCGCGATCATCGGACCACCGCCTGTCCGACCCGCATGCGCTCGGGCGCTCCGAACTCCTGGAACGCGATCCGGCGCTCGACGGGATAGACCTCGTGGCCGAGCATCCGAGCGATGATCACCGAGCTGCGGTAGGCGCCCATGCCCAGGTCGGGAGCGACGAAGCCGTGCGTGTGCTCCTCACCGTTCTGGACGAAGATCTCACCGCCGTGGACGTCGACGTCGTAGGTCTCGGTCGCGGCGTAGCTGCCCTGCTCGTCCCACCGGATCCGGTCGCGGACCGGGTCGAGGAACGCCGGCACACTGGCGCCGTATCCCGTTGCCAGCACGAGGGACTCGGTCTCGAGCGCGATGTCCTCGTGCTGCTCCTGGTGGTGCAGTCCAAGGGTGTACGACGAGCCGTCCCATGCGGCCGACGTCAGCTCCATGCAGGTGAGCAGAGTGGTCGGTACGCCGCCGGCCACCTGCTTGGCGTAGAGCGTGTCGAAGATCGCGTCGATGGTGTCCGAGCTGATCCCTTTGTAGAGGCCCCGCTGGTCCCGAAGCAGGCCGCCGCGGGTCTCGGCGGGGAGCGACTGGAAGTAGCGCGTGTACTCCGGTGAGGTCATCTCCAGCGTCAGCTTGGTGTACTCCATCGGGAAGAACCGCGGAGAGCGCGTCACCCAGCGCAGCGAGTAGTCGTGCTGCTCGATGTCGGCGAGCAGGTCAGCGTACACCTCGGCAGCACTCTGACCGCTGCCGACGACGGTGATCGACCCGGTGCGCTGCAGCTCGGGCTTGCGGCCGAGGTAGTCGGCCGAGTGCAGCACGGGGCCGTCCAGGCCGATGCACGGCTCCGGGACCTTGGGCGTGGTGCCCGTGCCGAGCACCAGCCTGCGCGTGCGGTGGCTCTCGCCGCCCGTCGTGCGGACGACGTACGCCTCGCCGTCGTGCTCGACGCTGTGCACGGCCTGCCCGAAGCGCACGCTCGCCAGCTGTTCGCTGGCCCACTGGCAGTACTGGTTGTACTCGGCGCGCAACGGGTAGAAGCTCTCGCGGATGTAGAACGGGTACAGCCGACCGGTGGCCTTGAGGAACGCCAGGAAGGAGTACGGCGACGTGGGGTCGGCCATGGTGACCAGGTCGGCCAGGAACGGCACCTGCAGCGTCGCGTCGGGAAGCATCATGCCGGGGTGCCAGTCGAACGCTTCTCGCGCCTCGAGGAACAGGCCGTCGAGCTCGTCGATCGGTTCGGTCAGGCAGGCGAGCCCGAGGTTGAACGGGCCGAGGCCGATGCCGATGAAGTCGTAGGTGTGCATCAGCCGACCTCCGCCAGCGCCGTGGTGGTCAGGTCGTGGGCTATCCCGCGTACGCGCTCGACGAGGCCGAGGATGTCGCGCTCGGTGGCCATCGGGTTGAGCAGGGTGAGCTTGAGCCAGGCGTGGCCGTCGACGACGGTGCCGGCGACCATGCCCGCGCCGGATGCGTAGAGCTCTCGACGCAGCAGCGGGTTGAGCTCGTCGGCCTCCTCCTCGCTCATCGTCGCTGACCGGTAGCGGAAGACGACCGTGCTCAGCGCCGGGCGCGCCGCGAGCTCGATCTCCGGGTCGTCCGCCAGCCGCTCCCCCACAGTCGCAGCGAGGTCGATCACGGTGTCGAGGTAGGAGCCGATCGCGTCAGCACCCATGAGCCGCAACGTGATCCACAGCTTCAGGGCGTCGAAGCGGCGGGTGGTCTGGATGCTCTTGTCGACCTGGTTGGGCTGCTGGGCCGACCGCGGGTTGAGGTAGTCCGCATGGTGCGTGACGGCACTCATCGTCGCGGCGTCGCGGACGATGACAGCGCTCGCCGAGACCGGCTGGAAGAACGTCTTGTGGTAGTCCACCGTCACCGAGTCGGCGAGCTCGACGCCGTCCAGCATCGGGCGGTGCCGCGCGGAGGTGATCAGCCCCCCGCCGTACGCCGCGTCGACGTGCACCCAGGCGTCGTACGAGCGCGCCAGGCCCGCGATCGGGCGCAACGGGTCGATCGCACCGAAGTCCGTGGTGCCCGCGGTCGCGACGACCGCCATCACGACGTCACCGGCCTCGGCGCAGTCTGCGAGCGCGGTGGCGAGGGCGGCGACGTCCATGCGGTGCTCGCTGTCGGTGGGCACCGCCGTCACGGCGTGGGGCGACAGGCCCATGAGCCGGGCGGCCTTGATCACCGAGAAGTGGCTGTCGGCCGAGGCGAGGATGCGCAGACGTTCGGTGTCGACCCCGGTGTGCTGGGCGCGAGCCATCAGCAACGCCTGCAGGTTGGACTGGGTGCCGCCGCTGGTGAAGATCCCGTCGGCGGTGGCGCCGAGCCCGAGTCGACGTGCGGTCCACTCGACGAGGCGGCGCTCGATGAACGTCCCGCCGACGCTCTGGTCGAAGGTGTCCAGGCTGGAGTTCACGCCGGACACGAACAGCTCGGCGAGCAGCGCAGGCATGACGACCGGGCAGTTGAGGTGCGCGGCGTACGCCGGGTCGTGGAACCAGATCGCGTCGTCGAGGTAGACCCCGGTCAGCTCGGCGAGCGTCGCGTCGACATCGCCCAGGGGCTCGTCGAGGTCGATGGCCTCCACGCGTGCGCGGGCCTCGGCAGGCTGCAGGCCCGTCGCCGGACGGTGACGACCACGCAGCTGGGAGGCCAGGTGGTCGACGCCCTGGTGCATCAGCCGGGCGTAGCCGTCGGCATGATCGGGGTGGAAGACATGGTGCAGGTGCGCAGCGTTCACCGCGTTCCTCTCTCGACGTTCAGGAAGGTAAGGCTTACCTACCTAAACGCATTCCAGGGCGCGATGGGAAGTGCCGAGTCCACGACTCGATGTGATGTATGTCTCGTTCGGGTCGCTCAGTCCGCGTGCCGCGTGGCCCACATGGCGACCGCGCTCGCCGCTGCCACGTTGAGCGAGTCCACACCTCCGGCCATCGGGATGCGCACCACGAGGTCGCACGCCGCGACCGTACGACGGGTGAGCCCGTCTCCCTCGGCGCCGAGCACGAGCGCCAGCCGTTCCGGCGCGCGAGTCTCCAGCTCTCCCAACGAGATCGAGCGTTCGTCGAGGGCGAGTGCAGCGACGGTCCAGCCGTCCTCCTGGAGGGCTGAGACGCTCTGCGGCCACGGGTCGATGCGAGTCCACGGCACCTGGAAGACCGTGCCCATGGACACCCGGACGGCCCGCCGGTACAGCGGATCGGCGCACCGCGGCGTCACCAGCACCGCGTCGAACCCGAGGGCCGCAGCCGAGCGGAAGACAGCACCGACGTTCGTGTGGTCGACGATGTCCTCGAGGATCACGACGCGCCGCGCGCCGTCGAGCAGCTCGCGCGGCGCCACCGGCTGAGGTCGGTGCATGGACGCGAGCGCGCCACGGTGCAGGTGGAAGCCGGTCATCTGCTCGATGGCGGCCGGCTCGGCGACGTAGACGGGTACGCCGTCGCGCTCGGCGTCCTCGACCAGGTCGGCCAGGTCGGTCAGCCAGCGCTCGGCCATGAGGTAGGACCGCGGGCGGTGCCCGGCGGCCAGGGCACGACGGATGACCTTCTCGCTCTCGGCGAGGTAGAGCCCTTCCCGTGGCTCCAGCACCCGGCGCAGGGCGACGTCGGTCAGCGAGAAGTAGTCGCGGACGCGGTCATCGGTGGGGTCGTCGATACGCACAGGCACCGGCACAGCCTAAGGAGGGCTCAGACGAGCAGCGCCCGGACCAGGACGCTGATCCCGGCGACGGTCGCCACCGTGAGGACGTACCGGCGCATCCGTTCGGGCGGCATGCGACGGCGTACGGGCACGGCGGCCAGGACGCCCAGCACGAGGAACGGCACCCAGCAGAGCCCGACCGTCACCTGCTGGCGCGTCATCTCACCGGCCAGGCTCAGCGCGGTGATCGACAGGGCCGCGCCGATCGTGAAGAACGCGGCGAGCGTGGAGCGGATGCGGCTCGGCCGCTCGTGCTGGAGCACCAGGCTCAGGAACGGCCCGCCGATCGAGGCCGCCGTTCCGGTCACGCCGGTGACCGTGCCGGCTGCAAAGGCCGTGGTCGGGGCAGGTCGTACGTCGAACGTCCGGACCGACGCCACGACCGCGACGAGCACCATCACGCCCACCACGACGGCGATCACGTCGGCCGAGGTGAACGCCACCAGCGCGACGCCGACGGGCATCAGCAGCAGCCGCCCCAAGGTCGCCCAGCCGAGCGACCGGACGTCGATGTCGCGCAAGCCCCGGCTGAGCTCGGCCAGGGGAAGGACCACGCTCGGGACCAGCAGCGCTCCGGGCATGAGATCGGGAGCGAGGAGCACCACGAACGGCGCCGCGACGACCGCGAGCCCGAAACCCGCGACGGACTGCGTGAGGGCCCCGCACGCGCAGACCAGACCCAGCGCGACCACGACGGGCCACGCGACGTCGGCGATCAACGCAGCAGGTTGATGATCGCCACGATGCCGATCACCACGATGAAGGTCCGCAGCGCCCACGGCGGCAGTCGGCGTCCCACGCGCGCTCCGATGACGCCGCCCATGAGCGCGCCGAGGCCGACCAGGCCGGCCACGGCCCAGTCGATCTTGTCGGTGGCGACCACGATGAACGTGAGGGCGGCCACGGCGTTGACGATGGTGCCGAGGACGTTCTTGATGCCGTTGATCCGTTGCACGGGGTCACTCAGCAGGACGCTCATCAGGCCCATCAGGAGTACGCCCTGAGCCGCTCCGAAGTATCCGCCGTAGACGCCTGCGACGAAGATGCCGGCGGGCAGCGCGACCCGCTGCCAGCCGGGCGCCGTGCCACCGTCCTCGTGATGTGCCGCTAGTGCCCTGCGCTGCAGCGCCGGACCGAAGATCACCAGCAGCACCCCGACGCCGATCAGCACGGGGACGATCGCGTCGAACGCCGACGCCGGGAGGACGATCAGCAGCAGCGCGCCGACCACGGCTCCGACGAACGACATGGGCGCGAGCCGCTTCAGCAGGTCACCCGAGCCGACGAGCTCCTTGCGGTAGCCCCAGGTGCCGGTGAGGCCGCCCGCGACCAGGCCGATCGTGTTGGACACGTTGGCGGTCACGGCCGGGTAGCCGAACGCCAGCAGCGTCGGGAACGTGACGAGGGTGCCCGAACCCACGATCGTGTTGATGGTGCCTGCCGCCATTCCGGCGAGCAGGATCAGCAGCATCTCGACCCAGGACACCGCGACACCGTACCTATCGAGGACCGATGCAAGCGCAGTGGTCTCAGCGAGCGCGCGCGCTCCAGCGCTCACCGTGCCGGTCGAGCACGAGCGGCATCCCGAACGTCGCTGACAGGTTGTCGGCCGTGAGCGTCAGCTCGAGCGGGCCGGCGGCCACGACCTTGCCGTCGCGCAGCATCAGCACGTCCGTGAACCCGGGCGGGATCTCCTCGACGTGGTGCGTGACGAGCACCATCGCCGGAGCCATGACGTCCTGCGCGAGCGAGCCGAGCCGGGCCACCAGGTCCTCGCGTCCGCCGAGGTCGAGGCCTGCCGCGGGCTCGTCCAGGAGCATCAGCTCGGGATCGGTCATGAGGGCACGGGCGATCTGGACCCGCTTGCGCTCCCCTTCGCTCAGCGTGCCGAACGTCCGGTCGACCAAGTGCTTGGCACCGAGCGCGGCGAGCAGGTCGAGGGCACGCTCGCGGTCGAACGCGTCGTAGTGCTCGCGCCACCGACCGACCATGCCGTACGACGCCGTGACGACCACGTCGCCGACCCGCTCCGAGGCAGGGATGCGCTCGGCAACGCTCGCTGATGCCAAGCCGATCCGGGGTCTGAGCTCGAAGACGTCGACGGCACCGAGCACCTCGGAGAGCACACCGGCGACCCCGCTGCTGGGGTGCATGCGGCCTGCTGCGATCTGCAGGAGCGTCGTCTTGCCAGCACCGTTGGGGCCGAGTACGACCCAGCGCTCGCCCTCCTCGACCTCCCAGGTGACGTCGTCGAGCAGACGCTGCTCACCGCGTACGACACTGACTCCCGCGAGGGCAAGGACGTCACTCATGGCACAGACCCTAGGACACCTACGATGGCTGCGATGTCCACCCTGCCCGCGAGCGTCCGGCTGTCGTTGTGGGTGACCGCCGCGTACGCCGGTCACCTCGATGTCGACGACGCGTTGGAGCACGCGCTGCCCGACATCGACCACGTCTCGGGTGCCGCCGACCGGCTGCGACTGTGGCAGGACCTCGGCGAGCGTGTGCTGTGCGTGGCGCTCCCCCGGCCCGGCCAGCTGGCGACCATGCCGCGCGGCAACACCGACCTGATCGGAGCGGCGACCGAGGCGGGTGAGTGCGTGTTCGTCCCCGCGATCGGTGGGGCGCTCGTACCCGCGGTCGAGGAGTTCGGGCCCGAGGGAGACACCGGCACCCAGGTGACGTGGACGGCGTACGACGCAGACCCCGTCCCCGCGCACCTGCTGGAGGCGATGGACGAGTCCGAGATCGAGCGGGCGCTGCGTGAGCACCTCATCGACGCGACCCAGGAGCTCGACGCGCTCGACGCCAAGCCGTGGGTGGGATCGCCGCTGCGCGCGATGGCGGACGAGCGCACCGCGATGCGCGAGTGGGGTCTGCCGCAGGGGCTCCCCGGCCGCGCGCTGCGCATCATCCAGCTCGCGGGCACCGTCGTCGCGGCGTGCGACCTGGCACTCGAGCACTCCCCTGCGCACGACGTCTCGACCGACTCCCGCCGCCACCGCGTGCTGCTGGACCTGTCCGGCGGTGCTGAGGCGGCGCTGGCCGGTGCGACGACGGCGGCCGCGCAGTCGCTCGCCGGGATGCGAGGCCGACGCTGACGCTCAGGCCTGCAGCGCCTGCTCGTAGACCGCACGGGTCTGCTCGGCGATGGCCGGCCAGCCGAACGCCTCGATCGCCCGCCGCCGTCCGGCGAGTCCGCGCCGCCGGGCCTCGGCCGGGTCCGACACCGCTCGGGTGAGGGTCGCCGCGAGGTCGGCGACGAAGCGGTCCGGGTCGACCGGCGCCCCAGTGCCGTCGGCCACCTGCTCGATCGGCACGAGCCACCCGGTGGCCGCGTCGCCGTCGTCGACGACGACCTCCGGGATGCCGCCGGTCGCGGTGCCGACGACAGCGGCCTCGCAGGCCATCGCCTCGAGGTTGACGATGCCGAGCGGCTCGTACACCGACGGGCACACGAACACGGTGGCTGCCGACAGCAGTCCGACGACCTGCGCGCGCGGCAGCATGTCGGCGATCCACACGACGCCGTCGCGTGCGGTGCGCAGCTCGGCGATCAGGGTCTCGACCTCGGCCTTGATCTCAGGCGTGTCAGGAGCACCCGCACACAGGACGAGCTGCACCTCGGGCGGCAGCTCACGAGCAGCGCGCAGAAGGTAGGGCAGACCCTTCTGCCGGGTGATGCGTCCGACGAAGACGATGCTCGGACGGTCGGGGTCGACCCCGTGGCGTACGACGCCGGCTCGGGCCTCGTCGCTGGTGTCGCGAGCCCACAGGTCGGCGTCAATTCCGTTGTGCACCACGTGAACTCGTGCCGGGTCGAGGTCCGGATAGCTGCGCAGGACGTCGTCGCGCATGCCCGCCGAGACCGCGATGACCGCGGCCGCGGACTCGTACGCGGTGCGCTCGGCGAACGACGACACGCGGTAGCCGCCGCCCAGCTGCTCGGCCTTCCAGGGGCGCATCGGTTCGAGGCTGTGGGCAGTCACGACGTGCGGGACGCCGTGCAGCAGCGACGCCAGGTGACCGGCCATGTTGGCGTACCACGTGTGTGAGTGGACGAGGTCGGCGCCGGCGCAGTCCTGGGCGATGGTGAGGTCGACGCCGAGCGTACGCAGCGCTGCGTTGGCGGACGCCAGCTCGGGCAGGTCGGCGTAGCCGTGCGTGCCGGGCTCGGCCACCGGCTCGCCGAAGGCCCGGACCTGGACGTCGACGCGACTCGCCCGCAGCGCACGGACCAGCTCGCTGACGTGCACCCCGGCTCCGCCGTAGATGTTGGGCGGGTACTCCTTGGTCAGCAGGTCGACTCTCACGCGACGACCGTACGCCGAGGGGCGCGCCGGCGGCGCCGGACGGCCTATCGTCGAGCCATGGCGACGAGCGGTGGTCCGAAGGTGCTGGCGATCGTCCTGGCGGGCGGTGAAGGAAAACGGCTGATGCCGTTGACGGCCGACCGCGCCAAGCCGGCGGTGCCGTTCGGTGGGATCTACCGCCTCATCGACTTCGCGTTGTCCAACCTCGCCAACAGCGGCTACCTGCGGATGGTCGTGCTCACGCAGTACAAGTCGCACAGCCTCGACCGGCACATCACGACGACCTGGCGGATGTCGACGATGCTCGGCAACTACGTCACGCCCGTGCCCGCGCAGCAACGGGTCGGCAAGCAGTGGTTCGCCGGCTCGGCCGACGCGATCTACCAGAGCCTCAACCTGATCCATGACGACAAGCCCGACATCGTCGTCGTCGTGGGCGCCGACCACGTCTACCGCATGGACTTCAGCGACATGGTCCAGCAGCACGTCGAGACGGGCGCGGCCGTCACGGTCGCAGCCATCCGGCAGCCGATCGGGTCGGCCGGTCAGTTCGGGGTCATCGAGCTCGACGAGTCGCACGACCGACGCATCGGTGCGTTCCGTGAGAAGCCTTCTGATCCGGTCGGACTCGCCGACAACCCGCACGAGGTGCTCGCCTCGATGGGCAACTACGTCTTCAGCGCTGACGCGCTCATCGACGCCGTGACGCAGGACGCCGCTCGCGAGGACTCCGCGCACGACATGGGCGGCGACATCGTGCCGTGGTTCGTGGAGCAGGAGCGCGCCTACGCCTACGACTTCCGCGACAACACGATCCCGGGAGCCACCGAACGAGACCGGGGTTACTGGCGCGACGTGGGCACGATCGACTCGTTCTACGACGCACACATGGACCTGGTGTCCATCCACCCGGTGTTCAACCTCTACAACTACGACTGGCCGATCATGACCAGCTACGGGTCGTTCCCGCCGGCCAAGTTCGTCACCGGTGCCTCACAGCGCCGGGGCGTCGCGCTCAACTCCGTCGTCTCGCCCGGGTGCATCGTCAGCGGCGCCGTCGTGACCGACTCGGTCCTCAGCCCCACCGTCAGGGCGCACAGCTTCTCCTCCATCAACGGTTCGGTGCTGATGAGCGGCGTCGAGATCGGCCGCAGCGCCACCATCAGCCGAGCCATCCTCGACAAGGACGTGCGGGTGCCTCCTGGCGTCAGCATCGGGGTCGACGCTGAGCACGACCGGGCCCGCGGGTTCACCGTCACCGAGTCCGGCATCACCGTCATCGGCAAGGGCACCGTCGTCCCCGAGTAGCCGAGGCGCCATGATCTGGTGCCATGCCGACGACTCGTACCACCCTGCTCGCCACGCTCACCGGCGCCGACCGTCCGGGCGTGACCAGCAGCGTGCTCGCAGCCATGGCGGCCTACGACGCGGCGGTGCTCGACATCGAGCAGAACGTCGTCCGTGGGCGGCTCACGCTCACGCTGCTGATCGATCCCGGAGCAGCGTCGCCTCAGGACGTCGAGCAGGCGCTGCGGACGACCGCCGCCGAGGTCGAGCTCGACATCGACGTCGCACTGGGCGAGGGCGACAACCGCCCGCGCCGCAGCGGTCGTGTCTCGGTCGTCGTCCTGGCCGCTCCCCTGCTCGCCGGCGCGGTCGCCGCGGTGACGCGGTGCATCGCCGACCGTGGCGCCAACATCGACCGTGTCCGCAGGCTGTCGCGCGACCCGGTCACGACGCTCGAGATCGACGTGTCCGGCGCCGAGGTCGAGACACTGCGGCGTGACCTGGCCCTGGTGGCGGCCGAGCACAGGGTCGACGTCGCGGTCGCACCGGGCGGTCTCGCACGGCGCGGGCGTCGCCTGCTGGTCATGGACGTGGACAGCACCCTCATCCAGGACGAGGTCATCGAGCTGCTCGCCGCCCATGCCGGACGCGAGCGTCAGGTCGCGGAGGTCACCGAGGCCGCCATGCGCGGCGAGCTGGACTTCGCCCAGAGCCTGCACCAGCGGGTCGCCGCTCTTGAAGGTCTGCCGGTCAGCGTGTTCGACGAGGTCCGCGCAGCGGTGCGGCTCACGCCCGGGGCCAGCACGCTCGTACGCACCCTCAAGCGTCTCGGGTTCACCGTCGCCGTCGTCTCCGGCGGGTTCATCGAGGTGGTCGAGCCCCTCGCCCGCGAGCTCGGCATCGACCACGCCCACGCCAACCGCCTCGAGGTCGTCGACGGCCGGCTCACCGGCCGCGTCGACGGGCCTGTCGTCGACCGCGCCGAGAAGGCCGCGGCCCTGCGCCGGTTCGCCGACGCCGCCGGCCTGCCCCTGTCGCGCACCGTCGCCGTCGGTGACGGCGCCAACGACCTCGACATGCTCGCTGCGGCCGGCCTCGGAGTGGCGTTCAACGCCAAGCCGGTGGTGCAGGAGCAGGCGGACACCACCGTCAACGTGCCCTACCTCGACGCGGTGCTGTTCATGCTCGGCATCTCACGCGAGGAGGTGGAGGACGCCGACGTCCTCGACCACGCCGAGCGTGAGCAGCCTCTCCGCGACACGCCGCCCTCGCCCTAAACTCGGCCCATGGCTGACACCCCCACGACCCGCCGCTCGCTGCTCATCATCGGGGGCGCCGAGGACAAGGTCGGCCGGGTCACGGTGCTGCGCCGGTTCGTACGACTGGCGGGCGGACGGCGTGCGCGGATCGTGATCATCCCGACGGCGTCGTCCGTGCCGGACGAGGTCATCGACGTCTACCGCACCGTCTTCACCCGGCTGGGCGCGCCTGAGGTCACCGCGATCAACCCCGCCACGCGACAGTCCAGCTCCGACCCCGACCTGGCTGCCGAGGTCGACGCGGCGACCGGGGTGTTCATCTCCGGCGGCAACCAGCTCAAGCTGTCGCAGCTGATCGTCGGCACCCCGCTCGGCAAGGCACTGCTCACGGCGTACCAGCGCGGCGCGGTCATCGCCGGGACGTCAGCCGGTGCCTCGGTGATGAGCCAGTTCATGATCTCGATGGGTGACGAGGGCGTCACGCCACGGCAACGCTCCAGCCAGCTCACCGCCGGCCTCGGGCTCCTCCCCGGCGTGATCGTCGACCAGCACTTCGACCAGCGGGCGCGCTACGGGCGGCTGCTGTCGTTGGTCGCGGGCTCGCCGTCGCTGCTCGGCATGGGCATCGACGAGGACACCGCGGCGGAGGTCACCGACGAACGCGAGCTGTCGGTGGTCGGCTCCGGAGCGGTGTTCGTCGTCGACGCGCGACAGGCCACCACGGACGCCCATCTCGCCCGCCGCGACGCCCCGCTGCTCGTGAGCGGTGCGACCGTGCACACACTGCCTTACGGCGCGCTGTTCGACCTCGAGACCGCCCAGCTGACCGACTTCGTCGAGCGCTACGCCGACTCGGCCGTCACCTCGTCCAAGGACCGGCACGACACGGCGACAGCCGCGGCAGCACTGCACCACTGACTCATCCGCGCACCTCTCCCGAGGAGATGCCCACGACCGACCGGAGGCCCTCCGTGAGCGCTGACCGACCGACCCCCACCGGTCCCGCCGCACCCGAGCTACGACTGCTCGAGCAACGGGTCTACCGCGGGCCCAACGTGTGGTCGTACGACCCTGCGATCCACCTGGTCGTCGACCTCGGTGTGCTCGAGGGCTATCCGAGTGACACGCTGCCCGGCTTCACCGACACGCTCCTGGAGCTGCTGCCCGGCATCCACGACCACACCTGCTCGCGAGGCAAGCGCGGCGGTTTCGTCGAGCGGCTGCGTGAGGGCACCTGGCTCGGCCACGTCGCCGAGCACGTCGCCCTGCAGCTGCAGCAGGAGGTCGGGCACGACATGCGCCGCGGCAAGACCCGCATGGTCAAGGGACGGCCGGGCGTCTACAACGTCATCTACTCCTTCACCGACGAGCGCGTCGGACTCGCGGCCGGCGAGCTCGCCGTGCGCCTGGTCAACCACCTCGTCCGCGCCGAGGACGGCTTCGACTTCCACGAGGCCCTCGAACGCTTCCAGCTACGTGCCCAGCGTCTGTCGTTCGGCCCGTCCACGGCAGCGATCATCGAGGAGGCCGCGAGTCGCGACATCCCGTGGACGCGGCTCAACGAGCACTCCCTCGTCCAGCTCGGTCAGGGCGTGCACGCCCAGCGGATCCGCGCGACGATGACCTCGCGCACCTCCGCGCTCGCCGTCGACATCGCCGGCGACAAGAACCTCACCACGCGCCTGCTCGGGTCAGCCGGTCTGCCGGTGCCCAAGGCCGAGTCCGTACGCACCGCGGACGCCGCCGTGTCAGCCGCGCGCCGCATCGGGTACCCCGTGGTCGTCAAGCCGCTCGACGGCAACCACGGCCGCGGGGTGTGCCTCGACCTCGCCGACGAGGACGCCGTACGCGCGGCGTTCCCGCTGGCCGAGGCGCAGTCGCGGCGCGGCGTCGTCCAGGTCGAGTCGTTCATCACCGGGCGCGACTACCGGTGCCTGATCATCGGTGGTCGGATGGCGGCGATCGCCGAACGGGTGCCGGCGCATGTCGTCGGTGACGGTGAGCACACCGTCACCGAGCTGGTCGAGATCGCCAACAGCGACCCCCGCCGCGGCATCGGGCACGAGAAGGTCCTCACCCGCATCGTCGTCGACGACGCCGCGATCGAGCTGGTGCGCGAGCAGGGCTACGAGCTCGACGACGTCCCCAAGGCCGAGCAGACGGTGCGGCTGGTGCGCACCGGCAACATGTCGACGGGCGGTATCTCGGTCGACCGGACGTTCGACGCGCACCCCGAGAACGTCGAGATCGCCGAGGAGGCCGCGCGCCTGATCGGGCTCGACGTCGCCGGCATCGACTTCATCTGTCCGGACATCACCGCACCCGTGCGCGAGACCGGAGGTGCGATCTGCGAGGTCAATGCCGCGCCCGGGTTCCGGATGCACACGCATCCCACGGTCGGTGAGCCGCAGTTCATCGCCAAGCCTGTCGTCGACCTGCTGTTCCCGCCCGGCGCGCCGTCGCGCGTACCGATCGTCGCCGTCACCGGCACCAACGGCAAGACCACGACCTCACGGATGCTCGCCCACATCATGAAGGGCCTCGGCCGCAAGGTCGGCATGACGTCGACCGACGGCATCGTGATCGACGAACGCCTCGTCATCAAGGCCGACGCGTCCGGCCCGCGGTCCGCCCGCATGGTGCTGCAGAACCCCCGCGTCGACCTAGCGGTCATGGAGGTCGCCCGCGGTGGCATCCTGCGCGAAGGCCTGGGCTACGACCGCAACGACGTCGCCGTGGTCACCAACATCCAGCCCGACCACCTGGGCATGCGTGGCATCAACACCCTCGAGCAGCTCGCGGCCGTCAAGGCGGTCGTCGTCGAGGCGGTGCCCCGAGACGGCTTCGCGGTCCTCAACGCCGACGACCCACTGGTCCGGGCGATGCGCCGCCGGTGCAGCGGGTCGGTCGTGTGGTTCAGCCTCGAACCGCCGCAGTCGGCCGTTCGCCAGTTCATCGACGAGCAGTGCCGCCGCGGCGGACGTGCTGTGGTGCTGGAGCCCAGCGATCGCGGCGAGATGATCGTGCTGCGCCAGGGACGACGGTCGATGCCGCTCGCGTGGACGCACCTGCTGCCCTCGACGTTCGGCGGGGCGGCACGCATGAACGTCGCCAACGCCCTCGCCGCCACGGGCGCGGCCTTCGCGCTGGAGGCGCCGCTGCACGACATCCGCCAGGGCCTGCGGACGTTCAGCACGAGCTACTACCAGTCGCCCGGGCGCCTCAACCGCATCGATGTCAGCAACGTCGAGGTGTTCGTCGACTACTGCCACAACCCGCCCGGCATGCGCATGCTCGGTGACTTCGTCGAGTCCTACGTCAAGCAGCGGCAGGGCTCGGTCGAGCACCGCATCTCGCGCATCGGCATGGTCGGTGCTGCGGGCGACCGCCGCGACGACGACATCCGCGAGCTGGGTGCGATCGCCGCTGAGCACTTCGACGTGCTGGTGGTGCGCGAGGACGACAACCTGCGTCGCAGGCCCGCGGGCGAGGCGGCGCGTCTGGTGCGCGAGGGCGCCGAGGCGGCTCAGCGTGATGGTGCCCGGTGCCGGCACATCGAGACGGTGCTCGACGAGATCTCGGCCGTACGCCACGCCCTGCTGCTCGCCAACCCTGGTGACGTCACCGTGCTGTGCGTCGACCAGCACGCCAAGGTGCTCGCCGAGCTCGAGGAGCGCAGCCATCTTGCGACCGCGGGTTCGCGTAGCGACGAGGACAACCCGGGAGATCCCGACCTCGACGTCCAGGAGCTGCGTACGCAGGCCGCTGCAGCAGCCTCGGCGGAGGAGACCGAGGTGCGCGCAGCCATCGAGACCGTCTCCGCCGACTCGAGTGAGATCGACGAGTAGTCTCGCGCCCGATGTCCGAACCCGACCTGCCGTCCGCCCACGAGACCTACCACGCCCCACTGGTCTTCGTGGGTGCCGGCATCCACGCCGTCACACCGCGCCAGTGGACGAGCAGCACCCTTCAGGTCGACGGCATCGACGAGCTCGAGCCGGCCGAGCTGCAGGTCCAGGTCGAGATGGTCCACCCGTTCGCGGGAGGGCTGGCCCTGTGGCTGCAGGCCCCCGGCGGTTCGTACTACCGCCTGCACACCTCCGACGGCCGCGACCTGCACGAGCCGCTGCCCGCGTCGTACGACGTCGACATCTCGCACGAGCGCATCGACGGCATCTGGCACCTGTGGGTCTACGACCCCTACAGCGCCGGCGAAGGACGGATCACCCGGTGGCAGGTGAGCTTCTGAGCTCCTGCAACGGCGGGGGCCACGTCTGGTCGACGAACCTGGTCAGGGCATCGCGGTAGAGCTCGACATCGGCGTCCGCGGCGTGGCCGAGCACCGTACGCAGCAGCTCGGGCACGGCTGCGTCGTCGCGTCCGAGGTCGTGCAGCACCAAGGCGCGGAAGCAGGCCAGCGCCGGGCTGTCGGGCCGCTGTGTCGCGGCCTCGTCGAGCACGTCCAACGCGTCGTCGTAGCGGTGCAGGTGCCGCAGGCTGGACGCCTTCTGCAGCAGGGCCTGGTGGCGGTGCGGCTCGCGCAGCCCGGCCTGGAGAGCGCGGTCGTACAGCAGGACCGCGTGCGCCTCCTCACCGGCGGCGTCGTACGTGCTGGCCGACTCGAACAGCAGCCGTGCGTCCGCGGGCCGACGCTGCAGCAGCTCAGCGGCCGCGGCGATCCGACGCTGGGCGTCGTCGTCGCGCCACACCGCGGCGATCTCCGCCTCGAGCTCGTGCTCGCCGCGAGCCAGGACGACCTTGCGACGGATGTCGGCCGTGGTGTCGACAAGACCCCCGTGCGCGAGCAGCCAGTCGTGCAGCTGAGCGCGGTGGGAGTGGCACATGATCGTGACGACGTCACCGTCACGAGCGGTCGCGAGCACAGCCTGCAGACCCTCGAGCTCGGTCTCGGACGAGCTCAGCGGCACCACGCCGCCGCGGGTGAGACCTTCGCGCAGGAAGCCCTCGAGCTCGGCCATGGTGCGTCCGCGCAGGTAGTGCTCCTTGTGCACGATGTGCACACGGTCCGCCCGCAGCCCGGCCATCTCGCCGAGGTTGACCAGGATCTCATCGGTGCGGTCACCGCCGGTGCCGAGGCCGAGGAGCAGCTCGGAGCCGGGAGGGCGCAGTCCCGTCGCGACGTTGAGGAGAGCGTCCAGCCCCGCCTCGTTGTGCGCCATGTCGAGGATCACGGACACCTCGCCCGCCGCGGTCGCGAGCGGAAGGGTGTAGATGTTCATGCGCCCCGGGTTGTGTGCTGGATCGGGTGCGAACGTCTTCAGACCCTCGACGACGGCCTCGACAGGGATCCCGAGGCCGAGAGCACCCGCGGCACCGGCGAGGGCGTTGGCCGTGTTGTGCTCGGACAGCCCGCACAAGGTGGAGGGGACGTCGAGCACGCTGACGAGGCGCTCGAGCCCGCGGCCGGGCCGCAGGACGACGATGTCACCGTCGAGGATCGTGATGCCCCGGCCGTGCTCCTGCAGTGCCTCTCGGAGCGCGGGTGAGTCGGGGTTGAGCGAGAAGCACCACGGCTGGCCGCTCGCACCCGAACGCATCGCCCAGACCCGCGGGTCATCGCCGTTGAGCACGCACCAGCCGTCGGGGCGCGTCACCTTGGTGATGATCGCCTTGACCTCGGCGAGCTGGTCGAGGGTCTCGATCCCCTGGACGCCCAGGTGATCTGCACTCACGTTGGTCACGACGCTGACGTCGTTCGACGAGACGCCGAGACCCTTGAACAGCATCCCACCGCGGGCGGTCTCGAGCACCGCGAGCTCGACGCCGTCGGCGTCCAGGACCGCGCGGGCGCCCGCCGGACCGGAGTAGTCGCCGCGCTCGATGAGCTCGCCCTGGACGAGGACGCCGTCGGTGGAGCTCCAGCCCGTACGCATCCCGGCCGTCATGCCGATGTGCGCCACCAGCCGGGTGGTCGTCGTCTTGCCGTTGGTACCGGTGATCGCGATGACCGGCACGGACGGGCGTACCGGCTGCGGTGGGGAGCCAGCCGGGACCGCTCTCACCTCGGCGCCGGCGGCGCGTACATCAACGTCGGAGAGGGCGCCTGCTGCCATCCGGCGCAGCAGCGTCTCGAGCTGTTCGGCGAGCGCCCTCGCTCGGTCGTGGCTGTTCAGCGGGAACGCGACCACCACGGTGTCCGGACTGCCGCCCGGCCGTACGCGCACGCCCAGGCGGGTCGTACCGCCGGCCTGCGCGAGGCGGCGCAGCACCTTCTCGACCAGCCGCAGCAGGTGGCGCTGTCGCGCCTCGCTGCCGGCGGGCCCGGGCGAACCCGCGCGCAGCCTCAGAGCCGTCGCGCGTTCGGCGAGGACCGTGTCGTCGAGGTCGAGCAGCCCACCGAGCCTCAGAGAGACCTTCACGGCCGGGCGGGTGAAGTAGAGGTTCGGGCCTTCGAGCAGCCTGATCTCGGTGGCCACCACACCCGAGCCCGACGCGTCGTCGTGCGCCTCGTTCATGCGGTCGAGCCTAGCCACGTCGCGCAGGCATGAGGCGCCCTACTGGCCCAACGCGTGGACTCCCCCGTCGACGTGGACGATCTCGCCCGTCGTCGCCGGGAACCAGTCGGACAGCAGGGCGACGCACGCACGTGCGGCAGGCTCGGCGTCACGGATGTCCCAGCCGAGCGGGGCGCGCTCACCCCAGACCGTCTCGAACGCCTCGAAGCCCGGGATCGACTTGGCAGCGGTCGTCCGGATCGGACCGGCGGACACCAGGTTGCACCGGATGCCCTGCGGACCGAGGTCGCGGGCCAGGTAGCGGTTGGTCGACTCGAACGCGGCCTTCGCCACGCCCATCCAGTCGTAGACGGGCCAGGCGAACTGGGCGTCGAACGTCAGGCCCACCACCGAGGAGCCCTCGTGCATGAGGGGCAGCACCGCGGAGGCGAGGCCCTTGAGGGAGTACGCCGAGGTGTGCAGGGCCGGCGCGACGTCCTCCCACGTGGCGTCCATGAACGTGAACGCCTCCTTGGGGGCGTTGCCGATCGAGTGGAGCACGCCGTCGACGGAGTCGATGTGCTCACGCAGCCGGTCGGCGAGCGTGTCGAGGTGCTCGCGGTCGGTCACGTCGAGCTCGATGACCGGGGGCGTCGACGGCAGGCGCTTGGCGATGGTCTGGGTGATCTTCATCGTCCGCCCGAACGACGTGAGGACGATCTCGGCACCTTCCTGCTGCGCCAGACGCGCGACGTGGAAGGCGATGGAGGTGTCCATCAGCACCCCGGTGATGACCAGCTTCTTGCCGTCGAGAAGTCCCATGCGAATCCTTGCTGTGTGGTGAGTTGCGTTGTGCTGCAGCGGATCTCAGTGGCCCATGCCCAGGCCGCCGTCGACCGGGATCACGGCACCGGTGATGTACGCCGCGTCGGGGCTCGCGAGGAACCGCACCGTGCGCGCGACCTCGTCGGGCTCGGCGAACCGCCCGGTCGGAATGGCCTGCAGGTAGGCGTCACGCTGCTTGTCGGGCAGGGCTCGGGTCATGTCGGTGTCGATGAAACCGGGTGCCACGACGTTGGCGGTGATCGACCGGCCGCCGAGCTCGCGGGTGATCGAGCGGGCCAGGCCGACGAGGCCCGCCTTGCTGGCGGCGTAGTTGGCCTGACCGGGCGAGCCGTAGAGACCGACCACGCTCGAGACGAAGATCATCCGGCCACGCTTGAGCCGCAGCATCCCCTTGCTCGCGCGCCGCGCGCAGCGGAACGCACCGGTGAGGTTGGTGTCGACGACACTGCCGAAGTCGTCGTCCGACATGCGCATGAGCAGTGTGTCCTGGGTGATGCCCGCGTTGGCGACCAGCACCTCGACCGGCCCGCCGAGCATCTCCTCGGCCGCGGTGAACGCAGCATCGACGGAGTCGCTGTCGGTCACGTCGCAGGCGACCGCGTCGAGTCCCTCGGGCGCCTGGCCCGATCGCGACGTGACGACCACACGGTCCCCTCCCGCCACGAAGGCCTGCGCGACCGCGAGGCCGATGCCTCGGTTGCCTCCGGTCACGAGCACGTTGCGGGGCTCGGGTGCAGTGGTCAACGTCGTCCTTCCGCTGGGGCGCGCACCGCCTGCGCACCGCTCGGACGGCACGCTACATCGCTACCCAGGGGTAGCCCGCCGAGCCCGAGACGGGGGCGGCGTACGGTGGAGGTATGAGCAAGCGCGACCAGCACGCAGACGCCGTCCCATCGGCGACGATGCTGCCGGTCAACCCGCAGCGCGACCACGACAAGCGGGTGCGCAACTACCTGATCTCGATGGGGATCCGCACGGTGTGCTTCATCCTCGCCGTCGTGTTCACAGGGCCGCTGCGCTGGATCTGCGTCTCGCTCGCCGTCGTCCTGCCCTATGTCGCCGTCGTCGCGGCCAACGCGGCGCAGCAGAAGCGCATCGACGTGCTGGGCTCGGTGACGCCGGACGACCCGCCGCACCACATCGAGCGGCACCACCACGGTCCGGGGCACGCACACTCGTGACCGATCCCGCACTGGTCTGCAGCGCGAAGGCCTGCCGGCGTACGGCGACGCGCGCCCTGCGGTGGAACAACCCGCGGCTGCACGCGCCCGAGCGCCGGAAGGTCTGGCTCGCGTGCGACGAGCACGTCGAGTCGTTGAGCGACTTCCTGTCGTTGCGTGGTTTTCTGCGCGACGTGATCGACGTCGACGAGCTCGACTGAGCCCTATCCCCCGATGCTCGACATCGGCCGGTCGGGCTGGACGAACGCCGGGTCGTCGATGCCGTGCCCGGCCCGTTTGACCGCCATCTCACCGACGATCGCCCGCATGATCCGTTCGTCGTCGGCACCGCCGCGCAGCAGCGCCCGCAGGTCGGTCTCGCCCCGGGAGAACAGGCAGTTGCGCACCTGCCCATCCGCAGTGAGGCGGGTGCGGTCGCACGCCCCGCAGAAGGGTGCGCTCACGCTCGCGATGACGCCCACCGTCGCCGGACCGCCGTCGACCAGGAAGCGCTCTGCCGGCGCGCTGCCCCGGTCAGCGTCCGGCAGCGGGGTCAGGGTGAACCGCTCCCCCAGCCTTTCGTGGATCTCGGCCGCTGTGACCATCGCCTCACGCTGCCAGGCGTGCTGGGCGTCCAGCGGCATCTGCTCGATGAACCGCAGCTCGTAGCCGCGGTCGAGGCACCACTGCAGCAGGTCCGCGACCGCGTGGTCGTTGACGTCGCGCATCGCGACGGCGTTGACCTTGACCGGGGTCAGACCCGCGTCGGCCGCAGCCTTGAGGCCGGACTCGACGTCGCCGAACCGGTCGCGCAGCGTCAACCGGCGGAACACCTGCGGATCGATCGTGTCGAGCGAGACGTTGACGCGGTCGAGCCCGGCGTCGGCGAGCGGAGCCGCGAGTCGATCGAGGCCGATCCCGTTGGTGGTCAAGGCGATTCGCGGACGATCAGGAAGAGCTGCGATGCGGCGTACGACGTCGACGAGTGAGCGTCGCAGCAAGGGCTCGCCCCCTGTGAGCCGCACCTGGGTCACGCCGAGGTCGACGAACAGGCCGACCAGGCGGACGAGCTCGTCATCGGTCAGCATCTCGGGCTTGGCCATCCACGGCAGGCCCTCGGCAGGCATGCAGTAGGTGCAGCGCAGGTTGCACCGATCGGTCACGGACACCCGCAGATCACGGGCGACACGGCCGTAGCCGTCTCGCAGCGTCGTCGGCTGGGGTAGGTCCTGCATGACCCCCAATCTACGACCGGGTACCGTCACGGGGTGCTTCGAGTCCTGCTCACCAGGCGCTGGCTGGCCTGGCTGGCGGTGGCCCTCATCGCGTCCGTCGCCTGCCTGCTGCTCGGTCGGTGGCAGTGGCACCGCTGGGAGGCCAAGCACGCGATGCAGTCGCAGATCAGTGACAACTACGACGCCACGCCGGTCGGCCTGGCCAGCGCACTCCCGAGCCCGACCAGCCCGCTCCCCGATCACCGCGAGTGGACACAGGTGCGCATGACGGGCACGTACGACGCCGGTCACCGCCTCCTGGTCCGCAACAGGCCGCACGACGGCGAGTTCGGGTACGAGGTGGTGGTCCCGTTCCGCCTCGCGAGCGGCGGAACGATCCTGATCGACCGCGGCTGGGTTCCGAACGGCCCTGACGCGGCGACGCCACCCGCGGTCCCTGCGGAGCCGGCCGGTGCGGTCGAGGTCGTCGGCTGGCTGCGTCCCGGAGAGCGCGAGCTCGGCCGTGCGCCGATCGCCGGGCAGGTCTCGTCGATCAACGTCGCCGACGTCGAGCAGCAGACCGGCGCGCAGCTGTACGACGGTGCGTACGTGCTGATGCGGTCCGAGCGCACCGACGCCGGGGCGACGCCGAAGCGGCCCGAGCCGTTGGAGAAGCCCGACCAGGGCTCGGCCGCGGGCATCAACCTGAGCTACGCGATCCAGTGGTGGGTCGGCATGCTGGCGATCCCGGCGTACGTGCTGTTCGTGGCTCGCCGCGAGGCGCGCGACCTCGCCGGCATTCCCCGCCGCCAGAAGCCCAAGAAGGTCCGGATCTGGGACGAGGAGGACGCGTGAGGTCGATGCGGTGAGCCACGGGCACAGCCTGTCGAACAACCCTTGCGTCGTGACCGGACCCATCATCAACGTGATCGGGCCACACGTCGCTCCGCTCGGATGCTGCTCGCAGCCACGCTGGTGCCCGTTGCGCTGCTGACCGTCCTCGGCCTGATCACCCTGTGGCCGCACGACGTCGACCACCAGATCCGCAAGGACGTGGTCCGCACCGGGGGGACCACGTTCGTCCCGGGCACGATTCAGTCCGTCCGGCCGGTCTCGTGTGGTGAGACCGACGCGTCTGCGGGCAGCCCGCAAGCCGCCGACGCCGGTGCTCCCGACGACCACTGCGCCGTCCTGCGGATGGGCGTCGACGGCGGACCTGAGCGAGGGACGCTCGTCGACGTCACCGTCGATGCCGTTGTCCTCGCGCTCTCGCCGCATCCGGGGCAGCGACTCCAGCTCGCGCGTGCACAGATCCCCGGAGAGCAGCCGGCGTACCAGTTCGCCGACTTCGAGCGCGACCGACCGCTCGCCCTGATCGCTGCGCTCTTCGTCCTCGTGGTCGTGCTCGTGGCGCGCTGGCGTGGCCTGCTGGCGCTCCTGGGCCTCGGAGTCGCGGGCGCCGTGCTGGTGCTCTTCGTGTTCCCCGCGCTCATCACCGGCGCCCAGCCGGTCCTCGTCGGCCTGGTCGGGAGCCTGGCCATCATGTACGTCGTCCTCTACTGCACGCACGGGTTCAGCGTGCGTACGAGCACGGCCCTGCTCGGCACGGTCTTCGGCCTGGCACTCGCGGCGCTGCTGGGCTGGGGCGCCACCCGCTGGACCCACCTCACCGGCGCGGTGAGCGACGACGACTACCTGCTCGGACAGGCCGCACCGCACATGCACCTCACTGCCGTGGTGATGTGCGGCATGATCATCGCCGGGCTCGGCGTGCTCAACGACGTCACGATCACTCAGGCATCCGCGGTATGGGAGCTCGCCGAGGCGGGCGCCGGCGACAACCCGCGTTCGCTGTACCGACGGGCCATCCGTATCGGTCGTGACCACATCGCCTCGACGATCTACACGATCGCGTTCGCCTGGGCCGGCGCCTCGCTCGGAACACTGCTGCTGATCTCGGTGTACGACCGACCGCTGCTCGACGTCGCGCGGTCCGAGCTCATCGCGGCCGAGCTGGTCAGCACTCTCGTCGGGTCCATCGCGCTGGTGCTGAGCGTGCCCGTCACGACGGCCGTGGCCGTCGCGGTCGTGAGCCAGGCGCGCGAACGTACGACACCACGAACCGTCGCAACCGCAGACATCTGACTCACGGAACCGGCGCGGGCTCCTGCCTCGGATCACGGAACTGGGTCCGGTACAGGTCGGCGTAGAGCCCGCCCGCGGCGAGCAGGCTCGCGTGGTCACCGCGCTCGACGACCGTGCCCTTGTCGACCACCAGGATCTGATCGGCGTCGCGCACCGTTGACAGACGATGGGCGATCACGATCGAGGTGCGTCCGGCGAGAGCGCCGTCCAGGGCCCGCTGCACGGCCGCCTCCGACTCGCTGTCCAGGTGGGCAGTCGCCTCGTCGAGGACCACGACAGAGGGGTTCTTGAGCAGCAGGCGCGCGATGGCCAGGCGCTGCTTCTCACCGCCGGACGGCCGGTGCCCGCGGTCACCGACCACGGTCTCGACGCCCTCGGGCAGCGCCTGGATGAGGTCCCACACGTGCGCGGCACGCAGCGCCTGCTCCAGCTCGGCGTCGGTGGCGCCGGGACGGGCGTACTCGAGGTTGGCGCGGATCGTGTCGTGGAACAGGTGAGCCTCCTGCGAGACGACACCGAGCCTGGAGCGCAGGTCGTCGGACCGGACGTCGCGCACGTCGACCTCGCCGATGCTCACCGAGCCCTCTGTCGGGTCGTACAGACGCGCAACCAGGCTGGTGATGGTCGTCTTGCCGGCACCGCTCGGGCCGACGAGCGCGACGAGCTGCCCGGGCTCGGCACGCAGCGAGACTTCGTGCAGGACGGGCGCCCCGGCCCCACGGTCACTGCCGCTGACCGCCTCCAGCGAGCGCAGTGAGACCTCGTCGGCCGACGGGTAGGTGAAGCCCACCCGGTCGAGCTCGACCGACAGGGGGCCGTCCGGGAGCGGCTGCGGGTGCTCGGGCTCACCGACGAGCGGCCGCAGGTCGAGGATCTCGAAGACGCGCTCGAACGACACCAGCGCGGTCATCACGTCGACGCGCACGTTGGACAGCGCGGTGAGCAGTGTGTAGAGCCGGGCCAGAAGCGCGGCGAGCGCGAGCAGGGTGCCGACGGTGAGCGAGCCGTTGACCGCCATCACACCGCCGAACCCGTAGACCAACGCCGTCGCCACCGACGCCATCAGCGTGAGGCCGACCATGAACACCGAACGGTTCAGGGCGATCACGACGCCGATGTCGCGCACCCGACCCGCGCGCTCGGCGTACTCGAGGTCCTCCTGGTCCGGGCGGCCGTACAGCTTGACCAGGAGCGCTCCCGCGACGTTGAACCGCTCGGACATGCGGGCGCCGAGGTCGGCGTTCTCCTGCATCTGGGAGCGCGCGAGACCGGCGAGCCGGCGGCCCATGACCCGCGTCGGGATCAGGAACAGCGGCACCAGGACCAACGACATCAACGTCAGCTGCCAGGACAACGCACCCATCGCCACGACGATCACGACCAGGGTGACGACGTTGCTGACGACGTTGGAAAGCGTCGAGGTGAACGCCTGCTGGGCTCCGATGACGTCGGAGTTGAGGCGGGTCACCAGCGCACCGGTCTGGGCCCGGGTGAAGAACGCGATCGGCTGACGCAGCACGTGCGAGAACACCTGACGGCGCAGGTCGAAGATGAGACCTTCCCCGATGCGCGAGGACATCAGGCGCTCGATGACCGACAGGACCGCGCCCACCACGGCGACGAGTCCGACGAGCAGTGCGAGCCCGACGACGAGGGAGGAGTCGTTGCCGATGATGCCGTCGTCGACGATCTTCTTCAGCAGCAGCGGGGTCGCGACGACGAGCAGCGCCTCGAGGACCGTCAACGCGAGGAAGGCCGCAATGGTTCGGCGGTACGGCGCGGCGTACGACAGCACCCGCCGTCCGGTGCCCGGACGCAGCCGCGCGTCCTTGACCGACGCATCGCGCGTCATCGAGCTCATCGCCTGCCAGGCGCCCATCGACATGGGGGTCTCCTCTCGTCAACGGGCTCCACCCTGCTCGCTGAAGTCAACTTCAGGTCAAGCGGGCGCATTCCGCCCAGCGAGCATCGCGCTCAGCAGCCTCGCTTGCGCCGAGCGCTCGGCGTAGTGCTGCTGCTCGGGCGTCGCGCTCTGGGCGAAGCGCAGCAACCGCTTCAGCTCACGGACCGCCTCCGGCGGGTTGGCCATCACCGCGTCGGCGAGGTCTCGCGCAGCCTCGTCGAGGTCGTCGACGGGCACCTTGAGCGACGCGAGGCCCCAGGCGATGGCCTCGTCCGCCCCGATCGGACGCCCGGTGGCGCACACCTCGAGGGCCCGGGCATAGCCGACCTGCCGCACCAGGGGCAGGGTCCCCGTGAGGTCCGGCACGAGCCCGAGCGCGGTCTCACGCATGATCAGCTGCACGTCATCGGCGACCAGGCGCATGTCGCAGGCCAGCGCGAGCTGGAAGCCCGCGCCCACGGCGTGGCCCTGCACGGCCGCGATCGTGATCGCAGAGACTTCGGACCAGATCGCGAATCCCTTTTGGTACGAAGCGATCTCGTCGGCAATGTCGCCGCGCTCCTGCGCTGCCATGTGAGCCAGCGACCGCTCGCCCGGCAGCCCGGCACCACCGATCAGGTTGCGGTCGAGACCGGCAGAGAACGTCGGACCGTTGCCACGCACGATGACGACACGCACCTCGGGCGGAAGGGTTCGGCCGAGGTGCGCGAGCGCCAGCCACAGGCTCGGCACCTGCGCGTTGCGGCTGCTCGGGTCATCGAGGGTGACGGTCAGCAACGGGCCGTCCTGGGCGACCTCGAGTCGCGGGTGCGGACGGGTGGTGCGGCTCGGCTCGGTCACACGCGCGACTCTAGCCGTGGCGTACGACGGTGCCCCGGGCTACGCGAGGCTGACGAGGTCGGCGTAGTCCGGGCCCCACAGGTCCTCGACGCCGTCGGGCAGCAGCAAGATGCGTTCGGGCTGCAGGGCCTCGACGGCACCCTCGTCGTGCGTCACCAGGACGACGGCGCCCTCGTAGGTACGCAGTGCGCCGAGGATCTCCTCGCGCGACGCGGGGTCGAGGTTGTTGGTGGGCTCGTCGAGCAGCAGCACGTTGGCCGAGGAGACCACCAGGAGTGCCAGGGACAGGCGCGTCTTCTCACCGCCGGAGAGCACACCGGCGGGCTTGTTGACGTCGTCGCCGCTGAACAGGAACGAGCCGAGTACCTTGCGCACCTCGGTCTCGCCGAGGTCGGGTGCTGCTGACTTCATGTTGTCGAGCACGGACCGGTCGACGTCGAGGTTCTCGTGCTCCTGGGCGTAGTAGCCGAGCTTGAGCCCGTGACCGGGGACGACCTCACCGGTGTCGGGCGCGTCGACCCCGCCCAGGATGCGCAGCAGCGTCGTCTTGCCGGCGCCGTTGAGGCCCAGGATCACGACGCGCGAGCCGCGGTCGATGGCGAGGTCGACGTCGGTGAAGATCTCCAGCGAGCCGTACGACCGCGACAGCCCCTGTGCACTGAGCGGAGTCCGTCCGCAGGGTGAGGGCTTGGGGAAGCGCAGGTGGGCGACCTTGTCCTGCTGCCGCTCCCCCTCGACGCCCGCCAGCAGCCGCTCGGCGCGGTTGGCCATGTTCTGAGCGGCCGTCGCCTTGGTCGCCTTGGCGCGCATCTTGTCGGCCTGCGCCAGCAGCGTCGACGCCTTCTTCTCGGCGTTGAGCCGCTCGCGCTTGCGTCGGCGCTCGTCGGTCTCGCGCTGCTGCAGGTAGGTCTTCCAGCCCACGTTGTACTGGTCGAGCTCGCCTCGGTTGGCGTCGAGGTGGAAGACGCGGGTCACGACCGTGTCGAGCATCTCGACGTCGTGGCTGATGATGATCAGCCCGCCCTTGTAGGACTTGAGGTAGTCGCGCAACCAGACGATCGAGTCGGCGTCCAGGTGGTTGGTCGGCTCGTCCAGCAGCAGCGTCTCGGCACCGGAGAACAGGATGCGCGTGAGTTCGACACGCCGACGCTGACCGCCGGACAGCGTCCGCAGCGGCTGGCCGAGGATGCGCTCGTCGAGCCCGAGGCTGGAGGCGATCGACGCGGCCTCGGACTCGGCCGCGTAGCCACCCTGCGCACCGAACTCGGTGTCGAGACGCGAGTAGCGCCGCATGGCCTTCTCGCGCTTCTCGTCGTCCTCGGAGGCCATCGCCTGCTCGGCGGCGCGCAGGTCACGGGTGATCACGTCGAGGCCACGTGCCGACAGGATGCGGTCCCGCGCGAGCACCTCGAGGTCGCCGGTGCGCGGGTCCTGCGGAAGGTAGCCGACCTCACCGCTGCGGGTGACCTCGCCCGCTGCGGGCGTGCCCTCCCCTGCGAGGACCTTGGTGAGCGTCGTCTTGCCTGCGCCGTTGCGCCCGACGAGACCGACGCGGTCGCCCGCCGCGACGCGGAACGTCGCACCCTCCAGGAGGATGCGTGCACCCGCTCGCAGCTCGACTCCGCTGGCGGTGATCACGCGCGTACTCCTGAGGTCTTGATGAGGTCCGGACAGCAACACGGACGCCGGCCGCACGCGCGGCCCCGGCGTCCGGGGTACATCGCGCTAGTGTACGCATCGGTACCCCAGGGGCCCGAATGCGTTTCGCGGCCCAACGCCGACCACGGAGGTCGTCTCGTGACGTTCAACGACAACGCAAACCTCGACACCTCGCAGGTCGAGTCCGGTGGCAGCGGCGGTGGCGGCTTCGGCGGGGGTGGCGGTGGCATCTCGCCCGGCGGCATCGGCGTCGGCGGCATCGGCGGCCTCATCATCATGATCCTGATGGTGCTGTTCGGCGGCAACCTCACCGGTGGCACCAGTGGGACCGGCACCGGCACCGGTCAGCAGGGCGGCCTCGGGCAGGACACCTCCCAGATCGGCGCCGCCGGCTCGGGTGGTGACCAGGTGGCGAGCTCGATCAGCCAGTGCAAGACCGGCGCCGACGCCAACCGCGACGACACCTGCCGCGTGATCGGCACCGTCAACAGCGTCCAGAACTTCTGGAACGGCGCACTGCCCAAGTACGGCAAGAGCTACTCGCCCGCCAAGACCGTCCTCTACAGCGGCGCGACCCAGACCGCGTGCGGCACCGGCAGCTCGCAGATGGGCCCGTTCTACTGCCCGCTCGACCAGAAGGTCTACATCGACGTCTCGTTCTTCTCCGAGCTGTCGAGCAAGTACGGCGCGGACGGCGGCAACCTGGCCCAGATGTACGTCGTGGCCCACGAGTACGGCCACCACGTCCAGAACATCTTCGGCGTGCTCGACCGCGCGCAGCAGGACCCGCAGGGCGCCCAGAGCGCGGCGGTCCGCACCGAGCTCCAGGCCGACTGCTACGCCGGCATCTGGGTGCACTTCGCCTCGACGACCAAGGACGCCGAGGGCAACATCCTGCTGAAGCAGCCGACCGACCAGGACATCCAGTCGGCGCTGTCGGCCGCGTCTGCGGTCGGTGACGACCGCATCCAGGAGAAGGCGCAGGGTCGGGTCACCCCGGAGAACTGGACGCACGGATCGTCCGCCCAGCGGCAGAAGTGGTTCATGACCGGCTACCAGAGCGGCGACGTCAACGCCTGCGACACCTTCAACGCGCAGGACCTCGGCTGACCAACCGGCTCCGCGAGCCCGTACGACGAAGGCTCACCTCCCGCTGCGGGAGGTGAGCCTTCGTCGTACCCCACCTGGTCAGTCGACCGGTGCGGGTGCCGGACGGTCGAGGTGCTCGGCGACGGGGGCCTCGTCCGGGACCGTGCTGAGCCGGCCGGGCCACCAGATCTTGTTGCCGATGTCGAGGTTGAGCGCGGTCACGAGGACCGCGCGGACCACGATCGTGTCGAGCAGGACACCGAGAGCGACCGCGAACCCGATCTCGGCGAAGGCCACGACCGGGATCGTGCCGAGCACCCCGAACGTCGCGGCGAGGACGATGCCGGCGGAGGTGATCACACCACCGGTCGCCGCGAGCCCGACGAGTGCTCCTCTGCGCGTGCCGTGCTGCTGTGCCTCCTCGCGCACACGGGTCATGAGGAAGATGTTGTAGTCGATGCCCAGAGCGACGAGGAAGACGAACACGAACAACGGCAACGACGGGTCAGTACCGCCGAATCCGAAGACGTAGTGGAACACCAGGCTCGACAGGCCGAGCGCCGCCGCGAAGGACAGCACCACGGTCGCGATCAGGATCACGGGTGCGACGATCGCCCGGAGCAGCAGGGCCAGGACGAGCATGACCACGACCAGGGTCAGCGGGATGATGATCTTGTTGTCGGCACGCGAGGCGTCCTGGATGTCGAGGGTGGTGGCCGATGTCCCACCGACGACCGCGTCCGCCCCCGGGATCGCGTGCACGGTCGCCCGGATGTCCTTGATCGCGGCGAACGCCTCATGGCTGTAGGCGTCGTCGTTGAGCGTCGCCTGCACCATCGCCCGGCCGCCGCGGACGACGGGCGGCGCGACGTCGCCGACGTCGGACTTGGCGCTCAGGGCACTCGCCACCGCATCGGCCTTGTCGGCGTTGACGAAGATGTACGCCGGATCGCCGGCGTTGCTCGCGTAGTGCTTGTCGATCACCTGGGTCGCGGCGACCGAGGGCACGTCCTTGACGAACACCTCGTCGGTGGTCAGACCCTCGGCATCGAGCCGGAAGAGCCCGAGCGCTGCCAGTGCGAGCAGCGCCGCGGTGCTCACCCACACCGTGCGCGGACGCTGCTTGATGGCGTTGCCCACCTTCGCCCACAGGCCGGTGGCGGTGGGCTCCGCGCTGCCGTACGCCGGTCGGCGCGGCCAGAAGATCCAGCGGCCGAAGATGACCAGGAGCGCCGGCAGCAGCGTCAGCATCACCAGCAACGAGAAGATCACGCCGATGGCAGCGACCGGGCCCAGGCCCTTGGTCGAGTTCATCTCGGCGACCAGCAGGCACAGCATGCCGAGCACGACCGTGGTGCCGCTGGCGAAGATCGCCGGACCCGACCGGTGCAGGGCCAGCGCCATCGCCTCGTGCCGGTCCTCGTGACGACGCAGCTCCTCGCGGTAGCGGGCGATGAGCAGCAGCGCGTAGTCGGTGCCGGCGCCGACCACGAGGACGGTGAGGATGCCGGCGCTCTGCGCGTTGACGGTCAGGCCGGCGTGCTCGGCCAGCAGGTAGATGACCGCCTGCGCGGTCATCAGCGCGACGACCGCCGAGAACAGCGGGAGGATCCACAGCACAGGACTGCGGTAGGTCAGCACCAGGATCACGATGACCACACCCAGCGTCGCGAACAGCAGGGTGCCGTCGATGTCACCGAACGCCTCGGCCTGGTCGGCACCGAAACCGACCGGTCCACCCACGTGCACCGCCATGCCGTTGCTGCCGGTGTCGCCGATCTTCTTCAGCGCTGCGACCTGGTCCGGCAGGTCGTTCCACCCCGTCGTGGGGTCGATGTGCAACGGCACGAGCACCTGCAGGGCCTGCTTGTCCTGGGACGGGATCGGCCCGACGACCTTGCCGGACAAACCCTTGGTCTGCCCGAACTTCGCGACGTCTGCAGCCACCTTGGCGGTGTCGGCCGGTGTGATACCGCTGACACGTTCGTACACGATGATCGCCGGCATGCTCTCGGCGTCCTGGAACGCCCCGATCTGGTCGAACGCCTTCGTGGACTCCGCGCTCGCGGGCAGCCACGAGCTCGTCTGGTTGTCCTGGGCGTCGGTGAGCTTGCCGGCGAGCGGCCCCGCCACCACGAAGGCGGCGATCCAGAACGCCGCCACGGCCCACTTGATCTTCTTGCCACACACCAGATGTGCGTAGGGACGACTCATGATCCGCTTCTCCCCGAACGGGCAGGTGCCGACGACCTGCTCTGCGGTTCGAGTGTTACAGCGGGTCCGGTGGCGGACTACTCCGTTTCTGCTCTTCCACGCACACTGCGGACAGCACCTGTCCGCAGTGTGCCGGAATCACACGTTGAAGCCGAGTGCGCGCAGCTGCTCGCGCCCGTCGTCGGTGATCTTGTCCGGACCCCACGGCGGCATCCAGACCCAGTTGATGCGGTGGGTGGCCACCAGGCCCTCCAGGGCAGCTGCGGTCTGGTCCTCGATGACGTCGGTCAGCGGGCACGCAGCGCTGGTCAGGGTCATGTCGAGCACGGCATGCGCGTCGGCGTCGACGGTGATGCCGTAGACGAGGCCGAGGTCGACCACGTTGATGCCGAGCTCGGGGTCGACCACGTCACGCATGGCCTCCTCGACGTCGGCGACGTTGGGCGGTGTGGCGGTTTCGGTCATCGCGGGCTCCCCACGGGTCGGGCCGGGTCTTCGGCGGAGATGGATGAGATGTCGGCGCCGGCGCGTGCCAGTGCATCGGTGAACGCACTCCAGGACAGCAGCGCGCACTTGACGCGAGCGGGGTACTGGGCGACTCCGGCGAACGCGACGCCGTCGCCGATCTGCTCCTCGTCGCCGGGGTCCTGGCCCTTGCTCGTGAGCATCGAACGCATCGCGGCGAAGGTCTCGAGCGCTTCGCTCACGGGGTGGCCGATGACCTCCTCGGCAAGGACCGACGTCGAGGCGACGGAGATCGAGCAGCCGAGCGCGTCGTACGACACGTCCTGGACCACAGGCTCACCAGAACCGTTGTCGGACAGGTGAACTCGCAGCGTCACCTCGTCACCGCACGTGGTGTTGACGTGATGGGTCTCGGCGTCGAACGGGTCGCGCAGACCGGCGTGCTGCGGGCGCTTGGAGTGCTCGAGGATGAGCTCCTGGTAGAGATCCATGTCAGGCTCCCTTCGCGATGCCGAACACCTCGGGCACCCGGTCGAGCGCCTCGAGGAAGGTCTGGATCTCCTCGACGGTGTTGTACGCAGCCACGCTGGCGCGGCTGCTCGCCGTCACCCGCATCCGGCGGTGCAGCGGCCACGCGCAGTGGTGGCCGGTGCGTACGGCGACGCCCGAGTCGTCGAGGATCTGGCCCACGTCGTGCGGGTGTACTCCGTCGACCTCGAAAGCGACTGCGCCAGAACGGTTCTCGGCCTTCAGCGGTCCGAGGACGCGTACCCACGGGCGCTCCGCGAGACCGTCGAGCAGCACCTTGAGCAGCTCGACGTCGTGGGCGCGCACCCGGTCCATGCCGATCGCGTCGAGGTAGTCACAGGCCACGCCGAGGGCGACCGCCTGCGCGACCACCGGCGTACCGGCCTCGAAGCGCTGCGGGGGCGGGGCGTAGGTCGTGCCCTCCATCCGGACGGTCTCGATCATGGAGCCACCGGTGATGAACGGCGGCATCGCCGCGAGCAGCTCGGGACGCCCCCACAGGACGCCGATGCCGAGCGGACCGAACATCTTGTGGCCGCTGAACGCGAGGAAGTCGACCCCGAGGTCGGCGACGTCGACCGGCAGGTGCGGCACCGACTGGCAGGCGTCGAGCACGGTCAGCGCACCGACGGCCTTCGCACGCTCGACGAGTGTGGCGACCGGGTTGATCGTGCCGAGCACGTTGGAGACGTGCGCGAAGGCGAGCACCTTGGTGTGCTCGTTGACCAGCTCGTCGAGATCGGTCAGGTCGAGACGGCCGTCGTCGGTGAGGCCGATCCAGCGCAGCGTGGCGCCGGTACGACGCGAGAGCTCCTGCCACGGCACGAGATTGGCGTGATGCTCCATCTCGGTCACGACGATCTCGTCACCCGGGCCGAGGCGCAGCCGGGCCGCCACCTCGGGGTCGACACCGTCGAGGGCGCCGTCGAAACCGGCGTTGCTGAACGCGTAGGCCACCAGGTTGATCGCCTCGGTGGCGTTCTTGGTGAAGACGATCTCGTCGGTCTGTGCACCGACGAACCGGGCCACGCGCTCACGCGCGTGCTCGAACTCGTCGGTGGCCTCCTCGGCGAGCTGGTGAGCACCCCGGTGGACTGCGGCGTTGTGCTGCTCGTAGAAGCGGCGTTCGGCGTCGAGGACGACGGCGGGCTTCTGCGACGTGGCGCCGGAGTCGAGGTAGACCAGAGGACGGTCTGCCCGGACCGTACGACGCAGCAGCGGGAAGTCGGCGCGGATGCGCTCGACCTCTGCGGCGCTCAAGGCCCCACCGGACGCGGAACCCGCGGCCGGTGAGGCGTCGTACGTCGTGGTCATGGGATCAGGCCTTCGCAGCCTGGACGTAGTGGTCGTAGCCCTCGGCCTCGAGGCGGTCGGCCAGCTCGGGGCCACCCTCCTCGGCGACCTTGCCGTCGACGAAGACGTGCACGAAGTCGGGCTTGATGTACTGCAGGATCCGCGTGTAGTGCGTGATCAGCAGGACGCCGACGTCCGTGCTCTCCTTGGCGCGGTTGACGCCCTCGGAGACGATACGCAGCGCGTCGACGTCGAGGCCGGAGTCGGTCTCGTCGAGGATCGCGATCTGGGGCTTGAGCAGCTCCATCTGCAGGATCTCGTGGCGCTTCTTCTCGCCGCCGGAGAAGCCCTCGTTGACGTTGCGCTCGGCGAAGGCCGAGTCCATGCGCAGGTTGTCCATGGCGCCCTTGACGTCCTTGACCCAGGTGCGCAGCTTGGGGGCCTCGCCGTCGACCGCGGTCTTCGCCGTACGCAGGAAGTTGGACACCGTGACGCCCGGGACCTCGACGGGGTACTGCATCGCCAGGAAGAGCCCTGCCCGCGCCCGCTCGTCGATCTCCATCGCCAGCACGTCCTCACCGTCGAGGGTGACGGTGCCGCTGGTGACGGTGTACTTGGGGTGGCCGGCGATGGAGTACGCCAGCGTCGACTTGCCCGAGCCGTTGGGTCCCATGATCGCGTGGGTCTCACCGGACTTCACGGTCAGGTTGACGCCCTTGAGGATCTCCTTGGTGCCGTCCTCGACGTCGACCGAGACGTGCAGGTCGCGAATCTCCAGAGTTGCCATTGCTTTTCGGTCCTTCAGTTCGTGGTCTGGGGGGTCGTGGAGACGTAGACGTCGTCGCCCTCGACCTTGACGGGGTAGACGGCGACAGGCTGGGTCGCCGGGAGTCCGGTGGGCTCACCGGTGCGCAGGTCGAAGCGCGAACCGTGCAGCCAGCACTCGACAGTGCAGCCGTCGACCTCGCCCTCGGACAGCGACACGTTGGCATGGCTGCAGGTGTCGTCGACCGCGTGCACCTGGCCCTCGGAGTCGACGACGATCGCGACCCGCTGACCCTCGATGTCGGCCAGCGCAGCACCCTCGGTCGCGGGCAGCTCACCGCGTGCGCACACGCGCACGAACTCGTCGGTCTCAACAGCGTTGTCGCTCATGTCACTCCCCCGCCTGAGCGAGCTCGACCTCGATCGCCTGCATCACCGTCTCGACGATCTCGGGCACGCCGATCTTGTGGACGACATCGGCGAAGAAGCCGCGCACGACCAGGCGTCGCGCCTCGACCTCGGGGATGCCGCGCGCCATCAGGTAGAACAGCTGCTCGTCGTCGAACCGGCCGGTCGACGACGCGTGACCCGCACCTGCGATCTCGCCCGTCTCGATCTCCAGGTTGGGCACCGAGTCGGCGCGCGCGCCGTCGGTGAGCACCAGGTTGCGGTTGAGCTCGTAGGTCTCGATGCCCTCGGCCTCGGCGCGGATCAGCACGTCTCCGACCCACACCGTGTGGGCGGTGTCGCCCTGGAGCGCACCCTTGTAGGTGACCAGCGACGTGCACCGCGGCGCGTTGTGGTCGACGAACGAGCGGTGCTCCAGGTGCTGACCCGAGTCGGCGAAGTAGACGCCGAGCAGCGTCGCGTCACCGCCGGGGCCGTCGTAGCGCACGTTGCTGTTGACGCGCACGATGCCACCGCCGAGGCTCACGACGATGTGACGGTAGGTCGCGTCGCGGCCCACCTGAGCGTCGTGCTGACCGAGGTGGTTGGCGTCGTCGTCCCAGCGCTGCAGCGACACGACGGTCAGGTTGGCTCCGTCGCCGACGATCACCTCGAGGTTGCCGACGTGGTCGGACGAACCGGTGTGGTCGAGGATCAGCAGGCCCTTGCTGTGATGCTCGGCCTCGACGACGTAGTGAGCGTTGCTGCGCCGGCCGGCGCCGTTGCCCCGGATGTCGAGTCGCAGCGGCTCGGCGTACTCCTGCTCGGCCGCAAGCCTGATGTGCAGGGCCTCGGCCACGTTGGCCGAGCCGACCACCGCGGCGCGGTCGGCCGGCGTGAGGACGGTGCCGCGGGGCGCCTGACCCGGGGCCAGCGCGGACTGCACGAGCGGTTCGAGGGACGCCGACACGTCGTACGACACGGCGTCGCCGTCGGTGGCCTCGTCGGCCAGGAGGCCGCTCAGCCGGTCGACCGGGGTGAAACGCCACTCCTCCTCGCGGCCGCTCGGCACCGGGAAGTCAGCGACGTCGAACGACGTCGTGCGCTCTGCACGCGACTGGTCCGGGATGACCGCACCACTGGCTGCAGCGCCAGGGTCGGTGTGGGTCTTGGCGTCGGGGGTCAGAAGCGACATCAGCCGACGGCTCCTTCCATCTGCAGCTCGATGAGGCGGTTCAGCTCGAGGGCGTACTCCATGGGCAGCTCACGGGCGATCGGCTCGACGAAGCCGCGCACGATCATCGCCATGGCCTCCTCCTCGGTGAGACCGCGGCTGCGCAGGTAGAACAGCTGGTCCTCGCTGACCTTGGAGACGGTCGCCTCGTGGCCCATCTGCACGTCGTCCTCGCGGACATCGACATAGGGGTAGGTGTCGGACCGGCTGATCTGGTCGACCAGCAGCGCGTCGCACACCACCGAGGACTTGGAGTTGCTGGCGCCCTCGAGGATCTGGACCAGACCGCGGTACGACGTCCGGCCGCCACCGCGGGCCACCGACTTGCTCACGATGGTCGAGCTGGTGTTGGGAGCGGCGTGCACCATCTTGGAGCCGGCGTCCTGGTGCTGGCCCTCGCCCGCGAACGCGATCGAGAGGGTCTCACCCTTGGCGTGCTCCCCCATCAGGAAGACGGCCGGGTACTTCATGGTGACCTTGGAGCCGATGTTGCCGTCGATCCACTCCATCGTCGCGCCCTCCTCGCAGGTGGCGCGCTTGGTGACGAGGTTGTAGACGTTGTTGGACCAGTTCTGGATGGTCGTGTAGCGCACCCGGGCGTTCTTCTTCACGACGATCTCGACGACCGCGGAGTGCAGCGAGTCGGACTGGTAGATCGGGGCGGTGCAGCCCTCGACGTAGTGCACGTACGAGCCCTCGTCGGCGATGATCAGCGTCCGCTCGAACTGGCCCATGTTCTCGGTGTTGATGCGGAAGTACGCCTGCAGCGGGATGTCGACGTGGACGCCCTTGGGCACGTAGATGAACGAGCCACCGGACCACACGGCAGTGTTGAGCGCGGCGAACTTGTTGTCGCCCGGAGGGATGACCGAGCCGAAGTACTCCTTGAAGATGTCCTCGTGCTCGCGCAGGCCGGTGTCGGTGTCGACGAAGATGACGCCCTTCTCCTCCAGGTCCTCGCGGATCTGGTGGTAGACGACCTCCGACTCGTACTGCGCTGCGACGCCGGCGACCAGGCGCTGCTTCTCCGCCTCGGGGATGCCGAGCTTGTCGTAGGTGTTCTTGATGTCCTCGGGCAGGTCCTCCCAGGAGGTCGCCTGCTTCTCGGTGGACTTCACGAAGTACTTGATGTTCTGGAAGTCGATGCCGGTCAGGTCGCTGCCCCAGGTCGGCATGGGCTTCTTGTCGAACAGCCGCAGCGACTTCTTGCGCAGGGTGTTCATCCACTCCGGCTCGTTCTTGCGAGCGGAGATGTCGGTGACGACGTCCTCGGACAGGCCACGCCGTGCGGAGGCACCCGCGGAGTCGCTGTCGGCCCAGCCGTACTCGTAACGGCCGAGGTCCTTCAGTCCGGGGTTGAGCTCTTCGATGGTGCTCATCGCGGATCCCTTTCTGTGCTGTCGGGGGAGGTCGATGGTGTGCTCGCGCCGGCACGCGGCACGTCGGGAAGGGGGACGAACGTGGTGCAGACGTGCTCGCCGTGAGCGAGCGACGCAAGTCTTTGGACGTGAACGCCGAGGACGTCGGAGAACATTTCCGCCTCGGCCTCGCACAGCTGGGGGAACTCCGCGGCGACGTCGCGCACCGGGCAGTGACCCTGGCACAGCTGGACGCCTGCGAGCGGTGTGCCCGTGGCGACCGGACGCGCCGAGGCGGCGTACCCCTCGCGCCGCAGGCCGGCCGCCAGCGCCGCCGTGCGGTCGCCGATGTCGTCACCGGCCGCGTCCAGCTCGCGGGCCAGGCGCTCGGCGAGCTCACGCGCCCGCTGCTGGGCGTAGGCCGTGACCGCGCCGGAGCCGGCGTGCTCGGCGAGGAACCGCAGGACGTCGGCCGCCAGGGAGTCGTAGTCCTCACGCAGGTCGGTGTGGCCGGCCTCGGTGAGGACGTAGGCGCGCGCGGGGCGGCCACGGCGACGCGCACCGGTGGCGGCCTTCTCGTGCTCCTCGAGGAGCCCGGCGTCGGCGAGGCAGTCCAGGTGGCGGCGTACGGCGGCCGGAGTCAGTCCGAGACGACCGGCGAGCTCGGCGGCGGTGATGGGGCCGTGCTCGGAGACGGCCTGCTTGACCCGGTCACGAGTGCGGGTCTCCAGGCCCGTGGGTGTCGCGCGATCACGGTCGGCCGGGACGGAGCCCGCCGACGGCGACTGACCGCGCGACAAAATCACAACACCAGTGTGACCTAAATGCCTGAGTGCCCTCCAGGAAGGTAGGCCTTACCCCACAGTCGACCGGGTCAGCAGCCGCCGATGAGGCCTCGCGCAGCCTTGCGCAGCAGCACGCGGTTGCAGCTGGCCTGCACGATCCGCCGGAACGACGCGTCGCTGCGGGCGCGCGCGAGGACGGCGTTGTACATCTCGGTGACCACGTTCGCGTTGACCGTCAGAATCATCGTGCCGCCGCTGAGGAGGAACCACACCGCTCGGGTGCCCGGCGCCCACGGCGAGACAGCCTTGGCGTTGCCGAGGTCGTCGGAGATGACGATCCCGTTGTAGCCGTGCTGTCCACGCAGGACCTGGGTGATGATCTTGTACGAGAAGCAGGCCGGGGCGTGAGCGTCGATGTTGCTGTAGATGGCCGACGACATCATCACCATGCCGGCGCCGGCGTTGACCCCGGCCAGGAACGGGTTGACGTACGAGCTGAACGACCCGTTCAACGTCATCTTGGTGTCACGGACCCCGACCGTGGTGTCGGTGTTGGCGGTGACCAGCCCGAGCCCCGGGAAGTGCTTGACCGAGGTCTCCACCCCGGCCTGACTCATGCCCCGCAGGAACGCACTGCCCTTGTCGGCCACCTGTGCGGTGCTGTAGCCGAACTCACGGTGGTAGTAGCCGATCGGCTTGTTGTAGGGCGCGTACGCCGCGCTCGGCACGGTGTCCATCACCGGGGCGAGGTTGACGTTGATGCCGCTGCCGTGCAGCTGCTGGCCCCAGGTACGCGCCGAGGACTGCAGCGTGCTCGAGTCCCACGTGCCCTGGGTGAGCGCCGTCGGCATGGTGCTGTAGCCGCTGCCCCGCAGCACCTGCACGTTGCCGCCCTCCTGATCGGTGCCGATGAACAGCGGGACCGAGTCGGTGGACGCGGCCGTCACCCGCGCGCGCAGGGCCGCCGTCACCGCGGAGGTCGTGCTCGTCCCGGAGGTGCTGCGCCCGGTGAGCATGACGTTGCCGATGTGGCGGTACGTGATGTGGTTGAGGACGGTGCTCGAGGCCTACGTGGCCGGCGTCCCGACCATGAACAGCTGGCCGACCTGCTGCTCGAGGGTCATGCGGTCGCGCCGGTGGGCCGCCACCTCCCAGGCCGCACAGGCCATCGCGGGCGAAGCGCCGAGCGCCGCCAGCCCGCCTGCGGCTCCGAGTCCGAGCAGCACACTGCGCCTGCTGGGTGTGATGGACGTCAACAGCTCACTCACGACGATCCCCCGGTCTCGTTCGATGTGTCTCGTAGGACGACGTCCGGCGGCGCCTCGAGGTTGCCTCCCGCGACCTGTGCGCCACCCGTCGGTCCGAGCACTGCTCTCATCAACTTACACTTGGCCCTCGTGACCGAGACCGTGATTGTGCGCGAGCTGCGCCACCGGTACGGCTCCACTCAGGCGCTCGACGGCATGAGCTGGTCCGCCGAGCACGGCGCCGTGACCGCGATCCTCGGGCCCAACGGTGCCGGCAAGACCACGATGATCGAGATGGCCGAGGGCCTTCGTCGACCGTCCGAGGGTGAGGTCCGGGTCCTCGGCTGCGATCCCTGGCACGCCGACGCCGCCCATCGCGCGCGGGTCGGCGTCATGCTGCAGGACGGTGGTCTCCCGGGCGGCACCCGTCCCTCGCGACTGCTCCGTCATCTCGCCCGGATGTACGCCTCCCCCGCCGACGTCGACGCCCTGGTCGCGCGGCTCGGCATCGGTGACTTCGACCGTACGACGATGCGCCGCCTCTCCGGCGGTCAACGCCAGCGGGTGGCACTCGCGGCCGCTCTCGTCGGACGCCCGGACGTGCTCTTCCTGGACGAGCCCACCGCGGGCCTGGATCCCCACGCCCGCCGCGACGTGTGGCGGCTCATCCGTGAGACGCGTGACGCGGGTGTCACCGTGGTCGTGACCACCCACTCGTTCGAGGAGGCCGAGCGCCTGGCCGACCGGGTGGTCGTCGTCGCGCGAGGCCGCGTGGTCGCGAGCGGCAGCGTCGCCGAGGTCGCCGGCACGCACACCCTCGAGGAGAGCTACTTCGCGCTCACCGAGGAGGTCCGATGACCGCCGCGCCCGCAGCCCAGCGCGTCCGCGCACAGGCGGGCTTCGAGACCCGCACCGTCCTCACCAACGGTGAGCAGCTGCTCGTCTCGATCCTGCTTCCCGCACTGGCGCTGATCGGGCTCGTCGTCTCCGACGTCCCCGACCTCGGCGCCGGCCGACGTGTCGACATCGCCGTCCCCGGCGTCATCGCCCTCGCCGTGGTGTCGACGGCGTTCACCGGTCAGGCCATCGCGACCGCGTTCGACCGCCGGTACGGCCTCCTGCGCCTGCTCGGCGTCACTCCCCTGGGACCAAGCGGACTCCTCGCCGGCAAGGCCGTCGCAGTGCTGTCGGTCATCGCGATCCAGACCGTCCTGCTGGGCGCGCTCGGCATCGGCTTCGGCTGGCGCCCTCACTGGGCCGGTCTGCCGGTCGCGCTGCTGCTCATCGTCCTCGGCGCCTGGGCATTCGTCGCGCTGGCGCTGCTGCTCGCAGGGGCGCTGCGGTCCGAGGGCGTGCTCGCGGTCGCCAACCTGATCTGGGTGCTGCTGCTGCTCGGCGGCGGGCTGCTCCTGCCCAGCCGTGAGCTACCGACGGGCCTGGCCGACGTCGTACGACTGCTGCCGTCAGGCGCGCTGGGCGACGGTCTGCGTGCGGCGCTCGCCGAGTCCGGCTCGGTGTGGCAGCCGCTCGCCGTGCTGCTCGTGTGGGCGCTCGCGTCGTCCGCGGTGCTGTCGCGGGTGTTCAGCTGGTCGGACTGACCGGCCCGCGCGTTCGAGCCCGATCGTGGCCGCCTACCCTCTTGGGGTGCTACCCACCCCCGCAGACCGACCGACCAACCCCTGGCTGCGGCGGCTCTTCTGGCTCAACCTCGTCGTCGAGGTGCTCATCGTCATCACCGGTGGGCTGGTCCGCCTCACCGGCAGCGGTCTGGGGTGCCCGACCTGGCCGCGCTGCACCGACGACTCGCTCACACCGCAGCGACACGAGGCGCTCGGCATCCACACCTACATCGAGTTCGGCAACCGCACCCTGACGTCGGTCGTCGGCGGCGTGGCCCTCGCCCTGCTCATCGCGACCTGGCGCTGGGCCCCGCACCGCAAGGGCCTGCGCCTGCCGATCGCGCTGGTCGTCCTCGGCGTCGCGGCGCAGGCCGTGATCGGCGGCATCTCGGTGCACATGGACCTCAACCCGGTCATCGTCGCTGCTCACCTGCTCGTGTCGATGCTGCTGGTCATGGCGTCGGCCTGGCTGGTGTGGCGCGAACGCGAGGGCGACGGCGCAGCCGAGCCCGTCGTACGCCGCGAGGTGAGGCTGCTGTCGTACGCCGTCGCGGCCCTGGCTGCGGTCATCCTCGCGCTGGGCACCATGGTCACCGGCTCCGGACCGCACTCGGGCGACGCCGACCAGCCGGCCCGCCTGGACATCGACCCGCGCACGATCTCCTGGCTGCACGCCGACACGGTGATGCTCTTCGTCGGCCTCGTCGTCGCGGTCCTCGTCGCCGTACGCCTGACCACGGACGACCGGGTCGCTCACCGGGCGTGGTTCGCGCTGCTGCTCGTCACGCTCGCGCAGGGTCTCGTCGGCTACACGCAGTACTTCACGGGCCTGCCCTGGGTGATCGTGCTCGTGCACATGCTCGGTGCCTCACTGCTCGTCGTCGCGACCACGTGGGCCGTGCTGAGCCTGCGCCACCGCCCCAGCGCCTGACCGGGTCAGGCCCGGCGACAGGGCTCCTCCTGACCTGACACGACCTGCAGCACGTGTCAGGTCAGCGCACCCGCGAGCCGGGCCGACCGTATGGTCGCACGTGGGATGCAGGATCTCGTCGTCGACCGCCGGATCGGAGTCCGCAGGGTCGGGACACGCGGCGTAGGGACCAGTCGTTTTGCCCGCGCGCCAGTCGGCGTACTTCGGACTGCGTCAGGACGCCGGACCGCGCGAGGACCTTGGTGGGCCCGAGAACGCCCGGGTGCACACGCCACGACGGCCGGGCGTCGGCGCCTGGAACCGGATGTACGTGGCTCTCGACCGGTCAGAGGGCGAAGTGCAGGAGCGGGTCGACCGCGACGCCGATGAACAGCAGCGTCAGATAGCTGATCGAGTAGTGGAACAGCCGCATCGGCCGCAGCACCGCGTTGGACGCGTGCGACTTCGCGCGGGCCAGGAGCTTGTGCGCCTCGAGCAGGAACACCCCGCCGCTCACGACCGCGGTCAGCAGGTAGATCCAGCCCATGTCACCGACCGGCACCAGCGCGAGCGAGGTGGCCACCGTCGCCCAGCTGTAGAGGACCACCTGCCGCGCCACCGCGACGTCCTTGGCGATGACGGGAAGCATGGGTACGCCGGCCTCGGCGTAGTCGTCGCGGAAGCGCATCGACAGCGGCCAGTAGTGCGGCGGCGTCCAGAAGAACACCACGAGGAACAGCACCAGCGCCGCCCAGGAGAGCGAGTTGGTGACCGCCGACCAGCCGATGAGCACCGGCATGCAGCCGGCGACGCCGCCCCAGACGATGTTCTGGGACGTCCGGCGCTTGAGCAGCACGGTGTAGAAGCCGACGTAGAGCACGTTGGCGGCCAGCGAGAGGCCCGCGGAGAGCCAGTTGACCAGGAGGCCGAGCCAGAGGCTGGAGATGATGCCGAGGGCGATGCCGAAGATCAGGGCGTTGCGCGGCGAGATCGCACCGGTGACCAGCGGCCGGCCCTCGGTGCGGTGCATCTTGGCGTCGATGTCGCGGTCGAGGTAGCAGTTCAGCGTGTTGGCCGAACCCGCCGACAGCGAGCCACCGATGAGCGTGGCCACGATCAGCCAGACGTCCGGCACACCACGCTCGGCGAGGAACATGACCGGAAAGGTCGTGACGAGCAGCAGCTCGATGATGCGCGGCTTGGTCAGCGAGACGTAGTCGGCCACGACCTGTCGAGGCGAACGCTCCTGCCGAGCCTCGGGCGTCTGCGACGTCCCTCGTGCGGCGGTGGAGCGCGGCTCGATGGCGGTCACGGTGTCCTTCGGGGGCTGGCGATGCGGCTGCTGGTCATGACAGGCGTGCCGTGGCCGCTCGGCTACGACACGCTGTCGTTGACGCACAGTCTAGCCACGCGGAGGGCACACTCCCGCACGGCACCACCTGCGGTCTAGGCTCGAACCGAAACACCGTTGCTCGAGTGCGAAGGAGCACCCATTCGTGAGTCAGGACCAGCAGGAGAGCACCGTGGGACAGCGTGACCCCAGTCTCGCGCCACCCGTCGTCACCGAGACCGGCTGGACCGACCTCGACGTCCGCGCGGTCGACACCGTGCGCGTTCTCGCCGCCGACGCGGTGCAGAAGGTCGGCAACGGCCACCCCGGCACCGCGATGAGCCTGGCGCCGCTGGCGTACCTGCTCTATCAGAACGTCATGCGCGTCGACCCGAGCGACCCCGAGTGGTTCGGCCGGGACCGCTTCGTCCTGTCGTGCGGCCACTCCAGCCTGACCCAGTACATCCAGCTGTACCTCGCCGGCTACGGCCTCGAGCTGGACGACCTCAAGGCCCTGCGCACCTGGGGCTCGCTCACGCCGGGTCACCCCGAGGTGCACCACACCAAGGGTGTCGACATCACGACCGGCCCGCTCGGGTCCGGCCTCGCCTCCGCGGTCGGCATGGCGATGGCCCAGCGCCGTCAGCGCGGGTTGTTCGACCCCGAGGCCGCGCCCGGTGAGAGCCCGTTCGACCACCACGTCTACGTCATCGCCTCCGACGGCGACATCATGGAGGGCGTCACCTCCGAGGCGTCCTCGCTCGCCGGCCACCAGGAGCTCGGCAACCTCACCGTCATCTACGACGAGAACTCCATCTCGATCGAGGACGACACCGACATCTCCTTCTCCGAGGACGTCGCGAAGCGCTACGAGGCGTACGGCTGGCACACCGAGGTCGTCGACTGGCGCGTCTCGCACCAGAACGGCGGCTACGTCGAGGACGTCGACGCGCTGCTCGCGGCGATCGAGTCCGGCAAGAAGGTCACCGACAAGCCGACCATCGTCGTGCTGCGCACGGTCATCGGCTGGCCGGCTCCCACCAAGCAGGACACCGGCGCAGCCCACGGCTCGGCCCTCGGTGACGACGAGGTCGCCGCCACCAAGAAGCTCCTCGGCTTCGACCCCGAGCAGACCTTCGAGGTCAGCGACGAGGTCATCAGCCACACCCGTCAGGCCACCGAGCGTGGCCAGCAGGCGCACGCCGAGTGGCAGAAGTCGTACGACGCATGGCGGGCCGCACACGCCGACCGCGCCGAGCTGCTCGACCGGGTCCTCGCCCACCGGCTCCCGGACGGCTTCGCCGAGGCGTTCCCGACCTTCGAGGCCGACGAGAAGGGCATCGCGACCCGTGCGGCGTCCGGCAAGGTGCTCGGCGCGCTCGCGCCGGTCCTGCCCGAGCTGTGGGGTGGCTCCGCCGACCTCGCCGGCTCCAACAACACGACCATGGAGGGCGAGCCGAGCTTCGTGCCTGCCTCCAAGCAGACGAAGTCCTGGTCGGGTGGCCCGTACGGCCGCACCCTCCACTTCGGCATCCGCGAGAACGCCATGGGCATGATCCTCAACGGCATCGCGCTCGAGGGCCTCACCAAGCCCTACGGCGGCACGTTCCTGGTCTTCTCCGACTACATGCGCCCCGCCGTCCGGCTGGCCGCGATCCAGCAGCTGCCCGTCACCTACGTATGGACGCACGACTCGATCGGCGTCGGCGAGGACGGCCCGACGCACCAGCCGATCGAGCACCTCGCGGCGCTGCGGGCGATCCCCGGGCTCGACGTCGTACGACCCGGTGACGCCAACGAGACCGCCGTCGCCTGGCGCACCATCCTGGGCCACGTCGACCACCCGGCCGCCCTGGCGCTGACCCGTCAGGCGCTGCCGACTCTGGACCGCACGGAGTACGCGTCGGCCGACGGCGTCGCCAAGGGCGGTTACGTCCTCGCCGACGCCGACAAGGACACGCCTGACGTCATCCTGGTGGCCACGGGGTCCGAGCTCAGCCTCGCGGTCGAGGCCCGGAAGACGTTGAAGGACAAGGGTGTTGACGCTCGTGTGGTGTCGATGCCGTGCCGTGAGTGGTTCGCTGCTCAGGACCAGTCCTATCGTGACGAGGTCCTCCCGCCCGCTGTCAAGGCGCGCGTGAGCGTCGAGGCGGCCACGCCGTTCGGCTGGCACGAGATCGTCGGCGACGCAGGCCGGGTCATCGGCATCGACCACTTCGGCGCCTCGGCCGACGCCAAGACGCTGTTCGAGAAGTTCGGCTTCACCGCGGACGCCGTGGTGCAGGCCGCCCAGGAGTCCATCACGGCAGCAGGAGGCAACTGACATGGCCACCACCAACCCGCGCATCAAGGCGCTGTCCGATGTGGGCGTCTCGATCTGGCTGGACGACCTCAACCGCCCGATGATCGGCTCGGGTGACCTGCAGAAGCTCATCGACGAGCAGGACGTCGTCGGGGTCACCACCAACCCCACGATCTTCGCGTCCGCGCTGAAGGACGGCACCGCCTACAACGAGCAGGTCAAGCAGCTCGCCGACCAGGGCGCAGGCGTCGACGACGCCGTCTTCGCGATCACCACCGAGGACGTGCGCAACGCGTGCGACGTGATGCGCCCGGTGTACGACGCGACCGATGGCCAGGACGGACGGGTGTCGATCGAGGTCGACCCGCGACTGGCGCACGAGACGCAGAAGACCGTCGAGATGGCCAAGCAGCTGTGGCAGACGGTCGACCGCCCCAACGTGATGATCAAGATCCCGGCCACGGTCGAGGGCCTTCCCGCCATCACCCAGGTGCTGGCCGAGGGCATCAGCGTCAACGTCACACTGATCTTCAGCCTCGAGCGCTACCGCGGGGTCATGAACGCGTTCCTCACCGGCCTGGAGCAGGCCCGTGAGGCGGGCAAGGAACTCCCGTCGATCCGTTCGGTGGCCTCGTTCTTCGTGTCTCGCGTCGACTCCGAGATCGACAAGCGGCTGGACGCCATCGGTTCCGACGAGGCGAAGGCCCTCAAGGGCAAGGCAGGTGTCGCCAACGCCCGGCTCGCCTACCAGGCCTACGAAGAGGTCTTCGGCACCCCGCGCTGGCAGACGCTCGCCGACGACGGCGCGCACACCCAGCGGCCGCTGTGGGCCTCCACGGGAGTCAAGGACCCGGCGTACCCCGACACGATGTACGTCGTCGAGCTGGCGGCCCCGGACACCGTCAACACGATGCCGCCCAAGACTCTCGAGGCGCTCGCCGACCACGGCGAGGTCAAGGGTGACGCCGTCACGGGGTCGTACGACGACGCCAAGACGGTGCTCGACCAGCTCGAGCAGCTCGGCGTCAGCTACGCCGACGTCGTGGCCGTACTCGAGACCGAGGGCGTCGAGAAGTTCGAGAAGTCGTGGGACGAGCTCCTCGCCAGTGTCGAGGGAGAGCTGACCACGGCCGGAGGCAACGCCGACTACGCCACTCAGGAGGCCTGAGCGTGAACGACGTCCCCGGGAGCTCGGTCGCAGTCACCGCCTCGGGTGCGGCTGCCGACGCCATTGACGCCCACCTGAGTGCACTGGTCGAGCAGAAGTTCGCCAGCCGACTGTTCGACCAGGACCACACGCTGTGGGGCCCGGCCGCCGAGGATGAGTCCGCCAAGCGGCTCTCCTGGGTCGGCCTGGCCCGGTCGTCCCGTCCGCTCGTCGGCGAGATCGCCGCGATCCGTGACGAGCTGTCCTCCGCCGGCCTCGACCACGTCGTCCTGTGCGGCATGGGCGGGTCGTCGCTCGCGCCCGAGGTGATCTGCGCGACAGCCGGCGTGCCCCTCACGGTGCTCGACTCCTCACAGCCCGACATGGTCCGGGCCGCGGTGTCCGACCGGCTCGACCGCACCGTCGTCGTGGTGTCGTCCAAGTCCGGCTCGACGGTCGAGACCGACAGTCAGCGGCGGGTCTACGAGAAGGCGTTCACCGACGCCGGCATCGACCCCAAGGACCGGTTCGTCGTCGTCACCGACCCGGGCAGCCCTCTCGACGAGGAAGCCCGCACGGCCGGTTACCGTGTCGTCAACGCCGACCCGCAGGTCGGCGGCCGGTACTCCGCGCTCACCGCCTTCGGCCTGGTGCCGAGCGGACTCGCCGGCGCCGACGTCGAGGCCCTGCTCGACCAGGCCGAGGCGATCACCGACGTCCTCGCCGCAGACGACGAGGCCAACCCGGCTCTGCGTCTCGGCGCCGCGCTCGGAGGCACCTCTCCCCTGCGCAACAAGGTGCTGCTGATCGACGCAGGGACGTCGGCGGTCGGGTTCGGCGACTGGGCCGAGCAGCTCATCGCTGAGAGCACCGGCAAGGACGGCACCGGTCTGCTCCCGGTCGTCGTCGGGGACGCTCCGGCCGGCGAGCTGCTCGACGACGAGCTGCGCGTGAGCCTGCTGCCCGAGGACACCGAGGACGCCGTCGCCGGTGAGGCCGCCGTCGGGGTCTCCGGGTCCTTGGGTGCCCAGATACTGCTGTGGGAGGCCGCGACCGCCGTCGCCGGTCGGCTGCTCGGCATCAACCCGTTCGACCAGCCCGACGTCGAGTCCGCGAAGAAGGCTGCGCGCGAGCTGCTCGACGGTGGTGCCTCCGGAGGCGACGCACCGGCGTTCACCGACGGAGCCGTCGAGGTGCGCGCTCTCGGTGGCGACTGGCTCGGCGAGGCGAGCACGGTCGCCGAGGCCGTCCGCGCGCTGATCGGGCAGCTGCCCGAGCATGGCTACCTCGCCGTCATGGCCTACCTCGACCGCATCGCCGACTCGGCGCTGGCCGACGTCCGTGTGGCGTTCGCCAGGGCCACCGGTCGGCCGGTCACCTTCGGCTGGGGCCCACGGTTCCTGCACTCCACCGGCCAGTACCACAAGGGCGGGGCGCCCGAAGGCGTCTACCTGCAGATCACCACCACGCCTCACGAGGACCTGGCCGTACCCGGCCGCGACTTCACCCTGGGCGACTTCATCGCCGCCCAGGCCGGCGGCGACGCCCAGGTCCTGGCCGAGCACGATCGTCCGGTGCTGCGCCTGCACCTCACCGACCATGACGACGGCCTCGCCCAGGTCATGCAGGTGGTCGGCGGTCTCGACGGCGAGGAGGTCCGGTCGTGAGCCCGGCCCGTGTGGCCAGGGGCATCAACCCGCTGCGTCAGGTCGAGGACAAGCGACTCCCCCGGATCGCCGGGCCGTGCGCCATGGTCCTCTTCGGCGTCACCGGTGACCTCGCCCGCAAGAAGCTCATGCCGGCGATCTACGACCTGTCCAACCGCGGTCTGCTCCCGCCGGGCTTCTCGCTCGTCGGTTTCGCGCGGCGTGACTGGGAGGACCAGGACTTCGGCAAGATCGTCTACGACGCCGTGCGCGAGCACTCGCGCACGCCGTTCCGCGAGGACGTCTGGCGCAATCTCGCCGAGGGATTCCGTTTCGTACCAGGCACCTTCGACGATCCCGCCGCCTTCGACCTGCTCGCCCAGACGGTCAAGGAGCTCGACGAGAGCCGCGGCACGGGCGGCAACACGGCCTTCTACCTCTCGATCCCACCGGCGTTCTTCTCGGTGGTGTGCGAGCAGCTCGAGCGCAGTGGGCTGTCGGTCCCGGGCAACAACGAGTGGCGACGCGTCGTCATCGAGAAGCCGTTCGGGCACGACCTCAAGAGCGCTCGTGAGCTCAACGCGATCGTCGAGGGCGTCTTCCCCGCCGACTCGGTGTTCCGCATCGACCACTACCTCGGCAAGGAGACCGTTCAGAACATCCTGGCGCTGCGCTTCGCCAACCAGATGTTCGAGCCGGTGTGGAACTCCCACTACGTCGACCACGTGCAGATCACCATGGCCGAGGACATCGGCATCGCAGGACGGGCCGGCTACTACGACGGCATCGGCGCTGCCCGCGACGTCATCCAGAACCACCTCCTTCAGCTGCTGGCCCTCACGGCCATGGAGCAGCCCAACTCCTTCGAGGCCTCGGACCTGCGTACGGAGAAGGAGAAGGTGCTCGCCGCCGTGCGGGTGCCCAAGGACCTGACCAAGGCGACCGCTCGCGGGCAGTACGCCGCCGGCTGGCAGGGCAGCGAGAAGGTCATCGGCTATCTCGACGAGGACGGCATCAGCGCCCGGTCGACGACCGAGACGTACGCCGCCCTCAAGCTCGAGGTGCACACGCGGCGGTGGGCCGGGGTGCCGTTCTACCTGCGGACCGGCAAACGGCTCGGCAAGCGTGTCACCGAGATCGCGGTGGTGTTCAAGCGCGCACCCCACCTCCCGTTCACCGACACCGCCACCGAGGAGCTCGGCCAGAACGCCATCGTGATCCGGGTCCAGCCCGACGAAGGCATCACGATGCGGTTCGGCTCCAAGGTGCCCGGTGCGGGATCGATGGAGGTCCGCGACGTCACCATGGACTTCGGCTACGGCAGCGCCTTCACCGAGTCCAGCCCCGAGGCGTACGAACGGCTCATCCTGGACGTGCTGCTCGGCGACCCGCCGCTCTTCCCGCGGCACGAGGAGGTCGAGCTCTCCTGGAAGATCCTCGACCCCGTCGAGCAGTTCTGGGCCAAGAAGGGCAGTCCACAGCCGTACGACTCGGGCGGCTGGGGGCCTGCCAGCGCCGACGACATGATGCACCGCGACGGACGGACCTGGAGGATGCCTTGACCACCCCACTCAGCTCTCCGCTCGTTGATCGCTCCGCTCCTGATCGGGGACGCCGGTGATCGTCGACCTGCCCAGCGCCACGACCCAGGACGTCAGCAAGAAGCTCGTCCGGCTGCGCAACCAGACGGGTGCGATGACACTCGGCCGGGTGCTCACACTGGTGATCGTCGTCAGCGAGGACGACGCCGACGCGGCCCTGGAGTCCGCGAGCGACGCGACCCGTCAGCACCCGAGCCGCATCATCGCCCTCGTCATGGGCAACAAACGCGGAGCGAGCCGGCTCGACGCGCAGATCCGTCTGGGCGGCGATGCGGGCGCGAGCGAGATCGTCGTCCTGCGGCTGTTCGGTCCTCTGACCGGCCATGGTCGGTCGGTCATCACTCCGCTCCTGCTTCCGGACTCGCCCATCGTGGTGTGGTGGCCCTCTGGTGCACCCGCCGACGTCTCGGCGTCGCCGATCGGCCAGATCGCCCAGCGGCGCATCACCGACTCGGCGACCAGTCGCAGCCCGCGCCGGGATCTGCAGCGCCGCGCGGACACCTACGCCGACGGTGACACCGACCTCGCGTGGACCCGCCTGACGCGGTGGCGAGGTCTGCTCGCGGCCGCCCTCGACCAGGCACCGTACGAGTCGGTCACCGAGGCGACCGTGACCGGAGCCTCCGACTCCCCCAGCACTGACCTGCTCGCGGCGTGGCTCGCCGTGCGACTGCGCTGCAAGGTCCGCCGAGCACGCACCCGAGCGGGTGTGGGCATGGTGAGTGTGCGGCTCGAGCGCGCCAGCGGCCCCGTCGACCTGGTGCGTACGGAGGGCAGCATCGCGACCCTTAGCCAGCCGGGGCAGCCGGTGCGCCGGATCAACCTGGCACGGATCACCGACGCCCAGGCACTCGCCGAGGAGCTGCGTCGCCTCGACCCCGACGAGGTCTACGAGGAGGCGCTCGTCAAGGGCCTGAAGAAGGTCGGTCCGGCGACGATGACCGGCTCGCAGGCGGTCGCCGAAGGCGAGGCGCCCTCAGTCCGCGAAGCAGCCCAGGCCGGCGAGAAGGCCAGGCGCGAAGGCCGCAAGCTCACCGGCAACGCGATGGTCGAGGCCGCACCGTCCACGTCGAAGTCGACCCCAGCCGTCAAGAAGGCCGCCCGCCGCAAGCTCGACGAGAAGGCCGGCAAGAAGGCGCCCGCCAAGAAGTCCGCGGCCAGGGTCAAGCGCACCACGACTCCGAAGCGGTCGTCGTGAGCGAGTCCGAGGTCGTGCGCAAGGCCGACAAGCACGCGTTGGCGGTTGCCCTCGCCGACCGGCTCATCGATGAGGTGGTCGCGGCTCAGCGTGCCCGAGGCGCTGCCCACGTCGTCCTCACCGGAGGGTCGATGGGCACGGCGTTGCTCGAAGCGCTGGGTGCCAGTGACCGACTCGACGAGATCGACTGGTCAGCGGTCGAGCTGTGGTGGGGCGACGAGAGATTCGTCCCCCCCGACGACGCCGACCGCAACGAGCTGCAGGCTCGTCAGGCCCTGCTCGACCGGCTGCCTCTCGACCCGTCCCGTCTGCACCCGATGGCGGCACTGGAGGACGACGAGCTCGACGCCGAGGCCGGTGCCCGCCAGTACGCCGACCAGCTCGCGTCAGCCGCGCCCGACGGCTCCGACGTGCCGGCGTTCGACGTCCTCATGCTCGGCGTCGGCCCGGACGCCCATGTCGCCTCGCTGTTCCCCGGGCATCCGGCGCTCGACGTGGCCGACACCTCCGTGGTCGCCGTGCACGACTCGCCCAAGCCGCCACCCGACCGCATCTCGATGACCTTGCCGACGCTGCGATCGGCCCGCCAGGTCTGGTTCATGGTCGCCGGGCCGGACAAGGCCGAGGCGGTCGCCCGTGCGCGCGGAGGCACTGACGTGCACGACGCCCCGGCCGCCGGCGTGTCCGGTGCGGACCGCACCATCTGGTGGCTCGACGACGCTGCCGCCGCTCAGCTGACCTGACGACAGCACACACGTACGACGTGGGCCCGGTGACCGATCACGGTCACCGGGCCCACGTCGTACAGGCTGTCGTGCTGAGGACTACCGGATCAGTCCACGCGAGCGCAGCGTCTCGAGCGCTTCGTCGAGGATGACGGCGCCTTCCTCGTCGCTGCGGCGCTCCTTCACGTACGCAAGATGAGTCTTGTAGGGCTCGACCCGCGGCGGGGCCGGCGGGTTCTGCTGGTCCTGCCCTGCGGGGAAGCCGCACCGCGGGCAGTCCCACTGCTCGGGCACGCTCAACCCGGGCTCCTCGGCGAAGCTGGGGCGGGTCTCGTGCCCGTTGGAGCACCAGTACGAGACGACGACCCGAGGTGCGGCCTCACCGCGCTCGGCCTCGCCCATCGGGCCTGCGCCCACTCGGCTACCGCGAATGGCGTTACCACCGGCCACGTTGCTTCTCTCCTCGCTGTTGGGTCAGTGCAGAACGTCGATCAGGCAAAGCGCTCGACGAGGCCCAGGCCGACGATCGTCGCCGCCCAGAGCACGCCCACGCCCACCGTGATCCGGTTGAGGTTGCGCTCGGCGATCGAGGATCCGCCGAGACTGCTCGACACGCCGCCACCGAACATGTCCGACAGTCCACCGCCCTTGCCCTTGTGCATCAGGATCAGCAAGACGAGGAAGAGGCCACTGAGCACCAGCAGCGTCTGGAGTGCAATGCGCACCACGTCCACGGGAGGTTCACCTTACGAGTCGAGTAGGACGGTCGAGTGACCATCCGCTACAGGTTACAGGAGGCACGGCGCCGCTCGACGCGAACGGCGCCACCACCGCGCGCCCGGCCTGCGGGGGCCGGGCGCACGGTCAGCACGTCACGCGGTGAGGTGACTGCGGTAGCGGCAGATGGAGGCGAACTCTGCCGGGTCGATCGAAGCGCCGCCCACGAGGGCACCGTCCACGTCGTCCTGGGCCATGATGGCCGCGACGTTGCCGGCCTTGACGCTGCCGCCGTAGAGCACGCGGACACCACCGGCGAGCTCGGCGTCGTACAGCTCGGCGAGGCGAGCACGAATCGCTGCGCAGACCTCCTGCGCGTCGTCGGGGGTCGCCACCTCACCGGTGCCGATCGCCCACACCGGCTCGTACGCGATCACGACGGAGGTCGCCTGCTCAGCAGCCAGGCCCTCGAGCGCGGCGTCGAGCTGGGCCAGCACGTGCGGGACCTGCTCGCCCGCCTGACGAACCTCCAGCGCCTCGCCGACACACAGGATCGGCGTGAGGCCGTGCTTGTACGCAGCCTGCACCTTCTGGCGTACGACCTCGTCGGTCTCGGCGTGGTACTGACGTCGCTCGCTGTGACCGACGACCACGAAGGTGCAGCCCAGCTTGGCCAGGAACGCTCCCGAGACCTCACCGGTGTAGGCACCGCTGTCGTGGATCGACAGGTCCTGAGCGCCGTACAAGACCTTGAGCTTGTCGCCGTCGACCAGCGTCTGCACGGTGCGCAGATCGGTGAACGGCGGAAGCACCGCGACCTCGACCGCGCCGAAGTCGTGGCGCCCGTCGCGCAGGGTCCAGTCGAGCTTCTGGAGCAGGTGGGCGGCCTGGAGGTGATCGAGATTCATCTTCCAGTTGCCCGCCATCAGCGGGGTACGTGCCATCGCTCAGTCCTCCAGCACGGCGAGGCCCGGCAGGGTCTTGCCCTCGAGGTACTCCAGGCTGGCGCCGCCGCCGGTGGAGATGTGGGTGAAGCCGTCCTCGTCGAAGCCGAGCGCACGTACGGCGGCCGCGGAGTCACCGCCACCGACCACGGTGACCGCACCGGCCGAGGTGGCCTCGACCAGCGCCTGCGCGAGCACCTTCGTACCGTCGGCGTACGGCTCCATCTCGAACGCGCCCATCGGGCCGTTCCAGAACACGGTCTTGGCCGTCGCGATCTTGTCGGCGAAAAGGCGCGCGGACTCCGGGCCGATGTCCAGACCCATCCGATCGGACGGGATCGCGTCGACACCCACCACCTCGTGGTCGGCGTCGGCGGAGAACTCCGTCGCCGCGACGACGTCGACCGGAAGGACGATGTCGACACCGTGGTTCTCGGCCTCGGCGAGGTAGCCCTTGACCGTGCTGACCTGGTCCTGCTCGAGGAGGCTCTTGCCGACCTCGTAGCCCTGGGCCTTCAGGAAGGTGAACGCCATACCGCCACCGATGAGCAGCATGTCGGCCTCCTTCAGGAGGTTCTCGATCACGCCCAGCTTGTCGCTGACCTTGGCGCCACCGAGCACGACGGCGTACGGGCGCCGCGGCTTGGTCAGCTGCTGCAGCACCTCGACCTCGGCGAGCACCAGGCCGCCGGCGGCCTGCGGGAGACGCTCGGCGACGTCGTAGACGCTGGCCTGCTCGCGGTGGACCACACCGAAGCCGTCGCTGACGAAGACGTCGGCGAGGGAGGCGAGCTGGTCGGCGAACTCAGCACGGTCGTCGGCCGACTTGGCCGTCTCGCCCTCGTTGAAGCGCAGGTTCTCCAGCAGCGCGACCTGGCCGTCCTCGAGTGCGTCGACGACGCTGCGAGCCGACTCACCCACGGTGTCCTGCGCGAACGCCACGGGCGACCCGAGCAGCTCACCCAGACGGTCGGCGACCGGCTTGAGGGAGTACTTGTCCTCGGGCTTGCCCTTCGGACGACCGAGGTGCGCACACACCACGACCCGGGCGCCGCGCTCGGTGAGGACCTTGATGGTCGGCACCGAGGCACGCACGCGCCCGTCGTCGGTGATGCTGCCCTGATCATCCAGCGGGACGTTGAGGTCGCTGCGCAGGAGGACCGTCTTGCCCTTCAGATCACCGAGGTCATCGATGGTCCGCATCGAGGTCACAGGCTCTGCCCGACGAGGGTGACGAGGTCGGCGAGGCGGTTGGAGTAGCCCCACTCGTTGTCGTACCAGCCGACGACCTTGACCTGGTTGCCGATCACCTTGGTGAGACCGGAGTCGAAGATGCAGGAGGCCGGGTCGGTCTCGATGTCCTTGGAGACGATCGGGTCCTCGGTGTAGACGAGGATGCCCTTGAGCGGGCCCTCGGCGGCCTTCTTGATCGCGGCGTTGACCTCTTCGACCGTGGTCTCACGGCCGGCCTCGAAGGTCAGGTCGGTGGCCGAGCCGGTGGGGGTCGGCACGCGCAGCGCGTAGCCGTCGAGCTTGCCCTTGAGCTCGGGCAGCACCAGGCCGATGGCCTTCGCAGCGCCGGTCGAGGTCGGCACGATGTTGAGAGCGGCGGCACGAGCGCGACGCAGGTCCTTGTGCGGCGCGTCCTGCAGGTTCTGGTCCTGGGTGTAAGCGTGGATGGTCGTCATCAGGCCCTTGACGATGCCGAACTCGTCGTTGAGGACCTTCGCCATGGGGCCGAGGCAGTTGGTCGTGCACGAGGCGTTGGAGATGATGTGGTGCTTGGCGCTGTCGTAGTCGCCGTCGTTGACGCCCATGACGATGGTGACGTCCTCGTTCTTGGCCGGCGCCGAGATGATGACCTTCTTGGCGCCGTTGTCGATGTGGGCCTTGGCGGCCTCCGCATCGGTGAAGAAGCCGGTCGACTCCACGACGATGTCGACACCGAGGTCGCCCCACTTGAGGTTCTTCGGGTCGCGCTCGGCGAACGCCTTGAACGTCTTGCCACCCGCCGTGATCTCGGTGTCGGTCGAGGTGACGTCACCGTCGAAGCGACCCAGGATGGAGTCGTACTTCAGCAGGTGGGCCAGCGTCGCGTTGTCGGTGAGGTCGTTGACCGCCACGATCTCGATGTCGGCGCCGGACGCGATCACGGCGCGGTAGAAGTTGCGGCCGATGCGGCCAAAGCCATTGATACCTACACGAACGGTCACGAGACCAAGCCCTTCTCTAGCGGAAGCCCGCTGCGCCCTGGCTCACCCGTCGGAGGTGGCCGCGCAGCGATGAACGACGCGCCCAGCCTATAGAAGGCACTGAGCCCACCAGCCGCCCGGCCAGGACGTGGACCCGTGCGGTGTACGACGACCGCTCAGGTGTCGAGCATGTCGGGGGTCAGGTTGGCGTCGGTGCCCGCGACGCCGAGCTCTTCGGCACGCTTGTCGGCCATCGCCAGCAGGCGGCGGATCCGACCGGCCACCGCATCCTTGGTCATCGGCGGATCGGCGAGCTGGCCGAGCTCCTCGAGGCTGGCCTGCTTGTGCTGCAGACGCAGCTGGCCGGCCTCAGCGAGGTGATCGGGCACCTCCTCCGCGAGGATCTCCAGCGCCCGCTCGACGCGAGCACCGGCCGCGACCGCCGCCCGGGCAGAGCGGCGCAGGTTGGCGTCGTCGAAGTTGGCCAGGCGGTTGGCGGTGGCGCGCACCTCGCGACGCATCCGGCGTTCTTCCCACTCCAGCACCGACTCGTGCGCGCCGAGCCGCGTGAGCATCGCACCGATGGCGTCACCGTCACGGATCACCACACGGTCGACTCCGCGTACTTCGCGGGCCTTGGCCTGGATGCCGAGCCGGCGCGCTGCGCCCACGAGCGCGAGCGCAGCCTCGGGGCCGGGGCAGGTGAGCTCGAGAGAGGACGACCGGCCAGGCTCGGTCAGCGAGCCGTGAGCGAGGAAGGCACCGCGCCAGGCGGCCTCGGCGTCGCACGCCGCGCCGTTGACGACCTTCGGCGGCATACCGCGCACCGGTCGCCCGCGCTGGTCGATCAGGCCGGTCTGGCGCGCCAACGACTCTCCGTCCTGGACGACGCGGACGACGTAGCGCGTGCCCTTGCGCAGGCCTCCACTGGTGAGCACCATCACCTCGGACGGGTGTCCGTAGACGTCAGAGATGTCCTGGCGCAGCCGTCGTGCGGCCTGCGCAGTGTCGAGCTCGGCCTCGATGACGATGCGGCCGCCCACGATGTGCAGACCACCCGCGAAGCGCAGCACCGCAGAGATCTCGGCCTTGCGACAGCACGTCTTGGTGACGGAGGTCCTGCTCAGCTCGTCCTTGACCTTTGCGGTCATCGCCATCGGCCTTCATTCCTCTCACCAGGTGCACTTGCGGTGCGGTCCCGTGTCTCCCCCGGGCGAAACCACTTGCACTGTAACCACTCCGGGTCAGAGCCCGGCAAAGGTGGCTACTCCATCACGTCACGGTAGGCCGCCGCGAGCCGGAGGGTGTCGTGCGTGCCCGGCTGGTCGGGATCGGCGACCGGCGAGAACACCAGCTCTGCTCCCATCGCTGCAGCCGTGTCGCCGAGCTGGTCGTGATCACCGTCGACCACGGAGGGGTCGGCGAGGACGACGTCGAGGTGCAGGTCGGGTGCGTGCGCGGCCAGGACCTCCAGGTGGTCCGAGGCGCTGAACCCGGTCGTCTCACCGGTGTTCATGACCATGTTGAGCGTGAGCATCCGGCGAGCGCGGGTGTGGACCAGGGCCTCTCGGATCTCGGGGACGAGCAGGTGAGGCATCACCGACGTGAACCACGAACCGGGCCCGAGGATCACCCAGTCGGCGTCGAGGATCGCCTGGACGGCCTCCGGGCAGGCCGTCGGTGGGTCCGGGTCGAGGCGTACGGACAGCACGCGTCCTGCTGTCGTGGCCACCCGCACCTGACCCACGACCTCGGTGACCTCATCCGGCTCGTCGGGGTCGGCACCCACGACCGACGCCGCGATGCGCACCGGGTCGGTCGCGACCGGCAGGACCCGCCCTCGGGCTCCGAGCAGCCGACCGACGAGGTCGAGACCGGCCACCGGGTCGCCGAGCAGGTCCCACAACGAGGCGATGATGAGGTTGCCCAGGGCGTGACCGCCGAGCGGTCCGTCCCCGGCGAAGCGGTGCTGGAGGGCGTCTCGCCACTGCAGCCCCCACTCCGACGCGCTGCACAGCGCGGCGAGTGCCATGCGCAGGTCGCCGGGCGGCAGGATGTCGAACTCCTCACGCAGCCGACCGCTGGAGCCACCGTCGTCCGCGACGGTCACGATGGCCGTGATGCGGTCGGTCACCGGCTGCAGGGCCTGCAACGAGGCCGCGAGCCCGTGCCCTCCCCCGAGCGCGGCCACGGCCGGCCGACGGCCCGCACCCGGTGCCGGGCGCAGACCGTACGACTCACTCCCGGCCCAGGTCACGGTGAACCACCAGGGTGCCGATGTCAGGGGCGTCGATGCGGCGGCCGAGCTCCTCGGCGACGGCCACGGACCGGTGCTTGCCTCCGGTACAGCCGACCGCGAGGGTGACGTAGCTGCGACCCTCGCGCAGGTAGCCGGCGGTCATCGGCTCCAGGAGCGCCAGCGTCCGGTCGATGAACTCGGCGGCGCCCGGCTGCGCGAGCACGAAGTCGGACACCACCTGGTCCTTACCGGTGTGCGGACGCAGCTCGGGGTTCCAGAACGGGTTGGGCAGGAACCGCATGTCGAACACCAGGTCGGCGTCCAACGGGATGCCGTACTTGAACCCGAACGACATGACCGCGATACGCAGGGGCGGGCGCTCGTCCGCGCCGACGAGCTCGTGGACCTTGGCCGTCAGCTGGTGGACGTTGAGTCCGCTGGTGTCGATCAGCAGGTCGGCGTTCGAGCGCAGGTTACGCAGCATCTCGCGCTCCTTGACGATGCCGTCCAGCATGCGCCCCTCACCCTGCAACGGGTGCGGCCGGCGTACGGACTCGAACCGGCGCACGAGTGACTCGTCGGTGGCGTCGACGAACACCACCGTCGGACGCCAGCCGTGATCGCGCAGGCCGTCGAGGCCGTCACGGAAGTCGGTGAAGAAGGTGCGGCTGCGGACGTCGACGACAGCAGCCAGCCGCGTGCCCGGCTGGCTGCCCTGCTCGAGCAGCTCGGCCATCGGCATCAGCATCTGCGGCGGCAGGTTGTCGATGACGTACCAGCCACGGTCCTCCAGCACATTGGCGACGGTCGAACGCCCGGCGCCGCTCATGCCGGTCACGATCAGCATCTGCGCCGAACGGGGTGGGGCCGTCTCGTCGTCGGTCATCGCGGGCTCCTCCAAAGTCAGTCCAGGACCTCACCGGTCGTCACGTTGACTGCAGGCGTGCTGTCGGCATCCTCGCGCAACGCCTCGTGCACGGTGCGGGCGAGGGCAGGTCCGATGCCCTTGACGGCTGCGATCTCGTCCTCGGACGCCTGCCGGACCCGCTTGACCGAGCCGAACTCCTTGAGCAGTGCCTTGCGCCGGACCGCGCCCAGTCCCGGGATGCCGTCGAGGGCGGAGGCCGTCATCGCCTTCGAGCGCCGCTGCCGGTGGAACGTGATCGCGAACCGGTGCGCCTCGTCGCGAATCCGCTGGAGCAGGTAGAGGCCCTCGCTCGTGCGAGGCAGCAGCACGGGGAACTCGTCGTCGGGCAGCCACACCTCCTCGAGCCGCTTGGCCAGGCCGACGACCGCGACGTCGTCGATGCCGAGGCGATCGAGGGCGCGCTGGGCTGCCTGCACCTGCGGGCGGCCGCCGTCGACCACCACGAGCTGCGGCGGGTAGGCGAAACGCTTGGGCCGGCCCGTCTCCTCGTCGATCAGGCCGCCGCTGTCCTCACCCGGGTCGAGCTCGACCTCGCCCGAGGTGTCGCGGTCCTCGAGGTATCGCCTGAACCGTCGCGTGAGGACCTCGTCCATGGCCGCGGTGTCGTCCATCCGCACGGTGCCGTCCGGCTGGACCGCCCCTCGGACGATGAACCGGCGGTACTCGCCCTTGCGCGCGAGGCCGTCCTCGAACACCACCATGGACGCCACCACCTGAGTGCCCTGGACGTGGCTGACGTCGAAGCACTCGATGCGCAACGGTGCCTGGTCGAGCGCGAGCGCCTCCTGCAGCTCCTGCAGTGCCTGGCTGCGCGCGGTGAGGTCACCGGCGCGGGTCACCTTGTGCCGTGCCAGCGACTGCTCGGCGTTGCGGGTCACGGTCTCGAGCAACGTGCGCTTGTCACCACGCTGCGGGACGCGCAGGTCGACCCGAGCCCCTCGCAACGTGCTCAACCACTCGGCGAGGTTGTCGGCGTCGGGCGGCAGGACCGGCACGAGCACCTCGCGTGGGACGCCGTCCGGGGACTCCCCGCCGTAGACCTGCTGCAGCAGGTGCTCGACCACCTCGGGGAGGCCGACGTCACCCTCGGCCTGGATCTCGACCACCCAGCCGCGCTGCCCGCGAACCCGACCGCCGCGTACGTGGAACACCTGCACCGCGGCCTCGAGCTCGTCGCTGCTGAGCGCGAACACGTCGGCGTCTGTGGCGTCACCGAGCACGATCGCCGACCGCTCCAGGGCCTTCTGGAGGGCGTTGATGTCGTCGCGCAGACGTGCGGCCTGCTCGAACTCCAGCTGCTCGGACGCCGACTTCATCTGCTGCTCGAGCCGCTTGACGAAGCGCGAGGTGTTGCCCGCCATGAAGTCGCAGAAGTCGGCGGCGATGTCGCGGTGCTCCTCGGGAGACACCCGGCCGACGCACGGGGCCGAGCACTTGTCGATGTAGCCGAGCAGGCAGGGTCGGCCCACCTGGCCGGCGCGCTTGAAGACGCCGCTGCTGCAGGTGCGTACGGGAAAGACGCGCAGCAGCTGGTCGAGCGTCTCGCGGATCGCCCAGGCGTGGGCGTACGGGCCGAAGTAGCGGGTGCCCTTGCGCTTGGCGCCACGCATCACCTGAGCCCGCGGGAACTCCTCACCCATCGTGACCGCGAGGTAGGGGTAGGACTTGTCGTCGCGGTACTTGACGTTGAAGCGCGGGTCGTACTCCTTGATCCAGGAGTACTCCAGCTGCAGCGCCTCGACCTCGTTGCGCACGACCGTCCACTCGACGCTCGCACCGGTCTGCACCATCGTGCGCGTGCGTGGATGGAGCGCGGCGATGTCCTGGAAGTACGACGACAGGCGGCTGCGCAGCGACTTGGCCTTGCCGACGTAGATGACCCGACCGTCCTTGTCGCGAAAGCGGTAGACCCCGGGGTCGACAGGGATCTCGCCCGGCTTCGGACGGTAGGAGGAGGGATCAGCCACAGCCCCACCCTACGAACTGCCGCCGACAGCGCGTACGACGGCGGGGCGGGCCGTCGTACGCACTCGTGGCGGACGGGACGGTCAGGTGATCGAGATCGAGTCGCCCGACACCGTCGCGGTCTTGGCCGGGAGCGACTTGGTCGCCGGTCCGTCCACGACCTCACCGGTGGTGGCGTCGAATGCGCTTCCGTGACAGGGACATTCGATCTTCTTGGCCTCGACCTTGTCGACCGTGCAGCCCTGGTGGGTGCACACCGCGCTGAACGCCTTGAAGGTGCCGGCCTCGGGCTGCGTGACCACGGTCTTGCTGTCCTTGTCGATGTAAACGCCGCCGACCGGCACCTTGGACGTCGGTACGGACAGACCTCCGCCCGCGGCGCCTGCAGCACCACTGGACGACGGTGCGGCTGATGCACCGCCCGTGGACGCCGGCGGGTCACCGCTGTCGTCACCGCACGCGGCGAGGCCCGTGGTCGCTGCGCCGGCGAGACCGACCAGGCCGACGCCGCGCACCACCTCACGCCTGGCGGGCCGAGGGGTGCTGTTCCGGACGTGCTCGGTCATGTCGTCTCCGGTCCTTGAGCGATCAACAACCAACGTGCATCCAACGTACGCCAGGTACGGCGTCGTTCCCGAGCTCGGACGCGCCGCGTCGAACACTCGGGTCGTGGACCTGTCAGCCGGCCTTGCGCGACCTCGCCTGCTTCGTGGCCGGCTTCTTCTTCGCCGCTTTCGCCGCCTTCGCGGTCGAGGCCTTCTTGGCGGTGGCCCCCGTGCCGGACGTGGCCGCAGCGCTCGTACGCCGACCGGTCGCCTTGCGGGCACCAGCGCCGGAGATCGCCTTGCTGGCCGCGGACTTCGTGGTGGTCCGGGCGGCAGCCGGCGCCCGCCTGCTGGTCGTCGCCGCACTGCTCTTGGCCAGCACGGGCGCGAGGAACTGGCCGGTGTAGCTGTCCGTCTGCGACGCCACGTGCTCGGGCGTGCCCTCGGCCACGACGGTGCCGCCGCCGTTGCCGCCCTCGGGGCCCATGTCGACGAGCCAGTCCGCGCTCTTGATCACGTCGAGGTTGTGCTCGATCACGATGACGGTGTTGCCCTTGTCGACCAGACCCTGAAGCACCCCGAGGAGCTTGCGGATGTCCTCGAAGTGCAAGCCCGTGGTCGGCTCGTCGAGGACATAGACGGTGCGGCCCGTCGAGCGCTTCTGCAGCTCGGCCGCGAGCTTGACCCGCTGCGCCTCACCGCCGGACAGCGTCGGGGCGGGCTGTCCGAGCCGGACGTAACCGAGCCCCACGTCGTTGAGGGTGCGCATGTGCCGGGCGATCGCCGGGACGGCCGCGAAGAAGTCGGCCGCTTCCTCGATGGGCATGTCGAGCACGTCCGAGATGGTCTTGCCCTTGAAGTGCACCTCGAGCGTCTCGCGGTTGTAGCGGGCGCCGTGGCACACCTCGCACGGGACGTAGACGTCCGGGAGGAAGTTCATCTCGATCTTGATGGTGCCGTCACCGCTGCACGCCTCGCAGCGACCGCCCTTGACGTTGAACGAGAACCGGCCCGGCTGGTAGCCGCGAACCTTGGCCTCGGTCGTCTCGGCGAACAGCCGGCGGATGTGGTCGAACACGCCGGTGTAGGTCGCCGGGTTGCTCCGTGGGGTGCGTCCGATCGGGCTCTGGTCGACGTGGACGACCTTGTCGAGCTCGTCGAGCCCCTCGACGGTGCGGTGCCGACCGGGCACGTGACGCGCGCCGTTGAGCTGGTTGGCGAGCACGCTGTAGAGGATGTCGTTGACCAGCGTGGACTTGCCCGAGCCCGAGACCCCGGTCACCGCAACGAGATTCGCGAGCGGGAAGCTCACGTCGACGCTCTTGAGGTTGTGCTCCCGCGCCCCTCGGACGGTGATCCGACGTCCGTCCTGCGGTCGGCGTACGGCCGGGGTCTCGATCTCCTTGCGTCCCGACAGGTAGGCGCCCGTGATCGAGTCGGGATGAGCGAGGAGATCCTTGACGGTGCCGCTGTGCACGACCTCACCGCCGTGCTCGCCGGCACCGGGGCCGATGTCGACGACCCAGTCGGCCGTGGCGATGGTGTCCTCGTCGTGCTCGACGACGATCAGCGTGTTGCCGAGGTCGCGCAGGCGCGTCAGGGTCTCGATCAGCCGGTGGTTGTCACGCTGGTGCAGACCGATCGACGGCTCGTCCAGGACGTACAGGACCCCGACCAGGCCGGAGCCGATCTGCGTGGCGAGTCGGATGCGCTGTGCCTCGCCGCCGGACAGCGTGCCGGCCGGACGGTCGAGCGAGAGGTAGTCCAGACCGACGTCGAGCAGGAACCCGAGCCGGGCCTCGATCTCCTTGATGACCCGCTCGGCGATGGCGCGCTCACGTGCGCTGAAGTCGACGTCGTGCAGGAAGGTCGCCGACTCCGAGATCGGCAGCGCGCAGACGTCGGCGATCGAGCGGCCACCGACGGTGACGGCGAGTGACTCGGGCTTGAGGCGGGCGCCCTTGCACACCGGGCACGGCACCTGACGCATGTAGCCCTCGTAGCGCTCGCGGCTCCAGTCGGACTCGGTCTCGGCGTGCCGCCTCTTGACGAAGGTGATCACGCCCTCGAACCCGGTGGAGTAGCTGCGCTCGCGGCCGTAGCGGCTCTTGTAGCGGACATGGACCTTGTGGTTCTGACCGTGCAGGAGTGCTTCCTTGGCGCGGTCGGGAAGCGAGTGCCACGGCTTGTCGAGCGAGAACTTCAGGTCGTCGGCGAGCGCACCGATGACCCGCATGAAGTAGTCGTTGGTGCCCTGGCCCTGCGCCCACGGCAGGATCGCACCCTCGGCGATCGACTTGTCCTCGTCGGGCACGACCAGCTCGGGGTCGACCTCGAGCTCGGTGCCGATCCCGGTACAGGCAGGGCATGCGCCGAACGGCGAGTTGAACGAGAACGACCGTGGCTCGATCTCGTCCATGCTCAACGGGTGCTCGTTGGGGCAGGCCATCTTCTCGGAGAAGCGACGCTCGCGCGCCGGGTCGTCGGGGTCGAGGTCGACCATCTCGACCACCAGGACACCCGAGGCGAGCCCCAGCGCAGTCTCGACCGAGTCGGTCAGCCGCTGCTTGCCGCTCGCGTCTCCCGGTCCCTTGGCGACCAGGCGGTCGACGACGACGTCGATCGTGTGCTTCTTCTGCTTCTCGAGCTTGGGCGGCTCGGCGAGCGACACCACCTCCCCGTCGACCCGGGCACGCGAGAAGCCCTTCGTCTGCAGCTCGCCGAACAGGTCGACGTACTCGCCCTTGCGCGCACGCACGACCGGCGCGAGCACCTGGAACCGGGTGCGGTCGGGCAGCTCGAGCAGCTGGTCGACGATCTGCTGCGGCGTCTGCCGCCCGACCGGCTCACCACAGATCGGGCAGTGCGGACGACCCGCGCGCGCGAACAGCAGGCGCAGGTAGTCGTACACCTCGGTGATCGTGCCCACCGTGGAGCGCGGGTTGCGGTTGGTGGACTTCTGGTCGATCGAGACGGCCGGCGACAGGCCCTCGATGAAGTCGACGTCCGGCTTGTCCATCTGCCCCAGGAACTGCCGCGCGTACGCCGACAGCGACTCGACGTAGCGCCTCTGCCCCTCGGCGAAGATCGTGTCGAACGCGAGGGAGGACTTGCCCGAGCCGGACAGGCCGGTGAACACCACGAGGCTGTCGCGGGGCAGGTCGATCGAGACGTTCTTGAGGTTGTGCTCGCGAGCGCCTCGGACGCGCAGGTGGTCGCGGCCCGAGGATGCTGTCAGGGCGCGGGAGGTCGAAGGAGATGCCACGGCGCCCATGCTAGGTGCCGGGTCCGACAGCCATCTGGGACGCGTGCCTCTCCCCGGCCGCCGAGGGCCACGCCTAGGCTCGGTCCATGATCGACCCGGAGCCGACTGACAACGCCGCCGAGTCCGTGCCGCCGCGCATCCCGATCGAGGAGTACGCGGTCATCGGCGACACCGAGACCGCTGCGCTGGTGAGCCGTGGTGGTTCGCTGGACTGGCTGTGCATCCCGCGGTTCGACTCGCCGTCGTGCTTCAGCGCCCTGCTCGGAACCGCTGACCACGGTCGCTGGTTGATCGGTCCGGTCGGCGAGGCCGTCTCGACGCGTCGCTACCGCGGCAACTCGTGCATCCTGGAGACCATCCACGAGACGTCGACGGGCAAGGTCAAGGTGACCGATCTCATGCCGCTCGGCGACAGCCGTGCGGACATCGTCCGCGTCATCGAGGGACTCGAGGGCGAGGTCGAGATGCGTCACGAGTGGGTCGTGCGCTTCAACTACGGCAAGGTGCGGCCCTGGGTATCGCACCACCCGGGCCACGAGCGCGACGACGACGTGATCGTCGCGATCGCCGGCCCGGACATGCTCCTGCTGCGCGGGCAGCGGCTGCCGGTCGCCGACGACGGTCACCACCGTGATCAGTGGACCGTTCGCGCGGGCGACCGGCTGCAGTTCAGCCTCACCTGGTTCTCGTCCTGGAAAGAGATCCCGCCTCCCCTGGACATCCCGTCCCGCATCGAGGCGACCTACCAGAAGTCGGCCGACTGGGCGTCGCGCTGCACGTACGACGGCCCCTACCGCGAGGAGGTCGTCCGCTCACTGCTCGTGCTGCGGCTGCTCACCGACACCCGACGCGGCGGCATCGTGGCCGCGCCGACCACCAGCCTGCCCGAGGACTTCGGCGGTGAGCGCAACTGGGACTACCGCTACTGCTGGCTGCGCGACGCCTCACTCACGCTGGAGGCGCTCCTCGTGGTCGGCTACGTCGGCGCCACCAAGCTGTGGCGCGACTGGCTGGTGCGGGCGCTCGCCGGTGATCCGGAGGACATGCAGATCATGTACGCCGTCGATGGCGGCCGCGAGCTGCCCGAGCGCGAGCTGGGCCATCTCCCGGGCTACGCCGGGTCCCGGCCGGTCCGGGTCGGCAACGGCGCGGTCGACCAGAAGCAGACCGACGTCCTCGGCGAGGTCATGATCGCTCTCGAGATCGCGCGCGAGCGGGGCCTGAGCGAGACCGCACAGAGCTGGTCGGTGCAGCGCGCCCTCGTCGACGACCTGGTCAAGCACTGGGACGAGCCGGACAACGGCCTGTGGGAGATCCGCGGTCCCCTGCGCCACTTCACCCACTCGCGGGTCATGGTCTGGGCCGCGTTCGACCGGGCGATCCAGGCGGTCGACAAGCACGGCTACGAAGGCCCGGTCGAGCGCTGGCGAGAGGTGCGCGACGCCGTACGCGAGGAGATCCTGACCAAGGGTTTCGACACCGCCAAGAACACCTTCACCCAGCACTACGACACCGACGAGGTCGACGCCTCGCTGCTCCTCATCCCGCTCGTGGGGTTCCTGCCCGGCGACGACCCCCGGGTGATCGGCACCGTCGAGGCGATCGAGCACGACCTGATGCGCGACGGATTCCTCCTCCGGTATCGCACCGAGAGCGGCGTCGACGGTCTCAGCGGTGACGAGCACCCCTTCCTCGCCTGCTCCTTCTGGCTCGTCGCCGCCTATGCCGTGACCGACGAGCTCGACAAGGCGCGCGAGCTCATGGACCGCCTGGTCGGGCTCACCAACGACGTCGGGCTGCTCGCTGAGGAGTACGACCCGGGCGCGGACCGTATGGTCGGCAACTTCCCCCAGGCGTTCTCGCACCTCACGCTCATCATCGCGGCGGTTCAGCTCGCCGAGGCCGAGGCCCGCGCGGCGCAGGAGGTCGCGTCGTGACCACCCGCCTTCCCGAGCACCCGAGCCGAGGGGTCGACGCCCCGATGCTGGCGGCACAGACCGAGCTCCTCCTCACCACCGTCTCCTCCCTCGACGTCGCCGACCTCGCCCAGCCCTCGCGCTGCGAGGGCTGGACCCGGGCCCACGTCGTCAGCCACCTGACCGCCAACGCCGCCGCCCTGGTCAACGTGGTTCGCGCGGCCGTCGACGACGTCCCGGTCACGATGTACCCCAGCGACGTCGAGCGTGACGCCGAGATCGAGCGCGAGGTGGGTCGTACACCCCAGGAGCACCTGGCCACGCTCCGCTCCGGGTGCGAGGAGCTCGCGGTCCAGCTCGCGCGACTGGGCCCCGAGCACACCGGCCGCATGGTCGAGCGCACCCCCGGCGGACGACTCGTCCCGGCAGCCGCCGCTGCGTTCCTGCGCCTCAACGAGGTGGTCATCCACCACACCGACCTGGCGGCCGGCCACGACTTCGCAGCCGTCGCCCCTGAGGTCGCCCAGCTGCTCGTGGCACACCACATCAGCGGGCTCGCGCACCGTGCAGCGTCCGTCGACCTGGTCGTCGCCGTCGACGGCTTCGACCCGGTGCCGGTCGGAGCCGGCGGACAGGTCGTCGGTGGCGCCGCAGGCCCGGTGCTGGGCTGGCTGACCCGCGGCCGCACCGACGGCGTGGCCACGCTCGACGGCACGCCCCTGCCCTCCCTGCCACCCGAAGGATGAGCATGACCACGTCGTACGACGGCCACGTCTCCCCCGGCGGTCCCACCGCGGTCCGCGAGCTCGAGCACGCGACGATCCGCAAGATCGCGGTGTCGCAGATGAGCAACAACGTCTACCTCCTCACCTGCCGCGCCACCGGCCACCAGCTGCTCATCGACGCCGCCGACGACACCGACCGGATCCGCGAGCTCGTCGACGAAGGCACCGGGCGACTCGACGCGGTCGCGACCACTCACCAGCACTGGGACCACGTCCGCGCACTCGAGGACGTCGTCGCGGCGTACTCACCGACCACCTACGCCGGCGCCGACGACGCAGGCGCGCTGCCCGTCCACCCCGACGTGCTGCTGCACGACGGCGACACCGTGCAGGTCGGCGAGCTGGTGCTGTCGGTCGGGCACGTACGCGGTCACACCCCTGGCGGCATCGTGCTCGCGTACGACGACCCTGCGGGCGACACCCACCTGTTCACCGGGGACAGCCTGTTCCCCGGAGGGGTCGGAGCGACGAATCGCTATGACTACCAGTCTTTCCCACAGCTGATCGACGACGTCGAGGCACGTGTGTTCGGCCGCTACGGCGACACGACCTGGTTCTACCCGGGCCATGGCGACGACAGCACGCTGGGCACAGAACGGCCGCATCTGCCGGAATGGCGGACGCGAGGTTGGTGATCGGCTCCGGCCGACCAGCACCACTCACCCCGCCACGGGCGCGCCCCTGATTGGATGGTGCAGTGCACGAACCCACCGCTTCGCCCCAGCTCGCCACCGTCGTGCCTCCGGTCACCGTGCTCTGGCGAGATCCGACGTCACCGCGAGCGGTCGACGGGGTGATCACCGCGGACGTGCCGGACCACGCCCAGTGGCTGCACGACATGGACGTCGCCACGGACCGCGCCCAGGGTCGCTGGGGGCTGGACGACCGCATCGACTCCCAGGTGGTCCAGGGTGAGCCGGTCATCATCGTCGAGCGCCACGACGACTGGACCCGAGTCGTGTGTCCGTGGCAGCCCAACAAAGGCGATGCGCGCGGCTACCCGGGCTGGGTCCGTACGGCGCACCTGCAGACGTGCGACGAGCGGACAGCGTCCTTCGACCGCGTCGGGGCCGCCGGACCGGTGACCCGGTCGGAGGTCGTCGAGACCGCACGGCAGTACCTCGGGCTCCCCTACCTGTGGGGTGGCGTCTCGGCGACGGCGCTGGACTGCTCCGGTCTGGTGCACATCGCCTGCCGTGCCCACGGGATCATGGTGCCGCGCGACGGCGACGACCAGGCGGCCGCCTGCGATCCGGTCCAGCAGGGCGAGGAGCAGCTCGGCGACCTCTACTTCTTCGCGCATCCCGGCAAGACCATCCACCACGTCGGTTTCGTCACCGGACCGCGCCTGATGCTGCACGCTCCCGGCACGGGCACCGGCATCGTCGACGAGCCGATGCGGCCGGACCGCGTCGAGACCCTCGTCGCGATCGGTCGCATCCCCACCCTGTCCTGACCCGCCTGCACCCGCCGCTGCTCGGCCGGGCAGGCTTGCCGACGTGACACGAACGCGTCCCGCTGTCCCGGCGCCCGCGCTGGTCCTGCTCGCGATCGCGTCGGTCCAGCTCGGCGGCGCGCTCGCCGCGACACTGCTACCCGCCGTCGGCGTCGCCGGATCGGTCGCCCTCCGCCTGAGCATCGCCGCGCTCCTGCTGCTCGCCTACGCGCGGCCACGGTTGCGCGGTCGCACGCGGCTCGACTGGGTGACCGTCGCGTCGTACGCCGCATCGCTGGGCCTGATGAATTTCGCGTTCTACGCGGCGCTGCAACGTCTGCCGATCGGCGTGACCGTGACGATCGAGTTCGTCGGACCGCTGCTGCTGGCCGCCGCTTCCTCCCGACGGAGACCTGATCTGGCCGCTGTCGGCGTCGCGGCGGCCGGTGTCGTGCTGGTCTCGGGTGCTCTCGACACCAGCTGGTCGGACCTCGACCTCGTCGGCCTCGCCCTGGCCCTGCTGGCCGGCGTCTGCTGGGCCGGTTACATCGTCACCAGCGCGCGGACGGGAGCTCGCTTCGACGGCCTCGACGGCATTGCGGTCGCGATGCTGCTCGCCGCCGCCGTGATCGCGCCGTGGGGTCTGGTGAGCGCAGGAGCGGGTCTGCTCGACGGTGAGGTCCTGCTCAAGGGCGCAGGGATCGCCCTGCTCTCATCGGTCGTCCCCTACTCGCTGGAGCTCATCGCGCTACGCACGTTGCGCGCCAACGTGTTCGGGATCCTGCTCAGCCTCGAGCCCGCCGCCGCGGCTGTCGCGGGGCTCGTGGTCCTGGGTCAGACCCTGACACCTGTACGGCTCGTCGGGATGGCGCTGGTGGTCATCGCGAGCGGTGTGGTCCTGAGCGGCCGGCGCACCTCGACCCCACCGGAAGGGTGAGCAGACGCCGACCGCCGGCCACCCCGTGCAGCGGGCGGCCGGCGGTCGTACGTGCGCAGGTCAGGACATGACCGACTTGCGCTCGTCGTACCGCGACTTGGCCAGGCTCGCCACCGCAGTGACGGCGAGAACACCGATGATGACGGCCAGCGACAACCAGATCGGGATGTCGGGCACGCCATGGATCGGCTCGCCGCCGTTGATGAACGGCAGGTTGTTCTCGTGCAGGGCGTGCATGATCAGCTTGACGCCGATGAAGGCCAGCAGGATCGACAGGCCGACGCTGAGGTAGACGAGCTTCTTGAGGAGTCCGCCGATGAGGAAGTAGAGCTGGCGCAGACCCATCAGAGCGAAGATGTTGGCCATCAGGACCAGGAACGGCTCCTTCGTCAGGCCGAAGATCGCCGGGATCGAGTCGAGCGCGAACAGCAGGTCGGTGGTCCCGAGCGCAAGGATCACGATGGCGAACGGCGTCAGCACCTTCTTGCCGGCCTCGACGGTGCGCATCTTGGCGCCGGCATCCCAGGACTGCGTGACCGGGAACCGCGCCCCCACCCACTTCAGGAGGCGGTTCTCCTCGTACTCCTCGTCGTCGCTGTCGCCGCTCTCCTTGGCCAGGTTGTAGGCCGTGTAGATCAGGAACGCGCCGAAGGCGTAGAAGACCCACGCGAACTGATTGATCGCCACCGCACCGACGGCGATGAAGATGCCGCGCAGCACGAGCGCGATCATGATGCCGATCATCAGGGCTTCCTGCTGGAACTTCGCCGGCACGTTGAACCGCGCCATGATGATCAGGAAGATGAAGAGGTTGTCGACCGACAGCGAGTACTCGGTCAGCCAACCGGCGAAGAACTCCCCGGCGTACTGGCCTCCGGAGAAGTACCAGACCCCCAGGCCGAACAGGACTGCGAGCCCGACGAAGAACGAGAGCGCGAGCGAGGTCTCACGGGTGGAGGGGACATGGGGTCGACGTCCGATGACGAACACGTCGAGCACCAGCAAAGCTGCGGTGGCACCGACGACGACGATCCAGACCAGGGGTTCGACATGCATACACAAAGACCTTCCGGGCACGGCGCGTTGGAGTGACCGGAGGTCTCGCCCGCCTCACCGGGCGAGCAACCCCGGGCTCAAGAGCCGTGATGACGAGGCTGCGCTTCGGGGATACTCCCCTCCTCGCGCATCCTCCCAGATCGGCGGACGCGCTGGCGAATCGGGGCACACCCGGTGTGGCGAGCGCCTCGGTCAGGAGGCGGGCTGTGCCTGCGCGGCCGGGGCAACGGCCCCGAGCCGGCCGGTGCGCTCGGCCCAGCGCTCGAAGACCACCGTGCAGAACGGCGGGATCGCGCTGGCCAGCGCCAGAACCGTGGTCTTGGCGTCCCAGCGGTACGCGCGGGAGACCCACAGGGACACGAGGACGTAGGCGACGAAGATCGTGCCGTGGATCGGCCCGAACACCTTGACCCCGCCTTCGCCGGCGTCGGCGATCCACTTGAAGTACATCCCGATCAGCAGCCCGAGCCACGACAACGCCTCCGCGAAGGCGACGACGCGAAAGATCGTGCGGGGCAGGGACGGAGCGGCTGCGTTGTCAGTCACAACTACTGATCGTAGTAGGTCGCCCGTTCCGCGACGTCAGCGCGTCGCGTCCTGCATCTGCCGCAGCTCCTTCTTGAGATCGCCGAGCTCGTCACGCAACCGGGCCGCCAGCTCGAAGTGCAGGTCGGACGCAGCCTGGTGCATCTGCGTCGTGAGCTCCTGGATGAGGTTGGCCAGATCGCTCGCCGGCATGTTGTCCAGGCGACCGGACGCGACTCCGGCATCGGCCTGGACCTGGCCGGCCCCGCCACGCCCGCGACCGCCCTTGCCCCGGGACTGGCTGCGGCCCGACCCCATGAGCGAGTCGGTGTCGGCGTCCTCGCGCTGAAGCATGTCGGTGATGTCAGCGATCTTCTTGCGCAACGGCATCGGATCGATGCCGTTCTCCTTGTTGTACGCGAGCTGCTTGTCGCGCCGTCGGTGCGTCTCGTCGAGCGCTTCCTGCATCGAGGGGGTGACCGAGTCGGCGTACATGTGCACCTGACCCGACACGTTGCGCGCCGCGCGACCGATCGTCTGGATCAGCGAGCGAGCTGATCGCAGGAAGCCCTCCTTGTCGGCGTCCAGGATCGAGACCAACGAGACCTCGGGCAGGTCGAGACCCTCACGCAGCAGGTTGATGCCGACGAGGACGTCGAACTGCCCGAGTCGCAGCTCGCGCAGCAGCTCGACCCGGCGCAGGGTGTCGACCTCCGAGTGCAGGTAGCGGACCCGCACGTCCTTCTCGAGCAGGTAGTCGGTGAGGTCCTCGGCCATCTTCTTGGTCAAGGTCGTGACCAGCACCCGCTCGTCGCGCTCGGCCCGCTCGCGGATCTCGTGCAGCAGGTCGTCGATCTGTCCCTTGGTCGGCTTGAGGACGACCTCGGGGTCGATCAGACCCGTCGGGCGGATGACCTGCTCGACGTAGCCGTCACTCTTGGCCATCTCGTAGTCGCCGGGTGTCGCCGACAGGTAGACGGTCTGGCCGATGCGCTCGAGGAACTCCTCCCACTTCAGCGGGCGGTTGTCCATCGCCGACGGGAGTCGGAAGCCGTGATCGACCAGCGTGCGCTTGCGCGACATGTCACCTTCGTACATCGCACCGATCTGCGGCACGGTCTGGTGCGACTCGTCGATGACCAGCAGGAAGTCCTCGGGGAAGTAGTCGAGCAGGCAGTTGGGCGCCGTGCCCGGACCACGGCCGTCGATGTGCCGGCTGTAGTTCTCGATGCCCGAGCACGAGCCGACCTGACGCATCATCTCGATGTCGTAGGTGGTGCGCATGCGCAACCGCTGCGCCTCCAGCATCTTGCCCTGCCGCTCGAACGTCGCCAGCTGCTGCTCCAGCTCGGACTCGATCCCGGCGATCGCCCGCTCCATGCGCTCGGGGCCGGCGACGTAGTGCGAGGCCGGGAAGACGTACATCTCCTGCTCCTCGTTGACGACCTCGCCGCTGAGGGGATGCAGGGTGTAGATGCGCTCGATCTCGTCGCCGAAGAACTCGATGCGTACGGCCAGCTCCTCGTAGACCGGGATGATCTCGACCGTGTCGCCTCGCACGCGGAAGGTGCCGCGCGTGAACGCCAGATCGTTGCGGGTGTACTGCATCTGGACGAACCGCCGCAGCAGGTCGTCACGGTCGACCTGTTGACCGACCCGCAGCCGAGCCATCCGGTCGACGTACTCCTGCGGGGTGCCGAGACCGTAGATGCAGGACACCGAGGCGACCACGACCACGTCACGGCGCGTGAGCAGCGAGTTGGTCGCGCTGTGCCGCAGCCGCTCGACCTCGTCGTTGATCGAGGAGTCCTTCTCGATGTAGGTGTCCGTCTGCGGGACGTACGCCTCGGGCTGGTAGTAGTCGTAGTAGGAGACGAAGTACTCGACCGCGTTGTGCGGCAGCAGCTCGCGGAACTCGTTGGCGAGCTGGGCGGCCAACGTCTTGTTGGGCGCCATCACCAGCGTCGGGCGCTGGAGCTGCTCGATCATCCAGGCGGTCGTGGCCGACTTGCCGGTGCCGGTGGCGCCCAGGAGGACGACGTCCTGCTCGCCCTTGCGCACACGCTGAGTGAGGTCGGCGATGGCTTTGGGCTGGTCACCGCTCGGGCTGAACTCGGAGACGACCTCGAACGGGGCGACGCGGCGCTGCAGGTCGGTCGTGGGGCGCATGCGGTCCACGGTAGACGCTGCCACCGACAAGGCCCGCCCGTGCCGTCACGGGACGCGGTGGGTCCACTCCTGCGTCCCGAACTTCTGGTCCACCAGCTCGTGGGCCTGTGCGAGCTCGGCCTCGGTGTAGCCCGCCTCCTCGGTGGCGTACCGGCTGCGGAAGGTGTCCAGGAACGAGGAGATGATCGCGTCGCGCGACAGACCGGTCTGCGACCGCATCGGGTCGACGCGCTTGTTGGCAGACCTCGTCCCCTTGTCCGACATCTTCTCGCGCCCGATGCGCAGCACCTCGAGCATCTTGTCGGCGTCGATGTCGTACGCCATCGTCACGTGGTGCAGCACGGCGCCCGAGGCGAACCGCTTCTGCGCCGCGCCGCCGATCTTGCCCTGATCGGAGGCGATGTCGTTGAGCGGGACGAAGTGCGCGCTGACCCCGACCTCGGCCAACGCAGCGATGACCCACTCGTCGAGGAAGGAGTACGAGCGCTCGAACGAGAGCCCTTCGACCATCGAGCTCGGCACGACGAGCGAGTACGTGATGCAGTTGCCGGGCTCCATGAACATCGCCCCGCCGCCCGAGATCCGCCGGACGACACCGATGTCGTGACGGACGGCGCCCTCGGGGTCGATCTCGTTCTTGTACGACTGGAACGAGCCGATCACCACCAGCGGCGAGTCCCAGTCCCAGAAGCGCAGGGTCGGCGGACGCTCACCACTGGCCACCTCGCGGGCGATGACCTCATCGAGCGCCACGTGCATGACTGGTGCCATCACCTGAGCAGGGATGACGTCGAAGCGGTGGTCGTCCCAGCCGGTCGCCCGCCCGAGCGCGCGGCGTACGGCCACACCGACCGCGTCCGCGGAGAACCCGATCAACGAGACCGCGTCGTCGAGCGCGCCGGTGATGGCGGACGCGAGCTGGTCGACCGAGGAGCTCTCCGGCATCCCGGCCAGGGCGGCGTTGATGTCCTCGAGGGCCTCGTCGGGCTCCAGGAAGAAGTCACCCGACACCGCCGCCCGCGTCAGACGCCCGTCGGCGACGTCGACGTCGACCGCCACGAGCTTGCCGCCGGGGACCTTGTACTCGCCTCGCATGATGCTGACGCTACGCCCGCGGGTACGCCGACCGTCGAGCGGTCAGCACTCGCGGTGCCCCTCGCGCCAGTAGCCCATGAACGCGACCGCGGACTTCGGGATGTCGTACTCCCCCACCAGCATCCGGCGCATGGCCTTCACCGACGAGGACTCGCCCGCGATCCAGGCGGACAGGGGCGGCACCTGGTCCGTCCGCTCCGTCGTGACCTCCCAGTACGCGGAGTCCTCGCCGTCAGCGAGCACCGTGGTCGACCCGTCCCACGCGGAGCCCACGATCGGATGGGCATCGAGCCACTGGCGTACGTGCTCGCGCTGGCACTCCCCGCGGGCACCGTCGCGGACACACCACCGGACCTCGACGCCGGCGGGCGCTCGCAGGTCGAGGACGTCATCCGACGAACCCACCTCGAGGCAGGCGAGCCCACGTGCGTGAGCCGGGAGCCGTTCGAGGATCGCGGCGATCGCCGGGCCGGCCGACTCGTCGCCGACGATCAGCTGATCGGTCTCGCCCGCCAGGTCGACGCGGAACTCCATCCCACCCGGTACGCCGTCGTAGGCCGCGTGCGGGCCGTACAGGATCACCTCGTCGCCGGGTCGGGCACTGCCCGCGAACGCCGACGCCGGTCCGGCGTCACCGTGGTCAACCATGTCGATGTCGACCTCGCCGGCCTCAGCGCGCACCGCGCGCACGGTGTAGGTGCGGATGACCGGACGGGCGTCGGTGGGCAGCACGCGCCACTGCAGGAACCAGTCCTCGCCCATCGGCATGTCGTCCAGACCAGCACCACGAGTCGGGAGGATGAGCTTGATGCGCTGGTCGAAGCCGATGTCGGCGAGCTCATGCAGCGCCTCACCGCCGAACGTCAGGCGCACGAGATGAGGACTCACCCGGGTCACCGCTCGCACCTGAGCACGGAACATCTCGAAGGGGCGCACTGCAGCCCGGGTCGCAACGCTCATGCGAACACCCTAAGGGAAGGTATGCCTTACCTTCTAGCGGCTCGGTCGATCGGGCTCCCAGGAGGTGGCCGTGGCCCACGACCGCGCTCGCAGCAAGGCGGACGCGATCCAGGGCTCCTTGGCCACGGTGTAGTCCTCACCGGACTCCGGAGTCGCTCCGGGGTGCCCTGCGGCGACCTCGACCTTCAGCGCGGCGTAGGCGTCGCGCTCGTCCGGGTGGGCGCGCAGCCAGTCACGGAAGAGCAGAGCGGACGTGGCGCCGGCCGAATCCGCCTCTCTCACATGGAGATTCACGACGCGATCCGGGTCGGCGCCGCCGTAGAAGACCTTCGCCCAGTCGGCCTCGTCGGGAGCGAAGGCATGGACCGTGTCGATCTCGGGACCTCGTCGTCCGACGAATCCCGCTGCCAGCAGCGCTTTCTCGAACGGCATCGCGCCAACGACCGCAAGATCGTCGACCCGCACCTGCAGGTCGATGACCGGCTTGGCGCGCAGCCCCGGCACACTGGTCGAACCGACATGGTCCACGGCGACCAACGCTTCCGCGAGCCCGTTGTTGCGCAGCTGAGTCGTGATGCGCCCGGCCAGCCGGGCGGCCGTCGTCGGCCACCGGTCGTCGTACGCCACGAGCGCGACCGCAGCCGGACGCCGTGTCCGGCGCCCCTCCCGCAGGTTGATGGCGTACGGCTGAATCCTGTTGTCCCACAACAGATCCACTGCACCCAGCAGGTCGTCGACGGAGCCGGTGTTGGGCAGCATCACGTCGGCAGCAGCGTGGCGCTGCTCGTCAGTGGCCTGAGCATCGATCCGCGCCTGTGCCTCGGCGGCGGTCATGCCTCGGTCAGCGACGAGCCGGCGCAACCGCTCGTCGGCCGGCGTGTCGACGATGACGACCAGGTGGTAATCCACCTCACGACCGAGCTCGACCAGGAGCGGGATGTCGTGGACCACGACCGCATCGGCAGGCGCCGCCTCGATCTGCCGGACGGTCTCGACGAACACCAACGGGTGAACGATGCCGTTGAGCGCCGCCCGGGCGTCATCATCGCCGAAGACTGTCGCGGCAAGAGCCGGTCGGTCGAGGCTGCCGTCCTCGGCGAGCACCGACTCACCGAAGCGTTCGACGACCTGGGCGAGACCCGGCGTACCGACCGCGACCACCTCGCGCGCGATCACGTCGGAGTCGACCACAACCGCTCCGCGCTCGACGAGGCGACGCGACACGGTCGACTTGCCGGATCCGATGCCACCTGACAGACCCACCCGCAGCATGCTCAGAACCCTTCTGTCGCGCGGTCAGTCGGCAAGGCGAGCCGGGAAGCCACCGGTCGCGACCGGAGACCAACGAGTCGGCACCACGCGCAGGAGGGACTTGCCCTGGTCGAGCATCGCCTGGCGGTACTCGTCCCAGTCGGGGTGCTCGCCCGAGATGGACCTGAAGTACTCCACCAGCGGCTCGACGGAGTCCGGCACGTCGATCACCTCGCAGTCACCGTCGACCTGGACCCACGGCCCGTTGAAGTCGTCCGACAGCACCAGCACGCTGACCTGAGGGCGACGACGCGCATTGGTGACCTTCGCGCGCTCGGGATAGCTCGAGATCACGATGCGTCCCTGCTCATCGACCCCGCCGGTCACCGGGGAGGACTGGGGCGCCCCGTCGGCACGCGTCGTGATGAGCACCATGCGGTGACGGGAGCGGACGAAGTCGAGCAGTGCGTCCCGCTCAACGGCTGTGGTGGTCGCGATGGTTCGGGCCATGGCCCCATGGTCACACGGATGAGGAGCGCCGGATCAGTCCGTCGACGTGGGCGCGCAGCGCGGCACGCTGGCGGTCCGCCGGCAGTGCGTCGGGGTACAGCGACGCCTGCATGGCCAGGCCGTCGACGAGGGCGACCAACCGATCGGTCTCGGACTCGATGTCGAGCTCGACGTCTGCGATCGCCCCGATGCCTTCCACACACGAGCGCACCATCGCGCGCAGCTCGTCGAACCCCTGCCGCGCAAGGGCAGCGAGGCGTCGGTCGGTGCGGGCGGCGACGCTCAGCGCCAGCCACACCTCGGTCTCGGCGCGGCTGTCGTCATCGACGGGCAGCGCCACCGCCAACAGCTCGAGGATGCCGTCGATGTCGGCGACGGGGCTCATGGCCTGCCCCCGGTCACGGATCCGGTCCATCACGGCGCGCATCGCGAACACGGTCAGATCGGACTGACTCGCGAAGTAGTGCCGCAGACTCCCCGTCGACCACCCACCTGCCGCCGCCACGGAACGCACGGACAAGGCGCTGACCCCCTCACGGCCGACCACGTCCCACACGGCCTCCACGATCTGCGCGCGACGGGCTTCGTGGTCGACGATCTTGGGCACCTCGTCTTTTTATCACACGGCCGTGCTATCTTATTTCACACAGTTGTATTTTTTCGGGGAGACATCATGCTGGTCGCACTCATCGCGGTCTGCGAGGTCCTGTTCTGGGTGCTCATCCTGCTGGGCCTCGCGGCGCGCTATCTCGCTCACCGCCGCCGCCTCAGCACGGCGCTGCTGGTGAGCGCTCCCCTGGTCGACCTGGTCCTGCTGGGTGCCGCAGTCGTCGACCTACGGCACGGCGGCACCGCCACCCCGGCACACGCCCTTGCCGCGATCTACCTCGGCGTCTCCGTGGGCTTCGGGCACCGGCTCATCCGCTGGGCGGACGGACGGTTCGCTCATCGTTTCGGTGGCGCCGCACCGCCACCTCCCACACCGCGGTACGGACGCGCTCACGCCGTCGCCCAGCTGCAGGACTGGCTGCGCCACCTGTGCGCATGGGCCGTCGGCTGTGCCCTGATGGGTGCGGCCGTCCTGGTCATCGGCGACGCAGGACGTACGTCCGCGCTCACGCAGACGACTCAGATCTGGACCCTGGTGCTGGTCATCGACGGCGCCATCTCGGTGAGCTACTCGTTCTCACCGCGCAAGCCGCGCTCGTCGAGCTCGCTCCGCGCCGATCGCACCTGCCTCCTTCGCACGTCGTACGCCTAGCGTGGGCCCATGACCCGACGCATCGTCATCACCGGTGGAGGCACCGGCATCGGCAAAGCCATCGCCCACCGCCTCCTCGTCGAAGAACCCAGCCTGGTCCTGGTCGGCCGCCGCACCGACCGCCTCGAGGCCACGGCCGCCGAGCTGCGCTCGGTCGACGAGCTCGCGGAGGTCACGCACCACTCCTGCGACCTGACCGACCCGGTCGCGGTCCAAGCCCTTGCCGACGAGCTCCGGGGAGGCCCGCCGATCGACGTCCTCGTGGCCAACGCCGGGGGCAACTACGGACTCGGCTCGTCGACGCTGGCGGAGACCGCCGATGCATGGCGGCGCGACTTCGACGGCAACGTCCTGACCGCCGTCCTGATCACCCAGGCCCTGCTCGGCCATATGCCCCGCCCCGGCGGTCGCATCGTCGCCATGAGCTCGATCGCCGCGCTGCGCGGATCGGGAGCGTACGGCGCGGCCAAGGCCGCTCTCAACGCCTGGGCGTTGTCGCTGGCGACGCAGGTGGCCCCCGACGGCATCACCGTCAACACGGTCGCCCCGGGGTTCGTCCCCGACACGGAGTTCTGGGAGTCGCGCATCGCGGCCGATCCCACGATCACCGACAGCCGCGTGCGTCCGATCCCGATGGGCCGCCCGGGGACACCCGACGAGGTCGCGGAAGCGGTCGCCTACCTCGCCTCGCCCGACGCCGGCTGGACCACGGGTCAGATCGTCCAGGTGAACGGCGGCACGCTGCTGGGTCGCGGCTGAGCACCCGATCGAGGTACGACGAAGGCCCCGGACCGAGCGGTCCGGGGCCTTCGTGCCGTGCTGATCAGCGCGTCAGCGTCAGTTGCCCGTGAGCTTCTCGCGCAGAGCCGCCAGCGCCTCGTCCGAGGCGAGCGTGCCCTCGGCCGGGGCCGAGGAGCTGCTGCTCGAGGAGGAGCTGCTGCTGCTCGAGTTGCTGCTGTCGCTCGAGCCCGAGGAGTACGAGGTCGGCGTGGCGTCGCCCGAGGCCACGGCCTCGGCGTCGTCCTTCTTCGCCTGCTCGATCTGGGCCTGGTGCGCCTCGTAGCGAGCGTGGGCGTCGGCGTACTGCTTCTCCCACTTCTCGCGCTGAGCCTCGAAGCCCTCGAGCCACTCGTTGGTCTCGGGGTCGAAGCCCTCGGGGTACTTGTAGTTGCCCTGCTCGTCGTACTCGGCGGCCATGCCGTAGAGCGTCGGGTCGAACTCGGCAGCACCGGCGGCAGCGTCGTTGGCCTGCTTGAGGCTCAGCGAGATGCGGCGACGCTCGAGGTCGATGTCGATGACCTTGACGAACAGCTCCTGGCCGACCGTGACGACCTGCTCCGGCAGCTCCACGTGGCGCTCGGCCAGCTCGGAGATGTGGACCAGACCCTCGATGCCGTCGTCGACGCGCACGAACGCACCGAACGGAACCAGCTTGGTGACCTTGCCCGGCACGACCTGACCGATCGCGTGGGTGCGGGCGAAGTGCTGCCACGGGTCTTCCTGCGTCGCCTTCAGCGACAGGGAGACACGCTCGCGGTCCATGTCGACGTCGAGCACCTCGACGGTGACCTCCTGGCCGACCTCGACAACCTCGCTCGGGTGGTCGATGTGCTTCCAGGACAGCTCCGACACGTGGACCAGACCGTCCACGCCACCGAGGTCGACGAACGCACCGAAGTTGACGATGCTGCTGACGACGCCGCTGCGGACCTGACCCTTCTGCAGCTCCTTGAGGAAGGTCGTACGCACCTCGGACTGCGTCTGCTCCAGCCACGCACGACGGGACAGGACCACGTTGTTGCGGTTCTTGTCGAGCTCGATGATCTTGGCCTCGATCTCCTTGCCGACGTACGGCTGGAGGTCGCGGACGCGACGCATCTCCACCAGGGACGCGGGCAGGAAGCCGCGCAGGCCGATGTCCAGGATGAGTCCACCCTTGACGACCTCGATGACGGTGCCGGTGACGACGCCGTCCTCCTCCTTGATCTTCTCGATCGTGCCCCAGGCGCGCTCGTACTGTGCGCGCTTCTTGGACAGGATCAGGCGGCCTTCCTTGTCCTCCTTCTGGAGAACCAGGGCCTCGACCTCATCGCCCACGGTCACGACCTCGCCCGGGTCGACATCGTGCTTGATGGAGAGCTCACGGGAGGGGATGACACCCTCGGTCTTGTAACCGATGTCGAGCAGGACCTCGTCCCGGTCGACCTTGACGATGACACCCTCGACGATGTCTCCGTCATTGAAGTGCTTGATCGTCGCGTCGATCGCGGCGAGCAGCTCCTCCTCAGATCCGATGTCGTTGACAGCGATCTGCGAGGTGGTGGTGGCAGTCATGTAGTGGGTAACTTTCGGTGGACAGTAATGGGCGGGTCGCCATCCGGGCTCAGGCCGCCGGCGGCCTGTTCGGACAACCAACCCGAGGTGGACAGGTTGCACAAGTACAGCACGCGGCACACACGGCCGCGCCCTCATAGCCTACCGACCTGTCCACAACTGGGTCAAAGCGGACGACCGTGACTGCCTCCGACCTCACGCCGGAGATGTACGGCGTGACGCGGCGACCGCTCGCGGCCGCCCCGACCCGGGCGGCCAACCGCCGCTGGTGGGACGAGGAGGCCGTCGCCTACTACGCCGAGCACGGCGACTTCCTCGGCGACGACGACCTGGTCTGGGGCCCCGAAGGCGTGCACGAACGTGACCTGAGCCTGCTCGGCGATGTCGCGGGTCTCCGCGTCCTGGAGATCGGCTGCGGCGGCGCTCAAGGCGGACGTTACCTGCGCTCCGAAGGCGCCCAGGTCGTCGCGACCGACCTCTCGCGCGGCATGCTCGACCAGGCCGCGGGCCTCAACGCGACATCCGCACACGCCGTTCCGCTCGCCCAGTGCGACGCCGTCGACCTGCCGTTCGCCGAGCGGTCGTTCGACCTCGTCGTCACGGCGTACGGCGCGGTGCCGTTCGTCGCCGACTCAGCACGGCTCATGGCCGAGGCCGCCAGGGTCCTGCGACCGCGCGGACGGCTGGTCTTCTCGACCACACACCCGGTGCGGTGGGCGTTCCCCGATGCGCCGGGCCGCGAAGGCCTGACCGTGCACCAGTCGTACTTCGACCGGACGCCGTACGTCGAGCAGGACGACCGGGGGCACGCGACCTACGCCGAGCACCATCGCACGCTGGGCGACCGCGTCCGCGAGATCGCTGCAGCCGGTCTCGTCCTGGAGGACCTCGTCGAGCCCGAGTGGCCGGCCACGAACCAGGAGACCTGGGGTGGCTGGAGCCCGTTGCGGGGCGCCCTCATCCCGGGCACCGCGATCTTCGTGGCGCGCCGGCCCTGAGTCCGACGCGCCACGGCGCGGCGTCAGACGAGCTCGGACACCTCGCCGCGGCGCGGCTGAGCGTCGTCGAGCCCGACCACATCGCTGTCGCGGTCGCGACGTCGGCCTCCGACGGCGACCGCCGCGCCCCCGATCAGCAGTGCGATGCCGAGGATGCTGAGCGCGAGCGGTGCCCACAGTCGCAGGATCTTCAGCAGCAACGCCTTGGTCTTGTAGTCGTCGACGTTCTTGCTGATCGTCTCGTCGGTGAAGGTGCTGGTGGTCGTCAGGGCGTTGACCGGCTTGGCACCCGGCTCGTCGTGGTGGAGCTCCTGGTGCTGCTTCTCCTGGAGCTTCATCATCACGCCGGTCTCGGGCTCGACCCACAGGGTCCGGGTGTTCTGGTACAGCCGATCGGCCACCACACCTCCGGTGTCGGGCAGACCGAAGAGACCGCGCGGGACCTCCTGCTCACGGAACTTCGTCAGGGGTAGCGACCCGACGAACTTGTACGTCGTCAGGCCCTTGATCTTCTCGGTGCCGACGTACTTCGTGGCCATCGTCGTGCGCGCCGTTCCGTCCCAGTACTGGTACGTCTTCTGCTCGGTGCGGAAGGGGAACTTGATCGTCTGACCGGTGAACTGCGCGGGCTTGCCGTTGGACGTCGCTCCACAGCAGTTGACGGCACGGCCGGTGGAGCGGTCGACGACCATGCGGTTGGTCGAGGCATCCATCGGGGGCGCCTCGTTGTTGTTGTCGGAGACCTGGCCCATGTTGAGGACGACGAGGTTCTTGCCGGTCTTGTCGGACGCCGCCTTGCTCGCGGCCGGGTCACCGATGACGGTCGCGATCGTGGTGAGCCTGCCCGAACCGGGCGCGACCTTGTCGGCGTCGAAGAACGTCGCGTGCTCGTCGACCACCGTCTGTCGGGTGTTCTGGTCCAGCGGGACCACGGCCAGCTTGTCGTAGGCGTAGAACTTCAGCAGAACGGCCATGGTGAGGAAGAACGCACCGAGACCGATCACGACGGATGCCTTGCGCACCGTACCTCCAGGGTGATGTGGGCAGAGATGGGCCGCGGGTCGGACCAACCTCCGACCCGCGGCAAGAAGGGTGAGTCAGTGCTTCTCGGCGGCGCCGAGGATCTCCTCGGTGGCGGCGGCCGACAACGGCTCGGTGCCGTGCGGCACGTCGCGGAACCATCCGATGGTCCACTTCAGCGCGTCCTCGATGGGCACCTTGGGCGCCCATCCGAGCAGCGACGTCGCGAGCGTGGTGTCGGGTCGACGCACCGTCGGGTCGTCCACAGGACGCTCGATGAACGTGATCGGCGAGCTCGAGGTGGTGAGCCGCACGATCCACTCCGCGAGATCCTTCATCGAGATCTCGTGCGGGTTGCCGATGTTGATCGGACCGGCATGGTCGGCGTCCATCATCCGCAGGATCGCCTCGACCAGGTCGTCGACGTAGCAGATCGAACGGGTCTGACTGCCGTCGCCGCTGACGGTGACCGGGTCGCCGGCCAGCGCCTGACGGACGAAGTTGGGAATGGCGCGACCGTCGTTGGGGCGCATCCGCGGCCCGAACGTGTTGAAGATGCGCACGATCCCGGTGTTGACACCGCGCGACTGGCGGTACGCGAGCGTGGTGGCCTCGGCGAATCGCTTGGCCTCGTCGTAGACACCGCGCGGTCCGACGGGATTGACGTTGCCCCAGTACGACTCGGGCTGAGGATGCACCTCGGGGTCGCCGTAGACCTCGGAGGTCGAGGCCAGCACCAGACGTGCGCCCTTGGCCTCGGCCAGGTCGAGTGCGTGCAGGGTGCCGAGCGAGCCCACCTTGAGGGTCTCGATCGGCATCCGCAGGTAGTCGACCGGTGAGGCCGGACTCGCGAAGTGGAGCACGGCATCGACCGGGCCGTCGATGGTGAACGGCTCGGACACATCGAGCTCGAGGAGCTCGAACCCTTCCTCATGACGCAGGTGCGCGACGTTGGCGCGCGATCCGGTGCAGAAGTTGTCGACGGCGACAACGTCCTCACCGCGCGCGACGAGCTTTTCGCACAGGTGCGATCCGAGGAAGCCGGCGCCTCCGGTGACGACGACCCGCATGTCAGATGGTCTGCCCGCCCGTCGCGCGGCCGCGACGGGTCTCGAAGGTCTCGTCGAGGCCGGCGTACTGCTCGTCCTCGTCGTAGTCGGGGTTGCGACGGCCGACCAGCGACATCGCGATGCCGCCCAGGATCAGCAGCACACCGAGGATGCCCAGACCGAGGGGCGCCCAGATCCGCAGGATCTTCAGGAGCATCGCCTTGGTCTTGTAGTCGTCGACGTTCTGCTTGATGGTCGCGTCGGTGAAGATGCTGTTGGTGGTGACCGCGTTGGCGGGCTTGGCGCCGGCCTCCGGGTTGCGCAGCTCCTGGTGCTGCTGCTCCTGCAGCTTGACGATGACGCCCGTCTCGGGCTCGATCCACAGGGTGCGCGTGTTCTGGTAGAGGCGGTCGGCCACCACACCGTGGGTGTCCGGCAGACCGAACAGGCCGCGCGGGACCTCCTGCTCACGGAACTTCTCCAGGGGGAGGCTGCCCTGGAACTTGTACGTCTTCAGGCCGCGGATGTCCTCGGTGCCGACGTACTTCATGTCCATCGGCTTGCTCGCCGTACCGTCCCAGTACTGGTAGGTCTCCTTCTGGGTCTGGAACGGGAACTTGATGATCTGGGAGCCCTTGTAGTCGATCGCCTTGCCGTTCTGCTTGGCACCCGGGTAGGCGATCGCCTTGCCGGTGTAGCGGTCGATCGCGAAGGTCTGCTGAAGCGCGTCCATGGGCGGCGCCTCGTCGTTGTTGTCGGTCGTCTGACCCTTGTTGAAGACCGCGACGTCCTTGCCTGTGGAGTCCTGCAGTGCCTCACTCGCACCCTTGTCGCCGATGACGGTGGCGATCGTGGTGAGCTTGCCCGAGGCTGCCTTGACCGTGTCGGCGTCGAAGAACGTCGCGTTGTTGTCGACGACCGTCTGGCGGGTGTTCTGGTCCAGCGGGACCACGGCGAGCTTGTCGTACGCGTAGAACTTGAGCAGGAGCGCCATGGTCAGGAAGAACGCTCCAAGACCGATGACTGTTGCGGCTTTCCGCACGGGGGGACCTCCAAGGTGACCGAAAACTTACCGGACCGTAGCATCCGGTACACGAGCTGCGGCAGACTTCAACCTCAAGACCTGAGATTCGTGTCACAACTGTGTCAGATGGTGGGCATGAGCAGGGCTCGCACGACCTCCTCGAACGTCGCGGACGCCTCGTCGACCCGTGCTGTACGCATGCCGAGACCCTGTGCCGGGACCAGATCGGTGTCCTGGTCGCCGACCATGACGCAGCGTCCGACGCGCGCCCACGGCGCTCGGCGCAGAGCCTGCTCGAACAGACCGGGCAGGGGCTTGCGACAGCCGCACTCCCCCACCTGGTGAGGGCACACCTGAATCGCGTCGAGGTGGGCGCCGGCGGTGGCGAGGTCGTCGACGAGCCGCTGGTGGACCTCGACCAGCTGCGCCTCGGTGAGGGCGCCCGTGGCGAGCCCACGCTGGTTGGTGACCAGGACGACCCGGCACCCCGCGTCGTTGAGAAGCCGCACTGCCGCGGGGACACCCGGCAGGACGTCGAGATCGTCACCCCGGGTGACATATCCGGGTCGGTGGCGGTTGAGGGTGCCGTCACGGTCGACGAAGACGATGTCGTACGGCGCGCCCTCACGTGCCGGCGCGACGGGTGAGCTGTCGCGCCCGAGCAGGGCGTCGCGGCTCGCTGTGGTGATCACTGGCACAGCACGTCGACCGCCTCGCACCACGTGTGGGCCCACAGCATGTGGACCTCCTGGATCCGTGGCGTCTCATCGCTGGGGACGACGAGGACGTGGTCGGCCGCCCCGCGCAGGCCCTCCCCCTTGGCACCGGTCATCGCGATCGTGAGGATGTCCCGGCGGCGCGCCTGCTGCAGCGCTGCGACCACGTTGGGGCTCGTGCCACTGGTGCTCATGGCGAGCAGCACGTCACCCGGGCGCCCGAGCGCGGCCAGCCCGCGCGTGAAGACGTGCTCGTACCCGTAGTCGTTGCCGACCGCCGTGATCGACGACAGGGACTCGGCCAGCGACACCGCCGGCAGCGGGTCGCGGTCATGGATGCACTTGCCGATGAACTCCGCGGCGACGTGGCTCGCGATCGCGGCGCTGCCACCGTTGCCGGCGACGAGCAGCGTGCCGCCAGCCACCAGCGCCTGCACGAGCGATGAACCTGCGCGGTCGACCTCGTCGGTCAGCGTCGGGTCGACCAGCGCCTGTGACAGGGCCGCCCAGGACGCCAGGCCCTGCCGATGCTGCTGCGAGACCGCCGCGGTGAGGTCGTCGACGCCGACCGTGTGCAGCGGGTGACCGGTGCTCATCCCTGTGCTCTCCATGTCACGACACCTTCCTTGCTGAACGTGAACTCCGAGACGGCCAGTCCCATCCGGATGAGCTCCTCGGCGACGACGTGGCGCCGCTCGAACTCGCAGACGAAGATCAGGTGACCGCCGCCGCCGGCACCGGTCACCTTGCCTCCGAGCGCGCCCAGGTTGAGCGCCCTGGAGATGGCGTCGTCGATGAGCGGGGTGGTGATGCGCGAGGACATCTTGCGCTTCTGCGCCCAGGCCTGACCCAGGAGACGGCCGAGCGAGTCGACCTCGCCGCGCACGAGCGCGACCTTCATCTGCTCGGCGAGCTCCTTCTGCGCGCGCAGACCTTCGAGCGCGTCGGCGTTGCCGGTCTCGTAGCGGCTGACCTGGTCCTCGATGATGTGGTCGCTCACGCGGGTACGACCCGTGAACGCCAGCAGCATGTTGTGCTCGAGCTCGTGCACCGTCGCGTCACGGACGCGCAACGGGTTGACGACGACCTGGTCCTTGAGGAACTCGATGTAGTTGAACCCGCCGAACGCCGCGGCGTACTGGTCCTGGGAGCCGCCGGGGATGCCGAGGTCCTCGCGCTCGAGACGGTAGGCGAGCTCGGCGACGTCGTACGGACCGAGGTCGAGACCGCAGTGCTGGGCGACGAGCCCGATGACCGAGACCATCACCGCACTGGACGAGCCGAGTCCGGACCCGGGCGGTGCGTTGGTGTGCAGGAACAGGTCGAAGCCCGTGACCGGCAGTGCACCGTCGATCTCGCGGATGCGGGCGATCGCCGCCTTGGGAAGGTCGAGCTGTCCGTCGTACTCGACGTCGTCGTCGACGCCGAACCCGATCGAGGTGCCGAAGTCGAGGGACTGGACCGTGATGCGGCCGTCGGTGCGCGGCCGCAGCGTGGAGTAGCAGTAGCTGGAGATCGTCGCCGACAGCACTGCCCCGCCCTCGCGCTGCGGGAACGGCGCGACGTCGGTGCCTCCGCCGGCGAACGAGATCCGCAGCGGCGCGCGCGCCCGCAGCACCGGTCGGCGGTAGTCGAGCAACGCCGCGTCAGCGGGTGCCGAAGCAGGGCGCTCGGCGTCCTTGAGCACTTGCTTGGCCATGCGCGCACTAGCCTCCAGATCGATGACAGCGGTGAAACCTACTAGATAGTAAGTGTGAAATGGAGCACAGATGAAACGCGTCCGCCTGCTCGACGGTCTGCGCGCCGTCGCGGCGCTGCTCGTGCTCGTCTCACATGTGGCTTTCTGGACGGGCGCGTCAGGTCTCGACGTCGTGGGTGGCCTGCTCGCGCGTGGTGACAGCGGTGTGGCCGTGTTCTTCGCGTTGTCCTCCTACCTCTTGCTGATGCCGTGGGTGCGTCACGGACTCCTCGACGCACCCCGGCCGGGCACCCGCCGTTACGCCGTACGACGGATGGCGCGGATCCTTCCGGCGTACTGGCTCGCGCTCCTCGCCGTCCTCGCCGTCGCAGCGCTCGCGGCGTCGACGGGCGGACTCGGGTCCGCCGCCAAGGTGCTCGGTCACGTGCTGGTGCTGCAGGGCTTCAGCGGCGACACCTACCAGTCGTTCACCCAGACCTGGAGCCTCACGACCGAGCTGGTCTTCTACGTGCTCGTGCCGTTCGTCGGGGCGGCGCTCGCCCGGGTGCTGCGGCGCGGGGGTGGTGCGGTCGGCGTACGACCGGCGCTGCTGCTCTGCGGCGTCGCGGCCGTGGTCGGCCTCGCCGCCCAAGGGGTGTCCATGTCGTGGACACAGCACGGGTCGACGACCGGCGCGGGGGCCCTCGCGACGAGCGTGATCGGGCACGCGGCCTGGTTCGCAGTGGGCGCCGCGCTCGCGATCATGTCCGTCGCGCGGAGCGCGGGGGCGCTGCCCTGGCAGGCGGGCGGCCGCGTCGCAGCGTGGCTCGACCTGCTCCGCTCCCCCAGCACCTGCCTGCTCGGCGCCGTGGTCGTGTACGTCGTCGCGGCCTCCGCGGTCGCCGGGCCCCGCGACCTGTCAGCGCCGACCGTCGGCGAAGGCGTCGCCAAGGAGCTGCTGTACGCGCTGCTGGCCGCTCTGCTCCTGTCGGCCGCGCTCGCGCCCGCCGAGGCCGGCAGCCTCGCTGACAGCATCGGACGACACCCCGCGACGCACTGGCTCGGTGATGTGTCGTACGGCGTCTTCCTGTGGCACGTCCTGGTGCTGCAGGTGCTCTTCCTCACCACGGGCCGCGAGCTGTTCAGCGGCGGGTTCTGGTGGGTTCTGCTCCCTGTGCTGGGTCTGACGACCGCGCTGGCGTCGGTGTCTGCTCAGCTGGTCGAGCAGCCGGTGCTCCGGTGGGCGCACCGGGCCACAGCATCCGCGCCAGCAGCGCGAGCGTGAGCGTGCCGAGCAGCTGACCCGCGACGGCCCCGCTCGACTGCTGCTCGACCACGCCGAGGGTCGCCAGCGCGACACCGGCGAGGGCCATCGCGGCCAGGGCTGTCCGGGCGATCCACCGGCGCGGAACCACAGCTGCGGCGATCCCGACCACCACACCTGCCGGTCCTGCGACGAGCCCAGCGGCCACGACCGCTGCGGCCGTGCCCACCCAGGCAGGCAACGGACGCTCGTCGGTCGGGTCGGGATCCGACGCCTGGGCCTGGGTCGACCTGCGGGTCAGCACGAACCCGACGAGCAGGACGACGACCGCGAGCGCACCGGCGGCGAGCCCGCGCCGATGAGTCGCCGTGGGCGCGAAATCGATCCGCACATCGGTCGCGCGGGTCGTGGGCAGCCGGAAGCCCTGGCGCCAGCCGTCGACCGTGACCGGCTGCAGCCGAGTTCCGTCGGCGGTGGTGGCGACCCACCCGTCGTTGGCACCCTCGGTGAGGGCCAGGACGGCGGGCGCACCGGCGGCGACGCGCACCTCGTGGAGCCCGGGCCGTTGACCGCGCTCTGCCACGGCCCGCGCTGCCCCCGGTGTGGCCGGTGCCGCGGCGGTGGGCTGCAGGAGAACCGAGTCCGCCCGGACGCCGACGCCCGGCGACACCTGCACGTCGACCTCACCCGCCGGGATCTCCAGGTCGTCCCTCCCGCACGGGGTCGCGCTCAGCAGATCGACCGAGAGGATCTCGGCACGCCCGGCGCTCACGCGCAGCGGCACGGTCGCGCCGCCGACGGACAGGCTGCCGGCCTGTCCGCACCCGAGCACGACCTGGCTCGGCGCGGTCGAGGGCACGCCGTCAAGCGTGATCTCGGGCGCCGACCAGGCACCCCGATGCGGGCCGGGCACGAGCTGCAGCTCGACCGTCGACGCACGGACGTCGAGCGGGCCACCGGTCGCGGGCAGCCGGGTGACCCGGCCGTCGACCACCACGCGGACCGCCATGACGGGACCTCCGCCCGACAGCCGTACGCCGGTGACGTGGGTCGGCCGACCGAGGTCGACCTTCAGGGTCGGGAGGGCATCCGTCGGAGCAGGCGTCCACCGTGTCGCAGGGTCCGCGTCGAGGGCCGCCCCGGGCCGGCGCGCAGGATCGAGGTCGCTGCGCGAGCTGCCGGTGACCCGACGCCCGTCCAGGACGGCGTCCAGTGCGGGGCCCCACGTCGGGCGCACCGACACGCTCGCACGCATGGGACCTGCACGGTCGACCTGAACGGCACGGCGCAGTGCCGGGCCGTCCTCGCCACCACGCGCGTCGGCGGACCGTTCGCGTGCGTCGCGCTGGAGCAGCACGCCCTGTCGTGACGCGTCGAGCGTGCCTGGCAGCCTCAGACGCGTGCCGATGCCCGGCACCTGCGAGAGCGTCAGCTCGGCGACTCCCACCTGACCCGCGTCGTGCCCGGATCCGAGCTGCACGGACACCCGGTCGTACGACGAGCTGCCGAGGTCGACAGTGGCGATGCCACGTCGTACGGCGACCGTGCGGCGTACGGCGCCGCTCGGACCGTGCGCCGCGATGGTGACGCGGTCCGGTGTCACGACACCGGCACCGCGCGCGAGACGGACCCGCAGCTCGCCGACGGGCCGCGTCCGGTCAAGCGTCAGAGCCAGCGTCGCCGAGGGCGTCTCACCGGAGATCCAGGACGTCGCGGCGTCGCCGTCGAGCGCTGCGGCGGCGGAGTGCTGGGGGCCGAGGTAGCCGGGACCGAACGGGTCAGCAGCCGAGGACGAGGCGCTCAGATCACGGAGGCCGACCAGCTCGCGAACGGTCTCGCCGGACGCCGGACCCGCAGGCGGCAGGTCGCGAGCGCCGGCCCGTGTCGGTGCGTCGTCGCTCGCGCGCAGTGTCGGGCTGTGGGCATCTGCTGTGGGACGGCCGTTGTTGTAGGCCCGTCGGCGCAGTGTGTCGGTCAGGACGCCCGTGCCGTGCCCGGGGCTGATCAAGGCCCACATGCGGTCGCTGAGCAGGCCGGAGCCGGCGAGACCGAACAGGCTCTCGGGGCCACCGTCGACGGACAGGCCGGCGCTCTCGTCGTACGCCGTCACGCCCGGGGCGGCGCCGCGGACCCGCCACAGCGTCGTGCTCGCGCTGCTGCTCACGCGCTCGAAACCCGGAGACTGCGCCAGCGTGCGTTCGACCAGCCGCCACGGCTCGGCATCGGTGCTCGTGGCGAGGTCGTGCCGGACGACCACCCGGGCCACACCCATCCGCGCCAGACCGGCCGCCAGGCCGGGCTGCGGTCGACCCGACGCCGCGCGCAGATCGGCCTCGTCGAGCAACCGCGTCGCGGCGGGATCACCGAGCGGTGCCGACGCACGCACGACGACGGGCGACGTCGCGAGGGCGGACAAGGGCTCGTCGGTGGCACTCCCCCACGTGTAGTGAGCGTTGCGCGACGCGGGCAGCAGCAGCGTCGCCCCGCCGTCGGCGCGAGCCTGGGCGTCGACGGTGGTCGCGAGTGCGCGCCACTCGTGCGGGATCTGCGCATAACCGCCCGCGTCGGCGGCGCGCCCGACCCACAAGGCAGTGGTCGATGCGGTCAGGACAAGGGCCACGGCGACGACGCCGGCGCGGGTTGCCGTCGTACGCCGGTGCCACAGTGCGCCGAGGACGTACGCGAGCCCGAGCACCAGAGGCAGGCGCAGGACCGGATCAGCCTTGTGGACGTTGCGCAGCGGCGCGAGCGGACCGTCGAGCGCGGCCTGGACAGCGCCCGCGACCGGGCTGCCCACCGTGCCCGGGTGGCCGATCGACATCAGCAGGACGCCGACGACGACACCCGCGATCCCGAACCGTGCGGCATGACCCAGCCGGTGGCCACGGCGCCGCATCGCGATCAGACCCGCGGCGCCGAGCCCGGCCACCACGCAGGTGCTGATGATCGCCAGCGGGTCCTGAGCCTGCACCCAGCCGGCCTGCCAGACGGGATGGCTCTCGGAGTCGAGGATGTAGGCGACCCAGTGAGAGGCACCGCGCAGCACGTTGGGCACGGACGTGACCGCTGTCGTGATCTGCGAGGTCTCGATGAAGTCGAGGAACGGGTAGGCGTACCGCCCGAGCACCACCAAGGGCACGACCCACCACAGCGCCCCGAGCACGACACCCGGGACCCACCATGCGAGCGCTCGCACCCGACCACCGCGCTGCGCCGTCACGATCAGCAGCAGCGGCAGCAGCAGGACGACGGCCGAAGCGGTCGCGTTGACGCCGCCGAGGGCCGCCGTGAGCAGTCCGGTCGCCGCCGCGGCGTGCAGGCGGGCACGACGGGTCGCGGCCGGCTGGACCGCCGGCACCATGACGACCACGAGCCACGGCGCGAGAGCCAGCGGCCATGCCTCCGCCGAGATCTCGGACAGGACCGTGAGGACACGGCACGACAGCGCGTACGCGAGTCCGGCGATGAGGGCCGGACCAGGACCCGCGACGCCGAGTCGTCGTACGAGCCGTTCGGCACCGGCGTACGCGACGAGCAGCAGCAGCGACCACCACAGCCGCTGCGCCGCCCAGGCCGGCAACCCCACGGACTGCGCCACACCCATGACCGGGCCGAACGGGAACAGGTAGCCGTAGGCCTGGTTCTGCAGCTCACCGAGCCCGGCGTGGTCGTTCCACGCCCACAGCGCCCGGGACAGGTAGGTCCAGGGATCGACGGTGAGGTCGACCTTGGTGTCGGGCTGGATCCGGCCGGGCGCGATCAGCCACGGCAGGACGGCGAGCGCGACGGCGACGAGCCGGCGGTGGACCCGTGACCGGTCGAGAGGAGCGGACGCCTCCCCCGTCATCGGCGACGCAGGATCAGCAGGAGGTTCCAGGTGAGCAGCTCACGTGCTCCGGGAACCTTCAGCAGGTGCTCGGCCACGTCGGGAAGGTATCGCGGGCGCGCCACGAGCACCTCGACCTCGGGCGACGAGCGGGCCCAGCGCAGACCCTGGGCCACACTGACCCGGAACAACGTGCGGTCGACGGTGTTCTTGGGCGGATGGCCGTTCTTGCGCTCGTAGCGGCGGGCTGCGCGCTCACCGCCCAGCCAGTGCCACGGCGAGGTCTCGTGACCGCCCCAGGGCGAGAGCCAGTTGGTGTAGGAGAGGAACACCAGGCCACCCGGCCGTACGACGCGCACCATCTCGTCGGCGACGTGCTCCGGCTCGCGTACGTGCTCCCACAAGTTGGAGGAGAACACCAGGTCGACGCTGCGGTCGGCGAGCGGGAGCGCGGCCGCCGTGGCGACCAGTCCCCCGTCAGCGACCGACGACACCGAGGCGTCGTGGTCGACCGGCACGTAGCGGGCCCCGGCGGCACGGAAGGCCGCGGCGAACTCACTCGGACCCGCACCGACGTCGAGGACCGTGCGGCCTCGCAGGTCGGTCCACTCGGTCAGCAGCTGGATCGAGTCGTCGGCGAGGGCGCCGTAGAACCGCGCCGGTTCGGTCTGCTCGACGAGGAACGCCGAGAAGAGCCGTGCCGAGCGCCGCAGGCCGCGCTCGCTGCTCATGCGTGCCCCGGGCGTCGTGCCACCAGCTGCAGAGTCGGCCGCATCCGCCGATGAGCCAGACGTGCCCCCACGACGAACGGCGTGCTCGCAGCCCCCAGCGCCAGGACGGGCCGTGACGACAGCGCGCCCGCAGGACGCGGCTCGCGGGCCACGACCCGCGCCAGGCTGGCGACGTCGGTGACGACGCTGTCGAGCACCGGTCGGCGTACGTGCACGTCGACGAAACCTGCGGCGTGGGCGAGGCGGGCGAGGCTGTCGGCGGTGAAGAACCGGATGTGGGTGGGGTCCTCAAGCATCCACCACGCGTCGCCGTACCAGCGCGAGCCCGTGGAGTCGCCCGCCGGGGTGAGGAACTGGGCGACACCGCCCGGACGGAGGAGGTCGAAGGTCACCTGCAGGGTGCGCGCGGGATCGACGACGTGCTCCAGCACGTGAATGCCGTAGACGAGGTCGGTGGCGATGTCGTGCTCGGCCAGCTGCTCGACCGGGGCGCGCCACAGGCGACCCTCGGAACGGACCACCGGATCGACGTCGACCTCGAGCTGGTCGGGATCGGCCCCGCCGATCTCGGCACCGTCGTCGTGGAAGCGCCGCAGCAGGCCGCCTGCGCCGTAGCCGATCTCGAACACCGACGACGGCCGCGGCGACGCCCGACGCAGCGCGGAGTACGTGAGCCCCAGCCGGATGCGGTCCAGGGTGGGCTCGCCGCCGTACGCGTGCTCGCGATGACCCGCCGGCGCGCTCGTCAGGTCACGCCGCAGATGGCCGCACGTCGGGCACTCCTGGAGCACCGCGCCACCGCGCAGCGGCCGCTCACGCAAGCGGTCCCCGCACACCTCGCACACATCGACCATCCTGTTTCGGCTACCTCTCAGTAACTATCGGCGTTACCCTAACGTGCGCATGTGTGACTCCCGTCTCACCGCGACCGTGACCTTGACCCCCCGTGGAGGAATCCCGTTGCTCCGCCCCACCGGTGAACCGACCGCCACCGCAGCTCGCCATCCGTTGAGGGTGCTCTACCTGTCCTGGCGCGACCGTGAGAACCCCGAGGCCGGCGGGTCCGAGACCTTCGTCGAGCGCACGTCGCAGGTCCTGACCGAGCTGGGTCACGACGTCACGCTGTTCACGTCGCGGTTCCCCGGTGCCGCCACTGAGACCGCCCACGACGACGTGCGGGTTCTGCGCCGCGGCAACCGGTTCACGTGCTACGCCCACGGGCTCGCGCACGTCGCACGGCACCGACACGACTACGACATCGTCATCGACGTCCAGAACGGTGTGCCCTTCTGGGCACCGCTCGCCGCCAAGGCCCCCGTCGTCAACGTCGTCCACCACGTCCACCGCGACCAGTGGAAGGTGATCTTCGGACGCGCGCTCGGCCAGGTCGGCTGGCTGCTGGAGTCGAGGATCGCACCCCGGGTCTACCGGCGATCGCGCTACGTGACCGTCTCGAAGGCCACCCGCGACGATCTCGGTTCTCTCGGGGTCCCGGCCGACCGGGTCGACCTCATCTACAGCGGCAACGACCACCCCGAGGACCTCGACGCCTACGCCGACGTGCCCCGGACGCCGCACCCCAGCATGGTCGTCCTCGGCCGACTGGTCCCGCACAAGCAGGTCGAGACCGCCATCGACATCGTGGCCGACCTGTCCGCCGAGCACCCGGACCTGCGCCTGGACATCGTCGGGACGGGCTACTGGGAGGACCGCCTGCGCGCCCACGCCGCCGACCGGGGCGTGGCCGACCGCGTGACGTTCCGCGGCTTCGTCGACGAGCCGACCAAGCACACGCTGCTCGCGCAGTCGTGGCTGATGCTCGTGCCCTCGCACAAGGAGGGCTGGGGCCTGATCATCGTCGAGGCCGGTCTGCACTCCACACCGTCGGTGGCGTTCGCGCACGCCGGTGGGCCGAGCGAGTCGATTCAGCACGGCCGCACCGGTCTGCTCGCGCGTGACGCTGCCGAGATGACCCACCAGGTGGACCACCTCCTGCGCAGCAACAGCCTGCGGACCCGTCTGGGTGCCGGTGCGCGTGCTCACGCCCGGAGCTTCGACTGGGCGGTGAGCGGTGCGCTGCTCTCGCACACGCTCGGCTCGGTCCTCGGCCACGTCGACCGGCTGCCGCAGGCGCCGTCGCAGCCGCTGAGCCTCACCCCGGTCGAAGACCTCGTGCACGAGCCCGAGCACCGCGCCGGGCACGAGAACGACGCACTCCTGCCCGTGGTCGACGAGGCCCTGCTCGACGAGCTGGACGGTCTCGGCAGCGGCTCGTTGCAAGGCACCCACTGACCTGACCGGTACGACGAAGGGCCACCCCGCTCGGGGTGGCCCTTCGTGGTGGTCCGCGTCAGTGGTCGTAGCTGATGACGTTGTTGTACGTCTGCGGCTGCTTGATGGAGTTCTGCGACTGGACGAGGCCGATGATCGACAGTCCCGCAAGGAGGATGCCGACGACCGCGCCGCCGATGTTCCAGGCTGCCTTGTTGCCACTCATGCGTTGACCTCACTGGTCTCTCGTCGCGTTTCGACGCACTGCGCGCCCTCTGACTCGCCGCCCACGGTACCAGTACTGGTCAGTACACAGTGGTCTACGCCACATGGTGATCCGGGATTCGGCCGGAGGTCGCTCCGCGCCGGCGTCGGACCGCGCTCGAGCACCACGCGAGGCCCGTCAGAACGACTGCGGCTGCGCCCGCGACAAGCCCGAGGTAGCGGTCCGGTCCGGGCGCGGACTCCTGCCGTACGCCGGCCGGGCCGATGTCGTACAGCACCGCGTCCTGCGTGGCCGCGACCTTCGTCAGCCGGGTGGTGTCAGGTACGCCAGGGGCCGTGGGCTGGTCGGTGAGCACGAGCACATAGCGCACGCCGGCCTGCCGCAGGGCCGGTCGGACGTCGGTCCGCGCCCGCACGGCCACGCCGATGCGGTGGGCGTCCTCGCCCTCGCCCCGCACCGTGCGGCTCGACAGCGGAAGGTCGTCGTTGACGACGACATGCCGTGAGATCAGCCGCTGCCACGGGTCGAGCGTGACGACGTCGCCGTTCCAGGCGTAGCGCCGGTAGAGCGTCCACGGGAACACCGCGACGCCGCCGGGGGGCAGCGTCGCGACGCGGTCGGCGAGATCGAGCTGGCCCTGCGGGTAGTCGCTGGCGCGCCACTGCCCCAGGGCGCCGCCCGCGAGACTGGGCAGGGTGGCGACCGGCCAGGCAGCGAGGGCGAGCGCGAGGACGAGGCTGCCGGCACGTGCCGCCCCCCGTCGTCGCATCGCCGCACGAGCCGTCTCGGCGAGCGTGCCGACGCAGACCGCAACCAGGACGACCCACAGCGCGACGAACTTCTGCGAGTCGCGCATCAGGCCACCGCCGGGCACGGACGTGACCACCCAGGTGACGAAGTCCCGCCCCCCGATGACCGAGCTGAGACCGGCCAGCAGCAGCCCGAGAACGCCTGCCGCCGCAAGGCCGCCGGTGGCCGGGTGTCGACGCCATCCCGCGGCTCGGACCCACCACGCCACGGACACGATCACGCCGAGCAGGGCGACCCCGGCGACGAGGACCGACATGCGCTCCTCGAACCACACGCCCTTGTTCCAGATGCCTCCCCCTGTCAGCAACGAGGGCAGCACGCCGTACGGGGTGTCGGCCCGCGACATGAACGCCTCGACCCCGCCGGAGTCCGCGGGCGCATCGGCGCTGGCCACGAGGAAGGGGTACCACCACGGGGCGTTGGCGAGCAGGGCGATGAGCGCAAACCAGACCAGGTCGAGGAGACGGGCACCTGGCTCGCGCAGGACCGCCGGCGTCGCCGGCACGACGAGCACGCAGGCGACCAGCAGGAGCGCCAGCACCGACCCGGTCGAGCCCGTCATCGCCACCAGGACCAGAGCCCCGGCCACTCTCGCGCGTCCGTACGGCCGACCGTCACGGCAAGCCGCAGCCGCGGACGCGACCCACGGCAGGGCGGCGTACCCGAGCAGGAACCCCCAGTGGCCGATCGCGAGGCGCTCGGCGACGTACGGGTTCCAGCAGGCGACCAGCGCGGCGGCGACACCACCGGTACGACTGCGCACCAGCCCGGCGACGCCGGCACCCACTCCGACGAACACCGCGAGCAGCAGGACCTTCTGCACCACCCAGCCGGGCGCCACGGTCGACAGCAGCGCGACCACAGCATCGTTGGGGACGGCGCGAGGAACGGAGCCGTCGACGCCGAGGGTGCGGTCTCCCAGCCCGAGGCGGGGCACGAAGATCATGTCGTAGAACAGGAGGTATCCCGGGCGCATGGCCGGCCCGAGAACGACCAGGCCGCACGCCAGCCCGGTGAGCGCACCCCAGCCGCGACGCCCGACGGTCACGAGGTGTGGGAACGCTCGACTGCGGCGTAGGCCTCGCCCATGCGCGTGACCTGGGTCGCGAGGTCGTGCTCGGCGACCATGCGGGCCCGGTTGACGCGTCCGGCCGCGGCGCGGCGCTCGTCGTCCTGCAACCAACCGAGCAGCGCGTCGGCGAGCGCCTCGACGGAGTCGTCGACAAGGTCGTTGGGCTCCTGGACCGCCTCGTCGTTGGTGCCGCAGCGGGTCGTCACGACGGGCAGTCCGCACGCCTGCGCCTCGAGGTAGGCCAGGCCGAGCTGCTCGGTCCACTTCCAGGTCGGCCGCGGAGCCGTCGTGAACACCGCGGACGACCGCAGGAGGTCGGCGACTCCGTGGGCGTCGAGCGATCCGGCGAGCCGTACGCGTCTGCTCGGGTCGGCGGCCGCGGCCTCGACCTGCGCGCGCATCGGACCCTGGCCGGCGACCACGAGGCTCGCCTCGGGGATCGTGCGCTGCACGACCCGCATGGCCTCCAGGACCCGGTCGATGCCCTTGTTGGGTGCGAGCGGACTGATGAACGCCACGACCGGCTCTGTCGTCGGCCGCTCGGCCGGCGTGAAGATCTCGGTGTCGACGCCCGGCTTGACCACCTGAATGCGCTCGTCGTCGAAACCGTTGGCCAGGAGGTGCTCTCGGGCTGCGTCGACCATGCACAGCAGCAGGTCGGCGTCGCGGCACGACTCCAGCGCCTGCTTGTACGGAGGCACCTTGTAGATCGGCTGGTCGGGCAGGTTCTCCCAGGTGATCACGGCCTGGAGCGGTCGGCGGCCTCCGGCACGGCGGCGCCAGCGTGAGGCCTGACCGGTGACGAGCGAGCACAGCTCGAGTGAGGCGACCCAGTCGTACGCGGCAGGATCCTGCTGGTCCAGACCCTTGACCCAGGCCAGCGCCCCGGCCTCGATGAATCTCTTGACCGGGCGGCGGTACGAGCTCGGCACCCACGTGATGTCGCCGAGCGGCTCCTGCTGGGCGAGCGCGGTGACGTGGGTGCCGGGCATCCGTGACATCCAGTACAGCTCACGCCGGGGTCGCTGGTCGGGCAGGGAGACCCACAGCATCCGGCGGCTCATGACGAGGCCTGTGCCGCGCGGTCGCGGCGTCCCCGGCGCGCTCCGAGGGAGTACCCGACGACCTCCATACCGCGCATCACCACCATGCCGGCGGCATGGGCCGGGTCCTTGAGCAGGTCGGTGCGATGGCGGACGTAGGACTGCAGCACCGCCTTGCCCTGAGCGCCCACGGCGCCGTCGTGCTGCTCCGCGAACGCCGGGATGCTGCGGCCGTAGTAGTAGCGCTTGCGCATCACGTCAGCGAGGGTCAGCCGACCCTCGTCGTGGTCGACGATGATCGGGGCGAGTGCGATGGCGGCGCCCTGGGCACGCATCCGCATCCGCAGGTCGGCGTCCTCGGGCCCGGACATGGCCAGGTGGAAACCACCGTCGTCGAGCAGGAAGTCGCGACGGACCAGGCGCGGGTTGTGCAGCCACGGGTCGTCCAGGTAGCACGACCGCTCGAGCGCACGGCACGCCGTCCAGAAGCCGGCGCCGATCGTGCGCTCGGGCAGCGCGACGCCGACGGCTCCCTCCTGCAGCGCGGTCCGCATGGCGACCTCGACGGTCTCGGCGGGCAGGATCATGTCGCTGTCGAGCCACAGCACCCACTCACCGTGTGCGCGCTCGATGCCGAGGTTGCGCTGAGCGCTGCGCTCGGGTCCGGCGGTCAGCACCTGGTCGGCGTACTCGCGAGCGACGTCGTCGGTGCCGTCGTGGCTGTGGTTGTCGACCACGATCAGCTCGATGCGGTCGTACGTCTGTGCGCGCACCGACGCCAGACACGCGGCGATGGTGCGCGTGTTGTTGCGGGTGGGTACGACGACCGTCACCTCAGGTGTCGGAGTCATGGTCGGCCGGCCTCCAGGGTCAGGGTGTCGGTCATGTCCTCGTCCGGGTCGTCGTGATGGTGGTCCACCGGGAGCAGGACGCCGATCAGCGCGATGACCAGCCCCGCACCCGCGAGGTAGTGAGGAAGCATCGAGGACGCCACACCGTCGGCCGAGACCGACCCGCGCAGGTCACCGAGCAGAACGATGTAGACGATGATCGAGATCATCGTGAGCGCCGCACCCCCACCGATCAGCCAGATCGGCCGTACGGGGCGCTGCCGCAGCAGGACGACCACCGCGACACTCGCGGCCAGCCCGGCCCATCCGACCGCGAACCCGGCCAGCGCGACCAGCGCCACCTCGCGCGCCCACCGCGGCCACGGGGCACTCCGCTCACTGGCGTGCCGGGCGCGGGCTGACCGCCGTGAAGCGGGGACCGCTGCCGCGCGGCTCGCGCCGGACTGCGGCAAGGGCGCCTCGACGTCAGGGACGGTGCTCGGCCGGCGACGCCGTCGCCACCACCCGAGCATCACGAGAACGACAGCGAGCGCGACCACCGCACCCGAGATGGCGAGCGCGATGTTGGAGGTCCGCTGCGGTGCGTATCGGATCTCGATGGTGTGCGAACCACCCTGCGGAAGCACCCAGCCTGCGGAGAACCCGTCCAGCGTCACGGGGGCGCCGAGGTCCTCGCCGTCCGCGGTCGCCGTCCACCGCGGGTCGATGCTCTGGCCGATCACCACGGCGTACGGCGTCGTGCCGGCCGTGACCTCGAGGGTCTTGGCAGAGCTGGCGTTCTTGGTGATCCGCACCGTCGGCTGCAGCCCGGGCCGGGTGCTCGCCGAGCGCTTGTCCTTGAGGTTGAGGGTGTCCAGCACGAACCCGTCGGCCTGCTCGATACGCCGCTCACCCCGCTCGAGGCTGACGTCCTGGCAACCGACCCAGCGGGTGCCGTTCTCGTCACGGCCGGCGATGGTCTTGGCGGCAGGACGCATCCGCAGCGGCTTGCCGTCGACCGTGGCGACCGTGATGCAGCGCGTGCCGTCCGCGCTGTCCAGGGGGCCCGGCGTGGTCTTCTGCAGCGTGGCGCCCGCGTCGATGTCGGTGAACCTCGGCGGTACGCCGGACGGGTTGCCCGCCAGACCCGTGATCGTGACCCGGACGGTCGAGCCCTGGGTGCCCGACGGGAGCCTGACGGTCGAGGACCCCGGCGTGATCGACGCGGTCGTCACGACCTTGCCGTCGACACTGATCCGTACCTGGCTGGCCCACAGCGGGCTCGCCGGCTCGCCGGCCTCCTGGTTGAGGCGGACCTGCGAGATCGTGCGTCGCGGCCCGGTCAGCTCCCAGTGCTGGCCGCGCGTCGAACCTCCGGGCGACCAGGCGGTCGAGGGGTCGCCGTCGGCGGCCTGCGACGCCCGCCACTGGGGGTTGTTGAAGTAGAACGAGCTGGAGGTCGCTCGGGTGCTCGTCGCATAGCCCGCAGCCTGGTCGTAGACCTGCTCCAACGGTCGGGTCGTGCGCACCGACGCCTCGGCGTCGTAGTCGCGGTCGTCGGGGACGGTGACCACGCGGCGCAGCACCCGCTCGCTGTCGTCGCTGGCGTCAGGGGTGTTGAGCACGCGCTGCAGCAGGATGTCGAGCGGCACCTTGGCGAACTGCGCACGCTGCTCGGGCGAGAGCTGTGCGTAGCGGTCGCTCAACGTCGTGGGCGTCCGAGCGGTCCGGGCGGCCTTCGCCCCTGGGAGCCCGAGCTCGGCCAGCCCGACGAGGTTGAACCCCTCTCCCCGGATGGAGTCGATGCGCAGGGTCACCCGGTCGGTGACCGCTCCACCGAGGTCGAGCGTCGCACTCCCCTGGGTCGGCAGCCTGACCGTCGAGCTGCGTCCGCCTCCGCTGAGCGTGACCTTGTCGATCTGCACCGGCCCGATCGGCAGCTGGGACACCGGGATCTTGCCCAACGACACCGGGCCGGGGAGGGTCACCTGAAGCGTCTGCCCCGGTGCCCGGCGGAAGTCACCGAAGCGCCAGGCCGTCGCGTCGTCGCCATCGACGGCGAACTCGGGCACCCCGAACGGCAGGTCGAAGAACGTGCCACCACTGGTGCTCGCGCGGACCTTGGCGCCGGAGCGCAGCAGCACCGTCTGGTCGGCCTGCTTGTCGCCGAGGGTCCGGGTCGCGCCGAGCTTCTCGCCGGCGCCGAGCAGCGGACCCTGGCCGGCGTTGAGGCGGTTGGGGATGACGTTGCGCCGGGCGTTGGTGTCGGTGATGACCATGCGGCCCGCGGTGCGCAGCTGTGCGGCGAGGTCGGCTGCCGTCAGGTCCTGGGCATAACGCACGGTGGGCGTCCCGCCGAGCGTGCCGGCCTCGGTCATCGCCGGGAACGCGAACCCGTCGCCTGCCACGACGACGCTGCCGGCCATCGTCTCGGCCCGGACCGCCGTACGCGGCTGGGCGACGTCGTACAGGGCGAGCGGTGTGAGCTTCTCCTCACCGTGACCGGCAGCGTCGGCGGAGCGCCCGAGGTTCTCGCTCGGGTAGCCGAAGGTGCCGCTCTCCTTCAGTCCGGGGTCGCCCTGCAGCAAGCGGGTGGTGACCGAGGGGCGCGCGCCACCGTCGTCCTCCCAGACCATGTCGCGACGCAGCAGCACCGTGTCGGACCCGAGGTAACGCGCGAACGTGGACATCGAGTCGCGGGGGGCCGAGCCGGACTGGACGGTGTCGTTGAGAGCCGCCAGGAAGTTGGCGCCCGGTGCGGAGGCGTTGGGCGTCGTCTCGGGGATGACGGCGTCGCGCTTGAGCAACGAGTTGGCGACGTCGTCAGGACGCTCGACGGTCCACCGGTAGTCGGGGCGGACCTGTCCCGGAAGCATCAGGACCGTGCTCGCGGGATTGCCCTGATCGGCCTGCTGCGCGGCGTACTCCCAGTACTTCGGGATGTTCATCTGCGAGGTGTAGAGCCGACCGCCGAACGCCGGCAGCGCCCACGCGGCGACGAGCACCGCGCTCAGCACCACGACCACCGGTTTGGCCCCCGGCCGCGGCCAGTACCGCGGCAGCGCTCGCACCAGACCGACGCCGATGGCGATCGCGAACCCGAGTGCGAGCACGGCGCCGATCTTGTTGGTGGTGCGGAAAGCCGACATCAGCGGGACGGACAGCACCTCGCCGAGCACCCGCCCGAACGGCGACGCCGAACCGCCCTCACGCGGGAAGATGCCCACCATCACCACGGCCGCGAGCGCGACGGACACCGCGACGAGTCGGCGTACGACACCGGTGCACCACCGCAGCGCGAGTAGCCCCAGCGTCGGCCAGGCCATCGTCAGGATCATCACGAAGGGGCTCGCGACGTAGGTGGCGTGCTGAGCCACCCACGGTCCCTTGTCGTCGTAGCCGTACAACGGCCACAGCCCCACGCCGCGCAGGACCTCCGGGAAGGAGGACACCTTGGCGATACCGGTGAGCGTCTCGGAGCTCTCGACGATCTGGCTGCCGGTCGAGCTCGCGGCGTACGACGGCACCAGCCAGTAGATCGACACACCGAGGACGAACAGCGCGCACTTGCCGGTGACCGTGGCGATGCGACGCCACGGCAGTGACCGCTCGGCGCGCACGGCGAGGGCGACCGGGATCATCGCGAAGAGCTGGAGCAGCGGGACGACGGCGACGTTCATCCCGCTCATCGCGAAGAACGTCAGCCCGAACGCGGCAGGCCACCGCCAGCTGCGGTGGTCGCGCAGGGCCCTGACGAAGCACAGCAGCTGCCACGGCAGCAGTGACAGCGGCAGTGCGATGGCCAGGGTGGCACCGGCCTGGATGGTGTAGGGGTTGGCGAGGTAGACCACCGCGGCGACCAGGCCGGCCCACTTCCCGGCCCGCGGTGCGACAGCGCGCACGAGTCGCGACGTGCCCCACGCGGCGATGAGCCACAGCAGCAGGTGGAACGCCTTGAACGCGAACTCCGGCGACATGCCGATCGCCCGGAACGCCGCGAGCACGAGCAGCACGGGCACCAGGCCGACGTTGAAGTTGGGCGACCCGAGATAGGGCGAGGAGGTCCACGACGACAGGTAGCGCCCGATCATGTCCAGCGGCGCGATGTAGACCTCGGGCTTGATGTCGGTGTTGAAGTCACCGAGGTCGTTGAGGAGGACGACGAGTGCGAGGATGAGCACCAGCAGCGCAACGGTCAGCCGATAACGGGTGAGCATGCGCAAGGCGGGGACTCCACGAGAGGTCTCGGGTGGCGACGCCTGAGCCGGCTGGTCGCATGGGCAGCGGCCAATATAACTCGTGAGTAGCCTGGATCACACCGTGAGCGAGCGAGGAATGTCACCGAGGGCGAGACCGCGCCACGCCGCACCCCCGAGCCCGCGGCGCCTGGCGATGCGCGGTGCGCTGCTCGGGATCGCGATGGGCGTGTCCAACGTCCTCAGCTATCTGTTCGTCGTGGTGCTCGCGCCCGCTCTCGGTCCGGCCGACTTCGGCGGCTACTCCGCGATGTCGACGTACGGCATCCTGCTGGCCATCCCAGCCGGCGCCTTCCAGGTCGTGATCGCCCGGCACCTGGCCGCCGACCGTCCGACCAGCGGGCTGCGGCCGGCGTTCGCGATCGGGGTCGCGCTCGCCGCGGGCACCGCTCTCCTCGCCCCGCTGCTGCGCTCGGCCTTCCACCTGGACTCCGTGCTCGCACCGGTCCTGCTCGGACTCACGCTCGTGCCGATGACGCTGACCGGAGCGTTCCAAGGTCTGCTGCTCGGCACCGAGCGCGTACGCCGGCTCTCGAGCCTGTACATCGTCACCGCCGCCGGGCGGTTCGGCGGAGCTGCGCTGGCGGCCGCGCTCGGCGCCGACGTCACTCAGGTGTTCGCGATCCTGCTCGCAGCCTCTGCTCTGACCACGCTGTGGGGCTGGCTGCTGTGCCACGACCTCGTGGCCCGGCTCGCGAGCTCGACGCCCGGTCTGCTCGCCGAGCTCGCGCGGTCCAACACGACGCTCGCGGCCTTCATGGCGCTGACCAACGTCGACGTGCTGCTCGCCCGGCACTTCCTGTCCGCCCACGAGTCGGGCGGCTATGCGCTGGCATCGACGTTCGGGCGCGCGGTGTGCTGGGCGACCCAGTTCGTCGCGCTCCTGCTCGTCCCGCGGATGCAGTCGCACGGTGCGGCACGGGTTCGGCTCAAGGCCAGTGGGCTCGTGCTCGCCATCGGGCTGTGCGCCGTCGGCGTGGTCGCGCTGGCGCCGCGGATGTGGATCTCACTCGCGGGCGGCGAGCAGTACACCGAGTTCTCGGGGCTCGCTGTCGCCTGCGTCGCGCTCGGCACCACGTGGGCGCTGGCCCAGGTGTGGCTGTTCTCGGAGATGGGCGGCGACTCGGGGTTCCTCGGCGCGCTCACCTGGGTCGTGCTCGCGGCTCAGGCCCTCACGATCGGGCTGTGGTGGCACGACTCGGCCCGCCAGATCGTCACGGTGTGCGCGGTCGGCGCCCTCGTGGTCGCGGTCACCGGACTGGTGCGCACGCTGATCGCGCACCAGTCCGAGCAGCCGATCGACGAGACCTCAGCTCTTGCCGCCACCGATGGCACGCGAGCGTGACAGGAAGACCTTCGCCCCGGTCTTGACCACGCCCGGCATCAGGCCGGCGGCCTTCCAGCCGACGGCGTTGACGCGGTCCTGGACCGTCGTCTGGTAGCGCAGCAGCGCCTGGTCACGTCGGCCCAGCCGGGACGGCGCCGTACGCCGGAACACCAGCGCGTGCAGGCCGTTGGCCCACCGCGGGTCGTCGGCCTCGCGGGCGTCCCAGGTGGCCTCGATGCTCCAGCCCGGGTGGTTGCGCAGGAAGATCCGGTGGGCCTTCTGCACCACCGGCCAGCTCGCGTCGTCGACGAGCACCAGGGCCTCGTCGGCGAGCAGCGGCTCGGCCACGGCCAGCGCCAGGTAGTGCGCGAGGAGGGTGTGCTCACCGTCGTAGAAGTAGACGCCGACGGGTCGGTCGACGACCCCCGGGCGGGCCATGAGCTGGAAGCAGTCGCCCTCGATCAGCTCGACGTCGGCGTCCTGGGCATGGCGGCCCAGGTTGGCGCGCAGCTCGTCGCGAGCCTGCTCCCCCGCCATCCCGAACTCCATGAAGTTCTCCATGGCGTAGAACTTCTTGTCGGTCACGTCGCGGACGGCAGCACACAGCGACCGACCCTTGAAGGTGCCGACCTCCAGGTAGGACTCGTCCTGCGGCAGCAGACGCGCGGCGTGGTTGAGCACGGCCAGCTCGTTGGTGGAGGTGTAGCCCGCGACGTCCTGGGCGATCCCCTCCCAGGCGGGGTCGACCGGGTCGTGGTCCTGGGGGTCGCCCGCGAAGTGCGTGGGGAGCTCGGCGAAGAAGCGCCTGGTGTCCATCGAGTCCGTTTCCTGTCCGTCATTACTGCCGAGTAGCTAGCACATCGTGCCATGTGACCTACTGCACAGGTGCGTACGCCTGCTGAATCTGCGGCAGCAACCACTTCCAGACCATCGGTGCCGCATCACGCGAGAAGTGCGCACGGTCGGCGAACAGCGTGATCCCGCCCCGCTGCGCGACGTAGCCCTGCGGGCAGGTCGCGGCCTGCAGGTCGATGAGGCGCACCACGTCGGGATGACGGGCCGCCCATCCCTTGAGGACGCCGTTGACCCACGTCGGGTCGCGGACCACGTCGCGCACGCGGGCGAGGTCGGCGGCCGAGGCGTCGGACTGCCCGGTCGTCTCGTCCTTGGGCAGGTCGCGGCACGGGAGCGTGACCAGGTGCAGCTGGGAGGCACCCGCCGTACGCGTCCTGGCCAGCAGGCCCTCCAGCCCGTGCTCGATCACACCGCGGTACGCCGCGTCCGGTGGGCGCGTGACCTGACCGTCGGGGCCGTGGTGGGGATACGCGAGCATCGTCCAGGCGAACAGCAGGACCACCTGGCTGCGGTCCTGGCGGGCCTGGCCGGGCCAGCTCTCCAGCGTGGTGCGGCACGGCCCCTGCAGCGGGATGTCCTTCTCCCCCGTGGTCGCCGTCGCCGGCAGCAGGTCACAGCCCTCGCGGGTCTGGTCCGAGACCGACAGCCCCGGATAACGGTCCTTCGGAAGGTCGTGGACCAGCTGCTGGGCCACCGAGTCTCCGAGCACCGCGATGCGCTGCGGCCCACGACCGGTGTCGTACGCCGGCTGCCCGGCGACCAGGTCGGGCTGGCGGCTGGACAGGGCCGGCTCGGGGGTGCTCCACAGCAGCACGGCTCCGGCGACGAGCGCCGCCAGGGCCGGGCCGAGGGTCCACCGACGGATGCGGGCCGGCAGGCGCAGGCCACGCAGCCCGTGCCGCATCACCGGCTCCTCGAGCCAGCGGTAGGACGCCATCGCGACGGCCAGAGTGAGCGCGAGCTGGACGGCTCCGGCCAGCCACCTCGGGGCACCGTCGAGCGGGACCCACAGGTGGATCGGCCAGTGGTAGAGGTAGATGCCGTAGGAGATGCGCCCGAGGTAGGGCAACGGCCGCTGGCTCATCAGCCGGTTGAGCAGCGAGGGTCGTTCGTCGACCGCGGACCAGCCGATCACGCCGGCAGCGACCGCGAACAGCAGCACGCCGCCCTGGGTGTAGACCCACTGCGTGGTCTCGTCGAGCAGGAAGATCGCACTGAGCGAGACCGCGAACCCGACCCAGCCCATCACCTCGGTGACCGTGCGCGGGAGCATCGCGGGGCGCCGGCCGTCGCTGCCCCGGCCGAGCAGGAACCCGACCGCGACGCCGATCAGCAGCGCCTGCACGCGGGTGTCGGTGCCGTAGTACAGACGAGACGCGCTGGCCGTCTGCGCCAGGTGCGCCGTCCAGACCGCCGAGGCGACCGCGAGCGCGATGACGATCCCGGCGCGGACCGCCCGCCTGCGCACGAGCATGCAGATCGCGAGCACTGCGAACGGCACCACGACGTAGAACTGCTCCTCGATCGAGAGCGTCCACGCGTGGCGCAGCGGGGAGGGCGCACCGAACTGGTCGAAGTAGGCGTCGTTGCGGTCAGCCAGCCGCCAGTTGAGGAAGAAGCCGAGCGTCGCCGCCGCGTCGCCGCCCCAGAGCCGCCGCTGCGCTCCCTCGCCGAACGCCAGCGTCGCGACGAGGACGGCTGCGACGAGGACGAGCATCGCCGGCACCACGCGCCGCAGCCGGCGTACGTAGAACGCGACCGCACTGATACGGCCGGTGCGCGCGTGCTCGCTGATCAGGATGCGGGCGATCAGGAAGCCCGAGAAGACGAAGAAGTGGTTGATGCCGATCCAGCCGCCCGCGAGCCGGCTCACACCCAGGTGGAACAGCACCACCAGGACGACGAAGAACCCGCGGTAACCGTCGACCGCGGCGTAGCGGGCCTGACCGGCCTCGCGGCGCGCGCGACGGGATGTGGAGGTGGTGCTCATGAGCCCGCTCCCGCGCGCTGCTGGTACGCCGACCGGATCGCCGGTGCGAGCCAGGTCCAGATCATCGGGGTGGCCTCCGGCGAGAAGTGGACGCCGTCGCCGTAGAGGTCGATCCCGTGGCGTCGCGCGGTGAACCCCTTCGCGCATCCCAGCGCGCCGTACAGGTCGAGCACAGGCACGTCGTTCTCGCCGGCCCAGCGCGTGATCAGGCGGTTGAGAACGACAGGATCCGCACCGGCGTCCGCGAACGACGGGTGCCGGTCGAGGTAAGCGCGGTAGCTGTCAGGGAGGTAGCTCATCCGCCGGTCGCGGCACGGCACCGTCACGACCTGCACCTGCTGAGCGCCCCCGGCCCGCGCGTCGCGCCGCATGCGCTCCAGCGCAGCGACCACCAGCCCTTCGTACCGCGGGTCCTCCACGCCCACGGCGCGCCCGTCGATCAGGTGCGGCAGCGAGGCCACCGTGCCGGTCATGAGGACGACGACATCGAGCTCACCGGAGCGCGCCGCGTCGGCCATGCCCTGCTTGAGGGCCAGGCATCGCGGAGTCGGTAGGCTCTCCTTCGGGTTGCCGCCGGCACGAGGCAGGTCGGTCAGGTCGCACCCCGGGTCGGTGAGACCCACAGCGGCCAGGTCGGAGTACCTGGGCGGTCGGTTCTCGAGCAGCTTCTCGGGGACGGAGTCACCGAAGAGCCCGAACGTGATGCGCTCTCGGCCGGGGACGTACGCCGGTGCACCGGGGACGAGCTGTACGGCCGGTGCAGAGGTCACCGGCGTCGCGCTCGCGGGCACCCGTCCGACGGCGAACGACGCCGCCACCAGCGCGACCACGCTGGTGAGCATCACGAGCCGCGAACCGCGCCGGCCGGTCGGGACAAGACCGCGTACGCCGGCGCGCAGCACGGGTCGCTCGACCAGTTCGTACGACGTCGCTGCCACCCCGGTCGTGACCACCATGCCCGCCACCACGTGCAGCCAGGTCGGCATGTCCGGCACAGCGTGGGCGAGCCACAGGTGGATCGGCCAGTGCCACAGGTAGAGCCCGTAGGACAGCTTGCCGAGGTAGGCGATCGGCCGCAGACCGAGCGCGCTGGTCAGCACGGACGGGCGCGGGTCGGCGCACGCGGTCACGAGGGCGGCCGCGGCCGCCGAGGTGAGCAGGATGCCGCCGCGGTCGAACATCCAGCCCGCGAGAGGCGGGACCGCGACATACGCCACCACGAGCGCGCCCAGTCCGCCCCAGCCGAGTGCCGTCACGACGGCTCGGGGCAGGGGGCGCGGTCGCCGGCCCCTACGGCGCAGCCCCAGCCCGAAGGCCAGGCCGACGCCGACGAGGAGCGACTGCACCCGGGTGTCGGTGCCGTAGTAGGCGTGGGCCTGCGCCGTGACGCCGCCGAGACCGACGACCGACGTCCAGGCGGCCGACACCACGGCAAGGGCGAGCACCACAGCGGTCTGAGCACGCCGGCCGCGCAGCACGAACAGCGCGCTGACGAGCAACGGCACGACGACGTAGAACTGCTCCTCGACGGACAGCGTCCACGCGTGACGCAGGAAGGAGGGGTTGCCGAAGGTCTCGAAGTACTGGTCGTCGCGCAGGATCAGGCGCCAGTTCATGACGTAGCCGAGCGTGGCGAGGAGATCGGCTCTCAGGCCCCGGCGTACGTCGTCGCTCGCCCAGACCACGCCGTAGGCGCACAAGGTCGCCAGCAGGAGCATCAGCCCCGGGAGCAGACGCCGCGCACGGCGGCGGTAGAACCCGAGTACGTCGATGTGGCCGTAGTCGACCCGCTCCTCGATCAGCAGCCGGGTGATCAGGAATCCCGACAGCACGAAGAACAGGTTGATCCCGACCCACGCTCCCTGCAGCGACAGCACCCCGAGGTGGAACGCCATGAACGTGAGCATGGCCAGCCCCCGAATACCGTCCAGAGCAGGACGGTTGCCGTACCGCGAACGTGCCAAGCCGAGGTCCTCCACGTGCGTGTGCTGTGCCGGTGCACATCGCCGCGGGGGTTCGTGCGTCAACGAGCTGAGTGGCCGTCCTCGACCTCACGCCGACCCGCGCGGCGGGTCTGGGTACGACGTTCGAAGCCGAACATCGCCGTTCCGACACCGCCGATCAGGACGCCGGCGGCAGCCGTCAGTATGGCCCGGAAGCGGGCCACTTCTGGGAGATCGCCGCAGACATTCTTGGGGAACGGGTCAGTGGCCGGCGAGAACGCACTGCCGCAGCCGAACTGCGCGCCGGTCTTGCCCGTGAGGGTGACCGGGCTGAAGAAGAGGTACGCCGCGAGCACCAGCAGCCCGACGGCGATCAGCAGGACCACGCGCGTCCCGGTACGTGGGATCAGGACAGTACGCTCGTCGGCGCTCTCGGTCGGCACGACCGAATAGTACGACCAGACCGTGCAGGATGTACTGCAGAGTACGTATGGTGGCCCGGGCGACCAGCGCGGTCGCCGTGCCTGTACCTGATCGAGAGAGTCCGTGGTCTCCCACCAGCACCGTTCCCTGCCCTATCGCCCGGCCCTCGACGGACTACGCGGCGTCGCAGTTGCCGCGGTGCTCATCTACCACGTCAACGGCGACTGGGCGCCTGGCGGCTGGCTCGGGGTCGACCTGTTCTTCGTGCTCTCGGGCTATCTCATCACCTCGTTGCTGCTGAGCGAGCAGCTGCGGTGGGGCAGCATCGACCTCATCGGCTTCTGGCTCTCACGCGCCCGCCGACTGCTCCCGTCGCTGGTGGTGGTGTGCGGGGCGGTGCTCGTCGCGGCCAGCCTGTGGACCGTCCCCGGTCGCCGCTCCCCCGTGGGCTGGGACGTGCTGTCGGCACTGCTGTACGTCGCCAACTGGCGTTTCCTGCTCGGCGACGAGTCCTACTTCGGCAATCTCGCCCTCCCCTCGCCGGTGCGGCACACCTGGTCGCTCTCGATCGAGGAGCAGTACTACCTCCTCTTCCCGCTGCTGCTGATCGGCCTGTCCGCGATCACGCGCAACCGCATCGTCCGGTCCGCCGTGCTGCTGCTGCTCGCACTCGCGTCCGCGGCGTGGATGGTGCACCTCTACGTCCCGGGCCAGGACCCCGGCCGCGTCTACTACGGCACCGACACACGTGCGTTCGAGCTGCTCGTCGGCGCAGCGGTCGGCAGCCTCATGGCCGGGCGCGCGGCCACGGCCCGACGCCGCCGATCGACGGTGGACCGCGTCATCGGGCTGGCCGCCTGGCCGGCGCTGGCGGTGTTCGCTGTCGCGTTCTTCGTCCTGCCCGAGAAGTCCGACCTGCCGTTCCAGGGTGGGCTGCTGGTGCTCGCGCTGCTCGCGACGCTGCCGATCCTCGCCGCCGCCGGTCGCACACCGGGGTCGTTGCAGAGCGTGCTGTCACTGGAGTGGCTGCGACGGCTCGGACTCATCAGCTACTCGCTCTACCTGTGGCACTGGCCCGTCATCGTCTTCCTCAACCCCGCACAGGTCCCGATCGACGGTGCTGCGCTGTCACTGGTGCAGATCGCGGTGTCGGTCGGCCTGGCCGTGATCACCTATCGCTACGTCGAACGTCCGATCCGCACGCGGGGCTTCCGCGCCCTGATCCCGGCACGACCGCAGCCGAGCGTCGCGGTCGCCCGGGTCGCGATGCCCGTCGCCGTGCTCGGGGCGCTCGCGCTGACCCAGTCCAGCGGCTCGTCCGCAGCGCCGGCGAGCGCCGTCGGCGGGTCGAGCCACCTCGAGCCGACCGCCGGCGTCTCGGCGACCAGCGGTGTCAAGCGCTCGGTGGTGCTGCTCGGCAACTCGGTGCCCGCGAGCCTGACGCAGAACCACGGTGGCGACACCACGGTTCCTGACGTCGTCCCCACGGGCAACGTCAGCCTGGGCTGCGACCCCTTCCCGGGCGAGAAGCTCATCGACGGCGATCCCGTCAAGGTGTCCCCGGACTGTGTGGAGTGGCAGCAGGAGTGGGGCAAGGCGATGCGCCTGGTCTCTCCTGACGTCGCGCTCTACTTCGTCCCGCAGACCCTGGTCAGCGACTTCAAGAACGATGAGGGCGTACAACGCTTCGGCACCGCCGGGCACGACGCGTTCATCCGCTCCTCGCTCGACCACGTCCGCACGACCTCTCTCGCGCACGGGGCCAAGCGGTTCGCGCTCACCAACCTGGCGTGCCACCGGATGCCCGACTTCGGGGTCAACAAGGAGATCGACCTCATCAACGACGACGAGCGGGTCCGGCACGTCAACGCCGTCGCGACCGCGTGGGCGCGCACCCACGGCGTCCCGGTGATCGACACCTTCTCGGCGCTGTGCAAGGACGGCTACCACGGCGAGGTCAACGGCGTGCCCCTCTACCAGGACGGCATCCACTACACGCCCAGGTCGGGCCCGATCTACTGGCGCTGGCTGGCTCCGCAGATCCGCGACATCGCGAGCGGCAAGAAGCCCGCGAGCGACGCCGGGACGATCAGCCGGTGACCTTCTTGATCTGAGGCATGAGCCACTCCCAGAAACCGCGCGCGCCGTCGGCGGAGTAGTGCACGCCGTCGATGCGGATCTTCTTGCCGCGCACGACCTCTTCGTACTTGCCGTTGGGGCACGCGAAGCTGTCGAGATCGGCGATGTGCACGCGATCGGGGTGCTTGGCGGCAAACGCGTCGAGAACGGCATTGACGGCCTTGCCGCGCTGCGGGTCATTGCGGTCCGATGAGAGGTCCTGCCCGGCCACGACGAACTTCTCCTGGTGGTAGCACGGGACGTTGGTGATGAACACCGGAGCCGTGCTCGGGCTCAGGGCTTTCAGACCTTCCTCAAGGCGCGCGGTGAGGTACGCGGCGTACGCCGGCGACCCGACCTCGAGGACCTTGCCGTCGACCTCGTGGTCGAAGACCTCCCAGCCACCGAGGCTCCAGACGATGGCCTTGGGCTTGGTCTGCTGCATGCCGTCGCGCCAGTTGGCGAAGATCGTGTTGCACTCCTCCTGGTCCTCGCCCTTCTGCGGCTTGCCGTTGAAGGCGAGGTGCTGCTCAGCAGTGCCGCAGCCGAAGTTGACCCTGGCCGTGGCCGCGACTCCGGGGAACTTCTCCTTGGGGAAGTTGTAGCCCAGGCTGAAGCCCACCGAGTCGCCGACGATGAGGACGCCGTAGTCGCCGCTGCCGACCGTCGCGGCCTGCGCCTCGCCCGCGCGCGCCGACGGAGCCAGCTGGACGCCGGTCGCCGAGACGCCGATGAGCACGGCCGCCACGCCCACGGCGGCGGTCGAGAACGCCGGCGAGACGCGGGGCCCGAGCCTGCGACGCAGCGAGCCGCGCCGGATCGGGTCCTCGATCCAGTAGTACGACGCGGCCGAGACGGCGAAGGTCGCGGCGAAGCGCACCACCGTCAGCGGCACCGTGTCGAGGCCGGTGCGCTCGGGGGTGAGCAGCACGAACAACGGCCAGTGCCACAGGTAGAGCCCGTAGGAGAGCTTGCCGACCCAGACCACCACGGGAGTGCTGAGAACGCGCGCGATGGACGTGGTCGGCGCGAGCTCGACACTGAGCACGAGCAGCACGAACATCACGTCGAACAGCAGGAATCCGCCGTTGAAGACCCAGCCGTCCGCGGGGATCCACAGGAACCAGACGATCGTCGCCACCGCCGCCGTCCAGCCGATCAGCTCAAGGGGCCGACGATGACGCGACAGAGCAGCGACCCGGCGTGCTCCCATGCGGTGCAGGACAAGGGCGAGCACGGCACCGACGAGGATGTCCTGCATCCGGGCGTCCGTGCCGTAGTAGACACGCGAGGGGTCGCCCGGCGTGTTGACCATCGCCATCACGACCGCCGACGCCAGAGCCAGCGCGCCGACGACGATCGTCGGGCCCCACGACCGGCGGCGGGTGAACACGTGCAGGAGCACGATCAGCAGCAAGGGGAAGATCAGGTAGTACTGCTCCTCGATCCCCAGCGTCCAGGTGTGCCGGAACGGCGAGGGCGAGCCGAACTGCTCGAAGTAGGACTGGCCGGTGATGATCATCCGCCAGTTGGCGACGTAGAACAGCGCCGCGATGCCGTCGCCCTTGATCGTGCCCGGCGTCTGGTTGTCCATGATGCGGGGCGTCACCAGCGCGACCACGACGAGCATCACGAGCAGGGCCGGCAGGAGGCGTCTGGCCCGGCGCAGGTAGAACCCGACCAGGTCGATGTTGCCCCACTTGGCGTACTCCTTCAGCAGGAGCCCGGTGATCAGGTAGCCGGAGACGACGAAGAAGACGTTGACCGACCAGTACCCGCCCTGCACCCATGAGACGGGCACGTGGAACAGCATGATCGTGACGACGGACACCGCGCGGAGCCCGTCCAGCGCCGGTCGATATCCCATCCCGGGTGGACGTGTGCTCATGATTCCCAACGGCTGGTCGACAACGGAACCCGGACAGCATGCCACGGACTACCGATGAGTAGCGAAGATCACATCAGGGTTCGGACACCGCGCCCACGACCATGCCGGTCACGTCAGCACCGGTCCGTACGACGGCGTCCGGCGCTGCGACCGCGTCGACCATCCGCGCGCCCGCCTGCACCACCGCACCGCGCATCACGATGCTGCCGCTCACCTGCGCGCCGGACTCGACCCGCGCACCCGCGTGCACCGTCGTACCGTCGGTCAGCATCGCTCCCACCTCGACGGTGGCGGCCGGGTCGACCCACGCCCGTCGACCGGGGGAACCGCCGGGCAGCCTGCCGAGGACGGCGTCGGCCGACGCCGCGACCAGCGCGGCCGGCGAGCCCACATCGCGGAAGTACGCCTGTTCGGCGTACGCGTGCACCGCACCGTCACCGACGAGCCCGGGTACGACGTCGCGCTCCCACGACACCGGACCGTCGGCATCGATGGCGCCGACGGTCGCACCCGCGACGACGTACGTGCCGGCGTTGATGAGGTCCGCGACCGGGTGCTCCGGCTTCTCGACGAAGTCGACCACGCGCCCGTCGCGGGCGCACACGACCGAGCCGTACGCGCGCGGATCCGGCACGGACCTGACGTGAAGCAGGAGCGCTGTCCCCTCCTCGGCACGACGTTCGTACGCGGTGATCTGCGCACGCAGGTCGTGGCCGCTGAGCAGGTCGCCGTTGAGGACGACGACCGCCCGGGCCTGCCGGGCTCTGGACGAGCTCGCCCAGGCATGCCGCAGTGCGCCGCCCGTTCCGAGCGGCTCGGTCTCGGGGGCGTACGACAGGCGGACGCCCCAGCGCGACCCGTCACCGAGCGCGGGTTCGAACTGCTCGGCGCAGTACCCGGTCGCGAGGACGACATCGGTGACGCCGGCGCCGGCGAGTCGGCGCAGCTGGTGCACGATCAACGGATCGGCGCCGACCGGCAGCAGGTGCTTGGGTGCCTGGTCGGTGAGCGGCCGCATCCGGGTGCCGTATCCGCCCGCGAGCACGATGCCCACCGTCATCGCCTGCTCCTGTTCGGTCCTGCCCGGCCGGCCGCCGGTGTGCACGAGTAGGCACGGTAGCCGCAGACACCCACCGAACCGCAGAGTGATCCACGCCACCACGAGAAGTGACCTGCTAGTAGCATCCAGCGCATGCCTGACGACCACGACAGCCGGACGCTGATCTCGCCACGCACGGGCACCAAGGTCTCGCTGCTGGTGGCGATCCCGCTGCTGCTCGCGGCGGCCTACTTCTTCTGGGTACCGATCACCCTGCAGAGCCCCGAGACCGGGTCGACCTTCAACTGCGGTACGGCCGCGAGCCCGCCGAGCAGTGGGTTCCAGAAGGGCACCTGCGGAGACCTCAACAAGATCAACAAGTTCCGGGCGATCGGCCTCGGTGCCTCTGCGCTGCTCATCGGTGGCCTGGGCGCTGCGATGTTCGGCGCCGAACGCCGTGAGGAGGTCCGTCCCCGGCGCCGCCACGACGACGAGGACGACGACCGCCGCGACAAGGCCGCCACCGCGCGCCGCACCCCCGATGACGAGCGCGGCAGCCGTCGCGCGAGCGACGCCTCCGACGCCCCGCACGGTGCGCGTCGCCTGCACGACGAGCCTGCGGCCGACGCCCGTCGGTGGAGCGAGGACGACAACGCGGCCCGCGGCGCACTCCGCGACGAGTCATGGCGTGGCCGCCGCAGCGCCGACCTCGACGACGAGCGCGACGTGGCCGCCGACACCGAGGCCACGCGCGGCGCCCGGCGGCTGCCCGCCGACGACCGCGGGTGGTTCGAGGACGAGACCGAGGTCGGACGTCGCTACGACGCCGAGACCCGCGCCGGCCGGCACAGCCTCGGCTCGGACGAGCTGCGGTCACGGCGTCACAGCGACGACTGAGCCGCACCACCACCCACCGCAACGACCCGCCACCCCCGAGGGGTGGCGGGTCGTTCGCTGCAGGCGAGCGTCAGTGCGCCGCGTCGTGCCAGGACCCGCCGACGCCCACGCTGACGTCGAGCGGCACGTCCATCTCGACGGCGGCACCCATCTCGGTGCGGACCAGCGCCTCCAGGTCGTCGCGCTCCCCCGCCGCGACCTCGAGCACGAGCTCGTCGTGCACCTGCAGCAGCATCCGCGACTTCGCGCCCGACTCCTTCAGCCGCCGGTCGACGCGAAGCATCGCCAGCTTGATGATGTCGGCGGCCGAGCCCTGGATGGGCGCGTTGAGCGCCATCCGTTCGGCCATCTGCCGCCGCTGCCGGTTGTCGGAGTTGAGGTCGGGCAGGTAGCGCCGCCGACCGAGCATGGTCTCGGTGTAGCCCGTCGTGCGTGCGTCGGCGACGACCTCGCGCAGGTAGTCGCGCACGCCCCCGAACCGCGCGAAGTACTCGTCCATCAGCCCGCTCGCCTCCTCGGTGCTGATGGTGAGCTGCTTGGACAGGCCGAACGCCGACAGACCGTAGGCGAGGCCGTACGACATGGCCTTGACCTTGGCGCGCATCTCGAGGGTGACGTCGTCCGGCTCGACGGCGAACACCCGCGATCCGACGAACCGGTGCAGGTCCTCGCCGGTGCGGAACGCCTGGATCAGACCCTCGTCTCCCGACAGGTGGGCCATGATGCGCATCTCGATCTGGCTGTAGTCGGCGGACATCAACGACTCGTAGCCGTCGCCGACGACGAACACCTCACGGATCCGCCGGCCGGACTCGGTGCGGATCGGGATGTTCTGCAGGTTGGGCTCGGTCGAGGACAGCCGGCCCGTGGCGGCGATCGTCTGCTGATACGTCGTGTGGATACGGCCGTCGTCGGCCACCGACTTGATGAGGCCCTCGACCGTCACCCGCAGCCGCGAGGAGTCGCGGTGACGCAGCAGCGCCTCCAGGAACGGGTGCTCGGTCTTGGTGTAGAGGTCGCTCAGGGCATCGGCGTCGGTGGTGTAGCCGGTCTTGGTCTTCTTGGTCTTGGGCATGCCGAGCGTCTCGAACAGCACGACCTGCAGCTGCTTGGGCGATCCGAGGTTGATCTGATCGCCACCGATCGCGTCGTACGCGTCCTGCTGGGCCTCGCGCACGCCGTCGGCGTAGTCGCTCTCGAGCGACTGCATCGCCTCGGTGTCGACGGCGATGCCGACCTGCTCCATGCCGGCGAGCACGTCGACCAGCGGCAGCTCGATGTCGGCGAGCAGCTGGGTGCCACCGGTCGCGGCGACCTGCTCATCGAGCGCGGTCGCGAGCTCGGCCACGGCCTGAGCGCGCTGCATCGCACCCAGGGCCTCCTCGCTCGTGCCGGTGTCGCCGAGGTCGAGAACGCCCTGGCCGCCGGCCGGCTCGGGTCCGGTCAGCTCACGCTTGAGGTAGCGCAGCACCAGGTCGGCCAGGTCGTACGAACGCTGATCGGGGCGCACGAGATAGGCGGCGAGCGCGGTGTCGCTGGTGACGCCGTGCACGGGCATCCCGCGCGCGGCCAGCGCCTGCAGCTGCCCCTTCGCGTCGTACATCGCCTTGGGGTGGTCCGCATCGGCGAGCCAGTCGCCGAGCGCGTTCTGCGCCTCGGGAGTCAGCGTGGTGAGGTCGATGTACGCCGCCGTGCCCGACGCCGGGGCGAGGGCCAGCCCGTGCGCGTCGCCGGTGCCGCGCGCCCAGGTGCCGAGCAGGTGCACCCCCACGCGCTCACCGGAGGTCAGATGCTCCTGGACCCAGGCGGCGACGTCGGCGGCCTCGAGTGCCTCCCCCTCGACCTCGATGGCCTCGTCGGCCTCGGTGTCGACCGCCTCGAGCGTCTGGAACAACCGGTCGCGCAGAACCCGGAACTCCAGGCCGTCGAACACCGTGTGGACCTCGTCGCGGTCCCAGGTGCGCCGCTCGAGGTCGTCGACGGTGATGTCGAGCGGCATGTCGACGAGCAGCTGGTTGAGGCGGCGGTTGCGCAGGACCCCGTCGAGGTGGTCACGCAGCGACTGCCCGGCCTTGCCCTTGATCTCGCCGACGTGGTCGACGATGCCCGACAGGTCGCCATACAGACCGATCCACTTGGCCGCCGTCTTGGGCCCCACACCGGGCACGCCGGGCAGGTTGTCCGAGGACTCGCCCACCATGGCGGCGAGGTCGCTGTAACGCTCGGGACGGACGCCGTACTTGTCCTCGACGGCGTCCGGTGTCATCCGCGCCAGGTCGGAGACGCCCTTGCGCGGGTAGAGCAGCGTGACCTTGTCGCTGACGAGCTGGATCGCGTCACGGTCACCCGAGCAGATGAGCACCTCGTCGAAGTCCGCGGCGACCGCCCGCGTGGTCAGGGTCGCGATGATGTCGTCGGCCTCGTAGCCGGCGGACTCGACGTAGGGGATGCGCAGCGCGTCGAGCACCTCGTGCACGAGCGACACCTGGCCCTTGAACTCATCCGGCGTGGTCGCGCGTCCCGCCTTGTACTCGGCGTACTCCTCCGAGCGGAACGTCTGGCGGGAGACGTCGAACGCGACACCGACGTGGGTGGGCTCCTCGTCGCGCAGGACGTTGATGAGCATCGAGGTGAACCCGTAGACCGCATTGGTCGACTGCCCGGTGGTGGTCGAGAAGTTCTCGACCGGGAGCGCGAAGAACGCGCGGTAGGCAAGGGAATGACCGTCGAGGAGGAGGAGCCGCTTCACGCATGAAAGCCTATGTGCTGGCACCGACGCCGCACGCACAGGAGAGGACCTTCACCGATGTCCGAGGCACCCGCCGAGACCGGCACCCCCGACCAGCCGACCGGTGAGGAGCTGCTCGCGCTGTTCACCAGCATGAACGCCGGCACCCTGGGCGAGCGGATGGGCATCGAGTTCCTCGAGGCGAGCCCCGGTCGCGTCGTGGCGCGCATGCCCGTCGAGGGCAACACCCAGCCCTACGGCCTGCTGCACGGCGGCGCCAGTGTCGTGCTCGCCGAGACGGTCGGATCGGTCGCCGCCGCGCTGCATGCCGGCCGCGACCGCATCGCCGTCGGGCTCGACATCAACTCGACCCATCACCGCGGAGTGCGGTCGGGCTACGTGACCGCGACGACCACGCCGCTGTCACAGGGACGATCGGTGGCGACGTACGACGTCGCGATCGTCGATGACGAGGGTCGCCGGGTCAACACCTCGCGGATCACCTGCATGCTGCGCGACGCGCCGCCGCAGGCGACCTGACCTCAACCGCCGGTGCCCCGGGCCAGCCTCACACGGGCGGCGCGGGCGCGCAGCGAGCGGCGCCGGCGTACGACGGCGTCCGACGACGGCAGGGTCTCGTCTCCCGCGAGACGTCGGCGCAGCGCTCCTGGAGTGGTCGAGCGGCTGGTCACCAGCGGCGCGAACCCGAGGCGGGCGAAGTAGCGGTTGCTGTCCTTCTGCTGAGCAGGCACGCACGACACCAGCTGGCTCGCCCCGACGTGCTCGGCGAACCGCGCGGCCATCTGCAGCAGCTCGCGCGCGACGCCCGTACGACGATGCTCCGGCTCGACCCAGATCTGGTCGATCCACGCTGCAGTGTCCTCGGCAAGGCCGGACAGCGGGCTGTGGGTGACGACGACGAACCCGACCTGCGCGCCGCCGGTGCTCGCGGCGTAGATGCGAACGTCGTTGCGCTGCAACGCATCTCGCAGCCTGCCCTCACGAACAGCGCGGTCGGCCCACTCGCTGGTCTGACCCACGGCGACCCTTGACGACACCCACAACGGGGCGAAGGTCTCCTCGTCGGCCGGGCGGACACGGGCGACCGAGACGGCAGAGCGTGACAACGGCTCCTCCGGGCAAGGGCGGTGACGCGGCCCTGGGGGCTGGGCCGACAAGGGGTCACAGTACGCCTCCCCCACCTCCGGTGAGAGGCAAACCACGACGGCTGTCGACGGGCGCGTACGACGAACGGGTGGAGCCCCTCGTCGTGGAGCGGCTCCACCCGTTGGGGTCGGAGCGGAGGTCAGGCCGCGCCGAGGTAGGCCTCCTTGATGGCCGGGTTGGCGAGCAGCTCCTTGCCGGTGCCGGAGTGGGTGATGCGCCCGGTCTCCAGGACGTAGGCCCGGTCGGCCTTGGCCAGCGCCTGATTGGCGTTCTGCTCGACCAGCAGGACTGTCGTGCCCTGGTCGTTGACCTGCTTGATGATGCTGAAGATCTGGCGGATGAACTGCGGCGCCAGACCCATCGACGGCTCGTCGAGCAGCAGCACCTTGGGGTGGCCCATCAACGCACGCCCGATGGCGAGCATCTGCTGCTCACCGCCGGACATCGTCCCGCCGAGCTGCTTCTGCCGCTCCTTCAGCCGAGGGAACAGGTCGAAGACGCGCTCGAAGTCGGCCGCCATCTGCGACTTGTCCTTGAGCGCGTAGGCACCCATGTCGAGGTTCTCCATGACCGTCATCGACGGGAAGATTCCGCGACCCTCCGGCGTCAGGGAGATGCCCTTGACGACCCGGATGTGGCCCTTGGTCTTGGAGATGTCCTCACCGTCGAAGCGGATGCTCCCGCCCGACAGGTTGAGCAGACCGGCGAGGGTGCGCATCGTCGTGGTCTTGCCGGCACCGTTGGCACCGATCAGCGAGACGATCTCGCCCTCCTCGACCGTCAGCGACATGTCGTGGATGGCCTGGATACGGCCGTAGTGGACCGAGATGTTGTCGACCTCAAGCAGCGCCATCGTCGTCGGTCTCCTCTCCGAGGTAGGCGGCGATCACCTTGGGATCCTCACGGATCTCGCTGGGCGTCCCCTCTGCGATCTTCTTGCCGAACTCCAGCACCACGATGCGGTCGGTCACACCCATGACCAGCCGCATGTCGTGCTCGATGAGCAGCACGGTGTAGCCGTCGTCGCGGATCGTGCGGATGAGCTGCATCAGCTCGTCCTTCTCGGCCGGGTTGAACCCGGCCGCCGGCTCGTCCAGGCACAGCAGCTTGGGCTCGGTCGCCAGGGCCCGGGCGATCTCCAGCCGACGCTGGTAGCCGTACGGCAGGTTGCGGGCCAGCTCCTGCGCCTTGTCGGCGATGCCCACGAAGTCCAGCAGGGCCATGCCGTGCTCGATCGAGCTCTTCTCCTCGCGGCGATGACGCGGCGAGCGGAAGATCGCCCCGGGGACGCTCGTCTTGTGCCGGGCGTCGAGCCCGACCACGACGTTCTCGAGGGCGGTCATCTGGCCGAAGAGCCGGATGTTCTGGAACGTCCGGGCCAGGCCCAGTCGCGTGATGACGTGCTGCTTGCGGCCGTTAAGGGTGTGACCCTCCAGCTGGACGCTGCCACCACTGGGCTTGTAGACGCCGGTCATCGCGTTGAAGCACGTCGTCTTGCCGGCACCGTTGGGCCCGATGAGCCCGAGGATCTCGCCGCGCTTGATGTCGAACGTGACGTTGTCCAGGGCGGTCAGACCGCCGAAGGTGACGGTCAGGTCGCGGATCTCGACCAGGTTGTCGCCGACCGCCACCTCGATGTCGCGGTCGGGCGCCACCACCTGGGCGACCTCGGAGTCCAGGGACGGCGGGGCGTCCGGGTGCTCGGTCGTGATCTCCTCGGGCGTCTCGCCCGCGGGGGTGCTCATGATCCTGACTCCTTCGTCGCGGGAGCGGGTGTGCTGCCCGGCCGGTCGCTCAGCCATCGCCTCGCCCGACTGGCGTAGGTCAGCAGGTGGTTGCGGGCTCCGAGCAGACCCTGCGAGCGGAAGATCATCAGCAGCACCAGGATGGCGCCGAAGATGAGGTACTTGTACTCGGCGATTCCGGTGAACCGCAGCGGGATGTACGCGATGAGCGCGCCGCCGATGACCGCACCGAACTTGTTGCCGGCACCGCCGAGGACGACCGCTGCGAGGAACAGCATCGAGGTCTGCACGTCGAACTTCTGGTTGTTGACGAAGCCGTTGAGGCCGCCGAACAACGCACCCGACAGACCGCCGATCGCAGCGCCGATGGCGAACGCCCACAGCTTGAACTTGAAGGTCGGCACGCCCATGATCTCGGCTGCGTCCTCGTCCTCGCGGGTGGCGACCCAGGCGCGGCCGGCGCGGGAGCGCTCAAGGTTTCCGAGCAGCAGCATCACGATGATGATGATCGTGACCGTCAGCCAGTACCAGGGAACGCCCTTGTTGTTGGCGAAGATCGGGTTGCCGTCGCTGTCGGTGCCGGGAGGTGCACCGACGTTCTGGAAGCCGGTCTGCCCCTTCAGGGCCGGGATGATCGTGGCCAGCAGGCGGATGATCTCACCGAAGCCGAGCGTGACGATCGCGAGGTAGTCGCCGCGCAGCCGCAGCGTCGGCAGGCCCAGGATGATGCCGAAGAACACCGTCACGATCATCGCGAGCGGCAGCGTCCACAGGTACGGGATGTGCACGAAGCTGGAGTCCTGGCTGGTCCACAACGCGGTGACGTAGGCACCGACGGCGAAGAAGCCGATGTAGCCGAGGTCGAGCAGACCCGCCTGGCCGACGACCACGTTGAGGCCGAGGGCGGCCAGCGCGTAGATCGCCATGGTGACGCAGGTGATCGGGAAGTCGTTGCTCGGCTCGCTGGTGATCAGCGGCGGGTTGAGGACCGGGAGCAGGTAGACCAGGACCGCCGCGACGGCCAGCACCGCCCACTGCTGCCAGCGGTGCAGACCGTCCCACCAGCGGGTGAGCCCGGCGAACCGGCTCGGCTTGGCCTCGGACTGCTCGTCCAGGTGCGCCTGCGCCGCTCCGGCGCCTTCCATGGGGGTCGTCATGCTCGCACCTTTGCCAAGTTGCTGCCGAGGATGCCCTCGGGCCGGACCATCAGGACAAGGACCAGGACGACGAACGCGACGACGTCGGTCCACTGCGAGCTGCCGAGCAGCACCTGGCCGTAGTTGCCGATGACGCCGAGCAGGAGTCCGCCGAGCAGTGCGCCACGGACGTTGCCGATGCCGCCGAGCACGGCTGCAGTGAAGGCCTTGATACCCAGGATGAAGCCGCCGTTGAACACGACTCCCGAAGGCACCTTCATCACGTAGAAGAGGGCGGCCGCACCGGCGAGGACACCGCCGATGACGAACGTGGAGACGATGATGCGCTCCTTGTTGACGCCCATCAGTGTGGCGGTGTCGGGGTCCTGGGCCACCGCGCGGATACCGCGGCCGAGGCGGGTGCGGCGGATCAGCTGGTCGACGCCGACCATCATCGCCACGGCGGCGATCACGATGATCAGGGTGTCGAGGTAGATGATCGTGCCGCCGATGTCGAAGACCGGCTTGGTCGGCATCATGATCACGGCCGGCTCAGCGGTGGCACCGCGCCAGGCGAAGAAGATGTTCTGGATCACGAACGACATACCGATCGCGGTGATCAGGAAGACCAGGCGCGGAGCGTTGCGCCGTCGTAGTGGTCGGTAGGCGATGCGTTCGAGCAGGAAGGCCACTCCGGCCGCCGCGGCCATCGCCGCCGCACAGGCGAGGACCAGGTTGAGGGCGATCGCTGCCCAGCTGAGGTTGGGCGGAGAGGCGCCGAAGCCGAGCCCGCTCAGGGTGAACACGACGGCGTACGCGCCGGTGATGAACACCTCGGAGTGGGCGAAGTTCATGAGGTTGAGGACGCCGTAGACGAGGGTGTAGCCGAGGGCGACCAACGCGTAGATGGAACCGAAGGTCAGGCCGTCGATGGTGGACGGCCAGAAGTCCTGGGCCAGAGCCGACCAGTCGAGCGTGATCCACGACTCGTCGGCCGCTGCGGCGGCAAGCAGGGTGTGCACGGGTGAAGCCTCCTGGGCTCGGTGGAGAACGGGAGGCCCGCCCGGGTCACGGACGGGCCTCCCGCTGACTGCTTCAGGTCAGAGCACGCCGACCGAGACGATCTTGCCGTTGTCGACGCGGTAGCCGTAGACGGGCAGCTCGGCGAGCTCACCCGTGGCGTCCCACTTGTACTTCTTGCTCAGGCCCTGGGCGTCGTAGGTCTTGACGAAGTCCTTCAGCGCCGGGCGGGTCGTCTTGCCCTTGTCGATACCGCTCAGCAGCACGGTGGCGGCGTCGTAGCCCTCGACCGAGTAGGTGCCGGGCTCCTTGTTGCCGGACACACCCTTGTAGGCCGTGGCGAAGTCCTTGATCAGCTCGCCCGGGATGCACGGGCAGGTGAAGTAGGCGTTCTTGGACGCGTCACCGGCGAGCTTGATGAACTGGTCGTCCTTGACACCGTCGGGCCCGATGAACGTGCCCTTGAAGCCCTTGCCGACCAGCTGCTGGTCCAGCGGTGCACCCTCGGCGAAGTAGCCGGAGTAGAAGACCGCGTCCGCCTTGGAGTTGAGGATCTTCTGGATGGTCGCCGAGAAGTCCTTCTGCTTGGTGGTCACCTTGTCGGTGCCGGCCAGCTTGTCACCGAGCGCCTTCGTGGACGTCGCCGCCAGGCCGGTGCCGTACTCGGAGTCGTCCTGGACGACGAAGACCTTCTTGGCCCCGAGCTTGTCGGCGAGCTTGCCGACGCCCGGGCCCTGGACGTTGTCGTTGCCGAGGCCACGGAAGAACGTCGTCCACCCGTTCTTGGTGAGCGCCGGGCCGGTGGCCGACGGCGTGATGTGCACCAGGCCAGCCTGCTCGAAGATCTTGCCGGTGGCCTTGGACTCACCGGAGAACGGGAGGCCGATGACGCCGACGACGTTCTTCTCGTTGGTCACCTGGGTGACCGGGCCGGTGGCCTTGTTGGGGTCGCCCTCGGTGTCGACCTTCTTGAAGGTGACCTGGCAGCCCGGGTTGGCCTTGTTGTGCTCGTTGATGGCCAGCTGGACACCGTTGTAGATGTTGATGCCGAGCTGGGCGTTGTCGCCCGTCATCGCACCGACGTAGGCGATGGTCGTGCCCTTGGCGCAGGTGGCCTTGCCGTCACCGGCGGGCTTCACCGCGTCGGCCGGCACGTCGATGCTGGACTGAGCGGGCAGCTGAGTCGCAGCGGACCCACCGCCACCGCCGCTGCCCGAGCTGTCGCCGCCGCTGGTGTCGTTGGCGCAGCCTGCGAGAGTCAGCGCGAGTGCGGCAAGGGCCGCAGATGCCTTGATTGACCGGGACACGATCAGCCTCCGTGTGTGTGGTGAAGCGGTGATGAGCTGACGGCGTCACTCCCGACCCGTCGGTCCCCTCCGCAAAGGGTCGCTCGAAACTAGCCCGCACCACACCGCCCGGAGGCGCATTCGACGCAACTGTGATGTGTCGTGACCAATCTGCCGCCTGCGACGGGGGTCACACGCACTTTGCTCCTTACGCGGAGTCGCCGCCCATGCCGTCGATCACGGCGTCCGCGATCTCGCGCATCCCCAGGCGCCGGTCCATCGCGGTCTTCTGGATCCAGCGGAACGCCGCTGCCTCGTCGATGTCCAGGCGCTTCATCAGGATGCCCTTGGCCCGATCGAGGCGCTTGCGCGTCTCCAGCCGCTCCCCCAGGCCGGCGACCTCCTGGCGCAGCAGCTCGCGCTCGGACCAGCGCGCTGTGGCCACCGCGATCGCCGGGCGCAGGTCATCGAGGGTGAACGGCTTGAGCACGTAGGCCATGACCCCGGCGTCGCTCGCGCGCTCGACGAGGTCCTTATCGCTGAAGGCCGTGAGCATGACGATCGGCGCGAGCGACTCCGAGCCGATCTGGTCGGCGGCCGAGATCCCGTCGAGGACGGGCATCTTGACGTCCATGACGATCAGGTCGGGCCGCAGCTCGCGGGCCTTGGCCACGGCCTGCTCGCCGTCGCCGACCTCGGCGACGACGTCGTACCCGGCCTCCCCCAGCATCTCGGCCAGGTCCATCCGGATGAGGGCCTCGTCCTCGGCGACCAGCACGCGCAGGCGCTCGCCCGGGGTCGTGCTGTCGACGGTGTGCTCGTTGCTGCTCTCGGTCACCCGCTCACCCTACCGACGCGTAGCCCAGCGGCGGCGCGTGCGTCGTACGGCCCGGGACGCGTGCTCGCGTGTGAGGATGCCGCGGTGCCCAGCCCTTTCGATGCCCTGTTCGAGCGCTCCGCCCCTCTGGCCCAGGCCGGTGATCACCGCCGCGATGTCGTGCCCGAGGAGAACGGCCGCTGGCCGATCAGCCTCGTCGTCGACCAGCCTCCGGAGCTGACCTGCGCTCTGCGACCACTCACCGACGCCGCGCGCACGCTCGTCGGGCCCGGCCACTTCGTGACCGGTCATCCCGAGGCCGCGCACATCACGCTGCGGGCCTTGGAGCCGCGGCGGGCCGCCACTCGCAAGGAAGACGCGTTCGTACGCCGGTGCGCGGCAGCCCTCGAACGCGCGGTCAGTCGCACTCCCCCGCCGACGTTCACCCTGACCGGTGTGACGCTCACCGCGATCTCGGTGATGGCTCAGCTCGAGGCCGTCGACGGCTGGCCGCTGATGGAGGCGGTCGAGGACGAGCTCGGCGACGACGCGTCGTACGAACGAGACCTCGGGCTGACGCGAGACATCTTCTACACCAACGTGATTCACCTGGCCGACGACATCGCCGACCCCGCCGGGCTGGTGTCGTGGGTGCGCGCGAACCGCCGCATCGAGCCGGTGACGTTCACGGCCCGCAGCGCCTCGCTCGTGACGTTCGACCACGCGGTGGTGGACGGTGAGCAGATGATCCGGATGGACCGCTGGTACACATTCCCGTTCGCCGGGTGAAAGCCATTGCGGTTGGGAACAGGCCTCCTGCATCGGCTACGGTGTCCATCGCGCAAGCCCCGGTATTCCAACTGGCAGAGAAGGCGGCCTCAAACTCCGCACAGTGTGGGTTCGAATCCCACCCGGGGCACCACCACATCCGCGACAGGTGTCGGGCAGCACGAACAGCCACGTCCATGGCCCTGTCTACATCTGTCCGCGGTGGCAGTTCACCAACCACTCCGAACAGACCATCGAAGGGGTGCACCGCCGCGCTCGCCGCACTCGTCGGGATGAAGACCTAGGGCCGGTCGAGCTCCTGGTAGGCGGGTGCGACCTGGTTCTTGGCATCGCCCATCTGGTGCACGCGCAGCGCGTTGGTCGAGCCCGGGATGCCGGGAGGCGAACCCGCCACGATGACCACGGTCTCGCCCTCGGCGCAGCGCTTCGAGGACAGCAGGGTCTCGTCGACCTGCGCCGCCATCTGGTCGGTGTGCTTGACCTGCGGCATCAGGAACGTCTCGACACCCCACACCAGAGCGAGCTGAGACCTCGTCGCCTGGTTGGGCGTGAACGCCAGCATCGGTCGCTTGCTGCGGATGCGCGCCATGCGCAGCGCCGAGTCGCCGGTCGTCGTGAAGGTGACCAGGTACTTCACATCGAGCAGGTCACCGATCTCGGCCGCCGCTGCGGTGACCGCGCCGCCCTTGGTGTGGGGGCGCGTACCGAGGTCAGGAATGCGCTCGAGGCCGTGCTCCTCTGTGCTCTCGATGATGCGGGCCATCGTGCGCACGGCGTCGATCGGCCAGGCACCCACACTCGTCTCGCCGGACAGCATGATCGCGTCGGCGCCATCGAGCACGGCGTTGGCGCAGTCGGACGCCTCCGCCCGCGTCGGGCGGGAGTTCTCGATCATCGACTCAAGCACCTGCGTCGCGACGATGACCGGCTTGGCGTCACGACGAGCCAGCTCGACCGCGCGCTTCTGCACGATCGGGACGTCCTCCAGCGGCATCTCGACGCCCAGGTCACCGCGGGCGACCATGATGCCGTCGAAGGCGTCGACGATCTCGGCGAGGTTGTCGACGGCCTGCGGCTTCTCGATCTTGGCGATGACCGGCAGCCGTCCGTTGCCGACCTCGTCCATGATCTCGTGCACGCGGTCGATGTCGGAGGCACTGCGGACGAAGGACAGGGCGATGAGGTCGGCACGCAGCGTGAGCGCCCAGCGCAGGTCCTCCTCGTCCTTGTCCGACAACGCCGGCACACTGACCGCGACGCCCGGCAGGTTGATGCCCTTGTGGTCCGAGACGACACCGCCCTCGACCACCTCGGTCACCACGTCGGTGTCGGTGACCTCGATCGCGCGCAGCTCGACCTTGCCGTCGTCGATCAGCAGCCGGTCGCCGGGGTGGACGTCGCCGGGCAGCCCCCGGTAAGTGGTCGACACGCGCTCCTGGTCGCCCTCGACGTCATCGACCGTGATGGTGAAGCGGTCCCCGTTGCTGAGCGTGACCGGACCGCCCGCGAAGGTGCCGGTACGGATCTTGGGCCCCTGCAGGTCCACGAGTACGCCGACCGCACGGCCGGTCTCGTCGGACGCCCGCCGCACGTTGGCGTAGACCTCTTCGTGGACGTCGTGTGTGCCGTGCGACAGGTTGAGCCGGGCCACATCCATACCGGCGGCGACCAGCTCGTGCACGCGCTGCGGTGTCGAGGTGGCGGGTCCGAGAGTGGCAACGATCTTGGCACGACGCATAAGCCAACACTATCGAACAGAACCGCCCATACGCCGGGGCATCCGGCGTACGGGCGGGTAACTGTCAGCAGCCCTGCGCGGGCGGCTGGATGACTAGACCGTGAGCGGCCGATCGGTCGGTCGGATCGGCGCGGGCAGTACCGAAGAGCCCGTCAGGTAGGCGTCGACGCCCTTGGCCGCAGAACGGCCTTCGGCGATCGCCCAGACGATGAGCGACTGCCCTCGACCGGCGTCACCGGCCACGAACACACCGGGCTCGGACGTCATGAACGCTGCATCGCGGGCGATGTTGGACCGCTCGTCCGTCTCGAGGCCGAGCTGCTCGATGAGACCTTCCTGCTCCGGACCGAGGAAGCCCATGGCGAGCAGGACCAGCTGGGCCGGGATCTCGCGCTCGGTGCCCTCGACCTCCTCGAAGCCCTTCTCGCCCATCCGCACCTCGACCAGACGCAGTGCCCGGACGTTGCCGTCCTCGTCGCCGAGGATCTCCTTGGTGCTCGTGGCGTAGACCCGCTCGCCGCCCTCCTCGTGCGCGCTCGCCACACGGAAGAGCATCGGGTAGGTCGGCCAGGGCTGGTGGGCCGGGCGGTCCTGCGTCGGCTGGGGCATGATCTCCAGCTGGGTGATCGACCGCGCGCCCTGCCGGATGGACGTGCCGAGGCAGTCCGCACCGGTGTCACCGCCGCCGATGATCACGACGTCCTTGTCGGTCGCCACGACCTGGTCCTCGACGGTCTCACCGAGGGCGACCCGGTTGGCGTCGGGCAGGAAGTCCATCGCCTGGACGATGCCGCCGAGCTCACGGCCGGGCACCGGCAGGTCACGCGGCACGGTCGCGCCCATCGCCAGGACGACGGCGTCGTACCGCTCCTTCAGCTGGGCACCGGTGATGTCGTCGCCGACGCTGCGGTTGCAGCGGAAGCGGGTCCCCTCGGCCGTCATCTGCTCGATGCGGCGGTCGAGAACCGACTTCTCCATCTTGAACTCGGGGATGCCGTAGCGCAGGAGACCACCAGGCTTGTCGGCCTTCTCGTAGACCGCCACGGTGTGACCCGCGCGCGTCAGCTGCTGCGCGGCGGCCAGGCCCGCCGGGCCCGAGCCGATCACGGCCACGGTCTTGTTGGTCAGCCGTGCCGGCGGCTGCGGGTCGACGCCGCCGCGCGAGAAGGCCTCCTCGATGGTGGTCAGCTCGACCTGCTTGATCGTCACGGCGGGCTGGCTGATGCCGAGCACGCACGCGGTCTCGCACGGTGCCGGGCACAGCCGCCCGGTGAACTCCGGGAAGTTGTTGGTCGCGTGCAACCGCTCGATCGCGTCGGCCCAGTCGCCCCGGTAGGCGAGGTCGTTCCACTCCGGGATCAGATTGCCCAGCGGACAACCGTTGTGGCAGAAGGGAATTCCACAGTCCATGCAGCGACCGGCCTGGCGCTGCAGCTGGCCGAGCTCCTGCTCCTCGTAGACCTCGCGCCAGTCCTTGATCCGGACCGGCACGGGCCGACGAGCAGGCAGCTCGCGCTCACGCGTCGTCAAGAATCCACGGGGGTCAGCCACGGTTGGCCTCCATGATCCGCTCCCACACCTGGGGGCTGTCGGGGTCGAGGCCTTCGTCGGCGGCCTCGGTACGGACGTCGAGCACCTTCTGGAAGGTGCGAGGAAGAACGAGCGAGAAGCGCTCGACCGCTGCAGGCCAGTCGGCCAGCAGACGGGACGCGACGCTGGAGTCGGTCCACTCCACGTGCTTGCGCAGCAGGTCTCGCACGAACGTGATGTCGTCCTCGCGCAGGCCGATGACATCGACCAGCTCGGGGTTGACCTGGCTCTCGTCGAGGTCGAGCACATAGGCGTGCCCACCGGACATACCCGCCGCGAAGTTTCGGCCGGTCGGACCGAGGACGAGCACCGAACCACCGGTCATGTACTCGCAGGCGTGGTCGCCCACACCCTCGACAACGGCGGTCGCACCGGAGTTGCGGACGCAGAACCGCTCCCCCACGACGCCGCGCAGGAAGATCTGGCCGCTCGTCGCGCCGTAGCCGATGACGTTGCCGGCGATGGCGTTGCGCTCGGCGACCAGGGACGCCTCACGCAGGGGTCGTACGACGACACGGCCGCCGGAGAGGCCCTTGCCGACGTAGTCGTTGGCCTCGCCGTACAGGCGCAGCGTGACACCCGCCGGCACGAACGCACCGAACGACTGACCGGCCGCACCGGTGAACGAGACGTCGATCGTGTCGTCCGCGAGGCCTTCGGGGTAGCGCTTGGTGACCTCGTGGCCCAGCATCGTGCCGACCGTGCGGTTGACGTTGCTGACCGGCACCTCGATCCGGACCGGTGCCTGGTTGTCCAGGGCGTCCTTGCTCATCGCGATGAGCTGCTGGTCGAGAGCCTTCTCCAGACCGTGGTCCTGAGCGACCACCTGGCGGCGAGCCGCACCCTCCGGCAGCTCGACGTCCTTGAGGATCGGCGCGAGGTCGAGGCCGCTGGCCTTCCAGTGGTCGACCGCACGCGAGGTGTCGAGCACGCCGACCTGGCCGATCGCCTCGTCCAGCGTGCGGAACCCGAGCTCGGCGAGCAGCTCGCGGACCTCCTCGGCGATGTACTCGAAGAACGTCTCGACGAACTCGGGCTTGCCGGTGAATCGCTCACGCAGGTCAGGGTTCTGGGTCGCGATGCCGACCGGGCAGGTGTCCAGGTGACAGACGCGCATCATGATGCAGCCGCTGACGACGAGCGGTGCGGTCGCGAAGCCGTACTCCTCGGCACCGAGCAGCGCGGCGATCACGACGTCACGACCGGTCTTGAGCTGGCCGTCGGTCTGGACGACAATCCGGTCACGCAGGCCGTTGAGCAGCAGGGTCTGCTGGGTCTCGGCGAGACCGAGCTCCCACGGCCCGCCGGCGTGCTTCAGCGACGTGAGCGGCGAGGCGCCCGTGCCGCCGTCGTGGCCGGACACCAGGACGACGTCGGCGTGCGCCTTCGAGACACCTGCCGCGACCGTGCCGACACCGACCTCACTGACCAGCTTGACGTGGATGCGCGCCTGCGGGTTGGCGTTCTTGAGGTCGTGGATCAGCTGAGCCAGGTCCTCGATGGAGTAGATGTCGTGGTGCGGCGGCGGTGAGATCAGACCGACACCCGGCGTCGAGTGCCGGGTCTTGGCGACCCACGGGTAGACCTTGTGGCCGGGCAGCTGACCGCCCTCACCGGGCTTGGCACCCTGCGCCATCTTGATCTGGATGTCGTCGGCCTCGGTGAGGTAGTGCGAGGTCACACCGAACCGACCGCTCGCGACCTGCTTGATCGCCGAGCGGCGCTCGGGGTCGACCAGACGGTCGGCGTCCTCGCCGCCCTCACCGGTGTTGGAGCGCGCACCGAGACGGTTCATCGCGATCGCGAGCGTCTCGTGCGCCTCCTTGCTGATCGAGCCGTAGCTCATCGCACCGGTGTTGAAGCGCTTGACGATCTCGCTCACCGGCTCGACCTCGTCGATCGAGATGGGCGTGCGGTCGCCGGCGAAGCCGAACAGACCACGCAGTGTCATCAGCCGCTCGGACTGGTCGTCGACGGCCGCGGTGTACTGCTTGAAGATGTCGTAGCGGCGCTGACGGGTGGAGTGCTGCAGCCGGAACACCGTCTCGGGGTTGAACAGGTGCGGCTCGCCCTCACGACGCCACTGGTACTCACCGCCCACCTCGAGCGTGCGGTGGGAGTTGGCGTTGCCGTCCTTCGGGTACGCCGTCGCGTGCCGCTCGGCGACCTCCTGGGTGATGACGTCGAGACCGACGCCACCGAGGCGCGAGGTCGTCCCGGTGAAGTAGGAGTCGATGAGCTCCTGGGACAGACCGGTCGCCTCGAACACCTGCGCACCGCGGTAGGAGGCCACCGTCGAGATGCCCATCTTGGACATGACCTTCAGGACGCCCTTGCCGAGCGCCTTGATGAGGTTGCGGACCGCCTGCTCCGGCGTGACGTCGGTGATGACGCCGCGACGGACGAGGTCCTCGACGGACTCCATCGCGAGGTAGGGGTTGATCGCGGCGGCGCCGTAGCCGACGAGCAGGGCGACATGGTGGGTCTCGCGGACGTCGCCCGCCTCGACGATGAGGCCGACCTGCGTACGGGTCTTCTCACGGATGAGGTGGTGGTGCACGGCCGCTGTCAGCAGCAGCGACGGGATCGGCGCGAACGCCGGGCCGCTGTCGCGGTCGGACAGCACGACGAAGCGGTGGCCGTCCTCGATCGCCTGCGACACCTCGGCGAAGATGCCCTGCAGACGTGCGCGCATCGCGCTGACACCGCCGGCGACGCGGTAGGTGCCGCGGATGACGTACGTCGCGTAGCCCGGCATGTCGCCGCGCGAGTTGAGATGGACGATCTTGGCCAGCTCGTCGTTGTCGATGACCGGGAACGGCAGCTCGAGCTGACGGGCGTGCGCCGGAGTGGCCTCCAGGGCATTGCTCTCCGGACCCATCAAGGTGCCGAGCGAGGTGACCAGCTCTTCGCGGATCGCGTCGAGCGGCGGGTTGGTGACCTGGGCGAACAGCTGGCTGAAGTAGTCGAAGATCAGCCGTGGGCGCTCGGACAGCACCGCGATCGGGGTGTCCGTGCCCATCGAGCCGAGCGCCTCGGCACCCGAACGCGCCATCGGTGCGAGCAGGACGCGCAGCTCTTCCTGGGTGTAGCCGAAGGTCTGCTGACGGCGTACGACGGACGCCGGCGTGTGCCAGACGTGCTCACGCTCCGGGAGGTCCTCGAACCGCACGATGCCGGCGTGCAGCCACTCCTCGTACGGGTTCTCGGCGGCGAGGCCGGCCTTGACCTCGTCGTCGCCGACGATGCGGCCGTGCTCGGTGTCGACCAGGAACATCTTGCCGGGCTGCATGCGGCCCTTGCGGACGACCGTCGCCGGGTCGAGGTCGAGCACGCCTGCCTCGGACGCGAGCACGACCAGACCGTCGCTGGTGACGGCGTAGCGCCCCGGGCGCAGACCGTTGCGGTCAAGCACCGCGCCGACGAGCGTGCCGTCGGTGAACGTCACACAGGCCGGCCCGTCCCAGGGCTCCATGATCGTGGAGTGGAACTCGTAGAAAGCCCGGCGCGCGGGATCCATGGTCTCGTGGTTCTCCCACGCCTCCGGGATCATCATCAGCACCGCGTGGGGCAGGCTGCGACCGCCCAGGTGCAGCAGCTCGAGCACCTCGTCGAACGTCGCCGAGTCGGACGCCTCGGGCGTGCACACCGGGAAGATGCGCGAGAGGTCGCCCGGGATGACGTCGCTGGCCAGCGTGGACTCGCGGGCGCTCATCCAGTTGCGGTTGCCGCGCACGGTGTTGATCTCGCCGTTGTGGGCGATGAACCGGAACGGGTGCGCGAGCGGCCACGACGGGAAGGTGTTGGTCGAGAAGCGCGAGTGGACCAGCGCGAGCTCGGTGGCGAACCGACGGTCGGACAGGTCGGGGAAGAACGGCTCGAGCTGCTCGGTCGTGAGCATGCCCTTGTAGACCACCGTGCGCGAGGAGAGCGAGGCGAAGTAGACCGCCAGCTCGTGCTCGGAGCGCTTGCGCAGGCAGTACGCCAACCGGTCGAGCTCGACACCCGAGAGCTCACCCTCGGCCGCGGCCACGAACACCTGCCGGAACACCGGCATCGTGTCGAGCGCCATCTGGCCGACGAGCGTCGGGTCGGTGGGCACGTCGCGCCAGCCGATGACGCGCAGGCCCTCCTCGGCCGCGAGCACGTCGAGCTGCTCACCGATGTGCCACTGGCTGTCGGGGTCGGTCGGCAAGAAGGCCAGACCGACGGCGTACGAGCCCGCCTCCGGGAGGTCGAAGTCGACGACCTCGCGCAAGAACGCGTCCGGCACCTGGGTCAGGATGCCGGCGCCGTCACCGACCGCGGGGTCAGCGCCCGTCGCACCGCGGTGCTCCAGGTTGCGCAGTGCCGTCAGGGCGTGGTCCACGATGTCGTGGCCCGCACTGCCGCGCATGGTGGCCACCATGGCCACGCCACACGCGTCGTGCTCCTGAGCGGGGTCGTACAGGCCTTCGGCCTGCGGGTGGGCGGAGAAGTGGGCGAGACCCATCGTCGACTCACCGTCCTGTCATCGTCGGGACGCCTGCGCTGAACAAGGCGTCGGGCAGAAGATCCAAGCGGGACGGCGTTGGCCAGCGTGGTCAGTCACAACACTTTATCGGCGGCTGCGTCGTTTCACAACATGGACGCTACGTCTCAGATGTCGAGACAGCGTCGCGCGCGGCGACGGTCCCGTCCGGGGAGCGCCGGCCACACCAGACGAACATCGCCAGCCCGCCCAGGAACACGGCGATGCAGACCCACACGTTGACGCGGAGTCCGAGCACGTGGTTGGCCGGGTCGCTGCGCATCAGCTCGAACACGATGCGGCCGATCGGGTACAGCATCACGTAGAGCGAGAACGAGCGACCACGTCCCAGTCCGCGGCGACGGTCGAGCAGCACCACGACCAGCGCGATGAGCAGGCACCACAGCGACTCGTACAGGAACGTCGGGTGGAACGGGCCGCCGGGGACGAGTACGGCGTCGCCCGCGGCGTTGCGGACGGCCTGGCCGTTGTCCCACTGGTGGATCTCCAGAGCCCAGGGCACGTCGGTGTGCCGCCCGTAGAGCTCGTTGTTGAAGTAGTTGCCCCACCGGCCCATCGCCTGCGCGACCGCGACACCGGGAGCAGCGGCGTCGGCGTAGTCGAGGAACGCGATGCCGTGGCGCCGGCAGCCGATCCAGGCACCCAGCGCGCCGAGGGCGACCGCACCCCAGATGCCGAGCCCGCCGTGCCAGATCTTGAGCGCGTCGACGGGTCGCCCGTGCTCACCGAAGTACGGCTGTGGCGTGGTGATGACGTGGTAGAGCCGACCGCCGACGATGCCGAACGGAACTGCCCAGTACGCCACGGTGAGCGCGTCATCGACCTGGTGGCCGCGCTGGACCAGCCGACGTCCGCAGATCCAGATCGCCACCGCGATGCCGGCGAGGATGCACATCGCGTAGGCACGCAACGGGAACGGGCCGAGGTCCCAGACTCCGGAGGTCGGGCTCGGGATGGAGGTGATCACTGGCCCTGGGCCGCCTTCAGCACGGCCGGGAACGAGCCCTTCTGCTGCATCAGCTGAGCCATCTGCTCCTCCGACAGCGCGGTGCCGTCGATCTTGACGGTGGGTGTGCCGTTGACCCCGTCGTCGTTGGAACGCTTCTCGGTGTCCTTCACGTAGTCGTCGTAGGTGCCCTTGTCGACGCACTGCGTGAACGTCGTCAGCTGCTGCCCCGTGATGCCGGCGTCAGCCGCGAACGTCTTCTTGAGCTGGTCGTCGGTGTAGCCCTGGCCCTCCTTGGCGGGCTGACCGGCGAACACGGCTTTGTGGTACTCGGCGAACTTGCCGGCATCAGCGGCGCAGAAGGCGGCGTTGGCCGAGCGCTTGGAGGAGTCGTTGCCGAGGTTGTCGTCGAGGAACGACATCATGTGCGACACGAGCTTGATGTCACCGCGCTGCGCGAGCTCGTGGATCGATGCACCGTTGGCCTTCTCGAGCTCGTTGCAGATCGGGCACTGGAAGTCCTCGTAGATGTCGACCACCGGGACACCGGGCTTGGCCTTGCCGGGGTACATCACGACGCCGTTGCCCTCGGACTGCGAGGTCTGGGGCCCGGAGGCATCGAGCTTGCCGAACGGGTTGGCCGAGATCAGGAAGGTCGCGCCCGCGACGATGACGACCACCACGGCGATCACCGTGGCGATCAGCGCCCTGGGCGGGCCGTCCTTGGGCTTGGTCGCAGCGAGCTTTTCCGAGGCGTCAGGGCGAGGCATGCCCACAGTGTCTCCCGCAGCCCTGAGCCCGCGCAGCGGGGTCGGACGATCTCAGCCCCAGAGCCGGCCGTCGAGGCTCCACCGGCTCTGCGGGCGGACCACCAACCAGGCGGCGCACAGGGCCAGGCCCGCGTCGCGCACGATCTCCTGGAGGTACTTGGTCTTGTTTGCGGCCACCGAGCCACCGCCGCCGAAGCAGCCGCAGTCGATCGTCAGCCCGCGTGCCCAGGCCGAGGCGATGCCTGCGATGAACGCGAGCATCAGCAGCCCGCCGAGCAACGCCGAGCCGCGTGTCAGCAGCCCGAGGATCAGGAGCAGGCCGAGGACGATCTCGGCGATCGGCAGCAGTGTGCCGACGAAGTTGGCGACGTCGACAGGCATCAGCTCATAGGCGCGCGTCGCGGTGCGGGAGCTGCCCAGTGCGGTGATCTTGAGCAGGCCGGCCACGAGCAGCACGCCGCCGAGCAGGAGCCTGGCCAGGAGCCCGACCCAGTCCTTGACGCCGGAACGGCTGCCGAGGACCGCCGTGGTCGTGCTCATCGACGACAGCCGGCCGCGAGCTCGCGGGTGAGCGCACCGAGTGCCTGCAGACCGCTGTCGAGGTCGGGCGCGTCGAGCAGGCAGCGCACCAGCGCGGAGCCGACGATGACCCCGTCGGCGAACTGGCCCACCTCGTGGACCTGCTCCCCTGTCGAGACGCCCAGGCCGACGCACACCGGTACGTCGGTGACCCGGCGTACGCGCTCGACCAGCACCGAGGCGGCCTCGCCCACACTCGCCCGGGCGCCGGTCACGCCCATCAACGAGGTGGCGTAGACGAAGCCGCGCGATGCAGCAGTCGTGCTCACCAGGCGCTCGTCGGTCGAGCTCGGAGCCACCAGGAAGACCCGGTCCAGGTCGTGCGCGTCGCTGGCCGTGATCCAGTCCTGGGCCTCGTCGGGCACCAGGTCGGGCGTGATCAGCCCGGACACGCCAGAGGCACTCAGCTGCCGAGCGAACGCGTCAGCGCCGTAGCGCAGGACCGGGTTCCAGTAGGTCATCACCAGCGCCGCAGCACCGGCGGCGGAGACGGCCTCGCCGGCCTTGAAGACGTCAGCGACCCGCACACCGTTCTCCAGCGCACGCGTCGCAGCCGTCTGGATCACGGGGCCGTCCATCAGCGGATCGGTGTAGGGCAGACCGATCTCGACGATGTCGACGCCGTTCTCGACCATGACCTCCATCGCACGGATCGAGCCCTCGACCGTCGGGAAGCCGACCGGGAGGTACCCGACCAGTGCAGACCGCCCCTGTGCCTTGGTGTCAGCGAGCACGGCGCTCACGCGGCTGCCGCTCATGACTGCTCCTCCTCGTCCGGGAGCAGCCCGAACCATCGCGCGGCCGAGTCGACGTCCTTGTCGCCGCGTCCGGACAGGTTGACGAGCACCAGGCCGTCGGGGCCGAGCTCGCGCCCGACCTTCATCGCGCCGGCCAGCGCGTGCGAGCTCTCGATCGCCGGCAGGATGCCCTCGGTCTGCGCGAGCAGGCGGAACGCCTCCATCGCCTCGTCGTCGGTCACCGGGTGGTACTCGGCGCGGCCGATGTCCTTGAGGTAGGCGTGCTCAGGCCCGACGCTCGGGTAGTCGAGCCCGGCGGACACCGAGTGCGACTCGATGGTCTGGCCGTCGTCGTCCTGCAGGACGTAGGTGAACGCGCCGTGCAGCACGCCTGGCGTGGCCTGACCGCTGAAACGGGACGCGTGGCGGCCGGAGTCGACGCCCTCTCCCCCGCCCTCGAGGCCGATGAGCCGGACGTCGGGGTCGTCGATGAACCGGTGGAAGATGCCCATCGCGTTGGAGCCTCCACCGACGCAGGCGCACACGGCGTCGGGCAGCCGGCCGATCTCGTCGAGCATCTGCTGGCGCGCCTCGACGCCGATGATGCGGTGGAAGTCGCGGACCATCTCGGGGAACGGGTACGGGCCGGTCACCGTGCCGAGGACGTAGTGCGTGTGGTCGACGTGGGTCACCCAGTCGCGGAACGCCTCGTTGACGGCGTCCTTGAGGGTCCGGCTGCCGTGGTCGACGGGGACGACCTCGGCCCCGAGCAGGCGCATACGAGCGACGTTGAGGGCCTGGCGCTCGGTGTCGACGCGACCCATGTAGACGACGCACTCCAGACCGAGCAGCGCCGCGGCCGTCGCGGTGGCGACGCCGTGCTGACCCGCGCCGGTCTCGGCGATGACCCGCCGCTTGCCCATCCGCTTGGTCAGGAGGGCCTGGCCGAGGACGTTGTTGATCTTGTGCGACCCGGTGTGGTTGAGGTCCTCACGCTTGAGGACCACGCGCGCCCCACCGCAGTGCTCGGCGAAGCGCGGCACCTCGGTGATGATGCTGGGACGACCGGTGTACGACCGGTGCAGCTGGGCGAGCTCGCCCAGGAAACCGGGGTCGTGCATCGCCTTGGAACGCTGCTCGTCGAGCTCCTCGAGCGCAGCGACGAGGGCTTCGGGGACGTAGCGGCCGCCGTAGTCGCCGAATCGTCCGATGCGGTTGTCGCTCATGCTGTGGCTCCTCCTCGCAGTACGCCGACCGCCTCGCGCGGGTCTCCGCCCGTCACGAGCGCCTCACCGACGAGCACCGCGTCGGCACCGGACGCGACGTAGTCAGCGACGTCGTCACGGCCTCGTACGCCGGACTCGGCGACGCGTACGGCGGTCTCGGGCACACGGGGCGCGAGCCGGGCGAACACGGCCCGGTCGACCTCGAGCGTCTTGAGGTTGCGGGCGTTGATGCCGATGACCTGCGCACCCAGGTCGACAGCCCGGTCGGTCTCGGCCTCGTCGTGGGCCTCGACCAGGGCGGTCATGCCGAGCTCACCGGCCAGCTGATGGAGATCGCGCAGCTGGGGGTCGTCGAGTGCCGCGACGATCAGCAGGATGACGTCGGCACCGTGCGCGCGGGCCTCCCACAGCTGGTACTCCGACACCATGAAGTCCTTGCGCAGGACCGGGACGTCGACGGCGGCGCGGACGGCGTCGAGGTCGGCCAGCGATCCGCCGAACCGCCGCTCCTCGGTCAGGACCGAGATCACCGAGGCACCGCCCGCGGCGTACGCGGCGGCGAGCTCGGCCGGGTCCGGGATCGTGGCCAGCTCACCCTTGCTCGGGCTCTTGCGCTTGACCTCAGCGATGACCTTGACCGCCCCGGGAGCGGTCAGAGCGGCTCTCGCGTCGCGCGCAGCGGGTGCGTCGGTCGCGAGCTGCTGCACCGCGGAGAACGGCAGGGCGCGCTGGCGTACGTCGAGGTCCTCACGGACCCCGGAGATGATGTCGTCGAGGACTGTGGGCACCGCAGCAGGCTACCCGCCGGCCGTGGTGGCCCTGGGGCCCGTCTGCCTAGCGGACGCCCTGCTGCCCGTGGGCCTGCAGACGCTTGGCCTCGACGCCGAAGCCGGCCTTGCTGAGCACCACGGCACCGATCATGCCGACCACGCACACGACGACACCGAGGATCGTCCACAGGTGCGCACCGAAGTAGACGCCGACCGAGATCAGGGCCGAGCCGAGGATGAGCGAGTAGACGCCGGTCCAGGCCGCGACGCTCTTGCCGTGGTCGTCGTGCTGCTGGTCAGACATGCGGATGGACTCCTTCGAGAGGGGCTGGTCGCCGACGTGGCGTCGGGGACATTGTGGCAGGCAGGAAGGTGAGTGGTCAGCGGGGTGGGTCGGTGGTGCCGTCGACCGTGGGGTCCTGACCCTGCGAGAGCCGGTCCCAGTCGGACGCCTCACGAGCGCTGCGGGCCTCGCCGGTCGGTGCGTCGTACCTGGACGACAGCCCGACCCAGCGGCGGATACCGGCGAGCGCCAGACCGCCCGCAGCAGTGAGCAGCACCGCGCCGAGCAGCGAGAGCCACACCCAGACGGTGACCGACCCGTCGGCGTCGACCGAACCGGTACGGCCCGTCGTCTCGGCAGCGTGCTCACCGACCACACCCGCGGGGTCGACCAGGACCCCGACGGTGAGGACGACGGCGAGCACCCCGGCCAGCAGCGTCGCCACCGCGCCGACCCACCGCACGACGCGTCCGCCGGTCGCGGTCGCGACCGTCGCGGCCGCACCCACGAGCGCCGCCGCGACGACCCCTCCGGCTGCGTCGTTGCCCGACACGGAGACGGTGCTGTTGCGCAGGACGGCGTCGTGCACGGCTCCCTCGACCCACGTCCGTCCACCGCACGCGAGCAGCACGACGGCAGCGACGAGCGAGCCCAGCAGGACCGTGCGCTTGGAGGTCATCGCGGAGCTCCCATCCCGGTCGCGGTCGAGACGGCTCGCAGCGCCGCTGCGGCCTTGGTGATCGTCTCCTGGTACTCGCTCTCGGGCACCGAGTCGGCCACGATGCCGGCGCCGGCCTGGACGTGGGCGACGCCGTCCTTGAGCACGGCCGTGCGGATGGCGATCGCCATGTCGAGGTCGCCGGCGAAGTCGAGGTAGCCGACGACTCCGCCGTAGACCCCACGTCGGCGGCCCTCGTAGGAGTCGATGATCTGCATGGCCCGCGGCTTCGGGGCCCCCGACAGCGTGCCTGCCGGGAAGGTGGCGACGAGCACGTCGTACGCGCTGCGCCCGTCGGCGAGCTCGCCGACGACGGTCGACTCCAGATGCATGATGTGGCTGTAGTGGCGTACCTCCATGAACTCCACCGTGTCGACCGTGCCCGCGACGCAGACCTTCTGCAGGTCGTTGCGCGACAGGTCGACGAGCATCAGGTGCTCGGCGCGCTCCTTGGGGTCACGCGACAGCTCATCGGCGAGCAGCTGGTCCTGCTCGGGCGTCTTGCCGCGCGGTCGTGAGCCGGCGATCGGGTGCGTGATCACGCTGCTGCCCGAGACCTTGACCAGCGCCTCCGGGCTCGAGCCGACGACGTCGTACGTCGAGCCGTCCGGGTGCGGCAGCCGCAGGAGGTACATGTAGGGGCTGGGGTTGGACGCCCGCAGGGCGCGGTAGACGTCGAGCGCGTCGGCCGCGCACTCGACGGAGAACCGTTGGGACACCACGATCTGGAACGCCTCGCCGGCGCGGATGTCCTCCTTGCAGCGCTCGACCATGTCGTGGAACTGCTCACGGGTGTGGGTGCTGGTCGGCTCCAGGTCGACGGGGCGCGGGACGGCCACGGTCGACTCGGCCGGCGCGGCGAGCTGTTCGGTCATCCGGTCCAGGCGACCCACCGCATCGGCCCAGGCCTGCTCCACACGCTCGTCGGTGTCGTCGTAGTTGATCGCGTTGGCGACCAGGAGCAGCGACCCGTCACGGTGGTCGAGCACCGCCAGGTCGGTGGCCAGCATCATCGCGACCTCGGGCAGGTCGAGGTCGTCGGTGCTGCTGTCGGGGAGACGCTCCCACCGGCGTACGGCGTCGTAGGTCACGGTCCCGACCATGCCGCCGGTGAGCGGCGGCAGGCCCGGGATCGGCCGGGTCGCCAGAGCGGCCACGGTGTCGCGCAGCGCCTGCGTGGGGTCACCGTCGACGGGTACGCCGACGGGCGGCTCGCCGAGCCAGGTCGCCTCACCGTCGCGCTCGGTCAGCGTCGCCCGGCTGGATGCGCCGACGATGGAGTACCGCGACCACATGCCCCCGTGCTCGGCGGACTCCAGCAGGAACGTGCCCGGTCGGTTCTGGGCGAGCTTGCGGTAGACGCCCAGCGGGGTCTCGCCGTCAGCGAGCAGCCGGCGTACGACGGGGATGACCCGGCGCTCTCGAGCGAGCTCGCTGAACACCTGCAGGTTGGGCCAGACGGTGCCCCAGGACAGGTCGACGTGGACGTCAGCGCTCACGCGCTCACCGCCGACAGGTCGGTGAAGAAGCAGGTGCGCTCGCCGGTGTGGCAGGCGGCCCCGACCTGGTCGACACGGACCAGCAGCGCGTCACCGTCGCAGTCGAGCGCGACCGAGCGCACGTGCTGCACGTGCCCGGAGGTGTCACCCTTGCGCCAGTACTCGCCGCGGCTGCGCGACCAGAACGTCACCCGGCCCTCGGTGAGGGTGCGGTGCAGAGCCTCGTCGTCCATCCAGCCGAGCATCAGCACCTCACCGGTGTCGTGCTGCTGGACGACTGCGGCGACCAGGCCGTAGGCGTCACGCTTCAGACGCGCGGCGAGGTCCGGGGACAGCGGGGACTCATCAGGCACCCCGCCATTGTCGCCGATCGATGTCGGCGACCGACGACCCGCCCGTACGACGGTCACCCGGTTCGGCGCAGCACCACCCACTGGTAGTGCAGGTCACCCTCGCCCGGCCAGGTGATCAGCTGCTCGACCGTGCCGTGGTCCGCGAGGCGAGCGCACAGGTCGTCGTCGCTGCGCAGGCTGAAGAACCGGTCGCCGAAGTACTGCTCGCGTGACTCGGGCGCACCCCAGAGGCCGATCGCGATCGGCGCACCTGGCCGCGCCACCCTCGTCACCTCACCGAGCGCCGAGCCGAGGTCGAGGTCGGGCACCTGCAGGAGCGTGCTCATCGTCCACACGGCGTCGAACGTCCGGTCAGGCCAGGGCAGGTCGTGCACCGTGCCCACCCGGACGTCGAGGCCGATGGCCGTGCATGCCGCCACGCTCGCGGAAGCAAGATCGACGCCGACGTAGGCGAGGCCTGCCGCCTGGAACGCCACGCCGTCGCGGCCCGGGCCAGCACCGACCTCCAGCAGCGCGTCCCGACCCTCCCGCTCGAGAATCTCGACGAAGCACGAACGCGCCTGCGTACGTCGCGGCTCGACCTCACGATCTCGGAGCGCGGTGACCTCCTGGTCGTAGTACGCGACCAGCTCCGCCTCCAGCTCGTGACGGGTGCGTGGCACGGGCGCCTCCTTCGATGCACGGGTGAGTCCCGCGCGTCGCGTCTGGTGGCGCGTCCCACGGTCTGGGTACGTTGGCCACAGCACAGTGTTGCCGTCGGCTGCACGTGACCGGCCGTCGGCTGCCTTCGAGGAGGACAGCATGGACGACAACAACTGGATCTGGATCGTTCTCGGCGTGATCGTGCTCCTGCTGCTGATCGGCCTCGCCGTCGCGCTCTCGCGACGTGGCCGATCGCGCAGGCTCGAGGCCGAGCGCGCCGCAGGCGAGCAGGACCGTTCGCGAGCCGAGAGGTTGCAGCGCGACGCCCGGGCCGCCACCGGCGGCACCGACGCGTCGAAACCCACCCACGACGAGACAGCCACGACAACCCGCCCGTCGGCCGCAGCGCCCACCGATGAGCGCGCTGCCCAGCCCGGCGCCGATGTCCCGAGCCGGCGCGATGACGTGACCCCGTCCGTGCGCAGCAAGGTGAGCCCGGCGCCGCGTGTGCGTGAGGAGATGGGCGTCGACTCGACCGCACCGGCGTACGACATCCGCGCCGACCGCCCCTACGTCACCACACAGGCCGACACAGGTGATCGCTCCCGGTCGGACGTCCCGGCGCCGGAGCGCCACGAGGAAGCGCGGGTCGACGAGCCGGCGCACAGCCGGGTGCCGCGCAACAGCGCGGAGCCGACCGCGTCTGCGCCCGCGACTCACCCTGCGCCCGTGACCGAGACGGCCCCGGCCCCGGCCCCGGGCGACGATGACCGCCCGGTCGGCACGCTGCCGACCGGTCCTGCACCGGCTCGCCCAGCAGACGCCCCCCGCCGCGGCGCTCGCCGCGCCGGAGATGACTTCTGGGGAACCTCCACTGCCGCAGGTACGCCGACCTCGGGCGGCCCTGCCGCGAGCGTCACCCCGCCCGGCGATGAGCTCCCGGCCACCACCGCGGACGACATCGGTCGCGAGTCCACCGATGGCATCGACGGGCCGCCCGCAGCCGGGACGCACTCCACGGGCGCCGGCAGCGACGGCGTACGGCCGAGCCCCGGCGGCCTGCGCGAGGGCGGCTGGAAGGACCAGGCCAAGGCCCGAGCCGAGGAGCTGCGCGACAAGGTCGAGCGTGAAGGTGGCTGGAAGGACCAGGCCAAGGCCCGAGCCGAAGAGCTGCGCGACAAGGTCGAGCGTGAGGGTGGCTGGAAGGACCAGGCCAAGGCCCGAGCCGAAGAGCTCAAGCGCAAGGCCGAGGAGCGCCGCAAGCCACGGTGACTCAGGTCTGCTGGCGCGCCCAGCTCGCGTGCAGCCGGGCGTAGACACTGCCCTGCTGCTGGACGAGGACCTCGTGCGGGCCGCGCTGCACGACGCGTCCGCGGTCGACGACGATCACCTCGTCGGCCGCCTCAGCGGTCGACAGCCGGTGCGCGATCGCGATGGAGGTGCGACCCGTGGTGAGCCCGTCGAGAGCGCGCTGGATGCGCACCTCGGTCGAGGGGTCGACCGCTGAGGTCGCCTCGTCCAGCACGAGAAGGTCGGGGTCAGCGAGGTAGGCGCGTGCGAGCGCGACCAGCTGCCGCTCACCGGCCGACAGCGACTCGCCGCGCTGCCCGACCTCCGTGCCGAGACCGTGCGCGAGCGAGTCGACCCAGCCGTCGAGTCCCACCTCGGTGAGGGTGAGCTCGACGTCCTCGACCGTCGCGTCGGGGCGCCCGAAGCGGATGTTCTCCAGGAGCGTGGTGTCGAACAGGAAGCCCTCCTGCGGCACCATCACGACGCGAGCGCGCAACGACGCGAAACGGACGCGGCGCAGGTCGACGCCGTCGAGCAGCACACGCCCGCCCGCGGGGTCCATCAGGCGCGTGAGCAGCTTGGCGAGCGTCGTCTTGCCCGATCCGGTCTCGCCGACCACCGCGACGCGTGAGCGCGGCGGGATCGTGAGCGAGACGTCGGACAGCACGGTGTCGCCACCGGGGTAGGCGAAGGACACGTCGTCGAACTCGACCGTGATCGGGCCACGCGGCAGCTCGACACCTTGCGTGCCCGGGTCGCTGACGTCGGCGGGGGTGTCGATGACGCCGATGACCCGGCGCCAGCCCGCGACGGCGTTCTGCATCTCGTTGAGGATCTCGGTGGCTGTCTGCACGGGCTGGGTGAACAGCGTGACCAGGAACAAGAACGCGATCAGCTCACCGAGCGTGATGTCGCCGTTGGCCGCCATCACTGCCCCCACGGCGAGCACCATCATCGTGGTGAGCCCCGCGACCAGCTGACCGGTGCTGAACGCGATGACCGCGCGCACCTGGGCGCCGATGGCCGACCGGCGGTGCTCCTCGATCGCGTCCTCGATGCGGCGTCCCGTCCGCTCCTCGACGCCGTACGCACGGATCGTGACGGCGCCGACGACGGACTCGGAGATCGCGGCCAGCATGTCACCCACGCGCTCACGGACGACGGTGTAGGCGCGACCCACCACGCCCTGGAAGTGGCGGATGACGATGAACAGCGGCACGAAGCAGACCCAGACCAGCAGCGCGAGCAACGGGCTGTAGATCGCCATCAGCACAGTCGCGAGTAGCACCTGCCCGACCGAGATGATGAGGATCAGCCCGCCGAACTGCACGAACTGCGAGATCGTGTCGACGTCGCTGGTGACCCGGGAGACCAGCGACCCACGCCGTTCCGTGCTCTGGGTCAAGGTCGACAGGTCGTGGATGTGCCTGAACGCGCGGGTGCGCAAGGTGGCGAGGCCGCCCTCCGATGCGCGGAACAGGCGCAGGTTGACGACGTACGACGTCACCCCCGTGAGCAGCACGGCGACCGCGGCGAGCAGCACCAGCCGGACGACCATGCCCGTGTCGGGTCCGCCCTCGGCGAGGATGCCGTGGTCGGTCGTCTGCTGGACGACGAACGGCACCAGTACCCGCCCCAGCGTCGACAGCAGCGCCAGCCCCAGCGTCACCCCGAGGCCCTTGCGCAGCTCGGGTGACAGCTGCAGACCGCGCCGCAGCGTCTGCGAGGTGGTCAGCTCAGCGCTGCCACCGATCTCACTCGACGTCGCGGTGCTCATGCGGTCTCCTCGTCGGCCGCGACGGCGGCGCGCTCCTGCGCCTCGCGGGAGTACGCGGTGACGAGGCGCTGGTATCCCTCGCACCGTTGCATCAGCTCGGGGTGGGTTCCTTGGTCGATCACGCGGCCACGCTCGAGGTAGGCGACCTGGTCGGCCATCGCGATCGTCGACATGCGATAGGCGACGACGAGTACGGTCATGCCGCGGCTGCGCTCGCGCAGCCCGTCGAGGATCGCGGTCTCGATCGCCGGGTCGACCGCGGACGTCGCGTCGTCGAGCACGAGCAGCTGCGGACGCCGGATCACCGCACGCGCCAGCGCAACGCGCTGCCGCTGCCCACCGGACAGGCTGGCTCCACGTTCGCCGACGCGGGTGTCGATGCCGTCCGGCAGATCGGCGACGAAGCCGTCGGCCTGAGCGATCTTGAGCGCGTCGACGACGTCGTCCTCCTCGACGTCCTGACCGAGCGTGACGTTGCCCCGGACCGTGTCGTCGAACAGGAAGGTCTGCTGGGCGACGAGGGTCGCGACCGCCGGCACGCCACCGCGTCGGACGGTACGCAGGTCGCGCCCGTCGATCTCGACGACCCCGCCCGAGGGGTCGACCAGCCGCAGGACGACGTTGGTGAGCGTGGACTTGCCCGCACCCGTCGGACCGACGACGGCCGTCGTCCGGCCGGCGGGCACCTCGATCGTGACGTCGCGGAGTGCGACGACCTGCTCGCCCGGCTCGGGCTCGTGCTCGGCCCGGGTCGGTCCGAGGTCGGAGCGCTCGGCGACCTCGTAGGCGTACGAGACGTCACGCACCGCAGTCGCGCCGGTGCCGTCGGGCGCCAAGGCCGCGTCGCCGTACGCCATCTCGCCCCGGGCCGAGAGGACGGCGTTGACGCGCTCCCACCCGACGACGGTGCGGGGCAGCTCGGCGAGCACCCACCCGAACGCGCGCACCGGGAACGCGAGCACCGAGAACAGGTAGGCGATCTGGACGACGTCGGCGGCCTGGATCGAGCCCGCGCCCACCCGAGCGGTACCGACGGCGAGGACCGCGAGCGTGCCCAGCGTCGGGATGGCCTCGATGACCGGGTCGAACGTGCCGCGGGTGCGGCCGACCTCGATGGCCGCTCGGCGCAAGCGGTCGGTCACCTCGGCGAACCGCGCGGTCTCCTGCTCCTCACGACCCATCGCCTTGACCAGCAGCCCGGCCTCGATGCTCTCGTGGGCGACCTCGCTGACCTCGGCGCGCAGCTGCTGCGCGAGCGTGACCCGCGGCGACATGCGCGCCTGGAACACCAGGTTGGCGAGGAACAGAGCCGGGAACACCAGCATCCCGATGAGCGCGAGCCACAGGTCGACCCGCACCATCTCAACCGCCCCGACGGCGAGCATCACCAGGACGCCGATCGCCATCGGCAACGGCTGGAAGACGTTCCAGGTGGCCTCGACGTCGGCATTCGCGTTGGACAGCAGCTGACCGGAGGGATGGCGGTGGTGCCAGGACAGCGGGAGGCGGAGGTACTGGCGCGTGACGCGTCGGCGGTAGCCGGCGTTGAGGTTGAAGAACGCCATGCCGGCGCAGACCCGGCGCAGGATCACACCCACGACCGTGAGCAGGACGGCGAGGGACATCTGCCAGACGATGGTCCAGACCTGCCCTCCGGTGATCTCCCCGGCACGCACCGCGGGCTCGACGACGGACGACACGAGGTGAGCGATGACGCGCGCCATCGCGACCGTCATGACGCCGTAGATCGCCGACCCGACGACCGCGAGCGCGAGGACACCGCGTTGCTCGGCGAACCCTCGGGCCACGACGCGGAGTCCGCGAAGGAGCGTGCCTCGGCGGGCGGGGGTGGCTGGTGCAGCCGAGGTCACGTGAGCGAGGTCCTTCCGAGCAGGTGTGGACGGTCGCACGAACCCCCTGTGGTGTCGTCGCGACCAGGAACCACCTTCTCACGCAGGGCCGACAGTGCCGCCACCGAATTGTGCGTGCGCCCCTGGCACGATGGCGACCATGCCTCGCCTCGCCCAGCTCGAACGCCACGCCCTGTGCGACACCTTCGAGCGGGTCGGGCCGGACGCGCCGACGCTGTGCGAGGGCTGGCAGACACGCGACCTCGCCGTACACCTCATCGTCCGCGAGTCCAGGCCCGACGCCGCTGCCGCCATGGTGCTCAAACCCCTTGCAGGACATGCGCGTTCGGTTGCAAAGGAACTCGCGGCCCGACCGTGGGACGAGCTCGTCGACCAGGTGCGAGGCGGACCGCCGCGGCTGTCGGCGTTCGCCCTGCCCGGCGTCGACGAGCGGGCCAACACCGGTGAGATGTTCGTCCACCACGAGGACGTGCTGCGCGCGGCCGACCCTGCGGCGCGCCGCGACCTGTCGCCCGATCTCGAGCACGCCCTCTGGAAGGCCTTGCCGTCACTGGCCCGACTCACTCTGCGCAAGGTGCCCCTGGGCGTACGCGCGATCAGCGACGGCCACGGCGAGCAGACGCTGCGTTCGGGGCAGTCCGACGGACCGTCGGTGACCCTCCACGGCCGACCCGGCGAGGTGCTCCTGCAGATCTACGGCCGCGCGGGTGCGGACGGTGCACGGGCTGATGTCGAGGTCGACGGCGACGCCGCGTCAGTGACGGCCTACCGCTCGGCGGGCGTGGGGTTCTAGCGGACCGGGTGACCGGCGGCACGCAACGCGTCCTTGACCTGACCGATCGTCAGCTCACGGAAGTGGAACACCGAGGCGGCGAGCACGGCGTCGGCGCCGGCCTCGACCGCCTCGACGAAGTGCTGCGGGGAGCCCGCTCCGCCACTGGCGATCAGCGGCACCGACACCTCGGCCCGCACGGCGCGGATCAGCTCGAGGTCGAAACCGTTCTTGGTGCCGTCGGCGTCCATCGAGTTGAGCAGGATCTCACCGGCACCCAGCTCGGCCGCCCGCACGCACCACTCGACCGCCTCGACGCCTGCGGACCGGCGACCGCCGTGCGTGGTGACCTCGAAGGTGCCGTCCGCTGACCGGCGTACATCGGCCGACAGCACGAGCACCTGTGACCCGAACCGGTCGGCGATCTCGGCGATGACCTCGGGCCGCGCGAGCGCGCCGGTGTTGATGCCGACCTTGTCGGCGCCGGCCCGCAGCAGCCGGTCGACGTCGGCGACCGCGCGCACTCCCCCGCCGACGGTCAGCGGGATGAAGACCTGCTCGGCGGTGCGACCGACGACGTCGTAGGTCGTCTCGCGGTCGCCGGACGATGCGGTCACGTCGAGGAAGGTCAGCTCGTCGGCGCCCTGCCCGTCGTAGGTGTCGGCCAGCTCGACGGGGTCGCCTGCATCGCGCAGGTTCTCGAAGTTGACCCCCTTGACCACCCGGCCGGCATCGACGTCGAGACACGGGATCACACGAACAGCAACGCTCACCCGCGACACCCTAGTTTGGTGCCGTGACCGGTGCCGACCATGTCTGGGGCGTGAACCACGCCCGCCCCTCCGACGCAGACCGCGTGGTCGGGGCTGCCCGAGCGGTGTCCGGTGACGGGCCGGTCGTCATCGCCGTCGACGGCCGCGCCGGCGCGGGCAAGTCCTCACTCGCCCAGCTCGTCGCAGCACGTCTGGACGACGTGGCGTCGGTCCACCTGGACGACCTGTTCCCCGGCTGGGACGGGCTCGCCGCGGCACCTGCCCTGCTCACGGCTCAGGTGCTCGTGCCACTTGCTCGCGACGAACCCGCGACGTTCCGTCGCTACGACTGGGTCGAGGGTGCGTACGCCGAGGCGGTGTCCGTGCCGCGCCGTCGGTTCGTCGTCGTCGAGGGCTGCGGGTGCAGCGTCGGCATCGCCCGCCCGTACGCCGACGTGCGCGTCTGGGTCGATGCGGCGCCGGCGACACGGATGCGTCGCGGGCTGACCCGCGACGGGGACGAGTTCGGCCCGAACTGGCAGCGCTGGGCCGAGCAGGAGGACGCGTTGTTCGCCGCCGACCGCACGGCCGAGCACGCTCACGTCGTCGTCCGCACCGACGAGGAGGTCGCATGAGCGAGCATCCCGGTCCGGCAGCAGCCGTCGCCCGCGACTGGGGGCGCCGTCTCGACCCGCGTCCGCAGCTGACCCGGCGGTCCTTCGCCGAGCGCGTCGACCGGCTGCGCAACCGCCTGTTCCTGATCCTGCAGTGCGCCGTGTTCGGAGGTCTGGCCTACCTGATCGCCCACGACCTGCTCGACCACCCGTCCCCCTTCTTCGCGCCCATCACGGTCCTGGTCACGCTCGGCCTGACCTACGGGCAGCGGCTGCGTCGGGTCGTCGAGCTCACGGTCGGCGTCGCGGTCGGGGTGTTCATCGGCGACGTGTTCGTGCACCTGTTCGGGACGGGCGCCTGGCAGCTGGCCGTCGTCGTGGTGTGCGCGATGTCGATCGCGGTGCTGCTCGGCGCCGGCGGTCTGATCATGATCCAGGCGGGCGTGCAGTCCATGGTCGTCGTCATTCTCGTGGCTCCCGCGGGCCAGGCTTTCAGCCGCTGGCTCGACGCCGCGATCGGAGGCGTCGTCGCGCTGCTCGCGGCCACCATCACCCCGACGTCACCGGTGCGGCGGCCACGGGTCCAGGCCGGCAAGGTGGTCCACGAGCTCAGCTCGATCCTCGCCGAGACGGCCACGGCCGTACGCCGCCGCGACCAGTCCCGCGCCGACGCAGCCCTGGATCGAGCCCGCGCCTCCGAGACCATGCTGGACGAGCTGCGCGAGGCCACCGCCGAGGGCATCGCGGTCACGCGTCAGTCGCCCTTCCGGCGCTCGCATGTGCCGTCGGTCGTCGGGATCGCCGAGATCGTCGAACCCCTCGACCGCGCCATCCGCAACCTGCGTGTGCTCGTGCGTCGAGCGGCTGTGGCCGTCTGGGTCGGCGAGCAGGTGCCGCCCGGCTACCTCGACCTCGTCGATGACCTGGGCGAGGTCATGGGCCGCATGGCCGACGAGCTCAGCCAGCGCCGTGACCTCGACCCACTGCGTGACGACCTCACGCGGATCGCCCGACGAGCCGGCCTCTCGTCACGCAACTCGTCGTTGTCGGGAGAGGTGATCCGGGCGCAGGTCCGCTCGACCGTGACCGACCTGCTGATGCTGACCGGACTGACGTACGCCGAGGCCCGCGACCAGGTGCCGGCACGCGCCGACGACCTGGACGACTGAGACGCGCTCAGGCTCCCGGCCGGCGGCCCTCGACGAGCGCGGCGAGACGCTGGGCCTCGGCCATCGCTCGGTCGCCGTCGGAGCGCTGGATCGCCATCACCGCGACCGTGTCCGTGTCGTCGAGCTCGAGCACTGCCCAGCTGCCGCTCAGCTGCACGTTGACGATCTGCGACCACTCCAGGTGGCGGGTCACGAGCAGGTTGTGGACCGTCAGCCCCTCAGCGGTCGGCTCGGCGCGCACCTGGGAGAACTTCCACAGCATGCCGGCGAAGCCCAGCCCGAACAGGATGAGCAGCATCCGGTCGGGCCCGCCCCAGCCGCCGCGCCCCTCGCCGGTGACGGTCAGCGCCACCGTCGTGAACACGATGACCGACAGCACCGCCATGACCTGCGGGACCACCCGTCCTCGCCGAGGGCGGAAGACGGCGTACGGATCGGCGCTCATATGCGGCAGGCGGCGATGTCGGTGACGAGGATCGCCCGCGCACCGAGGTCGTACAGCTCGTCCATGATGCGGTTGGTGAGGTGGCGCGGCACCATCGAGCGGACCGCGACCTGCCCCTTGTCGTGCAGGGGTGAGACGGTCGGCGACTCCAGACCGGGGGTGAGCGCGCAGGCCTTCTCGACCAGCTCGACGCGGATGTCGTAGTCCATCATCACGTAGTGGCGTGCGGTGAGCACGCCCTGCAGCCGGCGTACGAGCACGTCGACCGCGGTGCTGTCGTCACGGGTGGCCGGACGGACGAGAACCGCCTCGCTGGTGAGGATCGGATCGCCGAACACCTCGAGGCCGGCGTTGCGCAGCGTGGTGCCGGTCTCGACGACATCGGCGATGACGTCGGCGACGCCCAGGGTCACCGCGGTCTCGACCGCGCCGTCCAGCTTGACCACGTCGGCCGCCACGCCGTGCTTGTCGAGGTCGGCGCGGACCAGCCCGGAGAAGCTCGTCGCGATGCGGCGACCGGCCAGCTCGGTGACGTCGGCGGCCACGCCCGGGCGGCCGGCGTACCGGAAGGTCGAACCGCCGAACCCGAGGGCCATGACCTCCTCGGCCGGACTGCCGGAGTCGAGCAGCAGGTCACGGCCGGTGAGGCCGACGTCGAGGGTGCCCGAGCCGACGTAGACGGCGATGTCACGCGGGCGCAGGTAGAAGAACTCGACGTCGTTGTCGGCGTCGCGGACCACGAGCTCCTTGCTCTCGCGGCGGCCGCGGTAGCCGGCCTCGCGGAGCATCGCAGCGGCGGAGTCGGCCAGGGCGCCCTTGTTGGGGACAGCCACTTTCAGCATCGCAGGGCTCCTACAGGTGGGAGTAGACGTCGTCGAGGGAGATGTCGGAGGCGAGCATCAGCACCTGCAGGTGGTAGATCAGCTGGCTGATCTCCTCGGCGGTGCGCTCCTGGCCCTCATGCTCGGCCGCCATCCAGACCTCGGCCGCCTCCTCGACGACCTTCTTGCCGATGGTGTGCACGCCTGCGTCGAGGGCGGCGACGGTGCCGGAGCCCTCGGGGCGCTCAGTGGCCTTGCGGGACAGCTCGTCCCACAGCTGCTCGAACGTCTTCACGACCCAGAGGGTACGGGCTCAGGCAGGGACGCCTTCAGCCTGTCCGTAGGTCGTCGTCCGCTGACGCACCGGTCGACCGATGCCATCGGCGATCTGCTCGAGCTCGGCCACGGTCTTGGCCGAGCCGTGCTCGGACCCGGCCATCCGGCTGATGGTCTCCTCCATAAGCGTGCCGCCGACGTCGTTGGCCCCGCCCTGCAGCATCTGCCGGGTGCCGTCGACGCCGAGCTTGACCCACGAGGTCTGGATGTTGTCGATGCGGCCGTGCAGCATCACGCGCGCCAGCGCGTGCACAGCGCGGTTGTCGCGCATCGTCGGGCCCGGCCGGGCCAGCCCTGCGAGGTAGACCGGTGCGTGGTGGTGCACGAACGGCAGCGGCACGAACTCGGTGAACCCGCCGGTCTCGTCCTGCAGCCGGGTGAGGACACGCAGGTGGCCCACCCAGTGCCGCGGGTGGTCGACGTGGCCGTACATCATCGTCGAGCTGCTCGGCAGCCCCACTTCGTGAGCGGTGCGCACGACGTCCACCCACTGCGACGCCGGGAGCTTGCCCTTGGTCAGCACCCAGCGCACCTCGTCGTCGAGGATCTCCGCGGCTGTGCCCGGGATCGAGCCGAGCCCGGCGTCGCGGACCTCCTGGAGCCACTCCCTGGCCGAGACGCCGGCCTTGGCCGACGCGGTCGCGATCTCCATCGGCGAGAACGCGTGCACGTGGATGCCCGGCGCAGCCTCGGTCACCGCCCGCACGATGTCGACGTACGCCGTCCGTCCGAGCGCGGGGTCGATGCCGCCCTGGAGGCAGACCTCGGTCGCACCGAGACGCTGCGCCTCGGCCGCGCGCTCTCCGATCTGCTGCAACGACAGCGTGAACGCGTCTGCATCAGTCTTGCGCTGGGCGAACGCGCAGAAGCGACAACCGACGTAGCAGACGTTGGTGAAGTTGATGTTGCGGTTGACGACGTAGGTGACCGCGTCGCCGACCGTGTCGCGGCGCAGGTCGTCGGCGAGCCGGCAGAGCGCATCGAGCTCCGCACCGTCACTGGTGACGAGCGCGAGGTAGTCGTCGTCGGACAGGCCCGCAGGGTCGATCTCGGCGCGGGACAACGCTTCTCGCACGTCGGCATCCATCCGCTGGGGCGCGCCGTCCACACGGTGCGCGACCTCGTCCCAGTCGCCGTAGACCTCGTCGAAGTCACTGCGCCGGTCGTCGGTGCGCCCGTGGGTGTCGACCTCACGATGCAGGTCGACCCGACCGCGACCCGAACCAGTCGCAGCGAGACCGCCGTCCGGTTCCTGCCACGCCCGTCCTGCGGCGCAGGCATCCTCAGCGGCGAGGCCAGTGGTCATGTCGGCCAGTGCGCGCACGTGCGCGTGCAGTCGCGGGTCGATCCACGGCTCGTCGTGCTCGAGGGCCCCGAGGACGTACCTCGGGTGGGCTGTCAGCCGCTCTGCCAGCCGCAGCCCGGACTCCTCCGTCCAACGACGCAGCTCGTCGACCTCGGGCCAAGGGCGCTCCGGGTTGACGTGGTCCGGCGTCAACGGCGAGACACCGCCCCAGTCGTCGACCCCCGCCGCGAGAAGCCGTGAGATCTCTTGTGGCTCAGACAGATTCGGCGGTGCCTGGACGCTGACGGTCGGACCGAGCAGGAGCCTGGTGACAGCGACGGTCGCGAGGTACTCCTCCTCCCCCACGTCCGGCGTCGACCGCATGGCCGTGTCGTCCTTGGCCCGGAAGTTCTGGACGATGCACTCCTGCACCGAGCCGTACTCACGAGCCACCCGCCGGATCGCGAGGATGCTCGCCAGCCGGTCCTGCACGGTCTCGCCGATGCCGACCAGCACGCCGGTGGTGAACGGTACGCCGACGCGGCCGGCGTCCTCGAGCACGCGCAGCCGCACGGCCGGGTCCTTGTCGGGCGAGCCGAAGTGAGCTCCGCCGGGCTCGGTGAACAGCGCGGTCGACGTCGTCTCGAGCATCATGCCCATCGAGGGCGCCACCGGCTTGAGCCGTTGCAGGTCTGCCCACGACATGACACCGGGGTTGAGGTGCGGCAGCAGCCCCGTCTCCTCGAGCACACGGATGGCCATGGCCCGCACATAGGCGAGCGTGTCGTCGTACCCGTGCGCGTCGAGCCACTCACGCGCCGCGGGCCAGCGGTCCTCCGGACGGTCGCCGAGCGTGAAGAGCGCCTCCTTGCAGCCCTGAGCCGCGCCCTCGCGGGCGATCGCCAGCACCTCGTCGGGCGACAGGAACGCTGCCGGCAGACGATGCGGCACGGTCGCGAATGTGCAGTAGTGGCAACGGTCTCGGCACAGTCTCGTCAGCGGGATGAACACCTTGCGCGAGTACGTGACGGTGCCCGGCCGACCTGCACGGAGCATCGCCGCGTCGCGCACCCGAGCCGTGGGCTGCATGAGCGCCACGAGGTCATCTCCCCGGGCACCGAGCAGCACCAACGCCTCGTCATCGTTGAGGGCCTTGCCGTCCCGGGCTCGGGCCAGAGCCCGTCGCATCGCGCTCGATGAGGTCATCTGCGCAGGCTACGTGAGGCCCTTCAGCGCGGCGACGGTCGCCAGGGCCGCGGTCACGGCCTCGTGGCCCTTGTCCTCGGCGGACCCCGCGAGGCCGGCCCGGTCGAGCGCCTGCTCCTCGGTGTCACACGTCAGCAGCCCGAAGCCGACCGGCGTTCCGGTCCGCAGCGCGACCTCGGACAGCGCCGACGTCGCCGCCTGGCAGACGTAGTCGAAGTGGGGGGTCCCGCCACGGATGACGACACCCAGCGCGACGACCGCGTCGTACGACGGTGCGAGCCGCGCGCAGGCGACGCCGAGCTCGAAGCTGCCCGGCACGCGGACGACGGTGATGTGGTCGTCGGGGACCTGCGCGTCGGCCAGGCCCCGGCGGGCGCCGGCGAGCAGCCCGTCCATGACGGTGGTGTGCCAGGACGCCGCGACGACGGCGACCTTGAGGTCAGGGGTGCTGACGGCGAGCTCGGGTGCTCCGGCTCCGCTCATGATGCTGCTCCTCGGGTGGTGTCGGACGTGATCGTGTGACCGAGCCGGTCACGCTTGGTCTGCAGGTAGCGCGCGTTGTGGGCGCCTGTGCCGACGACCAGGGGTACGACGTCGCTCACCCGGATCCCGGCGGCCGTCACCGACTCGACCTTGGCCGGGTTGTTGGTCAGCAGCCGGACGTCGTCGACATCCAGATCGGTGAGAACCGCTGTGGCCGTGTGGAACTCGCGCGCGTCGACGGGCAGGCCGAGATCGAGCTGGGCGTCGACGGTGTCGCGACCGGAGTCCTGCAGGGCGTAGGCGCGCAGCTTGTCGACCAGCCCCACACCTCGTCCCTCATGACCGCGCACGTAGACGACGACGCCACCCTCACGGGCCACCTGCGCCATGGCCGCCTGCAGCTGCGGACCGCAGTCGCAGCGCAGCGAGCCGAGCGCGTCGCCGGTGAGGCACTCCGAGTGCACCCGGGTCAGTACCGGGCCCTTGCCGAGACCCTCGGGCGAGACCAGGGCGAGCACCTCCGAACCGGTCAGCCGGTCGACGTAGGCGATCAGGTCGAACCGCCCGTGCTCGGTGGGCAGCACCGTCCGGGTGACGCGCTCGACGCGGTCGTGGCGCTGGCGCCAGGCGATGAGCTGCTCGATCGTGATGACAGGAAGGTCGTGCTCGTCGCCGAGAGCGTGGACGTCCGGTGCGCGCAGCATCGAGCCGTCGTCGTGCACCAGCTCGACGATGCCGCCGACCGGCGCCAGGCCTGCGAGGCGGCACAGGTCGACCGCGGCCTCGGTGTGGCCGGGGCGCTCCAGCACTCCCCCGTCACGCGCGCGCAGCGGCAGCACGTGGCCGGGCCGGATCACGTCGGACGGCCCCGACTCGGGGTCGGCGAGCACCGAGAGCGTGCGCAGCCGGTCGGCGGCGCTGATGCCCGTGGTCACGCCCTGCGCCGCATCGACCGTCACGGTGTACGCCGTGCGCAGCGAGTCCTCGTTGCGCTCGACCATGTGCGGCAGGGCGAGGCGGTCGGCGTACGCGTCGGTCATCGGGGCGCAGATGAGCCCGGAGCCGTGACGGACCGACCAGCCGACCCACTCCTGCGTGACCGTCTGGGCGGCGACGATCGCGTCACCCTCGTTCTCGCGGTCCTCGTCGTCAAGGACGAGGACCGGTCGGCCCAGGCGCAGCGCGTGCAACGCCTGCTCGATCGTGGATCTCATGACAGCGCTCCTGCGGGTTCGGCGGACTCAGCGGCGTCGTGCGACCTCGACACCCGCAGCCACACGACGAAGCCGTAGATGACCAGGGCCGAGTACACGACGTACAGCACGGCGGAGGGGTAGAACTTGGAGTGGACGAGCAGGGGGACGCCCACCAGGTCGACACCGATCCAGGCGAGCCAGAAGTCGTTCCAGCCGCGGGCCATCGCATAGGTCGCGACCATCGAGCCCACGAAGATCCACGCGTCGGCCCAGTAGTACCAACGGGGAGCGGGCCAGCCCGCTCCGATGCTCGCGAACACCCACTGGCAGATCAGCACCCCACCGACCCAGACGGCGAGGTAGGCCGCACGCTCCTGCATCGTCGCCCAGCGAGGCGTGATGGCAGAGGCGTCCTGACCGCGCTCGCGGCGCAGCTGCTGCCAGCGCCACCACCCGTAGACCGAGGTGATGATGAAGAACACCTGCCGGGCGGCCTGCCCGAACAAGGTCTCGCCCTGCGGGTTGGAGAACGCGACACCGAAGAACACCGTGAACAGCAGGGCGTTGCCGATGATGCCGACCGGCCAGGCCCAGACGCGTCGACGCAGGCCGCCGACAGCGGAGGCGAAGCCGAAGACGTTGCCGATGACCTCACGCCACAGGATGCTCTGCTTGCCGTAGACGGGTTCGGTCTCGAACCAGTGGATGCCGTAGTCGAAGACGATCTGGGCATCGAACAGGTGGTGCAGCAGACTCACGCGGAGGCTCCTCGGTGAGTGGCCGGCGCCATCAGGCGCTCGACGTACTTGGCGATCACGTCGACCTCGAGGTTGACCGGGTCGCCGACCTGCTTGCGGCCCAGCGTGGTCAGCTCGAGGGTGGTCGGGATGAGCGAGACGCTGAAGGTGTCGGGCGTGACGGCCGAGACCGTGAGCGAGATGCCGTCGACCGTGATCGAACCCTTCTCGACGACGTAGCGCGCGAGGTCGGCGGGCAGGTCGAACGTCACGACCTCCCAGCGGTCGCCCGGCTCGCGCGCGACGATGCGCGCGGTGCCGTCGACGTGACCCTGGACGACATGACCGCCGAACCGGCCGTCGGCCGGCATCGCGCGCTCGAGGTTGACGCGGTCGCCCACGGCGAGCTCGGCGAGGCTGCTGCGCCGCAGGGTCTCGGCCATGACGTCGACCGAGAACTGCTCGTCGCCGTGCTCGACGACCGTGAGGCACACGCCGTTGACCGCGATCGAGGCGCCGTGCACGGCGTCGCTGGTCACGAGCGGACCGCGCACGCGCAGCACGGCCGACTCCTGCCCCTGGTCGATCTGCTCGACGGTGCCGAGCTCCTCGACGATTCCGGTGAACATCAGTGCGCTCCTTCGACGGGTCGCGGCCGCAGTCGCAGCCGGACGTCCTGACCGAGCTGGACGACGTCGTCCAGCTCGAGATGGTGGGCGGCGGCCAACGTGGGCACGCCGAGTGAGCCGACGAGTGAGGGGCCGTCACCCAGGAGAGTCGGCGCGAGGTAGACGAGGACCTCGTCGACGAGGCCGGCGCGAACGAACGCCGCGGCCACCGTCGGCCCGCCTTCGAGCCACACGTGCCGAATCTGCTTGTCCTGCAACGACTTCAGGACTTCGGCCGGTTCGTGAGTACGCAGGTGGACCAGCTCGCCCGGACCGTTGACACGGGCGTCGGCCGGGATGTCTCGCTCACCCATCACCACACGCAGCGGCTGTGCTCCGACGACCCGGTCGTCGGCGTCGCGCACCGTGAGGGACGGGTCGTCGGCCAGGACGGTGCCGGTGCCGACCAGGATTGCGCCCGCCGTCGCACGCAGGCGGTGGACGTCGGCGCGCGCCGCGTCACCGGTGATCCAGCGGCTTGAGCCGTCGGCCGCTGCGACCCGGCCGTCGAGCGTGGCCCCGACCTTCCAGGTGACGCACGGGCGACCGTGCACCGCGGCGTACGCCCATGGCTGGTTGAGCTGCTCGGAGCCGGTGCCGCTCACCGGGCCGACGACGTCGACACCGTGCTCGCGCAGGACGTCGCTTCCTCCGGACGCCTCCGGGCTGGGGTCGGCCGCGGCGAAGACCACGCGGCGTACGCCTGCGTCCAGGAGGGCGCCCGTGCAGGCGGGCGTGCGGCCCTCGTGGGAGCACGGCTCGAGGCTGACGTAGGCAGTGCCACCTCGCGCCTGGCCACCCGCGGCGCGTAGCGCCATGACCTCGGCGTGCGGCGTGCCCGCACCCTGGTGCCAGCCCTCGCCCGCGAGCTCGCCAGCAGCGTCGAGAACGACGGCTCCGACACGCGGGTTGGGATCGGCAGCGGGTCCGTGCGCGGCGAGCTCGACGGCCCGGCGCAGCCAGGCAGCGTCGTCGTGCTGCTGGAGAACCATGGGCTCCACTCCCTCTCGCTCGCGGACGGCGAGCCCCGGGGTGGAGAAGTGACGTGCGACGGGTCAGCGGTGCGACCCGTCAGCCCGGACCGCGCAGAGCGCGCCCGGACGTCACCGGCGGACGGACGCCCCGGAAGGGGCGCCCGCACGTGCGCCTCCCATCCGGACTTTCACCGTCGGTCCTGGAGTTCCACCAGGTCAACCGCTCACCTCAGGTGAGGCGTGCGGGTCGCGGACTGTCACCGCCGGCTCGGAATTACACCGACCCCGGAGCACGTACTGCTACCCCTCAGTATGCACCCGCCGTCACGCGACGCCGAACGGAACACCGATCTGTGAGACGACGCACCCGGGATCAGTGGGCGTGCTGCTGCGCCAGCGCGCGCAGCTCGTCGACCGCGGCCGCCGCGTCGTCGGCGCCGTAGACCGCCGAGCCGGCGACGAAGACGTCGGCTCCGGCCTCGGCGCACTGCTCGATCGTCGTGGCCGACACTCCCCCGTCGACCTGGATCCACACCTCACCGCCGTGCCGGGCGACGGCCTCGCGCACCTGACGCACCTTGGGCATCTGGTCGGCCATGAACGACTGGCCGCCGAAGCCGGGTTCGACGGTCATCACCAGGACCATGTCCAGCTCGGGCAGCAGGTCGGCGTACGGCGCGAAGTCGGTGCCCGGCTTGACCGCCATCGACGCGCGCGCTCCGGCCGCGCGCAGCGCACGGGCCAGCGTCACCGGGTCCTTGGCGGCCTCGATGTGGAACGTCACCGACTGCGCGCCGGCCTCGGCGTACGACGGCGCCCACCGGTCGGGGTCCTCGATCATCAGGTGGCAGTCCAGCGGGATCGGGCTGACCTTCTGCAGTGCCTCGACCACCGGCAGACCCAGGGTCAGGTTGGGCACGAAGTGGCCGTCCATGACGTCGACATGGGCCCAGTCGGCGTTGCTGATGCGCTGCAGCTCGGTCTCGAGGTTGGCGAAGTCGGCCGACAGGATGCTGGGTGAGATCTGCATCGGGAGAGGCGTGCCTTTCGGGTCAGGAGGTCTTGCGCAGCAGGGCGAAGAACATCGCGTCGGTGCCGTGCAGGTGGGGCCACAGCTGCACCGACGGGCCGTTGCCGAGCGCGTCGATCTGGCGTCCGTCGGCGTCCTTGAACAGCGGACGCGCGTCCTCGAGCACCACGTCGTCGCGTGACCGGACGAGGTCGTCCACGACCACGGTCGTCTCGGCGATGTGCGGGCTGCAGGTCGCATAACCGATGACCCCGCCCGGACGGGTCGCATCGACGGCCGACCGGAGCAGCTCACGCTGCAGGGCGGTCAGGTCGGCGACGTCGGAAGCCGTACGCCGCCAGCGCGCCTCGGGGCGACGACGCAGGGCACCCAGGCCGGTGCAGGGAGCATCGACGAGGACGCGGTCGTAGGTGTCGGGCTCCTCACGACCCAGGTCGCGCCCGTCGCCGGTGCCGATCATGACCTCGACGCCGTCGTCGAGCGCTGCGCGCAAGGTCTTGCGGACCAGCTCAGTGCGGTGCTCGCTCACCTCGTTGGCGAACAGCAGCGCGCCCTGCTGGCGCGCGAGCACCGCGAGCAGACCGGTCTTGCCACCCGGGCCGGCGCACAGGTCGAGCCACTGCTCGCCCTCGGGGTCATCCGACGGGACCTCGGCACCGGCCAGCGCGAGCGCCAGCAGCTGCGAGCCCTCGTCCTGCACCGCTGCGCGGGTGTCGCGGACCGCCTGGATGGCTCCGGGGTCGCCCGACCCCAGACGCGCGCCCACCGGCGAGAGCGGCGACCGCTCCGCACCGGCCTCGACCAGCTCGTCGACGTCGGCCAGGCCGGGGCGCGCGACGAGGGAGACCTGCGGCGGGTCGTTGTCAGCCGCGAGAAGGCGCACGAGGTCGCCCTCGACCCGCTCGTCGGTGGTCGCTCCGTGCCCGAGGAGCGCCGAGCGCAGGGCCCGGACCACCCAGGCCGGGTGGGAGTGCTCGACGGCGAGCGCGTCGTCGGGCTCACGACCGGCGGTCACCTCGGCGAGCCACTCCTCGCGTGTGCGCTCGCTGACACGGCGCAGCACGGCGTTGACGAATCCCGAGGCACCGGTGCCGTTGACGCTGCGGGCCAGGGCCACCGTCTCGGACGCCGCAGCATGCGACGGGACGCGCATGCCGAGCAGCTGATGAGCGCCCAGCCGCAGGGTGTCCAGGACCGGTGGGTCGATCTGCGCCACGGGCCGGCCCGCGGCGAGCTCGATCACGGGGTCGTAGAACCCACGCATCCGGATCGCGCCGTAGGTCAGCTCGGTGGCGAACCCGGCGTCACGCCCGGTGAGACCGGCGTTGCGCAGGATCTTCGGGAGCTCGAGATTGGCGTACGCGCCGCGCTCGACCGCCCGCAGGACGTCGTACGCCGCGCGCCGGGCCGGGTCGCCCTCGCGGCGTCGCTCGGAGGGCCTGCTCGCCGATCGTCCGCGGTCGACGTCACGTCGGACGTCGGGTCGCTGCCGACCTCTGGAGTTGCGGAATCCTCCGCGTCGGTCGTCAGCCACCGAGAACCTCCGCGTCGTCGATCCGGGTGCCGCGAGCCCAGTCGGCCGCAGCCATCGCCTTCTTGCCGGCCGCCTGCACCGTGCCGAGCCGCACGGGAGCGGTGGCGGTGCCGACGAGCACGTCACGCTTGCCGACCACCACCTGGCCGGGCGGGACCGGCTCGGCGTCGGCGACGGTGACCGGCTGGACCTTCATCCGCTCGCCCCGGAACGTCGTCCACGCACCCGGTGCGGGTGTACACGCGCGGATGCGTCGGTCGACGGCGAAAGCCGGTTCGTGCCAACGGATCTCGGCATCGTCTGTGGTGATCTTGGGCGCGAGCGAGACGCCGTCAGCAGGCTGCGGCACCGGCACTGCACGCCCCTCGGCGAGAGCGTCGAGAGAGGCGACGAGCAGTCCTGCACCGGCCTGCGCCAGGCGGTCGAGCAGGTCGCCGCTGGTGTCGGTCGGACGGACCGTCTCGGTGAGCGTGCCGAGCACCGGCCCGGTGTCCATGCCCTCCTCGAGCACGAACGTGGTGGCTCCGGTGACCTCGTCGCCGTGCATCACCGCGTGCTGCACCGGGGCAGCGCCACGCCACGCCGGCAGGAGCGAGAAGTGCAGGTTGACCCAGCCCAGGCGCGGGATGTCCAGAGCGGCACGGGGCACCAGCGCGCCGTAGGCGACCACCGGGCACACGTCGGGAGCCAGCTCGCGCAGCCGCTGCTGGAACTCCGGCTCGGACGGACGGGCCGGGGTGAGGACCTCCAGGCCGGCGTCCTCGGCGCGCGCACGCACGGGCGAGGCGACCGTACGACGCCCGCGCCCGGCGCGCGCATCGGGACGGGTCACGACGGCGACGACCTCGTGCTCGGACGCCAGCACGGCGTCCAACGACGGGACGGCGACCTCGGGCGTGCCGGCGAACACGACGCGCATCAGGTGGCCCGCCCGAACGTCGGGTGCGGGCTGACCCGCACGATCGGACCAGGCATCCCGGCCCACTCCGCGTCGCGGATCTCCTTCATGGCCAACCGCCGCGCCTCCTGGTCGAGACGATCAACGAACAGGATGCCGTCGAGGTGGTCGGTCTCGTGCTGCAGGCACCGGGCCAGCCGGTGGGTGCCCTCGATGGTGACCGGTTCGCCGTACATGTCGAAGCCCTTGGCCACCGTCCGCACGGCCCGCGGCGTGTCGAACACGAGGTCCGGGATCGACAGGCATCCCTCAGGACCGCACTCGATCTCGTCGGACAGCTCGAGGTCGGGGTTGATCAGGTGGCCGACCTCACCGTCGGCGAAGTAGGTGAAGACCCGCAGCCCCACCCCGATCTGCGGCGCGGCCAGGCCCGCTCCGGGAGCGTCGAGCATGGTCTCCTCGAGGTCCTTGACGAGGCGGCGCAGCTCGGCGTCGAAGTCGGTGACAGGGGCAGCCGGCGTACGCAGGACGGGGTCGCCGAACAGGCGGATGGGCTGGACAGACAACGGCAGGCCTCACGGGCAGGAGATGTGCGGGTTCGGAGTGCCACTCTAAGGGACTCCCTGTCCCCGGAATCCGCCCGGCAGGACCGCGCACACCGCGTAGTGTTCGGGCTGTCGACGATGTGCCGCTGGTGGGGAGGTGGATCAATGACGCGCGGACCTGGACGACCGACCCAGATCCTGGGCGACATGTCCGACCTGGACGGCCCCGCAGTCGACCTGCGCGCCCGTGTCGCCTGGCTGGCCCGCGTGTCTCGCTGTGCCTCCCCCGACCCGGAGGCGGCCAAGCAGGTGGCCTTCGCCGAGCGCCTGCGTGAGGTCGGCGTCAACGCCAGCAGCACCAAGGTGTCGCTGTGGGAGAACGCCCACCAGCCGTTGGACCCTCGCGGTGCTCGCGGGGTACGAGCAGGTGCTGGGCATGCCGTCCGGCGCGATGCAGGCCACCTGCGAGGGACTCGGCCGGTCGATCTTCGCCTCCGGACGCCCCGCGCTGCAACGGGCGCGCGCCCTCGGGGGCGGCCAGGAGCTCCTCGACACGGTCTACGACGGCGCGAGCCGACACTCCACGACCGGCGGTGACTGGTTCGCGCTCACGTCCTACTGGGACCACATGCACAGCACGATGATCCCGCTCGCCATCGTCCGGCAGCTGACGGCGACCCTGCTGGCCGAGATGGTGCGGTCGTGCGGCGCGGCGTATGTCACGCGCTACCAGGCCCTGTGCCACCTGGCCGATCACCCGATCTACGCCCAGGTCCTGGTGGAGGCTGTGCTCGACTTCATCGCGGTCCCTGGAGTGGAGCCGGTGATCGACGCCATCAGCCTCCTCGGTGAGGGACTTCCCGAGCAGACTGCGCCCGTGCTGCTCGACCTCGGCGCCGACCCGGCCGGCCGTACTCGTACGGGCGCGGTGTCGGCGCTCAGCAACCAGATCCGGATGGGTGCGTTCCCCGACGAGCTGCGCCCACGGCTGCGCCAGCTGGTCGGCGCGCTGTGCGCCGGGTCGCTCGACGACGCCCGCCTGGCCCGGCAGCTCATCGTGCGCATGGGACCGGAGGACCAGGCCGCGGGCATGGAGCTGCTGCGTCGCCGAGCCGCACCGGCGCCTGCGACCGGCGTACGCCCGCTGCCGCCTCCGCATGCCCCGGTCGACCTGGCACGGTTCGAGCACGCCGCTCAGGAGGCGACCGGGCTGCCACGCGACCCCGTGCTCCGACGGCTGCTGCAGGAGGTGCACGTCCACGACCGCGTCGACCTGCGTCATCACGCGTGCCTGCTGCTGATGGCCAGCCCCTACCGCGTCAGCCTCGCCGACGTGGCCCTCGACGTCCTGACCGAGCAGCCGGGCAGCGCGAGCTCGGTGAGCGCAGGAATCATGCTGTCCTACCTGGCGACCGAGGACCACGCCGAGCGGCTGACGGCTCTGCTGCCGCACAGCCGGCCGGAGGTCCGGATGGCCGCGTTGACCGCGCTCACCCATGCGCAGGGTGTGAGCCCGGACCTCGACCTGCTCGCGCTCTCGTCCCGTACTGAGTTTCCGGACGCGACGGTGCGCTACGCCGCCGGCATGGCCGCGCACCCCGACCTCGGCTCATGGGCGCAGTCGAGCACCGTGCCGATGGAGGTCCGCGAACGATGCCGGTGGTGGCAGCGCAACGGCTCGGCCGTCCGACGCTGAGGCTCAGCGCTCCGGCTTCAGCGGGAGGCCGCGCACGATCAGGTCTTCGCGCAGGTGGCCGGTGTCGGTGAACAGGATGGCGTCGAGCCCGGCCCCGGTCGCACCCTGCACGTTGGCCTCGCTGTCGTCGATGAAGACGCAGTCGTCGAGACCGCCCAGGTGGCGCACGCGGTCGGCGAGCACCTCGAAGATCTCGGGGTCGGGCTTGGCGACGCCTTCTTCGCCCGAGACGATGATGTCCTCGAACAGGTCGAGGAAGTCGAACCTCTCCAGGGCCTGAGGGAACAGCTCGGCGGACCAGTTGGTCAGGGCGATCAGGGGCACCTCGGCCTGGTGCAGCTCGCGCAGGATCGCGACCGTGTCCTCGACCTCACCTCGCAGCGCCTCGCCGAAGTTGGCGCGGTAGGCGCGGATCTCCTCCTCCAGGTGCGGGTGCCGGGTGATCGCGATCTGCTCGGCCTCGTCCCACGTGCGCCCGGCGTCCTGGGCGTAGTTCCAGGAGGCGAAGTCGAACGCCGGGTCGGCGATGAACGCGGCAGCGCGCTCGTCGCCGACGGCTGCGGCGACCGCAGGCACCGGGTCCCAGCGGATGAGCACGTTGCCGAGGTCGAACACCACGGCGTCGACCGGGTTGGGTGCGAGGTCGTCGTCGAGGTCGAGCGTGAACGGGGCATCCACCGGCCCCTGCTGAGGGTGGCTCATACCGACCCAGCCAACCAGCCGCCGCGGACACCCCGACGCGGGGGTCGTCGCCGAGTCAGAGCAGGCCGGGCTCGGGGTCCACCCGCACGCCGATGCTCACGAGGTCCTTGCGGGCACTTCGGGCGGCACGCATCGCTGTGAGACGCGCCAGGACGTCCGGGACCGCGGCATCCGCACATCGCAGCAGGGCTCGCTCGGCGTCCTCAGCGCCCGGGCGACCGACCGGCAACGGTCCGAGCAGCTCGACACCGTCTGGCAGGTGCAACGACTCGAGCGCGGCGGCCAGCGGGACGCGGGGCCCGGTGAGCTCGGCGACCCAGCGCGCGGGCGGCAGCTGCAGCTCGGCGCGTTCGGTGAACTCACGCTCCGCGAACCAGCCGGGCGCCCATCGGACCAGTGCTTCCACCGCGGGCAGCGTCGTGTGTGACGGGGCACCGCACAGGACCACCAGGCCGCCGGAGCGCGACGGTCGGGTGAGCGCCGCTGCGGCGGCCCACCGTCGTAGGGCCTCAGCCTGCGCGTCGAGCACCGGGCGTTCGAGCAGTGCCCACGCGTCCAGGAGCAGCGTCGCGGCGTAGCCGCCCTCGGCGATCGGCTCCGCGCCAGGAGTCGCGATGACCAGCGACGGCCCGGACCCCACCTCGCGCAGCATCTCGCCGGCCGCGGAACGGTGGACGGCGACCCCGGGAAACGCGCGTCCGAGCTCCTCGGCCGTACGCCGCGCTCCCACCACGGTCGACCGCAGCCGGGTGCCGTCGCACTCGGCACAGCGGAAGTCCACGACGGTGCGACCGCACCACCGGCACGCCGGTCGGTCACCCGCGGCCGCCAGCCCCAGTGGACCGTGACACGTCGCGCACCGCGCCGGAGTGCGGCACTGCTGGCACGAGAGCGCGGGCAGGTAGCCCCGGCGCGGCACCTGCACGAGCACCGGTCCGGTCTGCAACGCCCGCTTGGCGGCCTGCCAGGCCCGCGTCGGCAGGTGCGCACGCGCAGCAGGACCGTCGCGCTCGACATCGCGCTCGTCTCCGGCGACCTCGACCCTGGGCTGCGCACTGCGGTCACGCGGCACCTCGACCGGGCGGGCCCGGCCCGAGGCGAGCCACGACTGCACCTCAGCCGTGCGCGTGTGGCCACCGATCACGAGAGCGGTGTGCTCCAGCTCGGCACGCAACGCCAGGACGCCGCGGGTGCCGGCGTAGGGCGCCCGTGGCTCACTCAGCGCGTCGTCACCGTCGTCCCAGCACACCAGGAGCCCGACGTCCTGCACGGGCGCGTACGCCGCTGCTCGGGTGCCGACGACGCACCGCACGTGGCCGCGCAGCACCTTCAACCACGCGGTGTAACGCGCCTGGGGGCCCTGCTCGGCGCTCAGCCGGACGTGCTGCCCCGGCCCGAGCACCTCACGCAGTGCTGCGTCGAGCCGGTCGACGTCGCGGCCGTCAGGGGCGACCAGCACGACACCGCGGCCGGCGGCGAGAGCCGTGAGTGCGAGCTGTGCCAGCGCGACCGGCCAGTCCTCACCCGGGTCGACCGTGGGGCGCGCGAGCCAGGACGCCGTGGGCGCCTCGCCGGCCGAGACCCGTGCCAGCAGTGCCGGGCCCGCGGGGTAGGCCCTCCAGGCGTCGGCGACCACCGCTGGAAGGGGTTCGGCCTCGGGCGCCTCGACGGGCAGGGCCTTCTCGGCGCGAGCGTGCCGAGGTGGGATCGCCAGCCGCAGTACGTCACCGAGGGTGCCGGCGTAGTGGTCGGCGACGCTTCGGCACAGCGCGAGCAGCGGTGGCGTGGCCACGCTCTCGGGGCTGACGACCTTGCGCAGCGGCGTCAGGCGTCCGGTGTGCTCCGCCTGTTCGCGACGTTCGAGCAGCAGACCGTCGACGTCCTTGCCGGCGAAGCGGACCTTCAGGCGGCACCCCGGCAGGGCTGCGTCGTCGAGGTCACGGGGCACGAGGTACTCGAACGGGCGATCCAGGTGGGGCAGGCCCGTGTCGACCTGCACCAGCGCGACCGGCCGGGTCTCGGCGACGTCGACCCCGTCCGGAGGCCGCACGGGTGCAGGAGCCGCTCCGAGCAGCGCGAGCTGCTCGGAGCTCGCGCTGCCGTCAGCCTGCTCGCCCATGAGCGCAGTTCTATCGCGGACGCCGGACATCCGGCGCTCCGGGTGCGGGTACGACGACGCCGCACCACCTCGAGGGCGGTGCGGCGTCGTCGGTGCGCGAGTGGTCAGCCGCGGACGGCCTTCTGCAGGGCCTCGACCTTGTCGGTCTGCTCCCAGGTGAACGGGCGCTCGATGCCCTCGACAGCGGTGCGGCCGAAGTGACCGTAGGCAGCCGTGGGCTTGTAGATCGGGCGCAGCAGGTCGAGCTCGTGGATGAGCGCGGCCGGGCGCAGGTCGAACACCGACGTGATCGCGGCCTGGATCTTGTCCAGGGGCGCGGTCTCGGTGCCGAACGTCTCGATGTACAGGCCGACGGGCTGCGCCTTGCCGATGGCGTAGGCCACCTGCACCTCGCAGCGCTTGGCCAGCCCGGCGGCCACGACGTTCTTGGCGACCCATCGCATCGTGTAGGCAGCCGAGCGGTCGACCTTCGAGGGGTCCTTGCCGGAGAAGGCGCCACCACCGTGGCGGGCCATGCCGCCGTAGGTGTCGACGATGATCTTGCGGCCGGTCAGGCCCGCGTCACCCATCGGGCCGCCGATGACGAACTTGCCCGTCGGGTTGATGTAGCTCTTGTAGCCCGCGGTGTCCAGGGTGCTGCCCTCGGCGGCGAGGTCCTCCAGCACCGGGTCGATGACGAACTTCTTGATGTCGGGCTCGAGCAGCGTGTCGAGGGAGATGTCCTCAGCGTGCTGGGTCGAGAGCACCACGGTGTCGAGCGAGACGGCCTTGTCGCCCTCGTAGCCGATCGTCACCTGGGTCTTGCCGTCGGGCCGCAGGTAGGCGAGCTGGCCCTCCTTGCGGACCTGGGTCAGCCGCTCCGAGAGCCGGTGCGCCAGGTAGATCGGCAGCGGCATCAGCTCGGCGGTGTCGTCGCAGGCGTAGCCGAACATGAGGCCCTGGTCGCCCGCGCCCTGCTGGTCGTACGCGTGCTCGGCCCCATCCGTACGACGCTCGTGGGCCGTGTCGACGCCCTGGGCGATGTCGGGCGACTGCTGACCGATGGAGATCGACACACCACAGGACTGGCCGTCGAAGCCCTTGGCCGAGGAGTCGTAGCCGATCCCGACGATGGTGTCGCGCACGATCTTGGCGATGTCGACGTAGCCGGAGGTGCTCACCTCACCGGCGACGTGGACCAGGCCGGTGGTGACCATGGTCTCGACCGCAACGCGAGCAGCAGGGTCCTGGGCGAGCATCGCATCGAGGATCGAGTCACTGATCTGGTCACAGATCTTGTCCGGGTGACCCTCGGTGACGGACTCGGACGTGAAGAGGCGTGCCACGAATTCTCCTACTCGGTTGCAGCGGCTGCTGACGACGCGGCCCCTGACCACGTCGCGGCGAGTCTAGGACGTCCGGACCAGCGGGAGGACCGCATCCCAGACCGCAGTTGCGACCGCGGACTTGGAAGCGGGCCCGATCGTGGTGACGTCAGGGGTGTCACGACGCAGCAGATGGACCGTCGTGTCGTCCTGTCCGAACGTCACCCCGTCGCCGACCTCGTTGGCGACGAGCAGGTCACAGCCCTTGCGCTCGAGCTTGGCGCGCGCGTGGGTGATGACGTCGCCGTTCTGGTCGCCGGTCTCTGCGGCGAAACCCACGATGACCGGACGCGATGCGTCGGCGCGACGCTGGACCAGGTCGACCAGGATGTCAGGGTTGCGGACCAGCTCGACGGTCGGCGCAGCGTCAGGATCAGCTGCGTCGTGGGTCTTCTTGATCTTGGTGCCGGACACGTGCGCGGGCCGGAAGTCCGCGACGGCAGCGGCCATGACGACCACGTCGGCCCGGGTCGCGAGCACCTGCTCACGCAGCTGCAGCGCGGTCTCGACCTGCACGAGGTCGACCCCGGCCGGAGTCGGGAGCGACGAGCTGGAGATCAGTGTGACCTTGGCGCCGCGACGGGCTGCGACCTCAGCGAGGGCGTAGCCCTGCTTGCCGCTCGAACGGTTGCCGAGGTAGCGGACCGGGTCGAGGGGCTCACGCGTGCCACCAGCCGTGACGACGACGTGGACGCCGGTGAGGTCGTCGTCCTGCGGGCCGCCGAGAACCTGCTCGCAGAACGTCGCGATGTCCTCCGGCTCGGGCAGACGTCCGGGGCCGCTGTCGGCGCCGGTCAGACGACCCGACGCCGGGTCCATCACGTGGACACCACGGGAGCGCAACGTCTCGACGTTGGCCTCGGTGGCGGGGTGCTGCCACATCTCGGTGTGCATCGCCGGGGCGATCACCACGGGACAGCGGGCCGTGAGCAGCGTGGTGCTGAGCAGGTCGTCGGCCAGGCCGTGCGCGGCCTTGGCGATCAGGTCAGCGGTCGCGGGCGCGACGACGACCAGGTCGGCCTCCTGGCCGATCCGCACGTGCGGCACCTGGTGGACGTCGGTCCACACGTCGGTCGCCACCGCCTTGCCCGACAGCGCGGCCCAGGTCGGGGCGCCGACGAACTCCAGGGCGGCGGCCGTCGGCACGACGGTCACGTCGTAGCCGGACTCGGTGAACCGGCGCAGCAGCGATGCCGCCTTGTAGGCGGCGATGCCGCCGCTGACGCCGAGGACGATCTTCATCTGCACGAAGCGGGTCGGACCGAGGCCGCGAGGCCTCAGGCCTCCTGCTTCTCCATCGTCAGCAGGCGCTCGTTGATCTCACGCAGAGACACCGACAGCGGCTTGTCGTTGACCTGGCTGTCGACGAGCGGGCCGACGTACTCGAGCAGGCCCTCGGACAGCTGGGAGTAGTACGCGTTGATCTGCCGCGCGCGCTTGGCCGAGTAGATGACCAGGGCGTACTTGGAGTCGGCGACCTCCAGCAGGTCGTCGATCGGCGGGTTGGTGATGCCCTCGGGGGCAGCCTTCGTGCCAGACACGAGCGAGTCTCGCTTTCAGTGGGTGGGGTTGCGCATCAATGATACGAGTTCCTCGGCCGCACGCCGAACGTCGTCGTTGACGATCGTGGTGTCGAACTCGCTGACGGCCGCGAGCTCGGTCCGTGCGGTCTGCAGCCGGACGTCCTGCTCGTCGGCTGTCTCGGTGCCACGACCGACCAGTCGACGAACCAGCTCGTCCCACGACGGGGGCTCCAGGAAGACGAGGTATGCCTCGGGCATGCGCTCCTTGACCTGGCGGGCGCCCTGCAGGTCGATCTCGAGCAGCGGCAGCCGACCCGCTGCGATCGCGTCCAGCACCGGCTGCCGCGGAGTGCCGTAGCTGGCGCGGCCGTGGACCACGGCGTACTCGAGCAGCTCACCCTCGCTCGCCATGCGTGCGAACTCGGCGTCGGAGACGAAGTGGTAGTGGACACCGTCGACCTCACCCGGACGCGGGCTGCGCGTGGTCGCCGAGACCGACAGCCAGACCTCGGGGAAGTTCTCGCGGACGTACGCGGCGACGGTGCCCTTGCCGACGGCAGTAGGCCCAGCGAGAACGACGAGACGCCCGGAATGCGTTGGTACCACTACGTGCTCAGGCCTGCTCGAAACGACCGAGCAGGGCCGAGATCTGGTTGGCGCCCAGGCCGCGGACACGGCGGCTCTCGGAGATGCCGATCTCCTCCATGATCTGGCGAGCGCGCACCCGCCCGACACCGGGCATCGACTCCAGCAGTGCGGAGACCTTCATCTTGCCGATGACCTCGTTGTCGCGGCCGGCCTCGATCACCTCGCGCAACGAGCCCTGGGCGTACTTCAGCCGGTTCTTGACCGCAGCGCGCTCGCGACGAGCCCGCGCCGCCTTCTCCAACGCCTCCGCACGCTGCTCGGGTGTCAAGGGCGGAAGGGCCACGGGCGGACTCCTAGGGTCAGACGGACGACGGCGACGCCCGGCAGGACATCTTCGGGCTCTACCGGAACCTAGCGAGTCAGCATCCGGCCAGGCAACGCGGCGTCCGCTCCGACACCCTGCACCGGGTGCATGTCACACCTCGCGCTGAGGTGCGTGTCACCTCCCATGACACGATCATGGCGACCACAGGGAGAGACGATGACCCACCTCGAGGACGACCACACCGCCCTGGCCGAGGAGTTCATGCAGGTACGACCCCGGCTGGTCGGCGCGGCGTACCGCATCGTCGGCGGCATCGCCGACGCCGAGGACGTGGTGCAGGAGGCCTGGCTGCGCTGGTCGGGCGTCGACCGGTCGCAGGCGCGTGACGCGACGGCGTACCTCCTCACCGTGACCACCCGCCTGGCGCTGAACCGCCTTCGACAGCAACGCAGTCGCCGCGAGGACTACGTCGGCCCCTGGTTGCCCGAGCCGAGCGACGAGATGGACGTCGAGGCCTCGGTCGAGATGTCGGAGTCGGTGTCGATGGCCATGATGGTCGTGCTCGAGACACTGACGCCGCTGGAGCGGGCGACGTTCGTGCTGCACGACGTCTTCGGGCTGACGTACTCCGAGGTGGCACGGGCGATCGATCGCTCTGACGCCGCTGCCCGTCAGCTCGGCCACCGGGCTCGGTCGCACGTCGAGGCGAGGCGTCCGCGCCAGGTCGTCGACCGCGTGCGGCACCGTGAGGTCACCGACCGGTTCGTGCAGGCGGCGTCGACCGGCGACATCGCCGGACTGCTGGAGCTGCTCGCACCCGAGGTCGTCCTGGTGTCCGACGGCGGAGGCTTCCGACAGGCAGCCCTGCGTCCTGTCGAGGGCGCGGACAAGGTGTCGCGCTTCATCGCCGGCACGGTACGCAAGGGCGGTGGTGGTGCAGACCTCGCCATCGACGTGCTGCGTGTCAACGGCGAGTCGGCCATCGTCGTCACCCAGGGCGACGACCTGGACTCGGTGTGCTTCCTCACGGTCGAGGAGACCGGCATCACGGCGCTCCACCTCGTCCGCAACCCGCACAAGCTCGGTGGGGTGCGGGCGTCCGCCGCCCGCGGCTGACGCTGCGGGCTCGGGCTCAGCGCCCGATCGACGCAGCCTCCTCGACGGCTGCGTCGGTCGCCGCCCGCAGGGCCGCGACGTCCGGGCCGTGACCGAGCAGGCTGCGCGAGGCCGCCGGCAGCACCTGGCCCTCCGCCGCGCCGAAGCCACGGCGCACGTCGTCGATCGTCGCGCCCTGGGCGCCGAGACCCGGGGCGAGCAGCGGAGCCCGGCTGGTGACCAGCGCGTCGGTGAGCCCGAGCTCGGCGAGGTCCTTGCCGACCGTCGCGCCGGTGACCAGACCGAAGCTGCCGAGGGCTGCGTCCTCAGCCGCGTTGAGACGGGACACCCCCTCGATCATCGAGGCCGCCACCGTGCGCCCGTCGGCAACCGCATGCTGCACGGACGCGCCCTCAGGATTGGAGGTCATGGCGAGCACGAACAGACCACGCCCCGTCTGCTGTGCCAGCTCGATCGCCGGGTCGAGCGAGCCGAACCCGAGGTACGGGCTGACGGTGATCGCGTCCGCCCGCAGCGACGAGTCGTCGCGCAGGTAGGCGTCCGCGTACGCCGCCATCGTCGATCCGATGTCGCCTCGCTTGATGTCGAGCAGGCTGAGCGTTCCGGCCTCACGCAGAGCGGCGAGCGTGTCCTCCAGCACGGCGACTCCACGGGAGCCGTGCCGCTCGAAGAACGCCGACTGCGGCTTGACGATCGCCACCCGGCCGGCGTACGCCTCGACGCACGTCTGCGCGAACGCTCGCAGACCGTCGGCGTCGTCGCTCAGACCCCAGGCCTCCAGGAGCGCCGCGTGCGGGTCGATGCCCGCGCACAACGGACCGTGCGCAGCGACCGCTGCACTCAGTCGGTCACCGAATGTCGTTGCAGCAGAACCGGACTCGCTCATGCGGACTTCTTTCCGTCGGCGTCGCGACCGAACAGGTCGAGATCGGCAGCGTGCTCCTGCAGCGGCTTGACCGACATCGGCCCGGCCATCTGTGCCTCGATGCCCTGCACAGCCGCCGACAGCTGCTGCACCGTCGTGATGATCGGCTTGTCCATGCTCGTCGTGGCCGCCCGGATCGCGTAGCCGTCGGCGCGCGCATCGCGCCCCGAAGGCGTGTTGACCACCATCGCGACCTCGCCCGACAGGATGTGGTCGACGATCGTCGGCTCGCCGTCGACGCGCTTGCCGTCGTGGTGCTTGTGGACGACCTCGGCGTGAATTCCGTTGCGGCGCAGCACATCTGCGGTGCCGGCCGTCGCGAGCAGACGGAACCCGAGGTCGGCGAGGCGCTTGACCGGGAAGATCATCGCGCGCTTGTCACGGTTGGCGACCGACACGAAGATCGTGCCGTCGACGGGCAGCCCGGTCACCGACCCGAGCTGGCTCTTGGCGAACGCCGACCCGAAGTCGCTGTCGACGCCCATGACCTCACCGGTGCTGCGCATCTCAGGACCGAGCAGGCTGTCGACGACCTGGCCCTCGCTCGTACGGAACCGCTTGAACGGCAGCACGGCCTCTTTGACACACACCGGAGCGTCGACGGGCATCGCTCCCCCGTCGCCGTGCTGGGGCAGCATGCCCTCCTCGCGCAGGTCGGCGATGCTCGCGCCGAGCATGACCCGCGCCGCCGCCTTCGCCAGGGGTACGCCGGTCGACTTGGCGACGAACGGCACCGTGCGGCTCGCCCGCGGGTTGGCCTCCAGGACGTAGAGCACGTCCTGGGCCAGCGCGAACTGGACGTTCATGAGGCCCCGGACACCGATGCCCTCGGCGAGCTTGAGCGTCGAGGCCCGAACCCGTTCGATCTCCTCGGCACCCAGGGTCACCGGCGGCAGGACGCACGCCGAGTCACCGGAGTGGATGCCGGCCTCCTCGATGTGCTCCATGATTCCGCCGAGGTACATGTCGTGACCGTCGTACAACGCGTCGACGTCGATCTCGATGGCCTCGTCGAGGAACCGGTCGACCAGCACCGGGTGCTCCGGCGACGCGTGCGTCGCACGGTTGACGTACTGCACGAGCGTCTCGTCGTCGTAGACGATCTCCATACCCCGCCCGCCGAGGACGTACGACGGCCGCACCAGCACCGGGTAGCCGATCTCCTGAGCGACGGCCACGGCCTCCTCGCTGGAGTACGCCATGCCGTAGCGCGGAGCAGGAAGGCCGGCCTCGGTGAGGACGCGTCCGAACGCACCGCGGTCCTCGGCAAGGTCGATCGCCTCGGGCGAGGTCCCGACCACCGGCACGCCTTCGGCCTTGAGCGCCTTGGCCAGGCCGAGCGGCGTCTGGCCGCCCAGCTGGACGATGACGCCGGCGAGCGGGCCCGCCTGCATCTCGGCGTGCACGACCTCGAGCACGTCCTCGAGCGTCAGCGGCTCGAAGTAGAGACGGCTGGAGGTGTCGTAGTCGGTCGACACCGTCTCGGGGTTGCAGTTGACCATGACGGTGTCAAAACCCTTGTCGCGCAACGCAAAGCTCGCGTGCACGCAGGAGTAGTCGAACTCGACACCCTGGCCGATGCGGTTGGGGCCGGAGCCGAGGATGATCACGGCGGGCCGCTCACGCGGCAGCACCTCGGTCTCCTCGTCGTAGGAGCTGTAGTAGTACGGCGTCTCGGCGGCGAACTCGGCGGCGCAGGTGTCGACGGTCTTGTAGACCGGTCGTACGCCGAGCGCGTGCCGGACACCGCGGACGACCGCCTCGGGCATGGCCCGCAGCTCGGCGATCTGGGCGTCGCTGAACCCGTGACGCTTGGCCAGGCGCAGCAGTCGGGGCGTGAGCTGCGCAGCATCGGCGAGCTGCTCGGCGACCTGGTTGATCAGCTGGATCTGGTCCAGGAACCACGGGTCGATCTTGGTCGCCTCGTGGACCTCTTCGACCGACAACCCGCCGCGCAGCGCCTGCTGCACGAGCACGATGCGGCCGTCCGTGGGGCGCTTGGCCTCCTCCAGCAGAGCCCGGGCCATCTCGCGCGAGGGGTCGGTGTCGCGCGACCAGTGGAACGTGGAGCCCTTGCGCTCCATCGACCGCAGGGCCTTCTGCAGCGCCTCGGTGAAGCTGCGGCCGATCGACATCGCCTCGCCGACCGACTTCATCGTGGTGGTGAGCGTGGTGTCCGCCGCCGGGAACTTCTCGAACGCGAACCGCGGGACCTTGACCACGATGTAGTCCAGCGACGGCTCGAAGCTCGCCGGGGTCTCCTTCGTGATGTCGTTGGGGACCTCGTCGAGGGTGTAGCCGATGGCCATCTTGGCGGCGATCTTGGCGATCGGGAATCCGGTGGCCTTCGACGCCAGAGCCGAGGACCGCGAGACGCGCGGGTTCATCTCGATGACGATCATGCGACCGTCCTCGGGGTTGATCGCGAACTGGATGTTGCAGCCACCGGTGTCGACGCCGACCTCACGGATCACGGCGATGCCGACGTCACGCATCCGCTGGTACTCGCGGTCGGTCAGGGTCAGCGCGGGCGCGACCGTGATCGAGTCACCGGTGTGCACGCCCATCGGGTCGAAGTTCTCGATCGAGCAGACCACGACGACGTTGTCGGCGTTGTCGCGCATGACCTCCAGCTCGTACTCCTTCCAGCCCATGATCGACTCCTCGAGGAGCACCTCGGTGGTCGGGCTGGCCTGCAGGCCGGCACCGGCCATACGGCGCAGGTCGTCGGCGTCGTAGGCGAACCCGGAGCCGAGCCCGCCCATCGTGAACGACGGGCGGACGACGACCGGGTAGCCGAGCTCGTCCGCAGCGGCGAGGGTGCGCTCGAGCGCGAACGCGACCTGCTCACGGTCGCTGGCGCCCTCGGGCGCCTCGTCGGCGTTGCAGATGATCGACCTGGCGGACTCGGCACCGCAGCGCTCGACCACTCCCTTGAACCGCTCGCGGTCCTCGCCGAGCTCGATGGCCTCGACGTTGGCGCCGATCAACGGACAGCCGTACTTCTCGAGCACACCCGCCTCGTGCAGGGCGATCGCGGTGTTGAGGGCGGTCTGACCACCGAGGGTCGCAAGGACGGCGTCCGGGCGTTCCTTGGCGATGATCGACTCGACCACCTCGGGAGTGATCGGCTCGACGTAGGTCGCGTCGGCGAACTCGGGGTCGGTCATGATCGTGGCCGGGTTGGAGTTGACCAGGATGACGCGCAGGCCCTCGTCGCGCAGCACGCGGCAGGCCTGGGTGCCCGAGTAGTCGAACTCGCACGCCTGCCCGATGACGATCGGGCCGGACCCGATCACGAGCACGCTCTTGATGTCGTCACGCTTCGGCATCAGGCCTGACCCTTCTTTCCCATGAGGTCGATGAACCGGTCGAACAGGTAGGCCGCGTCGTGCGGACCGGCGGCCGCCTCCGGGTGGTACTGGACCGAGTACGCAGGGATGTCAAGGCATTCCAGCCCCTCGACCACGTCGTCGTTGAGGCAGACGTGCGAGACCCGCACGCGACCGTACGACGTGCCGTGGGCCGCGTCGGACGGCGCGACGGTCTCACCGTCGAGAGGCGCGTCGACCGCGAACCCGTGGTTGTGCGCGGTGACCTCGACCTTGCCGGTGGTCCGGTCCATGACCGGTTGGTTGATGCCGCGGTGGCCGTACTTGAGCTTGAACGTGCCGAAGCCGAGCGCGCGGCCGAGGATCTGGTTGCCGAAGCAGATGCCGAAGAACGGCAGCCGTGCGTCGAGCACCTGCCGCAGGACGTCGACCTGCGGCGCGGTCGAGGGGTCACCGGGCCCGTTGGAGAAGAACACCCCATCGGGCTCGACCGCCTGGATCTGCTCGAAGGTCGCGTCGGCGGGCAGGACGTGCACCTCGATGCCCCGCTCGGCCATCCGCTGCGGCGTCATCGCCTTGATGCCGAGGTCGAGCGCGGCGACGGTGAAACGCTTGTCACCCTGGGCGGGCACGACATAGGTCTCATCGGTCGAGACCTCGGACGCCAGCTCGGAGCCGGCCATCTCGGGAGCGTCCTGGACCCGTGACACGAGGTCGTCCGTACGGCCCTCGAGGTGGTCACCGCTGAAGATGCCGACGCGCATCGCACCGCGCTCGCGCAGGTGGCGGGTGAGCGCGCGGGTGTCGATGTCGCAGATGCCGACGACGCCCTGGTCGCGCAGGTCGTCCTCGAGCGTACGGACCGAGCGCCAGCTCGAGGGTCGGATGGCGGGGTCGCGCACGACGTAGCCCGCCACCCAGATGCGGCTGGACTCACCGTCCTCGTCGTTGACGCCGGTGTTGCCGACGTGCGGGGCCGTCATGACCACGACCTGACGGTGATAGCTCGGGTCGGTGATCGTCTCCTGATAGCCGGTCATGCCGGTGGAGAAGACGCCCTCCCCCACGGTGGTGCCGACCGCGCCGTAGGCGAGGCCCGAGAACGTACGGCCGTCCTCGAGGACGAGCACTGCCGGCTCGCGCTGCTGGGTCGTCATCGAGTGGTGACCTCTCCGTCGAAGTAGGTGGCTCGGCCTCGCAGGAAGGTCGAGTGGACGCGACCCTTGAGGGCGCGGCCGTGCCAGGGGTTGTTGCGCGAAAGGGACTGCGAACGCTCACGATCCACGGTGACCTCCGCCGCCGGGTCGAGCAGTACAAGGTTGGCCGGCTCTCCCACCGCGAGCGGCCTCCCCTGCTCTCGGAGACCGGCTATGGCGGCCGGCCGTGACGACATCGCCGCCGCGACGGCGGACCAGTCCATGAGGCCGCCTTCGACCATCACGGTCGTGACGACGGACAGCGCCTGCTCCAGGCCGAGCATCCCGAACGCCGCCTCGGCGAACGCGTGCTCCTTGTCGTGCCGTGCGTGGGGCGCGTGGTCGGTGGCGACCGCGTCGATCGTGCCGTCCGCGAGGGCCGCGCGCAGCGCCTCGACGTCCTCCTGCAGACGCAGCGGCGGGTTGACCTTGAACACCGGGTCATAGCCGCTCAGCAGGTCAGTGGTGAGGAGCAGGTGGTGCGGCGTCACCTCGGCGGTGACCGCGATGTCCTGGGACTTGGCCCAGCGGACCACCTCGACCGAGCCCGCGGTCGACACGTGGGCGATGTGGACCCGTGAACCGGTGTGGCGCGCGAGCATGACGTCGCGGGCGACGACGACCTCCTCGGCCACACCCGGCCAGCCCGGCAGGCCCAGCCGGCCCGACAGCTCACCCTCGTGGCAGCAGGCCTGACCGTCGGCCAGGCGCGGCTCCTGGGCGTGCTGCGAGACCACACCGCCGAACGCCTTGACATATTCCAGCGCCCGGCGCATCAGGCGTGCGTCGTGGACGCACTTGCCGTCGTCGGAGAACACCCGGACCGCAGCGCGCGACCGGGCCATCAGACCGAGCTCAGCGAGCTCCTCGCCCGCCAGCCCCTTGGTGACTGCACCGACCGGCTGCACATCGACCAGACCGACCTTCTCACCGAGGTCACGCACGCGCTCGGCGGCCTCGGCGGTGTCGGTGACCGGGTTGGTGTTGGCCATCGCGAGCACGGCCGTGAAACCACCAGCGGCGGCAGCGGCCGAGCCGGTCTCGATCGTCTCGGCGTCCTCGCGGCCCGGCTCGCGCAGGTGCGTGTGCAGGTCGACCAGACCTGGGAGCGCGATCAGCCCGTCGGCGTCGACCTCCGTGGCGCCACGGGGTGCCTTGACCGTGCCCGTCTCGGCGATCACGCCGTCACGGACCAGCAGGTCAGCACGACCCGCGCCCTGAAGATCGGCACCACGGATGACGTACGAGGTCTGCCCCGCCCGAATGTCCTTCTCTCCCATTACTTCTGGACTCCCTCGGAACTCGATGCGAGCAGGTGGTAGAGGACGCTCATCCGGACTGCGACACCGGCAGAGACCTGGTCAAGGATCAGCGATCGGGCCTCGTCCGCGGCGTCGGCGGTGATCTCGAGGCCTCGGTTCATCGGGCCGGGATGGCAGATGACCGCGTGCTCGGGCAGCACCTTCAGCCGCTGGCGGGTGAGCCCGTAGCCCACGGTGTACTCGCGCGGCGTCGGGAAGTACCCGCCGCTCATCCGCTCCTTCTGGACACGCAGCATCATCGCGGCGTCGACGTGCGGCAGTACGCCGTCGAGGTCGTAGGAGGTGTCGAAGCCCTCGGCCTTGGCCCAGTCGGCGATGCCGCTCGGCATCAGCGTCGGCGGAGCCACCAGAGTGACGTGGGCGCGGAGGGTCTTGAGCAGGATCAGGTTGCTGCGCACGACGCGCGAGTGGGTGAGGTCGCCGACGATCGCGACGTGCTTGCCGTCGAGGTCACCCAACCGCTGCTGCATCGTGTAGGCGTCCAGCAGCGCTTGCGTCGGGTGCTCGTGCATGCCGTCGCCGGCGTTGACGACCATTGCGTCGACCCACTGCGCGACCTGCTGCGGCGCACCGCTCGCGTGGTGGCGGATGACCAGGCCGTCGACACCCATCGCCGCGACCGTCATGACGGTGTCGCGCAGCGACTCGCCCTTGCTGACGGACGACCCCTTGGCCGACACGTTGATGACGTCGGCGGACAGCCACTTCCCGGCGATCTCGAACGAGCTGCGCGTGCGGGTGGAGTCCTCGAAGAACAGGTTGACGACCGTGCGGCCGCGCAGCGCCGGGAGCTTCTTGACCTCGCGGTGCTGCACCTCGTGCATCTGCGTCGCGGTGTCGAGGATCTGCAGCGCGTCGTCCCGGCTGAGGTCGGCGGCGGACAGCAGGTGCTTCATCGGGTCTCCTCCGTGGCGGGCTCGACGATGCGGACCTCGTCGACGCCGTCGTGCTCCTGCAGCCGCACCCGGACCTTCTCGCTCTTGGCGGTCGGGAGGTTCTTGCCGACGTGGTCGGCGCGGATCGGCAGCTCGCGGTGCCCGCGATCGATGAGCACAGCCAGTCGCACCGCCCGTGGTCGGCCGAGATCGCCCAGCGCGTCGAGCGCAGCGCGCACCGTGCGACCGGAGTAGAGGACGTCGTCGACCAGGACGACGACCTTGTCGTCGATCCCGGCGTCGGGGATCGACGTGCTGTGAGCGGCACGGACCGGCTGGCTGCGCAGGTCGTCGCGGTACATCGTCACGTCGAGCGCACCTACGGGGACATCGACACCCTCGACCTGGCTGATCGCTCGTACCAGCCTGTCGGCCAGCTCGACACCACGCGTCGGGATGCCGAGGACGACCAGGTCGGAGGCGCCCTTGTTGTGCTCGAGGACCTCGTGGGCCATGCGGCGCAGAGCACGGGAGATGTCGCTCGTGCTGAGGACGACGCGACCCGGCGACGGAGCCGCTGCGGGCTGCGACGTCGCCGAGGGTAGGGCTGAGTCAGGACGCGACATGGCGTCAGGACCTCCTTCGCCGCCTCACGGGACGGATCGTTAAAGGATGTCTGTCGTCCAGGATGCTACCCGGTCGCCGGCCGTTCACCGTACCGATGCACGCTCCCTGGACATGGCCTTCCCCACATCAGCACTCGCCGCTGCCCTCACCGTCGTCGCAACGGGGGCCCTCACAGCTCCGGCCGCGTCCGCTGCCGAGCGGCCCGAACCTCGCACGCACAGCCTTCTGCAGCTCAACCTGTGCCTGTCCGGACTGGCCGGGTGCTACCCGCGCACGGCGTACCCGACCGTGCTCGACGAGGCCGCGGCCGTGATCGAGCGGAACAGCCCCGACGCGGTGACCGTCAACGAGGGCTGCAGCGGCGACGCCGCGACGCTCGCGGAGCGCACGGGCTATCACGTCGCCTTCACCACCGTGATCTACCGCGGCGCTCCCCTGCCGTGCGTGAAGCCCACCGGCCGTGGTGTCTTCGGCAACGCCGTGCTGACCAAGGCGCCGATCCGCACGACCGAGGAAGCGCCGTACGCCGCCCAGAACGGTGTCGAGGAACGGCGGTGGCTGTGCGCGACCACGACCGACGACGCGACCACGTGCACATCGCATCTCACCGCGAGCGGTCCGGAGCTCGACCCCACGCGACAGGCTCAGTGCGACGAGCTCGGTGCGCAGCTGCGCCACGAGGCCCGTCGCGGACGCGAGGTGTGGTTCGCAGGAGACGTCAACCGGCGTACGACGTGCGCACCCGACGGGTACTGGCACCGTGACGACGACGCAGCGACGCAGGCCGTCGGCATCCAGCATGTCTACGGGACGCAGTCTCGGCTGAAAGGCGCCGTGTCGCAGGTGATTCCGATGACCTACACCGACCACGACGCGCTGCTGGTGACTGCCGCGACCCGCCCCTGAGCGGTCGCTCAGCCAGTGTGGTCCCACGGGTCGACCAGTGTCAGGCCAACGCCCTCGAAGTCCTTGACGTTGCGTGTCGCGAGCGTGGCACCGTGCGCGAGGCACGTCGCTGCGATCTGTGCATCGAGGGGGTCGACAGGTCGCCCCAGACGACGCCTGGCGGACATCACCTCGCCGTAGTGCCCCGCGGCCTTGGCGTCGAAGGGCAGAACGGCGCGACCGAGAGCACCGAGAAGGTCGGTCAGGCGCAGGCCGAGGTGTTCGCGCCGCTGTCCGGGCGGCAGTACGGCGACTCCGGCTCGCAGCTCGGCGGCGACGATCCCTGAGACGCCGACGTCGCCGGCATCGATCGCATCGAGCCAGCTCGCGACCTGGGCATGAGGCCGCGCACGCATCATCTCCGACACCACGTTGGTGTCCAGAACGATCACGCGTCGTCGGAGAAGTCGGCCACTCCCCTGACCGAGCTGCCCTCAGGACGCGACCGCAGGTCGAAACCGCCCGTGGCTGCCCGGAACTCGCGCGAGATGGCACCCAGGGTGCGCCCGGGCGCGGCGTCTGCGAACTTGTCGGTGAGGATCTGGCGCACTTCGGCCTCCATCGATCGTCCGTGCTCGGCCGCGCGCACCTTGAGCCGGTCGCGCACACCGTCATCGAGGTCGCGAACGGTAATCGTGGCCACCGACATCACCTCCTCAGCGTGCTGTCAATGCTAGCACCGCGGGCGGAGTCAGCCTCGGAGCCAGACGAACCCGTGCAGCGCGCCCAGCAGCAGCGGCTGGTGGACGAGGTAGATGACGAGCGTGTGACGCCCGAGGTGCCGCAGCCCCGTGGACAGGCGGTCCTCGGCCCGCCAGAGCGCGAGCCGGTCGGCCAGCCGGTTGTCCTGCAGCCGGCGCATCAGCAGGATGCCGAGCAGAGTGACCGCCAGCATCGGCAGCACCGGCGCGGAGTCGATGGTCGGCTTCACACTCTCGGTGAGCCCCGTCCAGGACCACCACCGTGAGCTGCCGTCGATGACGATCAGCTGCGGGAGCACCAGCGCGAGCCCCGCAGCGCCGAGTGCGGTCGCCCGCGAGGCCCACACGAACGGCAGGGCGATCACCGACGTGAGCGCGATCGAGTGCAGGATCCCGAACGACACGAACTCCGTGGGCAACGCGACATAGGTCACCGCGCTGATCAGCGCGGCGTACCCGACGAGCTCGACCTCGCGGCGCCAGAACGCCTGAGCCCTGAATCGTTCGCGGTGCGCGAGCACCAGGCTGACCCCGACGAGCAGGAGGAAAGTCCCGGCGATGCCGTGGGCGATCCACCGGCCCCACGTCGTACGGCCGATGTCGACGCCGATGAGGTCCAGGGAGCCGAGGTCCCAGGTCAGGTGGAACGCAATCACCGCGATGATCGCGACACCGCGCAGGACGTCGAGGGCGGCCAGGCGCGTCGTACGGGCGGCGGGGGGCGCGGGGCGGGTGCTGAGGCTCATCCTCGGTAGGACTCCTGCACGGCGCATCCGGATCCCTCCCCGGCTCGACGAGCTCAGACGAGCGTGGGCTTGACCTCGGCGAGGCGGGCGAGGAGCCCGTTGATGAACGACGGCGACTCGTCGGTCGACAGCTCGGTCGCGAGCGCCACGGCCTCGGAGATGACGACCGCGTCAGGCACGTCGTCCTGGTAGAGCAGCTCGAACGTCGCGACGCGCAGCAGCGCCCGGTCGACGGCGGGCATGCGGTCCAGGGGCCAGCCCTGGGAGTACGTCGTCAGGGCTTCGTTGATGGTCGGCCACTTGGCGACGACCCCGCGGACGAGGTCACCGGTGTACGCCGGCAGGGGCGCCGGCGTCACCGGGGCGGCCTCCCGCTCGTCCAGCAGCGTGACGGCGTTGACGCCCCGCTGCTCGGCCTCGAAGAGCAGGTCGAGGGCCTTCTTGCGGGCCTTGGTCCGAGCGGATGCCATGCGTCAGCTGACCCGACCGAGGTAGCTGCCGTCGCGGGTGTCGACCTTGACCTTGGTGCCCTGCTCCAGGAAGAGCGGGACCTGGATCTCGGCGCCGGTCTCGAGCGTGGCGGGCTTGCTGCCACCCGTGGAGCGGTCGCCCTGCAGACCCGGCTCGGTGTGGGCGATCTCCAGGACCACGGAGGCCGGGAGCTCGACGTACAGGACGGTGCCCTCGTGCTGCGCGACGATGGCCTCCTGGTTCTCGAGCAGGAAGTTGGCAGCGTCGCCGACCGTCGCCTCGGGGATGTGGATCTGGTCGTAGGTCTTGGTGTCCATGAACACGAAGTCCGTGCCGTCCTTGTAGAGGAACTGCATGTCGGAGCGGTCGACGTTGGCCGTCTCGACCTTGACGCCGGCGTTGAACGTCTTGTCGACGACCTTGCCCGAGAGGACGTTCTTGAGCTTGGTGCGCACGAACGCCGGACCCTTGCCGGGCTTGACGTGCTGGAACTCGACGACGGACCACAGCTGGCCCTCCAGGTTGAGCACCAGGCCGTTCTTCAGGTCGTTCGTGCTTGCCACGCGTTCATCTCTTTCGTACGCCGGGAAGGTGTGGGCCGGGCAGCTCGCCCGGGCATGCCAGCACCCGTTCAGGTCAAAGGGGTTCTGCGGAAGTCTAACGGCTCAGGCGATGTCCCCGGAACGCATCGCGAACCCGGGGTGGGCATTCGGTGACGCCTCGGCCTCGCTCGTGGCATCGCACGGTGATCCGGGCCAGACTGCGACCCATGACGAAGTGGTCCCGCGCGCTGTCCGCACTCCCCCTGGTCGCCACGGCCGGGCTCGCCACCTGGGACATGACCCAGAAGAAGCACGCGCTGCTGCGCAACTTCCCGGTGCTCGGCCACGGCCGCTACCTGCTGGAGACCATCGGCCCGGAGCTGCGTCAGTACATCGTCACCAGCAACGACCAGGAGCGGCCGTTCAGCCGCGACCAGCGCTCCTGGATCTACGCCTCGGCCAAGGGCGAGAACAACTACTTCGGCTTCGGCACCGACGACGACGTCGAGGACCAGATCGGCTATCCGATCATCAAGCACCGCACCTTCAGTCCCACTCCCCCGCCGACGGACCCGCACAGCGGCAACGAGGTCGTCCTGCCCAGCGCCAAGGTCCTCGGTGGGCCGCGTGGTCGACGGCTGGCGTTCCGTCCGCAGTCGCTGATCAACGTCTCGGCCATGAGCTTCGGGTCGCTGTCCGGGCCGGCGATCGAGGCGATCAACACCGGCGTACGGCTCGCGGGGGCCATGCACAACACCGGCGAGGGCGCTCTGTCGCCCCACCACCGCCAGGGCGGCGACCTGATCTTCCAGATCGGCACCGGCTACTTCGGCTGCCGCGACGAGCACGGCAGGTTCGACCTCGAACGCCTCAAGGACGTCGTCGCCAGCGCACCGGTGAAGGCGATCGAGATCAAGCTCAGCCAGGGCGCCAAGCCCGGCCTCGGGGGCGTGCTCCCGGCAGCCAAGCTCACCGAGGAGATCGCCCAGATCCGCGGCGTCCCTCTGGGCCACGACGTGATCAGCCCGTCCCGGCACGGTGAGTTCACCGACGTCGACTCGATGCTCGACTTCGTCGAGCGGATCGCCGACGCCACCGGCCTGCCGGTCGGGGTCAAGTCGGCTGTCGGCGACCTGACCTTCTGGCAGCACCTGGTCGAGCAGATGGCGCCCGGTGATCGCGGGGTCGACTTCGTCACGGTCGACGGCGGTGAGGGCGGGACGGGGGCCGCGCCGCTGGTCTTCAGCGACGCGGTCGCACTGCCGTTCCTGGTCGGGTTCACCCGGGTCTACGCCGAGTTCGCCGCCGCCGGGCTCACCGACCGGTTGACGTTCATCGGCTCCGGCAAGCTCGGGCTCCCCAAGGCGGCGGTCGTCGGGTTCGGCCTCGGGGTCGACATGGTCAACGTCGCCCGTGAGGCAATGCTGTCGATCGGCTGCATCCAGTCGCAGAAGTGTCACACCGACAAGTGCCCGACCGGCGTCGCGACGCAGAACCCCTGGCTGGTGCGCGGGCTGGACCCCGCCACCAAGTCGGTCCGCCTGGCCAACTACCTCGCGACGATGCGCCGCGACCTGCTGAAGGTCTCCGAGGCGGTCGGCGTCGTCCACCCCGGGCTCATCTCGACCGAGGACATCGAGCTGCTCGACGGCACGCGCCGTGGTGTCGGGCTCGCCGAGGTCTACGGGTACGAGCCGGGCTGGGGCACCCTGGGCGCTCCGCTCGCCGACGAGATCACCCGGATCATGCTGGGCACCGTGCCCGTCGGGGGCGCGGCACAGCCGTCACCGAGCGCAGTGGGCTGAGGCCTCAGCCGGCCACGGCGTCGTACGCCGCGCGCAGCTGCTGCTCGCTGGGCCCCTCGAGACGAGTCGGTGAGCCGATCGCGTCGAGCGCGACGAATCGCAGCAGCGAGCCGCGGGTCTTCTTGTCGCGTCGCATAGCGGTGAGCAGGTCGTCCCACTGGCCGTCGGCGTAGGTGGTGGGCAGCCCGAGTGAGGTCAGCACGGCCCGGTGGCGGTCGACGTCCGCCTGGCCGAGCAGTCCCGCGCGCAGAGCGAGCTCGGCGACGTAGATCATGCCCACGGCCACGGCCTCGCCGTGGCGCCACGCGTAGTGCTCGACCTGCTCGATCGCGTGGCCGAAGGTGTGGCCGTAGTTGAGGATCTCGCGCAGCGACGACTCGCGCAGGTCCTGGGCGACGACGTCAGCCTTGACCTGGACGGCCCGCTCGACCAGCTCACGCAGGACGGGCCCGTCGAGGTCGAGCGCCGCGGCCGGGTCGCGCTCGACCAGCTCGAGGATCGTCGTGTCGACGATGACGCCGCACTTGACGACCTCGGCCATCCCGGCGACCAGGTCCGCGCGCGGCAGCGTCCGCAGCGTGGTGAGGTCAGCGAGCACGCCGACCGGGGGGTGGAACGCGCCGACGAGGTTCTTGCCCTCGGCGGTGTTGATGCCCGTCTTGCCCCCGACGGCCGCGTCGACCATCGCGAGCAGGGTCGTCGGCACCTGCACCACCGGCACGCCACGCAACCAGGTCGCCGCGACGAAGCCGGCCAGGTCGGTCGTCGCTCCTCCGCCGAGACCGACGACCACGTCGGTGCGGGTGAACCCGTGCTGCCCCATCAGTGACCAGAGCCCGGCGGCGACCTCAGCGGTCTTGGCCTGCTCGGCGTCGGGCACGGCCGCGTCGATGACCTCGAGGCCGGCACCGGCCAGCGCCCGTCGAACGGACTCCGCCGGGCCAGGGAGGGTCGGCGCGCGCACCACCAGTACCCGCTGTGCACGCTCACCCACCAGGCCGGGCAGGTCGTCCCAGGCGTCGTCGCCGATGACGACGTCGTAGTCGTCGCCGACGCGAATCACGTTGCGGCTCACCGGGACTCACTCTCGATCAGGGCCGCGACCTCGTCCACGACCACCTTGACGTCGCGGCCGCCGGTGTCGACGCGATGGGTGGCGAGACGCTCGTACGTCGGGCGCCGCTCCTGCATCAGCCGGGTCCAGGTCGCGCGGGGGTTGACCGCGAGCAGCGGACGGGTGCCGTCGAAGCCGACGCGCCGAGCCGCATCGGTGATGGTGACGTCGAGGAACACCACCACGTGGCCGTGCAGCGCCTCGGCAACGGGCTTCTGCATGGGAGCACCGCCTCCGAGCGCGAGGACACCGTCGTGTGTCTCGAGGGCGCGGCGTACGGCGTCGGCCTCCATCCTGCGGAAGACGGGCTCGCCGTCCTCGACGAAGATCTCCGAAATGGTGCGCCCGGCCGACTGCTCCACGAGCTGGTCGCTGTCGAGGAACGCGATCCCCAGGCGCTCCGCCAGCGCTTCGCCGGCGGTGGTCTTGCCGGAGCCGGGCGGTCCGATGAGCACCACGCGCGGACGAGTCACCATGAGCGCATGACCTCCGGGACCGAGGCGAGGTAGGACTCCAGGTTGCGGCGGGTCTCGGCGACGGAGTCACCACCGAACTTCTCCAGGCATGCCTGAGCGACGACGAGAGCGACCATTGCCTCGGCGACGACACCGGCGGCGGGCACGGCGCACACATCGGAACGCTGGTGGATCGCGGTCGCGGCCTCACCGGTGGCGACGTCGACGGTCTGCAGCGCACGCGGCACCGTGCTGATCGGCTTCATGGCGGCGCGGACCCGCAGCACGTCACCGGTGGACATGCCGCCCTCGGTGCCGCCTGCGCGGTTGGACTCGCGCCGGATCACGCCGTCCTCGCGCACCATCTCGTCGTGGGCCTGCGAACCACGGCGACCGGCCGTCGTGAACCCGTCGCCGACCTCGACACCCTTGATCGCCTGAATGCTCATCAGCGCGCCGGCGAGCCTGGCGTCCAGGCGGCGGTCCCAGTGCACGTGAGAACCCAGACCCGGCGGCAGGCCGTAGGCGAGGACCTCGACGACCCCGCCGAGCGTGTCGCCGTCCTTCTTGGCAGCGTCCACCGCAGCAACCATCGCGGCCGAGCCCTCGCCGTCGAGCGTGCGCACCGGGTCGGCGTCGAGCTGGGTGACATCGTCCGGACCAGGCAGGGGTGCGTCGTCCGCGACGGCCGCCTCGCCGATGGCGATGGTGTGAGAGACCAGGCGGATGCCGTACGCCTGCGCCAGGAACCGCGCAGCGACCTCGCCCAGCGCGACCCGAGCCGCCGTCTCGCGCGCCGACGCCCGCTCCAGGATGGGGCGAGCCTCGTCGAAGCCGTACTTCTGCATACCGACCAGGTCGGCGTGACCCGGTCGCGGCCGGGTGAGCGGCCGGTTACGGGCGATCTCCTTCTCGGCCCCGATGTCGTCGGCGGCCGCGATGTCCTTCTCCGGCACCGGGTCGGGACCCATCACGGCTTCCCACTTGGGCCACTCGGTGTTGGCGATGTGCACGGCGACCGGGCCGCCCAGGGTCGAGCCGTGCCGCACGCCGCCGAGGAAGCTGACCTGGTCCTTCTCGAAGGACATGCGCGCGCCGCGACCATAACCGAGCCGTCGTCGGGCGAGCGCCGCCTGCACATCGGACGTCGTCACGTGTACGCCGGCCGGGAGCCCCTCGAGGGTGGCCACGAGTGCGGGGCCATGGGACTCTCCGGCGGTCAACCAACGCAGCATGCCCGCGATCCTGCCACGGCGACCACGGGGTTCTTGCCGGCGGCTCTCAGCCTGAGACGGCCGAACGACCGACGCGCTGCATCTGCGCGAGCGGCGCGGGCCGGCCCGTCATCAGCTCGAACTGGGCCGCCGCCTGGTGAACGAGCATCTCGATGCCTCCGACCACCGTGCAGCCCCGCGTCGCGACGGCTCGTGCGAACGAGGTCGGCCAGTCGGCGTAGACCACGTCCAGAGCGACCTGACCTGTAGGAGCGTCGTGGGCGAGCGCGCCCGCGTCGATCACCGAACCCAGCGCCTGAGCGATCAGGTCCGATGCCCCGGCCGGTGTCGTGCTGACCAGGATGTCGGCGTCCGCCCACCCGGCGAGGTCGTCGGTGCCGCGCACGACCCGGGCGGTCATGCCGTGGTCGCGGGCCTGGGCCAGGGTGCTCTCGCGAGCGACATCGCGCACGACGAACGTCACGTCGCGGACGTGCAGCATCGCCAGCGCCGCGAGCACCGAGCGTGCGGTCGCGCCCGAGCCCAGCACCGCGGCTGTGCGTGCCGGTCGGCCCTCGCCGACACCGGCGTCGGCCAAGGCGGCGCGTACGCCCTCGACGTCGGTGTTGTCGGCGTCCCAGCCACCGTCAGCACGGCGCGTCAACGTGTTGGCGGCGCCGACCTGCAGCGCCAGCGGGGTGCTCTGAGCCGCGACCAGGAGGGCCTCCTCCTTCAGCGGCATCGTGAGGGACAGCCCTCGCCACTGCGGTCCGAGACCCTCGACGAACTCCGCGAGCCCGTCGCGCCGCACGTCGTAGGCGTCGTACGTCCACTCACTCAGCCCCGCCTCGGCGTACGCCGCGCGGTGCAGCAGCGGCGACAGCGAGTGGGCGATCGGCGAACCGAGGACCGCGGCGCGGGAGTGGCTCAGCACTTGCCGGGGTTGGACCGGCACCACGTCTGGAACGCGACGACGTTCTTCTGGTGCTCGGCGCCGGTCGTGGCGAAGCGGGTCTCACCTGTGGCCGGGTTGACCGTCACGAAGTACAGCCAGCCGCCCGGCGTGGGCGCCTCAGCAGCCTTGATGGCCTCGATGCCGGGGTTGCCGACCGGGCCGGGAGGTAGCCCCTTGTGCAGGTAGGTGTTGTAGGGGCTGGTGTCCTGGCGCTGCTTGTCGGTGGTCGTGATCGTGCCGCGCTTCTTGAGCAGGTAGTGGACGGTGGAGTCCATCTGCAGACGGCCGGCCGTCTCGGTGTTGGGCTTGAGCCGGTTCTCGATGACGCGCGCGACCTTGGGCCCGTCCTGCCCGCGCGACTCGGCCTGCACGATGCTCGCGATCGTGAGCACCCGCTCGAGCCGGTCCGGCGGGATCTGCAAGGCCGCCGTACGACGCTTGAACTCGGTGACCATCGAGCGCAGCTGTTCGGTCGCCGTGGCGTTCTTCGGGAAGTCGTAGCGCGACGGGAACAGGTAGCCCTCCACGTTGCCCTTGGCCGCCGCGGGAAGTCCCAGCTGGGAGGTGTCGACCTTGGCGTACTCCGCCAGCGGGGTGCCGGTGGCCTTGGACAGACGCTGGTAGATCTCGCTCGCCCACAGGCCCTCGGGCACGGTGACGCCCCCGGTCCGCGACGACGGGTCGAGCATCAGCGCCAGCGCCGAGGCGCTGCTCATCTGCTTGCGCAGGGTGTACGAGCCCGGCTGGATCCCGGCCGCCGACTGCTCTGCGGCGAACGACTGGGCGAACCTCGCGCCCGACTTGACGACACCGGCCTGCTGCAGCGTCGCGCCGATGTCGCTGCCGGTGTCACCGCGGTCGACGGTGACGGTGACGGAGCCGGTGCCCTCACCGGTGTAGTCGGCATCGGCCTGGTCGCTGCCACCGCCGATCGAGGGCAGGCTGATGTCGAGAGACTTCACCGCGACGTAGCCGCCCGCACCCACCAGCACGAGCGCGAGCAGGAGGGGCAGCCACGGGCGCCGACGACGACGGGGCGGTTCCTCGTCGTACTCGAACCCTCCGAGACCGTCGTCAGGCCCGTCGTAGGCGTCGACTGCGTGCTGCTCACGCTCCGCGCGCGCCTGGCGGCGACTCGACTCGTGGACCTGCTCGGCCTCACGACGGTCGCGCGCTGCCCGCCGGGTCAGGGGCTCGCCGTCGGTGCGGTGCACCTGCTGCTCTCGGGTGGCGTCCGGGTCGTCCCCGCCGAAGATCGAGTCACTCAGGTGGGGCGGCTCGTTCATTCTTGCCCTTCCGCGGCGCGTGACCGACGTGCTCGTGGTTTGCGTCCCCCCATGAGTTCCCCCGCAGGCTGTCCCGATCGTCGCTCGGAGTCAAGCGCGACCTGCAGGATCAGCACGGCGGCCTGCTGGTCGACGTGCGAGCGCTGCGCCCTGCCGGCAACGCCGCTGTCACGCAGCGCCCGGTGGGCATCGACCGTGGTCAGGCGCTCGTCGACGAACCGGATCGGTACGCCGGTGAGCCGCTCGCGCAGCTGCCGCGCCCATGCGCGTGCCGCCTGCGCGGCCTCGCCCTCGTCGCCGGACAGCGACCGCGGCAGGCCGACGACGACCTCAATGGCCTCGCGCTCGAGCGCGATGGCAGCAACCTGCTCGACGTCGCCGAGCCGAGCAGGTTGCCGGGCAATCGTCTCGACCGGCGTCGCGAGCACCCCGTCGGGGTCGCTCGCCGCCAGACCGACGCGGACACTGCCCACATCGACGCCGAGCCGGACGCCTCGTCGCACGATCAGCGTCCTGCGGTGACGGTCTCGCCGATGGTGTGCTCGACGCGCTGCAGGGCCTCGCCGACCTTCGTCGCATCCGAGCCACCACCCTGGGCGAGGTCGGGCTTGCCGCCCCCGCCACCGCCGAGCGTCGTCGCCGCGACCTTGACCAGGTCACCGGCCCGCACGCCCCACTCGCGCGCCAGCGGGTTGGTCGCGATGACCACGACCGGCCGCCCCTTGGCGACACCGGTGACCGCCACGACCGCGGGGCTGCCGTCACCGAGACGCGAACGCAGGTCGAGCACCAGGCTGCGTACCTCGTCACCGCTGAGCTCACCCGCGTCGTGGCCGACGAAGCGCACCCCGAAGACGTCCTTGGCCTGACCGGTCAGCTGTGCCGCCTGAGCGAGGACCTGCTGCTGGCGTACGGACTGCAGCTCACGCTCGGCGTCCTTGACCCGCGTGAGCAGATCGGAGATGCGTTCCTTCAGCTCGCCGGGCTGCGCCTTGACCAGCTGGCTGATCTCGGCCACCAGTGCGCGCTCCTTGGCGAGGTAACGCATCGCGTCGAGGCCGACGAAGGCCTCGACCCGGCGTACGCCGGAGCCGACCGACGACTCACCCGTCAGCGTCAGCGCGCCGACCTGGGAGGAGTGCTGCACGTGCGTGCCACCGCACAGCTCGCGCGACCACGGGCCGCCGATCTCGACGACGCGCACCTGCTCGTCGTAGGTCTCGCCGAACAGCGCCAGCGCACCGCGCTCTCGCGCCTCGGGCAGCGTCATGTAGGCCGCCGACACAGGCAGGTCCTGGCGGACCGCGCGGTTGGCGACGTCCTCGATCTCGCTGCGCGTCTCGGGTGACAGCGCCTGGTTCCAGGCGAAGTCGAGGCGCAGGTAGCCGGGCTTGTTGTAGGAGCCCGACTGCAGCGCCGACGGGCCGAGCACCTGCCGCAGCGCCGCGTGCACCACGTGCGTGCCGGAGTGCGCCTGGCACGCCGACAGCCGCCACTCGGGGTCGACCTGTGCCTGCACGAGCGCACCTCGACGCAACGCGCCCTCAAGGACCTCGACCGAGTGGACGACCAGGCCCTTGACCGGGCGCTGGACGTCGAGCACCCGCAGCCGCGCACCGTCGGCCGTGATGATGCCCTCATCGGCGATCTGACCGCCGGACTCGGCGTAGAACGTCGTGCGGTCGAGGACGACCTGGCCGGTGCCGCCCTGCTCGAGCTCATCGACGAGCGCTCCGTCGCGCACGAGGCCGCTGACGGTCGCCTCGGTGTCGAGCGCGTCGTACGCCCGGAAGTCGGTGGCGCCGAGCGCCCGCAGCTCCTTCCAGACCTCGGTGCTGCCGTGGCCGGCCTTCTTGGCCTTGGCGTCCGCCTTGGCACGGTCGCGCTGCTCCTGCATGAGCCGGCGGAAACCGCCCTCGTCGACCTGGACACCCTGCTCGCCGGCCATCTCCAGCGTGAGGTCGATCGGGAAGCCATAGGTGTCGTGCAGCTGGAACGCCTGCGCACCGGACAGCTGCGCCGGTGCCTGGCCCCCGGTCGACGCCTGGGTCTGCTTGGCACGGCTGACCGCGGTGTCGAGGATCGTCGTGCCCGCCACCAGGGTGCGCCGGAAGGCGTCCTCCTCGGCGTACGCGATCTGGCTGATGCGGGCGAAATCGGTCTCGAGCTCGGGGTAGGACGCCTTCATGCGGTCCTTGCTGACCGGCAGCAGCTCGGGCAGCGCCTTGTCCTCGTAGCCGAGCAGCCGCATCGCGCGCACCGCACGTCGCAGCATGCGCCGCAGGACGTAGCCCCGCCCCTCGTTGCCGGGCGTCACGCCGTCGCCGATCAGCATCAGGCTGGAACGCACGTGATCAGCGACCACGCGCAGGTGGACGTCGTCGGGGTGGCTGTGCGCAGCGTCGTGACCGGACCGGTCGCCGTACCGCTTGCCGGTCATCTCGGCCGCCCGGTCGAGCACCGGGAAGACCTCGTCGATCTCGTAGAGGTTGTCGACCCCCTGCAGCAGGCTCGCGATGCGCTCCAGCCCCATACCGGTGTCGACGTTGCGCGCGGGCAGCTCGCCCGCGACGTCGAAGTCGGCCTTGCTGCGCACGGCCGACAGCTCGTACTGCATGAAGACGAGGTTCCAGATCTCCATGTAGCGGTCCTCGTCGACGGCAGGGCCACCCTCGACGCCGTAGTCGGAACCGCGGTCGAAGAAGATCTCCGAGCACGGGCCACCCGGACCGGGCACGCCCATGTGCCAGTAGTTGTCGTTCTCGTCGCGCCGGGTGATGCGCGCCTCGGGTACGCCGACCACGTCGCGCCACAGCGCGAACGCCTCGTCGTCGTCCTTGAAGACCGTCGGCCACAGTCGTTCGGCGTCCAGGCCGTAGCCGCCCTCGGACTGCGCGGTCGTCAGCAGCTCCCAGGCCATCTCGATGGCTTCACGCTTGAAGTAGTCACCGAAGGAGAAGTTGCCGTTCATCTGGAAGAACGTGCCGTGGCGGGAGGTCTTGCCGACCTCCTCGATGTCGCCGGTGCGCACGCACTTCTGCACGCTCGTCGCGCGCGACCAGGGTGGCGTCTGCTGGCCCAGGAAGTAGGGCTTGAACGGCACCATGCCGGCGTTGACGAACAGCAGGTTGGGGTCGTCGTAGATCAGCGGTGCGCTCGGGACCACGCTGTGGCCCTTGCTCTCGAAGTAGCGCAACCAGCGGCGGCGGATCTCAGCGGTTTCCATGTCGGGTGTTCCTTCGTCGTTCGGCGCAGGACGGGCCTGCGCAGCCGGCAGTCGCCGGCCAGGAGGTCAGGGGGTCGAGGGCAGGGCCGCGCGGCCCTGGGTAGCTCGCCTGATCACCCGGGTGACATCACCCAGCAGAACACTCACTGACAGCTCCTTGCGCTTCACGCTTCGCCTGACATGCCGATGCGCACGACCCTACCGGTGGGGATCGTGCGCATCGACATCAGTTTGCCCGAGGGCGAGGGTCAGACCGCTTCCTGCCCGGCCGCAGCCGCGTGGTGCTTGCGCGCGGGGTCACGGACGGCGTTGATGTCCGGGGCCGCGGCGAGCAGCGTCTGGGTGTACGGGTGCTGCGGGTTGTCGTAGATGTCGTTGCGGTCGCCGTACTCCATGATCTTGCCGCCGTACATCACGGCGACCCGGTCGCAGAAGTGGCGCACGACGCCGAGGTCGTGAGCAACGAACACGAACGCCAGGTTGAGCTCCTTGCGCAGCTTCTCGAGCAGGTTCATCACCTGTGCCTGGATCGAGACGTCCAGAGCCGACACCGGCTCGTCGGCCACGATCAGCCGCGGCTCGACCGCCAGTGCTCGGGCGATACCGATGCGCTGGCGCTGACCACCCGAGAACTCGTTCGGGTAGCGGTTGACGTGCTCAGGGTTGAGCCCGACCAGCTCGAGGAGCTCCTGGACCCGCGCCTTGCGCTTGTCCTTCGGCACCAGGTTGTGGATCTCCAGGGGCGTACCGACGATCGTGTTGACCGTCTGGCGCGGGTTGAGCGACTGGTACGGGTCCTGGAAGATCAGCTGCAGGTTGCGCCGCATCGGCCGCAGCTGCTTCTCCTTGAGCTTGGAGATCTCCTGACCCTCGAACTTGATCGAGCCCGCTGTCGGGTCGATCAGCCGGGTGATCATGCGGCCGGTCGTCGTCTTGCCACAACCGGACTCGCCGACCAGGCCGAGCGTCTCGCCGGCAGCGACCTCGAACGAGACGCCGTCGACGGCCTTGATTACGGACTTGGTCGGGAAGAGACCTTCGTACTCGCGCACCGGGTAGTGCTTCTTGAGGTCGGTGACCTCCAGCAACGGCTCGGGGCGGCCCGCCTTCGCGGGGTGGATGACCGGCTCGTGATCGGTCCAGCTGGGCTGCTCACTCATCGGTTCATCACTCCAGGGTCTGCGCGATCTCGGACTCGAAGATCTCCGCGGGTTCGGGCAGGTGGCAGCGCGACAGACGCGCCGAGCCCGGCTCGCGGGGCTCCAGCCCGGGAAGGGTCTTGATGCAAGGCTCCCCCACCCGCTCCTGGAAGTCGCAGCGAGGGTGGAACGAGCATCCGGTGGGCAGGTTGATCAACGACGGCGGCAGCCCGCGGATCGGGCGCAGGTCGCTCCCCTGCGCCGACAGCTTCGGGATCGAGCCCAGCAGGCCCCAGGTGTAGGGGTGGCGCGGGTTGACGAGCACGTCGTGCGCCGTGCCGTACTCGACCGCCCGACCGCCGTACATCACCATGACGTCGTCGGCGACCTCGGACACCACGGCAAGGTCGTGCGTGATCAGCACGATCGCCGAGCCGAAGTCCTCCTGCAGGTCGGCGAGCAGCTCCAGGATCTGGGCCTGCACCGTCACGTCCAGAGCCGTGGTCGGCTCGTCGGCGATGAGCAGCTTGGGGTTGTTGACCAGCCCCAGGGCGATCATCGCGCGCTGCCGCATACCACCGGAGAACTCGTGCGGGTACTGGTTGGCGCGGCGCTTCGGGTTGGGGATGCCCACACGGTCGAGCATGTCGACCGCGCGCTCCATCGCGACCTTCTTGGACACCTTGTGGTGCACCAGGTAGGCCTCGGCGATCTGCCATCCGATCTTCTTGAACGGGTGGAAGGAGCTCTGCGGGTCCTGGAAGATCATCGAGACCGTACGGCTGCGCATCTTGCGGATCGTGGCCTGCGAGGCCCCGATCAGCTCGGTGCCGTCGACCTCGATCGAACCGCTCATCCGGGTGCGCTTGGGGTCGTGCAGACCCATCACGGCCATGCTCGACACCGACTTGCCCGAGCCGGACTCACCGACGATGGCCAACGTCTTGCCGAGCTCGACGTGATAGCTCAGACCGTTGACGGCGTTGACGAGCCCGTCCGCGGTCGGGAACTGCACCTGGAGGTCCTCGACCTTCAGGACGGTCTCGCCCGCAGCGGCCGGCCTGTCCTGCTCGAGTGCTGCTGGGGTGCTCATGACAGCTTCACGCGGGGGTCCACCACTCCGTACAGAAGATCGACGATCAGGTTGATCACGACGACGAACGTACAGCCGACCAGCACGACTCCTGAGATCACAGGGAGGTCGCCGTTCTGGAAGGCAAGGATCGCCGAGCGTCCCATTCCCGGCAGGCCGAAGATCGACTCGGTGATCACTGTTCCGCTCATCTCACCAGCAACGTTGAGCCCGACCAGCGTGACCACTGGTGCAATCGCAGCGCGCAGACTGTGCTTGGTCGCGATCGTGCGCTCCGTGAGTCCCTTGGACCGGGCCGTCCGGACGTAGTCCTGACCCTGAGTGTCGATCATGCTCGCACGGACGTACCGGATGTATCCGGTCGACTGCACGACCCCGAAGAAGATCCAGACGCCGAGCAGGCCGGTGAACCACTTCCACGGGTTGTCCGTCAGGGGCGTCCAGCTCGACCGCGGAACCAGCTCCCAGAAGACCATCACGTACAGGAAGAACAGCAGGCAGATCACGAAGTAGGGGATCGAGCCGAGCAGCTGGCTGCCGCCGACGATCACCCGGTCGACCCAGGTCGCGCGTTGTCTCGCCGCCAGCACGCCGAAGATGAGCGCGATCGTCGTGTAGGCGATTGCCCCTCCCGCGACCAGGGACGCGGTCACCGGGAGCGCCTCGAAGACAATGTCGCGCACCGGGCGGTTCTGGAAGTAGGACCAGCCGAAGCACGGGGCGTCGCACTTGCGCACCTCGGTCTCCGTGCCGACGACCAAACCCTTGGCGTACTGGGTGAACTGCTCGGTGACGGGCTTGTCGAGACCGAGGCTCTTGGTGATCGACTCGAGTCGCTCCGGGGTGCACTTGTCACCGCAGAGCGCTCCCGCAGGGTCGTTCGGCCCCAGGAAGAAGATGATGAAGGTCGTCGTGATGGCGGCCGCGAGGACGCTGATGCCGAGGATCAGTCGTCTGAGGATGTAGACGAGCACGTGCCGGACTCCTGAACGGAAGAGAAGATGGGACCCAGGCCTCCGGCCGGGACGGCGAGCCGTCCCGGCCGAAGGTCACACGAGGTGTGGCGTCAGCCGACCCAGATGTTGGCCAGGTCCGGGACACCCGCGTTCGGGTCGATCTTCACGTTGTGCACCTTGGTGCCGAAGATCGCCGAGCCCTTGCCCGCGTACATGACGACCGCAGGGACGATCTCCTCGCGGATCTTCTTGTCGAGAGCGCTCCACTTCGGGCCCTGCTGCTCGATCGGGAGAGCCGCGATGTCGGCCATCTCCTTGTCGAGGGCCGGGTCCTTCACATTGCCGACACCGGTGTTCGGGGCCAGCTTGGAGCTGAAGATCGCCGGGTAGATCGAGGCTCCGGCCGGCCAGTCGTAGCACCAGCCCGTGCCGACACCGTTGCCCATGTTGGTCGGGGCCTCCGGGTCCTTGATCTTGGCGCGCAGCTGCGAGCCGGGGACGCCGATCGCCTTGACCGTGAAGCCGGCCTTCTCCAGCGCGGGCTGGCGGATGGCCTGGGCCTTCTTGGTCGACTCCTTGTCGTTGGTGTAGTAGTACGACAGGGTGAAGCCGAGCTTGCCGGCCTTCTGCAGCATCTGCTTGGCCTTGGCCGGGTCACCGACAGCGGTGACCGGCTGACCCTCGGCCTTCAGGTCCTGGAACCCGGGCACCTGCGGGGCGCTGATCGAGCCGCCGGGAGCCGCGTCGAACTGCGACAGACCGGTCGCCTGCATCAGCGCGCGCGTCGGCCATGCGACCTGGATCGCGCGACGCACCTCGAGCGGGATCTTCTGGGTGTCGAGCGAGGCGCTCGTCCAGCTCACGCACGGGCTCGGGCCGCTGGCGACCTGGTTCTTCTTGGCGCCGGTGGCGTCCTTGAGGACCGAGGCGTCGACACCGTCGTAGGTCAGCGACGTGGCATCGGGGCCGTTGCTCGCCATGATCGCCTTGGCGGTCGCCGCAGCGTCCTTGCCGAAGTTGAACTGGACGGTGTCGGGCAGCTGGCTGCGGGCGGGGTCGGACGCCGCGTCCCAGTTGGTGTTCTTGACCAGGGTCAACGAGGAGCCCTTGACGTACTTCTGGATCTTGTACGGACCGGTCGAGACCCACTTGAGCTGGTAGTTGGTCTTGGTGTCCTTGGCCTTCGGAATGCCACCGAACATGGTGAACGAGGCGAAGTACGGGAAGTCCTGGACCTTCTTGGCCAGGTGGAAGGTGATGACACCGTTGGCGTCATCGGACTCGATGCCCGGGAACTTGACGTTGGGCTGCTTCCACGGGCCCTTGTAGGTGTCGCCACCCTTCAGGTACTCCATCTGGTAGGTCGGCCCACCCGGCATCTCCTCCGTGGCGAACGAGCGCAGCACGGAGTACTCGATGTCGGACGCCTTGATCGGCGTGCCGTCCTCGTACTTCAGACCCTTCTTGAGGGTGAACTTCCAGGTGAGGCCGTCCTTGGACTGCTCACCGAGGTTGGTGGCGAGGTCGGGCACGAGGACCGACTTGCCGTCCGGCTGCACCTTGTACTGCGTCAGGGTGCGGGTGGTCAGACGCAGGATCATCGCCGTGTCCTGGAAGTACTGCGTCGACGGGTCGGTGTTCTCCGGCACCGACTGGGCGTTGAGGGTGAGCGTGCCACCCTTCTTCGCTCCGGCGGGCACGGCTGCCGGACCCTTGGCGTCGGGCTGAAGCGCGGCGCTGGCCGGTACCTTGGCGAACTCGTTCGTCGGCTGATTGCCAGGCGAGCCGTTGCCAGTCGAGTCGTTGTCGTTACCTCCGCAGGCCGTGAGGGCGAAAGCACCCGCCGCGGTGAACGCGAGGACCTTGGTCCAGCGCATAGTGATCTCCTTCGTGTCTCCCGGGTGGTGACCGGGACGGCTCGGGTACGGCCCCGCGCCTGGTCGGTGTTGTGTGGTGGGTCGTGCAGTCAGGTGTCGACGCTGAGTGGTCAGCGGCGGGTCTGGGGGTTGAAGGCGTCGGACACGGCGTCGCCGAACAGGCTCAGCGCGAGGACGAGCAGTGAGACGCTGATCGCCGGGATCCACATCCACAGCGGATAGGTGTCGAACTGCTGGGCGCCGGCCGAGATCGTCTGGCCCCAGGAGTTGATGGGCGGCTGGAGGCCGACGCCGAGATAGGACAGGCCGGCCTCGGCTGAGATGAAGCCGGGGATGAGGACCGACAGGTTGACCAGGATCGGTCCGAGCAGGTTGGGCAGCAGCTCCTTGCGGATCACCCGTCCGGTCGGCATCCCGAGAGAACGTGCCGCCTGGACGAACTCGCGCTCACGCAGCGAGAGCACCTCACCGCGGACGAGTCGAGCGACCGTCGGCCAGGAGAAGAACACGAGCACGAAGATGATGGCCGCGAAGCGGATGTTGGCCTGCCGCTCGGGCGGCACGAAACCGAGGCTGTCCGGGTTGCCGAACCGGTTGATGAGGATCGGCACGAGTCCGATCGCCATCAGGATGAACGGCAGCGACAGGATGAAGTCCACGAACCAGTTGATGACCCGGTCGACCCAGCCGCCGAGGAAGCCGGAGATGAGACCCATGATCGCGCCGAAGAACACGGTCAGGGCGGCCGCGACGATGCCGATGATCAGCGACGGACGCGCGCCGTACGCCCACTTGTAGAACAGGTCGTAGCCCGTCCCGGACTCGACACCGAACGGGTGGTCACCGCTGGTCTGGAAGAGCGGAAGGCCGTTGAAGTCGAGCGCAGCGTTGTCGGGCTGGTCGTCGACGCCCACGATCTTGACGAGCAGCGGCGCGAAGATCGCGATGATGATGAAGATGATGATGACCCCGAGGGAGATCATCGCGATCTTGTCCTTGCGCAGCCGCTCGAGAGCGATCTGCATCGGGGAGCGTCCCTCGCGAGGAGCGGGGCCGTTGGCGGCATCCTCCTCGGACGCGGCGATCATCGTCGCCTCGGTGCCTGCTCCCAGACTCATTCATCCTCCGTGACGTGACGGCGACGACGGGGTGTCGTCGCTGCTGTCGAGTGGGCGTGGTGTGCACCCGGACCGTCTGACGCCGGTCGGCGCCACCCGCAGAAATGTGCCACAGGGGCTCGGGGTGTCCACCCCCGTACGCGGCACGGACACCCAATCGTTACCTAGGCGGCGGAACTGCTGTGCCGAGCTCTACGTCGAGCCCGATTTCGTGCGCATGGATAGCCCACCTCAATGATTCGGGCCGACGAGCGCTGCGCACCGAGCCGCGAATAGCGTTGCAGCACAACGTTATTCGCGCAGTAGCGGCGATCTTGCAAACACACGGGGGCCGCACCCACGCCCACCGGTGTTCCGCGGTGAACGAGCGTGCGACCCCCGTTGCCCGTGCGTGCGTCACGAGCGATGTGGCAGAGACCTGGCCGTGACCTCCGAGGCCCTGCCGTGACCTTCCGTGCGCCGGTCAGCCGACCCAGATCTGGGCCATGTCCGGCCAGCCGCGGTTGGGGTCGTTGACGACGTTGTGCACCTTGGACCCGAACAGGTAGGTCGCCTTGCCGTAGCTCACCGGCAGCGCGGGGATGACGTCCCGCGCGAGGTGCTCGTCGAAGCTGCTCCACTCGGAACCCTGGTCGGCAACCGGCAGGGCCGAGATGCGCTTCATCTGGGCGTCGAGGCCGCTGTCGGCGAGGAATCCGACGCTCTGGCCGCTGGTGCGCACCGTCGTACTGAACAAGGGCGGGTAGACCGAGTCGCCTGCCGGCCAGTCGTAGCACCAGCCCGATGGCCCCATCTGCGTGTTGACGGGGCCCTTGTCGGTCTCTGACCGCTTCTTGCGGATGACGTCCTTGGAGACGCCCTTGTCGTCGACCTCGAACCCGGCCCGCTCCAGCCGCTGCTTGAGCACGGCGTTGACCTGCGCCTCACGGCTGTCGTCGTTGACGTAGTAGTAGGAGATCCTGAAACCGACCTTGCCGGCCGCCGTGAGCATCTGGCGCGCTGCGGCAGCGTCACCGTTGCCCTCGCCGGTGAGGTGGTTGGGCGGGTCGTACTTGGCGAACCCGGGCACCTGAGGCGCGATGTACGAAGTCGCCGGCGACGCGGACAACGACGTGTCTCCCCCGGCTCGGCGCACGGCGTCGTACGGATAGGCGCGCGCGATCGCCTTGCGCACGGCGAGCGGGATGCTGCGCGTGTCGAGCGTGAAGTAGGTGACGCACGGGTCGGGGCCGGTGACCAGCCGATCGGCGGCGTCGGCCTTGACACGGCTCACGAGGTCGGCGTCGATCGGGTCGGTGTTGACCGTGGTCGCCGCTCCCCCGTCGCTGTCGACGATGCTCTCCTGGGTCTGGCTCACGTCAGCGCCGAACCGGATGTCGAAGGCGTCGGGCAGCTGGCGACGCGCGGGGTCGGAGGCGGCGTCCCAGTGCGGGTTGCGCTGCAGCCGCAGTCGTCCCTTGGAGTAGGTGTCGAACATGTACGGACCGGACGCGAGCGGGTTTCGGCCGTACTGCGAGCCACTCTCCTCACGCTCGGGGATCGGCGACATCTGCGTGAACGAGGCGTAGTACGGGAACGTCTGCCACTTCTTGCTCAGGTGGAAGACGACCGTCCGGTCACCGCGCGCCTCGGCACCCGCGAACGCACCCTTGTCGCGGAACGGACCCTTGTAGGTCTCGCCGCCCTTGAAGTACTCGATGTTGTACGACGGCCCGTCGGGCAGCTCGTCGGTGGCGAACGACCGCTTGGTCGCGTAGACGACGTCCGCTGCCTTGATCGGCGTGCCGTCGGCGTACTTCAGCCCGGGCTTGAGGGTGAACGTCCAGGTGAGGCCGTCCTTGGACTGCTGGCCGAGGTCGGTCGCGAGATCTGGCACGAGGACCGACCGGCCGTTCTCGACCTTCCAGGTGGTCAGGCTGCGGACGACCAGCTGGCTGAGGATGGAGCTGGCGTCGCGGTAGTACGCGCGCGTCGGGTCGAACGTCTCCGGGACGTTGGCGAACGCGAACGACACCGTCCCGCCCTTGCGGGCGCCTTCGGGCAGGCTTGCCGGGCCGACAGCGTGCGGGTCGAGCTGCGCCGATGCCTGCTGGATCTCCTCCGTCGGCGGCGACCCGACCTTCTGGCCTCCGCACGCGGTCAGAGTGAGGGTCGTGGCGACAGCAAGGGCCCAGGCCTTGGTCGAGCGCATGGGTAGGAGCTCCTTGGGAGGATCAGCGTGCGAACGCACAGCGGGAGCCCACAGCGCGACGCCGTTGTCCGGGGGCTCGTCACAGCACCCGGTGCGCCGCAACGGTGCCAATCGTATGGTCCGGACCAGCCCTGGGTCAGGAGTTCGTCAGTTCTGGTCCTGGTCGTGGATGGTGCGCCGCAGCTGCTGCCACCGCGGACCGATCGTGCTCTCCCATCCGCGATCGGTCGGGTGGTAGTAGTCGGCCTCGCCCTGGAGCCCGTCCGGGAGGAACTGCTGCGGCCCGACACCGCCGGGCTCGTCGTGGCTGTAGCGGTAGCCCTTGCCGTGGCCCAGCCGCGCGGCACCGCCGTAGCTCGATCCGCGCAGATGCGCCGGTACGGCCCCTCCCCGACCCTCGCGGACGTCGGCGATCGCGGCGTTGACCGCGGCATAGCTCGCGTTGGACTTGGGTGCCACGGCGTTGTGGACCACGGCCTGGCCCAGGATGATGCGCGCCTCCGGCATCCCGATCTGGGCGACGGCATGCATGGCGGCGACGGCCGTCTGCAGCGCCGTCGGATCGGCCATACCGATGTCCTCGCTCGCGGCGATCACGATGCGTCGGGCGATGAAGCGGGGGTCCTCGCCCGCCTCGAGCATGCGGGCCAGGTAGTGCAGTGCGGCGTCGACGTCGCTGCCCCGCATCGACTTGATGAGCGCGCTCGCGACGTCGTAGTGCTGGTCGCCGCCGCGGTCGTAACGCACGGCGGCCGTCGCAACGGCCTGCTCGACGTGGGCGAGCGTCATCGGCCACGGCCCGTCCGACCCGGGCGGCGCCGCGTCCTCGGCGACGCCGGCGGCTGCCTCCAACGAGGTCAGTGCCATCCGCGCGTCGCCGCCGGCCATGCGGACGAGGTGGTCGCGCGCGTCGTCGGCGAGCTCGAAACCCCCTGCCAACCCACGCTCCTCGCGCACGGCGTCGTCGATCAGGCGGGCGATGTCGTCGTCGTCGAGCGAGGTGAGCCGCACCAGCATCGAACGGGACAGCAGCGGGGCGATCACGCTGAACGACGGGTTCTCGGTGGTCGCGGCGACGAGGACGACGAGGCGGTTCTCGACTCCCGGCAGCAGCGCGTCCTGCTGGGCCTTGCTGAAGCGGTGGATCTCGTCGAGGAACAGCACCGTCTGCCGGCCGTAGAGATCGCGGTTGCGCGCGGCCTGATCCATGACGGACCGCACGTCCTTGACCCCGGCGTTGATGGCGGACAGCTCGACGAACGTCCGGTCGCTCGCCCCTGCCACGAGGTGCGCGAGCGTGGTCTTTCCGGTGCCGGGCGGGCCCCACAGGATCGCCGAGAGCGGTCCCGCCGCACCACGAGCGCCTTCGACGAGGCGCCGCAACGGGCTGCCCGGTCGCAGCGCCTCGGCCTGGCCGCGCACCTCATCGAGCGTTCGCGGGCGCATGCGCACGGCGAGGGGCGGCGTACCGGCCTCGCCCTGCACCTCGCCCGACGATGCGGCGAACAAGTCGTCTGCAACCACGGGCGCCACGCTAACCCGTGGTGCCGACGCTGCTCGATCAGCACTCGCCTGTAGGGCAGCGCCAGCACCGGCGTAGGGCGATCCGCGCTCAGGCCCGAGCCCTCGGCGGGATGAAGAGCTGCTCGCGCGGAACCTCCCGGCCGGTGGTCGTCTCCACGATGTGGATCCCTCGCTCGTCACGGACCACCTGGAGGTCCGAGCCCACGGGCAGGTCCCAGATGCCGATCAGCGCGGGCTCGATCGCGCACACCTCGTTGAAGTCGACGACCTGGAGGTGCTCGGGATCGGAGAGGTACTCCGAGGTGTCGACGTGGCTGAAGATCCGCCAGCCGTTGTCGGCCGATGCCTGCGACTCCTCACGCACCATCCAGCGCACCGTCCCGACTTCGGACATCACGTTCCTCGACACCAGGCACGCGCCCGCCTTCGGGATGAACTCCGGGTACGCCGTCATGCTCAGCTCCTTGACCTCGACGTCCTGACTCGTGACCACTCTGCCGGCCTGTGAGCGGTCGTGCTGAGATATCGGACGTGCAACCGGTCTCCATCTCCGACAAGGACGAGCTGCTCGCTCTCACCGACGACGACGCGTTCGTGCGGTACGACGTTCGCCTCCTCCCGGAGTACACACCGCTGCGCGTCGGCTCGGCCGTGGCGTTCGTGCGCCTGCCGATGATGCAGCGACCGCCCAACCTGACGGTCATCGGACCGGACGCGGACGTCGAGGCGCTGCTGCGGTGGTACGCCGAGACCGGGTTGCCGGAGGCGGTCAGGGGCATCTCGGTCGAGCAGGCACACGAGGAGCTGCTGCGGCGCCACCTCGAGGTGAGCGCCGGCGGTGACTGGGACTGGATGTGGACGACGGCCGAGCCCGCGACCGTCCCCGAGGAGCGTGTGCTGATCGAGCTGGACGACGCCCGCGATGCGCGAGACATCGTGCGGCTCAACGAGATCGGCAGCCCGACAGCCGAGTCGTTGCCCGGCACGGGCATCACCGAGCACTGGGTCGGTGCGCGCGAGGCCGGCGTGCTGATCGCCGCTGCGGCGGTGCACCGCACGAGCGGTGGCGCTCAGCACCTCACCGGCATCGTCGTGCACCCGGACCATCGCGGACGACGGCTCGGGCTCGCGATGACCGCGGCGCTCACCCGCCGGGCCGTGCAGATGGACGGTGTGAGCACCCTCGGGATGTACTCGCACAATGACCGCGCCAGAGCGTTGTACGAGCACCTCGGCTACCGCACCGCGCACGCCTGGGCGAGCCGTCGCCTGGCCTAGACCTCGATGCCGTGGCGGGCGAGCGCCGAGCGCAGGCCCGGCGCTCCTGATGCCGGGTCGTGTCGCTCGGCCTGGATGCCGCAGGCCTTCGCCGACGCGACGTTGGCAGCGCTGTCATCGATGAAAAGCGTTGCGCCAGAAGGAAGCCGAAGGTCGGACAGCACTCGTCGGAAGTACTCGGCGTCGGGCTTCATCGCGCCCACCTCGCTCGAGTAGTACGTGCGGTCGAAGTGTGCGTCGTAGCCCAGGTCGTTACGCATCAGCCGCACGCGGTAGTCCTGCTGGTTGGTGGCGAGTACGCACGAGATCCCTTGTGCCCGAACACGATCCACGAGCTCGAACGCAGCCGGGTCGACGTGCACGTCGTCCCACAGCGCGAGGACGTCATCGGGCGACACGGAGAGCCCGCGTTCGACGAGCAACCGCGCCACCGCCGTACGGAACGGCTCCTCACCGCGCAGAGCGGGCTTCTCGGCCGCGAACAACGCCTCGGCGAAGTCAGGCCCGCCGATGGCACCCAGCCGCTCCGGCCACGTCGGACCCGCGACGGGTGCGCCGCCGTGGCCGGGCGCCGGATGGCCGTGCTGCAGGACACCGTCGGCGTCCCACAGCACGGCTCGAATCGTGGTCAACCTCAGGCCTTCTCAGCCTCTGCGGCTGCGTCGACCTTGGGCTCGGGCTTGGCGTCGACGCCCGCTTCCTTGCGCTGCGCGGCCGTGATCGGCGCGGGTGCAGCGGTCAGCGGGTCGTAGCCGCCACCGGACTTCGGGAACGCGATGACCTCACGGATGGAGTCCGTGCCCGACAGCAGCGCGCAGATGCGGTCCCAGCCGAACGCGATGCCACCGTGCGGCGGCGCACCGAAGGCGAACGCGTCGAGCAGGAAACCGAACTTCTCCTGCGCCTCCTCCTCGGAGAGCCCCATGACCTTGAACACCCGCTCCTGGATGTCCTTGCGGTGGATACGGATCGAGCCACCGCCGATCTCGTTGCCGTTGCAGACCATGTCGTACGCGTACGCCAGCGCCGAGCCCGGGTCGGTGTCGAAGGTGTCGAGGTACTCGGCCTTCGGCATGGTGAACGCGTGATGGACGGCCGTCCACGATCCGGAGCCGACCGCGACGTCACCCGAGGCGACCGCGTCGGCGGCCGGCTCGAACAGCGGGGCGTCGAGCACCCACAGGAACGACCACGCCGACTCGTCGATCAGCTCGCAGCGCTTGCCGATCTCCAGGCGTGCAGCACCGAGCAGCGCTCGCGACGACTTCGCGTCGCCGGCTCCGAAGAAGATGCAGTCGCCGGGCTTGGCGCCGACATGCCCCGGCAGTGCTGCCTTCTCGGCGTCGGTGAGGTTCTTGGCGACCGGGCCTGAAAGCTCAACGGAGCCGTCGGCCGTGCCTTCGTTGACCAGGACGTACGCGAGGCCCTTGGCGCCGCGCTGCTTGGCCCACTCCTGCCAGGCGTCGAGCTTCTTACGGGGCTGCGACGCGCCGCCCGGCATGACCACGGCACCGACGTACGGCGCCTGGAACACGCGGAAGGTCGTGTCCTTGAACAGCTCGGTGCAGTCGACGAGCTCCTGGCCGAAGCGCAGGTCGGGCTTGTCGGAGCCGTAGCGCGCCATCGCGTCGGCGTAGGTCATCTGCGGGAACGGCGTGGGCAGGTCGACGCCGATGAGGGCCCACAGGGCCTTGGCGATCGCCTCACCGAGCTCGATGACGTCGGCCTGCTCGACGAAGCTCATCTCGATGTCGAGCTGAGTGAACTCCGGCTGCCGGTCGGCGCGGAAGTCCTCGTCGCGGTAGCAGCGCGCGATCTGGTAGTAGCGCTCCATGCCGGCGACCATGAGCAGCTGCTTGAACAGCTGCGGGCTCTGCGGCAGGGCGTACCAGCTGCCCGGGGCAAGGCGCGCGGGCACCAGGAAGTCGCGAGCGCCCTCGGGCGTCGAGCGGGTCAGCGTCGGCGTCTCGATCTCGACGAAGTCGCGCTCGGCGAGCACCGTGCGAGCAGCGGCGTTGACCTTGGAGCGCAGCCGGATCGCCTCACCCGGGGCCGGACGGCGCAGGTCGAGGTAGCGGTGCTTGAGGCGCGCCTCCTCGCCGACGGTCACGCGCTCGTCGATCTGGAAGGGCAGCGGCTCGGACGCCGAGAGCACCTCGATGGTGTCGGCGACCACGTCGATCTCACCCGTGGGCACGTCGGCGTTGACGTCCTTGGCGTCGCGCGGGGTGACCGTGCCGGTCACCTGCACGCAGTACTCGTTGCGCAGGCCGTGAGCCGCGCCGGTGAGCACCTCGTCGCGGGCGACGACCTGGACGATGCCGCTGGCGTCGCGCAGGTCCAGGAAGGCCACTCCCCCGTGGTCGCGGCGGCGGGCGACCCAGCCCGCCAGGGTCACGGTGGTCCCGGCGTCGCCGGAACGCAGGCTGCCGGCGTCGTGCGTGCGCATCATGTGCGTGATGTCCTCTCAAGGTCAGGCCTCGGAGGTGGCCGATGGGCTACCTGCCGAGAACGGCAGCCCGGTCAGGTGTGGGCGGGGGCCAGATCGCGGTGCCACCACACCTTCGCCGAGGAGTCCTCGGCCTCTCGTCGGTGACGCCGTACGCGCGGTCCCCAGGCTGGTACGCCGAGACGCACCGGGCGGGTCGTCACGCCGCCGCCGAGGACGGTGACCATCGTACGGTGCGTCCGCGCGTGCTCGCGACCGAGATCGCAGGCGTCGCCCCACCGGCCGCGATCACGGACGGGCACGCGCGTCAGCAGCGTCACTCGGCGTCGAGGTAGAACCACCGTCCGCCGCGGCGCGCGAACGTGCTGCGCTCGTGCAGCTGTCCCCCGACGTGCAGCGCGGTGAACTCGACCACGCCCTCGTCGTCGTCCGCGCCACCACCGACGACCTCGTCGACGCGCAGCCCGGTCCACCGTGTCTCGGGGTCCAGCGTCACCTGGGCGGGCCTCGTGCGTGGATGCCAGGTGCGCCAGAGGTGCTCGCGGTTGCCGAACACGTAGGCGGTGTACCGCGAACGCATCAGCTCCTCCGCGGTCACCGCCAGACGCTCGGTCGTGAGGAGCGGACCGCAGCAGTCGTCGTACGCCCGACCGCTGTCGCAGGGGCAGGGCTCGTCGTCGCTCGCGTGCGTGCTCATGGCTCCATCCTGGCCGACCACCCGAACTCCCGACGGACCCGAGTTCCTTCGAGGCGAGGGACGATGCGCAAACGCCGTGGCGGCGCGCTGCACGCGACAGGACACTGGTTGCCGGTCCGCGGGACGGGTGACGTCGAGCCGGACTGGAGGGGTGCAGCGACCGATCGCGCGTGGCCGACCCATTCCGCTGCGCCCGACGCGCCCAGGTCCGCACGCACGCTCCACCGGCGCCGGCCAGCTCGTTCGCTAGGGGCTTTCGCATGCAGAACCGATCACTTCGTCGACCGACCAGACCTGTCCTTGCCAGCGCAGCAGTCGCCGGGCTCGTGCTCACGCTGGGCCCGCTCTCGACGCCCGCTGTCTCTGCGCATCCCACGACCGCGCCGCGCACGGTCGCGTCCGGGCTCGACAACCCCCGCCATCTGTCGTTCGCGCCCGACGGCACGTTGTACGTCGCCGAGTCCGGCCGCGGCGGAGCCGGGCCCTGCCAGGAGGGACCTGAGGGAGGCACCGTCTGCCTCGGCGCGAGCGGCGCCGTCACCGCCGTGAAGCACGGGCGCCAGCACCGCGTCCTGACCGGGCTTCCGTCCCTCGCGGCCGCCGACGGCAGCCAGGCATCCGGTCCGTCGGACGTGTCGATGACCGGCAACCGCGCGATTACGGTCGCGGTCGGCCTCGGCGGCTCGCCGCAGACGCGCGCGGCGTTCGGCCCCGGCGGCGCCCGGCTCGGCACCCTGCTCACCGGAAGGCTCGCTCCGAAGCCCCACCTCGAGGTCCTGGCTGACGTGGTCGGCTACGAGGCACGGCACAACCCCGACGGCGGCGAGGACTCCAACACCTCCGGGCTGGTCAAGGTCGGCAACGCGTACGCGGTCACTGACGCCGGCGGCAACGATCTCGTACGCCTCGGCAAGCGCGGCACCGGTTCCACCCTGGCGGTCTTTCCCGACACCATGACCGAGGCCCCGCCGTTCCTCGGCCTCCCGCCCGGCACCCAGATCCCGATGCAGGCCGTGCCGACCGGCGTCGCCGTCGGGCCGGATGGTGCGTACTACGTCAGCCAGCTCAACGGATTCCCTTTCACACCAGGGAAATCCACGATCTGGCGGGTCGTGCCGGGTCAGGCCCCGACGGCGTACGCCACCGGCCTCACCAACGTCACCGACCTCACCTGGTCGGGCGATTCGCTGTACGCCGTCCAGCTCGCCGACGACGGTCTGCTGTCCGTGCCCGAGGGGCAGCTCCCGAAGGGCTCACTGCTCAAGGTCGGTCGCGGATCTGCGCACTCCACCGTGGCTGGTGAGCTCGTCGCGCCGTACGGCGTGGCGGTGCGAGGCGGCACGGCGTACGTCACGACGTGCGCCGTCTGCGCCGGCGCAGGCTCGGTCGTCGCGATCGTGCTGCGCTGATCCGAGGTGGATCCCGGCGCGGCGGACCGTACGGGGCCGAGCCGCCGCGCCGGAGTCTGTCGTCAGCGCGCGTCGACGAGCTCGGACTCGCGCTCGGGATCAGCAGTCTCGGTGGACAACGCCTGTCGCCTGGAGATCGAGACCTTCTCGGCTGCGCGGGTGCCGAGGTAGAGACGCAGGCCGATCATCATGAACGCGCCGAAGGCGCTCACGCCCCAGCTCACCGCAACGGCTGCTGTGAGGGCGGTCGCCGAGTCCTGCCCGAGCCAGTTCTGGAACGCGAACGCGAGTGCGAGGGCGAGTCCGGGTACGCCACACAGGAGGAAGAGCTGCCAGCGCCACTCCTCGGACGCGAGCGTCCTGCCGGCGCGGGTGCTCCGCACGATGCACCAGATCATCACTGCGGCCGCGGCGAGGTACGGAACGGCGAAGTAGGCGAACAGCCGGTCGCCGGACGCGCCCCAGCTGTGGAACACCACACCGATCGGGATCAGGGCGACCAGGCAGAAGAACGCGCTGCCGATGAACGCAGGCCAGGGCAACCAGGTGCCCTTGATGCCCGGCGCCGGACGCCGCGAGTCGAGCATGCGCGAGGCCACCGCGGCGGCGAACACGACCAGTCCGCCCTGGTTCATCACCGACATCATGTTGACCTCGGCCAGCGTCGCCTCCGGGTGGAACTGCTTCAGGACACCCCACTCGAGCCGCAGCACGGGTGCGGTCATGAGGAACGCGTAGTTGAGCGCCATCCACCGGAAGTGCATCTGAATCTGGCCCTGGGCGAGGGCGACCAGTCCGAACGTGACGCTCATGACGGTGCCGATCAGGATGGTGGTCAGCGCGATCGAGAAGACCGGGCCGCTGAACACCTCGGCCATCGGCGTCGTCATGAGGTAGATCAGCGCACCGATCATGCTCACGTAGACGGTCACCGCATAGACCACGCCGACGGTGCGGTGCAGACGTCGGCGCCGGCGTACGACGCTGAGCAGCTGAGCCGGGCCGAGGAGCATCAGCAGCCCGCCACCGATGGTGTGCACGAGCAGGGCCGGGATGTTCTTGTCGTAGACCGGCTGACGGTCGATCAGTGCGTCGTGCACGTAGGAGTAGTCGGTCGCACGTTCGAGGACATCAGGTCCGAGGCTCGGAGCTCCCGGCGACGCGTACGGCCAGATCGCGGTCATGGCGATCGGCGCGTAGACGACCGACCCGATCACCAGTGCCCACACGGCCACCCAGAACAGCTTCGAGCGGCCTTTGCGCGGGCCGGCGACGAGCGACACAGGCTCTCCCAGCGTTCGGAGTGAATGGTTCAACATTCAGAGTGAACCATAACCGGCGTCACACTGGCTAGGAGACGTCCTGCCCGTCGGCCGCGTTCGTACCGGACCGGCGGTCGAGCAACGTGCTCCAGAACGCCACCAGCGCCTGCTCGTACCTGATGCCGAACGCCAGCGTGGCCGCTGGGCCGCGGGGCATCCCCGCGCTCTCGGCCTTCATCTGCTCGTAGCCCTGGAGCCGCTCGGTGTGGTGGGAGATCTGCGCCGGCCCGATGTCACGGACGTCGCTGCCGAAGAACAGCTTCAGCAGACCCAGGTCACGCGCCTCGACAGGGATGACCGCGGGATCGGCGAGCCACTCGCTCAACGCCTTCTTGCCGTCATCGGTGATCGTGAGCAGGCGGCGACGTCGGCCACCGCTCTCCTGCTCCTGGGCGAGCAGACCCGCCTCGACCAGCTTGTCGGCCTGGACGTAGATCTGGGTGTGCGGCAGCGACCAGAACGGCGCGACGTAGTCGGCCGCGGCCTGCTTCAGCGCGTACGGCGACGCCTCGCCCAGCAGGTCGACCAGCCCGAGCACGAGATAGGACGCGGTCGTCAGGCGGGCAGTCATGGAGAGCACCCTACTGACGGGCGCACTCCAACCGGTGGGCGCCGACACGAGCACCGCACGCCGGGCTCTACGCTGGCGGGCGTGTCCAAGGTCCTGACTTCTCTTCCTGTTGGTGAACGAGTCGGCATCGCCTTCTCCGGCGGTCTCGACACCTCGGTGGCCGTCGCGTGGATGCGCGACAAGGGGGCGGTGCCGTGTACGTACACCGCCGACCTCGGCCAGTACGACGAGCCCGACATCGACTCGGTCCCCGGCCGCGCCGGTCAGTACGGCGCCGAGCTCGCCCGTCTGGTCGACTGCAAGACCCAGCTCGTCGAGGAGGGCCTGGCCGCGATCGCGTGCGGCGCCTTCCACATCCGCAGCGGCAGCCGCGTCTACTTCAACACCACTCCCCTGGGCCGCGCCGTCACCGGCACCCTGCTCGTCCGCGCGATGCAGGAGGACGGTGTCTCGATCTGGGGTGACGGGTCGACGTTCAAGGGCAACGACATCGAGCGGTTCTACCGCTACGGCCTGCTCGCCAACCCGGCGCTGCGCATCTACAAGCCGTGGCTCGACGCCGACTTCGTCACCGAGCTCGGTGGCCGCAAGGAGATGTCGGAGTGGCTGGTCGCGCACGACCTGCCCTACCGCGACAGCACCGAGAAGGCGTACTCCACCGACGCCAACATCCTCGGCGCCACCCATGAGGCCAAGACGCTGGAGCACCTCGACACCTCGCTCGAGACGGTCGAGCCGATCATGGGCGTGCGCTTCTGGGACCCCGAGGTGGCCATCGAGACCGAGGACGTCACCGTGCGCTTCGAGCGCGGTCGCCCGGTCTCCATCAACGGCGCCTCGTTCGACGACATCGTGGCGCTGTTCAACGAGGCCAACGCGATCGGCGGCCGACACGGGCTCGGCATGTCCGACCAGATCGAGAACCGCATCATCGAGGCCAAGTCGCGCGGCATCTACGAGGCCCCCGGCATGGCCCTGCTGTTCATCGCGTACGAGCGGCTCGTCAACGCGGTGCACAACGAGGACACCATCGCGTCGTACCACCAGGACGGGCGCCGCCTCGGCCGGCTGCTGTACGAAGGTCGCTGGTTCGACCCGCAGTCGCTGATGATCCGCGAGGGTCTGCTGCGCTGGGTCGCCTCGGCCGTCACCGGGGAGGTCACCATCCGGCTGCGTCGCGGCGAGGACTACACCGTCGTCAACACCACCGGCGAGGGCTTCTCCTACCACCCCGACAAGCTGTCGATGGAGCGCACCGAGGACGCGGCGTTCGGCCCGACCGATCGCATCGGCCAGCTCACGATGCGCAACCTCGACATCGCCGACACCCGCTCCAAGCTCGAGCTGTACGCCGCGCAGGGCGGCCTCGCCGAGCGTGACACCGAGCTGGTCGGCCGCCTCGAACCCGGTGGCGCACAGGCGATCTCGTCCAACCCGGAGGTCAGTACGGACGAGGACGACGCCCTCGACCGCGCCGCGATCGACTTCGGTGTCGACTGACCGGCGACCACACTCCGACGAAGGCGGCCGGCTCCCGATCGGGGCCGGCCGCCTTCGTCGTACCCGACTCTCAGGCTCGCGCGCTCAGAGCAAGGGCATCCGTCATGAGAGCGACGCTCGCAGGCGCGAGAACGCCCGTCTCGCAGGTGGATTCGCGATCAGCGCCTGCGATGTCCTGAGCGAGGTCCACCGGCGTACGACGTGTGCTGTCGACCTCGAGATCGCAGTCGCCGTGGGCGAAGACGACGCCGAGCTGCTGCTCGGCCGCACCGATCACACGGTCGCCGCGTGCGGCCTCGCGCCGACGCAGCTCAGGTGCTGAGCAGGTCACGTGCACGAGCAGGACGTCGAGCCCGGCCCACACCTCGACGAGGTCTCGGATCCACCACGGCTCACTCAGCACCTGATCGGCGATCACGTCGTTGCCCGCCACCACTCGACGGGCCGTTCAGCAGGACGATGCGCCCGCGCGGATCACCTTCTCCCCCAACACCTTTCACCGGTACGCCGGGTGCTCCGGCCATGGTGCGTCGTACGGTCGCAGCGTGGCCCAGCCCTGCTGGGACGCGGCGTGTGCGGCGAGGACGCCCGCGACCGTACAGGCGTTGTGCAGGCGACCGGCGAGCACCGCGTCCACGGCTCCCTGCAGCGGCACCCACCGTACGACGATGTCGGCCTCCTCGTGCTCGCGCACGAACCGCTCCTCGTCTGCGACAGCACTCAGCCCGCGCGCGAGGAAGCAGCGCCAGTTCTCGCTCGACCCGCCCGGAGAGTTCTGCCAGTCGGCCAGGACGTGCCAGGTGTCGGCGCGCAGGTCAGCCTCTTCGTACAGCTCGCGCGAGGCGGCCTCCCACGGAGGCTCGCCGGCGACGTCGAGCAGGCCGGCGGGCAGCTCCCAGTCGAGGATCCGCGTCGGATGGCGGTACTGCTGCAGCAGCAGCACTCGACCTTGGTCGTCGAGCGCGACGCAGCCGACGGCACCGGTGTGCGCGACGAACTCACGCGTGACGACACCGGCGTCACCCAGGTCGACCTGCTCGCGTACGACGTCCCACACCATCCCTGCGTGCACCGTCTCGCGCTGCAGCACAAGACGGTCGACCAGCTCGTCCGCCAGAGGGCCTTCGTCGCCGGAAGTCACTGTGCCGCAGCGGTTTCGGAGTCCTTCGGTCGCTCGACCTCGACCAGGCGCGACGCCTTCTGCGCATCGATCGCCGCGCCCACGAGGCCGGCGAACAGCGGGTGCGCACGGTGGGGACGCGACAAGAACTCGGGATGAGCCTGGGTCGACACGTAGTACGGGTGGACGTCGGCCGGGAGCTCCACGAACTCCACCAGCAGACCGTCCGGCGAGGTGCCCGAGAACACGAGCCCGGCCTTCTCCAGCTGCTTGCGGTAGCCGTTGTTGACCTCGTAGCGGTGCCGGTGCCGCTCGGACACCTCTGTCGAGCCGTACGCGGCGGCGATCACCGAGTCCTGCTGCAGCGCAGCGGGATACGCGCCCAGGCGCATCGTGCCTCCGAGGTCTCCAGCGCCCTCGACGAACGCCTTCTGCTCCTCCATGGTCGCGATGACCGCGTGCTTGGTGTCGGGGTCGAACTCCGAGGAGGACGCGCCGTCGATGCCGGCGACGTTGCGGGCGTACTCGATGACCATGCACTGCAGCCCAAGACAGATGCCCAGCGTCGGCACCTTGTGCTCGCGCGCCCACCGCAGAGCACCGAGCTTGCCCTCGATGCCCCGGACGCCGAAGCCGCCCGGGACGAGGATCGCGTCCACGCCGCCGAGTGCTTTCGAGGCACCCGCGTCGGTCTGGCAGTCGTCGCTCGGCACCCAGCGGATCTTGACCTTGGCGTCGTGGTGGAAGCCGCCCGCCCGCATCGCCTCGGTGACCGACAGGTAGGCGTCGGGCAGGTCGATGTACTTGCCGACCAGCGCGATCTCGACCTGGTGCTCCGGGTGGTGCACGCGACGCAGGAGGTCGTCCCACTCGGTCCAGTCGACGTCACGGAACGGCAGGCCGAGACGGCGTACGACGTAGGCGTCGAAGCCCTCGCTGTGCAGGACCTTCGGGATGTCGTAGATGCTCGGGGCGTCGACAGCAGCGGCGCAGCCCTCCTGCTCGACGTCGCACATCAGCGAGATCTTGCGCTTGATGCTCTCGGGGATCTCACGATCGGCACGCAGCACGAGACCGTCGGGCTGGATACCGACCTGGCGCAGAGCGGCCACGGAGTGCTGCGTCGGCTTGGTCTTCAGCTCGCCGCTCGGGGCGAGGTAGGGCACGAGCGAGACGTGCAGGAAGAACACGTGGTCGCGGCCGACGTCCTGGCGGACCTGGCGAGCGGCCTCGAGGAACGGCAGGCTCTCGATGTCACCGACGGTGCCACCGATCTCGGTGATGATGATGTCGGGCGGAGTCGCCGAGGTGGCCTCGGCCCGCATGCGTTCCTTGATCTCGTTGGTGATGTGCGGGATCACCTGGACCGTGTCGCCGAGGTACTCACCACGCCGCTCCTTGGCGATCACCTGGTTGTAGACCTGGCCGGTCGTCACGTTGGCGCTGCCCGAGAGGTTGACCCCGAGGAACCGTTCGTAGTGACCGATGTCCAGGTCGGTCTCGGCGCCGTCCTCGGTGACGAACACCTCACCGTGCTGGAACGGGTTCATCGTCCCGGGATCGACATTGAGATAGGGGTCCAGCTTCTGCATCGTCACGCGCAGCCCACGCGCGCGGAGCAGCTGTCCGAGGCTCGAGGCCGTCAGGCCCTTGCCGAGAGAAGAGGCAACGCCTCCGGTCACAAAGATGTGCTTCGTCGTCTCCACCACGGGCTGCCAGTCTACGTCACCGAAACCGGGGTCGGTCCACCGCTAGGCCGGAGTGTCGCCGACGACGTCCTCGTAGACCGCCAGCGCGTCCTCGACCGCCGTATCGCGGTCGGGCAGCTGCGCGCCGCGGGCGGCCGACAGTCGGGCCAGATCCGCGCGGTACGCCGGATCACCGGCCACCTGTCCGATCGCGGCCCCCAGCGCTGCGGGATCGCCTTCGGCGACGAGGACACCTGCGGTCTCGACGACCGCGCGCGTGCCGCCGACGTCGGTCGCCACGACCGGACATCCGGCGAGCAGTGCCTCCTGCAACCACACGGGCTGCCCCTCCCAATGCGCACTGGAGACCACCAGGTCGCTCGCCCGCAGCAGATCAGGCACATCGCTGCGGTGTCCCAGCAGCCGCACGGGCAACGACTCGGCGGCGATGCGGTCGGCGAGATGGTCGTGCAGCGGACCCTCCCCCGCGACCGCCACCGTCAGCGCAGTGTCGGGGTCGACGAACGGCAGGGCGTCCAGCAGGAGGTCGAGTCCCTTCTGCGGCGCGAGACGCCCCACGACCAGCGCGAGGCAACCGGGGGCGCCGAGCTCCCTGCGTACGGCCTCCTCGCTGCGTCGAGCAGGCGGCAGCGCCGGCGCAGCGACCACTGCAGGCCGCACGTCGTCAGCACCCAGCTGGCGCATCCGCAGCACGAGGTCCGGCGACACCCCGAGCACGGCGCGTGCACGTGCGGCGACGACGCGTTCGAGAGCCTGGAACACGACTCTGCTGGGACCGGGCGGTGCGGCGTTGTGCAGCGTCACGAGCACCGGCACCACTCGAGTCGTCAGCGCAGCCATCGCACCCGCACGCAGGCCGTGCGCGTGGACCAGGTCGTGCTCGTGCACGGCAGCCCGGAGGATGCGCATGGTGCGGGCGTCGGCGACAGGGTGCGGTCGGTCTGCGATCCCCACCTCGACCACGGCTGCGCCGGCACCAGCGAAGTCGTAGCGCCGCTCCACCTCGGGCGGGCACGCCACGGTGACACGGTGCCCGCGCGAGAGCAGACCGACGGCCAGCTCGTGGACGTGCCGTCCCGCTCCACCGGCGACGAGGCCGACCACGAGCAGAATTCGTCGGGACCCGCTCACCGTGTCACTCGCGCGGGCCGAAGGCGGTCGCGCACCATCCGTGCGCTCGAGGAGTCAGCCACAAGGAGAACCGTCGCATAGACCGCAGCCGCCGCTGCAGCGACCACCACCCCGGACGCGATCGCTCCCACCACCGACGCGGCGTCGAGGTGGTGAGCGACGGTGGTGCCGACCGCCCCGCCCACGATGCCGGCGACGACGGATGCACCCGCAGTGCGCAGGGCCGGCGCGGTCGCGTGGCGTCCCCAGGCGCGAGTCACGAGGCCCACGAGCAGCAGCGCCGCCAGTGTCATGCCGGCCGTGCTCGACCAGCCGAGAACGCTGAGCGCAGAACGCGATCCGGAGCCGTCAGAGACCAGGACTAGGGGCACGACCGCTGCCACCAGCCAGCCGACGGCGACTGCGCACGCACCGTGCCACGGGTTGCCGCGCACGTAGAGCGCACGCTGCAGAAGAGCGATCACGGCGAAGCCGACCAAGCCTCCGGCGTAGGCGACCAGCGCGGGTTCCATGGACGAGATGGACGAGCCGGCCGCACTGTGACGACTGGCGTCGATCAGCTCGAAGAACCGGCCGACGGGTCGAGCGACGCTGACGAGCACCGCGCTGCCGAGCACACCGACCACGACCACCGTGCGCAAGGAGCGTGCCACGACGCTCGCTCCGGGATCGTCGGCCGCTTCACGGTCGCCCACCATGCTCGGGAAGGCGGCCGTGGCGACCGGCACGGCGAGCACGGCGTACGGGAGGAGGTAGACCGCCTGGACGTAGCTGTAGACGTTGAGCGTGCCTGTGCCTCCGCGGTGGTTGCTCACGGTCGCCGTTGCGACCACGGCGACCTGCTGCGCGATCAGGGCGAGCACACCCGCGCCGGCGAGATGCACCGCGCGGCGACCCGCCCCGGGCGGGAAGGTCCAGGTGGGCCGCAGGCGTACGCCGAGCCGACGCACAGGCACCAGCAGCGGCAGGCTGAGCGCTGCGACACCGAGCGTCGTACCGCCTGCGAGCGCTGCCACGGCATCGGCGCCGAGGGACTCCGGTCGACCGTCGCTCCCCGTCGCCAGATGGCCGTACAGCAGGTACGCGAGGATCACGACCGCGCTCGACGGCAGCGGCGCGAGAGCCGCGGCCAGGAAACGACGATGCGCCTGGAGGACGCCGGCCAGGACGATGCCGACGCCGTACAGCGGGATCTGCGGGGCGAACGTCAGGACCATCGTCACGGCGAGGTCGACGCGGCCCGCCTGCGCGCAGCCGAGCTCGGAGCGCCCGCCCAGCAGCCAGGTCGACAGCGGGCGCGCGAGGACCGCGAGGAGCAGCGCGAGCGGGACGAGAACGGTCAGTGCCCAGGTGATCAGCGCAGAGGCGACGTCGTCGGCCTCGTCGTCGCGTCCACGCGCCAACGCGCCCGCGACCAGGGGTACGGCCACTGCGGCCAACGCTCCCCCGGCGGCGACCTCGAACAGGACATTGGGCAGCAGGTTGGCGGTGGCGTAGACCTCGCCGACGCAGGTGCCTCCGACCGAGCCGGAGAACGCGATCCAGCGCCCGAATCCGACGACCCGGGCCAGAAGGGTGATCACCGCGATCATGCCTGCGGCTGCGAGGAGCCCACCGCGGGCGGTGCGACCACTCACCTCGGGCCCACCGTCATGGCCGCGGACGCCCCCAGGCGTCGAGCTCGCGCAGGCCCGGCGTGCTGGCGATCACCCGCGAGAAGCTCACGCGCTCCGATGCGAGGGTCAGGACGACCACTGCGCCCGCGGCCGCCCACCGACTCCGCGTGCCGAGGGTGATGGCGAGGGCACTGCCGAGGAGTGCACCCAGAGCGTTGGCGCCGGTGTCGCCCATCATCGCCTCACCGCGCAGGTCCTCTGGCAGTGCGGCGACCGCGGCGCCCATGCCGGCGGCAGCCACGCTCGACCCCGCGAACGTGATGGGGACGCCGACGATCAGAGCGACCTTCAGCGCCCGGCCCGGACGCAGGTCGAACAGGTTGAGCAGGTTGGCGCCGCCGGCGATGAGCACTGCACCGGCCGGCGTACCGAGCCCGACGTGATCGCGGTCGAGCGCCCAGGCCGTGGCCAGGCCGGTGGCTCCCAGGCCGAGCACCTTGACGGCACCGGTGGTCACCTCACCGCGGCGAAGGGCAGCAAGATGGCCCTTCAGTCCCTTGCTGTCGGTGCTGCCGACGAGATCGTCCAGGACACCGAGTGCTCCCGCTGCAGCGGCGGCTCCGGCCACCGGCGGTGCGGTGAGTGCGACGGTCACGCATCCAGCGACCAGAGCCGGACCCTCGAGCAGGGTCACGGGACGACCGGCGTGGTTGGTGCGCTCCCAGCGCTGAGCGCCGCCGGGCGGTCGTCGCCGCAGCAACGGCAGCGCGGCACGCACGGCGACACCGGCGAGCGCCGCGCAGAGCAGCCGGTTCACTCGCCCTCCGACAGGTTGGGTGTGATCGTCGTCGCGGTGTCCGCGAGGCCGAACTGCCCGGCCTGACCCTTGAACTCCTCGCGCAGCGCCAGGACGAGCGCCGCCTGTCCGACCGACATGTCGCCGTCGTCGACCGTGCTCATCGCGCCAGTGACCTCAGGGCTGTGACGGAGGGCGTTGACGAGCCCGTCCGGTGAGGTCAGGTCGTCCTTGACCGGCCCGGACGCAACACCCACCACCGGGCGCCCTGACAGCCCGATGGCCGTGATCACGTCACTCCACGCCTTGACCGTCGAGGCGTTGTCGCCTCCGGCGGACATGCCCGGCCAGAGCACGACCACCGATGCCGCTTGCGTGGGACCGGCAGGTTCGGACTCGCCCAGGTCGTTGTCCTTGAGCTGCCCCAGGACGCCCGTGGCTGCTTCGTCAGGGCGCCCACCCGAGCCGGAGTGCGCGACCGACTCGACGATGACTTTGCCCGCGAGCCTGTTCTTGGGGATGGACGCCGTGTCCAGCCCGAGCGCGGTGGCGGCGTCACGCACCACCCGGTCACGGTCGCTACCGCTGCCGCTGACCCAGCTCTCGTCCAGGCGCAGCGTCGTGGTCACACTGGCACCGGCCGTACGAAGGCTGTCGCGGCTGGAGTCGACCAGACCGTCGTCGGTGCCGGGCAGCACCACGACGGCGACGGTGCGTCCGGAGAGCTGGCCCGGCAGCACCTTCGGTGCGACCGACTCGGCGTACGCGTCCTGCCGACCGACGACCTTCTCGGCGGCCTTGCGCTGATCACGTGCGTCGTTGAGCTGGCGACGTTGGCTCTCGACCTGCTGGTTGAGACTGCCGGCCAGGCCGTCCCGCAGGCTGGTGGCGCCGATGACGATGCCCACCGCCAGCGCGAGGAAGACCGCCACGATCGAGACGATGTGGTAGCGGAAGTCGATCATTCGAACACTCCTGTGAGCCAGGACCAGAAGCCGTCCCACCGGGAGCCGATCAGCTGGAAGATGGTGTCACCGGCCGGGGTGCTGGCCAGGGCGACGAACAGCGCGAGAAAACCGGACAGCACCAGGACCACGAGCATCCAGGTGGGCACCGTCGTGCGGTAGAGCCGGCTCACTCCCTTGGCGTCGACGAGCTTGCTCCCCACCCGCAGGCGGGTCAGGAAGGTGCTCGCCATACCTGCCCGTCCCTTGTCCAGGAACTCCACGAGCGTCGCGTGCGTACCGACGGCGACGATCAGGTCAGCGCCCTTGTCGTCGGCGAGCAGCATCGCGATGTCCTCGCTGGTGCCGGTGGCCGGGAACACCACGGGGTCCCGAACGCCGAGCTCCTCGACACGGACCAGGCCAGGAGCCTTGCCGTCGCGGTAGGCGTGCACGACGACCTCGGCTCCGCTGGTCAGCGTCGCGTCGCTGACGGAGTCCATGTCCCCGACGATCATGTGCGGCTTCATCCCGGCCTCGACCAGCGCGTCAGCGCCTCCGTCGACGCCGATGAGCACCGGCTTGTAGTCGCGGATGAAGGGGCGGAGGATCTGGATGTCCTCCTTGTAGTGGTAGCCGCGGACGACGACCAGGACGGGTCGGCCGTCCATGTCGGTGCGGATGTCCGGCAGTCCGACGCCGTCCAGCAGGAGGTCGCGCTCCTCACGGAGGTACTCCATGGTGTTGGCGGCGAACGCCTCCATCTGGGTCGACAGCCCGGCTCGCGCGTCCTCGAGGGCTTCCTGGACGGACGCGGTCGTCATCAACGTGCCTCGCGCGACCACGGTGTCTCCGACGACCAGGTCGCCGTCGGACACCTGCGCCAGCTCGCCGTCCGACACTGCGGCCATGACGCCCTCACCGGCGCGGTCGATGAGCGGGATGCCGGCGTCGACCAGGATGGCCGGCCCGAGGTTGGGGTAGCGACCGCTGATGGACTCGGCGGCGTTGACCACTGCGGCCGGCCGGCAGGCGACGAGTGCCTCGGCGCTCACCTGGTCGATGTCACGGTGGTTGATGACGGCGATGTCACCGGGCCGTAGGCGCTTGGTGAGGTTCTTGGTGCGTGCGTCGACCCGCACGGTCCCGCCGACACCGGCGGGCTCCGGGGTCACGTGCCGACGCAGGGAAAACCTCATCCGCCCCATCGTGCCACGGCCGGCTCGTCTCTCCTGTGCTGTCTCGGGCTCGGACGACGCGCTCATCCCTGGGTCGACTTGAGCAGCTCGCGTGCGTGCCGTCGAGCGGCCTTGCTGTCGCTGACACCGCCGAGCATGCGGGCGAGCTCGGCCTCGCGCTCGGCGCCACGGACGACGGTCACCCCGCTGGAGGTCACCTGCCCGTCGTCCTGCTTGTGCACGACCAGGTGCTGGTCGGCGTACGCCGCGACCTGGGCGAGGTGGGTCACCACGATGACCTGGGCGTGCTCGGCGAGGGCCTTGAGCCGGGCGCCGACGTCGAGTGCGGCCGCACCACCCACCCCGGCATCGACCTCGTCGAACACGAAGGTCGGCAGGTCGCCCGAGGCGGTCACCACCTCCAGGGCGAGCATGACGCGCGAGAGCTCGCCGCCGCTCGCGGCCTTGGCGACCGTTCGCGGCGGTGCGCCCTTGTTGGCGGCGAGCATGATCTCGACGTCGTCGACGCCGTGAGCAGCCGTACGCACCTGCCGGCCGTCCGGGAGGAGCAGACCGTCGTCGTGCTCGTGCTGCCGAACCGCGACCTCGACGCGGGCCGATCCCATCGCCAGGTGAGCGAGCTCTTCGCCGACTCGCGTGCCGAGGGTGCGCGCTGCGTCCTGGCGCGCGGCGCTCAGGGCCGCCGCGGCAGCCCCGAGCCGCGGCTCGAGATCGCCCACGGTCTCCTGCAGCATGTTGATGCGGTCATCGGTGCCGGCGAGGTCTGCTGCCTCCTTGGCCGCGTCCTTGCTCCAGGCCAGGACCTCATCGACCGACTCGCCGTACTTGCGCAGCAGCGCCGTGATGGCTGCTCGCCGGTCGTTGACCTCATCGAGCCTGCCGGGCTCGACGTCGACGTCGGCGGTGTACGACGCGAGGTCGGCTCCGAGGTCGGCCGCGAGCACACCGAGCTCACGGAGGCGACTGTCGAGCTCGGCCAGTGCCGGGTCGTGGTCGGTCAAGGTCGTGAGGCCAGCACGGGCGTGGGACACCAGATCGACGACGGACGGGCCGGCGTCGTCGGTGTCTTCCTCATCGCCCATCAGGGCGACGTGAGCCGTCCGACCTCCACCGCGCAGCGCGTCCGCGTTGGCCAGCCGCTCGGCCTCCGCCGCCAGCGCGGTGTCCTCACCGGGCTGCGGGTCGACCTTCTCGATCTCCTCCAATGAGGCGGTGAGCGAGTCCAGCCGAAGCAGCCGCTCTCGCTGAGCTGTCGTGAGATCGGCGAGCTCAGCGCGTGCGCTCTCGAGCGCGTCGTACAGCTCGCGGTACTGCTTCGCGGCGACCGCCACCGGCTCCCCCGCGAAGCTGTCCAGCACCAGCCGGTGCTGCTCGGGCTGCTGGAGGCGCCACTGGTCCGCCTGACCGTGCACGGCGACCAGGTGGTGGCCGAGCTCACCGAGCAGGCCCACGGGCGCCGATCGTCCTCCCACGTGGGCGCGCGAACGGCCAGAAGCCGACACCGTCCGCGACATGATCAGCGCGTCGTCGACGTCGGCCCCGGCCTCGACGGCGCGCACGACCGCCGGATGGTCTGCCGCCACCTCGACGACGCCCTCGACCAGGGCCTGGTCGGCGCCCGTGCGCACCCGCCCTGCGTCAGCGCGTTCGCCGAGCAGCAGCCCGAGGCCGGACACCACCATCGTCTTGCCGGCACCGGTCTCGCCCGTGACGACGTTGAGGCCGTCGGCGAGCTGCAGGACCGCGTCGTCGATGACGCCGAGCCCCCTGATCCTGATCTCGCGTAGCACGGCGGCCACTGTAGTGACGATCGGTGACGTTGCGTGCGTCAGCGCCGCCCGCGGCCCCGCCAGCCGTCGACCGGGAGGTCGAACTTGGCGACGAGACGGTCGGTGAACGGCGCGTCGGTGAGGCGGGCGAGGTGCACGGAGCGGTCGCTGCGGTGCGCCTCGATGCGCGCCCCCGCAGGCAGGTCGAACGATCGTCGACCGTCGAACCACAGCACTCCGCGACCCGCGGACGACGGCACCAGCTCGATGGCCAGCTGAGCCTGCGGACCGAGCACCATCGGTCGGGCGAACAACGCATGCGCCGAGATCGGGACGAGCAGCAACGCCTCGACGCCGGGCCACATCACCGGCCCGCCGGCGGAGAAGGCGTACGCAGTGGAGCCGGTCGGCGTCGACATCACGACGCCGTCACATCCCCACGTCGAGAGCGGTCGGCCGTCGATCTCGACGACGAGCTCGAGCATGCGCTCTCGTGCAGCCTTCTCGACCGTCGCCTCGTTGAGCGCCCAGCCCTCGCAGACGATCGTGCCGTCGACCCGTGCCGTGACCTCGATGGTCTGGCGTTCCTCGACGGTCCAGGCGCGATCGGCGATTCCGGCGACCGTCGCGTGCACGTCCTCGGGCTCTGCTTCGGCGAGGAAGCCGACGTGCCCCAGGTTGATGCCCAGCAGCGGGACGCCGGTGTCGCGGACGGTCTCGGCGCCGCGCAGGATCGTGCCGTCTCCGCCGAGGACGACGACGAGCTCGGTACCGACCGCAGGGTTCTCAGCGCTGGCGAGCGCGACGTTGGGTTGGTCGAGGAGCCCGAACGCCGCGAGCTCCTCGTGCCCGCCGACGACATCGATGCCGTGATCGGCGAGGCCGCGCACGAGCGCGACCGCGACCTCGATCGCCTCGGGACGGCGCGGGTGCCCGACCAGCAGGATGCGGCGGGTCATGACTCGCCTCGCGCGATCTGCTCCAGCGCAGCATTGAGGTCCATTGCGGCCATCATGCCTGCCGTGCTGTGCCGGAGCCACAGGAGGTACTCCCGGTTGCCTGTACCACCGGCGACCGGACTCGGCGCGAGTCCGTGCGGGACCAGGCCTTGCCGCCGTGCCGCGTCGACGACTCCGGACACCGATCGCGCACGCAGCTGTGCCGACTGGACGACTCCGGTACGTGCCAGTGCATCTCGGCCCACCTCGAACTGTGGCTTGACCAGGACCATGAGATGCCCGTCGGTCGAGGTGAGGTCGGCGAGCCTTGCGATCACCAGCGGAAGCGAGATGAAGCTCAGATCAGCCACGACGACATCGGCAGGACCGCCCAGCGCATCGACATCGATGTCGCGCACATTGGTCCCCGGGAGGTCGGTGACGCGTGGATCGTGGGCGATCTCGTCGACGAGCTGGTCGTGGCCCACGTCCAGGGCGAGGACGGTCGACGCGTCCCGGGACAGCAGGACCTGCGTGAACCCACCGGTGGACGCGCCCACGTCGATGCACCGGGCACCCGGTATCGCCTCGGCCAGACCTGCGAACGTCTCGAGAGCACCGAGCAGCTTGTACGCCGCGCGCCCCACCCACGGGGCCGGAGCGACCTCGATGATGAGCTGCTGGTCGGCTGAGACCTTCTCCGATGCCTTGCGCAGCGGGTGACCGTCGAGCGTCACCGCGCCGGCCTGGATCAGCTCCTGCGCCTGCGTCCGCGATCAGGCCAGCCCCCGCGAGACCAGGGCGACGTCCGCACGCTCACGCTTCGGGGCCGTTGCCCCGTCAGCCATCGTCGGCCATCAGTCGTGCAGGTCTGACAGGCGACCCTGCAGGGCCTTGTGAGCCGAGGTCAGCTCGTCGATCTGGTCCTGCATTCGGCCGCCGTCCGCCGCATCGAGCCGCTCGAGGGCTTCGTCGACGGCCGTGTCGCCGGTCGGACCGTGCTCCGGCCTGCCTGTGCGCACCGGCTGCGCCGACAGGTCGACCGTGGTCGGCTCCGTACGGTCGACGTCGGGTTCGGCGCGCACTTCCGTTCCCTCGACGTCGATGTCAGGGCGCCCACGATCGTCCGGGTGCAGCGCGGCGCGGAGCTCTTCCCCGGTGGCCTGGGCACCGTGGTCGGACGCTTCGTCCGTACCCGTCTCGTCCTCGCCGTGAGGTACCTCAGTGGCGTCGGAGCCCGCATCGGTCAACGGGTCCTGCTGACCCGTCGGCCACGGTCGTCCGGAGTCCTGTTCGCTCATGTCAGCGTGTCGTCCCGTCCTCGGGGGTGCCGGCCGCGGTCGGCGGCACGGCCTTGACCGGTTGCGCCGCCTTCTTCGCCGACGGGACCGTGCCGTTGGTCGCAGGATCCCGGATGGCATCCACCGCCGGAACCTTCTTCGCGGGCGTCTGCGTGCCCTTCGTCGCCGCAGCGGACGCGGCGTCCTTTGCCGCGGCCTTGTCCACCGGGGCCGTCTTCTTCGCTGCGGGCGCCTTCCTCGGCGGGGTGGCCTTCTTCACCGGAGCTGCGCTTGCCGCCGGAGCCTTCGCGGGTGCCTTCGTGGCGGGAGCCTTCTTGGTGGGTGCTGCTGCCTTCGTGGCGGGGGCCTTCTTCGTGGTCGCAGCCGCGTCGCCGGGCGCTGGAGTCGTCGCCCTTACCGCGCTTGCAGCCTTCGTCGGTGACTTCTTCGCCGGAGCCTTCTTCGATGGAGCCTTCTTCGCCGCAGCTTTCTTGACCGCCTTCTTGGCGGGTGGTGCTGGGCGCGCCGGGGCGGACACGTCTGCCCCGGACGAGCGGTCGGCGATCGCCTTGCGTGACGGACGGCGGCGCTCAGGCTCGGCCGTGCCGACGTCAGCACCCCCGACGACGTCTCGACGCAGACCAGCGATCTGCTCCTTCAGCCGGTCGATCTCGGCGCGGGCAGCGTCCAGCTCGTGGCTCGACACGAGTCCGACCTTCTGCAGGCGGCCGTCGATCTCGTGACGCACCAACGACCGGATGTTCTCCTGGTTGGCCGCGGCAGCCGCGATGAGCTCGTCTGCAAGCGAGGTGACCTGACCGGCGAGCTGGCCGGCTCGCTCACTCGTCTCACGCGCGCCTGGGATCTGCTGCGGCACAGCCAGCAGTGTGCTCGCGGCCTCCATCGCCTTGGCCCGCGTCAGCTCTCCGGCACCGGACAGCAGCTGCAGTGCTGATCGGACGTTGTCGAGACTCATGGGATCTCCTCTGTCGGCATCGGTGCGAGGACGCATCGCTGCGGCGCTGCGTGTCAGGCCACGCTACTGCGCCAGAGCGTCACTGCGTCATCCCGCGCGATCTCACCATCATCGATGGCGCGCCAGAGCACCGTCAGCGCCGCGCGCAGCGTCACGACCGAGCTGGGGTGGCCCGAGAGCTCAAGTGACCAGCCGGCCCCGGCGCCTCGATCGGCCACCAACCGAACCGCGCTGCCCTCACACCGTGCTGCCAACGAGCCGTCCGAGGTCGACGCGGCGTAGGGGCTGTGCAGCTCACGCAGGTCGGCCACGACGTACTCCGGGCGCTGCTCGGGAGCGGCCCGGACGAGGTCGACCATGCCGTGGACGCCGGTGAGGACGAGGAGGGCAGGCAGCCCGGCGGCATGCGCTCCGGCGATGTCAGTCTCGAGTCGGTCGCCGATTCCGAGCACCTTGGACGGCACCGTCCTGAGCACAGCGACCGCGCGCTCGTACATCGCAGGTCCTGGCTTACCGACCACCTGTGGGTCTCGATCCACCGCTGCACGCACGGCGTCCACGAGCGTGCCGTTGCCCGGCGCGCGACCCCGCTGAGTGGGCAAGGTGCGGTCGGTGTTGGTGGCCACCCACCGCGCTCCGTCCTGCACGGCGTACGCGGCGTCGGCGAGGTCCTGCGCCGTCACTGCCGCGCCGTACCCCTGCAGCACGGCGACCGGTCGCTCGACGTCACCACTTCCACTGGCTCGTACCGGGCGGAGCCCGACGGCACGCAGAGCCTCAGTCACTCCGTCGCCGCCCACAGCCAGGACGCGGGCACCGCCGTCCAGGGAGTCGGCGAGCAGCTGGGCACCGGCGGTGGCACTCGTCACGACGTCGCCGGCGTCGACCGACAGCCCCAGCTCCTGCAGGTGCTGAGCGACGTCCTGCGGCGTCCGGGAGGCGTTGTTGGTGGCGTACACGACCTGCACGCCCTGCCCTTTCGCCTGCTCCAGGGCCGCAGTGGCATGCGGAATGGCTGTGGGACCGGCGTACACGACACCGTCAAGATCGCAGACCAGGCCCTCGAAACGGCTCAGCAGAGTGGAGGCAGACACAGGTGCCATTGTCGCGGCGACCGGTACCGGTCGCTCACGGGGTCAGGAAGACACATCTGATGCACGCACACGATCGATGCGTCCGGCCTCGACCTCGCACCGGCTGACCGCGCCGACGCCAGCACGCCAGAAGCGACGGCGAAGTGCCCCGGACACCTCGATCACTTCTCCGGTCGTCAGAGCGGCAGCCTTTCGACGGGTCCGCGCCGACCAGCACGCCACGTCGATCGTGTCGACGGTGGGCGAGCGACCGTCACCGGAGCGCCGGGGTGCCGGCGGTCGTGCCACCACCAGCCTGAACGTCACCAGCTCGTCCTGGCTCGGCAGAGTACGACGTGCGGGCTCGCCACTCACCCGTCCCACCAGGCGTACCTCGTTGACCGGCGGGACGTTGCCGGTGTCGTCACTCTTCTTGGCCATCAGATGCCTCTCGTCGGTTCGAGGCATCAGCGTCGGGGTTCAGCGTGCGACCTGGCGAGGTCGTCGATCAGTCCTGTGGAGGGCGACTGTCAGACTCACGGGATGTGGACGTCGGCTCGTCCGCGGTCTCCTCGCCCTCGAGCAGATCTTCGACCGTCAGGCCTTCAAGCGCTGCAAGCCGATCCGATGCGTCGGTCTCGCCGATGGTGTCCGCTCCGAGCGCCTTGCTGAACCAGTCGTGCGCACCGTCCTCGTCGCCCGTCGCCAGCAGCGCGTCCGCGTAGGCGTAGAAGAGACGGGCCGCCCACGGCTGCGTCGACGCCTTCGTGAGCGCGGGGATCCGCAGGCCCATCACCGCGGCGTCAGCCTGACCGAGGTCGCGACGCACGCCTGAGACGACGATGGCGAGCTCGATGTTGTCCGCCTCAGCAAGACCCTTCGCCTCATCGGACGTAGCGAGCTCGAGCGCCCGCTCCGGCCGCCCGAGTCCACGCTCACAGTCGACCATGTACGGGAGGAGGTGGTCGGAACCCGACAGCCGGCGGGCCGTGCGGAACTCCCGCAGCGCCTCGGCGAACTCACCCATGCGGTAGAGGACCAGCCCGAGCGCTTCCCGCGCTGCAGGCACGCGCCCGGCACGACGCACCGCATGCTGGGCGTGGTCCAGGGCACGGTCCGGCTCGTCATCGAGGAGCATCGCCGCGGTCGCGAGATGCTGAGCGACGCCCTCAGCGTTCTCCTTGCTCAACGTCCGCAGCTGCTGCCACACCGCACGGTCGAGCTCTTTGCCAGTCACACCCTCAGGGATCTCCGGCTCGCGTCGACGCGTACCGGGCTCAGGCTGAGCACCGGCCCGCGACCGGTTCCAGGCGCGCGGGCCACGGATATCAGCATCGCGTCCCTGCCCTCCCCTGTACGCACGAGGCTCATCGCGGCGGCCGGCGCGACTGTCGTCCCGGCCCCGGTCACTCCGCCCGGCTCCCGCTCGGCCGCCGTCACCTCTGCCCCGGTCGTCACGGCGCACGCCACGGCCATCACCCCGACGGTCGTCGCCACGGAAGTCCGAACGCCCGCGGCCCTGGGAAGCGCCTCCCCCTCGTCCGTCACGCCCACGACGCTCACCGCCGCGATCTGGACGCTCCCCACGTCGACGATCGTCACCGAAACCGCCACGAGACCGACCCCCACGGTCGCGATCGGCGTCGTCGCGTCGGCGATCCTGGCCGCGGCCGCCCGACATGCCGCCAGTACGACGTTCGCTCCCGAACGAGCCGCCACGCCGATCATCGCGAGCTCCCGCTCCGTCATCGCGACGTGCACCACCGCCACCACGCTCAGGGCGAGACCACCGGTCCGACCGGGGACGCCGCTCCGGGCGGCCGGCGTCGCGGTTCTGCTCGTCTCGGGACTCGTCCTCAGCCACGATCAGCTCTCTTCTCTCGGGCAGCCACCGCGGCAGGGCGGTGACACATCGGGATCGGCGGGTGCACTCATCATGGATGTACGCGCGCCGACGCACAACAACGCAAGAAAGGCCAGCACGATGTGCTGGCCTCCCTTGACTAATGTTTGTCCGGCGGTGTCCTACTCTCCCACACCGTTCCCAGTGCAGTACCATCGGCGCTGAAGGGCTTAGCTTCCGGGTTCGGAATGTGACCGGGCGTTTCCCACTTCGCTATAACCGCCGTAACCCTGTGGAACTCTTCGGCTACGGGTTACGTTGCCTGTATTCACCTGTCAAACCATCAAGACCATCTTCCCCTTGCCCACTGGTGGGTGGTGGGGTTGTGGTCTCTGGGTGGTGTGTTGTTCCAGAGTTGCATAGTGGACGCGTAGCTTCTTTGTGGTATCAAGTTATCGGCTTATTAGTACCGGTCAGCTCCACACATTACTGTGCTTCCACGTCCGGCCTATCAACCCAGTCGTCTAGCTGGGAGCCTCTCCAGGAAATCCTGATGGAAGCCTCATCTTGAAGCGTGCTTCCCGCTTAGATGCTTTCAGCGGTTATCACTTCCGAACGTAGCTAATCAGCGGTGCTCTTGGCAGAACAACTGACACACCAGAGGTTCGTCCATCCCGGTCCTCTCGTACTAGGGACAGGTCTTCTCAAGCTTCCTACGCGCACAGCGGATAGGGACCGAACTGTCTCACGACGTTCTAAACCCAGCTCGCGTACCGCTTTAATGGGCGAACAGCCCAACCCTTGGGACCTACTCCAGCCCCAGGATGCGACGAGCCGACATCGAGGTGCCAAACCATGCCGTCGATATGAGCTCTTGGGCAAGATCAGCCTGTTATCCCCGGGGTACCTTTTATCCGTTGAGCGACGGCGCTTCCACAAGCCACCATCGGGTCACTAGTCCCGACTTTCGTCCCTGCTCGACATGTCTGTCTCACAGTCAAGCTCCCTTGTGCACTTACACTCGAAACCTGATTGCCGACCAGGCTGAGGGAACCTTTGGGCGCCTCCGTTACCTTTTGGGAGGCAACCGCCCCAGTTAAACTACCCACCAGGCACTGTCCCTGAACCAGATCATGGTCCGAAGTTAGGAGCCCAGAACGACCAGAGTGGTATTTCAACGATGACTCCACACTAGCTGGCGCTAATGCTTCACAGTCTCCCACCTATCCTACACAAGCCGCACCGAACACCAATACCAAGCTGTAGTAAAGGTCCCGGGGTCTTTCCGTCCTGCTGCGCGTAACGAGCATCTTTACTCGTAGTGCAATTTCGCCGAGTTCGTGGTTGAGACAGTGGAGAAGTCGTTACGCCATTCGTGCAGGTCGGAACTTACCCGACAAGGAATTTCGCTACCTTAGGATGGTTATAGTTACCACCGCCGTTTACTGGCGCTTAAGTTCTCAGCTTCGCCACAAGTGACTAACCGGTCCCCTTAACGTTCCAGCACCGGGCAGGCGTCAGTCCGTATACATCGAATTGCTTCTTCGCACGGACCTGTGTTTTTAGTAAACAGTCGCTTCTCCCTGGTCTCTGCGGCCCTCACCCCTAGAGAGCAAGTCTCTTCAGGGATTGGGCCCCCCTTCTCCCGAAGTTACGGGGGCATTTTGCCGAATTCCTTAACCACGATTCACTCGATCGCCTTGGTATTCTCTACCTAACCACCTGAGTCGGTTTGGGGTACGGGCGGCTCGAACCTCGCTAGAAGTTTTTCTCGGCAGCATAGGATCACCCTGCTTCCCACATTACGTGGTCACTATCAAGTCTCAGCCATATGGTCAGCGGATTTGCCTACTGACCGGCCTACACTCTTGGACGTGGACAACCATCGCCACGCGGAGGCTACCTTCCTGCGTCACTCCATTGCTTACCTACTACAAGATCGGGTCCCACGCTCCCCCAGCAACACCACACCCGAAGGTGTGGAACGTCGTGGGTTCGGGTGGTTAGCATCCCTTGATTCGATATGGGCGGTTCTTCGCCGGTTCCGGAATATCAACCGGATGTCCATCGACTACGCCTGTCGGCCTCGCCTTAGGTCCCGACTTACCCAGGGCAGATTAGCTTGACCCTGGAACCCTTGGTTATTCGGCGCGAGAGTTTCTCACTCTCGATTCGCTACTCATGCCTGCATTCTCACTCGTGTGGCATCCACGACTGGATCACTCCGCCGCTTCACTCGCCACACGACGCTCCCCTACCCAACAACACCCCTGAGGAAAACCTAGGGAAGTGTGTCATTGCCACAGCTTCGGTGGTGTGCTTGAGCCCCGCTACATTGTCGGCGCGGAATCACTTGACCAGTGAGCTATTACGCACTCTTTAAAGGGTGGCTGCTTCTAAGCCAACCTCCTGGTTGTCACAGCAACTCCACATCCTTTTCCACTTAGCACACGCTTAGGGACCTTAGCTGGTGATCTGGGCTGTTTCCCTCTCGACTACGAAGCTTATCCCCCGCAGTCTCACTGCCACGCTCTCACTTACCGGCATTCGGAGTTTGGCTGACGTCAGTAACCTGGTGAGGCCCATTAGCCATCCAGTAGCTCTACCTCCGGTAAGAAACACGTGACGCTGCACCTAAATGCATTTCGGGGAGAACCAGCTATCACGGAGTTTGATTGGCCTTTCACCCCTACCCACAGCTCATCCCCTCAGTTTTCAACCTAAGTGGGTTCGGTCCTCCACGCCGTCTTACCGGCGCTTCAACCTGGCCATGGGTAGATCACTCCGCTTCGGGTCTAGACCCAGCGACTCAAACGCCCTATTCGGACTCGCTTTCGCTACGGCTTCCCCACACGGGTTAACCTCGCCACTGAGCACTAACTCGCAGGCTCATTCTTCAAAAGGCACGCCATCACCCCAACCAGGGGGGCTCTGACGGATTGTAGGCGCACGGTTTCAGGTACTATTTCACTCCCCTCCCGGGGTACTTTTCACCTTTCCCTCACGGTACTAGTCCGCTATCGGTCACCAGGGAATATTTAGGCTTAGCAGGTGGTCCTGCCAGATTCACACGGGATTCCTCGAGCCCCGTGCTACTTGGGATCCCCTTCAGGAGTCATGAATGTTTCGGTTACGGGGGTTCCACCCTCTACGCCACAGCATTCAAGCTGCTTCACCTACACCCATGATTTCTTACTCCCCGTCAGCGTGTCAGCACTGACCAAAAGGTCCCACAACCCCCATTCCGCAACCCCTGACAGGTATCACACGAAACAGGTTTAGCCTCATCCGCTTTCGCTCGCCACTACTCACGGAATCACTGTTGTTTTCTCTTCCTGTGGGTACTGAGATGTTTCACTTCCCCACGTTCCCTCCACACACCCTATATATTCAGGTGCGGGTGACAAGAAATGACTCTTGCCGGGTTTCCCCATTCGGGTACCCTCGGATCACAGTCTGGTTATCGACTCCCCGAGGCTTATCGCAGATTCCTACGCCCTTCATCGGTTCCTGGTGCCAAGGCATCCACCGTACGCCCTTAAAAACTTGGCCACAAAGATGCTCGCGTCCACTATGCAATTCTCAAACAACACACGGAAAACCCACCAACCAACACACAACCGCATGTAAGCCGGACAGGCCCGTCACCCAACAGAAGCAACAACCACCACAAGCTCCGAAGAACCCGCAGCCGGCTGTCCCCTCAGGACCCAACAACGTGTCGACACCACACCCCACCAGACACCAACACTTTCCTCACCCCTGGACAAACCAGGAAGCTGTACTTGCATCAGCACCCAATCAGACACGGCACTATGATTGATGATCCACCCATGAGCACACCCCCACCACACACTCGGTGATGAAAGGGCTTAGCAGCTCCTTAGAAAGGAGGTGATCCAGCCGCACCTTCCGGTACGGCTACCTTGTTACGACTTAGTCCCAATCGCCAGTCCCACCTTCGACCACTCCCTCCACAAGGGTTAGGCCGTGGGCTTCGGGTGTTACCGACTTTCGTGACTTGACGGGCGGTGTGTACAAGGCCCGGGAACGTATTCACCGCAGCGTTGCTGATCTGCGATTACTAGCGACTCCGACTTCATGGGGTCGAGTTGCAGACCCCAATCCGAACTGAGACCAGTTTTAAGGGATTCGCTCCACCTCACGGTCTCGCAACCCTCTGTACCGGCCATTGTAGCATGCGTGAAGCCCAAGACATAAGGGGCATGATGATTTGACGTCATCCCCACCTTCCTCCGAGTTGACCCCGGCAGTCTCCCATGAGTCCCCACCATTACGTGCTGGCAACATGGAACGAGGGTTGCGCTCGTTGCGGGACTTAACCCAACATCTCACGACACGAGCTGACGACAACCATGCACCACCTGTACACCAGTCCGAAGACTCACACATCTCTGCATGATTCCGGTGTATGTCAAGCCTTGGTAAGGTTCTTCGCGTTGCATCGAATTAATCCGCATGCTCCGCCGCTTGTGCGGGCCCCCGTCAATTCCTTTGAGTTTTAGCCTTGCGGCCGTACTCCCCAGGCGGGGAACTTAATGCGTTAGCTACGGCACGGACCTCGTGGAATGAGGCCCACACCTAGTTCCCAACGTTTACGGCATGGACTACCAGGGTATCTAATCCTGTTCGCTCCCCATGCTTTCGCTTCTCAGCGTCAGTAGTGGCCCAGAGACCTGCCTTCGCCATCGGTGTTCCTCCTGATATCTGCGCATTTCACCGCTACACCAGGAATTCCAGTCTCCCCTACCACACTCTAGTCTGCCCGTACCCACTGCAGAACCGGAGTTAAGCCCCGGTCTTTCACAGCAGACGCGACAAACCGCCTACAAGCTCTTTACGCCCAATAATTCCGGACAACGCTCGCACCCTACGTATTACCGCGGCTGCTGGCACGTAGTTAGCCGGTGCTTCTTCTCCAGGTACCGTCACTTGCGCTTCGTCCCTGGCGAAAGCGGTTTACAACCCGAAGGCCGTCATCCCGCACGCGGCGTCGCTGCATCAGGCTTTCGCCCATTGTGCAATATTCCCCACTGCTGCCTCCCGTAGGAGTCTGGGCCGTGTCTCAGTCCCAGTGTGGCCGGTCGCCCTCTCAGGCCGGCTAACCGTCAAAGCCTTGGTAGGCCACTACCCCACCAACAAGCTGATAGTCCGCGAGTCCATCTTCCACCGAAAAACTTTCCACCAACCGCCATGCGACAGTCAGTCATATCCAGTATTAGACCCAGTTTCCCAGGCTTATCCCAGAGTGAAAGGCAGGTTACTCACGTGTTACTCACCCGTTCGCCACTAATCCACCCAAGCAAGCTCGGGCTTCATCGTTCGACTTGCATGTGTTAAGCACGCCGCCAGCGTTCGTCCTGAGCCAGGATCAAACTCTCCGTAGAAAATCAAAACCTGGCCGAAATTGAAAGAGATTCAAATCAAACGACTTGAACTTGATCAATATCAACCAAACAAACATTTGGCATCAATCATTCGACACGCTGTTGAGTTCTCAAGAAACAGCCGCACACCTTTGCTTCGCGGCTCTCGCCGCTCCGCTCTGGGGCAACTTCTCTAACTTACCACCGCTTCGCTGTCTCACCAACTCGGTCTGTGTGAGCTCCGAGGTGTTGCTGAGCGTCTGCGTCAGCGGCGGGGATCCACTCTACCTGGGCGATGGACTCGCGTCCAACCCGTTCAGATGAAATGAGGTGGTCATCCGCTGGACCGGCCTCCCGGTCTCCCGGTTGTCCGTGCCTCCTCGCGGCGACAGAGGAAACATTAGACGAACGTGGCGCAGACGCCAAATCGGGTCTGCGCCACGTCCGCCGGCACCCTCAGGACCCGCGTCGCGCGGCCACGAGGTGCTTGCGACCGCGCTTGACGATCGCCACGCGGCCATGGATGAAGTCGGCGTCCGCGAGCGTCGCCTCGAGGTCGGTCACCTTGACGTTGTTGACCGAGACGCCGCCGTCACCGATGAGTCGACGGGCGGCGCTGCGGCTCTCCGCCACCCCGGTCACCACGAGTGCCTCGACCAGAGTCGTCCCGGGGGCGACATCACTGCCCGGGAGCTCAGCGGTCGCGTCGAGCAGGGTCTGCTCGTCCAGGCCGGCGACGTCGCCCTTACCGAACAACGCCGCTGACGCCTGCTCGACAGCGCGGGTGGCCACCTCGCCGTGCACCAGCGTGGTCACGGCGGTCGCGAGAGCCCGCTGGGCCGCACGCCTGAACGGCTCCTCCTCGACCTGCTTCTCCAGCTCGCCGACCTGGTCCGGGCCGAGGTCGGTCATGACCTTCAGCATCTTGACGACCTCGGAGTCCTCGATGTTGAGCCAGTACTGGTAGAACGCGTACGGGCTGGTCATGTCACGGTCGAGCCAGACTGCATTGCCCTCGGACTTGCCGTACTTGGTGCCGTTGGCGTCGGTGAGCAGCGGCGTCGTGAGCACGTGGACGTGTGCTCCCTCAGCGCTGCGGATCAGGTCGGCGCCGGCGAGGATGTTGCCCCACTGGTCGACAGCCCCGGTCTGCAGCGTGCAGCCGTACTCGCGGAACAGGTGCAGGTAGTCCAGGCCCTGCAGGATCTGGTAGCTGAACTCGGTGTAGCTGATGCCCTGCTCGCTGTTGAGGCGCGCCGCCACGGCGTCCTTCTTGATCATCCCGTTGACGCGGAAGTGCTTGCCGATGTCACGCAGGAAGTCCAGTGCGGTGATGCCCTCGGTCCAGTCCAAGTTGTTGACCACGGTCGCCGGGTTGTCGCCCGTGAGGTCGAGGAAGGGTCGGACCTGCTGCTGGATCTTGTCGACCCACTCGGCGGTCTGCTCCTTGGTCTTCAGCACTCGCTCGGAGCTCGGGCGGGGATCACCGATGAGCCCGGTCGAGCCACCGACCAGACAGATCACCCGGTGACCTGCGCGCTGCAGGTGCCGCAGGAGGATCAGCTGGACCAGGTTGCCGAAGTGCAGCGACGGGGCTGTCGGGTCGAACCCGCAATACACCGTGATGGGCCCGTCGTCGAGCGCGGTACGCAGGGCGTCCAGGTCGGTGGTCTGCGCCACCAGGCCGCGCCACTGCAGCTCGTCGATGAGGTCGCTCACGGTCGATCGTTCCTTTCGCCTGGCCCTCGCACGCCGCGGGGCTCGTGGTCCCAGCCTGCCGTATCAGCCCGCCGGCCGACGACGCGGTTTCGCCGGGCGGTACGACGAGACGCTCGCCTCGCCGTCGACCCAGAACCGCCAGGGGTACGCCGCTCCGTCACCACCAGGCCCGCTGAGGCCGACCCGCGGACCGCGTCGTACATCTGCAGCCTTCGGCGACGTGCCATGGCGGAGCATCACCTCGGCGCCGGGATCGACGACGCGGACGCCGTCCTGCTCACGGGTCAGGTCGAGTGCCTGAGCCAGTCGCGCCGGCCCGCGCGCCAGGTCTCGGTCGGTGCTGCGCGGCCGGCGTGATCGGGCGACCTCCAGGCCGTCGACGACCTCGCCGGCGCGCATCAGCACCGCGCGGGCCGTGCCCTCCGGGCCGCACCCGACATTTGCACAGTGGTGCATGCCGTACGTGAAATAGACGTAGAGCGTGCCCGGTGGTCCGAACATGCTCGCGTTGCGCGGCGTGCGTCCTCTGAACGCGTGCGAGCCCGGGTCGTTCGCACCGTCGTACGCCTCGACCTCGGTGAGCCGGATCGTCACTCCCGCGCAGGTGACGAGGCAGCCCAGCAGGTCGGGAGCGACATCGAGGACCGGGCGGTCGAAGAACGCCGCCTGCAGCTGCTCGCCCCTGACCACGAGCAGTCAGCGTCGGACGATGCGCTCGTCCGACCACGCCCGCAGATCAGCCGCGTGACGGCGGACCTCGGCGAGCTGCTCGCGCACCCGGTCGGGGGCGGTGCCGCCCTTGCCCGACCGTGAGGCGAGCGACCCGGGCACACTCAGCACAGTGCGGACGTCGGGCGTGAGGTGCTCGCTGATGGCGGTGAGGTCGTCGTCGCTCAGATCCCACAGCTCGATGTCACGCTGCTCGCAGGCCTGCACACAGGCGCCGGCGACCTCGTGGGCCACACGGAACGCCACACCTTGACGCACCAGCCACTCCGCGACGTCCGTGGCGAGCGAGAATCCTTGGGGGGCAAGGGATTCCAGTCGCTCGGGGTGGAACGTGAGAGTGCCGACCATGCCCGCGAACGCAGGCAGCAGGAGCTCGAGGGTGTCAACCGCGTCGAAGACGGGCTCCTTGTCCTCCTGCAGGTCGCGGTTGTAGGCGAGGGGCAACGCCTTCAAGGTCGTCATCACGCCGGCCAGGTCGCCCACGAGCCGCCCGGCCTTGCCGCGCGCCAGCTCGGCGACGTCCGGGTTCTTCTTCTGGGGCATGATGCTTGACCCCGTCGAGAACGCGTCGTGCAGCGTGACGAAGGAGAACTCCTTGGTCGCCCAGAGGATGACCTCCTCGGCGATGCGCGAGACGTCGACAGCGGCCATGGCCGCGACGAAGCTGAACTCGGCCACGAAGTCACGCGCCGCCGTACCGTCGATCGAGTTGTGTGCCGATCGGCTGAAGCCCAGGTCGGCTGCCACCGCCTCAGGGTCCAGGCCGAGCGACGAACCCGCGAGCGCGCCTGAGCCGTAAGGAGACTCATCGGCGCGGACGTCCCAGTCCTGCCAACGCTCGACGTCACGCAGCAGCGCCCAGGCGTGCGCGAGGAGGTGGTGCGAGAGCAGCACCGGCTGCGCGTGCTGAAGGTGGGTACGACCAGGCATGGCGACGCCCATGTGGGTCTCGGCCTGGTCTGTGAGCGCCTCGACGACCTCCAGCACCCGCTGCGCGGACGACCGCGCGTGGTCGCGCAGGTACATCCGGAACAGGGTGGCGACCTGGTCGTTGCGCGACCGGCCCGCGCGCAGCCGGCCACCGACCTCGGGACCGACCCGCTCGATCAGACCGCGCTCAAGGGCGCTGTGCACGTCCTCGTCACTGGGGGCCGGGACGAACGCTCCCGAGGCGACGTCGGCCTCGAGCCGGTCGAGCCCGTCGAGCATCTGCTCCAGCACGGTGTCCTGGAGCAGACCCGCACGGTGCAGCACGCGGGCGTGTGCACGCGAGCCCGCGATGTCGTACGGCGCCAGGCGCCAGTCGAAGTCGGTGGACTTCGACAGGGCGGCAAGCGCGTCGGCGGGCCCGTCGGAGAAGCGGGCACCCCACAGCGCGCCCTCGGTGGTGCCGGCGTGTGCGGTGCTCGGGTCGTGGGTCACTGCGGTCTCCTGGCGTGCGGAAGGGTGGTCGGTGGTCATGCGTCGCCGGTGCCGGCGAGGTCGAGCAGCAGGTCAGCGAGGTCGGCGCCGGAGTGGCCGGCACGTGTCATCAGCAGGATCGTGTCGTCACCGGCGATGGTGCCCATCACCGGCGCGAGGTCCGCGTGATCGATGGCGGAGGCGAGGAAGTTGGCCGCACCGGGCGGTGTACGCAGCACGACGGCAGCGCCGTTGGACTCGGCGTTGACCAGCAGCTCACCGAGGATGCGGCGCAGGCGTACGTCGTGCGACTCCGCGTCGCTGCCGCCGGCCCGTGGGGTGCGGTCGCCGCCTTCGCCCGGGACGGCGTAGACCAGCTGTCGACCCTGACGCACCTTCGTGGCACCGAGCTCGACCAGGTCGCGCGACAGCGTCGCCTGGGTGACCTCGACGCCGTCCAGCGCGAGCCTCTCGGCCAGATCGGTCTGAGAGCGGATCGCGTCGGTCTGGATGATCTCGATGATGCGCTGGTGCCGGGCCGTGCGGGTGCGCGCGATCATCGCCGCGCCTCCTCCAGCAGGAACGCCAGCAGAGCCTTCTGCGCGTGCAACCGGTTCTCGGCCTCGTCCCACACGACCGACTGAGGACCGTCGATCACACCGGCCGAGATCTCGTAACCGCGGTACGCCGGGAGGCAGTGCATCGCGATCGCGTCGGGGGCGGCGTGCGAGAGCAGGTCCTCGTCGAGGGCGTACGTGGCGAACGGGCTGTCGGCGCCCTTGCGTGTGTCCTGCTCGGACTCCTGCCCCATCGACATCCAGGTGTCGGTGATGACGACGTCGGCGCCGCTGACCGCCGCCACGGGGTCGTCAGTGACGAGCACGGATCCGCCTGTGGCTGAAGCGATCTCGCGGGCCTTGTCGGAGATCTGCTGCTGAGGGTGATGCGATGCGGGGCCCGCGACTCGGACGTGCATGCCGGCGGTCGCTCCGCCGAGCAGGTAGGAGTGGGCCATGTTGTTGGCCGCGTCACCGACGTAGGTCATCGTCAAGCCGGCGAGGGTGCCCTTGTGCTCGCGGATCGTGAGCAGGTCGGCCAGGATCTGGCACGGGTGGAAGTCGTCGGTCAGCGCGTTGACGACCGGCACACCGGCGTACTGCGCCATCTCCTCGAGACGCGACTGAGCATAGGTACGCCAGACGATCGCGCTGACCTGACGGCCGATGACGCGCGCTGTGTCGGGGATCGACTCGCGAGTGCCGATCTGAGCGAGGTTGCCGTCGACCACCATCGGAAAGCCACCGAGCTCGGCGATGCCCACCGAGAAGGACAGCTGGGTGCGCAGCGTCGGCTTGTCGAAGATGATCGCGACCCCTTGAGGGCCGGCGAGCGGCTGCTCGGCGTGACGGTCGACCTTGAGCCGGGCAGCACGGTCGAGCACGGCGGTCTGCTCGGCCGGGCTCAGGTCGTCGTCGCGCAGGAAGTGACGGGTCATGACGGGTCCTTCACGGAGTCGAGGAGATCGGGCAGCGCCGACACGAAGTCGTCGAGCTGATCGGTGGTGACGACCAACGGCGGTGCGAGCCGAATGGCTTGCGGTGCAACAGGATTGACGATGAAGCCCGCCTCACGAGCCGCCGCTGCCAGCGCCGACGCGACCGGGCGACGCAGCGGGATCGCCCGCAGCAGGCCGCGTCCGCGTACGGGCTCGAGCACGGGGTGCTCCAGTGCGGCGATCGCGTCGGCGAGGTGGTGGCCGGCCTCCGTCGCATGAGCGAGCAGGCCCTCCTGCACGATCGTGTCGAGCACTGCGAGAGCACCGGCCGTCGCGAGCGGGTTGCCACCGAACGTCGTGCCGTGCTGACCCGCGGTGAGCAGGCCGGAGACCTCGGGCCCGAACGTGATCAGCCCACCGATGGGTACGCCCCCGCCGAGGCCCTTGGCAACGGTCACCGCGTCGGGCCGGATGCCGCTCGCCTGGAACGCGAACCACTCGCCCGTACGACCGATGCCGGTCTGGATCTCGTCGATGATCAGCAGCGTGCCCGTCGCGGACGTGATCTCGCGGGCAGCCGTGAGGTACGCAGGCCCCGGGTCGACCACGCCGGCCTCACCCTGCACGGGTTCGAGCACCACAGCCGCCGTCTCGGTGGTGACAGCCGCACGCAGGGCGTCGACGTCGCCGTACGGCACGTGGCTCACGCCGGGCATGAGCGGCTCGAACGGCTCGCGGTAGGCAGCCTTGGAGGTCAGCGCGAGCGCGCCCGTCGTACGACCGTGGAACGCACCGTCGGCCGCGATGATCTCCTGGCGCCCCGTGCGTCGCGACAGCTTGACGGCCGCCTCGATCGCCTCAGCACCCGAGTTGGCGAGGAAGACGCCCGAGCCCTGTGGCGCGTCGGCGATCTGCAGCAGCCGCTCGGCGAGCTCGATCTGCGGGACCGAGGTGAACAGGTTGGAGATGTGGATGGCCTCGGCCGCCTGCTTGGACAGCGCAGAGACCAGAGCCGGGTGGCCATGGCCGAGGGCGTTGACCGCAATGCCGCCGACCAGGTCGAGGTAGCGGTTGCCGTCGGTGTCCCAGACGTAGCAGCCCTCACCGTGCGAGAGCACGAGCGGCGGCGTGCCGAACACGCCGATCAGGCTGCGCTGGTAGCGGTCGAGCAGCTCGCTCATGACGCCTCCTCTGGCAGGACCATCGTGCCGATGCCCTCGTCGGTGAAGATCTCGAGCAGCAGGGAGTGCGAGGCACGCCCGTCGATGACGTGCGCCTGCGGCACGCCCCCGCTCACCGCGCGGATGCACGCCTCGAGCTTGGGGACCATGCCGGAGTCGACCGTCTGCAGCAGAGCCTCGGCCCGGTCGACCGTGAGCGTCGAGAGCAGGCTGTCGCGGTCCGGCCAGCGTTCGTAGATGCCCTCGACGTCGGTGAGGACGACGAGCTTGTGCGCCTCGAGCGCCACCGCGAGCGCGGCCGCAGCGGTGTCGGCGTTGACGTTGAGGACCTGCCCGTCCTGGTCGAGGTCGGGCGCCACCGACGAGACGACCGGGATGCGGCCGGCGTCGAGCAGGTCACGGACGGCGGACGGGTTGACGGTCTCGACGTCGCCGACGAGCCCGAGATCGACCGGCTCTCCGTCGACCTCGCCGGCGCGCCGTCGGGCACCGAACAGTGCGCCGTCCTCACCCGACAGGCCGACCGCGAGGGGTCCGTGCTGGTTGATGAGTCCGACGAGCTCACGCGACACCTGGCCCGTGAGGACCATGCGTACGACGTCCATCGCCTCGGGCGTCGTGACCCGCAGGCCGCCCTTGAACTCGCTCTCGACGCCGAGACGGTCGAGCATCGCCTGGATCTGCGGGCCGCCGCCGTGGACGACGACGACCCGCAGACCGGCGTACCTCAGGAAGGCCACGTCGGCGGCGAACGCCGCCTTGAGCGCGTCGTCGGTCATGGCGTTGCCGCCGTACTTGACGACGACGAGCGCGTCCTTGAACCGCTCGAGCCACGGCAGTGCCTCGACGAGGGTGGCTGCCTTGCCTGCTGCCGCCGCGAGGGAGTCGAGGGTGCGCAGGCTCATGAGCTGTACGCCGAGTTCTCGTGCACGTAGTCGTGCGTCAGGTCGTTGGTCCAGACCGTCACCGCGGCATCACCTGCATGGAGGTCGACGGTCACCCGCACCTCGCGACCGGTCAGGTCGACCCGTGAGCGGTCCTCGCCGACTCCCCCGGCTCGGCACACCTCGACGCCGTTGATCGCGACGTCCAGCTGCGACGGCTCGAAGACCGCGGAGGTCGTCCCGACGGCGGACAGGACCCGGCCCCAGTTGGGGTCGTTGCCGAACACCGCGCACTTGAACAGGTTGTTGCGCGCGATGGAGCGAGCCACCTCGAGCGCATCACCCTCGTCGGCGGCCGTGCGCACCTCGATCGCGATGTCGTGCTTGGCACCCTCGGCGTCGGCGATGAGCGCTCGGGCGAGCTCGGCGCAGACCTGAGTCACCGCCGTCGTCAGCCCGTCGCGGTCGGCCCGTACGCCGGACGCGCCCGATGCGAGCAGCAGGACCGTGTCGTTGGTCGACTGGCAGCCGTCGGAGTCGATGCGGTCGAAGGTCACGGCCGTCGCCGCACGCAGGACGCCGTCGAGCTCACCGGGGTCGACCACTGCGTCCGTGGTCACCACGACGAGCATGGTCGCGAGAGCGGGCGCCAGCATGCCGGCGCCCTTGGCCATGCCGCCCACGGTCCAGCCGTCCCGGCGTACGACGGACTGCTTGCTGACCGTGTCGGTGGTCATGATCGCCTCGGCCGCGTCGGAGCCGCCCTCGGGTCCGAGCGCGTCAGCGGCGCTGGTCACGCCCGAGAGGAGCGCCTCCATCGGGAGCAGCTCTCCGATGAGGCCGGTGGAGCACACCGCGACGTCGCCGGCCGACAGGTCGAGGACAGTGGCGACGGCCTCGGCTGTCGCATGGGTGTCCTGGAAGCCCTGTGCGCCGGTGCACGCGTTGGCCCCACCGGAGTTGAGGACGACGGCGTCGATGCGCCCGTCGGTGGCGGCCTGACGGCTCCAGGTCACCGGTGCCGCCTCGACCCGGTTGCTCGTGAAGACCGCGGCGGCGTGATGGTCGGGACCGTCGTTGACCACCAGCGCGAGATCGCGCGCCCCGGACTGCTTGATGCCGGCGGCGACCCCTGCTGCCCGAAAGCCTTGTGCTGCAGTGACACTCACGGTGCGACTCCTGCCCCGGTCAGGCCCGCGCTCTCGTCGAGCCCGAGTGCGATGTTCATGGACTGCACTGCGGCACCCGCGGTGCCCTTGGTGAGGTTGTCCACGGCCGCGACGACGACCACTCGGCCGGCGTGCTCGTCGTACGCGACCTGCAGCTGCACGTGGTTGGACCCGATGACCGAGCTGGTCGCCGGCCACTGCCCCTCGGGCAGGAGGGTGACGAACTGCTCTGTGCCATAGGCCTTCTCGTACGCGGTGCGCACCTGAGCGACGTCGGCCCCGCTCCGGACGCGAGCGGTGCACGTGGCGAGGATCCCGCGTGGCATCGGCGCGAGGGTGGGCGTGAACGACACCGACACCGGCTCGCCCGCTGCGAGTGAGAGGTTCTGCTCGATCTCCGGCGTGTGCCGATGACCGCCACCGACGCCGTACGGACTCATCGACCCCATGACCTCGGCGCCGAGCAGGTGCGGCTTGAGCGACTTGCCCGCGCCGGAGGTGCCGCTGGCCGCCACGACGACGACGTCGTCCACCTCGACCAGGCCCGCTTCGAGCGCGGGCGCGAGCCCGAGGCTCACCGCCGTCGGGTAGCAGCCGGGCACGGCGACCCGGCGGGCCTCGACCAGCTGCGTGCGCTGCTTGGCTCCCCCGTGGGACAGCAGCTCAGGCATGCCGTACGGCCACGACCCCGCGTGGGGTGTGCCGTAGAACGCGGTCCAGGCCTCGCCGTCGGTGAGCCGGTGGTCAGCGCCGCAGTCGATGACGAGGACCGACTCGGACAGGTCGCGAGCGAGCGCGTCCGAGGCCCCGTGCGGCAGGGCCAGGAAGACCACGTCGTGGCCCTCGAACGCCGCCGCGGTGGTCTCGGCCAGCTCGCGGTCCGCGAGGGCGTGCAGGTGGGGAGCGATCTCACCGAGTCGGGTACCCGCATTGCTGCCTGCCGTGAGCGTGCCGATCTCGACCTGAGGGTGCGCCAGCAGCAGACGCAGGATCTCTCCACCTGCGTATCCGCTGGCGCCCGCGACGCCTACCTTCACCATGCGCATGATCATACATTCCTATGAATGCTCATGCATGGATGTTTCCTCAGGTGCGCTGTGCCGCGCCCGTGGCGTCGCCTGCCGCCGCGACTGCCGCATCGCGCAGGTCGTTGACCTCTTCGGTACGCAGCGTGCGCTCGGGCGACCGGAACACCAGTCGGTACGCGAGGGACTTCTTGCCCTCACCGAGCTGATCGCTCTCGAAGACGTCGAACAACGTCACGGTCTCGAGCAGCTCACCGGCTCCCGATCGAAGGGCGGCCTCGACATCACCCGCCCGCACGGTGCGGTCGACGACGAGGGCCACATCGCTGTGAGCCACGGGGAACGTCGCGATCGGACGCGCCTGCACCAGCTGCTCGCTCGCCGCGGACAGGAGCTCGACGTCGAGCTCGCCCGCGACCGTACGCGGCGGCAGGCCGAGCGCCTGCACGACCTTCGGGTGCAGCTCACCGACGACTCCCGCGGACCGACCGTCAGCGAGCACCAGGCGCGCTGCACGACCCGGGTGGAACGGTGGCTCGTCATCGGCGACTGCCGTCAGCGGAACGGCGAGCGCATCACCGATCGCATGGGCCAGCGCCACGACGTCGGACCAGTCGGCAGCACGCCCTGCGCCCCACCAACCAGCTCGGTCGATCTCACCCGTGAGCGCGAGCCCGAGCCGGCGCGGCTGCTCGGGCACCGCATCACGAACAGCCTGCACGCCATCGCGGCCGGGGTACTGGCCCACGTCATGTGTGGGCGCGCAGCCCTGCGGTCCGTCGACCACCAGGCCGAGCTCGAAGACAGCGACGTCCTTGGCGCCACGAGCGACGTTGCGCCGCACCGTGTCGAGCAGCGTCGACAGCACCGACGTGCGCATCAGCGGCTGCTCGTCGGACAAGGGGTTGACCAGGCGCACGGTCTCGCGACGCGGGTCGTCGGCCGGGTAGCCGAGCTGGTCGAAGATGCCCTCGCCGACGAACGGGTAGGTGAGGACCTCCGAAAGTCCCTGCGCCGCAAGGAGATTGGCGATCATCCGACGCACGCTCTGGCTGTGCGTGAGGCCACGACCGCCGGGCGGCGCGGGCACGACGGACGGGATCTGGTCATACCCCTTGAGCCGCGCGACCTCCTCGACCAGGTCGGGTCCGCCACGCAGGTCGGGCCGCCAGGTCGGCGGCGTGACGGTCAGCGCCGCGCCCGACTGCTCGACCGCACAACCGATCTCGCGCAGCACCGCGACGACATCGTCTGCGGTGTAGTCGACTCCGACCAGGCGCGTCGGCAGGTCGATGGCCATCGTGATGGGCCCGGGCGCCGTCGTCCGGTCGACGTCGGTGACGCCGGAGTCGACCGTCCCGCCACCGTGCTCGACCAGCAGATCGACGGCCAGCTGGGCTGCGGCCGCTGCGACTGCCGGGTCGACACCACGCTCGAACCGCTTGGACGCCTCGGTCGAGAGACGGTGCCTGCGAGCCGTTCGGGCGATCGAGATCGGGTCGAAGTGAGCCGCCTCGATGAGCACATCGGTGGTGGTCGCGGACACCTCGGACGTCTCGCCTCCCATCACACCAGCGAGCCCGAGGACACGCTCACCGGAGTCGGTGATGAGCAGGTCCTCGGGGTAGAGCTCGCGGTCGACGTCGTCGAGCGTCGTGAGGCGCTCGCCCGGGCGGGCGCGGCGTACGACGACCGGACCGGTGATCGTGGACAGGTCGAACGCGTGCAGCGGCTGGCCCAGAGCCAGCATCACGTAGTTGGTGACGTCGACAGCGAGCGAGACCGGCCGCATGCCCGCCTCGCTGATCCGGGTCGCGAGCCACGCGGGTGTCGTGGCCGCGGGATCGACGCCGCGGACGATGCGAGCGACGTAGCGGTCGCACCCTGCAGTCCCGCGCAGGGGCGAGTCGTCCTCGAGTCGGACCTCGTGGCCGCCACCGTCGGCCGGTGCAGCGTCGGCCAGGGCGAGCGCCGGGTCGGTGAACCTCACACCCGTCGCGTGGCCGTACTCGCGTGCGATGCCGCGCATGCTGAAGCAGTAGCCACGGTCGGGGGTGACATTGACCTCGACCGTCTCGCGGTCGAGACCCAGCAGAGGGATGGCGTCCTCGCCGGGCGTCAGGTCCTCGCGCCCGAGCCGCTCGGCGAGGCGGATGATGCCGTCGGACCCGTCGTCAGGCAGTCCGAGCTCATCAGCGGCGCAGATCATGCCGGCGCTCACGTGCCCGTAGGTCTTGCGCGCCGAGATGGCGAACCCTCCCGGCAGCTCGGCCCCGGGAAGGACGACGACGACCAGATCGCCGACGCCGAAGTTGTGGGCTCCGCACACGATGCCCTGGGGCTCGCCGGTGCCGTTGGCGTCACCGACATCGACGGTGCACCAGTTGATGGTCTTGCCGTTCTTCTGCTGCTCGGGCTCCTGGGTGAGGACCCGGCCGACCACCAGCGGACCGGTGATCTCGCCACCGACCAGGCCTTCCTCCTCGAGGCCGACCTTGACCAGACTCGCCGCGACGTCGGCGCCCGTGGCGTCAGCCGGGATGGCGACGTAGTCGCGCAGCCACTCGATCGGAACCAGCATCAGACCTCCAGCCCGAACTGTGCGTTGAAGCGCACGTCACCCTCGAACATCTCTCGCATGTCAGCCACACCCGAGCGGAACATCAGCGCCCGCTCGACCCCCATGCCGAACGCGAAGCCGGTGTAGCGGTCGGGGTCGACCCCGCAGGCCAGCAGCACGTTGCGGTTGACCATGCCGCAGCCACCCCACTCGATCCATCCGGTGCCACCGCACGTGCGGCAGTCGGGGTCCTCGCCCCGGCAGACGAAGCAGCGCAGGTCCATCTCGGCGCTGGGCTCGGTGAACGGGAAGAAGTTGGGACGCAGCCGCGTCGTGATGCCCTCGCCGAACAGCTCGGCCGCCAGCCGGTCGAGCGTGCCGCGCAGGTGGGCCATCGTGAGCCCTTCGTCGACCGCGAGCCCCTCGAGCTGGTGGAAGACCGGCGAGTGCGTCGCGTCGAGCTCGTCAGTGCGGAACACCTTGCCGGGTACGGCGACGTAGAGCGGCGCGCCGCGCTCGAGCAGCGCCCGCGCCTGCACCGGCGAGGTGTGCGTGCGCAACACGAGCCGGTCGGCCGGTGGTTCGACGTAGAACGTGTCCTGCATCTGGCGTGCCGGGTGGTCGGCGTCGAAGTTGAGCGCGTCGAAGTTGAACCACTCGGCCTCGATCTCGGGCCCCTCGGCGATCTCCCAGCCCATACCGACCATCACGTCGGCCATGCGCTGAGCCATCAGCTCGACCGGGTGGCGGCGTCCGAGCGGGCGGCGCGCCGGCACCATCGTGACGTCGACGGCCTCGTCGACGAGGATGCGCTCATCGCGCTCGGCCTCGAGCTCGGCCTGACGAGCCTTCATCGCGGCACCGACTCGACCGCGGGCCTGCCCGACCCGCTTGCCGGCCTCGGCCTTGGCGGTCGGAGGCAGGGCACCGATCTCACGGTTGGCCAGAGCCAGCGGGCTGCGGTCGCCCTGGTGGGCGGTGCGGACGGCCTTGAGCTCGTCCAGCGTCGCGGCCCCGCCAATCGCGTCGAGAGCGTCCTGCACGGCGCGGTCGACGTTGTCGGGGTCGAGAGCACTGACCTCGACCGGGTCGTACTGCGTGTTGGGGCCAGACATGAGTCTCACTTCGGGCGTCGGGTGAGGGCGAGCGCGCCCGGGACTCCCCACGGACGCAGCGGCGATGAGTCTATCGACGCCGCGACATGCCGTTGTCAGCCATCCGGCGACGACCGCAGTGCCTGCGGCAGGCCCGCGGGCAGCAGGACTCGGAAGGTCGCGCCACCGGGCACGTCGAGCACCTCGACATGGCCACCGTGGGCCTGCACGAGGCCGCGTACGACGTGCAGACCCAGTCCGCTCCCCCCGTGGGTGCTGCCCTGCCAGAACCGGGTGAACACCGCGTCGCGGTTCTCCGGCGGGATGCCGGGCCCCTCATCGGCGACGAGCAGGATGACGTGCTCGGAGTCCTGGGCGATGCTCACCGTGACCGCGCCCGCACCATGGCGGACGGAGTTCTCGAGCAGGTTGCTGACGACCTGCACGATGCGGTCCTCGTCGCCCCACAGCTCGGGGGGCTCGGGCGCGCGGACGACCTCGAAGCGGGCCGGGTCGTGCCCGGCCGAGACGAGCCGTCCGATCTGCTGGTCGACCAGCGAGGACAGGTCGATGGGCTGGATGCGCAGCTGAAGTCGACCCGAGTCGATGCGGCTGATGTCGAGCAGCTCGCCGACCAGACGGGACAGACGCTGCGTGTCGGTCTCGATGGCGTGCAGCATCCACTGCTTCTGCTCGTCGGCGAGCTGGCTCCAGCGCTGCCGCAGGGTGCGCGAGAAACCGCGGACCGAGGTCAACGGCGAGCGCAGCTCGTGAGCGACCGTGCTGATCAACGCCGAGCTGTCGCGCTCGGCGCGCTCACGAGCACGGGTGCTGCGCATGGTCACGACGACCGTCTCGACGGATCGGTCGGGGCGACGGTTGAACCGAGCCGCGGCGAGCACCATCCGGCCGTTGGGCAGGGGCAGCGACTGCTCAGGCGTGCCCGTACGCGTGTGCAGTCCGTGCCACGGGTCCTGCTGGTCCCACCACGAGCCGCCTGCTGGGCTGCTCAACGGCAGGGCGGACCGCACGGGTTCACCGACCATCGAACGCAGTGGCAGACCGGTGAGGTCCTCGGATCGTCGGCTGGCGGCGATCAGACGTCCCTCGCCGTCGGCGACCGCGAGGCCGTCGGGCAGGTGATCGATGACCCGTGGCCACGAGACCGACTCCACCGGCGCACGCCCAGGGAGGGGATGCGCCGTGTCGTCGCTCCCGCCCCACTCTGGGTCGTGCTGCATGCGGTGCAGGATAACGAGGTGTGCTATGGGTGCGAGGTGCCCACCCACAGGGTCCAGCGCTCACCCCAGCACCGACGACGAACGTAGGCTGCTGACGTGGTCACCACACACCGCACGATGTGCCCGATGAACTGCCACCCGACGTACTGCGGGATGGAGGTCGACGTCGAGGACGACCGCGTGCTCGCGATCCGCGGCGACCGGTCGAACCCTGACAGCCAGGGCTTCCTGTGCATCCGGGGCCGCTCGACCATCGAGGTCCCGGACAACCCCGCGCGCGTGCTGCGTCCACGCGTCCGCGACCGGCGTACGCCTGACGCGTGGTACGACACGACCTGGGACGACGCGCTCGATCGCGTGGCGTCGGCGATCCGCACCGCAGGCCCGGGCCGCACCGTCGTGAGCCGTGGGCACGGCAACAGCTCCAACGGTCTGGGCGGCCAGTACTCCCTGCGCTTCGCCAACATGCTCGGGCTGCACCACTGGGACCCGTCGATCGTGTGCTGGGGTCTCGGCGGGTTCGGTCTGTGGCTCACGGGCATCACCGAGACGCACACGATCGAGGACGTCCGCGACCACTCCGACGTCATCGTGCTGTGGGGCGCCAACATCGCCAGCCAGCCGTTGACGGCGCCGGCGCTCGTGGCGGCCCGACGTCGCGGAGCCCGGGTGGTCGCGATCGACGTACGACGCACCGAAGCCTTCGCCCAGGCCGACGACCAGCTGCTGATCCGTCCGGGCACCGACACGGCGCTCGCGCTGGCGATGCTCCACGTGATCATCACCGAGGGCCTGTACGACGAGGAGTTCGTCCGTGCACACACCCTCGGCTTCGACGAGCTCGCTGCTCACGTCGAGCCCTGCTCCCTCGCCTGGGCCGCGGAGCGCACCGGCCTGAGCGCTGAGACCGTGATCGAGATCGCGCGCACGTATGCCGGCGCGGGCGCCGCGTCGGTCCTCATCGGCGGCAGCTCCATGCACAAGTCCGGCAACGGCTGGCACGCCGCACGTGCCATCTCCTGCCTTCCCGCCATCACGGACCAGCTCGGCCGCCCGGGCGCAGGTCTCGGCCCGCGCCATGCCGGACGGGTCCACGGGATGGGTCTGGGGCAGCTGACCGACGGGACCCAGGCACCGCCGGACCGGATGATCAGCGAGATGAGCAGCATCCATGCCTCGCTCGAGCGCGGAGACGTCGACGTGCTGCTGCTCCTCGGCACCAACGTGCTCAGCTCGTTCGCCGACTCCACCCGCATCGCGGCGGCGCTGGAGCGGATGCCGATGGTCGTCGCGTTCGACATGTTCGAGAACGAGACCATCCGCTCGTACGCCGACGTCGTCCTGCCCGGCACGTCGTGGCTGGAGGAGACCGGGTTCAAGGCGACCGGCACGCACCTGTACCTCATGGACCAGGTGATCGGACGACGCGGCGACACCCGGCCCGTGCGTGAGGTGCTCGACGGCATCGCGAACCGGCTCGGCGTCGAGGACTACCTGCCGTGGAGCTCACCCGACGAGGCGCTCGATCACGTGCTGGACCATCCCGCCACCGGCCACGTGACCGTCGATCAGCTCCGGGCCGACGGTGGCAAGGTCGCGCTGCGCACGTCACCGGTCGCGCACCCGGACCTGACGTTCGACACGCCTTCGGGCAAGGTCGAGCTGCGGTCGGCGCGAGCGGCCGAGCTCGGTGTCGACGACCTGCCGCCCTACGACGCGCCCGCGGACGACCCGCACCCGCTGCGCTTCGTCCAGGGACGGACCATCGGGCACTTCCACGCGTTCTACGACCACGGCCAGGCTCTCCCGACGCTCTCGCGTCGCGAGGCGCACCCCAGCCTGTGGATCAGCGAGTCGGACGCCGCTCCGCGCGGTGTCGCGGACGGAGACCGGGTACGGCTGCACAACGACCGTGGGTCGATGGAGGCCGTGGCGCACGTCACCGAGCGTGCAGCGGTGGGTGTGGTGTGGATGCGCGACGGCTGGGCCGGCATCAACGACCTCACCAGCGGCGCGCGTGTCGTACCGGACGCGGCGGCTGCGGCGTTCCCCGCCGGCCAGGCGAGCTACGAGGCGTGGGTCGAGGTCACGCGTCTCGACGCATGACCTGCGCCGAGGTGTAGAGGCACAGGGTCGCCGCCATCGCCAGGTTGAGCGACTCGGCGTGGCCGTAGATCGGTACGCGCACGACCTCGTCGCACGCGTCGCGCACCGCGGGCTCCAGACCCCAGGCCTCGTTGCCCATCACCCAGGCGTGCGGCGTACGGACGTCGGTGTCCGGCAGCAGCTGGGTGCCCACACCATCGGCGGCCAGCAGGCGCAGCCCGCTCCCCCGGCACGCGTCGAAGAGCTCGAGCACCGACACGCCTCGCACGATCGGAAGGTGCCACAGCGACCCGACCGTCGAGCGGACGACCTTGGGGTTGTAGACGTCGACACTCGCATCACTCACCAGCACCGCGTCGGCGCCGGCGACGTCGGCCGCACGGATCACGGTGCCCGCGTTGCCCGGGTCGCGCACGTTGGTGAGAACGACGACCAGCTGCGGGGAGGCGCCCAGGGCGTCCTTCAACGGCACGTCGACGGGGCGGCAGACCGCGACCAGGCCCTGCGGCTGACCGGTGTCGACCATCGCGGCGATGACCTCCGGCGAGCACTCGTGCACGCGTACGTCGTGCTCCTCGGCCAGCGTGAGGATGTCGGCACGGCGCTCGCTCACCTGCGGGTCGACGTACAGGTCGGCCACCGTCTCGGGTCGGAACGCGAGGACCTCACGGACGGCCTGCGGGCCCTCGGCGACGAAGCGGCCGGCCCGTTCACGCGACGAACGCCGGCCCAACGCGCGTACTGCCTTGACCCGCTCGGCGCGGGGGTTGGTCAGCACGGGTGGGCCGGCGTTCGTGGGGGTACGCAGGGATCAGGCGGCCGGGGTCGGCTCGGCCTTGGTCTCCTGGGCCGGGACGTTGGCCTTGGCCAGCTCGACGAGCTTGGCGAACGCCGGGGCGTCGTTGACGGCCAGCTCGGCCAGCATGCGACGGTCGACCTCGACCTCAGCGGCCTTGAGGCCCTGGATGAAGCGGTTGTAGGTCATGCCGTTGGCGCGGCAACCGGCGTTGATGCGCTGGATCCACAGGCGACGGAAGTCACCCTTGCGAGCGCGGCGGTCACGGTAGCTGTAACCCATCGAGTGGGTCACCTGCTCCTTGGCCTTGCGGTAGAGGCGCGAGCGCTGGCCGCGGTAGCCGCTGGCCTGCTCGAGAACGGTACGACGCTTCTTGTGGGCGTTGACTGCCCGCTTCACGCGTGCCACGTGAGAACTCCTTCAGTACTGGGGTGGTCGAGTGGTGTCCCGTGGGCCTGGTCGGCTCATCCGCGGGACGACGGGCTTACTTGCCGAGAAGCTTCTTGATCTTCTTCTCGTCGGCGGGGGCGACGACGACGTCGTTGGCGAGGCGGCGAGCCTGGTTCGAGGTGCGCTCCTGGAACTTGTGCACGTGGCGAGCACGCTGGCGCATGATCTTGCCGGAGCCCGTGACCCGGAAACGCTTCTTCGCACCGCTGTGCGACTTCATCTTCGGCATGTGCCGATCTCCTTCGTCTGGTCGGCGCCGCTGGCGCACGCCGATCTCGGGTGGTCAGTCACGAGCGCACTCGTGACGAGTCTGTGGACACGGCCGGAGCCGTGTGTCCGGGGCACGCAGTGCGCCCCGGGAGGGTCACTCCGCGGTGACCGCCTCGGTCGTGGCGCTGGTGGCCTCGGCCTCCTCCGCCTCGCGGCGGCGACGGCCCTCGGCACGCGCCTCGGCCTTCTTCTTGGTCGGACCGAGCACCATGATCATGTTGCGCCCGTCCTGCTTGGGCGCGCTCTCGACGAAGCCGAGCTCGACGACGTCCTCGGCGAGCCGCTGCAACAGTCGGAAGCCCAGCTCGGGGCGGGACTGCTCGCGGCCGCGGAACATGATCGTGACCTTGACCTTGTCGCCGGCCTTGAGGAACCGCTCGACGTGGCCCTTCTTGGTGCCGTAGTCGTGCGGGTCGATCTTCGGACGGAGCTTGATCTCCTTGATGATCGTGTTGACCTGGTTCTTGCGCGACTCGCGCGCCTTCATGGCGGCCTCGTACTTGAACTTGCCGTAGTCCATGAGCTTGGCGACCGGCGGCTTGGCCATCGGTGCCACCTCGACGAGGTCCAGGTCTGCCTCGGCGGCGAGCCGGAGCGCGTCCTCGACGCGCACGATCCCGACCTGCTCACCGTTGGGTCCGACCAGCCGCACCTCGGGAACCCGGATGCGGTCGTTGATACGGGGCTCAGCGCTGATGTCTGCTCCTTCGTTGTCCTGTCACGTAGGTCCGGGGACAAGAAAAGGCTCCTCGTCACCGGAGCGCACGAGGAGCCTTCGCGAAGGTCGAGGACTGCACACGTCGTACGACGCATGCCTGACTCGCGAACGAGTCTGTCCTCACCGTGACCCGGCGACATGCCTGTCGACGCGGGTGGAAGCTGGGCTTCTCTTGCACACTGGCGCATCTTGCACACCAGTCGGTATGGACAACCGTACCGGACACCCGGCCATTCCCCGAAATCGTGACGTGCTAGGTGTATGAGGGCTGGACGTGGGTGACGCCGCCGCGAAGTCGAGATGCTGGCGGTCGTCCACCGGCTCCGCTGTGCGGGCGGTGGTAGTTGTAGTGGATGTTCCAGACAGCGATCGCGGAAGAACGCGCGTCCTCGCTGTTGAACTCACGGGCGTAGAGCAGTTCCTCGGCCAGGATTCGCTGGTAGCGCTCGACCTTGCCGTTGTGGCGCGGGGTGTACGGCTTGGTCTTCTGATGTCGCGTGCGTTGGCCGACGATCCGGGCGAAGTCACCGGAGCGGTAGCAGGCCCCGTTGTCGGTGACGACCCGGTGGATGTGTGTGATGCCTTGGGCGGCGAACCAAACCTTGGCTCGGGCGAGGAACGCTGCAGCAGTGGTTCCCTTCTCGTCGAGCAGGGGCTCGGTGTAGGAGAGTCGGGAGAATCCGTCGACGGCTGAGTGCAGGTAGGTGTAGCCACGCTTCGCGCCAGCGGACTTGGCGCGATCGACGGTCTTGGCCTGGTCGCTGTCGCGGCCGTGGATGCGCCAGCCGCCTCCATCGGGGATCCGGCCGACCTTCTTCACGTCCAGGTGGACCATGTGTCCGGGCCAGCGGGCGGTGATCTTCCCGGGCTTGCGGTTGTTGTCACCGCCGGGGTCGATGAACCTCCGTCTACCAAGGCCGAGCCTGGTCAGGTGGCGGGTGACGGTGCGGCGGTTGATCCTGAACCCGAGGTCGGTGAGCTCATCGGTGATGCGTTGTGCTGACCATTTGTGCTCGCGTCGCCAGGTCTCGATCTGCTCGATGACCCAGGCTGGTGTGGCGTTCGGGCTCCGGCGGGGGCTCGATGAGCGGTCGCGCAGTCCGGCGTCGCCGTGACGTCGCCATCGGTTGACCCACTTCGATGCGCGGGCGCGTGAGATTCCCATCTCTGATGCGACGTGGGCGATGGGGCGGGTCTTGCAGCGTTCGACCAGCCGTCGGCGTCCCTCGACGGACAGGGGTGCGTTGTGGTGGGTCATGCTGTGACCTCGGCTGGTTGCGATGTTCGGAATGAGGCGCTGATCCATGCGAGCGTCAGCGCGAAGGCCGCGGCGAACGGAATCCAGAGTGCCCCGGGTCCGTCGACGATGATTCCGCCGAGACCGGCTGCGGACGCGGTGCCGAGGTAGAGGCCGGAGATGTTGAGCGAGATGGCGGTCATGGGCGCTTCGGGCGCGGCTTCGATGGTGCTGGCCTGTAGGGGCGGGTTGAGTGCCCAGGCGAAGATAGACCAGGTAGCCATGCCGAGCAGCAGCAGCGGGAAGGGGGCGCTCAGTGCGATCAGACTGCCGACGAGAACGAGGGCCAGGGCGTGTCCGCCGACGACGATGAGGCGGCTGCGTCGCCCGCCGTACTGGTCTGCAAGCCGGCCACCCAGGAATGCTGAGGGGACGCCGATCATGCCCACCAGTAGAAGCACCCAGGGCAGTGCCTGCATGTTGCCCTGGCTGCGTTCCAGGAGGGCGGAGAGGTAGCTGTAGAACATCAGACCGCCCGCCCCGCAGAGGGTCACGGCAAGGACGAGCCGCAGCACGCGCACGTTGCGTAGAGGGCTGAGTCGCTCGACCAGACCCGCTGCCGGGGCTCCCTCGAGCTGGGGCAGCCCCGCTGCGAGGACGATCATGGCGGCGAGCGCTACGACCGTGATCAGCACGAATGTCGACCGCCACCCGAACAGCGCGCCAATCCATGCCCCGACCGGCACTCCGGTGAACAGTGCCACGGTCAGCCCAGCGGTGACGACTGAGAGATAGCGACCTTGCCGATCGGACGGAGCGCCCTGCGCCGCGACGGCGAACGCGGTGGACGACACCACCGCAGCGGCAAGACCGGCCACTGCCCTGAGCGCGATCAAGCTACTGAATGTGGGCGCGATGGCGGCGGCGAGGTTGGCGAGCATGAATACCGCCAAGGCGCTCAGGATGACCCGCCGTCGTGGATACGGGTCCAAGACGACTGCCATCACCGGCGCACCGAGCGCGAACGTGAGGGCGAACACGGTGATCAGTTGGCCAGCTGTGCCCGTGGTGATCTGCAGGTCGGCGGCCAGTTCGGGCAGGAGGCCGGCGATCACGAACTCGTCGGTGCCCAACGCGAGGGTGGCGACGAAGAGGCCGATCAGCCAGCCGGGGAGTCGGTGTTGTGTCATGCGACCCATCTTATTCGATGTTCGGCGAACATCGAATAAGATGGGTCGGGTGCGATACTGGACGCGTGGCGAAAGATGCACATCACCCTGATCTGGACGAGGTGGCGCTGACCACCGTCCTTGCCGCCCTGTCCGACCCCCTGCGGCTGGGTCTGGTGCGACTCCTGTCCGACGGAGTCGAGCGACAGTGGGGCGAATTGGATGCGCCCGTCGCGAACTCCACGCTCAGCCATCACCTGAAGGTGCTCCGGTCCTCGGGGGTCACGCGGACTCGCGAGGAAGGCACCCGTTGCTACGTACATCTCCGGGCCGACGAACTCGAAGAACGGTTCCCAGGCCTCCTAGAGAGCTTGCTGGCCACCTCAGGGCACGGAGCAACGAACGTCGGAGTCAAGCCACCGCGACAGACTGCGTGACCTCGTCACTCGGAGGCAGGCGGGATTCAACGCTTCACCGTCAACAACCTCGTGCCCCGCAACAGCTAGGCAGCGAGCGTGAGCCGGCGCCGCAGCCGGCGGCGGACCTGCACCGTCCACAGGCCCCCGACCGCGACGACGAGACCCACGACCGAGACGCTCACGAATCCTCCCCCGGCGCCGTGCCCGTCGATGAACGCCCCGACGAACGGCGCACCTGCGGCCGAGCCGGCCGTCATGAAGGAGCCGTGCCAGCCCATCGCCTCTCCGCGCGCAGCAGTCGGCACGATGCGCGACACCGCATCGACGGTGGCCGTGACGGTCGGGGCGCAGAACAGTCCGGCGACGAACGACAGCAGACCGAGCGTCACGCCATCGGTTGCCACGGCCATCGGCAGCGTGACCAGCGAGAGCGCGCCCAGGAGCCGGAAGGGCGGGAGTGCGTGCGGCATCGCGCCGTAGACGAGCCCGCCGATGATCGAGCCGAGGCCCCACAGCAGCAGGACGACGCCCAGCTGGGACATCGCGTCCCAGTGCTCCATCGCGGCCACGACCGCGACCTCGCTGCCCGCGAGCACCACCATGCTGGCGAACGCCGCGGCGCACACGCCGAGGAAGCCCATCCCGAACCAGGCCCTGCGCGGCAGCCGATCGGCCTGGGCGTCGGCCAGGTCGGTCGCCGGCGAGCGCAGCGGCGGGTTCATCCACCACAGCACGCCCGCGACGAGCACGGAGATCATCTCGATGCCGAACAGGACCCACGACGTGGGCAGCAGGGTGCACAGCCAGACACCCAGCATCGGTCCGACGATGAACGACAGCTCGACCACGACACCGTCGAGAGACAGCACCGTGCGGCGGTCCTCCTCGGGCACGGCCACGATCAGGGCCTGCCGGATGATCGAGAACGTCGGCACGACGAACAGCCCTGCCACCGTGGCCAGTCCGAGCAAGGGCCAGTAGCCGACGAACGGAGCGATCGCCCAGCACGCACCGGACACGAGCAACGACGGGAGCACGACCCGTCGCAGACCGATCCGGTCGAGCAGCCGGCCACGCCAGGGACCGCTCACCGCGATGGCGAGCGTCGCTGCCGCCGACACCAGACCCGCGTCCTTCCACTCACGCCCGAGCGTGTTGACCACGTGCAGCGTCAGCAGCACACCGGCACCCATGATCGGGATCCGCAGCAGGAACGCGATCAGCAGGATGTGGCGGGTCTGGTCGATGCCGAGGACGCGGCGGTAGGGAGCGATGGACATGTTCCCGATTGTTCCATATCGAAATGTTCTACATCAAACGTTTAAGGCGTGACGCCGCCGACACCCCGCCGTCAGACTTTTCTTGACCGATTCCAGATTGAGTGATGGGCTGTGCCTGTGGCTGACATCGACGTGACCCAGAGACTGCGCAGTAGCGCGCTCCGGATCACCGCTCCCCGCGTCGCCGTCCTCACCGAGCTGCAGCAGCGGCCGCACTCCGACGTCGACACGATCGCGACCGCCGTACGACAGCGGCTCGGGTCGGTCTCGACCCAGGCGATCTACGACGTCCTGCGCGCCCTCACCGACGCGGGCCTCGTACGACGCATCGAGCCGGCGGGACACCCCACCCGGTTCGAGACGCGCGTCGGTGACAACCACCACCATGTCGTGTGCCGCACCTGCGGAGAGGTCGACGACGTCGACTGCGCCGTGGGCTCGGCACCGTGCCTCGACGCCTCCTCACAGCACGGCTTCACGATCGACGAGGCGGAGGTCATCTACTGGGGGCAGTGCCCTCGGTGCCAGCACGCGGCCCGGTAGTCGCCGGGTCACCACTTTGAAGGAGAGATGATGGCTGACAGCACCACGTCCCACTCCGAGTCGATCGAGACGGCGCCCTCGAAGGAGGCGCAGCTCGGATCAACGACCGAGACCGGCTCGCCGGCCCCGAGCGACCGCAACTCCCTCACGATCGGCCCTGACGGCCCGATCCTCCTGCACGACGTGCACTTCCTGTCGCAGATGGCGCACTTCAACCGCGAGCGCGTGCCCGAGCGCAACGTGCACGCCAAGGGCTCCGGCGCGTTCGGCGTCCTCGAGGTCACCGAGGACGTCAGCGCCTACACCAAGGCCGCGCTGTTCCAGAAGGGCATCAAGACCGACATGCTCGCGCGGTTCTCGACCGTCGCCGGTGAGCAGGGATCTCCTGACACCTGGCGCGACCCTCGCGGCTTCGCGCTGAAGTTCTACACGACCGAGGGCAACTACGACCTGGTCGGCAACAACACCCCGGTGTTCTTCGTGCGCGACACGATGAAGTTCCCGCACTTCATCCGCAGCCAGAAGCGCCGCGGCGGGTCGGGTCTGCGCGACAACCACATGCAGTGGGACTTCTGGAGCCTCAACCCCGAGTCGGCGCACCAGGTGACCTACCTGATGGGCGACCGAGGCATCCCCAAGACGTTCCGGCACATGAACGGTTACGGCTCGCACACCTACCTGTGGATCAACGAGGCCGGCGAGAAGCACTGGGTCAAGTACCACTTCCACAGCAACCTGGGCGTCGAGGGGCTGACCGGCGACGAGGCGACGCGCATCGCGGGCGAGGACGCCGACCACCACCGGCGCGATCTGCACGACGCGATCGAGGCAGGCGACTTCCCGAGCTGGACCCTGTCGGTCCAGGTCATGCCGTACGAGGACGCCAAGACCTACCGCTTCAACCCGTTCGACCTGACCAAGGTCTGGCCGCACAGCGACTACCCGCTGATCAAGGTCGGCACGATGACGCTCAACAAGAACCCCGACAACTTCTTCGCCCAGATCGAGCAGGCGGCGTTCGAGCCGAGCGCGCTCGTGCCGGGCATCGGGTTCTCCCCCGACAAGATGCTGCTCGGGCGGGCGTTCGCCTACAGCGACACCCACCGCTACCGCATCGGGCCGAACTACCTGCAGGTGCCGGTCAACCGGTCGATCGTCGAGAACCAGAACACCTACACGTTCGACGGGCCGATGGCGTACGACCACACGGGTGACCAGCCGGTCTACGCACCCAACTCCGAGGGCCGCGGCTACGCCGACAACGTGGGCGAGGTCGAGGACGGCTGGGAGACCGACGGCGCCATGGTCCGCCAGGCCTACACGCTGCGCCAGGACGACGACGACTTCGGCCAGGCGGGCACCCTCGTACGCGAGGTCTGGGACGACGCCCAGCGTGAGGCGTTCGTGCAGACCGTTGCCGGTCACCTGCTGGGCGGCGTGAAGTCCCCCGTGCTCGAGCGTGCCTTTGAGTACTGGAAGAACGTCGACGCCGAGACCGGCAAGAAGATCGAGGAGGCCGTGCGCCGGCAACGGCGGCGCCAACCCCGGCGGTGAGGCCGACGACGCCAAGAAGGTGAAGGACCCGATCGTGGAGTCGGCGTCCCAGGCATCCGACGCCGGTCACGGCGGCTGACCGCTCGCAGGGCCCAGGTGAGGGGTACGCCGACCGCACCGGTCGGCGTACCCCTCACCCCTGTGGATGACCGGCCCGCACGCGCTCGCCGACTGGAAGGGTGTCCGCCATGCGCGACTACACGGCCACCGTCCTGTTCGACCAACGCCTGAGCGACCTCGACCGCGCGGGCCTGCGCGTCACAGGGCGGATGAAGCCTGCCGACTCGATCGTGCTCGGCGACCTGATCGCGTTCGAAGGCAGCGGCTGCGTGCTGATCCTGAGCGGCACCAGGCGCTCCATCGATCACAAGGCACTCGCCGAAGCCCTCGGCTGCCGCACGGTGGAGGCCACTGCCTTCGGCCAGCTGAAGGCGTACGCCGTCATCGAGGCCGGCGTACCGCAACCGCACGAGCAGGTCTGGCTCAACGGCGTCATGAACGCCCGCTCCACGCCGCTGCCGGAGGAGTCACGGCTGACGTCGGTCGGCCCGCGAGACCGTCATCGCGAGCTCATCAGCCTGCTGAGCGGACTCGAGAACTCCGCCTGGCTGAAAGGCACGGGCATGCTGGTCGAGCAGCCCAGGACGCGGCGGCGATGGTTCGGTCGCACAGCATCCTGATCTCGGCCCGGCCCATGGGTGCGAGACTCCCACGATGGAGATCATTGCCCTGGAAGCACTGCCGTCACATGATGTGAACACGTTCGGCAGCAACGGTTCTCGCGTCGCCGGCATCGGTGCGGTGACGGATGCTCACGTCGCAGCCCTGAGCCTGGAGCGGGGCGGAGTCATCGCCCGCCACCCGGCGGTCGGCCACCAGCTGTTCGTCGTGGTGAGCGGCACGGCCGAGGTCTCCGGCGCGGACGCAGCCCCGGTCACGATCACGGCAGGCCAGGCCGCCCTGTGGGAGCCCGATGAGTCACACGACACCCGCAGCGTTCAGGGCATGACCGCGTTCGTGATCGAGGGCACGCTCGAGCGCACCTGACCGGGCTCCCAGAAAACGGAGAAAGTGTCCGTTTCGCGGAATGAATCGGAGGGACCCTCCGTTGACATGAGCGACCCCCTAGCCACCTGCGCCGCTCGGACCCGCTGGGTCCGCTGCTGGCCGCCGAAGGGAGAACCTCATGCCTCGGAGCTCCGCCGTCGTGACCGCCACGACCGACCACCTCCTGCGTCGCCGCAGCCGCTTCGTGCTCGGCGCCGACGCCGCCCCCAAACCCTCTCGAACCAACGCACTGAAGCCGATGACCGCGCCGGTACGGTGACGGCATGGCACGCATCGCTCTGATCGGTGGACACGGCAAGATCGCGCTCCTGGCCGAACCCCTCCTGGTCCGCGCCGGGCACACGGTCGACGCCGTGATCCGCAACCCCGAGCACAGCGCCGATGTCGAGGCCGCAGGCGCGACTCCGGTGGTCGCCGATGTCGAGTCCCTCGACGCCGACGCCACCGCGCAGCTGCTCGACGGATACGACGCGGTCGTCTGGTCTGCGGGTGCCGGCGGCGGCAACCCCGACCGCACCCGTGCCGTCGACCGGGACGCGGCGATCCGCACCATGGACGCTGCGGCCTCGGGGACAGCGAGGCGCTACGTGATGGTGTCGTACTTCGGCGCGGGCGCCGATCACGGCACTCCGCAGGACAGCTCGTTCTTCGCGTACGCCGAGGCGAAGTCCGCTGCTGACGCTCACCTCGCGCAGACCGACCTCGACTGGACGATCCTGCGGCCGAGCCGCCTCACCGACGGGCCGGCCACCGGCGAGATCAGCGTCGGCGCCGACCAGGAGAAGTCCGAGGTGTCGCGCGCCGACGTCGCAGCCACGATCGCCGCGGTGATCGACGACCGTGCGACCTACGGACGGACGTACGAGTACAACCACGGCTCCACCCCGATCGGCTCCGCCTTCGCCTGAGCCCGCCGAGATGGCCCCGCACCCGCGACCTGCGTCGTAGGTTCGGGGCCATGTCGCGTATCTACCACCTCGCCGAGCCCGATGACTGGCGCGCTGCTCAGGAGACGGGGTCGTACGAGACCTCGACGCGCGGACGCAGCCTCGCCGACGAAGGCTTCATCCACGCGTCGACCGAGCACCAGTGGCCGCAGGTGCGCCGGCGCTTCTACGCCGACGTCGCGGACCCGTTGCTGCTGCTGGAGATCGACCCTGATCGCCTGACCTCACAGCTCATCCGGGAGCCGGTCGCCGAGGCCGGTGGTGAGGTCTTCCCCCACATCTACGGCCCGTTGAACACCGACGCCGTGCTCGCGGTGCACGAGGTCGAGCCCCCGCACGCGGGTTAGGTGCTCCCGCCCGCGCCGGCGTAGCCGACGAGCCAGGTCGGCTCGATGCGGTACATCCGCACGTCATCGCCCCAGCCGGTCGGATCGGAGCCGTAGTGCGCACTCCAGTGGTCGATCGTGGCATCCCACTCGGCGTCCTCCGGGCCCAGTCGCACCGCACGGCCGTGGCAGAACACGCCCAGCCGCTCACCGTCGACGTGGGCGGCGCTCACTGCCGGCCGCGCCTGGACGTGGCGCGCCTTGGCGGCCCGACCGTCGGTGCCGAAGGTCCACCGCCCCCGCAGGAAATGACCGTCGACGGCGCTCACCCGCGGCTCACCACCGGCGGTCACCGTCGCGAGGCTGAGCACCTTCATGCCCTGGAGCGCCTGCACCAGACCCACGGCGTCCAGCCGGTGGTCGTCGCTGACGATCTCGCGCAGATGACTGGTGCTGCGCCCGTACGACGCATCCATCAGTCGCTGCAGATCTGCCAAGTCCTCGCTGGTCTCGTGCATGCGACGACCGTAGGTGTTCGCACCGACATCGCGACCCGGCCGACTGACCCGCCTCCCGTCGTACGCCGACGGTGGCGGCGTTAGGCTCGGGCCGTGGCTGATCACTTTGATGTCGTAGTCCTGGGAGCCGGTCCTGGCGGGTATGTCGCGGCGATCCGCGCGGCACAGCTCGGCAAGTCCGTCGCCGTCGTCGAGAAGAAGTACTGGGGCGGTGTCTGCCTCAACGTCGGGTGCATCCCGTCCAAGGCGCTGCTGCGCAACGCAGAGATCGCGCACATCATCACGAACGAGAAGAAGAAGTTCGGGATCAGTGGCGACGCGACCATGGACTTCGGCTCGACCCACCAGCGCAGCCGTGGCGTGGCCGATGCCAGCGCCAAGGGCGTGCACTACCTGATGAAGAAGAACAAGATCACCGAGATCGACGGCTGGGCGACGTTCACCGACGCCAAGACCCTGCAGGTCGAGGCAGACGGCGGCGAGACCCGCACCGTCACCGGTGACAACATCATCATCGCCACCGGCGCCACCACGCGCCTCGTGCCCGGAGTCACCCTCTCCGACAACGTCGTGACCTACGAGGAGCAGATCCTCGACCCCAACCCGCCGGCATCGATCATCATCGGCGGCAGCGGTGCCATCGGCGTCGAGTTCGCCTACGTGCTCAAGGCTTTCGGCGTCGACGTCACCATCGTGGAGTTCCTCGACCGGATGGTCCCCACCGAGGACGCCGACGTGTCCAAGGAGCTCTCGCGCCAGTACAAGAAGCTCGGAGTCAAGGTCCTGCTGTCCACCGCCGTCAAGGGCGTCGAGGACACCGGCTCCGGCGTCAAGGTCACGGTCGCCCCGGCCGCCGGCGGCGAGGAGCAGGTGCTCGAGGCCGACCGCTTCCTCGCGGCCTTCGGGTTCGCTCCGCGCGTCGAGGGCTACGGCCTCGAGGCCACCGGCGTCCAGCTGACCGAGCGCAAGGCCATCGCGGTCGACGAGCGCGGCCGCACCAACGTCGACGGCGTCTACGCCATCGGTGACTGCACCGGCAAGCTCATGCTCGCCCACACCGCCGAGGCCATGGGCGTCGTCGCGGCCGAGACCATCGCAGGCGCCGAGACGGTCGAGATCAACTTCGACATGATCCCGCGGGCGACCTTCTGCCAGCCGCAGATCGCCTCGTTCGGCTACAGCGAGGAGCAGGCCAAGGACAAGGGGTACGACGTCAAGGTCGCCTCCTTCCCGTTCTCGGCCAACGGCAAGGCGCGCGGTATGGCCGAGGGTGTCGGCTTCGTCAAGGTCGTCGCCGATGCCAAGCACAACGAGATCCTCGGCGCGCACATGATCGGCCCCGAGGTCACCGAGCTGCTGCCCGCTCTCACCCTGGCCCAGCAGTGGGACCTCACCGCCGACGAGGTCGCGCGCAACGTCTTCGCGCACCCGACCCTGAGCGAGGCCATGAAGGAAGCCGTCGAGGGCATCGCCGGTCACATGATCAACCTCTGACACCAGCGCTCACAGCAGCCCCGGTCCGCACGTGCGGACCGGGGCTGCTGCGTCGTCCTCAGTCCACGCGTGCGCGGCGCAGGTCCTCCTGGATCAGGTCCATGTTCAGGACGGCTCCGGTCATGTTGCCCGACGCGGCGGCGTTGATGACCTGCAGCATCGGGTTGGCGGCGTTGCCCACCGCCCACACACCGTCGACGGACGTCCGGCCCATCTCATCGGCCTGCACCTGCTGCCCGATACCCGGCAAGTCGGTGAGCTCGACACCGACCTGGTCGACCACGGGGTTGCGCACGTCCAGCAGGGTGGCGACGACCAGAGCGTCGAAGGCGTGCTGCGTGCCGTCGGCCAGCCGTACGCCGGTGATCCGGTCGTCTGCGACCGTCACCTCTGCGACCGCGCCGTCGAGCACCCGCACACCGCGCGCGCTCAGATCCGCGAGCGGTGCCGCCTCGAGGTCGACCCCGTTGGCCAGCACCGTGACGCGGTCGGACAGCTGGCTGAACAGCAACGCCTGGTGTGCCGCGGCCTGGCCGGTGGCCACCACGCCGATGCGCTGGTCGCGGACCTCCCAGCCGTGGCAGTAGGGGCAGTGGACGACGTCCTTGCCCCATCTCGACGCGAGACCGGGGATGTCGGGAAGCACGTCGCGCGCTCCCGTGGCGAGCACGACGCGGCGCGCTGCGTACACGTCGCCTGCGTCGGTGCGAGCAGCGAATCCCGTTGCTGTGCGGTCGATCTCGGCGACGCGCGCGTCGACGAGGTCGACGTCGTACGGATCGAGCTCCGCCCGCGCGATGGCGATCAGCTCACCCGGAGGTGTTCCGTCGCGAGAGATGAACGAGTGCATGTGCGCGGCCGGTGCGTTGCGCGGCTCGCCCGCGTCGATCACGACCACGGACCGTCGGGACCGACCGAGGACCAGCGCCGCGCTCAGACCGGCAGCGCCGCCGCCGATGACCAGGACGTCGTACGTCTGTGAGGTGCTCATGCTCCTCACCCTGCGCTTCGGACCGGACGTCCGGCAAAGAACATTGCCGAAGTGGCAAAGTAGGCGCATGGACGACTTCGACCAGGTGATGGAGCAGATCGGGCCGCGCCTGCGCTCGGTGCGTCAGGAGCGCGAGGTCACGCTCGCAGAGCTGTCCGAGGCGACCGGCGTCTCGGTGAGCACCCTGTCGCGGCTGGAGTCAGGTCAGCGCAAGGCCAGCCTCGAGCTGCTTCTCGCACTCGCTCGCGCGCACCGGCTCTCCCTCGACGAGCTGGTCGGCACTCCCCCGGCCGCCGACCCGCGGGTGCAGCCGCGGGCACAGCGCCACGGCTCGATGACGATGGTGCCCCTGTCGTTGCAGCCCGGCCAGATGCAGGTGTTCAAGCTGATCTTCCACGAGCGCAAGACGCCCGAGCAGCCGAGCCCACGCAGTCACGAGGGCTACGACTGGCTCTACGTCCTGGAGGGCCGGCTGCGCGTCGTGCTCGGCGACCAGGACCTCGTGCTCACCGCCGGCGAGGCTGCGGAGTTCGACACCCGCGTCCCGCACTGGTTCGGACGCGCCGGAAAGGCCCGCGTCGAGGCACTGAGCATGTTCAGCAGCCAGGGCGCCAAGGTGCACCTGCGCGCGCGGGCGCAGTGACCGGCGTACGCAGGATGCGCAGGCCGATCTCAACGCCGAGCCGACGCGCTGAGCGGCCGCGACGACGAGCCTGGAGCGCATGAACTCAGCAATGACCCAGATCGCCTCCGACTACACCGTCCACACGTCCGACGGCCCGCCGTGGCCGTTCTTCCGATCATCCCGCTGCTCTTCTTCACCGCGCTCGTGCTGTTCGTGATCTTCGGACCGCGACGGTGGCGAGGCGGCCGCCCCGACGCCGCCGGCACCGTGCGCGACCTCTACGCACGCGGTGAGATCTCGGCCGACGAGATGCGTCAACGTCTCGACACCCTGCGCGCCCACCGCAAGTGAGCTCAGGCCTCCCGTCCGCCGGGAGGCCTGACTCAGTGCTGCGCCTGCTGGACCGCGAAGGCGAGCCCGTCGATGCGGGCACGCACCTCACCGTCGGTGGCGATCCGCTCGCCCACGCGCGTCGCGACGTCCTGCAGCTGCGCGGCATCGAGGCCCGGCCGGACCGTCAGCACGACGCGCAGGACGCCGGCTCCGGCGTCGCGTCCGTCGGCGCACACGGCTCCGACGATGTCGGCCTCGTCGGACACCGCGCGCGAAACTGCTTGCTGCACAAAGGGATCGGCGTGCGAGGGCACCCAGTCACGCTGCTGCGCCAGCGCCCACACCATGCTCGGACGCAGAGCGGTCTGCTGCTGCGACCCGAGGTCGACCACCATGACATCGCAGCGCTCGGACACCGCGGCCTGCGCCGCCCGCGCGCTGGTGACCGGTGAGGGGCGCGCGGCCGGATCCCAGGTCGCCAGCGCGTCCACGCCGGTGAACACCGGCAGGGCTCGCTGGCCGTCGGGAGCGGTCAGCGTCACCACCGCCATGTCGGTGGACTTCTCGACCGCGAGCTCGCCGGAGGTGTCGACCTCACCCGGCGCAGCGACGACGGGTACGAGCAGGCGCGCCTGCGCGATGGCCCGCATCAGCGCGACCTCGTCCTCACCACGCAGCGCCTGGATCAGCTGCGCGTCGGAGCCGCCGGTGTCGTCGTCGAACCCGGTGCTCGCGAGGTTGCGACCGTGCCACTCCTGACCCGCCGAGTCGGACGACGGCGTCCCGGTCACGGGCGCCCCGCGGCATCGAGCGCCTCAGGCAGCGTGAACGCACCCTTGTAGAGCGCCGAGCCGATGATCGCGCCCTCGACTCCGTCACTCACCAGAGCACGCAGCGCCGTGAGGTCGTCGAGCGTCGAGATCCCGCCGGAGGCCACCACGGGCCGGTCCGTGCGTGCACACACATCGCGCAGCAGGTCGACGTTCGGGCCCTGGAGCATGCCGTCCTTGGCCACGTCAGTGACGACGTAGCGGCTACAGCCCTCGGCGTCGAGACGCTCGAGCGTCTCCCACAGGTCGCCGCCCTCACGCGTCCAGCCGCGCGCGGCGAGCGTGGTGCCACGGACGTCGAGACCGACAGCGACCTGGTCGCCGTACGTCGCGATCGCCTGCCGCGTCCACTCGGGGTCCTCGAGGGCCGCTGTGCCGACGTTGACCCGACGGCAGCCCGTGGCCAGAGCCGCCTTGAGCGACTCCTCGTCGCGAATGCCGCCGGACATCTCGACCTTGATGTCGAGGCGGCCGACGATGTCGGCGAGCAGGTCGCGATTGGTGCCGCGCCCGAACGCCGCGTCGAGGTCGACCAGGTGGATCCACTCCGCGCCCTGATCCTGCCAGGCCTTCGCGGCCTCCCACGGGTCGCCGAACTCACCGCCGGTGCCGGCGACGCCCTGCACCAGCTGGACCGCCTGCCCGCCGGCCACGTCGACTGCCGGAAGCAGCTCCAGGCGCGAAGTAGTCACTCAAACTTCCTTTCGTTGCAACAGGATTCAGAGAGTCTTGAGCCAGGTGGTCAGCATCTGCGCACCGGCGTCACCGGACTTCTCGGGGTGGAACTGCGTCGCGCTGACCGGCCCGTCCTCGACCGCGGCGACGAACCGGCCGCCGTGCTCGGCCCACGTCGTGAGCAGCGTCGCATCGCCTCGCGTCGGCGCGGTGTCGGCGGCGAAGGAGTGCACGAAGTAGAAGCGCTCGTCCTGCAGCCCCTCGAGCAGCACCGTGTCAGGCGGTGGCTGAACGGTCGACCATCCCATGTGGGGCACGACAGGGCCGGCGAGCCGACGGACGACGCCCGACCAGTGGCCGAGGCCCGGGTGGGAGCCGACGGCACTGGTCTCGGTGGAGTCCTCGAACAACGCCTGCATACCGACGCAGACGCCGAGGACCGGCGCGCACACAGCGATGCGTTCGCGTACGAGCGCGTCGCCTCCCACCGCGACCAGGCCCTGGACGCAGGCGTGGAAGTTGCCGACGCCAGGCACGTAGAGACCGTCCGCCCGGCGTACGAGGTCGGGGTCGGCGCTCAACGTGACCTCGGCACCCACGCGCTCGAGCATGCGCACGACCGACCGCACGTTGCCGCTGCCGTAGTCGAGGACGACCACCTTGGGGCTCACTGCAGGTCCTCCTGCTCCTCGCGGATGGCTCTGTCCTCTCCGACGACACGTTCGAAGCGTGCGACGTCGCGCTCGGTCGGGGTCACCAGCACGGCGTCGGCCTCGGTGGGCACACCTGACCCGCCGAGCATCCGGCCGGCAGGAAGGCCGAGCGCGTCGATGAGGTCACGCAGGAGGTCCATCGGCTCGCCCTCGCGGGTGCGCAGCAGCGAGCGCAGCGTCGAGGACTCCTCGTGGGCCAACCCGACCACCTCGATGAGGTCACGGACCCGCAGCGCGGACAGGTCCTGCACCTTGACGGCCCCGTGACCGGGCTCCCACACCAGCCAGCGCGGGATGGTGCGCCAGCCGCGGCGGTGCGCGACCACGATCGCGCGCCGACGCAGCGCGAAGAAGCCCACAGCAGCCCTGAACCCGTGCGGCACCGGCCGGTTGGCGAGCATGGTGAGGCCGTCGTCGTAAGGCGCCTTGGCCGCGGACTCACCGGCCGCGACGACGGCGGTCCAGCCGCCGACGGGCACGACGTACGCCGGGACGGTGCCGCGGGAGACCCAGCTGCTGACCTTGCGCGAGTCGCCCTGCAGCAGCAGGAGACCCGGGAGGGTCGACGCAGCGCCGGTCATCTCAGAGCGCCCCCTTGGCACTCGGGATGCCCTTGACCCGTGGGTCGTGCGCGACCGCCGTCCGCAACGCTCTCGCGACCGCCTTGAACTGTGCCTCGACGATGTGGTGCGGATCGCGTCCGGACAGCACTCGGACGTGCAGCGCGATCGCCGCGTGATGGGCGAAGGACTCGAAGACGTGCTGGGTGAGCGATCCGGTGTAGGTGCCGCCGATGATCGCGTAGACCTGGCCGTCGGGCTCGCCGGTGTGCACGCAGTAGGGGCGACCGGCCACGTCGACGACCGCGTGGACGAGCGCCTCGTCGAGCGGCACCGTCGCGTCGCCGAAGCGGGCGATGCCCGACTTGTCGCCGAGTGCCTGGCGCACCGCCTGCCCGAGGACGATCGCGGTGTCCTCGACGGTGTGGTGGGCGTCGACGTCGAGGTCACCGGTCGCCTCGATGCGCAGGTCGATCAGGCTGTGCTTGGCCAGGCTCTCGAGCATGTGGTCGTAGAACCGCACACCGGTGCTGATCTCGGCCGTGCCCGAGCCGTCGAGGTCGAGCCACAGGTCGACCGAGCTCTCCTTGGTCGCGCGGGTGATCTGCGCGGTGCGACTCATCTAGCGCTCCTGTCGGTGGCTGCGGTCGAGCGTCGCCAGGGCGGCGAGCACGGCCTCGGTCTCGGCGGGCGTCCCTGCCGTGATGCGCAGGTGGTGGGCGATGCCGACGTCGCGCACCAGGACGCCCTGCTCCAGCAGAGCCTGCCAGGTCGTGTGCGCATCGGCGAACCCGCCCACCAGCACGAAGTTGGCGTCGCTCGGCACAGGCGTGAGGCCGAGGTCGGTGACGCCCGCGACGAGCCGGTCTCGCTCGGTCTTGATCGCCTCGACCATGGCGAGCATCTCGTCGGCGTGCTCGAGCGCGGCGAGCGCCACGGCCTGCGTCACGCTGGACAGGTGGTAGGGCAGACGCACCAGCCGGAGCAGCTCGGTCAGCTCGGCCGCGGCGGCCAGATAGCCCAGCCGAACCCCTGCGAACGCGAACGCCTTGCTCATCGTGCGGGTCACGACCAGCCGTTCGCGGCCGTCGAGCAGCGTGGTGGCGCTGGGCGTACCCGGGCGCGCGAACTCGGTGTAGGCCTCGTCGACGACGACCACGGCACGCGGCGCCGCGTCGTACACCGCCTCGACGACGTCGAGGGACAGTGACGTGCCGGTGGGGTTGTTGGGCGAGCACAGGAACACCAGGTGCGGGTCGGTCTCACGCGCCTGCTCGACCGCGCGGTCGAGGTCGAGGTCGAACACCCCGCTGGGAGCGCCGCGCAACCCGTCGACCCACGTCGTGCCCACCGACCGGGCGATGATCGGGTGCATGGAGTAGGACGGGGTGAACCCCAGCGCCGTACGTCCCTGACCGCCGAACGCCTGCACCAGGTGCGAGAGCACCTCGTTGCTGCCGTTGCCGGCCCACAGCTGGTCTGCCACGAGCGCCGTGCCGGTCGTGCGGGTCAGGTAGGCGGCGAGCGCGGTGCGCAGCTCGGTGAACTCACGGTCCGGGTAGCGGTTGAGCGAGGACGCGACCGCGCCGACCCGTCGGGCGATCGTCTCGACCACCGCCGCCGGCACCGGGTAGGAGGACTCGTTGGTGTTGAGGGCCACGGGCACGTCGAGCTGCGGTGCGCCGTACGCGGTCTGGTCGCGCAGGTCGTCCCGCAGCAGCTCGCGCAGGCTGCTGCCCGTCATCGCTCGAACCGCGCCGTGACCGCCTCGCCGTGGGCGGGGAGGTCCTCGGCCTGGGCCAGCGTCGTGACCACCGAGGCCACCTCGCGCAGGGCATCCTGGGTGTAGTCGACGACGTGGATGCCGCGCAGGAACGACTGCACCGACAGCCCCGAGCTGTGGCACGCGCAGCCGCCGGTGGGCAGCACGTGGTTGGAACCGGCGGCGTAGTCACCCAGGCTGACCGGCGCGTAGGCGCCGACGAAGATCGCGCCCGCGTTGCGCACGCGGGCTGCGACGGCCGACGCATCACGGGTCTGGATCTCGAGGTGCTCGGCGGCGTAGGCGTCGACGACCCGCAGGCCGGCCTCGACGTCGTCGACCAGCACGATGCCGGACTGCTCGCCGCCGAGGGAGACGCGGATGCGCTCGGCGTGCTTGGTGGACGCGACACGGCGCTCCAGCGCCTGCTCGACCCGCTCGGCGAGGTCATCGCTGTCGGTGACCAGGACGGCCGCCGCGAGCTTGTCGTGCTCGGCCTGGCTGATGAGGTCGGCGGCGACGTGCTCGGCGTCGGCGCTGTCGTCGGCGAGGATCGCGATCTCGGTCGGACCGGCCTCGGAGTCGATGCCGATCAGACCCTTGAGCAGCCGCTTCGCCGCGACGACGTAGATGTTGCCCGGCCCGGTCACCAGGCTGACCGGCTCGCAGACCGTGGTGCCGTCAGCCTCGCGCGCCCCGTAGGCGAACATCGCGATCGCCTGGGCACCACCGACGGCGTAGACCTCGTCGACACCGAGCAGCGCGCACGCCGCGAGGATGGTCGGGTCCGGGTAGCCGACGAACGCACCGGTGTTGGAGCGCTGGGGTGGGCTCGCGACCGCGAGCGACTCGACGCCCGCCGCCTGGGCCGGGACGACGTTCATGACGACACTGCTCGCGAGCACGGCGACACCGCCGGGCACGTAGAGGCCCACGCGGTCGACGGGCACCCAGCGCTCGGTGACCGTGCCGCCCGGGGCGACCTGGGTCGTCGTGGCGGTGCGCCGCTGGTCGTCGTGCACCAGGCGCGCGCGACGGATCGCCTCGGTGAGCGCTGCGCGGATGTCGGGGTCGAGCTGGTCGAGCGCCGCCGACAGCACCTCGGCAGGCACCCGCAGCGCGTCGGGCCGGACGCCGTCGAACTTCTCGGACAGGTCGCGCAGCGCATCGGCACCGTGATGGCGTACCTGCTCGCAGATCGGTCGTACGACGTCGAGGGCCGTCTCGACGTCGAAGGCCGCCCGGGGCAACGTGTCGCGCAGCGCACGGGCGTCCAGGGACGCCAGGGCTGAGCCGCGCAGAGAGGTACGAGTGATCACCGGACAAGTCTACGAACAGCGTGTCGCAGACCGTCGGGCCATCTCAGCGCCCGAGTCGGTGGGATGCTCGCGCTCGTGGTGAGCCGCCCGCTGCAGACAGCCCTCGTCAACGCCGATGACCCGTCGGGCGTCGTCCGCGTGCTGGTCGTGACTCTCGCGTGCACGGCGGCCGCTGCCGTGGTCGTCCACGTGGCGCGCCTCGGCGACCCACGCCGACAGCTCACGGCTGGAGCCCGAGCGCTCGTCCAGCTCGCGGTCGTCGGACTGGTGATCGCCGCGGTGCTCTCCAGCTGGCCGTGGACGATCGCGTTCTGCGTGCTGATGACCGTGGTCGCCGCGCTCACCGCAGGGCGGCGCGTGTGGTCGACCTGGACCGGATGGGCGCTCGTCCCGCTGCTGTGCGGACTCCTGCCCGTGATCGCGCTGCTGCTGCTCAGCGGCGTCGTCCCGCTGAAGCCGGTATCGGTCGTGCCCGTCCTCGGCATCCTCATCGGCAACGCGATGACCGCGACAACGCTGTCGGGCAAACGGCTGTTGCAGGCGTGGGAGGAGCGGTGGGGTGAGTTCGAGGCAGCCCTCTCGATCGGGCTGCCCCACCGTGAGGCTGCCGTGACGGTCGTGCGTGACGACGCCGCCCTGGCGCTCGTACCCGGTCTCGACCAGACCCGCACCGTCGGGCTGGTGACGCTGCCCGGAGCGTTCGTCGGCGTCATGCTGGGCGGCGGCTCGGCGTGGCAGGCCGCCGCGGTGCAGCTGGTCGTCCTCGCGGCTCTGCTGCTCGTGCAGGCCGTGACGGTGGCCGTCATGATCGAGCTGGTCGTACGCCGGACCACCCGGCCCGCGTGAGTCAGTCGCCGTTGTTGTCGCGGGGCATGCCGTAGAAGCACTCGTCGACCACGGCGCGTGCGCGCCGCGCGAACCGTCGGTAGTCGTCGTGCAGCTGTGGTCCTGAGCCCGCAGGCATGCCGAGGATGCGGCCGATGCCGTCTCCGTCACGCAGATCGCTGGGCAGCGCGTCGACCGGGCGCCCGCGCCACAGCACCGACGCGTTGCGCAGCCGCGTCGCGAGCACCCACGCGTCACGCAGCTCGGCCGCCTGTTCCTCGGTCAGCAGACCCGCCTCGGCTGCCCGGCGCAGCGGTGTCATCGTGCCCGGGTGCTGCAGCCCCGGCACGGCGGCGGCATGCTGCAGCTGCAGCAGCTGGACCGTCCACTCGACGTCGGCGAGCCCGCCGTGCCCGAGCTTGAAATGCGTCTTGCGATCTCCACCACGTGGGATGCGCTCGGCCTCCATCCGCGCCTTCAGCGTGCGGATCTGGCGTACGGCGCGCTCGCTGAGTCCGGCGGCCGGGTAGCGCAGCGGATCGATCAGCTCGACGAAGTCACGGGACAGCTGCTCATCCCCCGCGACCGGCGTGGCACGCAGCAGCGCCTGGGCCTCCCAGCCCTCGGACCACCGCTCGTAGTAGGTGCGGTAGGACGCGAGGCTGCGTACGAGGGGGCCGCCCTTGCCCTCCGGACGCAGGTCGGCGTCGACGGTGAGCGCCGGGTCGGGGCCGCTCAGCTGCACCAGCCGGCGCAGCTCGGACACCACCGCGAGCGCCTGCTCCTGAGCCTGCTGCTCGTCGGCCCCCTCGTCGGGGTCGTGCACGAACATCACGTCGGCGTCGCTGCTGTAGCCCAGCTCACGTCCGCCGAAGCGACCCATCCCGATGACGGCCAGCCGCGTGACCAGCGGACCGCGCTCGCGCTCGACCCGGGTGGAGGCCACGTCGAGCGCGGCCTGCATCGTCGCGGCCATCACGTCGGTCAGCGCGACCTCGACCTGGTCGAGGTCGAGAGAGCCCACGAGGTCGGCGATCGCGACCCGCAGCAGCTCGGTACGGCGTACACCGCGTACGGCGAGGATCGCCTGGTCGGGGTCGCTGTGCCGACGCCCGGCGGCCGTCATCGTGCGGATGATCGCGGCGCGAGGACGGGGGTTCAGCGCGTCGGGATCGCCCAGCATCGCGACTGCCGACGGCGACCGCTCGAGCATGCCGGCGGCGTACCGGCTGCTCGCGAGCACCTTGGCCAGGTGCTGCGCGGAGGAGCCCTCACGCAGCTGCTTGAGGAACCACGGGCTCGAGCCCAGCTCGTCGCTGATGCGCCGGAACGCCAGCAGGCCCGCGTCGGGGTCGGCCTCGTCGGCGAACCACTGCAGCATCACCGGCAGGAGCGTGCGCTGCATGACGGTGCGCCGGCTGACACCCGAGCTGAGCGCCTGGATGTGTCGGATCGCGCCGGACGGATCGCGAAAACCCAGTGCGGACAGGCGCTCTCGCGCCTCGTCGGGTGTGAGCTGCGCGTCGTCGTCGCTCAACCGCGCCACGGCGGACAGCAGCGGACGGTAGAACAGCCGCTCGTGCAGACGGCGCACCTCGCGGGCCTTCTCACGCCACATCGTCGTGATCGACTCGGTGGGGTCGGAGAAGACACCGATGCCCCGCGCCAGCCGACGCAGGTCGGCCTCGGCCGTGGGCATCAGGTGGGTACGCCGCATCCGCGACAGCTGGATGCGATGCTCCAGGACGCGCAGGAAACGGTAGGCGACGTCGAGCTCGTGCGCGTCGGACCGACCGACGTAACCGCGACGGGACAGCGCGTCGAGCGCGGCGAGCGTGCTGCGCTGACGGATCCGCTCGTCGGTGCGACCGTGCACCAGCTGGAGCAGCTGCACGCTGAACTCGATGTCGCGCAGCCCTCCCGGCCCGAGCTTGAGCTGGCGGGGCTGCTCGGCCGGAGGCACGTTGTCCTCGACGCGCCGTCGCATCGCCTGGACGTCCTCGACGAAGTTGTCACGGGTACTGGCCTGCCACACCATCGGACTCATCGCATCGAGGTAGGCCTGGCCGACCCCGGCGTCACCGGCGATCGGGCGCGCCTTGAGCAGGGCCTGGAACTCCCAGGTCTTGGCCCACCGCTCGTAGTAGGCACGGTGGCTCTCGACCGTGCGCACGAGCGGGCCGTTCTTGCCCTCGGGACGCAGCGCGGCGTCGACCTGCCACAGGTTGCCCTCGGCGGTCGACGCGGAGCAGGCCCGCATCGCCGAGGTGGCCAGCGCCGTCGCGACCGCGAGCGCCTCGTCCTCGTCGACGCCGTCAGCGGGTTCGGCGACGAACGCCACATCGACGTCGGAGATGTAGTTGAGCTCCAGACCACCGGTCTTGCCCATCCCGATCACCGACAGGCGGCACCGATCGGGGTCGTCGTGCTCGTCACGCGCGATCTGCAGGGCCGCCTCCATCGCGGCGCCGGCGAGGTCGGCGAGCGCCTCGCCGGTGGCGGGCATCTCATCGAACGGGTCCTGGGTCAGGTCGAGCGCTGCGATCTGCACCAGCTGACGTCGGTAGGCGATGCGCAGTGCGTCGTACGCCGACCGCTCGCCTCGTTGCTCGACCTCACCGATGAGGAGGGTCGCGAGCTCGTCGGCGTGGCGGCGCTGCGCCTCGACGACGTCGTGCCACTGACCCGGGTGACGGACGAGATGGTCGGTCAGCGCGGTCGACGCCCCGAGCACGGCCAGCAGCCGATAGCGACACGTGCGGTCGCTGTCGATCACCTCGTCGAGCTCGGCGCGCGCCGCCTCGTCCATCGCCTCGCGCAGCCGCAGCAGGCCCAGCAACGCCTGGTCCGGGTCGGCGGTGCGGGCGAGAGCCGAGACGAGCGCGTCACGGTCTCCGGGGCCGAGCTCGTCGAGCAGCTGGGCTGCTCGGGCATGGTCGGTGAAACCGGCCCGCACGAGCATCGCGGACCGGGTGCTGGGTCGTTCGGGGCTCACAGCCGCAGGTACTGCTCGAGCTCGAACGCCGTGACCTGCTCGCGATAACCGGACCACTCGGCGCGCTTGTTGCGCAGGAAGAAGTCGAAGACGTGCTCGCCCAGCGTCTCGGCGACCAGCTCGGAGTCCTCCATGATCCGGATCGCCTCGTCGAGAGACGCCGGCAGCGGGTCGATGCCCATCGCGCGGCGCTCGCGCTCGGTGAGCGACCACACGTCGTCCTCGGCCTCCGGCGGCAGCTCGTAGTCCTCCTCGATGCCCTTCAGACCGGCGGCCAGGATCAGGGCGTAGGACAGGTAGGGGTTGCACGCGGAGTCGAGTGAGCGCACCTCGATGCGGGTGCTCTGCCCCTTGCCCGGCTTGTGCATCGGCACCCGCACCATCGCGCTGCGGTTGTTGTGACCCCAGCACACGTGAGCCGGAGCCTCTCCCCCGCCCCAGATGCGCTTGTAGGAGTTGACCCACTGGTTGGTGACGGCGCTGATCTCGTTGGCGTGCCGCAGCAGGCCCGCGATGAACTTCCGGCCGGTGACGGACAGCTGGTAGGGCGCACCCGCCTCGTAGAACGCGTTGCTGTCACCGTCGAACAGCGAGACGTGCGTGTGCATCGCCGAACCCGGCTGTCCCGCAAGGGGTTTGGGCATGAACGAGGCGAACACCCCGCGCTCGAGCGCGACCTCCTTGACGACCGCCCGGAACGTCATGATGTTGTCCGCGGTCGCGAGCGCGTCGGCGTAGCGCAGGTCGATCTCGTTCTGACCGGGCCCGCCCTCGTGATGGCTGAACTCGACCGAGATGCCCATGTTCTCGAGGGTGGTGATCGCCGCACGACGGAAGTCGTGAGCGGTGCCGTGCGGGACGTGGTCGAAGAACCCGGCCTGATCGACCGGCACCGGCGGCATGCCCGGCGCGACGTCGGGGCGGAAGAGGTAGAACTCGATCTCGGGGTGGGTGTAGAACGTGAACCCCTGCTCGGCGGCCCGGGCCATCGCGCGCCGCAGGACCGTACGCGGGTCGGCGGCACTGGCGTTGCCGTCGGGCAGGCGGATGTCACCGAACATGCGGGCGGTGCCGGGGTTCTCACCGCGCCACGGCAGCAGCTGGAACGTCGTCGCGTCGGGCCGCAGCAGCATGTCGGCCTCGTAGACGCGGGCGAGGCCCTCGATGACGCTGCCGTCGAACCCGATGCCCTCGGAGAAGGCACCCTCGAGCTCGGCGGGCGCGATGGAGACGGACTTCAAGGTGCCGAGCACATCGGTGAACCACACCCGGACGAACCGGATGTCGCGCTCCTCGATGGTGCGCAGCACGAACTCCTGCTGACGATCCATGGGTCGATCCTGCCTCACTCAGGGCCTGACGTGCAGCGGCCCCGGTCCATGTGGACCGGGGCCGCCGTCGTACGCGTCGTGCTCAGTGAGCGATCACTGGCCCTTGTTGAGCATGCCGCCCGTCGGGAACGACAGCTTGAGGGACAATCCGTCACCCTGCTTGCCCAGCACCTGGATCTTGGTGCCGCTGCCCGCGACCTTGGTGGATGCCATCGGGTTGGAGACGTACCAGTAGGCGTTGGGGTTGGTGTCGTCGAACGTGGTGACGGCCGGGCGCGACGGGACCTTGGCGGCCAGGCCCTGCTTGTGCAGGGTGAACGCGTCGGTCTTGTCGACGCCGAACGTCGAGTCGTAGGACTGGATGCGCTGGCGGGCGATCACGCCGTCCGGCCAGGTCATCGGCTTGGCGTGGGCGTCGACGGGCAGCACCTGACCGTGACCGGGGTGGGTCTTGGTGTTGTTGTCGGCGTACTCACCGTCGACGTAGGTCACCAGCAGACCGTCCTGGTAGGGGAAGTGCTCCACGAAGTCGGGGCGGTCCTTGAACCCGAAGTTGTACGGACCGTTCTTCAGCGTGGTGTCGTAGCCGTTGTAGCGGCGGTACTCGGCCAGGTAGTAGTGCGAGACCGTCTTGGTGTCGGTGCCGTTCATACGGGTGAAGCCCTTGGCGGTCCACTCCGAGGTGGTCGACTCGACGTCGTCGGTGACGGTCTGGCCGTCGACCGTCGTCGCGATGTCGTCCAGGAACGCGCCGGCCTCGTTGTAACCGCCGTCGGTCTGGTAGAGGAAGCGGAACGTGACCTTCTGACCGGCGTAGGCCGACAGGTCGTACGACGTCGTGGTCCAGCCGTTGCTGTCACCGTCGAGCGCGGTGCCGACGTTGGTCCAGGTGGCGCCGTTGTCGGTCGAGACCTGGCCGTAGAGGTAGTCGTAGCCGGCCTCGATCTGGTGCCAGACCGCCGCGCTCACACTGGCCGAGGTCTTGCCGGTGAGGTCGAGGTCGCGACCCAGGGTGTTGTTGAGGTCGTCACCGCGACCCGACCACCACTCGTACGTGCCCGACTTCGGCTTGTTGTACGGCGTGGAGACCGTCTTGTCCGGCAGCGTGACCGCGACGGCCTGCGGCTTCGTGGCGTTGTCCTGGTCGGCCGGGCCGAGTGCGACCTTGCCGGAGTTGCCGTACGGGACGGTCTTGACGTCGGCCCAGCCGAGCTGTGCCTTCTCCCAGGCGCCCATGTAGCCGGGCGTGGTGCCGATCGCATCGCCACCGTGGTTGAGCCAGGAGCCGCTGCTCATGAGCGACCAGAACGCGGTGGAGTTGTCGCCACCGGCGGTGTCGTAGAGGTCGGGCAGCCCCAGGTCGTGGCCGTACTCGTGGGCGAACACCCCGAGGCCACCGTTCTCGGGCTCGGTGGTGTAGTCGCGCACCCAGATGCCGGTGTTGCCGATCTGGACACCGCCGACCTTGTTGCCGTCGGGGCCCTGGGAGCCCGCACCGGTCTGGACGGCCCAGCGGTGGGACCAGATGGCGTCCTCACCCTGTGCGCCGCCACCGGCCTCCTCGCCCTCACCGGCGTGGATGGCCTGGAAGTGGTCGATGTAGCCGTCGGGCTCGTTGAAGTCGCCGTCGCCGTCGTAGTCGTTGCGGTCCCAGACGTCGAACTGCTTGAGGTAGTCCTTGATCTGGGCGTCGGTCTTGCCGGCAGCCTTCTGGCCGTTGTACCAGGCGGTCAGCGAGTCACCGATGAACGACCATGAGCGCTCGGCCTCGAGCGAGGGGTCCTCGTCGACACCGGCGTTGGAGCCGTAGCGGGCCTCGTTGTAGGGCAGCTTGACCCAGTCGCTGACGTCACCCTGGGTCTTGTGGCGGCCCAGCGACTGCGCCAGGTAGAAGTTGTGGAACGACTCACCCTCGGTGCCGAACATCATCTTCTGGTAGTGGTCGCGGTTGAAGTCCGCGGTCCAGTACGTCGAGTTGTTGTCGGTCGCGGTGCCGTCGTACGTGCGGTCGGGCTCGGGCAGCTCGTTGTGCAGCGGCCCGGCCGTCCCGGCGGTCTCCGGCTTCGTCTGCGTGCCGAACTCCGCGAGCACTGTGAAGATGTTGGACGTCTGCTCGGCGTCGTACTGGACGTACTTGCCCTTGCCCTTGGCAGCCTTGGCCTTGGCGTTCTTGCCCATCGCGGTCTTCTGGCCGGCGGTCGGCTGCCCGTTGTCGAGCTCGATGACGCGGGTGCCGTTGATGACCTTGGTCTTGGCCTCGCCCTTGAGCAGCTTCTCGACCGCCTGCTGACGGGTGGCGGCGGCCTTCTCGGCGAGCGGGTCGGGCTTGTTGTCCGAACGGATCACCGATGATGCGCTCCGGCCACCGTCGGGGTCGACGGCGGGAGCGGCGTGAGCCGGGTTGCCGGCTGGGTTGAGCGCGAGAATCATCGCGGCTGCGGTGCTGCCGGTAGCGGCAGCGAGCAGACGTCGCTTCACTTTTCCTCCTGGAGTGAGAGCCGCTCGCGCCCGCGGATGAAGGGCGACGGTGCGGCCACGCGCAAGTGTGCGCGTACTGGAGGTGAAGAGTGCGAGATTCGCAGTGAAACCTTTACGGAACCTTTGCGTTCCGGCGTGAAGGAACGGCCCGGTAGAGCACAGTGGCCGCGACGAAGCCGATCAGCCCGCACGCCAGCACACCGACCCCGAGCGAGACCGTCGCGGTCAGCGCCGAGAGCAGCAGCGGACCGGCCGTGCCGCCGACGTCGGACAGCTCGCGCCAGATGCCCAGGAACTGTGCGCGCCCCACGTCCGGCGAGAAGTCGGCGCCGAGTGTCATCACCATGCCCGAGCCGATGCCGTTGCCGAACCCGAGGAGGCACGACACCGCCGTGAGTGAGAGCGCACCGCCGGTCAGCGGCATGAGCAGCAGCGCGGTGCCCATGACCAGCATCGACGGGACCGTCACCCAGCGGCGGCCCTTGAGGTCCATCACCTTGCCCGCGGGGTAGAACACCAGCATGTCGATGCCGCCGGCGATCCCGTAGACCACCGACGTGGCCTGCGGCGAGAGCCCGAGATGGTCGGCCCACAACGGGATCACGGTCTGGCGTGCAGCCCGGACGAGCGCGACGAGCAGGATGCCGATGCCGACGGTCAGGAACACCCGGCGGTGCTCGCGCAGCACCGCTCGTACGGTTACCTCGCTGCGTGCCTGCGCGAGGTGCGGATGCGCGGGCAGGTCGGGCATGCGCGTGGACAGCAGGCCTGCGAGGGCGAGCGCTGCGGCGCACACGACGTACGCCGACGACAGCCCGAACACGTGGATGGCAGCGGCCCCGACGAACGGCCCGACGAAGACCCCGACCCGCATGACACCGCCCAGCGTCGACAGGGCACGCGCGCGGTACTGCGGCGGCACCGCCTCGGTCAGGTGGCTCTGACGCGCGAGCATGAACACCGACGCGCTGAAGCCCATGACCAGGACGCCCACGCCGAAGGCGATCAGTCCTGGCGCCACAGCGCACAGCAGGGCGGCGAGGACGCCGACGACGGCCGCTCCGGTGATCACGTGCCGTTCGCCGTAGCGCGCGGTCAGGATCGAGGCGGGCACGTTGAAGATCAACGAGCCGAGATCGATGAGCATGACGACCAGCGCGGCGACCGCGACGCTCGCGCCGAGGTCGCGGGCGGTGAGGACGATGACCGGGAGGATCGCTCCGTCACCGACACCGAACAGGAAGGACGGGCCGTACGCGGGGATCGCGAGCGAGCGCAGGTCGAAGGTGGGCTCGTCGGTCACTGGCTCGACGGTACGCCCGCCCGGACGCGCGTCGGCCCCCGCCCTGGTTGGGCGGGGGCCGACGCCGGCGGTGGGCGGAGCCTCAGTCCTCGCCCTCTTCGTAGGCGCGGTCCTCGGCGTCCCACTTCTCGGTCTTCTCACGGGCCGTGGCGAGCGCATTCTGCGCCTCCTCGTGCGTGCCGTAAGGGCCCATCAGATCACCCTTGGGGTCGGTCGAGCCGTCCTCCTCGACCTGGCCGGTCGAGACGTTGTACCAGAAGGCCATCGGGCCACCTCCGTGCGTCGCGGGTCAGGACCGGGCCGGGGCCAAGGACTGGCCGACCGGCCCGCTTACACTCCACCCTATGCCGACGACGAGTGTCAGCATCCAGCCCGGCACGGTGGGTCCCCGCCGTCTGGTCCCGTCCTCGATCACCCGCCCGGAGTACGTCGACCGGCCGGCTCCCCGGCCCTACGACGGTCCCGAGGTCAAGGACGCCGAGACCATCGAGAAGATGCGGGTCGCCGGTCGCATCGCCGCCCAGGCGCTGCAGGCCGCCGGCGCCGCCGCTGCCCCAGGGGTGACCACCGACGAGCTCGACCGCATCGGTCACGAGTTCGCGCTCGACCACGGCGCCTACCCCTCGACGCTCGGCTACCGCGGGTTCCCGAAGTCGCTGTGCACCAGCGTCAACGAGGTCATCTGCCACGGCATCCCCGACGACCGGCCGCTGCAGGACGGTGACCTGGTCAAGGTCGACATCACGGTGTTCAAGGACGGCGTGCACGGCGACAACTGCGCGACGTTCCTGGTCGGCGAGGTCGACGAGGAGTCCCGGCTGCTGTCCGAGCGCACCCACGAGGCGATGATGCGCGGCATCAAGGCGGCCATGCCCGGGCGTCAGGTCAACATCATCGGCCGCGTCATCGAGAAGTACGCCAAGCGCTTCGGCTACGGCGTCGTCCGCGACTACACCGGGCACGGCATCGGGACGACGTTCCACTCGGGTCTGGTCATCCCCCACTACGACGCGGCCCCGTCGTACGACGACATCATCGAGCCCGGGATGACGTTCACCGTCGAGCCGATGCTCAACCTGGGCGGCTCCGACTGGCAGATGTGGGACGACGGCTGGACGGTGGTGACGGCCGACGGCAGCCGCTCGGCTCAGTTCGAGAACACCATCCTCATCACGCCGACCGGACCTGAGATCCTCACGGCCGTCTGACCGATCCCCCTGCGAAGGAGCTCCATCGATGTCGAAGTCCAAGCAGCACCCGCTCGGGATCGATGTCGGCGGGTCCGGCATCAAGGGCGCGCCCGTCGACCTCAAGAAGGGTGAGTTCGCCGCCAAGCGCAAGCGCATCGACACCCCTGAGAAGTCGACGCCCGAGGCGGTTGCCGACGTGATCGCCGAGATCGTCGACCACTTCGAGGACCAGATCGGTGACGAGCCGATCGGTGTGACCGTGCCGGCCGTGGTCCAGCACGGCGTCGTGCGTACTGCTGCCAACATCGACAAGTCCTGGATCGACAGCAAGGCCGAGAAGCTGCTCGAGAAGCGCCTCGGCCGCGACATCACGCTGCTCAACGACGCCGACGCGGCCGGCCTCGGCGAGCTCTACTACGGCGCTGCCGCCGGCGCGAAAGGCCTCGTCGTCCTCACGACGCTGGGCACCGGCATCGGCTCGGCCATCCTCAACAACGGCAGGCTCGTGCCCAACTCCGAGCTCGGCCACCTCGAGCTCGACGGTCACGACGCCGAGACCCGAGCCGCCTCCAGCATCAAGGACAAGGAAGGCCTGTCCTACGCCGAGTGGGCCGAGCGGCTGCAGCGCTACTACAGCCACCTGGAGTCGCTGCTGTGGCCGGACCTGATCGTGGTCGGCGGCGGCGTCTCCAAGGACGCCGAGGAGTTCCTGCCGCTGCTCGACCTACGCACCAAGATCGTGCCGGCTCAGCTCAAGAACGCCGCAGGCATCATCGGCGCCGCGCGCCGGGCGCACGACGACGTCCAGGGCTGACTCGGGCGAGGTCCGTGCTCAGCCGGCGGTGGTCGTACGCCGGTCGCTCACCTTGGCGCGGACCTCACCCGCCGCACCGCGGGGGTCGCGCAGGGCCTTCTTGACCGCGGGCACCCCGCGCTTGAGACCTGAGCGCACCACGGGGAGCGCCTTGGCGAACGCCGGGTAGAGCGGCGACAACGGCTTGTCCCAGGTGCCGACGAGCAGGTCCTCGTGCTTGGCGAACTGGCGCTTGAAGTCGGAGATGCCGTCGTTGAGCAGTCCGTTGAAGTCGTAGCGCTGCACGCCCTGGGCCTTGACGTGCTTCATCGCGTGGAACTTCAGGCCGTAGTTGAGGCGCAGCTTCATACCGCGTGGGCTGACCCCGCCGTACAGCTCGAACGCGGTCGTGCCGGACACGACGAGCCAGACGAAGGCGACCGGCTCGTCCCCCTCCCAGGCGGCGAGCAGCTGCGACTGCGGACCCATGAGGTCGCGGATGCCGAGGTGGTAGTCGTCGTCGTGGACGGCGAAGTCGGCGCGACGGCCGGTCTCCTTGTTGATCTCCAGGATCGTGCGCAGGTCCGCCTCGTCGGTGACCTCGCCGAAGCGGACGTTGTCGGCGCGGAAGGACTTGCGGACGTTCTGGCGGGTCGAGGAGCTGAGCTCCTTGAGGATCGTGTCCTCGTCGTGGGTGACGTCGACGATCAGCGTCGTCGGGATGAGCCCGGTGTTGTCGCTGCGGGTGAAGCCGGCGGCCTCGACATCACGCAGCCACTGCGGCTGGGGTGCAGCGCGACCGGCAGCGATCGCCGCGTCGACCTCGCCCTTGGGCAGCGGTGAGAACGGCTCCTCCCAGTCGGGCTCGATGGTGAGCCCCACCGGCTTGTGCGTGCGCTTGACGTGGTCGGCGAGCGCCGTCAGGACAGCGCCCCGGTGCTCGGGCTGCGCCTGCGGCCCGCGCGGGATGTAGGCGAGCGAGCGGAACGGTGCCGGGAGGCGGCGCAGGAGCACCTGCGCCGAGCCCACGACCTGGTCGCCGTCGCGGACGACGAGGCGGTCGGCGGACCACTCGTAGCGTGACTTCAGCTCGCCCCAGCCCCACAGCTGAAGGGGGTGGCCGCCGGCGGCGTTGACGAGGTCGTCCCAGTCGTTGCGGTCATGGCACGAGGAGACGGAAAGGCTCATGGCTCAAGGCTATCCAGCCCCGGTCGCTGCACGTGGCACCGGTCAGCGGGCGCGCGCGGCGGCCTTGACCTTGCCCGGCACCTTGCCCGCGAGGCGGTACTCACGACGGCTGAGGCGTTCGGCGTACCCGGCCTTGGCGAGGCGGTTGAGCACGACGGGACACTTCTTGCAGCGCGGCTTGTCCTTGCAGCACTTCTTCTTCGCGGTCACCATCGGCACGCGGGAACCATAGGTGAGCCTTACCTGTTATGCAAGCACGTCTCAGGCGTGTGCGATCCTCCCCGGGGACCACCCTCGCCCGAGAGGAGCGCACGTGCGAGACCTGCTGGAGTGGATCGACGACCAGCCGTTCGGGCTGCTCGTCGCACTGCTGTTCTGCTGGATCTTCGTGCGCGCCAACACGATCTACGCCGTGGGCCGCGCCGCGACCTCGGGTCGCCTCGGCGCGCGTGTCACGGCCGTCACGCAGCGCCCTGGCATGCAGCGCGCTCAGGCCGGGTTCAACCGCGTCGGCCTGGCCATCGTGCCGGTGTCGTTCCTGATGGCGGGCCTGACGTTCGCCACCCAGCTGACCGCAGGCGTCATGCGTCTGCCCTGGCCGCGCTACCTGCTCGCCATGATCCCGGGATGCATCGCATGGTCGGTGCTGACGGCGACCGTCGGAACCCTAGCGCTGGGTGCGGTGCTGCGCCTGTGGGACGCGCCGCTCGGGGTCCGGATCGCGGTGGCGACCGTGGTCGCCGCCGCGATCGCGGCCTACGTCGTACGCCGCCGCCGGGCCCCGAGCGAGCCGGCAGGCTGACCCTCAGAGCTGCTGTGGGCCCGCTTTCGCCAGGTCGGTGACCTGCACGCCGCCGTCGAGCCCGAAGTCACCGATGTGCTTGAGGTACATCGCGCGTGCCGGTGGCTTCAGCAGCGCGTCATGGATCGGGATGACTCCCTGCGTCGGCGCGATCCGACGGACGAACGCGATCGTCTCCTTGACCGCGCACCAGGGTGCGTTGACCGGCACGGCGAGATGGTCGACCTCGCCCGGCTCGGCGTCGAGCGCGTCGCCGGGGTGGAACAGCGTGGGCTCCCCCGGGGCGCGCACGACCAGACCCAGGTTGTCGATGCGCTCGAGGTACTCGTGGATGACGGCGTGCTGCGCCCCGACGGGCGTCACGACCGCGCGCCCGACCTCGACCGGCTCACCCGCCACGGTGTCGCGGGCGTCGTGGCCGCGCTCGCGCAGCTGCTGCGCCGTGACGGGCTCGGCGTACACCGACGCGTCGGGGTTGCGCTCGGCCAGTGCGGCGAACCCCTCGACGTCGATGTGATCGGCGTGCTGGTGGGTGACGCAGACGGCGTCGACCCCCTCGACACCCGTCGTGTCCGAGAACGTGCCGGGGTCGATGAGGATCCGCGCGCCGCCTGACTCGACGAGCAGGCAGGAGTGGCCGAGATGCGTGACGATCATGCTGGCCACGTTACGACCGGACGCGACGTCGGCACAGGTCCGGCTCTCCTACGATGTGATGGTGAAGTTCTTGGGAGTCCAGCAGCCGGCGTACGACCTCACCTACAGCGACGTGTTCATGGTGCCCTCGCGCTCGGCGGTGACCAGCCGCCTCGACGTCGACCTCACGACGCCCGACGGTGCGGGTACGACGATCCCGCTCGTGGTCGCCAACATGACCGCGATCTCCGGCCGTCGTATGGCCGAGACGGTCGCCCGACGCGGAGGGCTCGCCGTCCTGCCGCAGGACATCCCGGTGCACGCGGTCCAGGAGACGATCTCCTACCTCAAGCAGCGGCACACGGTCTTCGAGACCCCGGTGACGGTGTCGCCCGACGCGCCCGTGTCGCAGGTGCTCGCTCTCATCGGCAAGCGCGCCCACCGTCAGGCCGTCGTCGTCGACGACCAGGAGCAGCCGCTCGGCATCGTCACCGAGAAGCACTGCCTCGAGGTCGACCGCTTCGCGACCGTGGGCGACGTCATGTCCACCGACCTGCTGACCGTCGACGCGGGAGCCGACCTCGGCGAGACGTTCGACCGGATGACCCACCAGCATCTCGACCTCGCGCCGGTGGTCGACGGTGGACGCCTCGCCGGCGTCATCACGCGCACCGGGATCCTGCGCTCGGCGATCTACTCCCCCGCGGTCGACGCCGACGGCCGTCTGCGTCTCGGCGTCGCGATCGGCATCAACGGCGACGTGCAGGCCAAGGCCGAGACGATGCTGTCGTCGGGCGCCGACGTGCTCGTCGTCGACACCGCACACGGCCACCAGGACAAGATGTTCGACGCCCTCAAGCTCGTCACCCAGGCCCGTGACGCCCACGCGAGCGCCGGCGGTGCACGCATCCCCGTCGTCGCCGGCAACGTCGTCACCGCCGACGGTGCGCGCGAGCTCGCCGAGGCCGGCGCCGACATCATCAAGGTCGGCGTCGGCCCGGGCGCGATGTGCACGACCCGCATGATGACCGGCGTGGGTCGGCCGCAGTTCTCCGCAGTGCTCGAATGTGCTTCTGCCGCACAGGATCTCGGCGCCGAGATCTGGGCTGATGGTGGCGTGAAGTACCCCCGCGACGTCGCGCTCGCCCTCGCTGCCGGCGCCGGAAGCGTCATGATCGGCTCGTGGTTCGCCGGCACCTGGGAGAGCCCGGGCGACCTCAACCGCGACCACGACGGCCGGCTCTACAAGGAGTCGTTCGGCATGGCGTCGGCGCGCGCTGTCCGCAACCGCACGGCGGGCCGCAGCGCCTACGACCGCGCGCGCTCGGCGCTGTTCGAGGAGGGCATCTCCTCCTCCAAGATGTACCTCGACCCCCAGCGACCCGGCGTCGAGGACCTCATCGACATGATCATCGCCGGCGTGCGCTCCAGCTTCACCTACGCCGGTGCCCGCTCGATCCCCGAGTTCCGCGAGCGCGCCACGGTGGGCGTGCAGAGCGCCAGCGGCTACGACGAGGGTCGCCCGCGCGAGACGTCCTGGTGACCCGCGTCGCGCTCGCGCAGCACCTGCGCGAGCGCGGCGGGATGGTCGGTCGTGATGACGTCCACCCCGGCGTCGAGCAGTGTGCGCCACAGGCGCGTGCGGTGCCACGGGGTCCACTCGGGCAGGCTCCAGAACCTCAGCCGTAGTCCCGCCTCGTGCGTCTCGGACACGAGCTCGGCCAGACGGGCGCGGTCGCGTCGCAGGATCGGCCCGAACCCTCTCCACCAGAAGTGGTCACGCCATGAGGCGCTCACCAGCGGCATCCAGTCCGCGACGGCGCGCTCGGGCACGTTGCCGAGCCGGCCGTCGTACGTCAGCAGCACCGAGTCCGCTTGCATCGCAACGCGATTGGCGAGTGTGCCCGACAGCACGACCGTGACCGGACGGCGTACGACGGTGCCCCCGCTCGCGTGGGTGAGCACGTCGTCGTACGCCGCGAGCAGCGACTGGATCACCGGCAGTGACGCCTCGGGCTCGGACTTCACGTCGAGCACGAGGTAGAGGTCGGGCAGCTCGTCGCGCCGCTGCCGCAACGGGTCGAGGTAGACCGCCTCGAACGACTGCGACTCATCAGGTCGGTCGTGCCCGATGAGCACCCGGTCGTCGACGACCCACACATCGGGCTCGATCCACGCGCAGCCGTGCTCGAGCGCGTCGAGCAGGGGCCGGTCGCGGTCCTCGTCGTTGTGTGACCACGAGGCGGTCCACGGCTGCCGGCGACTCATGCCGGCAGCCTGTCAGACCTCATCGAGCCGTGTCGTGCTCCAGCAGGAACGCCTGCAGCGCGGCCAGGTCGTCGGTGTTGAGCACGTCGACGTCGGCGGCGAGCAGCTCGGTCCAGATCGCCTCGCGAGCCGGCCCAGGCAGGTCGGGCGTCGCCCAGTAACGCACCTCGTAGCCGTCCGCGTGCAGTGTCGCCACCTGCTCGTGGAGCTTGTCCCGCTGCGTCTGCGGCATCGGCCCGATGCCCACCCAGGTGAAGTGGTTGAACCAGTTGTCGCTCACGAGCGGCAGCTGCTCGGCGGTCGCACCCTCGGGCAGCCTGTCGATGCGACCGTCGAAGCCGAACCAGCGTCGCTCGTCGTCGGAGGCGGTGATGTTGGCGAGGTTGCCGGACAGCACGGCGGTGACCGGTCGCTGCCGACGTCGGCCGTGCAGCCAGGACGTCATCAGCTCGGGGTACGCCGCGAGCTGGGCCTGCAGCACCGGGTACGCCGCCGGACCGTCGGACTTCACGTCGACCAGGAGGCGCAGCGCGTCCTTCCAGCCCGGGAAGACCGAGTGACCCTGCTGACGCACGATGCGCTGCAACGGGTCGAGGTAGTGGCTGCGCAGCGTGCGCGTGAGGTCCGGGCCGTCATGGCCGAGGTAGAGCTCGCCGTCGACGAGCCACACGTCGGCCTCGACCGAGGTGAACCCGTGCGAGAGCGCGTCGAGCAACGGGCGGGTGTGCTCGTAGTCGTTGTGCGCGTGCGCCCGGCGCAACGGCTGCGGCCCGGACGGGCGACGGGTCGTCGTCCCTGCATCGGCTCGGGCGGACAGGGCGAGCGGCGCGGCCAGGCCGAGGGCGCCGGCCACGAGGACGTTGCGGCGAGAGATCGCTGACATGCGCCCACTGTGTCGGTGGCCGGGCCGCGCGTGGGCGTCCGGCGGGCGACGAATCGGCGAAGGACGGTCGTACGACGAGTGGCTCAGGCCGCGAGCAGCACGGCCTCATGCCCGGTGCCGGCGGGGGTCACGGCCGTGCTGCGCAGCGGCGTGACCGGCTCGACCGCGGACGTGAGCTCACGGTGGGCGGCGCCCACGAGGTCGGCGACCCCGGCGCCGAGCGCGCCGCACAACGCCTCGAGCACCTCGGACGACGGCTCCTTGAGCCCCCGCTCGACCTCGGACAGATAGGGCATCGACACGCCCGCCTCGTCGGCGACGTCCGCGAGGGTGCGGCCCTGGTCGTGACGGGCCTTGCGCAGCAGCCCGCCGTAGACCTCGCGCAGCAGCGGGGCCGGCGGCGTACGACGCTGGGCGCCCTCCTGCGCCGGGCGCAGCGTGCGGACCGGAGCGAGGTGACGTCGCGGGCTCATGGTTCGAGGGTAGGCCGATGAGCGGGCGCGTGCGCGGTCATCGCGTCCGCGGTCAGCGAACACGCCGACCCGATCAGAGCCGCTCGATGATCGCGGCGTTCGCGGTGCCGCCGGCCTCGCACATGGTCTGCAGTCCGTAGCGGCCGCCCGTGCGCTCGAGGACGCCGAGCAGCGTGGTCGCGAGGCGGGCTCCGCTGGCCCCGAGCGGGTGGCCGATCGCGATCGCGCCGCCGTGCACGTTGACCTTGGCGTGGTCGGCGCCGGTCTCGGCCTCCCAGGCGAGCACGACGGGCGAGAAGGCCTCGTTGACCTCGAAGGCGTCGATGTCGGCGATGGTCAGGCCCGCGCGCTTCAGCACCTTGGCCGTCGCCGGGATGATGCCGGTCAGCATCATGATCGGGTCGTCGGCCGCGACCGTCGCGGTGTGGATGCGCGCGCGGGGCGTCCAGCCGTGAGCAGCCGCCACCTCGCTGCTGGTGACGAGCACAGCCGCCGAGCCGTCGTTGACAGGGCTCGAGCTGCCGGCCGTCACCTTCCAGTCGATGTCACCGAACCGGTCGGTCCAGTGCTGGTCGGCGAACGGTGTACGCAGCCCTGCGAGCCCCTCCATCGACGTGGTCGGACGGATCGTCTCGTCCGTGTCGAGCTGGCGCACCGTCCCGTCGGAGGCGGTGACCTTGAGCGGGGCCACCTCTGCGTCGAACCACCTGTTCTTCCACGCCTGCGCCGCGCGCTGATGACTGGTGAGCGCGAACTCGTCGAGCTGCTCGCGGGTGAGTCCCCACTGGCGCGCGATGAGCTCGGCACTCACCCCCTGAGGAATCAGTCCACCCGGGTAGCGCGCCGCCACCGACGGACCGGCGAAGTCGCGGGGCACCCCGTCGACGAGGGCAGCGCTGCCGATCGGGACCCGGCTCATCGACTCGACGCCGGAGGCGATCGCGATGTCGTACGCCCCTGCGATCACTCCCTGCGCGGCAAAGCTGAGCGCCTGCTGGCTCGACCCGCACTGCCGGTCGACCGTGGTCGCGGGTACCGACTCGGGGAAGCCCGCGGCGAGCACGGCCATCCGGGTGGTGTTGGTGCTCTGCTCCCCCACCTGCGCGACCGTGCCACCGATCACGTCGTCGATCTCGGCCGGGTCGAGACCGGTGCGCTCCGCGAGCGATCGCAGCACGTGCGCGTGCAGCTCGACCGGGTGCACCTCGCTGTACGCACCCCCTGGCTTGCCCTTGCCCAATGGTGTCCGAACGGCATCGACGATGACTGCGTCGCGCATGGCGGTGCTCCTCCTGGATCGATACGGACCGCTCGGTCCGTTACACCTCATGATGCATCGCGAGCCTGTGCCGTGCAACGTTTCGGACCGAGTGGTCCGTTAGAGTAGGACGAGAGCCGATGAGAGGTGAGTCCTATGCCACGCCAGGCAGATCCGACGACACGCGACCGCATCCTGCGGACGTCGACCCGGCTGTTCTACCGCGAGGGTGTGCAGGCCGTCGGGATGGCCCGCATCATCGACGAGGCGGGGTGCGGCAAGAACGCGCTCTACCGTCACTTCCCCAGCAAGAGCGACCTGGTGACCGCCTACCTCGACGAGTTCGCAATCGCGCGCGACGAGGCCGCCAGCGCGGCGCTCGACGGCGTCGACGACCCGGCGCAGGCCCTGATCACGCTGACGCGCCAGATCGCAGCCGACGCGTCGCACCGTTCGTTCCGCGGCTGCGCGATCCGCAACTACCTGCGCGAGACGCCACCGGCGGACGACACGGCCGCCCGCCGCGCCCGTACCTGCGTACGACGGTGGCGTCGCCGCATCGACCACCTCGTCGGCGAGCTCGGCGTGGCCGACCCGAAGACCCTCGCCGACCGCATCTGGCTGATCCACGAGGGCCTGTACGCCGACGGCCGCCGCTCGGCGACGGTGGCCGTCGACCTCGTCGAGGAGCTGATCACCTCGGCCAAGAAAGTGGGATGAGTCGGCCGATACGCCGGGTTCTGTTCCGCCGCACCGTTGCCAGCGCGGCGGCGACGACCATCCATCTACGACGACTGTTGCCAGCCGCCTCCAGCGGTCTACCCGCATGCTCGGGCGGGCCGCCCTCGGACGCATGCTGTCCGACCTTGCTCCAGGTGGGGTTTACCGAGCCGCTCCAGTCACCTGGAGCGCTGGTGGTCTCTTACACCACCGTTTCACCCTTACCGACCGGCTCGCACCGGTCGGCGGTCTGTTCTCTGTGGCACTGTCCCGCGGGTCGCCCCGGATGGCCGTTAACCATCACCTTGCCCTGTGGAGCCCGGACGTTCCTCGGCGTCAGGCGAACCTGACGACGCGGCCGTCTGGCCGACTCATCCACTAGGACATGCTAGTGCCGTGGAGCCAGTACGCGATATCGCCTCGAGCAGCTGCCCGGACCGAGCCTGGATCGACCATGCCGTACGCCGGCTGCTCGCCGACGCCAACCGCAGCGCCGACACCCACCTGATCCAGGTCCCGCTGCCCGACGGTGGGACGTCGACCTCTACCTCAAGGACGAGTCCACCCACCCGACCGGCAGCCTCAAGCACCGCCTCGCCCGGTCGCTGTTCCTCTACGCGATCTGCAACGGCTGGATCGGCCCACGCACCACGGTGATCGAGGCCTCCTCGGGTTCGACCGCGATCTCCGAGGCGTTCTTCGCCCGCATGATCGGGCTGCGGTTCGTCGCGGTCATGGCGCGCTCCACGAGCCCCGACAAGGTCGCGCTCATCGAGCGCGAGGGCGGCATCTGTCACCTCGTCGACGACCCGGCCTCGGTGTACGACGTCGCCCGCTCGCTCGCCGCAGACTGCGACGGCCACTACATGGACCAGTTCACCTATGCCGAGCGTGCGACCGACTGGCGCGGCAACAACAACATCACCGAGTCGGTGTTCGAGCAGATGGCGCTCGAACGACACCCCGTCCCGAACTGGATCGTCGTCGGTGCCGGCACCGGAGGCACGTCGGCGACGATCGGCCGCTATACGCGTTACCGCGGCTTGTCGTCCCGCCTCGCCGTGGTCGATCCTGAGGGGTCGGCGTTCCTCAACAGCTATGCGGGAGAGGGAGATTCGGGCACCGGATCCCGGATCGAGGGCATCGGCCGGCCGCGTGTCGAGCCGAGCTTCAACCCGCTCGTCGTCGACAGGATGCTCGGCGTCCCTGATGCGGCGTCGATCGCTGCGATGCGGTTCCTGCGCGAGCGCACCGGCCTGCGGGCGGGCGCCTCGACCGGCACCAACCTCTACGGCGCCCTCAAGCTCGCGTGCGAGATGCGGGCAGCCGGCGAGGCGGGCAGCATCGTGGCGCTGCTGTGCGACCACGCCGAACGGTACAAGCAGACCTACGACGACGACAGCTGGCTCGCCGAGCGCGGACTCGAGCTGTCGGCGTACGACGCCGTGCTCAGCCGCGCCTGGGATGACGGCGTCTGGACGGGCTGACTCGGAATCAACGGCACGCGCTTCCAGATCGAGACCGACGCCTGCTGGATACCCAGTCCGGCCGGTGACTGTGCACTGGTTCGTGTGGCGAACCAGTGCACGGTCGTCGTCCAACCCTCCCCTCGACCGCAACGGCCGGTGCCCGCGCGTCCGGGCAGAACCGGCAATCATGTTGCCGCCGAGGGCGGGCCCTGGTGGACTTCGTCCAGCACCGACCGAACTCAAGGAGACCGAGTGCCCCTGACTGCCACCGGCATCGCGTACGACCACGAGCCCGCTCGTGACCCCAGCTCACCTCGCGTGGTCTTCATCCACGCCGGCATCGCTGACCGCCGCGTGTGGGACCCGCAGATCGACGCCCTGCGTGGCGAGTACGACCTGACCCGCCTCGACCTGCGCGGCTTCGGAGAGAGCGCCACCGCGCCGACCCGGCCGTTCCGGCACGACCAGGACGTCGCCGCCACGCTCAAGGAGCTCGAACTCGAGGGCGTCCACCTGGTCGGCTCGTCGTACGGCGCCGGCGTGGCGGTCGAGACGGCGCTGCTGCACGGCGACCTGGTCGCCTCGCTCGTGCTCGCTCCCCCGGGCGGCAGCCTGCTCGCATCACTCACCGACACACTGTCGGCGTTCTTCGCCGAGGAGGAGCGCGCACTCGACGCCGGCGACCTCGACCGCGCCGTCGAGGCCAACGTCGACGCCTGGGTGATCGGCACCGGACGGACCGCGGACGACGTCACCCCGGGCGTCGCCGATGCCGTACGCACGATGCAGCGCCGCACGTTCGAGCTGGGTCAGCAGCTCGGTGACATCGACGCCGACGAGGTCGACCCGCCCGCGCTCGAACGGCTGGAAGCGATCACGGCCCCGACGCTGCTCGTCGTCGGCGGGCACGACATGGACACGTCGATCGATGCCGCCGAGCACGTCGAGTCGGGACTGCGCGACGTCACCCGGCACGACTGGCCGGACGTCGCGCACCTGCCCTCACTGGAGCAGCCCGAGAGGTTCACCGAGCTGCTCCGCGCGTGGATCGCGGAGCGCGAGCAGGCCTGAGCCTCAGACGATCTCGAGCACGACCTTGCGCGTCGAGATGTCGGCGCTGACGACCTTGACCTGGACGTCAGCGCCGAGCTCGGCCGCGCCGTCGCAGGAGCCGACGACCGCGAAGTCCTTGAGCTGGACGAGCACGCCCTTGTCGCGCTTCTCGACCGCGGACGCTGCCAGCGACTCACCGATGTGGCTGGCCAGCACGGCAGCCTCCGCTGCGTCGGCACACGCACGCTCGACCTTGCCTGCCAGCTCGTCGGTCGACCTCATGATGTCGGGCAACGTCGGCAGCGCCTGCCGCACCCAGTCGGGCACCTGCTCGCCCCGGCTGAGTGCCTCACAGATCGTGAGACCGAACCGGTCGACCAGACGCCGCAGCGGCGCGGTCACGTGGGCGTACGGCGCCGCGACCGCCGCCTGCTCGGGCTGGTCGGGCACATCACCGTCGAACGGTGTGTAGCCGGCGCCCCTGAACAACGACGTCGCCGCGTGGATCAGCGCCAGGTGCTTGGGGTCGGAGCGGTCGAGCGTGCGCAGGAACTCGCCGTAGGGCTGCTCGGCCGGCCACGGCACACCGAGCGCGGCGGCCTGACGGTGGAACCGCTGCAGAGCCTCCTGGTCGGCCGCCGGCATGGTGCGCAGGATGCCGATCTGCGCGTGCAGCATCATCTCGGCCGCGACCATGCCGGTCAGCAACGAGATCTGAGCGTTCCAGTCCTCGCTCGCAAGGACCGGACGGAAGGACAGCGTGTAGGTGTCGCCCTCGCGGGAGATCTCCTGCTCGGGCATCGGCAGGCTCGCGCCGCCGCGCTCGCGCTCGAGCGCGATGCGCCGCTCGCCGACCTCCTTCAGCAGCGCGACGCGCTCGTCGGCGGTGCCTCCGTCGATCGCCTGCTGGACCTGGTCGTAGTCGAACCGGTCCTGGCTGCGCACCTGCGCGCGGTAGACCTCGGCCGACTGGGTCTCACCGCGGGCGTCGAGCGTGATGTCCCAGACGAACGCCGGTCGGACCTCGCCCGGGAGCAGGCTCGCAGCGCCCTCGCTGAGCACCTCCGGGTGCAGCGGGATGCGCACGTCGGGCAGGTAGAGCGTCTGGCCGCGCTTGCGGGTCTCGGCGTCCAGAGCACCGCCCGGCCGGACGAACGAGGGGACGTCGGCGATGGCGTAGCGCAGGCGGAACCCGTCGCCGGCCCGCTCCAGGTGGATGGCCTGGTCGAGGTCCTTGGACTCCGGCGGGTCGACCGTGAAGAACGGGACCGCGGTCTCGTCGCGCTCAGGCAGCTGCGCCGACTCGGCGGCCTGCTGAGCCTCGGCTGCGGCGTCATCCGGGTAGGACGTCGGCAGCTCGAGCTCGGTGCGGACCGCCTGGAACGCCTGCTCCAGCGGGCCGGCGTCGGCACCGGCGTCGGGGTCGGCCTGAGGGGCAACGATCTGTCGCTTCGGCATGGGCCTCACCTTATGCACCTCGGCCCGCCGCGGTGGGCAAGCGCGGAACCGCGTGTGCTCATGAGCCGGGTACGACGACGCCGTGCTCGTACGCGAAGACCACGGCCTGCGCCCGGTCGCGCAGGCTCAGCTTGGCGAGCACCCGCGACACGTGGGTCTTGACCGTCTGCTCAGCCACGAAGAGCCGGGCCGCGATCTCGGCGTTGGACAGGCCGGCCGCGACCAGCTCGAGCACCTCACGCTCGCGCGTGGTGAGCCCGTCGAGCAGTCGTGAGTGCTTGGGCACGGCGCTGCGCCGTTGGGTGGCCTCGGCGATGAGGCGCTTGGTGATGCTCGGTGCGAGCAGCGAGTCGCCCTGGGACACCACCCGCACGGCGCGCGCGAGCTCGTCGGCCGGGGCGTCCTTGAGCATGAATCCACTCGCCCCGATGCGCAGCGCCTCGTAGACGTACTCGTCGATGTCGAACGTCGTCAGCATCAGGACCTTCGGGCGCGTCGGGCTCGGCGAGGACATGATCGTCGCCGTCGCCTCGAGGCCGTTGACCTCGGGCATGCGCACGTCCATCAGGACGACGTCGGGCGTCAGCCGCGCGACCTCCCGCACCGCCTGCGCTCCGTCGGGCGCCTCGCCGATGACGCTGATGTCGGGCTGAGACCCGAGCAGCGCACCGATCCCCTGTCGCACCATTGCCTGGTCGTCCACGATGACCACCGTGATCGTCATGGACTCAACCTAGGCCCGTGAGCTGCGGTCGGCCCTCCAGGGGCACACTCGCGTGCACGACGAACCCGCCGTCCTGGGACGGTGCCGCGTAGAACGTGCCACCGACGGCCTCCGCCCGGGCTCGCATGCCCGAGATGCCGTTGCCCCCACCGCGATCGGCGGTGATGACGTCCTCGGCACGGGTCGGCGGACCGTTGCGGACGGCGAGCTCGGCGTGAGATCCGCTGCGCGCCAGCGTGACCTCGACCGGCGCACCCGGTGCGTGCCGGCTCGCGTTGGCGAGCGACTCCTGCAGGATGCGGTGCAGGACGAGCGCCGTACCCGTCGGGCACTCCTCCGGACGGATGTCGAGCCGCCACGACACGTCGACCCCGGCAGCGCGCGTCCCCTCGAGCAACGCCGGCATCTGGGCGATCCCCGGCTGCGGAGCGGTCTCACCCGCGTTGTTCTCCTGGCGCAGCACACCCAGCACACCGCGTACCTCGTTGAGGGCCTGCCGCGCGGCCGACTCGATGCCGGCGAACTCCTCGCGCGCCTGCGGTGAGACGTCGTCGAGCCGGTACGGCGCACTCTGCGCCTGCACCACGACCATCGACATGTGGTGCGCGACGCCGTCGTGCAGCTCGCGGGCGATGCGGCTGCGCTCCTCGACCACGGCGCGCCGCGCACGCTCGACCTCGGTGGCCTCGGACTGCTCGGCCAGCTGGCGACGGGACAGCACCAGCCACCGGATCAGCAGCCCGAACGCGACCGTCAGCACCGCGCCGATGGCCCATGGCTTGAGCTCGTCCGGCATCGCGACCAGGAACAGCACGACGCTGCCGAGCGTCACCAGGCCCACCTCGACCGGGGCGGCGAGCATCGCTGCGACCAGGATCGTCAGCAGCAGGATCAAGAAGTGCGTCACCGGCCACGGCATCGGGGCGACGGGCAGCGGGTCGAACAGCACCCACCAGACCACGGCACCGGCCGCGCTCGCCGCCCATGCGTAGAACGGCCACCTGCGCAGCATCACGATCGGCAGCACCTGCATGACACCGAGCACGGGCCACAACGAGGCCGGGACGTCGTGCGACTCGCCCGTCGTCGGCCAGGCGATGGAGAGCATGATCGCCGCGAGCAGTGCTGCGGGAAGGTCGGGGTGCAGCTGGCTGAGGCGGGTCAGCAGACGTAGACCGCGACCCATCCCCTTGGTGGCGGACCACGAGCCGCGCGCGACGGCGCGAGTGGCCGCCACCGGACGTGGACGCGGAAGTCTGGGCATGCCGTTCAGGCTACGGACGGGAGGCGCGCCACGCGTCGTACGCCGGAGCCGACCGGTGTCACTCCCGAGTACTACGTCGCAGGCGACTGCTGCGCCGGACGCGTACGCACAGATGGCTCCTCGTGGCGACGCCGGTGTGGACCGGACGTTCCTACGTTCGCCGCCATGACGACGACCACCGCACGACGACTCACCACGATGCTGCTGCTCAGCGGTGCCGCCTGGGCCGCGCTCAGCAGTCTCGACGAGCCTGCTCCCGGACCGGTCGACGCCGGGTCGGAGAAGGCCGTCACTGCCCTGGTCGACCAGCCCGGTTCCCATGCGCTGCAGGCGATCCCGGCGTCGTTCGAGCGCGTCGAGGGGTATCGGCCGCAGATCGAGGACGGCATGCTCCTCAAGCCCATGGGCAGCTGCTCAGGGCCGGTGCCATTGCCCCGCGCGTTCGACGACGCGTGCAAGCAGCACGACCTGGGCTACGACCTGCTGCGCCATGCGCACAAGACCGACCGCACGCTCCCGGCCAGTGCGCGTCGCTCGATCGACGACCAGTTCGAGCGGTCGATGCGCGCGACGTGCGAGGAGCGGTCCAACGCCGTGTCGCGGGGCGTCTGCGACGGACTCGCCCAGGCTGCGGTCACCTCGGTGCGCATCAACTCCTGGCGCCAGCACGGGTCGACACCCGGCCATGAGAGCGCGTTGTCGATCGCAGCGGGAGGCGCCGCCGTGATCACTCTCGGCGCGGGCTTCGGACTGGCCGGGATCGGACTGCGTACGACCGCTCGCAGGGTCCGCCGGGAGTGGTCCGGTGCTCCCGCGAACGTCACGGCGGTGCAGTCATGAGCGCCGCCCTGACGACGTCCGGCGCCATGGCCGAGCGCCGCACCGCCGACCCCCGACTCCCCCGCGCCTCGAGCGCCGTCGCAGCAGTGGTCGCGATCGCGCTGTCGCTGTTCCCGTCGTACCTGCCTCACTCCCCGATCGTGCAAGGCGTGGTGACCGCGCTCTTCGTGCTGCTGGCCGTCGGACTGGTCCGGCGCCTCCACCGCACGAGGCGGCTGTCGGGGCGTGCCCATCACGCGGTTCTGCTCGCGTGCGGCGCCGGCCTCATCGGCACGGTGCTGTGGGCCGATCGCACGCAGGACACGATGCGCACCGACATCGGTATGGCGCCGCTCGACGCGGCCGACTGGGCGGGCACCGTCGCCACCGCGAGCGCACTCGTCCTGCTGCTCCGCGGCGTACGCGGGGTGTGGCGGCGCCGTCGCCTGCTCGGCAAGCCGCTCGTCGCCGTCGGGCTCGCGGCCTCGGTGCTGATGCCGGCGTCTCCGGTGCACGGTGCGTCGACCGGTGACGCCGACGGCCAGCTGTTGTCGTCGGCAGCCTCTCCGGTCGGTGCCGTCCGGTCGTACGCCGACATGGTCGACGGGGAGGGCGTGCGGGCGCGGGCCGAGCGCGCGGCCGACCAGCTCGTCCGCGGCGGTGGGCTGCAGCGCGACCGTGTCGTCATCATGATCCCGACCGGGTCCGGCTGGGTCGACCCCAACGCCGTCACGGGACTGGAGAACCGGTTCGGCCGAGACGTCGCCATGGTCGGCATGCAGTACGCCGACACGCCGAGCTGGTGGGCCTACCTCACCGACCAGGACGGCGCCGCGCGAGGTGCCAGGGCCTTGTTCGACGCGGTCGCCCGACGTGTCGACACCGTCCCGGCCGACCGGCGCCCGCAGCTGCACGTCTACGGCGAGAGCCTCGGGGCCACCGCGGGTCAGGACATCTTCACCGGACCGGGAGGCCAGGACGCAGCACGCCGGGTCTGCTCGGTGCTCTGGGTCGGTACGCCGGGCGGCGAGCGCGCGGGGCTGCCCCGTGAGGCGTCCGTCGCCAACGACGACGACCCCGTCGTGCACGCGGCGCCGAGCACGCTGTTCCGCTCCCCTGACGACGGCCGCCCGTGGCTGCCGGTCGTGAGCCTCGTGCAGACCGGTGTCGACTACCTCGGATCTCTCGCGGTGCCCACCGGTGCAGGACACCGTTACGGCCCCGAGCAGGCCGACGCGCTGCCGATCTGCTGACCGGGCGCCGCCGGGGGCCGGGCGGGTTCGGTGGACCCCACCCGGCCGCCGTACCCTCAGCGGGTGCTCATCCTGCTGCCGCCGTCCGAGACCAAGCACGAGCGTCGCCGGGGCAAGCCGCTCGACCTGGAGGGCCTGTCCTTCCCCGAGCTGACGAGCACTCGGGTGATGGTCGCCAAGGCGCTGGCCGAGGTCAGTCACCGCGACGACGCGGCGGCCGCCCTCGGGGTCAGCCCCAACCTGGCCGACGACATCGCGCGCAACACCCGCCTCGAAACCGCGCCCGCCCTCCCGGCGCAGGACCTCTACACCGGGGTCCTCTACGACGCGCTCGACCTCGGGTCGCTCGACACGGCGGCACTGCGCCGCGCGCGTCGTTGGGTGGTCGTCGTCTCTGCGCTCTACGGCGCGCTGAGGCCCAAGGACAAGGTCGCGCCGTACAGGCTGTCGATGAGCGTCAACCTCGACGGTGTCGGTCCGGTCGCCGCCACGTGGCGCGACGAGCTCGACCCGGTGCTGACCGCAGCAGCCGGGCGAGGTGTCGTCGTCGACTGCCGTTCGAGCACGTACGTCGCCGCGTGGACACCCCGTGGCGACGTCGCCCGCAGGTGGGTGCAGGTCCGTGTGCCGGGTGCGACCCACATGGCCAAGCACACGCGTGGCCTGCTCACCCGCCACCTGTGCGTCGCCGGCGTCGACGCTCGCACACCGCAGGCGCTGGAAAAGGTTGCGGCACAGGCGTTCTCGACACAGCTGACTCCCCCTGAGCGCGAGGGCCGCCCCTGGGTGCTCGACGTGATCGCGCCATGAACCCGTGAGCCTCGCCGACCTCACCGATCTGGCCGAGCACGTGCTGCCGGTCATGGTCTTCCTGGTGATGATCACCGTCGTCGCTGAGATCGCCGACATCGCAGGCGTTTTCGACGTCGCCGGCCACTGGGCGGCGCGCGCTGGTCACCATCGCACGTGGCAGCTGTGGCTGCTCATCGCCGCACTGTCGACCGTGTGCACGGTGGTGCTGAGCCTCGACACGACCGCGGTGCTGCTCACCCCCGTCGTGATCGCCGTGGCCCGCCAGGTCGGCGTACGACCCCTGCCGTTCGCGCTCACCACCCTGTGGCTCGCCAACACGGCTTCGTTGCTGCTGCCGGTCTCCAACCTCACCAATCTGCTTGCGCTGCACCGCTTCTCAGAGCTCGGCCTCGACCTGTCCGACTACGTGGCGCTCACCCGGAAGCCCGCGCTGGCAGCCGTTCTCGCAACGCTCGCGGTCATCGCTGTCCTGCACTGGCGGGACCTGCGCGGTTCGTACGCAATCGAGCCGCCTGCGGATCCCCACGACCGACCCTTGCTGATCGCCGCCGCCTGTGTGTGCGTGGCTCTGGGACCGGCGTTCGTCCTGCTCCCGACGCCAGCGGTGCCGGCCACGATCGCCGCGGCCGTCCTGCTGACCGGCCTTGCCGTCCGTCAGCGGCACCGGGTGCGGGAGGTGGCCGTGCCCTGGGGAATGGTCCTCGCGGTCACGGCCCTGCTGGTGCTGGTCGAGGTCGCCGCCCAGCACGGACTGCACCGGCACCTCGCGGGGCTCGTCGGCAGCGGCACCGATGCGGGTGCGCTGTGGCAGGTGAGCGCCGTCGGTGCTGCGACGGCCAACGTGACCAACAACCTGCCCGCCTACCTCGCCCTCGAACGCCTCACCGACCAGGACCCGCAGCGGCTGGTGGCTCTGCTGATCGGCACCAACCTCGGCCCGCTGATCACCGTATGGGGATCGCTCGCGACCCTGCTGTGGCGTGAGCGGTGCCGGCGCTCGGGCCTCACGATCGCCCTGGCGCCGCTGGCCGCACGGAGCGCGGTGTGCGCGGTGGTCGTGGTGGCCGCCGCGACCACCGCGCTCACCGTCCTCTGAGTCAGCCCAGCTGGTCGAGAGCGGCGAGCAGATCGAGCGCGAGGTCCTCGGCGTCCTCGAGCCCGACCGAGACACGCAGGACGCCGTCGGTGATGCCGACCGCGCGGCGCGCCTCCTCGCCCATCCGGCGATGCGTCGTCGTCGCCGGGTGGGTGATCATCGACTTCGCGTCGCCCAGGTTGTTGGAGATGTCGATGACACCGAGGGCGTTCATGACGGTGAACGCCTCCTGCTTGCCGCCCGCCAGCTCGAACGTCACGACCGTGCCGCCGCCTGACATCTGCTTGCGGGCGAGCTCGTACTGCGGGTGGGACTCCAGGAACGGGTACCAGACCTTCGCCACCCGCGGGTGGTCGGCGAGCGCCTGCGCCAGCCGCAACGCCGAGCTCGCCTGGTGCTCGACCCGCAGCCGCATCGTCTCCAGGCCCTTGACCAGGACCCAGGCGTTGAACGCCGACATCGACGGCCCGGTGTGCCGGATGAGGTTCTGGACCGGACCTTCGATGTAGTCCTTGGGGCCGAGGATCGCGCCGCCGAGCACGCGTCCCTGACCGTCGATGTGCTTGGTCGCGCTGTAGACCACGATGTCGGCGCCGTGCTCCAGCGGCCGAGAGAACACCGGTGTCCCGAACACGTTGTCGACGACGACCTGGGCGCCGGCGGCATGGGCGAGCTCGCACACGGCGTCCATGTCGACGAGCTCCTGCATCGGGTTGCTCGGCGTCTCGAAGAACACAGCCGTGGTCGGCTCGGCGAGCGCGGCACGCCACTGCTCGAGGTCGGCACCGTCGACGAACACGGTCTCGACGCCCCAGCGCGGCAGGATCTCGTCGAGGATCACGAAGCAGGAGCCGAACAGCCCCCGCGACGCGACGACCCGGTCGCCCTTTCCGAGCAGAGCCGCGAGCGCGGTGAAGACCGCGGACATCCCGGACGCGGTGGCGTAGCACGCCTCGGCCCCCTCGAGCAGCCGCAGCCGCTCCTCCAGGACCGCGACCGTCGGGTTGCCGTAGCGGCTGTAGACGAACCGGTCGACCTCACCGGTGAACGCCGCCTCGGCGTCCTCAGCGCTGTCGTAGACGAAGCCCGAGGTCAGGTAGAGCGCCTCGGAGGTCTCCTCGAATCCGCTGCGGGCGAGACCACCGCGGACGGCGAGCGTGTCGGGCCGCAGCCCGTCGGCGCCGCTCATCCCTGCCGCCACGGCAGCCCTGCCACCTTCCAGCCGGCCACGCTGCGGTGACCGTCGTCGTCGAGCCCGCCCTCGAAGCCGTCGAGGACGTTGTACGCCTGGGTGAACCCCGCAGCGGTGACCGCCTCGGCCGCGGCCACCGAGCGCACGCCCGAACGGCACAGGAAGTACGTCGGCCCGTCGCCGATGCCGGCGGCGCGCACCTCGTCGACGAACGTCTCGTTGCGAGAGCCGTCAGGGAAGCGCTGCCACTCGACGCACACGACCTGCTGGTCGGCGGACGTCAGGTCGGGCACGCCGACGTAGGCCCACTCCGCCTGCGTACGGACATCGACGAGGCGCGCGGACGGATCGGTCCGCAACGCCTCGAACGCCTCTTCAGGAGACACGTCACCCGCGTAAGTCATACGCGTCAGCGTGGCACAGCCGTCCACGGACCGGGACGTGAGTCCCGGTCCTCGGACGAGCTCAGTCGCGCAGGTGGTGGGTGTCGTTGACGAACGCGATCTGCACGTTGCCGTCACGCCACAGCTCGATGCCGGTGACCGACGCAGGTGCGGCGGCGAGCTGCCAGGCGCGCTCACGGGTCAGCCCGAGCACCGATGCCAGGACCGCCATCACGGGCATCCGGTGGGTCACGACGACGACGGTGCCGCCCGGCCCCGCTGCCCGCACCGCCCGTTGCATGGCCTGCTCGACCCGAGCGGCCATCTCGGTGTGGCTCTCCCCGCCCTCGACCGCGAAGGACTCATCGACGCGCAGGCGACCGAGCTCGTCACGGTGATCGGCGGCGAGATCGGCGAACGTGCGCCCGTCCCACGCACCGAACGACTGCTCGTCCCAGTCTCGGTCGACCACCGCGCGCATGCCGAGGGCCTCGGCGATCGGGGCGCCGGTCTGCTGTGCGCGAGCCAGCGAGGAGGTCACCACCGTCACCGCCCCGGTGTCGGCGAGCCGAGCGGCGAGTGCCTGCGCCACGCGCTGCGCCTGGTCACGACCGCGGGCGTTGAGCGACGGGTCGGCACCCCCGCGACCGTCGAGGCGACCCTCGACCGTGAAGTCGGTGACGCCGTGCCGCACGAGCAGGATGCGCGTGGGGTTGCCGGTGTCGGGTGGTGCGGCCGGCTCCTCGTCGGTCGAGAGCATCTGCTCCTGCGCGACCTCAGCACCGCCGTCGCCGGAGGTCTCACGCCACGGGTCGCGTTCGATGGTGCGCCCGTCCATGCCGTCGTTGGACAGCTTGTCGGCCGCCTTGTTGGCCTCGCGCGGGATCCAGGTCCAGGTGACGTCTCCCCCGGACTCGACCAGGCGGCGTACGACGTCCTGGGCCTGGAGCGCGAGGCGCTTCATGTCGGGGTGCTTGATCTTCCAGCGACCGGCCATCTGCTCGATGACCAGCTTGGAGTCCATCCGGACCTCGACCTGCGCACCGGCGTCGATGGCCTCGGCGGCGAGCAGCCCGGCGACCAGCCCGGAGTACTCGGCGACGTTGTTGCTCTCCTTGCCCAGCGGTGCGGCACGCTCGGCGAGGACCTCGTCCGTACGCCGGTCACGCACCAGCGCGCCGTAGCCGGCGACGCCGGGGTTGCCGCGTGAGCCGCCGTCGGCCTCGACGATCAGGCGACGGGACTCGCCCGTCACAGGCCGGACTCGGCCGTACGGACCAGGATCCGACGGCACTCCTCACAGCGCACGACCTCGTCCTCCGCCGCGGAGCGGATGCGCGCGAGGTCACCGGCGTTGAGCTCCAGCTGGCACCCGCCACAACGGCGCTGCACCAGCGGGGCCGCCGCGAGCCCGCCCTGCTGCTCGCGGATCTTGTCGTAGAGCGCGAGCAGGTCGTCACCGATGCCCGGTGCGATCTGGGCGCGCTGCGCCTCGACCTGCTCACGCTCCTTGTCGATCTCGCGCGACGCGCGGTCGTGCTCGTCCTCCAGGCGCGAGAGCTGCTCGTCGAGCTCGGTGCGCCGACGCTCCTTCTCGACGAGGTCCGCGCGCAGGGTCTCGGCCCGCTCCATCACCGCGAGCTCGACGTCCTCGAGCTCGGCCTGACGACGGGCGAGCGTCTGCTGCTCGTGCTGCATCGCCTGCAGCTCCTTGGCGCTGCCCTGGCCGGCCTCCAGCCGCGAGCTGTTGCGCGCGGCGCGGTCGCGCACCAGCTGGACGTCCTGGTCGGCCTTGGTGATCTCGCGCTCGACGTCGTCGACCGCAGTGCGGGCGAGGACCAGGTCCTCGTCGGCACGGGTGGACCGGGTCTGCGCGGCGCTCAGCTCCTGCAGCACCGGCAGGGTGCGCAGCTTGTGGTCGAGCTGCGACAGCCGGGTGTCGAGCTTTTGCAGGTCGAGCAACCGCCACTGGCGGTTCAGGTCGGCTTTCAGCGGGGGCCTCCAAGTCGTTGTGCCGGGTCGCCGGACGGGACCAGGAAGTCCCAGGGATCGGTGCGCAGCGTGGACACGTGAAGGTCAACGCTATCTGCCCGCGCACCGAGCGCGGCACGGATCCGGTCGGCCGCACCCTGCAGCCACAGCGACTCGGTGGCCCAGTGGCCGGCATCGATGAGGTACGGAGGGCCGCCACGAGCCTCCTCGCGCGCCTCCAGCGCCGGGTGGTGACGCAGGTCGGCGGTGACGTAGACGTCGGCCCCGCTGGCGCGTACGTCGTCGAACGCGTCGTCACCGGCGCCACCGAGCACGGCGACGCGCCGCACGTCGCCGTCCGCCCGACCGCTGACCCGTACGCCGACGGGTGCGGGGGGCAGGGCCTCGGCCAGCATCCGCGCGAACGCCTCGAGCGACATCGGCTCCGGCAGGTCGCCCACGAGGCCGAGCGACTGACCGTCGCGCTCGGCGAGCGGGACGGTCTCCTCCAGGCCCGCCGCCTGCGCCAGAGCGTCGTTGACGCCCGGGCGCGCGACGTCGGCGTTGGTGTGGGCGACGTAGAGCGCGAGGTCGGCGACCACGAGCGCGGTGACGCTCGCGCCCTTGGCGGACGTCGTCGCGACCGAGTGCACCCCGCGCAGCAGCAACGGATGGTGCGTGATGAGCAGGTCGGCACCGGCGTCGCGCGCCTCCTCGATGACCGCCAGCGTCGGGTCGACGGCCAGGTGGATGCGCTGCACGGGCTGATCGGGGTCACCCGACACCAGCCCGACCTGGTCCCACGACTGGGCCGTGCCGGGCGGGTAGAGACCGTCCAGGACGGCGATCAGATCGGCGAGGCTGGGGGCTTCGGAGTCGGTCACGGTCAGCTCCTCCGGCCGTTCGAGGTCACGGCGTGATGATGCAGAAGTGGGCCCGGCCGGGTTCGAACCGACGACACCCGCGGTGTAAACGCGGTGCTCTACCAGCTGAGCTACAGGCCCCATCCGCGCACGGATCGTGCGCGGCGACGCACAGACTAGTCGGCTCCGGCAGGGAGCGCGTCCAGCGCCCGGTGGAACCCGGTGAAGTCGCGTGCCTCGCCCGGCGGGTTGACCAGGGTCCAGCGCACGACGCCGTGCTCGTCGATCAGGAACGTCCCTCTCACGGGCATGCCCGCGCGCTCGTCGAGGACGCCGTACGAGCGTGCGACCTCACCGTGCGCCCAGAAGTCGGACAGGAGCGGCATCTCCAGGCCCTCGGCCTGCGCCCACGCCTTCAGGGAGTAGACGGGGTCGCACGAGACCCCGACCGTCGTCACCCGGTCGTTGTCGAAGCGTTCGAGGTCGCGCTGGATCGCCGCGAGCTCGCCGGTGCAGATGCGCGAGAACGCGAACGGGAAGAACACCACGAGGACGGCACGCCCGTGTCGCAGCTCGGCGAGCGAGGTCGGCCGGCCGTACTGGTCGGGAAGGGTGAGATCCGGTGCGGCAGAACCGATCTCGGTCATCGCTGCTTGGCAGTGCCACCCTGGACGAGCTTGGTGGCGATCCAGTCGGCGCCGGCCTTGGAGGACGAGCTGGCCTTCAGGCCGGCAGTCTGTGCGGCTTCCTGGATGTCGCTCGCGTCGACGTGCTCGGGATGCCCGGCCTTCGGGACCAGCAGGACGACGAAACCCTTGTCGCCCAGGTTGGTCAGCGCGTCGACGCAGTCGTCGATCAGATCGCCGTCTCCCTCTCGGAACCAGAGCAGCACGGCGTCGACGACACCGTCGTACTCCTCGTCCTCAAGGCTCGACCCGACGACCTCCTCGACCTGGTCACGGAGCGTCTCGTCGACGTCGTCGTCCCATCCGAGCTCCTGGACGACGAGGCCGTCCGCGAAGCCCAGCTTCGCGGCCACCGTCGGGCCTGCGGTCTGGTTCACCAGCACTACCTACCTTCCAAAGGGCTGTGGTTGGTGCGTAGTCCACTAGGAAGCGCGACGGTTTGCAACCGTGACGCGGCCTCGTGGCGCCGCAGAGGCACCCTCCACGGTGCTCGATGACAGTACTCACGGGTAACCCTCCCGGCGTCGCGAGCACGCCCGACGGGGAGCAGACTTGGGCGCAGAGCCAGGACATGCAGAGAGGACAGCGACCGTGTCACGCAAGGACGCAGGACCGATCCTGAACGGAATCCCCAGCCAGCTGCCGGACATCGATCCGGAGGAGACCCAGGAGTGGCTGGACTCCCTCGACGGAGCCATCGACGAGGGCGGTCAGGCGCGCGCACGCTACGTGATGCTCAAGCTGCTCGAGCGCGCCCGGCAGCGTCAGATCGGCGTCCCCTCCCTCACCGCGACCGACTACATCAACACCATCGCGCCCGAGGCCGAGCCGTGGTTCCCGGGCGACGAGGACGTCGAGCGCCGCTACCGCGCCTGGATCCGCTGGAACGCCGCGATCATGGTCCACCGCGCCCAGCGTCCCGACATCGGCGTCGGCGGCCACATCTCGACCTACGCCTCGGCCGCCACCCTCTACGAGGTCGGCTTCAACCACTTCTTCCGCGGCAAGGACCACCCCGGCGGCGGCGACCAGGTCTTCATCCAGGGGCACGCCTCGCCCGGCATCTACTCGCGTGCGTTCCTCGAGGGACGGCTCTCGGCCGACCAGCTCGACGGGTTCCGCCAGGAGCACTCACACCTGATCGACGGCAAGCGGGCCGGCCTGCCGTCGTACCCGCACCCGCGCAACATGCCCGACTTCTGGGAGTTCCCGACGGTCTCGATGGGCATCGGGCCGATGAACGCGATCCACCAGGCCCAGCTCAACCGCTACCTGCACCACCGCGGCCTCAAGGACACCAGCCAGCAGCAGGTCTGGGCGTTCCTCGGCGACGGCGAGATGGACGAGCCCGAGTCGCGCGGCCTGCTGCAGCTCGCCGCCAACGAAGAGCTGGACAACCTCAACTTCGTCATCAACTGCAACCTGCAGCGGCTGGACGGCCCGGTCCGTGGCAACGGCAAGATCATCCAGGAGCTCGAGTCGTTCTTCCGCGGCGCGGGCTGGAACGTCATCAAGGTCGTCTGGGGCCGCGGCTGGGACCCGCTGCTGGCCCAGGACCGCGACGGCGCACTCGTCCACCTCATGAACGACACGGCCGACGGCGACTACCAGACGTTCCGGGCCAACGACGGTGCGTACGTGCGAGAGCACTTCTTCGGCCGCGACCCGCGCACCGCCGCGATGGTCAAGGACTGGAGCGACGCCGACATCTGGTGGAAGCTCAAGCGCGGCGGCCACGACTACCGCAAGGTCTTCGCCGCCTACCAGGCCGCCATGAACCACCACGGCCAGCCGACGGTCATCCTCGCCAAGACCATCAAGGGCTACAGCCTCGGCACCCACTTCGCCGGTCGCAACGCCACGCACCAGATGAAGAAGCTCGCGCTGGACGACCTGAAGAACTTCCGCGACTCGATGGACATCCCGGTCACCGACGCGCAGCTGGAGGAGAACCCCTACCTGCCGCCGTACTACCACCCCGGCCAGGACGACCCGGCGATCCAGTACCTCCAGGAGAGGCGCAGGACGCTCGGCGGAGGACTGCCCAGCCGGCGTACGACGGCGCCCTCGCTCAAGCTGCCCGCCGACTCCGCGTACGGCGTGGCCAAGAAGGGCTCGGGCAAGCAGGAGGTCGCCTCGACGATGGCCTTCGTGCGGGTGCTCAAGGAGCTCATGCGCGACAAGGAGTTCGGCAAGCACGTCGTGCCGATCATCCCGGACGAGGCGCGCACGTTCGGGATCGACGCGTTCTTCCCGACCGCCAAGATCTACAACCCGCACGGCCAGCACTACACCTCGGTCGACGCCGAGCTGATGCTCGCCTACAAGGAGTCCGAGCACGGTCAGATCCTGCACCTCGGCATCAACGAGGCCGGCTCGATCGCGGCGTTCACGGCGGTCGGCACGTCCTACGCCACGCACGGCGTACCGATGGTCCCGGTCTACGTCTTCTACTCGATGTTCGGGTTCCAGCGCACGGGTGACGGCATCTGGGCCGCCGCCGACCAGATGACGCGTGGCTTCCTCATCGGCGCGACCGCCGGCCGGACGACCCTGACGGGCGAGGGCCTGCAGCACGCCGACGGTCACGGCCTGCTGCTCGCGTCCTCGAATCCCGCTGTGGTTGCTTACGATCCGGCTTACGCCTACGAGATCGCGCACATCATGCAGGACGGTCTGCGCCGCATGTTCGGCGACGACCCCGAGGACGTCATCTACTACCTGACGGTCTACAACGAGCCGATGGTCCAGCCGGCCGAGCCCGAGGGCGTCGACGTCGAGGGCATCCTGCGCGGCATGCACCGTGTCAGCGAGGGCAGCTTCGACGGCGTCGGTGCCGACGCCCGTCGAGTCCAGCTGCTCGCGTCGGGCGTGGGCGTGCCGTGGGCCCTCGAGGCACAGCAGCTGCTCAAGGACGACTTCGGCGTCGTCGCCGACGTCTGGTCGGTGACGTCCTGGAACGAGCTGCGCCGCGAGGCGATGTCGTGCGACGAGCACAACTTCCTGCACCCCGACGAGGAGCGCCGCACCCCCTACGTCACGCAGCGGCTCCAGGACGCTCCCGGTCCCGTGGTCGCCGTGTCCGACTCGATGCGCGCGGTCCAGGACCAGATCGCTCAGTGGGTGCCGCAGGAGTTCGCCTCGCTCGGCGCCGACGGCTTCGGGTTCTCCGACACCCGCGCCGCCGCACGCCGTGTCTTCCACATCGACGGACCCTCGATGGCGGTGCGCGCCCTGCAGATGCTGGCCGACGCCGGTGAGATGACGGCCGACGCCCCGCGCCAGGCGGCCGAGAAGTACCGCCTGCTCGACGTCACAGCCGGCACGTCCGGCAACGCCGGCGGCGAGTCCTGACCGATCGCCCCGCCGAACGGGTCGTCTCCTGATGAGGAGGCGACCCGTTCGTCGTACCGGCACTGCTGTCGCGGGATAGCGTGCCGGGATGACGCACAGCCGCACGATCGGCCACGACCGCGCCACCGTCCGTCGGCAGTACTCCTCGGAGGAGCCGCTCGAGGCGCGGCGCTCGATCTGGCGAGGCACCGTCGACGGGACCGCGCCCCACGACCTTGCACTGGCTCGCGTGGTCGAGGTCGCACCGGCGGATGTGCTCGAGATCGGTTGCGGCACAGGCGAGTTCGCGGTTCGAGTGGCCGCTGCCCTGCCCGACGCAACGGTCACCGCCACCGACCAGTCGGAGCGGATGGTCGACCTCAGCCGTGAGCGAGGCGTCTCGGCCGAGGTCGTCGACGCCACCGATCTGCCCTACGCGGACGCGTCGTTCGACGTCGTCTGCGCGATGTGGATGCTCTACCACGTGCCTGACCTGGAGCGGACGATCGCTGAGGTACGCCGGGTGCTGCGTCCGGGCGGCAGGTTCATCGCAGCGACCAACAGTGAGCGCCACACCGCCGATCTGCGGGCCCTGGCCGGCATCGGTCCGGCGCGCACGCAGTTCTCCTCCGAGAACGGCGAGGCCGCCCTGCGAGCGCACTTCGAGCACGTCGTGGCCCACCACCACACGGCGCGGGCGGTGGCCGACCATGCCGCGGCGACGGCGTACATCGCCTCGTTCGCGCCCGACGCCGCCCGCACGATCGAGCCGTACGACGGCGAGCGCACCTTCACCGGCGCGGGCACGGTCTTCGTGGCCTCCTGAGTGCTCCACGCAGACGGCCCGCTCCCCCGTAACGGGGTGCGGGCCGTCTGTGCCGAAGCGGGTCAGTCGAGGTCGCGTGCGAGGACTGCGAGGTCGGGCATGTCGCTGAAGATGCCGTCGATACCCGTGGCGTACAGCGCCGCGAAGTAGGCGAGCACCCGACCGAAGTCGGCGGGGTTGGTGCCGGTGCGGTAGTCGGTCGGGAGGTTCGCGTTCTCGGCACGCACGGTGTAGGGGCAGACCGACAGGCCGTTGGCGTGCGCGTCGGCGACGAGGGTGGTGACGGTGCCGGTGCTGCCGTCGGCCTTGCGCGAGATCACCTGCGACTGATCGGGTCCGAGCCCGTCGATGTCCTGGGCGTAGGTCGCCATACCGGAGCGCGTGAGCAGCTCGGCGTACGTGCGTCCGTCGCCGAACGGACCGCCCTTGGCAGAGGTCAGGAAGACGAGGGGCGCCTTGACCCCGAGCCGGTGGCGCAGGTCCTGCAGGTTCTTCAGCTCGAAGGACTGGATGAAGATCGGCGCCTTGGCCCGGTCGAGGCCGTGCTTGCGTACGAGCGGCACGAGCCGCTCCTCGAGGGGCAGACCCATCGCCCGGAAGTACGTCGGGTGCTTGGTCTCGGGGTAGACGCCGATCTCGCGGCCGAGGTCGCGGCTGAGCTCCTTGCGCAGCTGCAGCACCTCCTCGAAGGTCGGGATCTGCCAGAGGCCGTTGTAGACGGTGTTGTGCTGGCGCAGCTCGGGCAGGCGCTCCACGGCGCGCAGCGTGCGCAGCTCGGCGAGGGTGAAGTCCTCGACGAACCAGCCCGTCGTCGCGACGCCATCGAGCGACTTGGTCGTGCGACGCGAGGCGAACTCGGGGTGCTGGGCGACATCGGTCGTGCCGCTGATCTCGGGCTCGTGCCGGCAGACGAGCACGCCGTCCTTGGTGATGACCAGGTCCGGCTCGATGAAGTCGGCGCCCAGGTGAGCGGCCAGCGTGTAGGAGGCGAGCGTGTGCTCGGGGCGGTAGCCCGAGGCTCCGCGGTGGCCGACCACGAGAGGCGAGCCCGGCCGTCGGCCGGGTCGGCCCGCGGACCGGGCGGAGGAGGTTGCTGCCTGGGCTGCACTCGGCGCGGCGACCACGCTCGCGACCGTAGCAGCGGCGATGCCGGTGAAGGTTCGACGATCCATACCGTGCATCACACCGCGGATCGGCGCCCGATGGGTGACGCAGAGCGTGCGGATCGGCGACGGGCAGATGACCGGCTGGTGCCGGAGCGCGTACGCCGCGCCCGCGGGACGGTACGAACCTGTGCGTTCTCTACAAAGCCCGGCTTAGGCTGGTCGGATGTCGACGATGCAGCTGCGCACGTCCGCGGCCACCCGCAGGCGCCTGGAACGGCACGCCGGCGCGCTGTCGACCCAGGCCGCACAGCGGATGGAGGCCACGCACGACTGGTACCGCGCACTGTCGGCCGAGGACCGCAGCTGGGTGGGGCTGGTCGCGCAGGCCGGCATCGGCGCGTTCATCGGCTGGGTCCGCGACCCGTCGAGCACTCCGGCGGGCACGATCGATGTGTTCGGGTCGGCCCCGGCTGAGCTGACCCGGTCGATCAGCCTGCGGCAGACCTTGGACCTCGTGCGCACCGTCATCGACGTCGTCGAGGCCAACGTCGAGGTGGTCGCCGCGCCCGGCGACGAGATGGTGCTGCAGGCGGCGGTCATGCACTACTCGCGCGAGATCGCGTTCGCGGCGGCGCAGGTCTACGCGCAGGCGGCCGAGGCCCGCGGCGCGTGGGACGCGCGGCTGGAGTCACTGGTGGTCGACGCCATCCTGCGCGGCGAGGCCGACGACGCCATGCAGTCACGTGTCGCAGCGCTCGGCTGGGGTTCGGTGAGCAACATCGTCGTCGTCGCCGGCGAGGCACCCGAGGGCAGCGAGTCCGGTGTGGTCGATGCCCTACGGACTGAGGCGGATCGACGTGAGGTCCAAGGCCTTGCCGCCGTGCAGGGCCATCGGCTGATGGCCGTCCTCGGCGGGGTCGACGACCCGCTCGGGCTCGTGTCGCAGATGCAGTCCAGATGGGGCAGCGGACCGATCGTGGTCGGCCCGGTCGTGCCCCACGTGTTCGCGGCCGGGCGGTCGGCCCGGGCAGCCCTCTCGGGCCTCGCCGCGGCGCGTGCCTGGCCGGAGGCTCCCCGGCCGTGCCTCGCCGACGAGCTGCTCGGCGAGCGTGCGATCAACGGTGACACCCGCGCGCAGAGCGCTCTGGTGGACCGGGTCCAGCGGCCCCTCGCCGGATCGGGCGCAGCACTGCTCGAGACGGCGACGACCTTCCTGGAGGCGGGCGGCCTGGAGCAGACCGCGCGACTGCTGTTCGTCCACCCCAACACCGTCCGCTACCGCCTGCGTCGCATCCTGGAGCTCACCGGCTATGACCTGACGACACCGCACGACGCCTTCACCGTGCGCATCGCGATGACGCTGGCGCTGCTGGACGAGCCGCGCCGCTGGCGCCGCGCCGCTGGCGCCGCGCCCCCGGCCCCGATGACCGCCCGTCATGATCGGTCGTTCACCCACCGAGGTGCAGCCACCGTCTTGTAGGAAACCTCCAACTCCGCGGACCCAGCGTCGTGGGACTCGTTCACGTCGCACACGGCGTACGGAGGAAAGAGTGGACGGGTGCTCGTGATCGTCTGCCCTGGACAGGGCTCCCAGTCCCCCGGCTTCCTCCAACCCTGGCTCGAGCTGCCCGGCTTCCACGACCGGCTCGGCTGGCTGTCCGCCGTCGCCGGGATCGACCTGGTCACGCACGGCACCACCTCCGACGAGGACACGATCAAGGACACCGCGATCGCCCAACCCCTGATCGTCGCGTCCGGGCTGCTGTCGCTGCTGGCGCTGTTCGAGCACCCGGCCGACGGCTTCCGCCGCGTCGGGGCGGGCGCCGGTCACTCCGTCGGTGAGATCACCGCCGCCGCCGCGGCCGGCGTGATGACCGCCGAGCAGGCGATGGTCTTCGTCCGAGAGCGTGGACGCACGATGGCCGAGGCGAGCGCCGTGCGCCCGACCGGCATGAGCGCAGTCCTCGGCGGCGATCCCGACGAGGTGACGGCTGCGCTCACCCAGCACGGTCTGACCCCGGCCAACATCAACGGTGCGGGCCAGGTCGTGGCCGCCGGCACCCTCGAGCAGCTCGACGCACTGCGCTCGGCCCCTCCGGCCAAGGCGCGAGTCATCCCGCTGAAGGTCGCGGGCGCGTTCCACACCGAGCACATGGCGCCGGCGGTCGACACGCTCGCGGGCTATGCCCGTTCGATCAGCACCCACGACCCGCGGGTCCCGCTCGTGAGCAACGCCGACGGTCAGGTCGTGCACGACAGCCGTGACGTGCTCCGTCGGCTGGTCTCGCAGGTACGCAACCCGGTGCGCTGGGACCTGTGCATGGAGACCTTCGTGTCCATGGGCGTCACCGGCCTCATCGAGATCCCGCCCGCAGGCACGCTCACCGGTCTCGCCAAGCGCGGTCTGCCCGGTGTCGAGACGCTCGCCGTCAAGACCCCGGACGACCTCGAGGCCGCACACCGCATGGTTCGTGAGCACGGCGCGCCGCGTACGGCGATGGACCCGTCCTGGCGTCTGGTGATCTCGCCGGCCAAGGGTGTCGTCTCGTTCGACCGCTCCGGTGAGGGTGACGTCGTCGAACCGGGCTCGGTCGTCGCTCAGGTCGCCACCCTGCGCGACCAGTACGACGTCCTCGCCGGCCACGGCGGACGCGTCATCGAGTGGCTCGTCGAGGACGGCGACCCGGTCGCTCCCGGGCAGCCTCTCCTCCGCCTCCACCCTCAAGGAGTCTGACGAATGACGTTGCAGCCCAAAGGAACTGGCCAGCTCGCCTCGAGCGATGGTGCGCGCCACTCGCGCATCCACGGCGTGGGTGGCTATCGCCCGGAGCGCGTCATCACCAACGAGGAGGTCTGCACCTGGATCGACTCCTCCGACGAGTGGATCCGGCAGCGGTCCGGTGTGGTGACCCGACGCTGGGCGGCCGAGCACGAGTCGGTCGTCGACATGGCCGAGGCCGCTGCACGACCTGCGCTCGAGATGGCCGGCATCTCCGCCGCCCAGCTGAGTGCGATCGTCGTCGCGACGGTGACGCACCCGTTCCAGACGCCTGCTGCCGCACCGCTGCTCGCCACCCGCCTCGGCGCCGACGGTGTCCCGGCGTTCGACGTCTCGGCCGCGTGCGCCGGGTACTGCTACGGCATCTCGCTCGCCAGCGACATGGTGCGCGGAGGCAGCGCCGAGTACGTCCTCGTGATCGGTGTCGAGAAGCTCTCGTCGATCACCGACAAGCACGACCGTGGCACGTCGTTCATCCTCGCCGACGGCGCCGGAGCGGCCGTCGTCGGACCGAGCGACACCCCCGGCATCGGACCGACCGTGTGGGGATCCGACGGCACCAACTGGGAGACCATCAGCCAGCGCGTCGGATGGGATGAGATCCTGCGCCGATGGGACCAGGAGGAGACCACCGGGCAGCCGCAGGACTGGTCCGACCTCGAGGTCGCCGGTGCACGTGAGGCGTCGACCCTGAAGATGGCCGGTCAGACGGTGTTCCGCTGGGCCGTGTGGTCGATGGCGCCGGTGTGCCAGCAGGCGCTCGACAAGGCCGGCATCACCGCGGCCGATCTCGACGCGTTCATCCCGCACCAGGCCAACATGCGCATCATCGACGCGATGCTCAAACAGCTGAAGCTCCCCGACGACATCCCGGTCGCCCGCGACATCGCCGAGACCGGCAACACCTCGGCCGCGTCCATCCCGCTCGCCACCGAGCGCATGCTGCGCGAGGGCGAGGTGCCGCGCGGTGGCCTGGCGCTCCAGGTCGGCTTCGGTGCCGGCCTGGTGTTCGCGGCGCAGGTCGTGGTCCTGCCCTGACGTCTCCCGACGGCCCGGCGGGTAATCCGGGTCAGCCCACGCCCAGCACGGGCGGTCGCAGCACCGGCTGCGGCCGAGACCGAATGCCCAACCGAAAGAGGAGACACCGATGGCCCAGACCGAGCAGGAGATCCTGGCCGGCCTCGCCGAGATCATCAACGAGGAGACCGGGCTGGAGCCCGCCGAGGTGCAGCCCGAGAAGTCGTTCACCGAGGACCTCGACATCGACTCGCTGTCGATGATGACCATCGTCGTCAACGCCGAGGAGAAGTTCGACGTCCGCATCCCCGACGACGACGTCAAGAACCTGTCGACCGTCGGCGACGCCGTCAGCTACATCAAGGGCGCCCAGGGCTGACCTCCCCATCGTGGTGCGGCGGGTGTCGTCCAACGTCGTACGACCCCGCCGCGCCCGGCCCGCCAGACCCCGCACCCCAGAACGTAGGAGCCCCACACCATGAGCGCTGACCAGCGCATCGTCGTCACCGGAATCGGCGCCACCACGCCGCTCGGCGGTACCGCCTCCGAGACCTGGGACGCACTGCTCGCCGGCACGCCCGGCGCACGGACCATCGAGGCCGACTGGGTTGCCGAGCACGAGCTGCCGGTCACGTTCGCCGCGACGATCAAGCAGGACCCGGCCGACGTCCTCAAGCGGGTCGAGACCCGTCGCATGGACCCGTCCGCGCAGTACGCCATGATCGCCTCCCGGGAGGCGTGGGCCGATGCGGGCACCCCGGAGGTCGAGCCGGAGCGACTCGGTGTCGCGATCGGCACGGGCATCGGTGGCGTGCACACGCTGCTCGCCCAGTACGACGTCCTCAAGGAGAAGGGGCCGCGTCGCGTCTACCCGCTGACCGTCCCGATGCTCATGCCCAACACGGCGTCCGGCAACGTGTCGCTGGAGCTCAAGGCTCGCGCAGGCGCCCACACCACCGTCTCGGCCTGCTCCTCGGGGGCCGAGGCCATGGGCTACGCCGCGGAGATGATCCGTCAGGGCCGCGCGGACGTGATGGTCGCGGGCGGTACGGAGGCGGCCATCCTGCCCCTGACCGTCGCGGGCTTCGCTGCCATGCAGGCGTTGTCCACCCGCAACGACGACCCGGCGACCGCATCGCGTCCGTACGCCGCCGACCGCGACGGCTTCGTCATGGGTGAGGGTGCCGCGATCATCGTGCTCGAGTCGTACGAGCACGCCGTCGCTCGCGGTGCGAAGATCTACGCCGAGCTCGCCAGCATTGGCATGTCCTCCGACGCCTACCACATCACCGCGGGCGAGCCCGAGGGCGAAGGCGCTGCCCGAGCCATGAGTGAGGCCGTGACGCGAGCAGGCCTGAGCCCTCAGGACATTCAGCACATCAACGCCCACGCGACGTCGACCCCGGTCGGCGACATCGCCGAGGCCAACGCGATCCGCCGGGCGTTCGGCGACGCGGTCGACAACATCCCCGTGACCGCCACGAAGTCGATGACCGGGCACCTGCTCGGCGCGGCCGGCGCGCTCGAGACGGTGATCACGATCCAGTCGGTGCACGAGCGGCTGATCCCGGCCACCACCAACCTCCTCGAGCAGGACCCTGAGATCACGCTCGACGTCGTCACGGGTGAGCACCGCAAGCTGCCCGGCGGCGACATCGCCGCCCTCAACAACTCCTTCGGGTTCGGCGGCCACAACATCGCGCTCGTCGTCAAGAGCGTCTGATGGCTGCCCGTCAGCCCAGCGAGGCCGCCACGAGCGCGTCGGTCGCCACCCGCCCCAAGGTCGACCGCGACCACGACCCGCGCAACCCGCTCACGCGACTCGCGGCGTTCCTCGACGAGGGGTCGGTCGAGCTCATCACCCAGCAGGACGCGAGCGGCATGCTCGCCGCAACCGGCACGGTCGACGGCACCCCCGTGGTCGTCTTCGTCTCGGACGCGATGATCCAGGGCGGCGCGATGGGCGTCAACGGCTGCCAGGTCATCCTCCGCGCCTACGAACGTGCCCTCGCCGACCGCGTCCCGGTCGTCGGCCTGTGGCACTCCGGCGGCGCTCGACTCGCCGAGGGCGTCGTGTCGCTGCACGCGGTCGGTGAGGTGTTCGCGATCATGACGCGGGCCTCGGGCAAGATCCCGCAGATCTCGGTGGTGATCGGTCCCGCGGCCGGCGGTGCGGCGTACGGTCCGGCCCTCACGGACATCGTCGTGCTCGGGCCTGACGGACGCATCTTCGTGACCGGGCCCGACGTCGTCCGCTCGGTCACCGGCGAGAACGTCGACGCCCTGCGCCTGGGCGGCCCCGAACCGCACGGGCGCCGCTCCGGCGTCGTCCACGTCGTCACCGAGACCACCGACGAGGCGTACGAGCGCGGTCGTCAGCTGGCGTCGCTCCTGTCCGACCAGGGTTCGCTCGACGTCGGGGCGGTCAGCGACCGCGACCTCGCCGAGACGTTCCCCGAGTCGCCGAAGCGTGCGTACGACGTGCATCCGCTCGTCGAGAACGTCCTGGACGACCTCGAGGGATCCGTCGAGCTGCACCCGCGCTGGGCGCCCAACATCGTCACGACGCTGGGCCGGTTCGGGGGCAGGACCGTCGGCGTCATCGCCAACAACCCGATGCGCCTGGGCGGGTGTCTCGACTCGCCGTCGGCCGAGAAGGCCGCCCGGTTCGTGCGGATGTGCGATGCGTTCGGAGTGCCCCTGATCGTGCTCGTCGACGTGCCCGGATACCTCCCGGGTGTGGGCCAGGAGTGGGACGGCGTCGTACGCCGCGGCGCCAAGCTGCTGCACGCGTTCGCCGAGGCGACCGTGCCCCGCGTCACGCTGATCACGCGCAAGACCTACGGCGGCGCCTACATCGCGATGAACTCCCGCTCGCTCGGCGCGACCAAGGTGTTCGCGTGGCCGACGGCCGAGATCGCGGTCATGGGCCACGTCGCGGCGGTGCGCATCCTGCACCGTCGCAGGCTCGCCGAGGTCGACGACGCCGATCGCACCCAGGTCGAGAACGAGCTGGCCGATGAGCACGCACGCCTGGCCGGCGGCCTCCCCCGCGCCGTCGAGATCGGCGTGATCGACGAGGTCGTCGAGCCGACGGTCACCCGCACCGCCATCGCACGCGCGATCGCCGACGCGCCCGACGGCCGGGGCGACCACGGCAACATCCCGCTCTGACCGATCCTGCCGGGCAGCACGAAGCCGCCGCCTCCTCGTCCGAGGAGACGGCGGCTTCGTCGCAGGTGGGTGGCGGCGCGTCAGGACACGCGGTGCAGCCAGCGCACGGTGGCGCCCTCGCCGGCGTACCGGAACGGGTCGAGCTCCTGGTCCCACGCCGTGCCGAGCAGCTCGGCCATCTCGGTGCGGAACGCCTCGGGGTCGCCCTTGCTCACCGCGAGCGCGGAGCGCAGCCGGTCCTCGTTGACGACGGCGTCGCCCGCCGCGGAGGTCCAGGTGTGGTGGATGCCGAGGTCGGGGGTGTGCGACCACCGTGACCCGTCGCAGCCAGGGCTCGGCTCCTCGGTCACTTCGTAGCGCAGGTGCTCCCATCCGCGCAGCGCCGTGGCGATCCGAGCACCCAGTCCGGGCTCACCGGCCCACGACAGCTCGCCGCGGACCATGCCGGGCGCGATCGGCTGCTTGGTCCACTCGATGCGTACGGGGGCCTCGAGCAGGGACTCCAGAGCCCAGGTGATGTGAGGGCACAGCGCGGTCGACGTGGAGTGAATGAACACCACGCCTCGCGTGCTGGCACGCGGCATCGAGACAGACATCCGGTCCTCCTCAGGCTGCGAGGGACGTCTTCCCCAACGACCTCGCGACGGAGTCCAGAACTGTCGACGATCTGCGGTTCTCGGCGGCCATTCTGCCTCAACCGCCCCGTCAGCACCATCCCCCACTCCGCACTTTCGCCCCATCGGTCACATCCGACCCCGTGTCGGTACCCGGCTCGAGGCCCGCGCGGCGGCTAGCGTGAGGGACTCCTGCGCCCCAAGGAGCCACGGTGTCCCGAGTCCTGCTGCGCCATCGGCGCATCCTCACCGGCGATCCAGCCCGACCGGTGGTCACCGGGCTGCTCCTGGACGGGGAGGTCGTCGTGGCGGCCGGCGATGCGCAGAGCCTCGCCGCCGATGCCGCGTCCACCGTCGACCTGCCCGGGACCGTGGTCATGCCGGGGATGTACGACGCCCACATCCACACCGCCAACCTCGCCCGCGACCTCGTGTCGGTCGACCTGCGCGGCGCTCGGTCGCTCGACGAGGCGCTCGACCTGCTGCGTACGCATGTCGCCGACCTGCCTCAGGACGCCTGGGTCTTCGGCGGCCGGTGGGACAGCAACCGCTGGCAGGGCCCGGCCCGCCCCGACCGCCATGCCCTCGACCGGGTGGCGCCCGGCCGCAAGATCGCTCTGCCCAGCATCGACGGGCACTCCATCTGGGCCAGCAGCGCCGCTCTCGCGGCGGTCGGCTACACCCGCGACACCCCGGACCCTGCAGGCGGGCAGATCGTGCGTGACGAGCGCGGCGAGCCCACCGGCGTCACGCGTGAGTCGGCCAACCAGCCCTTCCGCGAGATCATGAACGACCCGAGCACCGACGACCTCGACCCACTGCTGCGCGCCGCCCAGCAGGAGCTCCTCTCGGTCGGTCTCACGAGCGTCCACGACATCGACGGCGAGGACTGCCGGGCGGCGTACCTGCGTCTGAAGGCTGCAGGTGACCTGATGATGCGCGTGCACAAGGCGATCCCGGTGCAGGCCCTCGAGCAGGCCGTTCACGAAGGCCGCCGTACGGGTGACGGCGACGACTGGTTCGCGACCGGCCCGGTCAAGCTCTTCGGCGACGGCGCGCTCGGCTCGCACACGGCGTACCTCAGCGAGGCGTACGCGGACAGCCCGGCCGACCGCGGCATCAGCGTCACCCCGCCCGACGAGCTGCTGCGCCTGACCCGCCTGGCGACGAGTGCCGGCATCGCGGTCGCGACCCACGCGATCGGCGACGCAGCCGCCGTCGACGTCCTCGACGCGTACGAGCGCGTGCTCGCCGAAGGCCCGCTCCCGTCGATGCCCGACGGGACTGCACTGCGGCTGCGCGTCGAGCACGCCCAGCACCTGCGCCCCGCTGACGTCGATCGGATGGCACGGCTGGGCGTCGTCGCGTCTCTCCAGCCGACGCACTGCACCAGTGACATCGACCTCGCCGACCGCCTGCTTGCGGGGCACGAGCTGGCCTCCTACGCGTGGGCTGGGCTCCTGCGTGCGGGAGCGCCCGTGGCGTTCGGGTCGGACGCGCCCGTCGAGGAGCCCAACCCCTTCCACGGTCTGTACGCCGCGATCACCCGCCAGCGCCCCGACGGCTCGCCGGACGGCGGCTGGCAGCCCGAGCAGCGGTTGAGCCTGCAGCAGGCGCTCGACGCCTACACCGTCGGTGCTGCGTACGCCGCAGGCCAGGACCAGCGCAAGGGGCGTCTGCTGCCCGGGCGGCTGGCCGACCTGATCTGTGTCGACCGTGACCCGTTCGAGGTCACGCCGACCGAGCTGCGTGACACCCGTGTCCTGGCCACCTACGTCGGCGGCACGTGCCGCTGGGAAGCACCGCTCACCTGACCTGACCACCGCCCGCAGGAGGGAACGCCCATGGCCCGTCGTCGTGCACGTCCGATCGGGCTGGCGCTCGCCCTCACGGCGCTCCTGGGGTGCGCCTCGTGCGGTGCCCGGCCGCTGAGCGAGCTGCACGCCAGCGAGACCGGTCAGAAGGGCCCGGACCAGGCGCCGGCGTCCGACAAGGCTGCCTCCGTCATCAACGCGATCCAGCCCGACCCGGCACTCACCGCGGCCGTGCCGTCACGGATCCGCGCACAAGGGCTGCGGATGTCGACGTCCGAGGGCTACCCGCCGATGGAGATGTTCGCGGCCGACGGCAAGACCATCGTCTGACTCGACCCGTCGCTGGCGCGTGCCATCGCCCGGCGGCTCGGCGTACACATCGAGGTCCGCAACGAGGACTTCAACGCCCAGATCCCCGGCCTCATCACCAGCCGCTTCGACGTCGTGATGACCTCGATGACCGACAACGCCGAGCGCCAGCAGAAGGTCACGTTCGTCGACTACGTGAGCGCCGGCGCGGCGTACCTGGTCAAGAAGGGCAACCCGGCCGGGATCCGGACGCCGGCGGACGTCTGCGGCAAGACCGTCTCGGTCGTCGACAACGGCTCGTCGCTGGAGCTCGCCACCACCTACGACAAGCAGTGCAAGACGGCCGGCAAGCCCAAGGTCACCATCCTGAAGTTCCCGGGCGATCAGGACGCACTGCTGGCCATGACCTCCGGACGCGCGCAGGCCAACATCACCGACTACGTCGTCGCCGCCTATCGCGCCGGCGACCCCAAGACCGATTCGGAGGCTGTGCCGATCGCCTGCACCGAAAGCCCGTGGGGCATCGCGATGAACCCGCAGGAGAAACAGCTGATCGACGCCGTCCGCACGGCGCTGCAGTCGCTGATCGCGAGTGGCGACTACCGCAAGATCCTCGCGGCATGGGACCTCGACAAGCTCGCCGTGAAGTCCGCGGTCGTCAACGGCGGCACGTGACGGAAGGGATGAGATGACTACTCGCACAGAGCCTTTCGTCGACGAGCACGGTACGCCGACGCCGGTCGCCCGCACGATCCACTGGGGTCGGATCACGGCGGGCGCGATCGCACTGCTGGTGGTCGGCTGGCTGGCCTGGCTGATCATCCGCAACCCCCACCTGGAGTGGGGCAAGGTCTGGGACTACCTGTTCGACGGCAAGACCCTCTCGGGCGTCTGGGTGACCATCCAGATCTCGATCCTGGCCACGGTGCTCGGCCTCGCGCTCGGAGTGCTGCTCGCGATCATGCGGCTGTCGCACAACGCGGTGCTGCGGTCGATCTCGTGGTTCTACATCTGGTTCTTCCGGGGCACTCCCCTGCTGGTCCAGCTGATCTTCTGGTACAACCTGGCGTTCCTGTTCCCGCACCTGATCCTGAAGATCCCCTTCACCGAGATCGGCGTCTTCTGGGACACCAACAAGGTCATGACCGGGTTCACCGCGGCGATGCTCGGACTCGGCCTCAACCTCGCGGCGTACTTCGCCGAGACGGTGCGCGCCGGCATCCAGGCCGTCGACGAGGGCCAGACCGAGGCGGCGTACGCGCTCGGGATGACGCCCGGCCGACGGATGCGCCACATCGTGCTCCCCCAGGCGCTGCGCATCATCATCCCGCCGACCGGCAACGAGTTCATCTCCATGCTCAAGACGACGTCGTTGGTCTACGTCGTCGCAGGCAACGACCTGATGACCAACGCCAGCCAGATCTACAAGACCAACAACCTGATCATGGAGCTGCTGATCGTGGCCAGCGCCTGGTACATGCTCATGACGGCGATCGCGACCTGGCTGCAGACGCGCCTGGAGAAGCGCTACGGGCGTGACGCCGTACGCCTGGTGCGCGGCGGCGGGCTCACCGGAAGGGTGCGTGGCCGTACGACGGTCGGGCGGCCCGCGAGCGAAGGAGCCGGGGCATGAGCAGCGTTGCCACGTCTACGGATCCGAGCGTTGAGGGCCCCGTCGTGCACGCACGTGAGGTGCACATGTCGTATGGAGACGTGGAGGTCCTTCACGGCGTCGACCTCGACGTGCACGCTGGTGAGGTCAGCTGCATCATCGGGCCGTCGGGCTCGGGCAAGTCGACGTTCCTGCGGTGCATCAACGGGCTCGAGCCCGTGCACGGCGGCAGCCTGCGTGTGCTCGGCGAGGAAGTCGGCTGGGACCTGTCCGGCGGTCGCGCAAAAGCGTGGCACCCCAAGCGTTTTGCGCAGTTCCGGGCGGGCATCGGGATGGTGTTCCAGCGGTTCAACCTGTTCGCGCACATGGACGCGCTCGACAACGTCGCCTGCGCCCCGATCCGCGTCAAAGGCATGGATGCCAAGGCTGCTCGCGCGATGGCCGCCGACCAGCTCGCCCGCGTGGGGCTGTCCGAGCACGCGCACAAGCGTCCGCATCAGCTGTCCGGCGGTCAGCAGCAGCGCGTCGCGATCGCCCGAGCGCTGGCGATGGAGCCGGCGCTGATGCTGTTCGACGAACCGACCTCGGCCCTGGACCCCGAGCTCGTCGACGAGGTGCTCGAGGTGATGAAAGCGCTCGCCCGCGACGGCATGACGATGGTCGTGGTCACGCACGAGATCAGCTTCGCGCGCGAGGTCGGTGACACGCTGTCGTTCTTCGACGAGGGCGTGGTGGTCGAGCACGGCGATGCGCGTACGACGATCGCCTCGCCCCAGCACGCCCGCACCCAGGCGTTCCTGTCGAGCGTGAAGTAGGGCGGGTGGGCTTGAACCCACGACCTGGATGAGTTGGACGGATTCGCGACAGGACCAGGAGCGGGTGCGCGCCACCTCGAGAGAGGTGGGGCGCTGTCGCCGTACCCGATCACTCGTCAGGCACGAACCCACGGCGATACCGGCGCTTGCGACCCAGCCGGCGGCGTACCGCCCAGGGGTCACGGTCCGCACGCCCGAGGTCACGGAACTTGTGCGGCTTGCACAGCTGGCACCCGGACCAGCGGCGATGGGGCGAGTGCGCCATCGTGATCATCTCCCGGATCTCACTCCCGCCCGGGTGGGCAGGACCTGATCCGCACGGCTGCGGTGTGCACGGCCACCGGAACGGCGACGATCGTGCGGTCCATCATGTCCCCTTGCCGTCTGGTCCACGACCTGATGGCGGCAGCGTACGCCCGGGGACAGACATGGGTATGTGAGTCGGCCAGCACGGACGTCAGGTGTCGTCGCAGCGAGCGTTGCGGCAGCGTTCGGACAGCCATCACGAGGTCGACGAGGCGCTTCGTGCACTGAAGTAGGGCGGGTGGGGCTTGAACCCACGACCGACGGATTATGAGTCCGCTGCTCTGACCGGCTGAGCTACCGCCCCTCGGCGCACCACGGCCCAGGGGCCGGTGCACCGTGCGAGGGTATCCGGCGCGTAGATTTGTGCATCAGTACGGTCACAGCGCGCCAACCCGTACACGCAGTCCGCATGCCGGACTATAGGGTCCTTCCCATGACTGACCCCTCTGCTGCCGTGCCCGCGGACGAGGATGCCGGTTCCCGCGCCCAGGTTGCGCCCGGCGAACCCCTCGTGGTGCTGTCCGGCGTCAACAAGCACTTCGGCGACCTGCACGTCCTGAAGGACATCGACCTCACCGTGCACCGCGGCGAGGTCGTGATCGTGATCGGCCCGTCCGGCTCCGGCAAGTCCACGCTGTGCCGCACCATCAACCGCCTCGAGACGTACGAGTCGGGCTCGATCTCGATCGACGGCAAGCCGCTCCCTGAGGAGGGGGCCGAGCTCGCCAAGCTGCGCGCCGACGTCGGCATGGTGTTCCAGTCGTTCAACCTGTTCGCGCACAAGACGATCCTCGAGAACGTCACGCTCGGCCCGATCAAGGTCCGCAAGCAGTCCAAGGCCGAGGCCGAGAAGCGCGCCATGGAGCTGCTGGCCCGCGTCGGCGTCGACCACCAGGCCTCGAAGTACCCCGCTCAGCTGTCCGGTGGTCAGCAGCAGCGCGTCGCGATCGCGCGATCCCTCGCCATGGACCCCAAGGTGATGCTCTTCGACGAGCCGACCTCGGCCCTCGACCCGGAGATGATCACCGAGGTCCTGGACGTCATGACCTCCCTCGCCAAGGAGGGCATGACCATGGTCGTCGTCACGCACGAGATGGGCTTCGCCAACAAGGCGGCCGACCGAGTCGTGTTCATGGCGGACGGCGCGATCCTCGAGCAGGGCACGCCGCAGGAGTTCTTCAACCACCCCAAGACGGATCGCGCCAAGGACTTCCTCGGCAAGATCCTCACGCACTGAGCTCGACCCAACCAGGAGGAAAGACATGCAGATTCGGAAGATGGGCGGCGTCGCGATCGTCGCTGTCGCGGCCCTCGGGCTCAGCGCTTGTGGCGGCGACGACAGCGGCAGCGGCTCCGGCGGCAAGATCGACATCGGCATCAAGTTCGACCAGCCCGGCATCGGCCTGAAGCAGGGTGACAAGTACTCCGGTCTCGACGTCGACGTCGCCAAGTACGTCGCCAAGGAGCTCGGCTACAGCGAGGACAAGATCAACTGGAAGGCTGCGCCGTCCAAGCAGCGTGAGCAGCTGATCAAGTCCGGCCAGGTCAAGATGGTCGTCGCGTCGTACTCGATCACCGACGCGCGCAAGAAGGAGGTCTCGTTCGCGGGCCCGTACTTCATCGCGCAGCAGGCTCTTCTGGTCAAGAAGGGCAGTGGGATCACCAACCTGCAGGGCCTTCAGGGCAAGAAGCTCTGCTCGGTGTCGGGCTCCACCTCGGCCACCAAGCTCAAGGCCAAGGTCCCCGGCGTCAACCTGCAGGAGTTCGACACCTACTCCAAGTGCACCGAGGCTCTTGTCGCGGGCCGGATCGACGCCGAGACGACGGACGACACGATCCTGTCCGGCTACGCCAACCAGGACACCTACAAGGGCAAGCTCGAGGTCGTGCCCGGCGTCGGTGGCGACGAGATCTACGGCATCGGCATCAAGAAGGGCGACAAGGCGACCTGCGAGAAGATCAACTCCGCACTCGCCAAGATGGTCGCCGACGGCTCGTGGAAGAAGGCCGTCACCGACAACCTCGGCGCCGACTACAAGCTCGACGCCGCCAAGAACCCGCCGAAGCAGGACACCTGCTCCTGACGGATCACGACCCGGGCCGGCGACTGACAACGACGCCGGCCCGGGTCCGTTCGTCTCATCTGACCTGAAGGAGGCTCATGTCTTCCTTGTTCGACCAGTTCGACGTCTGGGGCGCGTTCTGGATGACGATCAAGCTGACGGCGCTTTCCGCCGTCTTCTCCCTGCTGATCGGCACCGTCGTGGCGATCATGCGGGTCTCGCCCGTCCCGGTCCTGCGGTTCTTGGGCACGTCGTACGTCAACATCTTCCGCAACACACCACTCACCTTGATCGTCTTCTTCTCGCTCCTCGGACTGTGGCAGACCCTCGGGGTCGAGCTGTCGTCCCAGCTGCCCGTCAACGCATTCCGGTTCGCTGTCGTCGGACTGTCGATCTATCACGCGGCGTTCGTGTGCGAGGCACTCCGGTCCGGGGTCAACACCATCCCGCTCGGACAGGCTGAGGCAGCGCGCTCCATCGGTCTCACGTTCGGGCAGACCCTGCGCGAGGTCGTGCTCCCGCAGGCGTTCCGGGGTGCCATCACTCCGCTCGGAAACACGCTCATCGCGCTCGCCAAGAACACCACCGTGGTCGTCACCATCGGCGTCGCCGAGACCGCCTACCTGATGAACAAGGTCAACGAGGATGCCTCCGACCAGCTCACCAACATGTTCCTGCTCGCGGCGCTCTTCTTCGTGCTGCTCACCGTTCCGATCGGCCTGCTCACCGGCCGCGCGTCGAAGCGACTGGCGGTGAAGCGATGAGTGCCGGCGTCCTGTTCGACGCACCGGGCCCGAAGGCCCGGATGAGGCACCGCGTGCTCGGTGCCGTTGGGCTCCTCCTGCTCGCGGCCATCATCGGCCTCGTGGTCTGGAAGTTCCAGCAGCAGGGCCAGTTCGAGTCCTCGAAGTGGACACCTTTCGTCCACGGAGAGATCTGGAACTCCTACCTGGTCCCTGGCCTCATGGGAACGCTGAAGGCGGCCGCAATCAGCATCGTCCTCGCTTGCGTCCTTGGTGGACTGCTCGCGCTGGGTCGCCTGTCAACGGTCAAGCCGATTCGCTGGATCGCCTCGGTCATCGTCGAGTTCTTCAGAGCTGTGCCTGTGCTGCTCATGATGATCTTCTCGTTCGGTATGTACGTGAAGTACAACGTGGTGCCCTCCGAGCAGGCGCCGCTCGCAGCCGTCGTGACCGGGCTCGCTCTCTACAACGGATCGGTGATCTGCGAGGTCATTCGTTCTGGCGTCGACCAGCTCCCGAAGGGTCAGGGTGAGGCTGGGCTGTCGGTCGGTCTCACCGAGGCCCAGACGCTTCGTTCGATCATGCTGCCTCAGGCCGTCACCGCGATGCTGCCGAGCCTGGTCAGCCAGCTGGTCGTCGTGCTGAAGGACACCGCGCTCGGCTACAACGTGCTCTACGCCGAGCTGCTCTACTCCAGCAATGACGCGGCAAGCAACTACAGCAACCTCGTGCCGGTCATCCTGGTCATCGCGGTGATCTACATCATCATCAACTACACCCTGACCAAGATCGCTCAGTGGATCGAGCGGCGCATTGCACGACGTGGCCGTTCCGCGGTCACGGGACCGGACACCGGAGTCGGCCCCGGCGGGCCGGTCGGCGGCCCCGATATGAACGCCAACACTGTGGCCGGCTGAGCGGAGCCGCAGCCCGCGCGCCACATGGGATGGGACTGGTCAGCACGCTGACCAGTCCCATCCCATTCTCGTGTCGCATCACACCGCAGGACGGCGGCCTACGTCGTACTCAGCCCGTGTAGTTGTAGTGCCAGTACTCAGGGTTCGAGCCGCCGGCATCCATGAACGCGGGCCGGTCCCAGCCGTACGCCGCGCCGTGCCCAGTCAGCCACGCATCACCCGCCTGCTCGAACCGAAACGGCGAGGACGAGCTCTCCCAGACGTCGATCGCCGTGCCGAAGCCGTGGTTGGAGGTCCCGGGCGCAGCCGCACGCGGATACCCGAGCACGTCGTACCAGTAGACCTGCTCGGCGTAGTCGCGGTAGGTCAGGTCCTGCACCAGATGGGTGCCGGTGTCGCGGACGAACGCCGCGTCCATCGCCTGCAGGCTCGCCGCGGCCGGGCAGGGCAGGGCAGAAAGCGCACCCGGCTCGGGTCGTACCCCGGCTCCCCTACCCACGGCGAGTTGCGCGCGAGCGGGAGTGGGCACAGCGACTCCTGCGGCATCCGACCGTTGACCGCCGTGAGGTCGGAGGTCGGCGCGAGCACCGCCGTACTGACGTAGCCGCCCCCGGCGAGCACGAACCACGCACCGGCACTGCGACCGCTGACCGCAGCTCCGCCCGACAGCCGTCGTACGACGCCGGCGGAGGTGCTCGGCGATGCGCGCACGACGACCTGGTAGTCGCGCGCCGCGACGTACCAGGTCACCTGCACGGGCATGCTCGCCAGCGTGCTCAGGGCGATGTAGCGCCCGCGATAGCTGTAGCTCGTGATGCGCAGCCACGAGCCGCTCACCTCCCCCGTCACCTGGGTGCCGCGGGCGACGGTGCCGACGACGCCGTACGACGTGCTCGGCCCCGTGCGGACGTTCGCGGCCGTCGCGCTCACCCACCGGTTGACGGGCTCGATGCTCGAGGCGCGCGCGGACGGCGCGGCCAGGGTGAGGATGACGAGCAGGACGACGGCTCGTCCGACCTGGCGTGATCGCATCGGCCGGCTCCCTCCAACAGGTGCAGTCGAGCGTAGGGACGCGCGAGCCAGCCGCAGACCTGCGGACGTCCCCGATGCGGTCAAGCACGTCAAGGCCTGTCGGGCAGCTCTGCGCGCAGGTCTCTTGGTATAGGCTAACGGCATAGCCTTTACTCTTGATCGGAGGACGCCATGGCTCGATGGGAGCGCGTCCACGTCGACCCCGACTACTCGGGCGTGACCAGCAGGGAGCGTCGCGGCGGGGCGTACCTGCGCTATCACCCGGATCCGATGATCTCCGCGCGGGATGTTCTCAGCCGTGCTGTCCTCGAGTACGCGGCCGACACTGCGAGCACTGTGGCCGTCCTCGGTGAGCGGTTGCGTGCACGGCCACTGCCGCTGCTGTACGCGACCCTGATCCGGTCCGAGAGCATCGCCTCGTCCTGGGTCGAAGGTGAGCGCGAGACGCCCCGCAACATCATGCTCGCTCGTCTCGACCACGACCGGGCCACTCCCACCGGCCGACGCGTGGCCCGCAACATCGACGCCATGACCGCAGCCATCGAAGGGCTCGACGGCGTGTGGCAGCACGCCGACATCCACCGGATCCACCGGACGTTACTCCCCGCGATCGCCGCCGGCGGATACCGCACGGAGCAGGTGTTCATCGGTGGCAGCTCGGCCCTGAACGCCCAGTTCGTGCCCCCGCCTCACAGCACGGTGGCCGCCTTGATGGACGACCTGCTGGGTTACGTCAACCGCGGTGGCGACTCTCCGCTACTCACTGCGGTCCTGGCACACGCTCAGTTCGAGACGATTCACCCCTATGTCGACGGCAACGGTCGAGTCGGGCGGGCGCTGTTCCACGGCGTCCTGCACCGGGCGGGCACGGTCACGGGCGGCGTGCTGCCGCTGTCCCTCGCGCTCACCTCGGACCTGCGGACCTACGTCGACGCGCTGACGTCGTACAGGTACGACGACAGCGTCGGCGCCGCGCAGGGGGTCTCGGCCTACGTCGAGACCATGCTCGACCTGGTCAACCGGTCCGTGGAGATCGCCCAGGACTTCACCGAGCGGGTGGAGCACGTCCAGAGCTCGTGGGCCGAGTCGGTGTCGCGGTTCCGCAGCGACTCCTCGGTGCACCGCGCGCTCGATGTGCTCATCCAGCAACCGGTCGTCACCGCGTCGCACCTGCAACAGGAGCTGGGCATCACCAAGATGGCTGCTCACACCACGACCAACGCCCTCGTGGAGGTGGGCATCCTGACGCCGGCCGGCGGTCGCCTGCGACGCGCCAACCTCTATCAGGCCGACGACGTGCTCGGGATCCTTCAGGTGTGATGAGGACATGAGAAAGCCCTTGGCGCGATCACTCGCGTCAAGGGCTTTCTGTGGGGCTCCCCCGGTTGGACTCGAACCAACAACCCTCCGGTTAACAGCCGAATGCTCTGCCAGTTGAGCTACAGGGGAAGGTGCGTCTCGCTGAGGCGCGACGGCAACTGTAGCAAAGGGTCGGCCCACTCATGAAACCGAGCCCGGACCCCCGCACGAGCGCGCCGTCACAGGCCGACCTGCTCCTTCAGCCGGGCGCCGACGCGCTGTGCCGCGGCCTGCACGTCGGGGTCGTCCGCAGGCGTGCCGCGCCCCAGGACGGTCTGCACGAACAGCTCTTGCGTCGCGAGATCCTTGCGGAGGACGACCCGTCCGGAACGCCGCGCACCGGTCAGTCCGAGCGGCTCCGTGACGACGACGGTGGCCTCGACCCGCTCCCGGAACGCCTGCATCAGACGCAGGTCCTGCTGCGCGAACGTCCACTGCGTGGCCTGCGTGCGGTCGGTCCAGGTGACCGACAGGGTCCAGGTGTCGGCGCTCCACTGCCCGGCGCCGACCTCGTGCCACGGACGCCTGAGCAGCAGCGTGTGCGCCGACGACACAGCAGCCAGGTGCCAGGTCGTCGCGACCACGCTCGCGCCGGTGTTGTCGTCGACCGCGAACGCGATCACACGCTCGCCGCGCGCGAGGTCGAGAGCAGCGGTCGCCTCGTCGGACAGCCGAGGAGTACGCCGGACGCCGGGGAGCCTCACGTCATCGCCGCCCGTAGCTCGGCAAGACGGACCTGCAACGCCTGCAGCTCGTGCGAGACGGCGCGCGCCCGATCGGCGTCGGAGCCGTCGAGGCGACGCAGCGTGCTCATCGCGTCGCTGATCTGCCGGTTGAGCCCCACCTCTTGCACCCGTGCCACGAGCGAGCCGAGGTAGCGGTCGTCGGGACGGCCGGACGACTCGTTGAGCCGGGTCGGCAGGGGTGCGACCGACAGCTCCCGCACCAGCGGGGCGACCACGCTCGGCACGGCCTCGGCCACGGCATCGACCCAACCGGCGACCGACCGCTCGGGTGACAGCCCGCCAGCAGTGATCATGCCGTCGTAGACCGCACGATGCGCAGGCGCCGAGAAGCCTTCGGGCTCAATGGTCTTGAGGTCCTCCGACGCGAACGCGGACGGGAACTGCAGCAGGGACTGCAGCAGCTGCCGCTCGAGCGCGACGATCGGGTCGCGCAGGTCGGGATGGCCGTACGCGGGCGCGACCTCCTCGGCCGCCGCCGGGGTCGACTCAGGTGCGGTACGACGTGCGGCCGGGTCCGGCTTGGGCGCACGTGCCGCGCGAGTGACCTCGGCGGACAGCTGCTCGACGTCGACGCCGAGCCAGCCCGCGACATCGCGGGTGTACATCGGACGCAACGCCTTGTCGCGGATCTCGGCGATGATCGGCGCGACCGCGCGCATCGCCCGCACCCGGGACTCGGCGTGGTCGAGGTCGAACCGCGCGATCGTCGTACGGACCGCGAACTCGAACATCGGGACCGCGTCCTCGATGAGGTGCGCGACGGCCGCATCACCGGCCGACTTGCGCAGATCGCACGGGTCCTGGCCGCCAGGCGCGACCGCGACGAACGACTGCGAAGCCCAGCGCTGGTCCTCCTTGAACGCCTTCATCGCGGCGGCCTGGCCGGCGGCGTCACCGTCGAAGGTGAACACGACACGGGCGGAGTCCTGGTCGGCCTCGTCGCGCATGATGCGCCGCAGCGTCTTGATGTGGTCGACGCCGAACGACGTGCCGCAGGTCGCGACCGCCTGGTCGATGCCGGCGAGGTGGCAGGCCATGACGTCGGTGTAGCCCTCGACGATGACCGCCCGGCGCTCCTTGGCAATGGACTTCTTGGCCAGGTCGAGGCCGTAGAGCACGTGGGTCTTCTTGTAGATCGGCGTCTCGGAGGTGTTGAGGTACTTGGCCTCGATGCGGTCGTCGTCGTAGAGCCGCCGCGCCCCGAACCCGATCGTGTCACCGGTGATGTCGCGGATCGGCCAGATGAGACGGCCACGGAACCGGTCGAGCAGGCCACGCTGGCCTCGCCCGGCCAGGCCGCCGATGACGATCTCGTCGGCCGAGAACCCTTTGCTACGAAGGTGATTGGCCAGGTGGTCGAAACCCTTGGGGGCATAACCCACGCCGAAGTGCTCGGCGGCCTGACGGTCGAAGCCGCGGTCGTGCAGAAAGCGTCTGGCCACCGCACCCTCGCCCGAGTCGACCAGCGCCGCGGCGAAGAACTCGGCCGCGACGCGGTGCGCCTCGACGAGCCGCGAACGCCGCCCGATCGACTCCTCCTTGGGGCGCGGACCGTCCTCGTAGTGCAGCTCGATGCCCGCCTTGCCGGCCAGCCGCTCGACGGCCTCGGAGAAGGACAGGTGCTCGACCTTCATCACGAACTCGATGACGTCGCCGCCCTCCCCGCAGCCGAAGCAGTGGAAAGCCCCGACGGCCGGGCGGATGTTGAACGACGGGGTCTTCTCGTCGTGGAACGGGCACAGGCCCTTGAGCGAACCGGCACCGGCCGGGCGCAGCGTCACGTGCTCACGCACGACGTCCTCGAGGGAGGCACGCTCCTTGACCAGGGCGATGTCGTCCGCCTTGATGCGACCGGGCACGGTGCCTCCTTTCGGTGCGGTCGAGTCTAGGTCGTCGTCCCCGCCGCTCGGGCGCCGCCCGCACCCGCCTGTGGACCTGGGGAGTCGAGCACCACGACCTGTGGACCTACGGCGCGAGCGCTCGTACGACGTCTGCTGCCGGCTGCTCCTCGACGTGCTGCCAGCGCGTGCCGGCCCACAGGCTCACCTGGTGGAAGTCCTCGAGCGCAGCGGCCGCGGCGCGGAGGGGCTTGGTGACCTGGTCGACCGCTGGGAAGACCGACGGTGCGTGCGCGTCGTGGGCGTCGACCAACGCGTTGCGCAGGCCCCTCGCGGGCCGGCCCGAGAACGCTCGCGTGACGACGGTGCGGTCGAGCGCCGGCTCGACCAGACCCGCCCGGTGAGCCGCGCTGGTGCCTGCCTCAGGGCACAGCAGGAACGCCGTGCCCACCTGGACCGCGGCGGCCCCGAGCCCTATCGCACGACGGACGTCGTCCGCGCTGGCGATCCCGCCGGCAGCGATGAGCGGCACCGTCGTGACCGTGCGGACCTCACGCAGGAGGTCGACGTAGGACAGGTCGTTGGGGATGGAGTCGACCCGATGCGTGCCGCGGTGTCCGCCCGCCTGGCTGCCCTGGACGCACAGGGCGTCGGCTCCCTCGCGGACGGCTGCCAGCGCCTCGTCGGCATCGGTCACGGTGACGACGACCTGGGAGCCGACCGCCCGCAGACGGCGTACGACCTCCGCGCCGGGGCACCCGAACGTGAAGCTCACCGTGTCGACCACCAGCTCTTCGAGCAGGTCGATCTTGGCGTCGTAGGAGTCGGTGTCGTCCCAGCGCGGCTGCGGCAGCTCGACCTCGAGAGTGGCGGCCAGCGGCTGGAGGCTGCGCCTGTACGCGGCGACGTCGGCCTCGTCACGCGAACGCTCCATCACCGACGGCACGAACACGTTGACGCCGAACGGGCGGTCGGACAACGCGCGGGTGCGCTCGATCTGGTCGCGCACGTCGTCGACGGTCTTGTAGCCGGCGGCGAGGTGCCCGAGGCCGCCCGCCTCCCCCACCGCTGCGACGAGCTCAGGCGTCGACGGGCCGCCCGCCATGGGCGCCGCGATGACAGGGTGCTGCAGCTGCGTCAGGTCCACGCACCCGAGCCTAGGACCACGCCCGGGCCAGCTCGATGGCACGGCCGTCGGTGAGCGAGGCGATCTGGTCGACGACCACGCGCAGCCGGGCGTCGTCGCCCGCAGCGGCCTCGAAGTCCTTGGCGTACAACGGATCGAGCCGCTCGGGCTGATCCTGGTACGACGCGAACAGGTGGCCGACGAGGTCACGCTGCTCGGCCAGGAGCTGTTGCCGGTCGTCGGTCAGCAGCACGAACCTCGCCGCCACCGCCTTGAGCATCACGCACTCCAGCCGCACGTCGTCGGGGACGACCACGTCAGCGCCGTGCCGGGTCAGCGCACCGGCGCCGTGCCGCTCGCGGGTCGCTCGCTCGACCGTGTGCACGAAGTGCCCGATCAGGCGAGAGGTCGTGTCCTTGAGCGCGGCCAGGCTCGTACGGGTGTTGTCGTGGTCGTAGGGCATCCGCCCCGCCTCGAGCGCTCGGGCCAGCGCCGCGGTGAGGTCGTCGACGTCGGCCGCGGGGTCGTAGAGGCGCTGCGCCACCTCGGCCACCTCGGCCGCGGCCTGGGCCGAGCGCAACGCCCTCAGGTCGACCATCCCCGCCGCGACGGCGTCCTCGACGTCGTGCACGGAGTAGGCGACGTCGTCGGACCAGTCCATGACCTGCGCCTCGACGCACAACCGCGCGGGCTGGTCGGCAGGCGCCGCGAGGCGAACCCACTCGAACACGTCGACGTCGTCGTCATAGACGCCGAACTTGCTTGTGGGAGAGGGACTTTCGCCACGGCGCCAGGGATACTTGATCGACGCGTCGAGGCTGGCGCGGGTGAGGTTGAGACCGGCCGAACGCCCGTCGGCATGCGCGCGCTTGGCCTCGAGGCGGGTCAGCAGCCGCAACGTCTGGGCGTTGCCCTCGAACCCACCGATCTCGGCGGTCAAGGCATCGAGCGCGGTCTCGCCGTTGTGGCCGAACGGCGGGTGTCCCAGGTCGTGTGCGAGACACGCGGTGTCGACCACGTCGGCGTTGCAGCCGAGCGCGGCACCGAACTCGCGGCCGATCTGAGCGACCTCGAGTGAGTGCGTGAGCCGGTTGCGGACGAAGTCGTCGCCGGTCGGCTGATGCATCTGCGTCTTCTGCGACAGGCGCCGCAGCGCGGCCGAGTGCAGCAGCCGGGCCCGGTCGCGCGCGAAGTCGTCGCGGTCTGCTCGCTTGGTCGCAGGGTCTTCGCCGACCCACCGCTCCCGGGAGCGGTCGTCGTACGGGTCGTTCATCGGCGGCCGGCCAGGAGTGATCGTACGGCGGCGCCGACCGGCCGTGGTGGCGCGTCGACGTAGCCCCCGGCAGCCAGACCGGCGTCACGCTCGAACACGTTGCGGGCGGCGCGGCTGCCCGTCCGCAGGACCGACCACCCCATCGCTGCGACGTAGAGCGGGATGAACGGCAGGCCGCCGCACACGGCGTACTGCCAGCTGTGCCGCTCCTCGTGCGCGAGCAGGCCGGGATAGGTCTCGACGCGTGTGGGCCAGTCGTGCGCCGTCACGAGCACGTTGCCGACGGTGAACGCCCCGGCCACCGGGAACCCGAACCGGTAGTGGTCGGCCAGCCACAGCCCGCGTGGCCCCCGACGGATGTCGCAGTGGCCGAGGGTGGCAACGCCGAGTCCGAGCAGCGTCGACCCGTTGGCCCAGTTGGCGATCTCGCGCACCCGCTGACCGGTGGTCACGGGCGCGTCCGCCGCGAGGGCGGAGACCGTCACCGGTGGACCTCGTTGACGCCGCGGATCAGCTCGGTCGCCCAGGCCTGCAGCCACCCTCGCTGCTGACCGGACCACGCGTCCATGACCGGGTCGGCCGGGTAGAGGATCGCGTCCTCGGCCGGTGTCGACAGGGCCAGATCGGTGCCCTCGGGGTCGGTCACGACCCGCCACTCCAAGGCGCTGTGCCGCACCAGGTGCTCGCCCAGAGCGAGGCCGATCATCGTGCAGACCGCCGTCGGGTCCTCACGGTCGTCGGGATCGGTCGCGAGGACCTTGTCGAAGTAGCCTTCGTAGGCACGCTCCAGCGACGCGAGGTCGTCCAGGTCGATGCCCCACTGGTGGGCGTCGTCGAGCCACTCATGCAGCACCGACCGCTCGTGGTCCCCGACCGGAGCGATGCGGATGTCCTGCTCGGTCACGCTCAACCGGCGGTGCGGTAGCGCTCGGCCGCCCGGGCCTTGGCCTTGGCTGCCTCGACCGCCCGGTCCTTGGGCGGCGCACTCGTCACCAGCGCGTCGATCAGCTCACGGCTGGCCGCGGTCACAGCCGCGACCGCGCGGTCGAACGCCTCCTGGTTGGCCTGCGAGGGCTTGGTCGCGCCGCTGATCTTGCGGACGTACTGCAGCGCGGCGTCGTGCACCTCGTCGTCGGTCGCAGGTGGCGCGAAGTTGTTCAGCGGACGAATGTTGCGGCACATGACCTGAGCCTGACACACCTGCCCGACACCTGTGAGCAGGTCGTGGCCGGTCAGCCCTCCCGCGTCGCGGCGCAGCGGCCTAGGCTCGCGGCATGGCGACGACTCCCAGCCCCCTCGTCTCGGCCGAGAGACTGCAGGCCCGCCTCGAGGACGGCGAGCCCGTCGTGCTGCTCGACGTCAGCTGGCAGCTCGGTGCCGAGTCGCAGCGGCCGGCGTACGACGCCGCGCACCTTCCCGGGGCGGCGTGGGTCGACTTCGAGACGGCGCTGTCCGGTGAGCCGGGCGCGGGTGGGCGCCATCCGCTGCCCGACGTCGCGACGTTCGAGGACGCGATGCGTGCGGCCGGTGTCAGCAACGAGAGCCACGTCGTGGTCTACGACCGGTGGCGTTCGCTGCCCGCGAGCCGCTGCTGGTGGCTGCTGACGTACTGCGGTCATGAGTGCGTCCAGGTGCTCGACGGTGGGTTCCCGCGGTGGGAGTCGCTCGGGCTGCCCGTGAGCGACGCGGCCGTGTCACCGTCACGTGGCAACTTCGTCGCGACGCCGCCCGGGCTCGACGTCCTGGACGCCGACGGTGCCGCCGAGTACGCCGAGCGCGCGATCCTGCTCGACGCGCGTCCGGCCGACCGCTTCCGCGGCGAGAACGAGACCGTCGACCCGGTGGCCGGACACATCCCCGGAGCGGTGAGCGCACCGGCGCTGGCCAACCTGCAGGAGGACGGCCGGTTCCTGCCGCCCGACGACCTGGCGATGCGGTTCACCGCGCACGGTGTCGAGCCGCATGCCGAGGTCGGGGTCTACTGCGGATCGGGCGTCCAGGCCATGCACACCGCGCTCGCCCTCGAGGTCGCCGGCGTGGGCTCGCAGACCGCGGTCTACGTCGGGTCGTGGTCGCACTGGATCACCGACCCCGACCGCCCCGTCGCCGGCCCCGCCTGAGCTCGTTCGCCCGACCCGGTCCGCATGCTTGCCGTGCAGATCCGATCTGACCGGCGTTGCGGGCCGCCGAGTGCGCAGCACCGGCCGACCGTGCCGACCGAGTGCGCAACACCGGCCTTCCCCACGACCCGGCGTGAGCCGTTGACGCGCACTCACCGGATCCCTTCTCCCGGCCGCCGGCTGCTGCCGCGTCATCACGCAGCTCGTCCCTCCAGCTCAGACCGGATCAGCGCCACCAGCTGATCCGGGCCAGCGCAGAACGTCGTCACGCCCGATCTCGATGACGGTCCAGCCCTCCGCGCGCAGCTGGCGCCGGCGCACCACGTCCAACCGGCGCTGGACCATGTCGTCGTGCACCGCGCCGTCGTACTCGACGATGACACGCTGTTCCCGCCACACGAAGTCGACGGTCGCGATCCAGGTGTGCGCCGCATCGTGCACCTCGGCGTTGAGCTCGGGCTCGGGCAGACCACCGTCGGCGAAGATCAGCCGCGCACGCGACTCCATCGGCGACCAGCAGCTCGGGCGGATCAGCTCCAGGGCTTGCGCCGCCCGCCCCACGCCACGTCGACCCTTCGCCTCCTGGAGTCGTCGTCGGAGCTCGGGAAGGAGTTCCTCGTTGTGGGCCACGATCGCGTCTCCGACCACCACGAGCTCGTCGCGTGGCAGTAGGGCAGCAAGGTCGATCCAGGTGTCGACGGGCGCCACCAACCGAAGGCCCTGGTGCGTGATCACCCTGCGGCGTTCGAGACCTCGATGGCCGCGTACCCCGGCTCGACGCACGGCAGCCGTCCCCGTGGGCGAGTAGACGTGCAGATCGGCTCCGTCAGCCTCCAGGCTGGACGGGAGCGGAAGTCCGAGAATCGTTGCGGCGGTGGCCGATCCGAACGCACAGTGACCAGGGAGCACTGCCGCGAGCGCCTGCGCTCGTTCATGGACGGTCGTGCATGATCCGTCGGCGCGGACGCCGCAGTGCGGTCTTGCGAGGTATGACCCACGAAGGCGTCCGGTCACACCGGCATCGCGCGCTTCGGGCAACCCGGATGCGCGCCCCTTCACCTCATCGGGCAATGACCTTCGCGCAGGTGACATGGCGCGAGCCTGCCGCAGCCGAGCCACGACGGGGGCTGCCCATCCACAGGGCACCCGGACGGCGAGCGCCACTGCGCACGAACGGCCTTTGGACGAGGCCGCGCTGAGCCGTTGATGCGCACTCGTCGGCCTCTGCCTCTGACTCGGGCCTCAGACGGGCGGGTCAGCGACGCACAGCGCCGGTCAGCCGCCCGAGACCGACAGCTCGGCCTGGGCGACCGCCTCGGCCGCAGCGCCGTCGAGCTGCTGGGAGTCGAGCCAGCCCTCGGGCAGCACGACGTGCCGCTCGGACCCGGCGCGCCCGCGCTGTCCTTCGGCGGCCTCGCCGGGCCAGGGCTGGGAGTGGTCGAGCGTGGCGATCAGGTCGTCGAGCGACGCCATGGACTCGACGGTCGCCAGGCTGGAGCGCACGTGCGAGCCGGCCGGGAAGCCCTTGAGGTACCAGGCGATGTGCTTGCGGATGTCGCGGCAGGCCTTCTGCTCGGACTGGTAGAACTCCGCGAGGTAGACCGTGTGCAGGCGCAGGGTGTCGCACACCTCACCGAGCGTCGGGCGTACGCGCTCGGACGAACCCGCGAACGCCGCGGCGAGGTCGGTGAACAGCCACGGCCGCCCCAGGCAACCACGCCCGACGACGACACCGTCGCAGCCGGTCTCGCGCACCATGCGCACGGCGTCCTCGGCCGACCAGATGTCACCGTTGCCGAGCACCGGGATCGAGGTGACGGCCTGCTTGAGCTCGGCGATCGCGCTCCAGTCGGCGTTGCCGGAGTAGGCCTGAGCGGCCGTACGCCCGTGCAGCGCGACCGCAGCGGCACCCTCCCCCTCGGCGATCCGCCCGGCCTCCAGGAAGGTCAGGTGGTCGGGGTCGATGCCCTTGCGCATCTTGACGGTCACGGGCACGTCGTACGGCGTCGCCTCACGGACCGCAGCGGCGACGATGCCGCGGAACAGGTCGGACTTCCAGGGCAGCGCCGCTCCCCCGCCCTTGCGGGTGACCTTGGGCACCGGGCAGCCGAAGTTGAGGTCGATGTGGTCGGCGCGGTCCTCGGTGACGAGCATGCGGACGGCCAGACCGACCGTCGTCGGGTCGACGCCGTAGAGCTGGATCGAGCGCGGGTTCTCGTCGGGGTCGTGCTCGATCAGCTGCATCGAGATCGGGGTGCGCTCGACCAGCGCACGCGAGGTGATCATCTCGCTGACGTACAACGAGGTGGCACCGGAGGCGCCGCCGGCGGCGAGACCACGGTCGCCGTACTGGCGGCACAGTCGGCGGAACGCGCGGTTGGTGATGCCGGCCATCGGAGCGAGCACCACCGGCGAGTCGATGGTGTGGCGGCCGATGCGCAGCGGGGGCAGCACGGGCGTCGGAGCGGGAAGAACGTCGGTCATGGCGCGCCCATTGTCTCAGGCCTCACAGCCACCCGTTGTCGACGGCGATCCGGGCCGCCTCTGCGCGCGTCCGGGCACCGGTCGTGCCGATCGCGGACGACAGGTGGTTGCGCACCGTGCCCTCCGACAGGAACAGCCCGCCCGCGATGTCGGCGACCGTGCCTCCGTCGCGCGCGGCGCGCAGCACGTCGGTCTCGCGCGCGGTCAACGGCGACTCGCCCGCGACGAGGCTGTCGGTCGCGAGCGCCGGGTCGACGACTCGCAGCCCCTGGTGCACGCGGCGTACGGCGTCGGCCAGCTCGCGAGCGGGGGTGTCCTTGACGACGAACCCGTCGGCGCCCGCCTGCAGACCGCGGCGCAGGTAGCCGGGACGGCCGAACGTCGTGACGATGAGGACGCGCACCGCGGGAAGCCTGGCCTTGAGGACGGCCGTCGCCGCGATGCCGTCCAGGCCGGGCATCTCGACGTCCATCAGGACGACGTCCGGGGTCGTCTCGACCGCGAGCGCCTCGACCTCGTCGCCGCGGCCGACCTCACCGACGACCGACAGGTCGTTCTCGAGGTCGAGCAGGGCGGCGAGCGCACCGCGTACGAGCGCCTGGTCGTCGGCGAGCAGCACCCGGATGGTCATGCGCGTGTGGTCTCCTTCGTCGTCGGTGACGCCCCTGCGGCGTCACGCGCGGTCACCGTGACTGCGAATCCGTGCGGGTCGACCGCACGGGTGATCAGCACCGCACCGGCAGCGGTGGCCCGCTCACGCAGACCGCGCAGCCCGTTGCCGGAGTCCGCCTCGCGCGACGAGCTCTCGGTCTCGGTGTGGCCGCGCCCGTCATCGCTGATGGTCACTCCCGTGGGTGTCAGCACGATCGAGCAGTGCCTCGCGTCGCTGTGCCTCAGGACGTTGGTGACACCTTCTCGTACGGTCCAGGCGAACAGCTCGCGCAGGTCGGTCTCGACCTCGTCGGTCGCCCGCGGCACGTCGGCCTGGATCCCCGCTGCTGCCAACGCTTCTCGCGCTCGCGCGAGCTCACCGGCCAACGAGATCTCGCGGTATCCCTCGACGGCTCGACGGACGTCGGACAGGGCATCACGGGACAGCCGCTCGAGGTCGGCCACCTCGGCACGCGCCCGAGACGAGGTGGCGTCGGCGTCGAGCAGCCGCCCGGCGAGCTCGGCCTTGACGGTGATCACCGTGAGCGAGTGCCCGAGGATGTCGTGCAGGTCGCGCGCCATGCGGTTGCGTTCTTCCTGCACGGCGAGCCGCGCGTTCTCCTGACGCACCTCCACCAGGGCCCGCTGGCGGCGTCCGGCCACCAGCGCGCCCGACACGGCGAGCAGCGCGAGCAGGATCGAGCCGCCGAGCGATGCGTCGCGTTCCCAGCCGGCGTAGAGCCAGGCGAGCAGCTCGTACGCCACGATGAGACCGACGCCGATCGCCATCGCCACGCGCAGCCGGAAGGTCCAGCAGCCCGCGACCGCGACGAACACCCAGGTCGCGCAGCCGTCCTGGCCGACCACGCCCGTGCACGCGAGCGCCGTGAGGCGAGAGGGGCGTACCAGCCCAGGTGCTGCGTCCCGGCGACCGGCTCGGGTCCGCGGCCGTCGCGTCTGCCCACGCCGCGCGCGGCGTTGAAGTGCAGGAGGTAGAGCGCGCCGAACGTGACGGTCAGCACGACACCGGCACCGCCGCGTACGTGGTTGGGCATCTTCCAGGCCGTCGCGAGCGGGTTGGCGAGGAACACCAGCCACACGCCCGCGAAGAGGGCCGTGATGAGCAACCCGGAGACGCCCCGCCCGTCGGACAACGAGTCGTCGTCCGACGCGGTGGACAGCCACGCCGGACGACGGTCACGCAGGATCATGAGGGCCACTCTTGCACTGCTCAGACGCGGCGGGTGTCGCGGCGGAAGCGCCAGACCGCACCGCCGACGAAGACCGTCAGCCACACCGCGATGTTGAGCACCCACTGCCAGGCGGGGACGCCCTCGGAGGTGAGCGGCAGGTGGGCCATCATGCTCACGCCCCACATCGGCGTCAGCTGTGCGACGTGCTGCATGGTGTCGCTCATCGCGGGGTACGGGTAGAAGATGCCGCCGCCGAACGCCAGGAAGGCCATCAGCGGGCCGATCACCTGCATGGCGTTCTCCGTCGGGAGCAGGTAGCCCATGAACAGCCCGAACGCCGCGAACATCAGCGCACCGAGCCACACGAGCACGGCCGAGGTGATCCAGGCGCCCGTCGGTATCAGCGCCGTGCCGGTCTGGCCGACGAGGTAGACCAGCACGACCGGCAGGACGCCGAGGATCATCGCGGTGCAGACCTTCACGGTGATGTACGCGAGGCCGGACAGGGGTGTCAGCCGCAGCTGTCGCGACCAGCCCTGCGCGCGCTCGACCGAGACCGAGGCTGCGGCCGAGGTGGTGGCGACCATGGCGCCGTACAGCGCGAACGAGATGACCGAGTACGCCGCGTAGTTGCCCGAGCCGACCTGGTCGTTGCCGTAGTCGGCGTTGCCGAAGGCGAAGAAGAACGCCACGGGCACGAGCAGCGTGAACAGCATCGTGCGTCGGTTGCGCAGGACCCGGCGCAGCTCGATCGTGAGCAGCGTGGCGTTGAGGCCGCCGCGCGGCGGGACCGTACGGGAAGAGGCGTCGATACGGCTGTCGGTGACGGTGGTCATGGGTCAGGCTCCTTCGGCGTCGTGGCCGGTGAGCGCGATGAACGCCTCCTCCAGGCCTTGAGCGGTGATCTCGAGGTCGGTGGCCGGCGTCTGCGTCAGCAGGTGCCGCGCGACGGCGTCGGAGTCGCTGGTCCGTACGCGGACGGTGTCGCCGCGCAGGTCGATGCTCTCGACCCCGGGCAGCCGGCGCAGCGCCTCGGTGTCGGCACCGGGCAGGGTCGGGGTCGCGCGGACCGTACGACCCGCGGCGCTCGCCTTGATCTGCGCGGCGGTCCCGTCGGCGACCACCTGTCCGTCGCGGACGAGGACGATGCGGTCGGCGTACTGGTCGGCCTCCTCGAGATAGTGGGTGGCGAACAGTACGGTGCGGCCCCGCTCGGCGTCGGCGCGGATGGCCGCCCAGAAGTCGCGCCGACCGGTGACGTCCATGCCGGTCGTGGGCTCGTCGAGGATGATCAGCGCAGGGTCGGACATCAGGGCCATCGCGAAACGCAGCCGCTGCTGCTGGCCGCCCGAGCAGGCGCCGACCTTGTGCTTGGCGATCTCGGCGATGCCGGCGCGGTCCAGCACCTCCCCCACAGTGCGACTGTGCGAGAACAACGAACCCGTGAGCTCGACGGTCTCGGCGACCGTGAGGTCCTTCAGCAGGCCGCCGGTCTGCATGACCGCCGAGACCAGCCCGCGCTCGATCGCAGCGCGCGGCGCCATGCCGTAGACCTCGACGTCGCCGGCGTCGGGCCGGCTCAGCCCGAGGACCATGTCGATGGTCGTGGTCTTGCCCGCGCCGTTCGGGCCGAGGAACGCCACGACCTCGCCCGGCTCGACGCGCAGGTCGACGCCGCGTACGGCGTGGACGTCGCCGAAGGACTTGTGAACCCCCTGCAGGAGCACCGCGGGCGCGGCCGGCCCGGTCCCCTGACGTACGTGGCCGTCTGCCACGTGCAGCTGTGTCGTCATGCCCTCCACGGTGCCGTCGAGGACGGCCGCGGGCCTCACATGCGCGTCACGGCGTACGCATGACATCTGTCATCGCCGGTGGAAGGCCAGTTCCGGGCGGTGATCTCGGGGGTGATGTCAGGGGGTTGCGTACGCCGTGACGCGGCTGGTGGGGCGGGCAGGCCCGCCGTGGGTCAGCTCGTGGTGAGCGTGAGTCCGTACGCCGACAGGATCTCGCCGACCGGCTGGAAGTAGGTCTGGTTCTCCTGGCCCTGGGTCTCCAGGCAGCGGCCGTTGATCATCGCGCCGCCGCTGGTCACGCCCTGGGCGTAGTTGCCGGCGAGCCACGAGCCGCCGGAGTCACCGCCCTCGGTGCAGGCGTTGGCCAGCGTCAGACCGGAGACGATGTCGTTGTTGCCGTAGTTAACGGTCTGGCTCTTGGCCTTGACGTAACCGCAGGTCCAGCCGGTGGTGCGGCCCGACTTGCAGACCGCGCTGCCGACGGCGGCGTTGCTCGAGCCCTTCACCGCACGCGCGTAGCCGTTGTACATGTCGACCGAGCCCATGCCGGTCCAGCTCGACGTCAGCGAGGAGTAGGCGTAGTCATTGCCCGGGAAGGAGTAGGCCTGGGTCTTGCCGAGCGTCACGCCGTTGCGGGTGAACGTCGGGTAGCCCTCGCCGCAGTGACCGGCCGTGATGAAGACCGGCGTCGTACCCCGCTTGGCGTTGAAGCCCAGCGAGCAGACGTAGCCGTTGAACGCGATCTGCTGACCGCCGTAGACGTTGGCCTGCGTGCCGTAGGACGCCTTCGTGCCGACGACCGTGACGCCGTCGACGCCGCGCAGCGCGGCGCGCGTACGAGCGACCTCGCCCTGCGCGACCGTCACGGTCACGGTGTTGGCGACCACATCGGTGCCGATCGCGGTGAAGCCGGTGCCGAGTGCGCTGCGGACGCGCTGCTCGGTCGTGGCGAGCTGGGCGCTGGACCGGGCGACCGTACGAGCGGTGGCGCCGTCGGCGCGTACGGCCTGGGCCGCAGCGCCGTCGACGACGGTGACCACGAGGCGGCCCTGGTCATCGAGGTAGGAGCCGCCTGTGCGGTGGGCTCCGAGACCGGCCTCCAGGCGCGCACCCTGGGCGGTCTGCCGCGGCTCGGCGGCGACGCGCGCCCGGGCCTGCTCGAGGCTGATGCCCTTGTCCTGGGCGATGAAGCGGGCGGTCATCTCGTGGACGTCGGCGCCGCTCTGGACCGTGCGCGCGCCGGGGTCGCCCGCTGCGTCGGCGCCGGGGGACGCCGCGAACGCGGTGACGAGAAGTCCTGCAGAGGCAACGGCGGTGACGATCCTTGAGGGGTGAGGACTCATGCCTGATCTCCTGCACTGAAAGGGGGCCGCGGGGTGGTGGCCCGGTGCTCGGAAAACTAGGGGCCGTTGGGCCAGGACGGTTCCTGCCAACCGGCGCAGGTTGGCCACCGCGCGGTCAAGAGTTGGTAAGACCTGCGGCGCTGACTACCCTCACCGGGTGCCTTCGCCGTCAGCCCAGCCCTCCTCGTCCCGCCCGTCCGTGCGCACCAGCGCACTGCGCAGCAAGGTCGAGCACGCGAGCCACCCCCTGCTGCAGCGGATGGCCCGGCTGCCACGCGCGACACCGTTCGTGATCTTCCTGGCACTCGCGGTCGTGGGTGCGTTCGTCCGCGGCTGGGTGGGGGCGCTCTGCTTCGGCCTGCTGACCGTGTTCGTCGCCTGGCTGCTCTACCTGACGTGGCCGCGGCTGAACAGCCTCGAGCGGATGATGCGCCTGGCCCTGCTGCTGCTCACCGCCGTCCTGACGCTCGTCACCGCCATCCCGCGCTGATCGTTTTGACAACGGTTCTCACTAGAGATGAGAATGGTTGTCATGAACTCCCGCCTCGCCGCCACGGCCGCCGTCGCTCTGCTCGCACCGCTCACGCTGACGGCGTGCGGCGACGACAAGGCGTCCGCGTCGTCCGGCCTGGACGTGGTCACCTCGTTCTACCCGCTGCAGCTCGCGGTCGAGCAGATCGGCGGTGAGCACGTCGACGTCATCAACCTCACCAAGCCCGGCACCGAGCCCCATGACCTCGAGCTGTCCCCCAAGGACGTCGCCAAGGTGAGCAAGGCCGACCTGTTCGTCTACGAGAAGGGCATCTCGGGTGCCGTCGACCAGACGGCCACGAACCAGGCCAAGGGCACGGCGTACGACGTGTCGGGTGTCGCGCACCTCGACCTGAAGATCCCCACGGGCGTCGGCGAGGAGCACCACGAGGGCGACGGCCACGACCACGCGTCCGAGGGCGAGGGCGAGGGACACGAGCACGACGAGGCCGGTGCGACCGATCCGCACTTCTGGCTCGACCCGGTGCGCTACCAGGGTGTTGCCACGGCCGTCGCCGAGCAGCTGAGCAAGGCCGACCCGGCGCACAAGGCCGACTACGCCGCCGGGCTGAAGTCCTTCAACGCCCGCCTCGGCACGCTGGCCACCGAGCTGACCAGCGGCCTGCGCTCGTGCACCCAGAAGAACCTGGTCACGGGCCATGCGGCATTCGGCTACCTCGCCGCCCGCACCGGCCTGCACCAGGTGCCGATCGCGGGCCTGTCCCCCGAGTCCGAGCCCGACGCCGCCCACCTGGCGCAGGTCGCGTCGTACACCAAGAAGCACGGCATCCGTACGATCTACACCGAGACCCTCGGCTCGCCGGAGTTCGCGAAGGCGGTCGCCGGCTCGACCGGCGCCACCACCGCGGTGCTCGACCCGGTCGAGGGCATCACCGACTCCTCGGCGGGCAAGGACTACTTCCAGGTCATGCGCGCCAACCTCGCGACGTTGAAGAAGGGACAGTCCTGCTCATGACGTCCGCTGCGCCCGACAGCGCGATCCTGCAGCTGCAGGGTGCGTCGTTCGGGTACGCCGACCGCGCGGTCGTGAAGGACCTCGACCTGCGCGTCGAACCGAGTGAGGTCATCGCCGTGCTCGGGCCCAACGGCTCGGGCAAGTCGACCCTCGTGCGCGGGCTGCTCGGCCTCAACGGGCACCTCGAGGGCACGGTGCGCGTGCTCGGCGAGGACCTCGCTCACCTGAAGGACCGCTACCGCCTCGGCTACGTCCCGCAGCGGCACACGCTGTCGGCGTCGGTGCGCGCGACGGTCGAGGAGATCGTCGCGATCGGGCGCCTGCCCCATCAGTCGTGGTTCGCCCGCCGCAGCGCCCTGGATGACCAGCTCGTCCGCGAGTCGCTGGAGCTGGTCGGGCTGTCCGACCGGGCCCGCGAGGACGTCTCGACGCTGTCCGGGGGCCAGCAGCGCCGCGTGCTCATCGCGCGTGCGCTCGCCGCCCAGCCGCGAGTGCTGATCATGGACGAGCCGACCGCCGGCGTCGACGAGGCCAGCCAGATCGTCCTCGCCGACGTGCTGCACCGGCTGGTCGAGCGTGGCACGACGATGCTGATCGTCACCCATGAGCTCGCCGCCCTGCGTGACCTGGTCACCCGCATCGTCGTCATCTCCGGCGGCCGGCTGCGCTTCGACGGTGACCCGACGTCGTACGCCGAACGGCGCGCCGCCGACGAGATCGCTCACGCCCACGGTGGCCATCACCACGACGACGAGCTGCCCACCCGACGCGGCACACCGACCGGCGCCCTCGGGCCGGTCGACCACCTGGGGGCCTCCGATGCCTGAGCTGCTCTCGTACGACTTCATGCAGCGCGCGCTGATCGCCGCGTTCCTCGTCGGGCTGGCCGCACCGATGGTCGGCATCTTCCTGGTGCAACGGCGGCTGTCACTCATCGGCGACGGCATGGGTCACGTCTCGCTCGCGGGCGTCGCGGTCGGCCTGTTCACCGGCAACCAGCCCGTCGCGACCGCCCTGGTCTTCGCCGTCGCCGCGGCCGTGCTGATCGAGGTGGTCCGCGCCCGCGGTCGTACATCCGGCGACGTCGCGCTCGCGGTCATGTTCTACGGCGGTATCGCGATCGGCGTCGTCCTCATCAGCAAGGCCGACGGCGACACACCGACCAACCTCGACTCCTACCTGTTCGGGGCCATCACGACCACCAGCACGAGCGACGTCTGGACGTTCGCCGTGCTGGCCGCCGTCATCGTGGCGGTCACCTGGGTGCTGCGCCCGCGGCTGTTCGCGGTCGCCAACGACGAGGAGTACGCCCGCGCCACCGGCATGCGGGTCACCGCACTCAACATCACCCTCGCCGTCCTCACCGCGGTCACCGTGGTGGTGTCGATGCGCGTGGTGGGACTGCTGCTGATCAGCGCTCTGATGATCGTGCCCAACGCCGCCTCACAGCTGCTCACCGGCAGCTTCCGGGCGGCCCTGCGCCTCGCGGTCGTCCTGGGCGTGGTCGCGAGCGTGGGAGGCGTCGTGACGTCGTACTACGCCGACACCCCGTCGGGCGGCACCATCGTCATCCTCGCGATCGCGTTCTTCGTGGTCGCATCGGTGCTCAGCGGTCTGCTCGCCCGCCGGCGGGCCCGCCGACAGGAGCACCTCGACGAGCACTCCCACGAGCACGGCGCCGGCTGCGGTCACCCTGCGATCCAGCACGGCGACCACGTCGACTACCTGCACGACGGCGAGCGCCACGCCGCCCACGCCGACCACTGGGACGAGCACCACATCGTCTCCGCCGGCCCGAAGGAGGACCGATGACACCCACCCGCACCGACGACAGCCCCACCCGCCGCCCGACGCGCCAGCGTGCGGCCGTCACCGGGCTGCTGTCCGAGCTGGACGACTTCACCTCCGCCCAGGACCTACACGCCCAGCTGCGCTCGCAGGGCGACTCGGTCGGGCTCGCCACGGTCTACCGCACACTGCAGTCGATGGCCGCCGACGGCGAGGTCGACGTGCTGCGCACCGACGACGGCGAGGCGGTCTACCGCCAGTGCAGCACCGGGCACCACCACCATCTGGTGTGCCGCTCGTGCGGAGCGACCGTCGAGGTCGAGGGCCCGGCCGTCGAGCGCTGGACCGACAAGATCAGCGCCGAGCACGGCTTCACCGACGTGACGCACACCCTGGAGATCTTCGGCACCTGCCGCGACTGCCAGTCCCGCTGACCGGCGCCAGCCCTCCGTCACCCACAAGCCCCACTCACAGGGCGAATTGTGACTTCAGGGGGGCGGTATACCGACCCCTGAAGTCACAATTCGCCTTGTGGGTGGGCGTTCAGAGGCATGTTCGGAGGCGGCGCAGGAGGTCGTCGACGACCTGGGTGAGCGGACGGGTCGCATCGATGCGTACGCCGTCCGGCACGTCCTCCTGGGTGCGGTGCAGCCGTCGTACCAGAGCACGCTCCTCGGCCGCCGAGCCGAACTCGTCGTGGGGCCTCTCGTCGAGCCGTCGCTCCAGCGTCGCGGCGTCGATGTCGAGCACGAACACCTCGTCGAACAGGTCGATGAACGCCGCGTGGTTGCGCGACCCTCCGCAGAAGAACGTCACCGGTGCGCTGTCGTCCGCGGCCAGCGCGCGCACCCGGTCGACGTCCCAGAGATGGTTCTCGTGGTCGCCGACCTCGACGGGCTCACCCGACTCGGGATCGCCCCTGTACGCCAGCACCCGGTCGCCGTGGACCACGTGATGTCCGCGGCGTTCGAGCTCGGTCGCGACGCTCGTCTTGCCGCTGCACGAGACACCCTCGACCAGGACGTTGCGCGCGCCCACGGCTACACGCGGATCTCGAAGCCGAGGTCGACATCGCTCGCAGGGACGCCACCTGAACCCCAGTTCTCCGGCTCGCTCTCGCGTAGAAGGATCGACAGCTGGTCGCGCTCGATTCCCAGCACTGCGAGACGGTCCGCGAGCTCGCGGTAGAGGTTGCGCTTCGCCTCGATCGAGCGGCCCGCGAAGCAGTCGATCGTGACCCTCGTGTAGGAGTCGGCCGCCCCGGGTTGCAGACCGTTGACCATCCGGTGGGGGGCGTACGACGCAAGCCGGATGAACCTGTCGTCCTCGGGGATCTTGAACGCGGCGACGAGGCTCGCGTGCACTGCATCGATGAGCGCCACCTCCTGCTCCGGGGTGTACTCGCGTCGGACTTCGATCAGAGAGCTCGGCATGGCGTCACTATGGCCGTTCCAACCGCGGGGCCGCACCCGTTCGGACAGCGAGTCTCACGGGTCAGTGGAGGGTCGGGCGGTAGGTGAGCTCCTGCGTACGGCCGTCGAGGGTCCGCTGCTCCAGCAGCTCCAGGTCGAAGTCGGCCGCGCCGCCGAAGATCGGCTCGTCGCCGTTCTCGCCGGTGACCACCGGGTACAGCGTGACCTGCACCCGATCCACCAGGCCGGCCTTCATGAGCGCCCGGTTCAGTGACAGGCTGCCGTGCGAACGCAACGGCACGTCCGACTCCCCCTTGAGGCGGCGCACCACGTCGACGGCGTCACCACGCACGACGGTCGCGTCCTTCCAGTCGAGGGGCTCGTCCAACGTCGAGGACACGACCGTCATGGGCAGGTGGGTCATCCGCGTGACCCACGGGTCGCGTACGTCGTCGCCCTCCTTGCTCGCGCTCAGCATCGACACGAAGGCGCGAAAAGTGTTGGCACCGAGCACCATTCGCTGGGGCTGGTCGTACAGACCGAGCCGGTGGTCGAGCAGCTCCGGGCCCTGCTTGCCCCAGTAGCCGCCCCAGTCACCGCCACTGACCGAGCCGAAGCCGTCAAGGCTGGAGAACACGTCCCAGGTGTAGGTCGCAGACATGGCTGATCCTCTCGTCGAGGGCTGCCCCGACGGCGGCCTCTCACCATCACCACGAACGACGCAACTCAGGTGCGACACCCGCGCGTCGATGCCATGCTCGGGCAGATGCCGCAGCCCGTCCTTCGCACCGCCCGCCTGATCATGCAACCGCTCGACGAGAGCCATGTCGACCTCGAGCTCGCGCTCGACACCGACCCCGAGGTGATGCAGTACGTCGGTGGTCCCGCGGTCGACGGCGCCGCCGTACGCAGGTCGCACGAGCGTCGTATCGCTCTTGCGCGGCAGGTCGACGGGCTCGGGTTCTGGATGGCCTTCACCCACCCTGAGCCCTCGGAGACGACGGGTGAGCCCGTCGGCCTGCTGATGCTCCCGCCCGCGCACGGACCGGACCAGCCCGACGACCCCCGTGTCGCTGACCTCGGCTACCGGCTCGCCCGGTCCGCGTGGGGTCACGGTTATGCCCGCGAGGCCGTGACAGCACTGCTCGCCCACGCGTTGGAGACCGTCGGCCAGACCCGGGTGATCGCGCAGACGCGCTCGGACAACGACCGCTCGCGGCGCCTTCTCGAGGACGTCGGCCTACGCTACGTCCGCACGTTCCGGTCGCTGGACGACCCCACGGACGGACCGCCCGACGTCGAGTACGAGATCACGGCGGATCACCGCCGGCATGGCTAGCGTGGCCCGTGCCTGCCCGCGAGGAGAGGACCGCCCGTGAACGACACCGATCTGCGCCACCTGCGCCGTTGCCTCGAGCTCGCCGCCGAAGCCCTGGAGCAGGGCAACGGGCCGTTCGGGTCCGTCCTCGTGGGCGAGGACGGCAGCGTGCTGCTGGAGGACCACAACCGCGAGGGCGACGGTGACGGCACGCGTCACCCCGAGCTCGAGATCGCTCGCTGGGCGGCCGCCCACCTGTCGCCGCCCGCACGAGCGGCGGCGACGGTCTACACCTCCGGCGAGCACTGCCCGATGTGCGCGGCTGCGCACGCGTGGGCGGGGCTCGGACGCATCGTCTTCGCGAGCTCGACCGCACAGCTGGTCGCCTGGCGTCGCGAGCTCGGCGCTCCGGCAGGGCCCGTACGACCGCTGCCCATCGCCGAGATCGCACCGGGCATCCCGGTCGAGGGACCGGTGCCAGGTCTGGACGACGAGGTGCACGCCCTGCACGTACGGGCGCACCAGCAGGGCTGACGGGCTCCGGCTGGCGCGGGCGTCAGCCGGTGGGTGCGGACCGGTCGACGGCTCCGCCGTAACGCCGGTCGCGCTCGGCGTAGATCTCGACGGCCTGCCACAGGTGACGGCGGTCGAAGTCGGGCCACAGCGTGTCGAGGAAGACCATCTCCGCGTAGGCCGACTGCCACAGCAGGAAGTTGCTGGTGCGCTGCTCCCCCGACGAACGGACGAACAGGTCGACGTCGGGCATGTCGGGCCAGGTGAGGTTGCGCGCGATGGTGCGCTCGTCGATCTTGTCGGCCCGCAGCCTGCCGGCCTGCACCTGCTCGGCGATGCGTCGCGTCGCCTGGGCGATCTCGGCGCGCCCGCCGTAGTTGACGCACATCTGCAGCGTCAGACCGGTGTTGTCACGGGTCATCTCCTCGGCGCGCTGGAGCTCGCTCAGCACCGAGCGCCACAGCCGGGGCCGCTGGCCGGACCAACGGCAGCGGACGTTCCAGGAGTGCAGCAGGTCGACCCGGCGGCGGATGACGTCGCGGTTGAAGCCCATCAGGAAGCGGACCTCATCGGGTGAGCGCTTCCAGTTCTCGGTGGAGAACATGTAGGCCGACAGGTTGGGTACGCCGAGGTCGATCGCCCCTGCGATCACGTCGATCAGCTGGGCCTCGCCGGCCTCGTGACCCTTGGTGCGGGGCAGTCCGCGCTGGTTGGCCCAGCGGCCGTTGCCGTCCATGACCATCGCGATGTGCTGCGGCACCAGGTCGGCCGGGATCGCGGGCGGCTGTGCGCCGCTCGGGTGCGGCGGAGGCGACACGACCTCCGTGCGTGCGGGCGGCGTACGACGTGCTCTCACCGGCCGGCTCCGGGCGCGACGGGGGTCTGCTGGGTGCGGTCCACGAGGCGCAAGGATCGCACACCGCGCTCCAGGTGCCACTGGACGTAGGCCGCGACCAGACCGCTGGCCTCCTGCCGTGCCCGGTCGTCGCTCTCGTCCGCGACCGACCAGTCGCCGACGAGCAGTGCTGCGAGCAGCACGAACGTCTCGGGCCGTGGCGCCGCCGAGCCCGGTGGCCGGCACAGCGGGCAGACCGCGCCGCCACTGGCCAGGTTGAAACCGCGGTGCGGCCCGGGCGACCCGCAGCCGGCGCACGCGTCGAACGTCGGCGCCCAGCCGGCGACCGCGACCGCGCGCACGAGGTAGGAGTCGAGCACCAGGCCGGGGTCGTGCTGCTGGCCGGCGAGCGCGCTCAGCCCGCCGGCGAGCAGGGTGAACTGGGCCTGGATCGGCTCGCGCTCCTCGGTGAGCCGCTCGGCCGTCTCGAGCATCGCGGTCGCGGCGGTCCAGGCGGAGTAGTCGCGCGAGATGTGCTCGCCGTACGGTGCCAGCGACTCGGCCTGCGTGACCGTGTCGAGGTTGCGACCCTCGTAGCACTGGACATCGACGACCATGCCCGGCTCCAGGCGTGCGCCGAAGCGCGACTTCGTGCGCCGCACGCCCTTGGCGACCGCACGCACCTTGCCCTTGTTGCGGCCGAGGAGCGTGACGATGCGGTCGGCCTCACCCAGCTTGTGGGTGCGCAGCACGATCGCGGCGTCTCGGTAGAGGGACATCCCGACCATTCTGCGCCACCGCACCGACACCGCCGCCCCTGACACGCGCCGCGGCCTACTCTCGGCGCCATGGCAACGGGCACACGCGCGTACGACGTCGTCATCGTGGGCGGCGGGCACAACGGTCTGACGGCGGCCGCCTACCTGGCGCGGGCCGGGCGGTCGGTGCTGCTGCTGGAGCGGCAGGACCACCTCGGTGGGGCAGCCGTCTCGGCAGAGGCGTTCGAGGGCATGGGTGCGCGTCTGTCGCGCTACTCCTACCTGGTGAGCCTGCTCCCCCAGCAGATCGTGGACGACCTCGGGCTCGACGTGACGCTGCGCCGCCGCCGCTACGCGTCGTACACGCCGCGCCCCGGCTCCGACGTCGGCCTCCTCGTCGACAACGGCGACCTGGCCGCGACCGAGGCGTCCTTCCGGGCGGTGGGCGCAGGTCGGGACGCGGCCGGGTTCGCCCGGTTCTCCGAGCGGACCGGGCGTCTCGCCGAGGCGATCTGGCCGACCGTGACCGAGCCGCTGCTCACACGTGCACAGATGCGCGCCCGCCTCGGCGACGACGCGCTGTGGCACGAGCTCGTCGAGCAGCCACTGGGTGAGGTGATCGAGTCGTCCCTGACCGACGACCTCGTGCGTGGGGTCGCGCTCACCGACGGCCTGATCAGCACGTTCGCGCGCGCCCACCAGGAGGACCTCCAGCAGAACATCTGCTTCCTCTACCACGTGATCGGCGGCGGCACCGGGGCGTGGGACGTGCCCGTAGGAGGCATGGGCGAGGTGTCCGGCGCCCTCGAGCGCGCGGCGCGCACCGCCGGCGCCGAGCTGCGTACGGGCACCGCGGTCACCTCGATCGACGCGGACGGGGTCGTGTCGTACGAGGACGGTGACGGCACGCACGAGGTGCGCGGCGCATACGTGCTGTGCGGTGCCGCACCGAGCGTGCTCGCCGACCTGACGGGTACGCCGGCCACTGCACCGGCCGCGGAGGGCGCTCAGGTCAAGGTCAACCTGCTCCTGTCGCGACTCCCTCGGCTGCGCGAGTCCGGTGTCGACCCGGCGGCGGCGTTCGGCGGTACCTTCCACATCAACGAGCTCTACTCGCAGCTCGAATCTGCTTACAACACAGCGGTTTCCGGAGACGTGCCGTCGCCGATGCCGGCCGAGATCTACTGTCACTCGCTCACCGACCCGTCCATCCTGTCGCCGTCGCTGCGCGAGTCCGGAGCGCACACGCTCACGGTCTTCTCGCTGCAGACGCCGCACCGCCTCATCGACGCCGGCCGCCATGACGAGCAGCGCGCCGAGCTGCAGCGCGCGGTGCTCGACTCGCTGTCGTCGGTGCTCGCCGAACCCGTCGACGACGTCGTCCTGCGTCGTCCCGACGGCTCGCCGTGCGTCGAGACGAAGACCACGCTCGACCTCGAGCGCACCCTGGCGATGCCCGGCGGCAGCATCTTCCACGGGCCGCTGTCGTGGCCGTTCGTCGAGGACGACGAGCCGCTCGCGACTCCCGCGCAGCGCTGGGGCGTGGCGACGGCGTACGACCGGGTCCTGCTGTGCGGCGCCGGCAGCCGGCGCGGTGGCGGCGTCAGTGGGCTCGGTGGCTACCACGCCGCGCGGGCCGTGCTGGAGGCCTCGACATGATCGAACACATGTTCTAGTCTCGTCGGCATGCACCAGCCGGCGGCCCTGCAGGGCTCACTCCTCGACCAGGTCGACGACGTGGGACTGCGCCCGCTTGCTGGTGCTGTTCGCCGTACGCCGCTCACCCGCGGCGCCTGGGTCGACCTGCGGCCCGGGTGGCTCACCGGCTCCGACGAGCTGTTCACCCGGCTGACCCTCGGGGGGTCAGCCGGTGTCGAGTGGCGCGGCGAGCGCCGGTGGATGTACGACCGCGAGGTCGCCACTCCCCGGCTGCTGCGGTTCTACGGCGAGCACGAGCGCTGGCCCGACCCTGTCGTCGAGCAGGCCCGCGACGCGCTGTCGTCGTACTACGCCAACGAGCTCGGCGAGCCGTTTCGCACGGCCGGCATGTGCCTCTACCGCGACGGGCGCGACTCGGTGGCCTGGCACGGCGACCGCGAGGGCCGGGGCAGCACACACGACACGATGGTGGCCATCATCTCGATCGGCTCACCTCGCACGCTCGCACTGCGCCCGCAGGGTGGCGGCGAGTCCGTGCGGTTCGTCCTCGGCCACGGCGACCTGGTCGTCATGGGCGGTTCGTGCCAACGCACCTGGGAGCACGCGATCCCCAAGACCAACAAGCCCGTCGGCCCGCGCATCAGCATCCAGCTGCGCCCTCGCGGTGTCCGCTGAGCGGTCTCGGTGGGTGATCGGTCGCCGCGCCGGTTCGTGCCGAGCTCGGCTGGCAGATACGGTGCCTGACCATGACTGAAGAGCTGCCCTACCTGGAGCACCTGGCTCGGGAGTCCGTCCGGTTCAGCGACGCGATCCGTCTCGCGCCGCGTGATGCGGAGGTCCCGAGCTGCCCCGGTTGGCAGACCGACGACCTGCTGTGGCACCTCGGCGAGGTGCAGTGGTTCTGGGGCTCGATCCTCAGTGAGGACCTGCGCACGGTTGAGGCGATCGAGGCCCTGCCCGACCCCGAGAAGCCCACCGACCACGCCGGCCTGCTGCGCTTCTTCGACCGCTGGAGCCCGCACCTGTGCGAGTCGGCGGCAGCCGCCGACCCGAGCGAGCCTCGCTGGATGTGGGTCTCAGACCCTGCTCTGCACAACGTCGCCTACATCCGTCGTCGCCAGGCCCACGAGGCCCTCATCCACCGCATCGACGCCGAGCTGACCGCGGGCACCGACCGCGCGCCGATCGACACCGAGCTCGCCGCTGACGGCGTCGACGAGGTGCTGCGCATCATGCACGGCGGCCACCCCGAGTGGGGCACGTTCGCGGTCGGTGAGCACACCGCTCGCTTCCGGGCCACCGACACCGGGCAGGAGTGGGTCGTGGCGATCGGGCGGTTCACCGGCACCCCGCCGTGGGGCGGCGAGCCCGTGACCGACTACCGCTTCCAGTGCGCGGCCGACTCCACCGGGCCGGCCGGCGTCACCATCAGCGCCAAGGCGACCGATCTCGACCTGTGGCTGTGGGGCCGCCCCACTTCCGAGCAGGTCGAGACCGACGGCAACGCCGCCGCCCTCGCGGCTGTGCACGCGGTCGTCGAGCGCGGCATCAGCTGAGGCTCAGTCCTCGTCGTACGCCGCCAGCATCCGGTCAGCGGCAGCGACGGCGGACAGGCCGCCGGACAGCACCTGCGAGCGCAGGTCGGGCGTGACCCGGCGTACTCCGGCTGATGTACGCCAGCGCTGCGCGAGCTCGTCGCGCACCAGCAGACCTGCGAGCTCCCACTGCTGACAAGCACGCTTGGCTGCGAGGCCGTCCTCGCCGTACGACTCACGTTGCGCAATGACCTTGTCCCAGACCCCGCCGATACCCTCACCGGTCAGGCCCGAGACCGTGAGCACCGGTGGTACCCAACGACTTCCACGCGGATAGACCAGCCGGATCGCACCGGCGAGCTCTTTGGCCGCCGCCGTCGCCTGGTCGACGAACTCACCGTCGGCCTTGTTGACCGCGATGACGTCGGCGATCTCGAGCACGCCCTTCTTGATGCCCTGCAGCTGGTCACCCGAACGGGCCAGACCGAGCAGCAGGAACGTGTCGACCATCTCGGCGACGGCGGTCTCGGACTGCCCCACACCGACCGTCTCGACGAGCACGACGTCGTAGCCCGCGGCCTCCAGCAGCGGGATGGTCTGAGCGGTGGCGCGGGCCACTCCCCCGAGCGTGCCCGCCGTCGGCGACGGCCGGACGTACGCATCGGCGTGCGCGGCGAGCCCGGGCATGCGCGTCTTGTCGCCGAGCACCGACCCGCCCGTGCGGGTGCTGGACGGGTCGACCGCGAGCACACCGACGCGCAGACCACGTGAGACCAGCAGCGAGCCCAACGCCTCGATGAACGTCGACTTGCCCACGCCCGGCGTACCCGAGATCCCGAGCCGGACCGTGCCGCCCGTCGGCCCGGCGGCGAGCTCGGCGAGCAGGTCACGGGCAGCCGCGCGGTGATCGGGGCGCGTCGACTCCAGCAGCGTGATCGCGCGTGACAGCCGAGACCGGTCCCGTGCGCGTACGCCGTCGACCAGCGCCTCGACGTCGATCGGCCGCGCCGGGCTCACTCGTCGTGCCCGTGGGCCGCGGACAGGTCGCGCAGCAGTGTCAGCGCCGACTCGGCGATGACCGTGCCGGGCGGGAACACCGCGGCAGCGCCCATCTCCTTGAGCACCGGCACGTCGGCGGGTGGGATGACGCCGCCCACGACGACCATGATGTCCGGACGACCGGCGGCGGCGAGCGCGTCACGCAGCGCGGGCACGAGCGTCAGGTGACCGGCCGCGAGTGAGTTGACGCCGACGACGTGCACGTCGTTGTCCACCGCCTGCTGGGCGACCTCCTCGGGCGTCGCGAACAGCGGGCCCACGTCGACGTCGAAGCCGAGGTCGGCGAACGCGGTGACGATCACCTTCTGCCCGCGGTCGTGACCGTCCTGGCCCATCTTCGCGACCAGGATGCGCGGCCGACGTCCCTCGGCCTCGGCGAACGCGTCCGTGGCGTCGAGCACCTGCTGCATGGTGTCGTCGCCGCCGGACTCACGGGCCTCGTCGCGGTACACACCCGAGATCGTACGGATCGTCGCCGTGTGGCGGCCGTAGACCTTCTCAAGGGCGTCGGAGATCTCGCCGACCGTGGCATGTGCGCGGGCCGCGTCGACGGCGCGGGCGAGCAGGTTGTCGCTGAGATCGCCTGGTGTGCGGGCGGACTCGCCGGCGGCGCGCGTCAGGGCGTCGAGCGCGGACTGCACCTGCGCCGAGTCGCGCTCACGTCGCAGCCGCTCGAGCTTGGCGATCTGCTGCGAGCGCACCGAGGCGTTGTCGACCTTGAGCACCTCGATCTCGTCGGCCTCGGCGACGCGGTACTTGTTGACGCCGACGACGACCTGCGCGCCGGAGTCGATGCGCGCCTGCGTGCGGGCGGCGGCCTCCTCGATGCGCATCTTGGGGATGCCGGCCTCGATCGCCTTGGCCATGCCCCCCGCCTGCTCGACCTCCTGGATGTGCGCCCAGGCGCGGTCGGCGAGCTCGTGCGTCAGGCGCTCGACGTAGTAGGAGCCACCCCACGGGTCGATCATCTGCGTCGTGTCGCTCTCGTGCTGCAGCACCAGCTGGGTGTTGCGGGCGATGCGGGCCGAGAAGTCGGTCGGCAGGGCGATGGCCTCGTCGAGGGCGTTGGTGTGCAGCGACTGGGTGTGACCCTGCGTGGCCGCCATCGCCTCGATGCACGTGCGGGCGACGTTGTTGAACGGGTCCTGCGCCGTGAGCGACCAGCCGGAGGTCTGCGAGTGCGTCCGCAGCGACCGCGACTTGGGGTTGGTCGCACCGAGCTCGCGGGTCACCCGGGCCCACAGGGCTCGTCCGGCGCGCAGCTTGGCGACCTCCATGAAGAAGTTCATGCCGATCGCCCAGAAGAAGGACAACCGGGGTGCGAACGCGTCGATGTCGAGCCCGGCCTCCTTGCCGGCCCGCAGGTATTCCATGCCGTCGGCGAGGGTGTAGGCCAGCTCGAGGTCGGCCGTCGCCCCGGCCTCCTGGATGTGGTAGCCGGAGATCGAGATCGAGTTGAAGCGCGGCATCTGCGCAGCGGTGAACTCGAAGATGTCGGAGATGATCCGCATCGACGGCGTCGGCGGGTAGATGTAGGTGTTGCGGACCATGAACTCCTTGAGGATGTCGTTCTGGATGGTCCCCGTGAGCTGCTCCGGCTTCACCCCCTGCTCCTCGGCGGCCACGACGTAGAGCGCGAGCACCGGCAGCACCGCGCCGTTCATGGTCATCGAGACGCTCATGCGGTCCAGCGGGATGCCGTCGAACAGCTGACGCATGTCGAGGATCGAGTCGATCGCCACACCGGCCATGCCGACGTCGCCGGCCACGCGCGGGTGGTCGGAGTCGTAGCCGCGGTGGGTCGCCAGGTCGAACGCGACTGACAGCCCCTTCTGACCCGCCGCGAGGTTGCGCCGGTAGAACGCGTTGGACTCCTCGGCGGTGGAGAAGCCGGCGTACTGCCGGACCGTCCACGGCTGCGTGGTGTACATCGCCGGGTACGGGCCACGCAGGAACGGGGGCTGCCCCGGGTAGGTGGTGAGCGCGTCGAGACCGTCGAGGTCGCGGGCGTCGTACGACGGCCGCACCGTGATGCCTTCGGGAGACTCCCAGCCACCCTCGGTCGTACCCGTGGTGTCGCCGCCGGCCCCAGCGCCCGTGGACGGAGTCCACTCGAGATCAGCAAAAGACTTGGGAATGCTCATGACTCGCCTCCTGCGCGGTCGAGCTCGGCTCGGATGCGTCGCGTCTTCGCCACGATGTCGTCACCGACGGCGACATGGTCATCGACGAGTGCACCCAGCTCGTCGGTGGGTCGTCCGGCGAGCACGACCCACCGCACACCGGCGGCGCGAAGCGCCTCGACGTAAGCCGCACCGTGCTCGTCGTACTGCTGGTCCGATGCGGCGAGAACCGCCACGGGAGAACGTGACTCGTGCACTGCGGCTACGACGTCGCCGGGCTCCGCGGTCGCGCCCGTCGAGCGGACGGGGACTCCCCCGGCCGTCAGAGCGTTGGTGGCGAAACCGGCCCGCCCAGTGTGCTCGGCCACCGTGCCCATCGCGGCGAGCACGACCGGGACCGGCGCCGGGTCATCGCGCAACGCCTCGAACTCGTGCGCCCAGGAGTGCACCTGCGGGTCGAGCGGAGCAGGGTCGCGGTCGAGCACCGACTCGTCGGCCAGCGGGAACTCGCTGACGCCCGTCAGCGGCGTTCGGCGTGTGCGGACCTGCTCGTCGCGAGTGTCACGCTCACGATCGATCCGATCGCGAATCAGCCCGGATTCCAAAGCCTTTCGCAGACCACCCGCTCGCTCGACCTCTCGGAACGCCGACCACGCGGCCTCGGCGAGGTTGTCGGTGAGCTGCTCGACGGCGTACGAGCCGCCAGCCGGGTCGGCGACGACGCCGAGGTGGGACTCCTCGACCAGCAGCCGTGAGATGTTGCGGGCCATCCGGCGGCCGAGCGTCGCAGGCTCACCGAGCGCCTGGTCGAACGGCAGCACGGTCACCGACTCGGCCCCGCCGACACCGGCAGCGAACGCCGCGATCGTCGTACGCAGCAGGTTGGTCCACGGGTCGTACCGCGTCAGCATCGGACGAGCCGTCACGGCGTGCTGGTGCATCACCGCCGCGTCGTCGGTGACGCCGCACTCGCGGGCGACCGCCGCCCAGAGCTGTCGAGCTGCCCGCAGCTTGGCGATCGACACGAACTGGTCGTCCGACACCGACAGCCGGAACTCCATGAGCGCCAACGCATCTCGCACATCGATGCCGGCCTCGTCGAGTGCCCGCAACGACTCGACACCGGCCGCGAGCGCGAAGGCGATCTCCGTGACGTCACCGCTGCCCGCGTCGTACGCGGCGGTGGCATCGACCGTCACGCCACGCACCCCGGCCTGCGCCGCCACCCGCGCCACCTGAGCGAGAGAGTCGAGGTCGGCGGGCGCACCTGAACGCAGCGCGGCACCGAAGGCGTCGGCACCCAGGTTGGTGCGCGGGTGCAGCGAACGCCCGGACTGCGGGGCCCGCTCGACCAGCGCTGCCGCGAGGTCAGCAGCCGGGCAGCCCACGGCGTCGAGGACGACGGGTGCGAGGTCGAGGTGGACCTCGTCGAGGACGACGGCCAGCGACGCTGCGTCCTGAGCGCGGATCCACAGCGAGGTGCTGCCGTTCTCGAGCTCGTCGAGCGCCACCCTCGCCGGGTCGGGGGCGGTCGCGGACACCAGCGCTCGCGCGTCCCACCCCTCGTCCGCGGTCGCGACGCCACGGCGATAGGGGAAGGCCCCGACGGCGGCCCCGTCGTCATCTCGCGGTGCCGCCAGGGCGGGCACCTCGACACCGTCGAGAGTGCGCGTGTCGAGGGCCGCCGCGCGGGTGTCGTCGCGCCTCATCTTCGTGAGGACAGCGGCGACCGCCTGCTCCCAGGCGTCGCGGCCACCTCCCGGCGGGCTGTCGTCGAGCTCGATCATGACGGCCAGCCTAGAGGCGGCACCGCGGGCACCGACCGGCTGTCCATCGACGCCTGGCCCGCCGGGACGCGGGTCGGCTCACGTCGCCGGCGACTCCGCGTCGTCGTCACGGTGAGCGCGGTTGACGGCCGACAGGATCGCGGTGAGGGAGGCCTTGACGATGGAGCTGTGGCGACCGACGCCCCACAGGACCCGGTCACCGATGGCGCACTCGACGTAGGCCGCGGCCCGGGCGTCCTCACCACCGGACAGCGCGTGCTCGGCGTAGTCGAGGACGCGTACGTCGATGTCGAGCGTCGACAGCGCGTCGATGAAGGCCGCGAGGGGGCCGTTGCCCTTGCCCTCGATCGTGACCTCGGCCCCGCCCTGCTCACGGTCGGTCATGGTCGCGATGATCACGTCCTGGCCGTCGGCCGAGCTCTGGATCGAGTGGGTGACCGGAGCGAACCGACCCCACGCGGTGTCACCGTCACCGGTGCCGGGGAGATATTCGTCGACGAACGCCTGCCACAGCTGGTCGGGCGTGACCTCGCCACCCTGGGTGTCCGTACGCCGCTGCACGACACCGCTGAACTCGACCTGCAGGCGGCGCGGCAGGTCCAGCTGGTGCTCGGTCTTGAGCAGGTAGGCGACGCCGCCCTTGCCCGACTGGCTGTTGACGCGGACGACCGCCTCGTACGAGCGGCCCAGGTCGTGCGGGTCGATCGGCAGGTACGGGACGCCCCAGACGAGCTCGTCGATGTCCTTGCCGGTCTCCTTCGACTGACGGGCCATGTCGTCGAAGCCCTTCTTGATCGCGTCCTGGTGGGACCCGGAGAAGGCCGTGAAGACCAAGTCACCGCCGTACGGGTGACGCTCGTGCACGGGCAGCTGGTTGCAGTGCTCGACCGTGCGACGCACCTCGCCGATGTCGCTGAAGTCGATCTGCGGGTCGATGCCCTGGCCGAACAGGTTGACGCCCAGCGTGACCAGGCAGACGTTGCCGGTGCGCTCACCGTTGCCGAACAGGCAGCCCTCGATGCGGTCGGCGCCGGCCTGGTAGCCGAGCTCGGCCGCCGCCACGCCGGTGCCGCGGTCGTTGTGGGGGTGCAGGGACAGCACCACCGACTCGCGGCGCTGGAGATTCTTGGACATCCACTCGATCGAGTCGGCGTAGACGTTGGGGGTGGCCATCTCGACCGTGGCCGGGAGGTTGACGATCATCGGGTGGTCCGGCGTCGGGTCGATGACGTCGATGACCTCGTTGCAGATGCGGACCGCGAACTCCAGCTCGGTGCCGGTGTACGACTCCGGCGAGTACTCGTAGTAGACGTCGGTCTCGGGGATGGTCTCCTCGAGCTTCTTGCACAGCCGCGCGGCCTGCAGCGCGATGTCGACGATGCCGTCCTGGTCCATCCCGAACACCACCCGGCGCTGCAGCACCGACGTGGAGTTGTAGAAGTGCACGATCGCCTGCTTGGAGCCTCGGATCGCGTCGTAGGTGCGCTCGATCAGGGCGTCACGGCACTGGGTGAGCACCTGGATCGTGACGTCGTCCGGGATGTGCCCGCCCTCGATGAGCTCGCGCACGAAGTCGAAGTCGGTCTGGCTGGCCGAGGGAAAACCGACCTCGATCTCCTTGTAGCCCATCCGGCACAGGAGCTTGAACATGCGCAGCTTGCGCTCGGAGTTCATCGGGTCGATGAGGGCCTGGTTGCCGTCGCGCAGGTCGACCGCGCACCAGCGCGGGGCCTTGGTGATGATCTGGTCCGGCCAGGTGCGGTCGGGCAGGTCGACCTGGATCTGCTCGTGGAACGGGACGTACTTGCCGATCGGCATGGACGTGGGCTGCTGGGGGTGAATCATGCTTCTCGCCTCTGGGTCGTGTGCGGGTGACGAGCGCGACGCGGGATGAGCGTCAGCTGCTCAGGTCGGCCGGCAGGCAGCAACTCCGCGGCGAGGGAGGCCGATGCGTCAGACCTCGCCGCGGCAGCGAAGGAGGAGAAGCCCGTACGCCGTCAGCACCCGGCCAGACTAAAGCGCAACTCCCCGGCCGTCCACACCTCGATCATCTGGTCCGCATCGCAAGACCCGTGCTCGTCCCGCAGGGGGCCGGGCACGGGTCCGTCGGGTGCGATCAGGGCAAGGTGCCGGGAACGCTCAGGCTGATGCCGTTGGTCGTGTCGGTCACGGTGATTCCGGTGAAGGCCACCGTCATCGGTGAACTGCAGTCGGGCTGGAACGAGGCGGTCGCCGACAGCGTGAAGTCGGCCTTGGCGTTCTGCACCGGGAAGTCCCCGGCACCGGTCACGTCGGCCTTGTTGACGGCCTTGGGGTGATGTCCCCCGTTGTTGATGCACAGGGCGGTGGCGTTGAGGACGATGTGCACCTGGTCCTCATCGCCGAGACCGGCCTCCTTGCCGGAGACGGTCAACGTGTCACCGGACGCGGACGCGCTGGTGGCGGACTTGATGAAGTGCGGGCTCCCCGCCATGGCCGGAGCTGCTCCGGTCACGGCGATGCCGAGCGCGCACGCGGATGCGAGCACGAGTCGACGCATGACAGATCCTTGGTGTCGCAGCGGAGACGAAGTCGGCCGGCATGAGTCCGGCCCCGTGGACCTGGGGATGCGGCACCAGGTCGGCAGTGGGGCACGTGAGCGCTGCGCCCCTCATCATGTGTACGCCGGCTGGCCGGCCACGTACAGATCCCGCAGCAAACCCTGCCGTCCGAGCGTCGGCGCAAAAGAATCTCGCGTGCGGCAGCCGTGGGCCGTCGGTGGCGACGGGCAGAGTGTGGCCATGAGCCGCTGCCTGATCGTCCCGCCCCACATCCTGGCCCGCATCGCCGCCGTGGGCGACCCGCGTGCCGCCCGGGCCGCCGAGCGAGCGCTGGCGCTGGGGTCCGACATCCACGTCCGTCGTGAGGTGCGCTCAGCCCGGTCCGGGCGCGAGGCCGGCGGTCTCGGCGGCACCGGCTTGCTGCCGGACGCGCTGCGCGAGCGCGCGCGCCGTCGTACTCCTGCCACGACCGCAACCGGCGCAGCGGCAGCACCGAAGCGGTCGGTCCACGACGCCGGGCACGGCACCGCGCTGCCCGGCAGGCTCGTCCGCGGCGAGGGGCAGAGCGCCGTCGTCGACGAGTCGGCCAACGAGGCGTACGACGGGCTCGGTCACACCTTCGCGCTCTACGCCGACGTCTTCGGGCGCGACTCCCTCGACGGCGCCGGCCTGCCGCTCGTCGCGTCCGTGCACTACGACCGCGAGTTCGACAACGCGTTCTGGGACGGCGAGCAGATGGTGTTCGGCGACGGCGACGGGGTCTACTTCAACTCCTTCACCGACAGCGTCGACGTGATCGGGCACGAGCTCACGCACGGCTTCACGCAGTTCACCGCAGGGCTCACCTACGTCGGCCAGTCCGGTGCGCTCAACGAGTCGGTGTCCGACGTCTTCGGGTCGTTGGTCAAGCAGCGCGTGCTCGACCAGACCGCGCAGGAGGCCGACTGGCTGATCGGGGACGCCCTGTTCACCGACAAGGTCTCCGGCAGCGCGCTGCGCTCGATGAAGGCCCCGGGCACGGCGTACGACGACGCGCACCTCGGCAAGGACCCGCAGCCGGCGACGATGGCCGACTACCAGGAGATGCCCCACGACGAGCAGCACGACAACGGCGGGGTGCACATCAACTCCGGCATCCCCAACCACGCGTTCTACCTCGCCGCGACCGCGATCGGCGGTCGCGCCTGGGAGGCGGCGGGCCAGGTGTGGTTCGACGTCCTGACCCGTGGGGGCCTGCCCAAGGACGCCGACTTCGCCACCTTCGCGGGCGCGACCCTGACGGCTGCCCGCAGCCGGTTCGGTGAGGCCAGCGCCGAGCTCGACGCCGTGACGGCGGCGTGGCGCGCTGTCGGCGTGTCCCCCGGGCCCGCACCCGAGCGCGCCCGCGTGCGAGGCTAGGCCCGTCCAACCGAGGAGGCAGTGCATTGGTCACCCAGCAGGTGCTCAGACCACAGGCCCAGGCCGCGGTGTTCCTGGTGCTCACCGTTCGCGAGGGCTCCGAGGCCGCCGTTCGGGAGGTGCTGGCCGACATCCCCGGACTCACGCGCGCCGTCGGATTCCGTTCTCCGGTCGACGGTCTCAGCACGGTCGTCGGCATCGGCGCCGAGCTGTGGGACCGCACGTACGACCTGCCACGGCCCGCAGGTCTGCATCCGTTCGAGGAGATCGCCGGCCACAGGCATCGCGCCGTGTCGACGCCCGGCGACCTGCTGATCCACCTGCGCGCGGGTCGCGCCGACCTGTGCTTCGAGCTCGCCCGCCAGATCATGAGCCGCCTGTCCGGGCACGCCGACGTCGTTGACGAGGTCCACGGGTTCGCCTACTTCGAGCGCCGCGACCTGCTCGGTTTCGTCGACGGCACCGAGAACCCCGAGGGTGACGACGCCGTCGACGCGGTGACGATCGGCGACGAGGACCCGGCGTACGCCGGCGGCAGCTACGTCCTGGTCCAGAAGTACCTGCACGACCTGGCTGCCTGGGACGCCATCTCGGTCGAGGAGCAGGAGCGTGTCATCGGTCGCACCAAGCTCGACGACATCGAGCTCGCCGACGACGTCAAGCCCGTCAACTCTCACGTCGCTCTCAACACCGTCGAGGACGACGACGGCAACGACCTCGACATCGTGCGGCACAACATGCCGTTCGGGTCCGTCGGCGACGCCGAGTTCGGTACGTACTTCATCGGCTACGCGGCCGATCCGGCGGTGATCGAGCTGATGCTGCGCAACATGTTCATCGGCCGGCCACCGGGCACCTACGACCGCATCCTCGACTTCTCGACCGCGATCACCGGCAGCCTGTTCTTCGTGCCCACCGTCGCGTTCCTCGAAGACCCGCCGAGCGCTCCCGTCGCCGCGGTCACAGCATCCGCTGAGTCGCCGGCAGCAGCACCGGACGACGGCTCGCTCGGCATCGGAAGCCTGCACCCCCGCGCCACCCAGGAGGCCCTGTCATGAACAACCTGCACCGAGAGCTCGCCCCGATCTCTGCCGCGGCCTGGGACGAGATCGAGGACGAGGCACGGCGGTCCTTCACCGGCCGCATCGCCGGCCGCCGCGTCGTCGACATGCCCGACCCTGCCGGTCAGGACTTCAGCGCACTCGGCACCGGACACGTCAGCTCGTTCGACGCACCGGTCGAGGGCGTGCTCGCCCGCCGGCGCGAGGTGCGTCCGGTGATCGAGCTGCGCGTGCCGTTCACCGTCTCGCGTCAGGCCGTCGACGACGTCGAGCGCGGTTCGCGCGACTCCGACTGGGGTCCGGTGACGGACGCCGCGATCCAGATGGCCTCCGCCGAGGACCGCGTCGTCCTGCACGGTGAGTCGACCACGGGCATCGAGGGCATCGCGCCCGCCAGCTCCAACGCCGCGGTGGCCCTGCCCGGCTCGGTCGTCGACTACCCCGCAGCGGTCGCGCAGGCGATCACGACACTGCGCCTGGCCGGTGTCGGCGGCGCCTACAGCCTCCTGCTGTCCGCCGAGCTCTACACCGCCGTCGCCGAGACCACCGACCACGGCTACCCGATCCGTGACCACCTGGCGCGCATCGTCGACGGCGACATCATCTGGGCACCCGCACTCGACGGCGCCCTGCTCGTGTCCCAGCGTGGTGGCGACTACGAGTTGCACCTCGGGCAGGACCTCTCGATCGGCTACCAGTCGCACGACGCCGACATGATCGAGCTCTACCTGCAGGAGTCGTTCACCTTCCTGGTCAACACGCCCGAGGCCGGCGTCGCCATCACCGGACCATGACCGCATCACCGCCGTCGGCGCCGCTGAGGTTGGGCGGCGCCGACGGGGTGGGCCTGGTGGCCGGGGTCGCGGTCGCCCTGACGACGCGTGCCCCGCTCGGCGTCCTCGCCGGGATCGCCGTGATGGCAACGGTTTTCGTGACGACCGGCATCCGCTACCTGTGGCCGATGAGCGCCGCCCGGACGCGGGCCAACGCACGACGCGAGGACTTCCGGCCCGTGCTCGAGGAGCTCGTGGTCGTCGGCGCTGCGCTGAGCAGCCTGGTGGGCATCGTGGTCCTGCTCGTCCTCGGCGACTCCGCATCACGTGACGCCGCGGCAGCGCTCAGGCTGCTCGGCGTCTTCATGGTCTGGGCCATGCTGCACCTGATGTACACCGCGCGCTACGCGCATCTGTTCTACGCCGACCCACCCGGTGGCATCGACTTCAACAACGACGAGCCGCCGTCGTACCGCGACTTCATGTACTTCAGCTACAACCTCGGCATGACCTACCAGGTCTCCGACACCGACGTCTCGACCACCCGGATCCGCTCGGTCGTGCTGCGACACAGCCTGCTGTCGTACGTCTTCGGCACCGTGGTGCTCGCGGCCACCATCAATCTGGTCGCCGGCATCGTCACCGGCTGACGGACGTCGTCTCAGCGGCGGATGTCGGGCTGGCGCCGGATCGCCAGGAAGCGCTCGTCGATCTCCTCGATGCCGAACTGACCGACCGGGATCTCATCGACCACGTGGTCCTCGGTCAGGCCGGCGATGACGTTCTGGGTGCGTTCTTCGCGTACGACCTCGCCCTCGCGGAGCACGACGTAGGTGTTGCTCGTGCGCACCCGCCCGTCACCGAGCTGCTCGGCCTCGAACCACCGCTGGTACTCGTGCCGCCCGACCGTGGCCGTGCTGGACAGCTTGCGCTCGACCTGTCCGCCACCTGCGCCGTACGAGCGGCTCATCAGCACGGACGCGCCTTCGGGCAGGACCTGCGCCATCCGTGACCAGAACAGCTCGCGCTCACGCTCGCCGAGGAAGTAGATGACGTTGAACAGCAGTGCCCCACCGCACTGCGCGGGTAGCCAGCAGTCGGTGATCGACTCCGGCAGCACCGTCGTACGCTCGCGCGCTGACGCCCGCTCGGCCAGCCGCGTCATCAGCAGTGACCGCATGATCCCGTCAGGCTCGACCGCGATCACCTCTGCGTCCGGGTAGCGGTCCGCGAGCGCCACGGTGGTGACGCCGCTGCCGGGACCGATGTCGATCAGCGGCAACGCGGGGTCGAAAGCTGCTGCGTCCCAAGGGATCTCGTGGACGAAGTCGTTGTCCTGCAGCGGCAGCCGCAGGATGTCGCTGAACTCCGACCAGGCCTCGTAGTCCTTCATCTAGAACCCCAGCCGGCTCAGCTGGTTGGGGTCGCGCTGCCAGTCCTTGGCGATCTTGACGTGCAGGTCGAGGTAGACCCGCTGCCCGAGCAGCGCCTCGATGCCCTTGCGGGCCGTCGTGCCGACCTCGCGCAGTCGCGAACCGCCCCGGCCGATGATGATGGCCTTCTGGCTGGAGCGCTCGACGAACACGTTGACCCGCACGTCGAGCAGCGGGTTGTCCGCCGGGCGGTCCTCGCGGGGCACCATCTCCTCGACGACGACCGCGATGCTGTGCGGCAGCTCGTCGCGCACCCCCTCGAGGGCGGCCTCGCGGACGAGCTCAGCGATCATCACCGCCTCGGGCTCGTCGGTGAGCTGGCCCTCGGGGTAGAGCGGCGGCGACGTCGGCAGGTGACTCATGAGCACCTCGGCGACCGTGTCGACCTGGTCACCACGCGTCGCCGAGCACGGCACGATGTCGTCCCACTCGCCGAGCCCGTCGATGGCGACGAGGTGCTCGGCGAGGCGGTCCCGGTCGACCGCGTCGGACTTGGTCGCGATCGCGACGACCGGGCGACGGCGTCCGCGGCGCAGCTCGGCCAGCTCGGCGGCGATGAACTGGTCACCGGGACCGATGCGCTGGTCGGCAGGCAGGCAGAAGCCGATGACGTCGACCTCGAGCAACGTCTCGCGGACCAGGTCGTTGAGCCGCTCACCGAGGAGGGTGCGCGGCTTGTGCAGACCAGGGGTGTCGACCAGGATCAGCTGGCCGTGCTCGGTGCTGGTGATGCCGCGGATCGTGTGCCGGGTGGTCTGGGGCTTGCTCGAGGTGATGGCGACCTTCTGCCCCACCAACGCGTTGGTCAGGGTCGACTTGCCCGCGTTGGGGCGGCCGACCAGGCAGGCGAACCCTGCCTTGAAGTCAGCGTCGACCTCGGGGTACGACTCCTGCTCGTCCTTGCTCACAGCACCTTCTCCTCGCCCACGTCCGGCTGGTCCCCCACCGGGGTGGGCTCATTGTCCACGTCCTGCGCCGGCACGCGCTCGACGACCACCGTCGCGAGCTGGTGTCGCCGACCCGCCATGCGCTCCGCCGTGAGGCGCAGGCCCGCGATGCTCCCGGTCGCGCCCGGGATCGGGACGCGGCCGACGAGCTTGGTGAGCAGACCGCCGACGGTGTCGACGTCGTCGTCCTCGAGGGTGACGTCGAACAGCTCGGCGAGCGCGTCGACGTGCATGCGTGCCGGCACCCGGGTGCGGCCGTCGTCCATCTCCTCGACGCCGGGCGTGGCGCGGTCGTACTCGTCGTCGATCTCACCGACGATCTCCTCGACGATGTCCTCCATCGTGACCAGTCCGGCGGTGCCGCCGTACTCGTCGATGACGATCGCGAAGTGCCGTCGCTCGACCTGCATCTGGCGCAGGAGGTCGTCGGCCGGCTTGCTGTCGGGGACGTAGGCGATCGGGCGCATCGCCTCGTGCACCGGCAGCCCGTCGGAGTCGGGGTCGGTGAAGACCCGGCGTGACACGTCCTTGAAGAACAGCAGCCCGTCGACCTCGTCGGGGCTGCCGTCGACCACCGGCAGCCGGGAGAACCCGGACCGGCTGAACAGCACCATCGCCTGGCGCAACGTCTTGGACCGGTCGATCGTGATCATGTCCGTGCGCGGCACCATGACCTCGCGCGCCACCGTGTCACCCAGCTCGAACACCGAGTGGATCATCTTGCGCTCGTCGGCCTCGATGAGCTCCGACTCCTGGGCCATGTCGACGAACTCACGCAGCTCGGCCTCGGACTCGAACGGCCCGTCGCGGTAGCCGCGTCCGGGCGTGACGGCGTTGCCGAGGAGGACGACGAGCCGTACGACGGGAGCGAGCACCGTCCGCAGCCATCGCACCAGCGGAGCGCTCGCGAGCGCGACGGTCGAGGCGTGCTGGCGGCCGAGCGTGCGCGGCGAGACGCCGACGAGCACGAACGAGATGACCGCCATGACCGCGATGGCGATCAGCAGCGTCGCCCAGAACCCGTCGACGACACGGTCGACGGCGAGGGTCGCGAGGACGGCTGCGGTGGCCTCGGAGAGCACGCGCAGGAAGGTCAGCACCATGAGGACGGCGCCGCGGTCGTGCAGCAGGACCTGCAGGGTGCTCGCGCCGCGCCGCCCCTCGTCGACGAGGTCGTCCGCGCTGTGCGGGCCGAGCCGGGACAGCGCCGACTCGATGAGCGCGAGCACGAACCCCACGACCACGCTCAGGAGCGCGGCGATCCACAGACCGGTCATCGCGTCACTCGGCGCCGCTGGGCGGGGCGATGCGTGCTTGCGCGCGCCCCTGCCCGGCGAGGAACGTCAGCAGCAGCGTGCGCTGCAGGTCGAACATCTCACGGCGCTCGTCGGGCTCGGCGTGGTCGAACCCGAGCAGGTGCAGGATGCCGTGCACGGTGAGCAGCAGCAGCTCTTCCTGGGCGGTGTGCCCGGCCTCGGCTGCCTGTCGGGCCGCGACCGTCGGGCACAGCACGATGTCGCCGAGCACGCCCTCCTCGGGCTCGACGTCGTCGCGTCCGGGCCGCAGCTCGTCCATCGGGAAGCTCATGACGTCGGTCGGTCCGGGCAGGTCCATCCACTGCACGTGGAGCACCTCCATCGCTGCCTCGTCGATGACGCGCACGCACAGGTCCGCCTGGGGGTGCACCCGCATCCGGTCGAGGGTGTAGCGCGCGCAGGCGTGCAGCTCGTCGAGGTCGACCTCGACGTCGGTCTCGTTGAGGACGTCGATGCTCATGCGGAGTCACCGCCGGTACGCCGGGGGCGCGAGCTCTGCGGTCCGCGGTGAGCCTGGCCGCTGCGGGCGTCCCACTTGCCGTAGGCCTCGACGATGTGGCTGACCAGCCGGTGGCGTACGACGTCCTGGGCGTTGAGCTGAGCGAAGTGGACGTCGTCGACGTCGCCGAGGATGTCCTGCACCACGCGCAGTCCCGACTGGGTGCCGCCGGGCAGGTCGACCTGGGTGACGTCGCCCGTCACGACCATCTTGGAGCCGAAGCCGAGACGGGTGAGGAACATCTTCATCTGCTCGGCGGAGGTGTTCTGGGCCTCGTCGAGGATGATGAACGCGTCGTTGAGGGTCCGCCCGCGCATGTACGCCAGCGGCGCCACCTCGACGGTGCCCGAGGCCATCAGCCGCGGGATCGAGTCGGGGTCGACCATGTCGTGCAGCGCGTCGTAGAGCGGCCGCAGATAGGGGTCGATCTTGTCGTTGAGGGTGCCCGGCAGGAAGCCCAGCCGCTCGCCCGCCTCGACCGCCGGCCTGGTCAGGATGATGCGGTTGACCTCCTTGGCCTGCAGTGCGGCGACCGCCTTGGCCATGGCCAGGTAGGTCTTGCCGGTGCCGGCCGGGCCGATCCCGAACACGATGGTGTTCTTGTCGATGGCGTCGACGTACTGCTTCTGGCCGAGCGTCTTGGGCCGGATCGTGCGGCCCCGGCTGCTGACGATGTTCATGGTCAGCACGTCGGCGGGCCGCTCACGGGTCTTGTTCTGCAGCATGCCGATGGAGCGCTCGACGGCGTCGCGGTTGAGCGGCTGACCGGCGTCGATGATCGTGAGGAGCTCGGTGAGCAGGTCCTCGACGACGGCGATGTCGGCGTCGGGGCCCTCGAGGTGGAACTCGTTGCCGCGGACGTGGATCTGCAGCCGCGGGAACGCGCGCTCCATCGTGCGCAGCAGCTCATCGCGCGGGCCGAGCAACGTGACCATCTGGATGTCTGGCGGGATGACGACCGTGCGGGGCGCCTCCGCGGTGGGGACGACGGCGGCGGCGTCGTCGTGCTGGGCGGAAGGGGTGCGGTTGTCGTCTGTCATCTCGCCGCTCAGTCTACGGTTTTCGCTGCCACGGTCGAACGAGTTGCCTCGCCCGTTCCCTCCGGTGCGCCCAGCGACAGGTGTCGGTCGGCGTCGCATCGGTGCGTGCTCCCCGTCCGCTCACTTCGACGACGGTCGAGGCGTGCCCGGCGCATGCTGGACCCATGAGCCAGCCGACCCGCAGCCCCCAGCCAGGAGGAGAACCCGACCTCGCTGCCGTCGCAGCGCTGTTCGCCGACCGTTCGCGCGCCCGGATCCTGACGACCCTCCTCGACGGCCGCGCGCTCCCCGCCAGCCGCCTCGCCGCGGAGGCGGGCGTCACCCAGCAGACCGTGAGCTCGCACATGGCCCGGCTGCTCGACGCCGGGCTGGTGACGGTCGAGCGCAGCGGGAGGCACCGTTTCTACGCGCTCGCAGGCCCCGAGGTCGCCACCGTGCTGGAGGCGCTCGCCCATCTCGCACCCGTGCCGCCGGTCGCGTCGCTGCGTGAGGGCAGCCGGGCCAAACGGCTGCGCGACGGTCGCACCTGCTACGACCACCTCGCCGGCCGCCTCGGCGTACGCGTCACGACCCATCTCATCGATCGCCAGGTCCTCGTACGCACCGACGGCGGCGACGGCGTACGCCGGTCGCACAGCGACGACCTCTCGGCACCGTCCGTCGTCGCGCCGTTCGAGGTCGGGCCCCACGCCGCCGAGGAGCTCGCGCGTTGGGGCGTGAATCTTGTTGCGCTGCAGCATGATCGCGAGAGATCACGACCGATGCTGAGGTTCTGCACCGACGTGACCGAGCAGCGCTATCACCTGGCAGGTGCGCTCGGCGCGGCGCTCCTGCACAGCCTGCGCGATCAAGGCTGGGTGACCAGTGGACCGCGCCCGCGCGAGCTGTCGGTCACCGAGGCGGGCGAGGCGGCACTCGGTCGACTGCTCGACGGGTCACCAGCGCAGCCGTGATGCCAGCACCGCGAGTGCTGCTGGGCCGGCACTCGACGAACGCAGCACGGTCGGGCCCAGGCGTACGGCCACTCCCCCGGCGGCTGTCAGTGCCTCGAGCTCGTCCGGTGTGATGCCGCCCTCCGGGCCGACGACGACCAGGACCTCACCGTCGGTGGGCAGGTCGAGCGAGCCGATCGGGTCGACTGCCTCCTCGTGCAGCACGAGCGTGAGCGCGCTGGCACCGGCACGGGACACGAGGGCGTCACGCGAGACCAGCGGAGCGACGACCGGCACCACCGGCCGCCGTGACTGCTTGGCCGCCGCGCGCACCACGCTCTCCCACTTGCGGTGCGCCTTGGCGCCACGCTCACCCTTCCACTGCACGATGCTGCGCCCGGCCTGCCAGGGCACGACCTCGTCGACGCCGAGCTCGGTGGCCGCCTCGATCGCCTGGTCGTCGCGGTCGCCCTTGGCGAGTGCCTGCACGAGGACCAGGCGTGGCTGCAGTGGCTCCACGGCGTGGACCGTCTCGAGCGTGAGCGTCAGCTCGTCCTTGGCGGTGGCCGTGACGACCGCCTCGGCCAACGCCCCCGACCCGTCGGCCAGCAGCACCTGCTCGCCGACGCCGATGCGGCGTACGGTCGCGGCGTGCCGGCCCTCGGGGCCGTCGAGGACCACCTGAGCACCCGCAGCGCGCTGGTCGAGCGCGCCGGCGTCGACGTAGAACAGGGGCGCCGTCATCGCAGACCTGAGGGGCTACTTGCCCGCGAACGCGTCACGCAGCCGACCGAGCAGCCCGTGGTTGACCGGCTGGAACTTCGCCTCGGCCCGTTCCTCGCCGCGCTCCTTGGCCAGCTGGCGCAGGAGGTCCTGCTGCTGGGCGTCGAGCTTGGTGGGTGTGCGCACGTTGGCGTGCACCATCAGGTCGCCGCGCACGGTCGAGCGCAGGTGGGTGACGCCGAGTCCCTTGAGCGTGATGACGTCGCCCGCCTGGGTGCCGGGCTTGATGTCGACGTCGCGCGGCCCGTCGAGGGTGTCGAGCTGGAGCGTCGTGCCGAGCGCGGCTGCCGTCATCGGCAGCTCGACCGAGCAGTGCAGGTCATCGCCCTGACGCTGGAACATCGGGTGCTTCTTGACGCGCACCTCGACGTAGAGGTCGCCCGCCGGACCACCGGCCGGGCCGACCTCGCCCTCACCGGTGAGCTGGATGCGGGTGCCGCTGTCGACACCGGCCGGCACCTTGATCGTCATCGTGCGACGGTCGCGCACGCGGCCCTCGCCCGAGCACTCGAAGCACGGGTCGGTGATGACCTCGCCGAACCCGCGGCAGTTGGAGCACGGGCGCGTCGTCATGACCTGGCCGAGGAAGGACTTCTGGATCTGCTGCACCTGACCGCTGCCCTGGCAGACGTCGCAGGTGCGGGTGCCGGTGCCGGGACGCGCGCCGTTGCCGGAGCAGGTCGGGCACAGCACCGCGGTGTCGAAGACCAGGTCGGCGTTGCCGCCGAAGACCGCGGTGCTCAGGTCGATCTCGAGAGGCAGGAGGGCGTCCTGGCCGCGCTGCTGACGCGAGCGCGGGCCGCGGGCCGCGCCACCGGCCTGACCGCCGAAGAAGGCGTCCATGATGTCGCTGAACGAGAAGCCCTGCCCGTAGCCCGCCGCACCGGCCTGGCCGTAGGGGTCGGCGCCCACGTCGAAGGCCTGACGCTTCTCGGCGTCGCCGAGGACGTCGTACGCCTGCGAGATCTTCTTGAACTCCTCGGCGGCCTCGTCGCCGGGGTTGACGTCAGGGTGGAGCTTGCGCGCCAGCTTGCGGTAGGCGCGCTTGATCTCCTCCTGGCTCGCATCGCGGGCGACACCGAGGGTGGCGTAGTAGTCGTTCACTGATCGAGGATCTCCGAGACGTAACGTGCGACGGCGCGGACGGCCGCCATGGTCGAGGGGTAGTCCATGCGCGTCGGGCCGAGCACCCCGAGCCCGGCCACCGCACCGGTGCCGTAGCTCGTGGTCACCATGGACGTGCTGTGCAGGCCTTCGTAGGGGTTCTCCGCGCCGATGCGCACCGCGACGGCGTCCGCCGCGTCAACGTTCACTGTGGAGAGCAAACGCAGCAGGACGACGTGTTGTTCCAGTGCGTCGAGCACCGGGGCGAGATGGACGACATCACCGCCGGTGCGCGCGAGGTTGGCGGTGCCGGCGAGCACGAGGCGTTCTTCGCGCTGCTCGGCCATCGCGTCGGTGAGCACCTGGACGACGGCGCGCACCGTGGCGCGGTCGTCCTCGGCGAACTCCTCGGCGAGGCCGTCCAGGCCGTGTGCGGCCTCGGAGAGCAGGCGGCCCGACGACTCGGCGTTGAGGCGCGTACGCAGGTCGGCGACGAGGGTCTCACCCTCCGAGGTCAGCAGGTCCTCGGAGACCTCGAGGACGCGCTGCTCGACCCGACCGCTCGAGACGATCAGGACGACCATCAGCCGGTGGCTGGTGAGCGGCACGAGCTCGATGTGACGCACCGACGACCGCGACAGCGAGGGGTACTGCATCACCGCGACCTGCTGGGTGATGGAGGCGAGCAGCTTGGCGGTGCGGTCGACGACGTCGTCGAGGTCGACCGAGTGCTCCAGGAACTCACGGATCGCGGCCTTCTCGCCGCGGCTGAGCGGCTTGACCTGGCTGAGGCGGTCGACGAAGAGCCGGTAGCCGGCATCGGTCGGCACGCGTCCGGCCGACGTGTGCGGTGCGGAGATCAGGCCTTCGTCCTCCAGGACCGCCATGTCGTTGCGGACCGTCGCCGCGCTCACACCCAGCTGGTGACGCTCGAGCAGCGCCTTCGAGCCGACCGGCTCGGAGGTGGAGACGTAGTCCTGGACGATCGCTCGCAGGATCTGCAACCGGCGTTCCTCGGACATGCTCACCTCCTGGTCTCGTGCTTGGCACTCCTGTGGCCCGAGTGCCAAGTCTACGTGCTGGTACGCGCGGCGCGTGTCGGGCGCATGCCGGCCGCGTGGTCCACCTAACCTCACCGGGTGAGCTTCGACCGATACGGCAGCGACGTCCTCAGCACCGACTGGAAGGCCCCGCGGCGCGGCCGGTCCACGCCCATGGAAGCAGTCCGCGACCTGGTCGTCGAGGAGGTCCAGACCGGGTGGTGTGGCGCAGTCGTCGGCGTCGAGAAGGCCGGCGGCATGCAGGTCGTCCACCTCGAGGATCGCCGCGGCAGGGTCAAGGCGTTTCCGCTGGGCCCGGGGTTCCTGGTCGACGGCAAGCCGGTCGAGCTCACCGCACCCACCTCGGCGTCCACGAAGCAGGCGCTGTCCGACGCCCGAGCCGCAGCGTCGCGTACGGCGTCGGGCTCGGTCGCCGTCAAGGACGCCCCCGCACGTGTCGCATCGGGGTCGCGGATCTTCGTCGAGGGCCGGCACGACGCCGAGCTCGTCGAGAAGGTCTGGGGTGCCGACCTGCGAGTAGAGGGTGTGGTGGTCGAGATGCTCGACGGCGTCGACGACCTCGCGGGCGTGATCCGCGACTTCGCGCCGTCGCGCGACCGACGGATGGGTGTGCTGGTCGACCATCTCGTGCCGGGCGCCAAGGAGACCCGCATCGTCGAGGAGGCCCGCAAGGCCGCCTCACCCGATCACGTGCTGATCCTCGGCCACCCCTACATCGACGTGTGGCAGTCCGTCCGGCCGGAGCGCCTCGGCTGGCAGCAGTGGCCGACGATCCCGCGCGGTCAGTCGTGGAAGCACGGCATCCTCGCCGAGCTGGGCTGGCCGCACGCCTCGCAGGCGGACGTCGCACGGGGCTGGAAGCAGATCCTCGGCACCGTCCGGACCTACGCCGACCTCGAGCCCGCACTCCTGGGCCGGGTCGAGGAGCTCATCGACTTCGTGACCGAGCCGGTCGGCTGAGACTCAGCCGTCGGCCTCGACGCGGCGCAGCACCGGGCCGTCCTGCTCTCCGGGCACCGCGGGCACGTCGCGGACGAACCGCGCGGTCGCGTCCGCACCGGCGCGTACGACGTCGTACCCCCGGCCACCGGCTCCCTGAGGCGCCCACTGCACGAGCCTGATGTTGTCGACCGCGAAGCGGCGGGCCGTCTGGCCGTCACGGGGTGGCTCCTGCCGCACGAACACCTGCACCGCTCGCGCATCAGCCGGTGCCGTCGTGTCGAGCACGACACGACGGCAGGCGACCACGTCGTCGTCACTCGCCGGCCCACGCAGCAGCTCCAGGCCACGCCCCGGCCGACCTGCGTCGTCGCAGCGGGACTCGTTGGTCGTCCGCGCGTACGCGCCGAGGTGCCACAGCCCGCCCTACGTGTCGTCGCCGGTCTGGTCCCGCTTGCGACGTTAACGGAATGGTCAAGGGCAGACCGATAATTCGGCAGTGACTCCCGCCACGCGCTAGAGCCGTCGGGCCGACCGCCAGCCGCGGGCGTACAGACCCTTGCCGTCGAGGACCGACAGGCCGCCGACATCACCCATCGTGGGCCCGTCGACCTTCTTGCGGCTGGAGATGAACCGGTGCCTGCCGTCGCTGTCGAGCCCCAGGAAGAGGCCCACGTGGTCGATGCCGTCCTCGCCGTCCGTGACGAAGAACACCAGGTCACCCGGCAGCAGCAGGTCACGCTCGTGGTCACCGGGGCGCTCGCCCTTGAGCCGGAACAGCTGTCGGCCCGGACCGTGCTCGGCCATCGCGTAGGCGCGTCGAGGCAGGCCCGGCCCTTCCTTGTTGCCGCTCAGCAGCGGCAGGCCGAGCCGGTAGCCGAGGACGAGCCGCAGGTAGCCCGAGCAGTCGGCCGCACCGAGCCGGCGGCGCTCGTACTTCTTGGTCTCGCCGTCGGCGAACGTCCAGTCACGCCCGAGGTAGTCGTAGAAGTCCGACGCCTCCAGCCGCGACTCGCTGTCCTCGCCGAGGGGTCCGTACGACGCGTCGCCGGCGTAGCGCACACCGCGTGAGTCGACGCGTTCGGGCGCACCCACGACGTACTGGAAGCAGACGTCGATCACGTCGAGCGGTGGGTGGTTGTGCGTCTGCACCAGCCACGGCCGCCAGGTCGCGGCGACGGCGTGGTCGGCCGCCCAAGGGGCGGGCAGCAGGTGGACGCGCGAGTCAGACAGCACGGTGGCGGCGGTCGTCTCCGCCTCGGCGAGCGTGCGGCGGGGGCCGCGCACGGTCACCGTGCGCGCCTGGTCGGTGCAGGTGGCGACCAGGTGGCCGTCGCCGTCACGAAAGCGGGTCAGGCCGGCCCGGTCGTCACGCTCGACCCTCAGCTCGTCGGCCGTGATCGGCCGGTAGGTGGAAGGCGGTGGCCCGTTCGGCCCGTCGGGCCAGGTCGCCCAGAGCACACCGCCGGTCACCGCCGTGACGCCGACTACGCCGGCCCCCAGGAGCACGCTGCGGCGCGGGACGTGCTGGTCGGCGAGCGACATGGATCTCCTCGTCGGCGGACAGAACCCCTGCCGCGGAGTCTAGGCAGACCGCCCGGACGTCCTGGGCGACGGCACGCCGTCAGGGTCGGCTCTGAGGCCACCCTGGACCTGCTCGCATCGACCCCGGACTCGGGACTGCTGCGACCTCGGACGCTGTTCACTGGACAGAGGTCCGAACTCAGGAGGCACTCATGAGCTGTCCCACACCCCAGCCGTACGGCGGCCAGCAGCCCGTCATGTCGAACGACGACCGCACCGGAGCCATGCTGGCGCACCTGTCCGCCCCGGTCGCGGCGGTCCTCAGCGCCGGCTGGCTGAGCATGGTCGGCCCGCTGATCGTGTGGTTCGTCTACAAGGACAAGAGCCCGGCCGCCCGCCACGCCGCTGCGGGCGCGTTCAACTTCAACCTGTCGTTCTGGGTCCTCTACCTGATCAGCTGGATCCTGATCTTCACCGTCATCGGCGCGGTCATCGGCATCCCACTGCTGATCGTGATCTTCTGCGTCGCCGCCTGGTGCCACATCAAGGGCGCGGTCCGTGCGTCACGGGGCGAGTCGTACGAGTACCCCTGGCAGCTCAGGGTGCTCGCCTGATCAGTAGCCGAGCAGCCGGCGTACGACGGTGTCGGCCAGCAGCCGTCCGCGCAGCGTGAGCACTGCTCTCGCGTCGCGGACGGCGCTGCGCCCGTCGAGGAGGCCGTCGGCGACGAGGCCCGCGACCGCGCGGCGCCCGTCGTCGTGCAGCACGTCGAGAGGCAGCCCCTCGACGAGGCGGACGCCCAGCAGCACCCGCTCGTCGTGGCGCTGCTCGTCGGTCAGCACCTCGCGGGCCGCCGCCGGCGACTCACCCGACGCGATCCGACCGGCAAAAGCGTTGGGGTGCTTGACGTTCCACCACCGGACGCCGCTCACATGGCTGTGTGCGCCCGGGCCGACGCCCCACCAGTCGCCGTCGGCCCAGTAGCACTCGTTGTGACGGCACCGAGCAGCCGGCGTACGAGCCCAGTTGCTGACCTCGTACCACCCGAATCCGGCCGCGGACAGCAGCTCGTCGGCGAGCTCGTACTTGTCCGCCTCGTCGTCGTCATCGGGCATCGTGACCTGGCCGCGTCGCACCTGAGCGGCGAGCTTGGTGCCGTCCTCGACGACGAGCGCGTAGGCGCTGATGTGGTCGGGCTCCAAGGCGATCGCGGACTCGAGACTGGTGCGCCAGTCGTCGAGGGACTCCCCCGGCGTGCCGTAGATCAGGTCGACGCTCACCTGCAGCCCCGCAGCCCGTGCGGCCTCGACCGCGAGCCGCACATTGGACGGATCGTGAGTGCGCTCAAGGGTTTTCAGCACGTGCGGGACGGCCGACTGCATGCCGACGCTGACCCGGGTGAAACCTCCGTCGGCGAGGACCTGCAACGACTCGGGCGTGACGGAGTCCGGGTTGGCCTCGGTGGTCACCTCGGCGTCCGGCGCCAGACCGAACGTGTCGCGGATGCCCGCCAGCAGCTTGACCAGGTCGTGTGCCGCGAGGAGCGTCGGCGTGCCGCCTCCGACGAACACCGTGTCGACCTGGGGCGCCCGCTCACCGAGCACCCGACCGGCGAGCGTCAGCTCGCCCAGCGCGGCGTCGGCGTACGACGACACGCTCGCCCCCGGCATGCCGAGCTCGGTGAGCGTGTAGGTGTTGAAGTCGCAGTAGCCGCAGCGCACCGTGCAGAACGGCACGTGCACGTAGATCCCGAACGGCCCGCGGCCAAGACCGGCGAGCGCGGTCGACGGCAGGGATCCGTCGGCGGGGGCGGGTTCTCCGTCGGGCAGGGCACTGGGCACGGGCTCCATTGTCCGCCTCGCCACCGCGCGTAGGGCAGGGTGTCCCACGTGACTCGTCTCAGGGGGCCACGGCGCGCAGTCGTGGGAGTGTCCGTCGTCGTGCTCGCGCTGACCGGCTGTGGGTCGAAGGTGGCGGGGTCGACGACCTCGTCGACCCCGCCACCGCCCGCGGCCGCGCCCGCCAAGCCTGCGCCCGCGCCCACCTGGATGCCGACCGATGCGAGGACGCCGGTCGCCGGCGGGCCGTGCCAGCCCTCTCAGCTGCGGCTGGTCGTGGGCGGCGCCGATGCGGCGATGGGCTACCGGGAGCTCGCGGTCGTCGCGACCAACGTCGGCCGGCTCCCCTGCGTGCTGAAGGGTCACGCGCGCTTCGTGATGTTCGGCGAGGACGGCGACGTCATCACCGGCAAGCGCGCCCGCACCGTCCCGATGATGGACGACGACCTTGCACGCCCCGAGCGCCATCGCCTCGCGCCGGGGCAGTCGTCGAGAGTGATCCTGGCCTGGCGAGGCGAGAGCGCCGCCGCAGGAATCCCCCAGGTCACGTCCTTCCGAGTGGTGGTGACCGAGGGCAGTGCGCCCGCGCCGGTCTCGCCAGGCAGAGACACCGACGGCCTGGCCATCGACATCGTGCGCGGCAGTCCGTACGCCGTGAGCGGCTGGCGCGACGCCACGCAGCCCTGATCAGCGGCCGACGACGACGACGCCGGCGAGCGCCACGCCGAGCACGGCCGCTGTCGTGACCGAGGCGACCGCGATGACGCGCCACCCGGCACGGCGCAGTGCTCCGGCCGACACGCCGCAGCCGAGCGCGAACATCGCCGTCGCGAGCAGCGCCGTCTGCACCTGAGCGGCGCCGTCGAGCACGGCCTGCGAGGGCTCGAGGACCGTGCGCACGACGGCGAGCGCGAGGAAGCCGAGCACGAACAGCGGCACGAGCGGCGTACGCCGACCGTCGGTCTGCGTACCCGGTCGACGTCGCTGCCACACGCCGATCAGCGCCATGACGGGCGCGAGCATCAGGACGCGGGCGAGCTTGGCGACGACCGCAACGGCGAGCGCGCTGCCTCCGATCGCTCCGCCTGCAGCCACCACCTGCGCGACCTCATGGATCGACAGCCCGGCCCACAGCCCGGCAGCACGGTCGTCGAGCCCGAGGGCGTGCGCTCCGAGCGGTACGAGCACGATCATCGCGGTGCCGAAGACCACCACCAGCGAGACCGCCGTTGCGACCTCCTCGTCCTCGGCGTCGACCACACCGTCGGTCGCGGCCACGGCCGCCGCGCCGCAGATCGAGAACCCGCAGGCGAGCAGAACCGCCTGGGTGTGGCTCAGCCCGAGTCGGGTACCCACACCGACGCCGACCGCGATGCCGACCACCACCACCGCCACGACGGCGACGAGCGTCATCGGCCCGAGACCCAGCACGTCCGAGAGCGACAGCTGGATCCCGAGCAGCACCACGCCGGCCCGCAGCAGCGTCCGCGAGCTGAGGGCGACCCCCGGTGCCACCCGGGCCGGGACGCCCGTCACGTGCGCGAGCAGGGCACCGAGGACGATCGCGACGAACAGCGGGCTGACCACCGGCAGCAGGGCGTGCACCGCGATCGACACCGCGGCCCCGGCCACGCACACGGCGAGCCCGGGCAGGATCTCGCCGTACGCCCGATGGGTCACTGGCGCGGGGCTCACGGTGCTGGTCATGCCGTCCAGGCTCTCCGCGATGTGGCCGCACCAGTAGTCCCCGCGCTGCCATGCGGGGCATATCCTGCGCACATGTCGAGCTGGCCGGACCTCGTCGCCCTCGAGCTGCTGGTCGCGGTCGCCGACCAGGGCAGCCTCAGCGCCGGGGCACGTGCGGCCGGCGTCGCCCAGCCCAACGCCTCACGCTCGATCGCACGGCTCGAACGTCAGCTCGGCCTGCCGCTGCTCGTCCGCTCGACGCGCGGCTCGACCATGACCACCCAGGGCCTGCTGGTGGTCGAGTGGGCCAGGCCCCTGCTGCAGGCCGCGACCACGCTCGCCGAAGGTGCTCGTACTCTGCGCGCGGCCGACGGCGGGTCGCTCACGGTCGCGGCCAGCCAGACCGTCGCCGAGCACCTGCTCCCCCGTTGGCTCAGTGCGCTGCGCGCCGCCCGTCCCGAGGTGACGGTCGCGGCGCACGTCCACAACAGCGCGGGCGTCGTGGCCGACGTGCGCGAGGGTCGTGCTGACCTCGGGTTCGTCGAGGCGCCGGCAGCGCCTCGCGGCACCCACAGCGTGGTGGTCACCGGTGACGAGCTGGTCCTGGTCGTCGATCCCGCCCACCCGTGGGCCGGTCGCCGTACGCGCGTGCTGCCCGCCGAGCTCGCCGGCACGCCCCTCGTCACTCGCGAACCGGGGTCCGGGACGCGCGTCGCGCTCGAGGAGGCGCTGGCGCCCGAGCTGATGGCACGGCCCGCCCTCGAGCTGCCGAGCAACGCCGCCGTGCGCGTCAGCGCCGCCGCCGGCAGCGGGCCCGCCGTGCTCAGTCGGCTGGCGGTCGCCGACGCGGTGGCGGCGGGGTCGCTCGTCGTCGTCGAGGTCGCCACGTCGATCGACCTGCGGCGACCGCTGCGCGCGGTCTGGACCGGGCCGAGACAGCTGTCCAGCCCGGCCGCGGACCTCGTGCGAATCGCCGGTCGCTGAGGCTGGGACGCGAGCCCGTCTCAACCCTCGATCAGCGGGCGCCCAGCCCGTCGATGATCAGCAGCAGACCGAAGATCGCGAACAGCGCGGCGGCGCCGTACTTGATCGCCTTCTCGGGCAGGTGCTTGCCGAGCAGCGCTCCGACACCGATGGCGAGCGCGTCGGCGGCGACCATGCCGACGGTGCTGCCGATCCAGGTGCCGAACCAGCCCTCACGCGTCGCGAGCGTGATGGTCGCGAGCATGGTCTTGTCGCCGAGCTCGGCGAGGAAGAAGGCCGTGCCGACGGCGAGGATCGCCGCGCCGGTGCTGCGGCGAGCCTTGTCGGCCTCCTCCTCGGTGAGCTCGTCACCGCGCAGGGTCCACAGCGCGAAGATCAGGAAGGCGATGCCCGCGACCAGAGTGATGACCCACTGGTTGTCGGTGAAGCGGTCACCCACGAACCGCCCGATCCCGACCGAGGCCAGGTGGACGACCGCTGTGGCGACCGTGATGCCGATGAGGACCTGGCGCACGTTGTAGCGCGCTGCGAAGGTCATGGCCATGAGCTGGCTCTTGTCGCCGAGCTCGGCGACGAAGATCACTGCTGTGCTCAGCAGGAAGGCGTACATGCTCACTCCTCGGCGCACCTGGGCCGAGGGAGCCGCAGGAGACGACCTCTCGACCAGGAACGCCCGTCGTAGGGGTCGTTGAACCGGTCGAAAGTCTCGTCCGCCGCTGTGCGGCCTGCCGTGCCGGACCCGGAGGTCAGTGTGTCGACACGACTGTTGGGGACTACTCCCTTTCAGCGGCAGACTTTACGGGACGCGGCCGACCGGACGCCAGCCGGCTCCTCAGCGCGACGGCTTGGCGCTCACCCACACCGGGATGATGCCGCGGACGACCTCGGTGCCGTCGGCCATCACCGCGGTGCAGCGCACGTCGACCTGGAACGGCGGCTCCTTGGCCCAGTCGGCGGCGTCGGTCTCGGCGATGCAGCGCACGTCGCCCGGCGTCTTGGCGACGTAGTCGAGCTGGATGCCCTTGGGCAGCCAGCGCATACCCTTCGGGGTGGTCGCCTCGCACAGCAGGCCCATCGCAGCCTCCATACCGTTGGCGACGGCGATCGCGTGCACGGTGCCGATGTGGTTCTGGACCGCCCGACGCTTGCGGATCTGGACGACGCCACGGTTGGGCGCCATCTCGATGATCTGCGGGCGCACGGTGGCGAAGTACGGCGCCTTGAGCATGAAGGCCAGACCGAAGGCCTGCTTGCCCAGCGGCTTGTCGACGAGCTTGCGGTACGCGTCATAGGTCGAAGTCACGCACGCGATGTTACCCGCCAGTACGGTCCGTAGGGTCATCATCGTGAACCCGTACGAGACGCGACTCGCCGTGGCCGACGAGGCCGAAGCCCTCGCCCGACTCAGCAGCGAGAGCTTCGGGTACCCCAGGGCCGACGGCACGCCGCGACCGCCTGACGCTGCCGGACGACGCACCTGGGTGACCACCCATCACGGACGCGTCGTCGCCGCCGTGGTCGACCGGCCGTACGAGTCGTGGTTCTGGGGCTCCCGGGTGCGCACCAGTGGCATCGCGAGCGTCAAGGTCGCGCTGGAGCATCGCGGAAACGGTTTGCTGTCAACGCTTTTCGAACGCGCCCTGACCACGGCGGCCCACGACGGCGCGGCGATCAGCACGCTGTTCCCGACTGCGCCCGGCATCTACAGGCGGTTCGGGTACGAGCTGATCGGCAGCTACGACGAGGTGACTCTCCCGACAGCCGACCTCACGGCCGTACGCACCTGCGGCGGTTCTATACGCCGTGCCGAGGCTCGCGACATGCGGGCCGTGCGCGATCTCTACGCGCGCTGGGCGGCGGCGCACAACGGGCCGCTGACCCGTGACGGCGCGAGCTTTCCCGCCACGGACGAGGAGGTGATGGACGAGTACGCCGGCGTCACCCTCGCGCTCGACGACGAGGGCACCCCGACGGGTTACGCGATGTGGTCACGCACCGGTGGTTACCACGCCGACGGCGTCCTGGAGGTCGACGACCTGGTCGCGGTCACCGAGCAGGGTCTTCGCCGGCTGCTGCACGCGCTCGGCACCTGCGCAACGGTTGCGCCGGCCACGGTCATCTGTACCTCGTCACCCGACCTCACCGAGCTCGTCGTGCCCAGCCATCCGTGGCGGGTCAAGCGGGCCAACCCCTACGGTCTCGCCGTGCTCGACGTCGCGCAGGCTCTCACCGACCGCACCTACCCGACCTGGCTCGACCTCGACGTGACCTTCTCGGTGAGCGGCCTGCCCGTTGCGGGGCAGGACGGTGCGTATCACCTGCGCGTAGCGGACGGCCACGCGTCGGTCGACCAGGTCGCCAGCGCCGAGCTCGCTTACACCGCAAGGGGTTTGGCGCTTCGGTACGCCGGCACGCACTCGTCCTCCGACCTGCGACGTGCCGGCCTGCTCACCGGGTCCACCGATGACGACGACCGCTGGGACGCGGCGTTCGGCGGGCGCCGCGTGCACATCCGCGACTACTTCTGAGCGGACGTCCGGGCGGTCAGGCTCGGTGGACCTCGAGATCACGCACCACGCGCTCGACCTTGAGGCCCTTGCCCTCGAAGCGGGTCTCGACGCGACCTTCGAAACGCGGTGCGAACCCGCCGTGGGCTCCGCGCGGGTCGTGCTCCTCGTCGCCCTCGGCAGCGAGCCGGCCGGCGTACGGGTTGGTCAGGCCGGAGCAGCCCTCGACGACGTCGCGCATCTGCCAGGCGTAGTCGGCCCAGTCGGTGGCCAGGCGCCAGATCCCTTGGGGCACCAGCAGACTCGCGATCGTGTCAGCGAACGACGGCTGCACGAGCCGGCGCTTGTGGTGCTTGCTCTTGGGCCACGGGTCGGGGAAGAAGGTCCAGACCTCCGAGAGCGACGAGGTGTCGAAGAGCATCGGCATCGCCTGCGCGGCGTCGACCTCGATCAGCCGGATGTTGCGTACGCCGGCGTGGCGCGCCTTGGCAATGGTCTGCGCGATGCCGGGTCGCCACACCTCGAGCGCGATGAAGTCGCGCTCGGGTGTCTGCTGCGCCGCGTGCACGACGGCGTCGCCCGCGCCTGAGCCGATCTCGACCACGAGCGGTGCCTCACGACCGAAGACGGACGCCGGGTCGAGACGGGCCTGCGCTGTGACCGTCGTCCCCTCGCCCACCCGGTCGACGTCGATGACGTAGTCGGCACCGTGCTCGGCGATGGCACGGTGATGACGCTCGGGCATCCGCCCTCCGCGTCGCGTGAACGAGCGAGTGCGTGCCAGGTGCTCCTCGGGAACGGCCGGATCGCGTTGCGACACTTACTTCTTGGCCTTCTCGGAGCCGCCACCGTCCTGGGACAGGGCGGCGATGAACGCCTCCTGCGGCACCTCGACGGAACCGACCATCTTCATCCGCTTCTTGCCTTCCTTCTGCTTCTCGAGCAGCTTGCGCTTACGGGAGATGTCACCGCCGTAGCACTTGGCGAGCACGTCCTTGCGGATCGCGCGGATGTTCTCACGGGCGATCACCCGCGCACCGATCGCCGCCTGGATCGGCACCTCGAACTGCTGGCGCGGGATGAGGTCCTTGAGCTTGGTCGCCATCAGCGTGCCGTACGCGTACGCCTTGTCCTTGTGGACGATCGAGCTGAACGCGTCGACCTTGTCGCCCTGCAGCAGGATGTCGACCTTGACCAGGTCGGCCGTCTGCTCGCCGTCGGGCTCGTAGTCGAGAGAGGCGTAGCCGCGGGTCCTGGACTTCAGCGCATCGAAGAAGTCGAAGACGATCTCGGCGAGCGGCAGCGTGTAGCGCAGCTCGACGCGGTCCTCGGACAGGTAGTCCATCCCGCGCAGCAAGCCGCGTCGGGACTGGCACAGCTCCATGATGGCGCCGACGAACTCACTGGGCGCGAGCAACGTGGCTCGTACGACCGGCTCGGTGATCGCCGCGATCTTGCCCTCGGGGAACTCACTCGGGTTGGTGACCGTACGCAGGGTGCCGTCGTCGAGCTCGACCTCGTAGACGACGTTGGGCAGCGTCGAGATCAGGTCGAGGTCGAACTCGCGCTCCAGCCGCTCACGCACGATCTCCAGGTGCAGCATGCCGAGGAAGCCCACCCGGAAGCCGAACCCCAGCGCAGCAGACGTCTCGGGCTCGTACACCAGCGCCGCGTCGTTGAGCTTCAGCTTGTCGAGCGCGTCACGCAGGATCGGGTAGTCCGAGCCGTCGATCGGGTACAGACCCGAGAACACCATCGGCTTGGGGTCGCGGTAGCCGCCGAGCGGGTCGTCCGCCGGCTTGGCGGCGTTGGTGACCGTGTCACCGACCCGGGACTGGCGGACGTCCTTGACGCCGGTGATCAGGTAGCCGACCTCGCCGACACCCAGGCCCTTGGCCGGCTTCGGCTCGGGTGAGATGACGCCGATCTCGAGCAGCTCGTGCGTCGCCTTGGTCGACATCATCGCGATCTTCTCGCGCGGGTTGAGCTGGCCGTCGACGACACGGACGTAGGTCACCACACCGCGGTAGGTGTCGTAGACGGAGTCGAAGATCATGGCCCGCGCGGGCTTGTCGGGGTCGCCCACCGGCGCGGGCAGCTGCAGGACGATCTGGTCGAGGAGCTCCTGGACTCCCTCACCGGTCTTGCCCGACACCTTCAGGACGTCACTCGGATCGCACCCGATCAGGCCGGCGAGCTCGGCGGCGTACTTGTCGGGCTGCGCCGCCGGCAGGTCGATCTTGTTGAGGACCGGGATGATCGTGAGGTCGTTCTCCATCGCCAGGTAGAGGTTGGCGAGGGTCTGCGCCTCGATGCCCTGAGCCGCGTCGACCAGCAGGATCGCGCCCTCGCACGCCGCCAGCGAGCGCGACACCTCGTAGGTGAAGTCGACGTGCCCGGGGGTGTCGATCATGTTGAGGCAGTAGGTCTGACTGTCGTCGGCCCACGGCATCCGGACGGCCTGCGACTTGATGGTGATGCCGCGCTCGCGCTCGATGTCCATGCGGTCGAGGTACTGAGCGCGCATCGCACGCTCCTCGACGACACCTGTGATCTGCAGCATGCGGTCTGCGAGCGTGGACTTGCCGTGATCGATGTGGGCGATGATGCAGAAGTTGCGGATCAGCTCCGGTGGCGTCGCTGCGGGCGGCAGCGGGGCGGGGGCCATCGGTGACAAGAGAAACCTCGGAAGGACGACGTGACTGGGATCGGCCCAGTCTCCCACGGACTGCACCGGTCGCCGTACGCCGCCAGTGGACGCGCCCTGTGAACGCTCCACCGCGGCACAATCTTACGGAAACGTAAATTGATGTGGCCTACCTCACAGTACGTTGCGATTCCCACCACTCGAAAGGGCCTCACCATGCAGCTTCGCACGCGCGCCGCCCTCGGGCTCGGCGCCACCGTCAGCGCTCTCGCGACCACGGTCGCACTGTCCCCCGGAGCGCACGCCGACCCGTTCCTCACGCTCCACCAGAAGGCGTCGGTGCAGACGCTCGTCAAGAAGCCGGGCAAGACGGTGACGTTCACCGGCACCCAGACCGCCACGATCGACCTCGGTGCGACGACCGACAACGTGTCGGCCGACCTGTCCCTCGGCTCGGCGACGATGCCCGTCGACCTGCCGATCATCCCCGGCGTGTGGTCCATCCCCGGCGTCGCCACGGCGACCCTGAAGATCGAGCCGACAGCCCCGGCCAAGGGCACGCTCAGCAACGGCTCGCTCGACATCAGCCAGTCGTTCAACGTGCGCATCACCAAGCTCACGCCCGCCGGCCTGCCGTGGCTCAACCTGGCGCCGAGCACCTGCAAGACGTCGGTGCCCGCCTCGATGAAGCTCACCGGCACCTTCGCGACTCCCCTGGTGCTGTCGTCCGACGACTACACGATCCCGAGCTTCAAGGGCTGCGGCTTCCTGCTCGACCCGGTCATCACGGAGCTCACCTCGGGCTCCGGCAACACCGTGACCGCGACGTTCACCAACGAGTGACCCTCCCGGAGCCGGGTCGACCGTGGGTCGGCCCGGTTCGTCATGTCCGGACAACAGCGCTGAATGATCCGTTGTGAACGATTGCCCGCCCGACATCCGTGGCGCCTGTGAGGCCAGTCACGTACGGTGGCGGACGATTTGGTTACCAATCAGTAGGAGATGACCCGAATGACCTGGCGCACGATGCTCGCTGCGGCTGCCGTGACCACCTCCGGTGCCACGCTGCTGGCGATGGCGCCCGGCGCGCACGCCGATGTGTGGAAGCTCAACCACACCGCGTCCGTCAGCACCTACATCAAGTCGATGAACCAGACCGTCACGACGACGGGCACCCAGTCGGCCGACTTCGACCTGGAGACCCGCAAGATCACGGCCTACCTCAAGACCAAGGACGCCACCGCGCCGGTCAAGATCGCCGGCCTCCCGCTGGCCCAGGCCACGATCCGGATCGAGCCCGTCAGCCCCGCCACCGGCACGCTGGCGTACTCCAACGACCTCACGGTGACCCAGAAGCTCAACATCCACATCGTGAAGATCGACCCGCTGGGCCTGCCGCTCAACGTCGTCGGCAGCAACTGCAAGACGTCGACCCCGGTCACGATGAAGCTCAGCGGCAAGCTGACGGGTCTGTTCGACCCGTTCACGCTCAAGAGCACCTTCGACATCCCGCAGTTCTCCAACTGCGCGCTGCTCACGCCGATCGTCTCCAAGATGGTCTCCGGAACGGGCAACACCGCGAGCATCACGTTCAAGGCGGCCGCCTGATCCAGGCTGCCCTGCACAGGCCCCCACGACGACCGGTCGTGGGGGCCTTGTCGTTGCGTCAGGCGGGTACCGCTCGTACGGCGTGCGCCTGCCGACGGCCGAGCCACGCCGAGGCACCGGCGACGAGCACGCCGAGCACCGCGAGCCCGGCGCCCAGCCTGCTCGGCCACGCGTAGCCGTAACCCGCGGCGAGCACCGCACCACCGAGCCAGGCCCCGAGCGCGTTGGCGATGTTGAGCGTGGAGTGGTTCAGGGCGGCCGCGAGCGACTGGCCCTCGTGGGCGACGTCCATGAGGCGGGTCTGCAGCATCGGTACGAGCACCGTCGGGACCAGCCCCAGCAGGAACACCGCCGGCGCCGCCGTCACCCGGTGCTGGGCCGCGAACCCGAAGGCCAGCAGCAGCACCGCGATCGCGGCGAGCGAGAGCACGATGCCGCGCATGATCCCGCGCTGGGCGACCCGGCCGGCGAGGAAGGCTCCGGTTGTCATGCCCACGCCGTAGACCACGAGCAGCAGGGGCACTGCGCGCTCGGAGAAGCCGGCGAGGTCGGTCATGGTCGGGGTGATGTAGGAGAAGGTCGCGAACATCCCGCCGAAGCCGACCGTCCCGATCGCGAGCGCGAACCACACCTGCACCTTGCGCAGGCTGCGCAGCTCGGCTCCGACGCTCGCACCGTCCTCGGCGGGCTGCGCGGGGACCCACGCCAGCAGCGCAAGGACGGTCACCGCGGCGATCACGGCGACGAGGGCGTACGGCCAGCCCCAGCCGAGATGCTGCCCGAGGAGCGTGCCGACCGGGACGCCCAGGATGTTGGCGACCGTCAGGCCGGCGAGCATCATCGCGACGGCCCAGGTACGCCGGTGGGCGGGCACGAGTGAGGCCGCCACCACCGAGCCGAGGCCGAAGTACGCACCGTGCGGCAGCCCTGACACGAAGCGGCCCACCATGAGCACCCCGTACGACGGCGCGAGAGCCGAGGCGAGGTTACCGAGGGCGAACACGACCATCAGCCAGACGAGGACCTGCTTGCGCGGCAGGCGCGCGGTGAGCGCCGCGATCGTGGGCGCGCCCACGACGACGCCGAGGGCGTACGACGAGACCACGTGGCCCGCCGTGGGGATGTCGATGTCGACGCCGGCCGCGATCTGCGGGAGCAGTCCCATCGTGACGAACTCGGTCGTACCGATGCCGAAGCCGCCGAGGGCCAGCGCGAGGAGCGCGAGGCGCAGGTGGTGGGGCGGACGCACGACGTCGTCGGACGTCTCTCGCAGGGCAGCCTGATCGGTCACCAGGTCAACTGTCCGCCTCCCCGCGAGGCCAGCACAAATCCGCGCGGTCCCGCGGGCCTGTGACATCAGTCACCAGGTTCGAGTATCGCCCGTCTATGTCTTAACCCACTTCAGCCGAAACCTTTGCGTACGAAGCGAACTCGGGGTGCAAGCACAGTCGTTGGACGCGTCAGGACACCGGTGTCTGCCTTCATTCCCCCCAGTGCTCGGAGTTCACCATGCCCACTCTCATCAGACCGCCGTCGAAGGCATCGCTGCGCGCCGATCTACCGGCCTCGCTCGTCGTGTTCCTCGTCGCCGTACCGCTCTCGATGGGAATCGCCGTGGCCTCCGGCGCTCCGGTGATGGCAGGCCTGGTGGCTGCGGCCGCAGGTGGGATCGTCGCCGGTGCGCTCGGCGGGTCGCCGCTGCAGGTCAGCGGTCCGGCCGCCGGCCTCACCGTGATCGTCGCTTCGCTGATCAACGACCTCGGGTGGCGCACGACCTGCGCTGTGACCCTGCTCGCCGGCGTCGTCCAGCTCCTGCTGTCGGCGTCCCGGGTGGCGAGGGCAGCGTTGGCGATCTCACCGGTCGTCGTGCACGCGATGCTCGCCGGGATCGGCGTGACGATCATGCTTCAGCAGGTGCACGTGCTCCTCGGCGCGACCGCCAGCAGCGGGGCGTGGGCCAACATCACGACGCTGCCGGCGAGCGTGACCGGGGCTGCCCTCGCCGAGATGCTGACGGGCCTGGCGGTCATCGCCGTGCTCATCGCGTGGCCGCGGATGCCTGCCGCCGCCCGGCGTGCGCCAGGTCCGCTGGTCGCGGTCGTCGGCGTCACGCTGGCGGTCGTCCTGCTCGGCGCCTCCGTGCGTACGGTCCGGCTGGACGGGTCGATACTCGATGCGGTCAGCCTGCCCGAGCTGCCCGACGGCGGCTGGGGAGCATTCGCCGTGGGCGTCCTCACGGTCGCTCTCGTCGCGAGCGTCGAGTCGCTGCTCTCGGCCGTCGCGATCGACAAGCTGCACACCGGTCCTCGCACCGACTTCGACCGCGAGCTGTTCGGTCAGGGCGCGGCCAACATCGCCTCGGGCGCCCTCGGTGGGCTCCCCGTCACCGGCGTCATCGTGCGCAGCTCCGCCAACGTCGCTGCTGGTGCCTCCAGCCGTAGCTCTGCCGTCCTGCACGGCGTCTGGGTGGTGCTCTTCTCGGTGGTCGGCGTCGCACTGATCGAGCAGGTGCCGTTCGCGGCACTCGCCGGTCTGCTGATCGTCGTCGGCGCACAGCTGGTCAAGCCACGCGACATCCGCCTCGCAGGTCGGACAGGTGACCTGCTGGTCTACGTCACCACACTTCTCGGCGTCGTCTTCCTCAACCTGCTCGAAGGTGTCGCGGTCGGACTCGCGCTGTCGGTCGCGATCCTGCTCGTCCGGGTCGTCCGCGCCCACGTCGAGGTCGAGCAGCTGGGCGCCGGTCGATGGCAGGTCGCGGTCGAGGGCTCGTGCTCCTTCCTGGCACTCCCTCGCCTGACCGCGGCCCTGGGCACCGTGCCGGCGGGCGCGGACGTCGTGGTCGACCTCGACGTCGACTACCTCGACCACCCCGCGTCGCAGGCGATCGCCGACTGGGCACGCCAGCACCGCGCCGGCGGCGGCGCCGTACGCATCGAGGAGCACCGAGCGGAGCGGATCGCGACCGTCGCACAGGAGCCGCCTCGTCGCGACCTGTCCCTCGCCACCCCGGCAGTCTGGCGACCGCGACCGGTCGGCGCCTCCGAGCCGGTCGGACCGAAGCGGGTGCCGCGCGCGCTGCGCCCGGTGCTCGACGGCATCGACACCTTCCACCGGCGCGGCGCCCGCCGCGCTCAGGTCGTGCTCGAACCGCTCGCCGAGGGCCAGGCCCCGGACGCGTTGTTCCTCACCTGTGCCGACTCGCGCGTGGTCCCCAACCTCATCACCAGCAGCGGGCCGGGCGACCTGTTCACCGTCCGCAACGTCGGCAACCTCGTCCCGGAGCGGCAGGGTGCGGGCGAGGAGTCCGTCGATGCCGCACTGGCGTTCGCCGTCGAGTCCCTCGGTGTCACGTCCGTCATCGTCTGCGGCCACTCCGCGTGCGGCGCGATGAACGGACTGGCCCACGGCGTCGACGACCCCTCGGTCAACGCCTGGCTGGCACACGGCCGTCAGAGCCTCAGCGCCTTCCGCGCAGGACACCCGGTCGGTCGCCAGGCCGCCGCGCACGGGTTCGACGAGACCGATCAGCTCGCGCTGGTCAATGTCGCCGTCCAGGTGAGCCGTCTCGGACGACACCCGGTGGTAGGTCCGGCCGCGGCCGCGGGCCGACTCACCGTCGCCGGCCTGTTCTTCGACATCGCGACCGCTCGCGTCCTGCACGTCACCTCGACCGAGCTGATCGAGCTCGCGCCCACCCGCGCGGCCGACGGCGCCGACGCGTGACGTGAGGCTGCCGTTCGCGAGCCTGCGGGCGAGCGGCAGCCTCACCGGCGGCCACAGCGCGCTGACCACGCCTCGGCATGCGGCCTTGCGACCTGACGTGGCCCTGTTAGCCTTTCCGCTGAGTGAGCCAGATGTTCCGTATCGTGGAAAGAGAACCCTCAATGACCACCCTGACTCTGCCCGAGGGCGTCGAGGTCACCGGCCCGATCGACGACCGCTACGAGGAGATCCTCTCCGAGAAGGCGCTCGAGCTCGTCGCGAAGCTGCACCGCGAGCTGAACGGCCGACGCCTGGAGCGCCTCGAGGCGCGCAAGAAGCGGGTTCAGGAGATCGCGGACGGCGCGGACCTGGGCTTCCTCGAGGAGACCAAACACATCCGCGAGGACGACTCCTGGAAGGTCGCGCCGCTCGGCCCGGGCCTGGAGGACCGCCGCGTCGAGATGACCGGCCCGACCGACCGCAAGATGGTCATCAACGCCCTGAACTCCGGCGCCAAGGCGTGGCTGGCCGACCAGGAGGACGCCAACACCCCGATGTGGGGCAACGTCGTCCTCGGCCCGCTCAACCTCAGCGACGCCCTCGACCGCAAGATCGACTTCACCAGCCCTGAGGGCAAGGAGTACAAGCTCAAGCCGGACGAGGAGCTGCCGACGATCATCGTCCGCCCCCGCGGCTGGCACCTGCCCGAGAAGCACATCCTGGTCGACGGCGAGCAGACCTCCGGCGGCCTCGTCGACTTCGCGCTCTACCTCGTCGCGTGCGGCCAGAAGCAGATCGACAAGGGCCGCGGCCCCTACTTCTACCTCCCCAAGATGGAGTCCCACCTCGAGGCGCGCATCTGGAACGACGCGTTCGTCATCGGTCAGGACTTCGTCGGCATCCCGCAGGGCACCATCCGCGCGACCTGCCTCATCGAGACGCTGCCCGCGGCGTTCGAGATGGAGGAGATCCTCTACGAGCTGCGCGACCACTCGGCCGGGCTCAACGCCGGCCGCTGGGACTACCTGTTCTCGGTCATCAAGACCTACCGCACCCGCGGCGCCGACTACATCGTCCCGGACCGCAACACCGTCACGATGACCGTGCCGTTCATGCGTGCCTACACCGAGCTGCTGGTGCGCACCTGCCACAAGCGCGGCGCCTCGGCGATCGGCGGCATGGCGGCGTTCATCCCGAGCAAGGACGAGGCGGTCAACACCGCGGCGTACGAGAAGCTCACGGCTGACAAGACGCGCGAGGCCGGCGACGGCTTCGACGGCTCCTGGGTCGCGCACCCGGCCATGGTCGAGACCTGCAAGGAGGTCTTCACCAAGGTCCTGGGCGACAACCCCAACCAGATCGACAAGAAGCGTGAGGACGTGTCGGTCGAGGCGGCCCAGCTGCTCGACGTGAAGTCCACACCCGGCGAGGTCACCCGCACCGGCCTGCGCAGCAACATCGACGTCGCTCTGCAGTACCTGCGCGTGTGGCTCCAGGGCCGCGGCGCGGTCGGCATCCACAACCTCATGGAGGACGCCGCCACCGCCGAGATCTCGCGCTCGCAGATCTGGCAGCAGATCAACAACCAGGTCAAGACCGCTGACACCGACGAGCTCATCACCAAGGAGCTCGTGCTCCAGCTGGTCGACGAGGTCGTCGCCGAGCTGCCCGGTGACGCGGCCGACTACGACGACGCCAAGGCCACCTTCCTGGAGGTCGCCGTCGCCGACGAGTACGCCGACTTCCTCACGCTGCCGGCCTACGCGCGGATGCCGTGACCTGATGGTCGACTCCGGTTCGGTGACCAGGGTGCTGCAGCGGCTGCGCTCGCAGCTGCCCGAGGCTGCCCTGGTCACCGACCGGACCCGGCTGCGCACCTACGAGTGCGACGGCCTCCTGCACTACCGCGTCGTGCCCGCCCTCGTCGTCTTGGCGAGGTCGGCGGACGACGTCCGTACGACCGTCGCGGCCTGCGCTGCCGAGGGCGTCCCGTTCGTCGCCCGGGGCTCCGGCACCGGGCTGTCCGGCGGCGCTCTCCCCCACGCCGACGGCGTCCTGATCGTCACCTCGCAGCTGCGCCAGATCCACGAGGTCGCACCGCACGACCAGCGTGCGGTCGTCGACCCCGGCGTGATCAACCTGCAGGTCTCGCAGGCCGCCCGCCCGCACGGCTACTACTTCGCGCCCGACCCGTCGAGCCAGCAGATCTGCTCGGTCGGCGGCAACGTCGCCGAGAACTCCGGCGGCGCTCACTGCCTCAAGTACGGCTTCACCAGCAACCATGTGCTGTCGGTGGATCTCGTGACGCCCCAAGGGGATTCGGTGACGCTCGGCACGCGCGCGCCCGACGCGCCCGGTTATGACCTGCTCGGCGCCGTGGTCGGCTCCGAGGGCACCCTCGGCGTCGCGACGTCGGTGACCGTACGCCTCGTCCGCTCCCCCGAGTCCGTCCAGACCCTGCTCGCCGGTTTCCGCACGACCGACGACGCCGGCTCGGCCGTCTCGGCCGTGATCGGTGCCGGCATCGTGCCTGCGGCCATCGAGATGATGGACGCCCTGGCCATCGAGGCCGCCGAGGCCGCCGTGGCGTGCAACTACCCAGACGAAGCCGGAGCCGTCCTCGTCGTCGAGCTCGACGGACCGGCCGAGGAGGTCGAGCACGAGTTCGCCGCCGTCGAGCGGATGTGCCGCGAGGCGGGGGCGTTCGAGCAGCGCGTCGCCGCTGACGACGACGAGCGCGCCGCGATCTGGCGGGGCCGCAAGTCGGCCTTCGCCGCCGTGGGTCGCATCAGTCCGGACTACATCGTCCAGGACGGCGTGATTCCGCGGACCGCCCTGCCCGAGGTGCTGCGCGAGATGACGCGCCTGGCCGACGAGCGCGGGCTGCGCGTCGCCAACGTGTTCCACGCCGGCGACGGCAACCTGCACCCGCTCGTGCTCTTCGACGAGTCCGCGCCGGGCCAGGGCGAGCGCGCCGAAGAGCTGTCCGGGGCCATCCTCGACCTGTGCCTCGCGCACGGCGGCTCGATCACCGGTGAGCACGGCGTCGGGGCCGACAAGGCCAAGCACATGCCCAAGATGTTCAGCGACGACGACCTCGACACGATGCAGCTGGTGCGATGCGCGTTCGACCCCGACGGCATCGCCAACCCGGGCAAGATCTACCCCACCCCACGCCTGTGCGGCGAGCGACCCGGCAAGCACACCGGGCCGCACCCCGTGCAGGCAGCAGGTCTCGGAGAGGTGTTCTGATGCCCGCGAGCGTTCTGCGACCCCTCGTCCGTCCGGGCACCGACACCGATGCCGTCGCAGGCGTCGTCCCGCGCCTGGTCGCCGAGCCGGCGAGCACGGACGACGTGTCACGGGTGATGAAAGACGCTGCGGCGCAAGGACATTCGGTGGTCGTCCGCGGCAACGGGTCCAAGTCGACGTGGGGCGTTCCGCCGTCCTCGCTCGACCTCCTGGTCGACCTCTCTCGGATGAATCGTGTGCTCGAGCACGAAGCCGGCGACCTCATCGTGTCCGCCCAGGCCGGCACACCGCTCGCCGACCTGCAGGAAGCCCTCGCCCCAGCCGGCCAACGGCTGGGCGTCGACGACGTCGTGCCTCGGACGACCATCGGTGGGCTCATCGCCACCAACGTCAGCGGTCCTCGTCGGGTGGCCCTCGGCACGGTGCGCGACCTCGTGATCGGCGTGACCGTCGTACGCGCCGACGGCGTGGTCGCCAAGGCGGGCGGCAAGGTCGTCAAGAACGTCGCGGGCTACGACCTCAGCAAGCTGATGGTCGGGTCGTTCGGCACCCTCGGCGTCGTCACCGAGGCGACGTTCCGACTGCACCCGGTGCCCGAGGCGTCGACCTGGCTGACCGTCGAGGCCGAGTCCCCTTCAGCCGCAAGCGATCTCATCGCATCAGTGGTGCACTCCCAGGTCGTCCCGGCGGCGGTCGAGGTCGACGCCGTCCCCGGTGCGCCGACCCGCCTGTCGGTGCTCCTCGAAGGCACCGAGCGAGGGGTCGCGCAGCGGTCCGAGCGCGTGCGAGACCTGCTCGGCACGACCACGACGTACGACGTGCCGCTGGCTCTGCCCGGTCACGCCGACGGTGCGCGCACCCTCCTCAAGCTCACCACGCAGATCTCCTCAGCGCCCGAGATCGCCCAGGCCGCAGTCGATCTCGGCTTTCACGTGCGTGGCTCGGTCGGCGTCGGCGTGCTCTACGCGAGCACCGGCGAGGCCGCCCGTGCCTCGGCCGCGGTCGGGACGCTGCGTACCCTCACGGGCCGGTCCGGCGGCGCCGCGGTCGTGCTCGACGCACCGACCGACGTACGAGACGTCGTCGACATGTGGGGTCCTGTCCAGGGGCTCGACCTGATGCGCAGGGTCAAGCACGAGTTCGATCCTGACAACCGCCTGGCCCCGGGCCGATTCGTAGGAGGCATCTGATGAGCCGTCCCGTCGACCTCGGCACGCCCACGACGCGCTCCTTCGACGACCACAACCCACCGAGCCAGGACCTCATCGACGACTGCGTGCACTGCGGGTTCTGCCTCACGACGTGCCCGACCTACGTCCTGTGGGGCGAGGAGATGGACAGCCCCCGCGGTCGCATCCACCTGATGAAGACCGCGCTCGAGGGTGAGTCGCTCACCGACGAGATGGCCGGCCACTTCGACGCCTGCCTGGGCTGCATGGCGTGCGTGACCGCGTGCCCGTCCGGCGTGCAGTACGACCGGCTGCTGGAGCAGACCCGCGCCCAGGTCGAGCGCAACCACGAGCGGCCACGGGCCGAGAAGGCGCTGCGAGCGGCGATCTTCGCGCTCTTCCCCTATCCACGGCGGCTGCGGGCCGCCCGGCTCGGGCTGCGTCTCGCGCAGCGCACCGGTCTCGACGGGCGGCTGCGGCGCTCCGGTCTGGTCGAGCGCATCTCCCCGCAGCTGGCCGCCATGCAGAAGGTCGCCCCGACGCTCGGCCCTCGCGAGCCGCTGCCCGAGCTCATCCCGCCGCACGGCGAGCGCCGCGCACGCGTGGCCCTGCTCACCGGATGCGTTCAGAGCGAGTTCTTCCCGCAGGTCAACGCCGCCACCGCTCGCGTGCTGGCGGCCGAGGGGTGCGAGGTCGTCGTCCCCCGCGCCCAAGGGTGCTGTGGCGCGCTGAGCAGCCACAGCGGTCGTGAGCAGGAGGCCCAGGGTTTCGCACGGGCCACCATCGACACGTTCGAGCCGCTGGACGTCGACTACCTCGTGGTCAACTCCGCGGGCTGCGGCAGTGCGATGAAGGAGTACGAGCACCTGTTCGCGGGCGACGCCGCCGGCGGTGTCGATGAGCAGCGTCTGGCGACGTTCCGCGCCAAGGTGCGCGACCTGTCCGAGGTGCTGGCCGAGCTCGGACCGCGCGCCGAGCGGCACCCGTTCGAGATCACGGTCGCCTATCACGACGCGTGCCACCTCGGTCATGCCCAAGGTGTCCGCGACCAGCCTCGCGAGCTGCTGCGCGGCGTACCAGCGTTGCGCCTGAAGGAGATTCGCGATGCCGCCGTCTGCTGCGGCTCAGCGGGCGTCTACAACATCCTGCAGCCCGAGGCCGCCTCGCAGCTCGGTGAGCAGAAGGCCCGCAACGTCCTCGACACCGGTGCCGAGCTGCTCGTGACGGCCAACCCGGGGTGCCTGATGCAGATCGCCGCCTCGGCTCGTGACCTCGGCCGCCCGATCGCGGTCGCGCACACCGCCGAGGTGCTCGACGCGGCCCTGCGCGGTGTCGATGCGCGCACCTTCGTCGCGGAGCGGACATGACCGGGACGGCCGCGCGGCGTCCGGGTGTCCAGTCGGTCGACCGGGCCCTCGACGTGCTCGAGGTGCTCAGCGACGGCGGCGCCCAGGGCGTCACCGACATCGTGCGCGTGACCGGCCTGCCGCTCGGCACGGTCCACCGCTTGCTCGCGACGCTCGTCGACCGCGGTTACGTACGCCAGGACGCCGAGCGCCGCTATGCCGTCGGTCCGGCCACACTCGGGCTCGCTGACGCCGGCGAGCGCTCGATCGCAGCGGTCGGCCGCGTGTACGCCGGCCGCCTCACCAGCCTGTGCGGCGAGACCGCCAACCTGGCCGTGCTGCAGGGCCACGAGATGGTCTACATCGCCCAGAGCCCGTCCCCGCACTCGTTGCGGATCTTCGCCGAGGTGGGTCGGCGCGTCCCCCTGCACAGCACGTCGGTCGGCAAGGCGGTCCTCGCGGCGATGCCCGTCGCCGACGCCGAGGCCCTGCTGCGTGCCACCCGCCTCGCCCGGTCGACGCCCAAGACCCTCACCACGCTCGACGCGATCGCGGCCGAGCTCGACACGGTGCGCCGGCAGGGATTCGCGATCGACGAGGAGGAGCAGGAGCTCGGCGTGCGCTGCGTCGCCGGTGTCGTGGCGGTGCCCGGGCTGCACGCTGCCCTGTCGGTCTCCGGGCCGACCGAGCGCTTCACGCTCCCGAAGGCCCTCGTCGTCGCCGATGCCGTCCGCGAGACCGCCGAAGCACTTGCGGGCGCTCTGCGCTCCTGACGCGATCCTCTCCGGCACGATGGCCGCCATGAGCGACACCGCGCTGCCCGAGGCACACCCGCCCTACCCCGGCGACTACGACGGCGTACCCCCGATGACCTACGCACCGTGCGCCGATGGTCTTCCCGACCCGGGCGAGGTCGTGTGGGCATGGGTGCCGTTCGAGGAGGACCACAGCCAGGGCAAGGACCGGCCCGTGCTGATCATCGGGCACGACGGTCAGTGGCTCCTCGGGCTGCAGCTGACCAGCAAGGACCACGACCGCGATGCCGAGCAGGAGCGGGCGGCCGGACGTGTGTGGGTCGACGTCGGGTCCGGTGACTGGGACGGCGATCACCGTCCGAGCGAGGTGCGCGTCAACCGGGTGCTGCGCCTGGACCCGAGCGCCGTACGCCGGGAGGGCGCCACGATCCCGCGGGACCGGTTCGAGACGGTTGCCGCTGCTGCACGGCACGCGGCGACTCCAAAAATTTAACTAGTACTCGGTGTACCCGATACCCAAAGTACCAACTTCCGAGTAACATCTCGTCCGATGCACCACCGCCCCGGCGGCACTCCTGCCGCCGGGCCACACGAAAGGTCGAGATGAGCGATCTGCAGAGCAAGCCGACGCTGGCCGATCGGGGCCAGGCTCTCGGGCTGCGCCTGATCACCCGGGCCGGCGGCCTGGAGTCCATGAAGAACCCCGGCGTCCGTCGCGCCGTCGAGCGCGTCCTCTACAACGGCGCCAAGCAGGGCTTCAAGGCCCAGACCGTCGCCGGTCGCGCGTTCGCCAAGCAGTCGGGCAAGGGTGACCCGACCCGCCCCGCACCCACCAAGCCGCGCCGTGAGTTCGACCTGACGCCCTCCGAGGACCAGGCGATGATCCAGCAGGTCGCGCGCGAGCTCGCCGACGAGCTGCTGCGCCCCGCGGGCTCCACGGCCGACGCCGAGCGCACCACCCCGAAGGAGCTGCGCGCTCAGGCGGGCGAGCTCGGCCTGACCCTGATCGGCGTCCCGGCCGAGCTCGGTGGCGTCGCCGAGGAGCGCTCCGCCGTCACCGCCGCCCTCGTGATCGAGGAGCTCTCCCGTGGCGACATGGGTCTGGCCGTCTCGCTGATGGCCACCGGCGCCGTGGCGACGGCACTGGCGTCGTACGGCGACGCGAGCCAGCAGGCGACCTACCTGCCGGCGTTCTCGGACGAGAAGAACCCGCCCGTCGCCGCGCTCGCGCTGATGGAGCCGCAGCCGCTGTTCGACCCGTTCGCGCTGCAGACCACCGCACGCACCGAGGGCGACTCGCTCGTCATCGACGGCGTGAAGGCCCTGGTGCCCAACGCCGACACGGCCGAGCTGTTCGTGATCTCCGCCAAGGTCGACGGCGAGAGCCGCCTGGTCATCGTCGAGCCGGGCACCGAGGGCCTGACCCTCGAGGAGGACCCGGGCATGGGTGTCCGCGCTGCGCGCACGGGCCGCCTCACCTTCACCGGCGTGAAGGTCCCGAAGGCCAACCTGCTCGGCACCGCTGACGACCACCGGGACGCCGTACGCCGTGCGCGCCTGGCCTGGGCCGCAGCCGCCGTCGGCACCGCGCAGGCCGTGCTCGACCAGGTGACCGACTACGTCAAGGAGCGCAAGGCGTTCGGCGAGCCCATCGGCTACCGCCAGGCCGTCGCGTTCACCGTCTCCGACATCGCCATCGAGCTCGAGGGCCTGCGCCTGGTCGTGTGGCGCGCGGCCTCGCTGCTCGACGCCGGCAAGGACGCCTCCGCCCAGATCGCCCACGCGCGTCACCTGGCTGCGGCGTACGGCTCGCAGATCGGCTCGCACGCCGTGCAGCTGCTCGGCGGCCACGGCTTCGTCAAGGAGTTCGACAACGAGCGGTGGTACCGCGACCTCCGAGCAACGGGTGTCCTCGAGGGCGCCCTCCTTGTGTGAGTGAGAGGACTGACTCATGATTGATCTCGAAGTTCCGAAGAAGCTGGTCCCGCTCGTCAAGCAGGCCTCCTCGCTCGCCGATGAGGTGTTCCGGCCGATCAGCCGCAAGTACGACCTCGCCGAGCACGAGTACCCGCGTGAGCTCGACCTGACCTCGGCCGTCATCGACGGGCTGAGCGACTCCGGCGCCAGCCAGGGCGCGGGTGCGAGCGGTTCGACTCGTGCGAGCGACAGCCCCGACACCAAGCCGGCGGGCGTGGGCTCGGGCCGCAAGGAGAAGGGCAACGGCGGCAACAAGAACGGCGCTAACCTCTCCTCCGTCCTGTCGATCATGCAGACGTGCCGCGGCGATGTCGGCCTCACGCTGAGCATCCCGCGCCAGGGTCTGGGCAACGCCGCCATCGCTGCCGTCGCCAACGACGAGCAGAAGGAGCGCTACGGCAACCGGTGGGCCGCGATGGCCATCACCGAGCCCGACACCGGCTCCGACTCCGGTGCCATCCGCACCACCGCGGAGAAGGACGGCGACGAGTACGTCCTCAACGGCGAGAAGATCTTCGTCACCTCGGGCGAGCGCGCCGAGCTCGTGGTCGTCTGGGCCACCCTCGACAAGTCGCTCGGCAAGAAGGCGATCAAGTCGTTCGTGGTCGAGCGGTCCAACCCGGGCCTGAAGCTCGTCCGGCTCGAGCACAAGCTCGGCGTCCGGGCCTCCGACACGGCAGCGTTCCACCTGGACAACTGCCGCGTGCCGGCCAACGACCTGCTGGGCGACCCGGAGATCCGCACCGAGGGTGGCTTCGGTGGCGCGATGCAGACGTTCGACAACACCCGGCCGCTCGTCGCGTCGATGGCGGTCGGCCTCACCCGCGCCTGCCTCGACACCACCACCGCGCTGCTCAAGAAGGCGGGCGTCGAGCCCGACGTCGACGCTCCCCTGCACAGCCAGTCGCACGCTGCGGCGCGTCTGGTGCAGATGGAGGCCGACTACGAGTCCGCCTACCTCCTGACGCTGCGTGCTGCGTGGATGGCCGACAACGGCAAGCCGAACTCGATGCAGGCCTCCATGGCCAAGGCCAAGGCCGGCCGCACCTGCGTCAACGTCGCGCTCGCGTGCGTCGAGCTCGCCGGTGCGACCGGGTACGCCGAGACCGAGCTGCTCGAGAAGTGGGCCCGCGACTCCAAGATCCTCGACATCTTCGAGGGCACGCAGCAGATCCAGCTGCTGGTCGTGGCGCGTCGCCTGCTCGATCTGTCGAGCAGCCAGCTGCGCTGATCGTTCTGCCACATCGAGGGCCCGGTACACACCCGCGTACCGGGCCCTCGTGCGTCCGGACCCGTTGAGGTCACGATCCGTCGCGACTTCGGCGAAGTTCGTTGACGACCCCTGCCGTGGAAACTATTTTCACTCCAGACCCCGCACGTGCATGGAAACTTTCGGGGTTCGTCCCCCATCGGCACGGCACAAAGGAGAGTCGGATGCGTTGGTCTCGTACGACAGGGGTGGCCGCCGTCGCGGCACTGGGACTGCTGCTCGCGGGCTGTGGCGATGACGGATCCGGCGGCTCGTCCGGTGGTGGCGGCGACTCGACGGGCGCGGGCGGTGGTGGCGCAGGCGGCGGCAAGACCATCACCTGGTGGGTCATGAAGGGCACCAACCCCGACTCCACGGCCTTCTACAACACCGCCAAGGCGACCTTCAAGAAGCAGACCGGTGCGACCCTCAACATCCAGGAGGTCGAGTGGGCCGACGCCCACGACAAGCTGGTCCGCACCTTCGCCGGTGGCGGTGGCCCCGACGTCTCCGAGATCGGGACGACCTGGAACCCCGAGTTCGCCGCAGCCGGCGGCCTCGTCGACCTCACCGACAAGATCAACGCCGCGGGCCTCAACAAGGACCTGCTGCCCGCGCTGAAGGACTCGGCGACCTACGAGGGCAAGCAGTGGGGCGTCGGCTGGTACGCCGGCACCCGCGGCATCGTCTACCGCAAGGACGTCTTCGACAAGCTCGGCCTGAAGCCGCCGACCACCTGGAACGAGCTCCAGCAGACGGTCAAGACGCTCAAGAGCAAGCAGCCCGACATGGCGGCCTTCCCCGTCGCCGGCGGCAGCGCGTACGCCGCGGCGCCGTTCGTCTGGGGTGCCGGTGGCGACTTCGCCACGCAGAACGGCGACCAGTGGAAGGGCGCGCTCGACACGCCCCAGGCGCGTGCGGGCCTGACCTTCTACACCGACCTGGCCAACAAGGACGGCGCGTCGACCAAGGGTGCGGCGACCTGGAAGGAGACCGACCTGCTGGACTCCTTCACCAAGGGCAAGGCGGCCATGGTCATCCAGGGCAACTGGACCCCCAAGGCAGCGGTCGAGAAGGACCCCAGCCTCAAGGGCAAGATCGCGGCGTTCGCGGTGCCCGGCAAGGACGGCGGGATGGCGCCGACGTTCCTCGGCGGCTCCAACCTGGCGATGCTCAAGACCAGCAAGAACCAGGACCTCGCCTGGAAGCTCATCCAGATGCTGACCACGGGCGAGCTGTCCAAGCAGTGGGCCGACCAGACCGGCTTCTTCCCGAGCACGACCTCCGGCATGAAGACCTACGCGAACAGCTCCGACCCGCTGGTCGCTCCGTTCGCCAAGGCCATGATGTCGGCCGGCAAGAACGTCCCGGGTGCGCCCCAGTGGGGTGCGGTCGAGGGTGAGAAGACGCTGACGCAGATGCTGCAGTCGATCCTCACGGGCACCTCCGTGGACGACGCCACCACGAAGGCCTCGGACGCCATCACGAAGACCCTCAACGCCGGAAGCTGACGCATTGCCCACATCACGCTGGCGGCCCTGGCTGCTCCTGGCCGGGCCGCTGCTGGTCATCGCTGGCCTGCTGCTCTACCCGATCATCCGTGTCACGGTCCTGTCCTTCCAGAGGTACGGCCTGAAGGAGGTCATCTCCGGCAAGCCCGAGTTCATCGGGCTGGACAACTACCGGGAGGCCGTCTCCGGGTCGTACCTGTGGAAGACCGTGCTGCCCAACACCGTGGTCTTCGCCGCGGTGACGGTGGTCGGCACGGTGGTGCTCGGCACGCTCGTCGCGCTGCTGCTGCAGCAGCTCGGGCCCAGGCTGCGTGCGCTGGTCATCGGATCATCGCTCGTGGCCTGGGCCCTGCCGGCGGTCACCGGCACGTACGTGTGGGTGTGGGTGTTCGACCCCGACTCAGGCGTCGTACGCCGCACCCTGCAGTCGGTCGGACTGCTGGACCCCGAGGGGTTCAACTGGTTCACCGAGCGGCTGTCGTTCTACGCCATCGCAGCGCTCAACGTGATCCATCACGGCTACCCGTTCATCGCGATCACGATCTTCGCGGGCCTGTCGACGGTGCCCGAAGAGCTGCACGAGGCGGCCAAGCTCGACGGCGCGAGCGCGTGGCGCCGGTTCTGGTCGGTGACGATGCCGCTGATGCGGCCGGTGTTCGCGGTCGTGACGATCCTGTCGACCATCTGGAACTTCAAGGTCTTCGCCCAGATCTACCTGATGCCCGGCGGTGACGGCAGCAACCCGGAGGTGTTCAACCTCGGCGTCTGGTCCTACGTCTCGTCGATCAACCAGAACAAGTACGGCCTCGGCTCGGCCGTCGCCGTGCTGCTCACACTCGTCCTGCTGGTGATCACGATGATCTACGTGCGGGCGCTGTTCAAGGAGGACGAGCTGCAGTGACCCGACGCTCATCGCCGCTCGCGCGGTTCGGGAAGGCCGTCGCCGTGATCGCGCTGCTGGCGTTCACGCTGTTCCCGATCTACTTCATGCTCAGCACGGCGTTCAACTCCCGTGCCGCGTCCGGCACCGATGCTCTGGTGCCGACGCACTGGACGTTCGAGCACTTCACCAAGGCGTTCACCGACGGCAACTTCGGCACCTACATGGTCAACTCGGCCATCGTCACGGTCGCGACCGTGCTCATCTCGTGCGGTCTCGCGCTGCTGGGCGCGGTCGCGATGGCACGCTTCCAGTTCCGGATGCGGACGACGGTGCTCATCACGATCCTGATCGTGCAGATGCTGCCGGCGGAGGCGCTGGTGATCCCGCTGTTCCTGCAGATGAAGGACCTGCGGATGCTCAACTCCCTCGCCGGTCTGGTGCTGGTCTACGTCGCGTTCTCGCTGCCGTTCGCGATCTGGAACCTGCGTGGCTTCGTGGCGGCCGTGCCGCGCGAGCTGGAAGAGGCGGCCTACCTCGACGGCTGCGGGTGGTGGCAGATGTTCCGGCTCGTGCTGCTCCCCCTGGTGTGGCCCGGTCTGGTCGCCACGAGCGCGTTCTCGTTCGTGATGGCGTGGGAGGAGTTCACCTTCGCGCGCACGTTCCTCAACAACGAGGAGCGCATGACTGTCGGCATCGGCCTGCAGCACTTCTTCGGCCAGAACGTCAACGACTGGGGCGGGCTGATGGCCGCCTCGACCATGGTGACCATCCCGGTCGTCATCGTGTTCGTGCTGGCCCAGCGTCGCCTGGGCACCGGCCTGGTCTCGGGTGCGGTCAAGTGACCGACGACGTACGCCGCCTCGCCCACCGGGTGCTGATGCCCGGCTTCGCGGGCACCCGCCTGCCGTCCTGGCTGTCACGGGCGGTCCACGACGGCCTCGGCGGCATCTGCGTGTTCGGGCACAACGTCGCGTCCACCGACCAGCTGCGGGCACTCACCGACGACGCCCACGGGCTGGGTCGCGTCGTGGTCTCGATCGACGAGGAGGGCGGCATCGTCAGCCGGCTCGGCGCCGCAGGCGGCTCCCGCCACGTCGGCGCCGCTGCGCTCGGACGCGTCGGTGACCCTGGCCTCACCGAGCGCGTCGCCGCGTCCGTCGCGGTCGACCTGCGCGAGGTGGGTGTCGACCTCGACCTGGCCCCGGTCGCCGACGTCACGAGCAACCCGGACAACCCGGTGATCGGCGTACGGTCCTTCGGCACCGACCCGTCGGCGGTCGGCGAGCACGTCGCGGCGTTCGTCCGGGGTCTGCAGTCGACCGGTGTCGCCGCGTGCGCCAAGCACTTCCCCGGGCACGGCGACACCAGCGTCGACTCGCACGTCGGGCTCCCCCGCATCGACGTGGACCTCGACACCCTGCGCAGCCGCGACCTGCCGCCGTTCGCAGCGGCGGTCGAGGCGGGCGCGCGCGCGGTGATGACGGCGCACATCGTCTTCGGCGCACTCGACGACGCGCCCGCCACGGTCAGCGCGCCCGTGCTCTCGCTGCTGCGCGACGACCTCGGCTTCGACGGTGCGATCGTCTCCGACGCCATGGACATGCGCGCCGTCGTCCAGTCGATCGGGCTCGCCGAGGCGTGCGTACGAGCGGTCGCCGCAGGCGTCGACCTGGTCGCGCTCGGCAACCCCGTGCTCAACACGCCCGAGGGCGACGACGAGGCGACGTTCGGTGCGGCACTCGACGCCGTCGTCCGAGCTGTCCACGACGGTGTGCTCGACGTGGCGCGGTTGCGCGAGGCCGCCGGTCGGGTCGACGCTCTCGAGCGCTGGTGCGCCGACCGACGGCACGGTGAGGTCCCCCAGCCCGACCAGGACGTCGACGACGAGGCCGCCCGCCGGAGCCTGCACACCACCGGAGACGTCGCCGGCGCTCTCTCCGGCACGGTCGAGATCGTCGACATCCGGCGGCGCCGCAACATCGCGAGCGGCGGCAACGCCGCTCTCATCGCCCAGGCGTTGGCGCAGCGGCTGCCCGGCAGCCGCGTCGTCGCCGGCTTCGCTCCCGGTCGCGCGGTCGAGGGCCGAGCCGACGGCGCCGTCGATCCGTCGACGCAGCTGCAGGCCGGCCGGGCGGACGTCATCATCACCGGCACGCCCACGCTCGACGAGGTCGAGCAGCGCGCGCTGCGACAGCTCCTCGCCGCATCTCCTGGTGCGGTCGTGGTCTGCACCGGACTCGCCGACGACGAGGTGCTGCGCGCCGACCGTGTCGTCCGGACCTTCGGCGACTCGTGGCCCACCGCCCGGGCTGTCGCCGATCTGCTCACATAACAAGGTGTACTACTTAATCTCATCTTGCGTTATGAGACGATGCTTCCTCGTTGTTGCTCGCCGGGCCTGACGAGCCCTAGCGTCAGCACCAGGTCTTGAGCTCCAGCGCACAGCCCCGGCTTGCTGGACAGCAACCCTCCTTTCGCGGCGGGGTGCTCCGGGTGACGACCAGGCAGCAGCCGACCGGCTGCTCGCAAGCGCGGACCTCGGGTCCTTCGACCAGGAGCACCACGATGGGGACCAGCCGGCTCGTCCGACCGTCCCGGCTTCACCGCCGGCGTCACGTCGACCTGCTGCGCGTCGCGTCCTCGCAGTGTTGACCCGGACCGCCGACACCTCCTGAGCTGATCGGCCGCCGTACCTCGCGGGGTTTCTCCGCCCCGAAGACCCGAAACCGCTTTGACCTCAAGGACATTCGCATGCCCTCCATCACTCGAACGACGCCTGCGTGGCTGCCCCTGATCGCCGTCGCACTGCTCGCGACCTCGTGCAGCGACCCCTCCAGCGCCGCCCCTCGCGACGACGCCAGCACGGCGAAGATCAACACCTCTCCTGACCAGCATCGCGTCGCGGTGAGCAAGGACGCACGGGCCGCCTCCTTGCTGCCCGCACGTATCCGCGACAAGGGGACCATCACCATCGCCGACAGCGCCGGTGCGAGCGGCACCCCGCCGCTGGCGTTCACCGCCGATGACAACAAGACCCCCATCGGCGTCGAGGTCGACATCGCCCACCTCCTCGCGGCCAAGCTGGGCGTCCGTCTCGACCTGCGTACGACCTCCTGGGAGAACCTGTTCCTCGGCGCCGACTCCGGGGCGTACGACGTCGTCGTCTCCAACGTGACGGTGACCGAAGAGCGCAAGGAGAAGTACGACTTCGCCACCTACCGCAAGGACGACCTCGCCTTCGAGGCGACTCAGGGCGGCAGCTGGAAGGTCAAGAGCGGCAAGGACATCCAGGGCAAGACGATCGCGGTGAGCAGCGGCACCAACCAGGAGAAGATCCTGCTCGACTGGAACAAGGCCAACATCGCAGCCGGCCTCAAGCCCGCCAAGATCGTCTACTACCAGAGCGCGAGCGACTACTACCTCGCCCTGAGCTCGGGTCGCATCGACGCCTACCTCGGACCCAACCCCACCGCCGCCTATCACGTCGCGACCGGCGGCAAGACCGAGATCATCGGCCGGTTCTCGGGTGGCGGCGCGACGGTGCAGGGCCTCATCGCCGCGCTCAGCAAGAAGAACTCCGGACTCGCCCAACCCCTTGCCGCTGCGCTGAACTCGGCGATCGCCGACGGCTCGTACGCCAAGGTCCTGAGCCGTTGGGACCTCAGCAACGAGGCCGTCCCCACCTCGCAGATCAACCCTCCGGGCCTGCCCAAGGAGGCGAGCTGACATGCCCACCTTCCTCGTCCTGGACGACACGGCGCACGCGCCCGAGATCGGCGCCGTCGCGACGTACGTGCAGCGTCGGCTGCAGTCGCTCGGCCACCGGGTCGACGTCGCCTCGCGCACACCTCAACCGACGGCCGCCGACGCGGTCGTCGTCGCGAGCGACGCGGTCGGCGAGCACGTCCGGCGCGCGGTGCTCGCATCGGGTGCGCACGCGGTACTGGTGGTCGGCACGCACGCCGGCGACATCGAGGAGACCGCGACCGCGCTCATCGAACGGCTCCCGGAGCCTGCCGCGCAGGTGATCCGCGCGACTCCCCTGGAACGCCACCAGGTGCTGCTGTACAAGGACGGCGGCTTCGTGCTGTCGAGCACGGCCGCGACCACGGTCCAGCGCGATGTCGACGCACTCCTCGCCGCCGTACTGGGGCACGCGCAGGAGAGCATCGCCTCCTCCCAGGCACCTGCGCCGGTCATCGCCCGTCGCGTGCCGTACGACGCGCCCGAGCTGGCAGACCTGCTCACCGACCTGCGCGTCGAGTACTCCACCCGCTACGCACGCGAGACGGCCAACACCACCCTCACCGAGGTGCCGGCCACCGACTTCGTCGAGCCGCGAGGCACGTTCGTGGTGCTGCTGCGCGGCGGTCGTACCGTCGCCGGCGGCGCGATCCGCCGCTTCGACGACCACACGGCCGAGATCAAGCGCGTGTGGACGGCGAGCAGCGTGCGGCGACAGGGCTTCGGGCGCCGGGTCATCGACGAGCTCGAGATCGCGGCTGCGGACCTCGGGTACGACCGGGTCTTCCTCTCGACCGGCCCGCGTCAGCCCGAGGCACGAGCGCTCTACCTGGCTGCCGGCTACCGCCCCGGGTTCGACCTCGAGGACACACCGGAGTCGGTGGGTCGCCACGTCTTCACCAAGACCCTGCATGCCCACCCGGCGACGTCCGACGTCGCCCAGCCCGCCTAGGAGGACCGACATGACCACGACCTCTGAGACCACCAGGCCCAGCACGGGTCAGGTCACCCGCTCGCACCTGCTGCTGACGCTGCGGCTGTTCGCGGAGGACCCCGCGCTGGCCGAGCTGGTCGACCTCGACGCCACCGAGCGCACCTGGCACCAGGTCACGAGCACCCCGCAGCTGCAGGTGTGGGTGATCGCCTGGCCACCCGGCACCAGCACGGGCTGGCACGACCACGGCGGCGCGATCGGCGCGTTCCGGGTGGTGCGCGGCAGCCTCGACGAGCACTCCTGGGCTGCGGGCGAGCAGCGGCGACGCCTCGGCGCGGGTGACCTGCGGATGTTCTCCGGCACCCACATCCACGACGTGCGCAACGTCGGCGCACGGCCGGCCCTGTCCGTGCACGCGTACTCCCCCAACCTGGCGTCCATGACGCGGTACACGCTGACCGACGGACGTCTTGCGGTCGCCGACGTCGACGAGGGCGAGCAGTGGTGAGCGAGCGGCGTACCGGCATCGACGCTGTGCTCGACGACTCGCGGGCCGGTCTCGACCGCGTGAGCCCGCAGACGGCGTACGACGCCCTGGGCGAGGGTGCGCTGCTGGTCGACATCCGACCGGTCGCCCAGCGTGCGGCGGAGGGCGAGGTCGACGTCCCCGTGCTCCACATCGAGCGCAACGTGCTCGAGTGGCGCCTCGACCCAGCGAGCGATGCTCGAATCCCTCAGGCGGACAACGGGTCTCGGGTGATCGTGCTCTGTCAGGAGGGTTACGCGTCATCGCTCGCGGCCGAGTCGTTGCAGCGGGTCGGTCTGCCGGACGCCACCGACGTGATCGGCGGCTTCCGGGCATGGCGTGAGGCTGGGCTCCCGACCCGAGGCGATGCATGATGGGCAGGTCTGCAACACCCTGACGGAAGGTGCGACCGATGCCCCCGGACGACACCGCGACGAGCAGCAGTCGTCCTGTCGTCGCCGACCTCGACCGCGTACACCGGTGGGTCGACTTCGGCGGCACGTGTCGGGTCGTGCAGCAGGACGCCGACCGCGCGATCATCGCCCTGTGCCGCTGCGACGGGCCTGAGGTCGAGCGATTCACCAGCGCTGACCCCGCCGCCGTGCAGTACGCCCTGGGCGCGTCTTCGTGAGCCCGGGCGACGGACGCGAGGAGTCACCGGCCGAGCGACTCGACCGCCACTGGTCGGAGCTGCTGCAGGAGCTGCGCGTCGTCCAGACCGGCGTGCAGATCCTGACCGGTTTCCTACTGACCGTGCCGTTCCAGCAGCGGTTCTCGGTGCTGAGTCACGCCGAGCGCACGCTGTACCTCGTCTGTCTGGTGCTCACCCTGCTGGCGACCGCCCTGATCGTGGCGCCGGTCAGCATGCATCGCGTGATGTTTCGCCGGCGGGTCCGTGACGACCTCGTCACCGCCTCCGCGGTGCTCGCCCAGACCGGGTTGGCCGTCCTCGCGCTGGCCATGGTTGCGGTGGCGACGTTCATCTTCCAGGTCGTGCTCGGCTCGCCCGCGGGATGGATCGCCGGCGGCCTGACGCTGGTGGGGTTCGCGGGCGTGTGGTGGGCCCTGCCGCTGCAGATCCGCTCGCGCGCGCACCCATGCGGACTACGGTCCCGACGAGCCGGACTGAGCACCGACGGACGCTCAGTGCTGCTCGGCGCGGTGCCTGCGCAGCAGGTCGCCGCCCCAGTCGTGGGTCACGTCGCGCCAGACCGAGTGCGCGTGGTTGGCGTCGTCCTGGGTGTTGTCGTACTCGATGAGCAGCGTCGGGCCGTGAATGCAGTAGTACCGGCCCACTCCCGGCTCGACGGAGCCTGCCCACCCGAACCGGATGCGGTCCAGACCGGCCCCCTCGGCGGCGGTCCACGCGGCTCGGGCGCGCGAATCGGGCGCTCTGGCGAGGTAGCGCCGCACGAGGTCGTCGAGACGGGCCTGCTGGGAGGGCTCCATGTCACCGCGGGCCAGGCCGGCGGGCAGCACCGACGGATCAGCGACAGGGTCGGCGCCGGTGAGGATGTCGGCAGGAGCACGGTCACCCGCGACCGCCTGGGCGCGGCGGTCGGGCTCGAGTGCGTCGAGCAGATCGCGAGCGAGGTCCTCCTCGGCTCCGAGCAGACGTCGCCCGGGCCAAGGGCTGTCGTCCGGCAGGACCGCGGGCTCGGCGCCGACGAACTGCGGCGTCACCGAGCACTCCCCCGCCGCCACGACGACATGCACCGCCAGGTGGTGCCCGTTGATGCGCCAACCCCACGGTTGCTCGCCCGGCGTGCCGAGCACGCGCAGCCAGTAGCGGTCGGACCCGGCGGGCGGCTCGACGCCGGCCGCGAGCGTACGGCGTACGCGCTCGGTCTCGATGGCGCCGACTGCTCGGCCTGCGGCCGCGGCTGACTCCGTGGACGCGACCAGGCGCAGTGCGAGCGCATGCTGCTCCGCGTCGAGATCGGCGAGCGGGAGACCGGGACGGTCGCCGGGCAGGTACGTCCACTCACGCAGCCGCGGGTCGTCCAGGGCACCTGCGACCTGCGCACGCTGCTGCGACGACAGCGACGTCATCAGCGCCGCGACGAGCTCGGACATCGACTCCACGACATCGCGATCGGACATCTCGCCTCCTGTGGGACCCACCTCGACCTTAGCCACGCCGGCAGCCGCGAGCCGCGGAAGAACTCGACCGGCTCAGTCGTTGACGAGGCCATGCAGATCGGCGAGGCAGCCAGGGCGACGCGAACCAGCGCACGGTCGCTGAGGCACTACGAGGCCGTCGGTCTGATCGAGCCCGGTCGGCTCGCCAACGGGTTCCGCGACTACTGCACCTCGACCCTCGAACGCGTCGAGACGATCCGGTTCCTGCTCGACGCCGGCCTGCCGGTGCGTCTGGTCGCGGCGGCCCTCACCCGGGACGCGACGGACGGTCCGGCGTACCACGACGACTTCCTCGCCGAGGTCATCCGCTTCCGCGACCGCATCGAGCGCCGTATCGAACGCCTCGTCGACCAACGAGGCGCTCGACGAGTTCGTACGTCACGGGTCCGCTCGGGCTTGACCCTGCCACCCGTGTGAGGTTCGTAAGGTCCGGGCATGACCACGGATCACCCCTCAGGCGACACCATGCGGGCCCTCGTGCAGCAGTCCTTCGACGGCCCGCGCGCCCTCACCCTCGACCCCGACCATCCACGACCCGTTGCACGTCGCGGGGAGTACCTCGTGCGCGTCGGTGCGGCCGGCCTCAACTTCGCCGACGTCATGCGCAGCCGCGGCGAGTACGGAGGCGGGCCGCAGCCGCCCTACGTCGCCGGCTTCGAGGCGGTCGGCGAGATCGTCGCCCACGGCCCCCAGGACGGCTCCCCGATGCTGCCGCTCGGCACGCACGTGCTCGGCACCGGGACGGGGGCGTACGCCGAGTACGTCGCGCTGCCCGCGGCGAGCGCCCTGCAGGTCCCCTCGGGCTGGAGCGACGTCGAGGCGGTCGGGCTCGTGCTCAGCTGGGCGACCGCCCTCGCAGCGCTGCGCTCCCTGGGCGCGGTCACGGCAGGAGATGTCGTGGTCGTGCACGCCGCGGCCGGCAGCGTCGGTCAGTCGGCCGTCCGTCTGGCGCGACACTACGGAGCACGCGTGATCGCCACGGCCTCCCCGGGCAAGCACGATGCGGTCCGCGCTCTCGACGTCCAGGACGTCCTCGACAGTCGCCGGCCCGACCTCGCCGAGGAGATCCTGCGCCTGACCGGGGGCAACGGAGCCGACCTGATCCTGGACGGGGTCGGCCGAACGACCCTGCCGTCCAGCCTCCGAGCCGCGCGCCCGCTCACCGGGCGCGTCGTCGTCCACGGGGCCGCATCGGGTGAGACGACGATCTCGACGCACGACCTGGTCTTCGCCCACCCCGTTCACGTCGCCGGCCTGCACATCGGGGCGCTGATGGAAAGGTCTCCGACGCTGCGCGAGGAGCTGCTCGCCGAGCTCCGGTCGCTGATCGCACAGGGTGTGTGCGTGCCGGGCACACCGGTCGTGCACCCGCTCAGCGCCGGTCCGACCGCACTCGGCCACCTCGCATCCGGCCTCACCACCGTTAGCCGCAGACACGAGAACGGCCCTGGTCCGCAGTGCGGACCAGGGCCGTTCTTCTCCTGGGTGGAGCTGAGGGGACTCGAACCCCTGACCCCTTCCATGCCATGGAAGTGCGCTACCAGCTGCGCCACAGCCCCAGGTCGTGTATCTCCGCGTTTCGCGGCGACCGGCATACTGTAGCCAGTCCGGTCGGCCACGACCAAATCGAGGTCCGGGCGCTGCGATGAGGGCCGATCAGGCGGCCATCGCCTCGCGTTTCTTGCGGGCGTAGACCTGCCGTCGTACGCGCGCGACGACGGTGCCGTCACGCAACGTCAGGTCGGTCTCGAACCAGTGCAGCACCTTCTCGCCCCGGTCGCAGGTCGCCCGGATCTGCTCCACGACGCTCGGCGGCATCTCGAACTGTGCGTAGATCGTGCCGATGCCCGGGTTGACGTAGTCGATCTGCGCGGCCTGGTCCCAGACCTTGTAGTCCTTGCCGAGCTGGTGCATCAGCAGCAGTGCGTAGAACGCATCGGACATCGCGCCGATCGACCCGCCGAACGCCGTGCCGTGCTGGTTGCGGTTGAGGCGGGTCAGCGGCAGCTTGACCCGCGCGTAGGTCCAGTCGTCGGCGATCTCCTGCACCCGGATCCCGGTGCCGAGCAGCGGCGGCCAGTAGTTCATGACCCGGGCCAGCACACCGGGGCTGAGGTGCTTGCGCGAGCCGAACCTCGACTGCGTACTCATGCGCCGACGTTCCATCGCTCGATGCGCCAGCCGAAGCGGTGCTCCACGATCTCGACCCAGTGACAGTTGTGGAGCCCTGCAAGGGCCATCCACGCCACGCTCTGGTCGATGCCGACGAGGTACGACGCCAGCGCACGCCCGGTGACGCCGTGCGTCGCGAGGACGACGGTCTCGCCGTCGGCCATCGACTCGGCCACCTCGTCCGCGAGGGCACCCGCGCGCTCGACGACCTGCGCGAGCGTCTCACCGGTCACGCCACGAGCGAGGTCCTCGCCGCGTGCCAGCGCATCCTGCAGCTCGGGGTAGCGCTCGGCCACGTCGCCGGCGGTGAGGCCCTGCCACTCCCCCACGTGGATCTCACGCAGGCGTTCGTCGTACGACGGCGTGAGACCGCTGGCCTCGCCCAGCGCCTGGGCGGTCGTGGCCGCCCGCTTGAGGTCGGAGGCGATGATCCGTGCGGGCTCCAGCGCAGTGAGCGCCTGCGCCGCGGCGCGGGCCTGCTCGCGGCCCAGGTCGGACAGGTCGGTGTCGAGCTGTCCCTGCCAGATGCCGGCTGCGTTGTGGGTGGTCTGACCGTGCCGCCACACCACGATGCGGCGTCGACGCGTGCCGGCGCGCATGAGCCGCTCGGACGGGCCGTGGGCAGGTGGCTGCGGGCTGCTCATGCCTCGTCGAGGTCGATCGGCGGGCAGTCGCGCCACAGCCGCTCGAGTGCGTAGAACTCGCGGTCCTCCTCGTGCTGGACGTGCACGACGATGTCACCGAAGTCGAGCAGCACCCAGCGTCCTTCACGCTGCCCCTCGCGGCGGATGGGCTTGGCCTGCAGCTCGTGCAGGCGTTCTTCGACGGCATCGACGACGGCCGACACCTGACGCTCGCTCTCCGCCGAGGCGATGACGAACACGTCGGTGAGCGCGAGCTGGTCGCTGACGTCGATCGCCATCACATCGGTGGCGAGCTTGTCCTGGGCAGCGGCCGCTGCAGCGCGGGCCAGGTCGATGGCGCGTGCGGTCGCAGCCACTCAGTCCTCCTGAAGCTCTCCGGCACCGGGCCGGTAGAGGTTGTACTTACCGATGTACTGGACGACACCGTCGGGCACGAGGTACCAGACCGGCTCGCCGTCGGCGACCCGGTCGCGGCAGTCAGTGGAGCTGATCGACATCGCAGGAACCTCCTTGAGAGTCACGTGCTCCTTGGGCAGTCCGTCGTCGGACAGCACATGCCCCGGGCGCGTCACCCCGATGAACTGCGCGAGGTCCCACATCTCGTCCACGCCCTTCCAGGACAGGATCTGTGCGAGTGCGTCGGCGCCGGTGATGAAGAACAGCTCGGCGTCCGGGCGCTGCGCGCGCAGGTCCTTGAGCGTGTCGAGGGTGTAGGTCGGCCCAGGGCGGTCGATGTCAACCCGGCTGACCGTGAACCGAGGGTTGGACGCCGTCGCGATCACCGTCATCAGATAACGGTGCTCAGCAGGGCTGACGTCCTTGTCGGCCTTCTGCCACGGCTGCCCGGTCGGCACGAAGACCACCTCGTCGAGGTCGAGCAAAGACTGCACCTCGCTCGCCGCGACCAGGTGGCCGTGGTGGATGGGGTCGAAGGTGCCACCCATGACCCCGAGCCGGACGGTCAGTGGTGACCCTGGTGACGCTGCTGGTCGTGGTCGCCCAGCTTGGCCGCCGTGTTGCGGAAGGACCACAGGACGGCGAGCAGGACCAGGAAGAAGGAGATGGCGACGAGGCCGTAGCCGATCGGGGGCATCGGCAGCTCACGACCGCCGTGCTCGCCCCCTTCGGCTGCGAAGGAGATCAAGGACGAAGACATGGGGCGCAGCCTACTTGGTGTCGCCAGAGTCCTTGCGGTTCGGTCGTCTACCCTGATCGCACTATGACTCCGGAGCTGTCTGTCGTCGTACCCATGTACAACGAGGAAGAGGTCCTGCCCCTCTTCGTCGACCGCCTCCGCCCCGTCCTGGACGACCTCGACATCGCCTACGAGGTCGTCGCGGTGGACGACGGCTCGGCCGACCAGACCCCGGTCCTGCTGCAGAAGTTCCTGCGCCTGTGGCCCCAGCTGCGCGTCGTCCGCCTGCGCGCCAACTCCGGGCACCAGGCCGCCATCTCCGCCGGGCTGGCGGCCGCCCGCGGCCAGTGGGTCGCCACCATCGACGCCGACCTGCAGGACCCGCCCGAGACCCTCGCCGCGATGCTCGCCACCGGTCGCGAGCAGCACGCCGACGTCGTCTACGGCGTCCGCACCGACCGGTCCACCGACTCGGCGTTCAAGCGCACCACGGCCCGCGGGTTCTACAAGCTCATGCAGGTCATCGGCGGTGACGACCTGCGCATGGACGCCGGCGACTTCCGCCTCATGTCGCGCGCCACCGTCGACGCCGTCAACGCGCTGCCCGAGCATCACCGTGTGCTGCGTCTGGTCATCCCGACCCTCGGCTTCCCCGAGGCCGAGGTCGGCTACAAGCGCGACCACCGCGCGGCCGGCGACTCCAAGTACCCACTGTCCAAGATGCTCAAGCTCACCCTCGACTCCATCACCGGGTTCAGTCACGCACCGCTGCGGCTGGCCACCTGGTTCGGCATCGGCGGTTTCGTCGTCGCGTTCGCGATGCTGATCTACGCCATCGGGGTCAAGATCAGCGGCGACCCCTTGTCGGGCTGGACCTCGACCGTCGTCATCGTCGCCGGGTTCGCCGCCCTCCAGCTGCTGTGCCTGGGCATCCTCGGCGAGTACGTCGGCCGCATCTACACCACCCAACAGGCCCGCCCGACCTACTACGTCGCCTACGACTCACTCATGGCAACGCAGACCGCCCCGGACCTGCAGGTCCGAGGCGGTCGATCGCAGGACAGCCCGACTACGGCCGGCGCGCCCTGACCACAAGGCTCACACCCGGCAGCTTCTTGACGGGCAGGTAGCGCTCCAACGTCACGACGCCCTTCAGTGCAGCGTTGACCACCGCCGGCGGGTCGTCCAGGTCGCTGCCGCTGCTCGAACGCCGCTTGAGGGCCACGGCGGGACGCAGCAGCACCATCCACGACTCGATGCTGTCGATCTCGAAGCCGTTGCGCTGCAGCAGGCTGAGCAGGGTCTCGCGGGTGTAGCGGCGGACGTGGCCGACCGCCTCGTCGTGGGCGGACCACAGGCGCGGATCGGCCGGCACCGCCACCAGGAAGGTCCCTCCGGGGCGCAGCACCCGGCGTACCTCCTGGGCACACGCGTCGTCGCCCTCGAGGTGCTCGAGCACGTCGAACGCGACGACCAGGTCGAGCGCCTCGTCCTGCAGCGGCAGGCGCATGGCATCGGCGCGCATCACGGGCAGGCCACGCTCGGCGGCGACCTCGGCGCCGTCCGCGCCGTACTCCAGCGGACTCGCCGACCAGCCGTGCTCGACCAGCACGCGGGTGTTGCCGCCACCGGCCGCCCCGATGTCGAGCGCGCGCCCGGGCGTCATGCCCGAGATGGCCTTGGCGAGCAGGTGACGCCGCTCGGCGTACCACCAGTGCTTGTCCTCGAGCTGGGCGAGCTTGCGTACCTCGGTGCCTTCCATGGCCGACACCCTAAGGGTCAGACGCGCACCTGACCGTCACCCTCGACAACCCACTTGGTGCTCGTGAGCTCCTGCAAGGCCATCGGCCCGCGCGCGTGCAGCTTCTGGGTGGAGATACCGATCTCGGCACCGAACCCGAACTCACCGCCGTCGGTGAAACGCGTCGAGGCGTTGACCATCACGACCGCGGCGTCGACCTCGGAGGTGAACCGCCGTGCTGCCTTGCGGTCCTGGGTCACGATCGCCTCGGTGTGCTGCGTGCCGTACTGCGCGATGTGGTCCAGTGCCGCGTCCAGGCTCGGCACCACGCCGACGCTCAGCTCCATCGCCAGGTGCTCGGCAGCCCAGTCGGCGTCGGTCACCGGCTCGCACGACACCCCGGCCGCCTGGGCGGCCAGACTCGCCTGCTCGTCGGTGTGCAGGAGTACGCCGGCGCCGCCGAGCTCGGCAAGGACCTTGGGCAGGAAGTCCGCGGCCACCGACTGATGGACCAGGAGCGACTCGGCCGCATTGCACACGCTCGGGCGGTGCGTCTTGGAGTTGACCGCGATCGCGAGGGCCATGTCGAGATCGGCCTCGGCGTCGACGTAGACGTGACAGTTGCCGACACCGGTCTCGATCACCGGCACCGTCGCCTGCGTCACGACGGTGCGGATCAGGTCGGCGCCCCCGCGCGGGATGACCAGGTCGACCAGACCACGAGCCGTGATCAGCGCGCCGACGTCCTCGCGTCCTCCGTCGAGCAGCTGGACGGTGTCGGCGGGCAGGCCGATCCGGGCGAGGGTCGTGCGCATGATCTCGACGAGCGCGGCATTGGTGGCGGCCGCGGCCGAGCCGCCCCGAAGGATCATCGCGTTGCCGGACTTCAGGCCCAGGCCGGCAGCATCGACGGTGACGTTGGGGCGCGCCTCGTAGATCATGCCCACCACGCCCATCGGCACGCGGATCTGCCGCACCTGCAGACCGTTGGCGAGGGTGGAGCCGCGTACGACGTCCCCGATCGGGTCGGGAAGGGCGGCGAGCTCGCGCAGGGCGTCGGCGACGCCGCTGACGCGCTCGGGCGTGAGGCGCAGGCGATCCTGCAGGTTGGCCGGCATACCGGCCGCGTCGCCACGCGTGAGGTCGCGCTCGTTGGCGCGCACGACGTCATCGGCACCGGCCTCGATGGCGTCGGCGAGAGCGCGCAGTGCGGCGTCCTTGTCGGCGCGCGGGAGCAGCGCCAGCCTTCGGCTCGCCACGCGAGCGACCTTGGCAGCGTTGTCGACCCGGGCCTGAGAGTTCTGCATCAGGTCAGCCTACGTCGGCGTACGCCCTCGGACCGACGGGCTTTCGCAGTGCGGTCAGCGGCGCGCGGGTGTGCTGCGTCGGCCGCGCAGTGCGCTGCTCGCGAAGATGCCGACGATGAGGGCGATGGAGATGTACCAGCTGTACTTGCCGATGAGGTCGACGACGTCCTTGGCCGGCTCTCCGATGCGGTAGCCGAGGTAGAAGTAGATCGTCCGGTTGCCGAGTGCGCCCAGGAAGTCGATCAGCAGGAACTTCTTCAGGCTCATCCGTGCGTTGCCCACGAAGGCGTAGATGATCGCGCTCGGCACGAACGGGATGAACCACACCAGGAAGAGCGCGACCGACCCGAACCGGCGCGCGAGCCGCTCGGCGTGGTGGGCCGTACGCGCCGCCCAGCGCGATCGTCCGGCGATGACCTCGATCATGCCGTGGCCCCACAGCCGTCCGGCCCACCAGAAGATCCAGTCGAACTTCATCACCGACAACGTCGCGAGCAGCAGACCGAACCACCAGTGGGGCTCGCCGCCCAGACGCAGACCGGCTCCGATGTCGACCATGGCGATGGACGAGCCGTTGACGGCCGCCAACGCGTAGGGGTTGAGCCCCAGGATGATCGGTCGCAGCGGGAGCGTGACCAGACCGTAGATGCCGATCAGCGAGATGGCGCCCCAGCACCACAGGTCGGTGCGGCTCGGCTTGCCCTTCCACGGCAGCCGCGGGTCCTCCCACCACTCCCGGCCCTCGGCGACCGACTCCTCGCCGGCGACCTCGCTCGCCGAGGTGGCGCCGTCGAGACCGGCAGGTGCCGACTCCTCGGTGTCGTGTGTGTGACTGTCGCCTGAGCTCACGTGAGCTCTCCCCCCGCGCGTCCGGAATCTCGTGTGTGTCGCGACCGTGCGGCGCTGCTGCGCAGCACGACGAGGTCGTCGCGGTGGACGACCTCGCGTTCGTACTCGGCGCCGAGCTCGCGGGCGAGATCGTGCGTGGTCCGCCCGAGCATGCCGGGCAGCTCGGTGGCGTCGTAGTTGACCAGTCCGCGGGCGACGACCTCGCCCTGGTCGTCGACCAGGTCGACCGGGTCACCGGCCGCGAAGCGACCTGTGACGGCGACGACGCCGGCCGGCAGCAACGACTTGCCCCGACGGCTGACGGCCGCGACGGCGCCGGCGTCCAGGACCAGCCGACCGCGAGGCGTCGTCGCGTGGGCGAGCCAGAGCCGACGAGCCCGGCCGCGGCCGTGGGTCGGGTGGAACAACGTGCCGATGTCGTCTCCTACGAGCGCCTCGCGCGCGTGGTCAGCGGAGGTCAGGACCGTGGGTACGCCGGCCGATGTCGCGATCGACGCCGCCTCCACCTTGGTCTGCATCCCGCCGGTGCCGACCGACGACCCCGATCCGGCGATCTCGACGGTGTCGAGGTCGTCGAGCGAACGCACCTGTGGGATGCGGCTCGTGCCGGCGCGACTGGGCGGGCCGTCGTACAACGCGTCGACGTCGGAGAGCAGGACCAGCGCGTCGGCGTCGACCAGGTGGGCGACCAGCGCCGCGAGCCGGTCGTTGTCACCGAAGCGGATCTCGTGGGTCGCCACCGTGTCGTTCTCGTTCACGACCGGCACAACGCCCAGGGTCAGCAGACGTTCCAGCGTGCGGCGCGCGTTGGTGTAGTGCGTACGCCGGGTGACGTCGTCCGCCGTCAGGAGCACCTGTCCGACGGTGTGCCCGTGCCGCCCGAACGAGGTGGTGTAGGCAGCCAGCAGAGCACCCTGCCCGACACTGGCCGCAGCCTGCTGCGTGGCGAGGTCACGGGGCCGACGGGCCAGGCCGAGCGGACGGATGCCCGCTGCGATCGCACCCGAGGAGACCAGCACGATCTCGCTGCCCTGGGCGCGTCGAGCCGACAGCACATCGACCAGACGACCCAGCCGGTCCGGGTCCAGGGCACCGGCACCGTCGGTGAGCGAGCTCGACCCGACCTTGACGACGACGCGGCGCGCGGCTGCGATCACCGCGCGCGTCGTGGTCTGCTCGGCGCTCATCGGTAGGAGCCTAGTTGTCGCTCAGTCGTCGGACTCGACCGGCGGGCGTTCGGTCCAGATACCGGCCTCGCGCTCGGCCTGCAACGACTCGCGCGCCTCGCGCTGGGCGTCCTTGCGCGAGTGGAAGTCGTCGCGCTTCTCGGCCCTCGTCGGACGGTGGTGCTCGTCCAGGCGCAGGTCGGTGCCTCGTGCGCCGAGCAGCTCGGCACCGGCGGCCATCGTCGGCTCCCAGTCGAAGACCACCGCGTTGTCGACCGGCCCGATGAGCACGGTGGACCCCGGCACGGCACCGGCCTTGAACAGCTCCTCCTCGACACCGAGGCGGTTGAGCCGGTCGGCGAGGTAGCCGACCGCCTCGTCGTTGGCGAAGTCGGTCTGACGGACCCATCGCGTCGGCCGGTCGCCGACGATCCGGAAGATCTCGCCGTCCGCGGTGCGTTCCTTGCGGATCTCGAAGCCGCTGTCGTCGACGGCCTTGGGACGCAGGACGATGCGGGTCGGCTCAGCGACCTCCACCTCCGAACGCGCGGTCGCCACATGCTTGGCGAGCGCGAAGGACAGCTCCTTCAGGCCCTGGTGCGCGACCGCCGAGACGACGTGCACCTCCAGCCCGCGGGCCTCCAGGTCGGGGCGCACCATCTCGGCGAGCTCGCGAGCGTCGGGCACGTCGGCCTTGTTGAGGACGACGATGCGGGTGCGCTCGGACAGGGGCTTGCCGCCGAGCGAGGCGTCCGGGACGTACTCGGCCAGCTCGCGCTCGATCGTGTCGAGGTCGCTCATCGGGTCGCGGCCGGGCTCCAGGGTCGCGCAGTCGATGACGTGCACGAGCACCGAGCACCGCTCGACGTGCCGCAGGAACTCCAGGCCGAGGCCCTTGCCCTGGCTCGCGCCGGGGATCAGCCCTGGGACGTCGGCGATGGTGTAGCGCTCGGCGCCCGCGGTGACGACGCCGAGGTTGGGCACCAGCGTCGTGAACGGGTAGTCGGCGATCTTGGGCTTGGCCGCCGACATGACCGACACCAGGCTGGACTTGCCTGCTGACGGGAAGCCGATCAGGGCGACGTCCGCGAGCGTCTTCAGCTCCAGGACGATGCTGTGCTCCTCGCCCGGCTCGCCCAGCAGTGCGAAGCCCGGCGCCTTACGCCGTGGCGACGCCAGTGCCTTGTTGCCGAGACCACCCCGGCCACCGTGCGCGACCACGAAGCGCGTGCCACCACCGACCAGGTCGGCGACGATCTCGCCGTTGGCGTCCTTGACGACGGTTCCCTCCGGCACCGGCAGCACCAGGTCCTGGCCGTCGGCACCGTTGCGCTCGTCGCCCGCACCCGGCTTGCCGTTGGTCGCCTTGCGGTAGGGGCTGCGGTGGTAGTCCAGCAGCGTCGTCGACTGCAGGTCGACCTCGAGGACGACGTCACCGCCGCGCCCGCCGTTGCCGCCGTCAGGTCCTCCGAGCGGCTTGAACTTCTCGCGGTGCACCGAGGCGACACCGTGACCGCCGTTGCCGGCCACGACCTGCAGCGTGACGCGGTCCACGAACTGGGTGGCCATGGGATCTCCTCTGGTCAGGGATGCGCGCGCCGTCCTCGTGGACAGCCTCGCACGCCGGGCGTCGGCCCGAGGTCTCGGTGGGAACACAGCACGCGAGGGGCCGGCCATCGGCCGACCCCTCGCGCGGAAGGTGGTGCTGTGGTCAGGCAATCGCCTCGACGGGCTCAGCCGTCTCGTTCACGACGATGTTGACGACCTTGCGGCCGCCCTTGGTGCCGAACTCGACCGAACCGGCGGACAGCGCGAACAGCGTGTCGTCGCCGCCACGGCCGACGTTCTGGCCCGGGTGGAAGTGCGTACCGCGCTGGCGGACGATGATCTCACCGGCGTTGACGAGCTGACCGCCGAAGCGCTTCACGCCGAGTCGCTGTGCGTTGGAGTCACGACCGTTGCGGGTCGAGGACGCACCCTTCTTGTGTGCCATCTCAGATTCTCCCTCAGGTCTCTCAGGACTCGATCGCGGTGACCTTGACGCGGGTCAGCGGCTGGCGGTGACCCTGGCGCTTGCGGTAACCGGTCTTGTTCTTGTACTTGATGATCGTGATCTTGGGGCCCTTCTCAGGCTTCACGACCTCGGCCTTGACCGTCACCTTGGCGAGCTTGTCGGCGTCGCTGGTGATGGTGTCGCCGTCAACGAGAAGGAGCGGCGTGAGGTCGATGCTGTCGCCGGCCTCACCGTTGACCTTGTCAATGATGAGGACGTCGCCGACGGAGACCTTCTCCTGGCGGCCGCCCGCGCGAACGATCGCGTACACGTCTGTCTCACTCTCTAGTCGTTCAGGGGTCAGTTCACGAAGAACGTGGGGTGGTGTCCCTGCGCTGAGCGCAGGCGCTCGAACCTGTGAGGTGAAGCTGGGAAACACAGGCGGCGGCCGACGGGACGCACCGAGGATCAAGACTACCCGGTGCGCCCCGACATGACCAAACTCAGTCGGCCGCGGGGCTCTCGCCGTCGGTGCCGGAGGCCGTCTCGACCGTCGTGGTTGCTGCACCGGGAGGCCCGGCGGGAGCGACGACCCGGGCGCGCTTGCGGCGCGGGCGCCGGGCGGGTGCCTCGGACACCGGCCCAGGAGCGCTCACCGACGGTGTGACCGCGGGCGGCTCCGCGACGCTGGCCTCGACGGCCGTGTCCGCCTCGTCCTTGTCGCCGCCGGCGGACAGCGCCGCTGCGTGCGCGGCAGCCGCGATCTGAGCGGCCGTACGACCGTTGGAGTCGACCTTCTCGGTCGCCTCCTCCGACTCGGACTGCTGGGGCTGCTTGGCCTGCTGGTCCTTGTTCTTGCCGCGCGACTTCTTGCTTCCCCCGTTGCCGGAGTTGCCGCCGCCGGAGCCGCCTGCACCGTTGCCGCCCTTGTCGACCGGGTGGTCGTGGACGATGATGCCGCGGCCTCCGCAGTGCTCGCACTGCTCGGAGAACACCTCGATCAGGCCGGTGCCGACCCGCTTGCGGGTCATCTGGACCAGACCGAGCGAGGTGACCTCGGCGACCTGGTGCTTGGTGCGGTCGCGGCCCAGGCACTCCAGCAGGCGCCGGACGACCAGGTCGCGGTTGGACTCCAGCACCATGTCGATGAAGTCGACGACGATGATCCCGCCGATGTCGCGCAGGCGCATCTGACGAACGATCTCCTCGGCCGCCTCGATGTTGTTCTTGGTGACGGTCTCCTCGAGGTTGCCGCCCGAACCCACGAACTTGCCGGTGTTGACGTCGATGACCGTCATGGCCTCGGTGCGGTCGATGATCAGCGAACCGCCGGACGGCAGCCAGACCTTGCGATCCATGGCCTTGGCGAGCTGCTCGTCAACGCGGTTGACGGCGAAGACGTCCTTCTCACCGGTCCACTTCTCGAGCCGGTCGGCGAGGTCGGGAGCGACCGAGCCGACGTAGTCCGACACCTGCTCCCAGGCGTGGTCGCCCGAGACGATCAGCTTGGCGAAGTCCTCGTTGAACACATCACGGATGACCCGCACCGTCAGGTCGGGCTCACCGTGTAGCAGTGACGGCGCGGACGCCGACTGCGACTTCTTCTGGATCTTCTCCCAGATCTTGGTGAGGCGCTCGACATCGGCCTTGAGCTCGGCCTCGCTCGCACCCTCAGCAGCCGTGCGGACGATGACGCCGGCGTCCTCGGGCACGACCTCCTTGAGGATCTTCTTCAGGCGGGCGCGCTCGGTGTCGGGCAGCTTGCGCGAGATGCCGGTCATCGAGTTGCCGGGGACGTACACCAGGTAGCGGCCGGGCAGAGAGATCTGCGAGGTGAGCCGCGCTCCCTTGTGACCGATCGGGTCCTTGGTGACCTGGACCAGGACGCTCTCACCGGACTTCAGCGCGTTCTCGATGCGCTTGGGCTGGCCCTCCAGACCGGCGGCGTCCCAGTTGACCTCGCCGGCGTACAGGACGGCGTTGCGGCCGCGACCGATGTCGACGAACGCGGCCTCCATGCTGGGCAGGACGTTCTGGACCCGGCCGAGGTAGACGTTGCCGGCCATCGACGCCTGCTGGGTCTCGCGCGAGACGTAGTGCTCGACGAGCACGCCGTCCTCGAGCACACCGATCTGGGTGCGGCCCTGCGCCTCGCGGACGACCATCGTGCGCTCGACGCTCTCGCGCCGGGCGAGGAACTCCGCCTCGGTGATGACCGTACGACGACGGCCGGCCTCGCGACCCTCACGACGTCGCTGCTTCTTGGCCTCCAGGCGGGTGGAGCCCTTGATGGAGGTCACCTCGTCGCGACCCTTGCGGGGCTCGCGGACCTTGGTCACGGTGCCGGGCGGGTCGTCGCTCTCGGAGCCGGCGGAACCGCTGCGGCGACGACGACGCGTACGTCGGCGAGAGCCCCCCGAGGTGTCCTCGTCGCCGGAGGCGGAGTCCTTGTCCGAGACGTCGGCCTCCTGCTCGCCGTCCTCGGTCGTCTCGGCGTCCTGCGTGTCCTGAGCGGTGTTCTTGCCCTTGCCTCGACCGGGGGTGGCGTCACCGTCGGTGCCGCTCGAGGACTCGGAGTCCTGCTGGTCATCACGCGCACCACCGCGGCGACCGCGACCGCCGCGGCGGCGCCGGCGTGAGCCCTGGGTGCCCTGGTCGTCCGCGTCGTTGTCGTCGGGGCCGTCGCTGCTGCGCTCGGTGTCGTCGTCCTGGTCGTCCTGGTCGGTCGTGTCCTTGTCGAGCACGACCTCGGTGCGACGCGGCACGCGCACCGGCTCGGGGGCCTGGAAGAGCAGACCGAACGCTGATGCGCCACCACCGGCCGCAGGGGCCGAGGTGTCGGCCGTCTCGGTGGCCTCGTCGGTCTCCTGCTCAACCGCCTCTGCAGCGGTGTCGTCCTGCTGTTCGTCCGAGGTGTCGGACTGATCCGAAAAGTCGAGGGTCAAAACCCCTCCTCCCGTCAGCACGCGGTGCGGCCCACAGCGCGGACCGTGGGGTCCGACACGCCCGCGTGTGCGGTGCTGCACCGCCCGGTCGCACGTCGCGACGGGACGGAAGTCGTCTGCTACGCCGTGGTGGCTCGCGTCGAGCGCGTCACCGGATCCGCGGCGCCGACCAGCCCAGGTCGGCGGCTTCGCATCGCGGCGTCAGCCACCCGCGCGGTGCGGGCTGCCTGCGATGAGGCACGCGCTCGCGGTCGGGGCGTGATCGGGGCGTACAGGCGCTGTGGAACGCTGCACGACCGTGGGTCAGTATCGCACACGAACCGATGTCAAGCGGTTTCGAGCGGGTCCGACACGGCGCCGTCCTCGCCGAGGACACCCTGACGCAGGCGGGTGATCAGCGGCGACCGTCCGACGTCGATCGCGCTCACGTCGCGCAGCCCGCTGAGCACGTCGTCGGGCCGCACGGTCGGGGTCGTGTGACGCAGCGTGAGCGTCCACCGCGCACCACCGGAGTGCTCGGCGACGTCGCTGGCCAGCAGCGCGGCGCGCATGTCGAACGTCCGCGGACCACGCTTCATCATCCGGGTCACCTCGACGGTGTCGCGCGCCAGGAGCCTCTCGACCGCTGCGCTCAGATCCGCTGCCGTGACCTCGGCGAAGTCGAGCTGCCAGTCACTCGCCTCGAGGCGGTCGGCAAGCGCACCGGGTGTGGCCTCGACGGCGGTGATGACATCCAGGCCGTCGGGCAGTGCCTCGTCGAGGGCGCGCGCCACCTGCTCCGGGTCGCGGCGTTCGCGCAGCTGGATCTCGAAGTACTCCGCCTCGCTCGCCGTCCCGGTCGGTGCGGCGTTGGCGTAGCTGATCTTGGGGTGGGGATGGAACCCAGCGGAGAACGCCATCGGCACCTGGGCCCGGCGCAGCGCACGCTCCAGGGCACGCTGGAAGTCACGGGTCGAGGAGAACCGCATGCGACCGCGCTTGGCGTACTGGACGCGCAGCTTCTGGACAGCGGGATCGGGTGCCGGACCCTCCGGAACGCGTTTGGCCATGACCGCAGAGCGTACGTGGGCGGGCGTGGTCCGCGTCAGGCCGATGCGGCGTAGGAGCGCCGGTACGCCGACGGCGCGAGCCCGACGCCGGCGCGGAACTGCGTACGGAAGGCGGCCGGCGTACCGAACCCGCTCTCGGCGGCGACCCGGTCGACCGGCCAGGACGTGGTCTCCAGGAGGTGGCGGGCGTGCTCGACCCGGCGCCGGGTGACCCACTCCCCTGCGGTCTCACCGGTCTCCTCGCGGAACCGACGTGTGAACGTCCGGACGCTCATGCCCGCGTGCCGCGCGAGCGCCGCCAGCGACAGGTCTGCGTCGAGGTGCGCCATGGCCCAGTCGCGAGTGGCTGCCGTGCCGCCCTCGCCGGGCTCCGGGACGGGCCGGTCGATGAACTGGCTCTGGCCCCCGTCGCGCCAGGGTGCGACCACCGCTCCGCGCGCGACCCGGGCGGCCACGTCGGCACCGAGATCGCGGCGCAGCACGTGCAGCAGCAGGTCGATGCCGGCGGCGTTGCCGGCCGAGGTCAGCACGTCGCCGTTGTCGATGAACAGCACGTCGGCGTCGAGCTCGATGTCAGGGAAGCGCCGCCGGAAGGTGTCGGCGTGCATCCAGTGCGTGGTGGCAGGGACGCCGTCGAGCAGGCCGTGCGCCGCAAGCACGAACGCGCCCGTGCAGATCGAGACCCACCGTGCGCTGCGCGGGACGAGTGCGAGGGCGTCGCGCGTGAGCGGGTCGAGCTCGCCGGTGCGCATCACCGGGTGGTCCACCACCCCGACGACGACCACCGTCTCGGCCTCGGCGAGCACAGAACGCGGATGGCTCGGAAGGACCTGGTAGCCCGCCGAGGTCATGACCGGCCCGTCGTCGACGGTGCAGACCGCCACGTCGTACGGCGCCGGCTCGCGGGGGTCGTCGGGTCGCAGCGTGCTCGCGGCGAGGAACCGGTGCGGGAGGCCGAGCTCGAACGCCACGGCACTGTGCAGAGCAAGCACCACGACTCGGTGGGATCGGTCCCGAGCGGGGCGCACGGTGGAGGTCATGGCCAGATTCTTTCACAATGTGGCAATCAAGCCACTTCCGCGACTCGACCGAAGCGGGCGATCCTGGGGCGCGTGACCGCGACGACCACCTCACGACGTATCCACCCCGCCTGGTGGATGGCGGGCGTGACCTTCCTGACGATCATCGGCGCCGCCGGATTCCGTTCGACACCGGGCGTGCTGATGGAGCCGCTGCACGAGGAGTTCGGCTGGTCGCACGGCATCATCGGCTCGGCCGTCTCGCTCAACCTGGTGCTGTTCGGTCTGACCGCACCGTTCTCGGCTGCGCTGATGGAGCGGTTCGGCATCCGCCGCGTGGTGGCGATCGCTCTGGTCCTGGTGAGTGTCGGTTCGCTGCTGCCCGTCTGGATGACACAGTCCTGGCAGCTGATCGTGTGCTGGGGACTGCTCGTCGGGCTCGGCACCGGCTCCATGTCGATGGCCATGGTCGCGACCGTCACCAGCCGCTGGTTCGTCGCGCGCCGCGGTCTGGTGTCGGGTGTGCTCACCGCCGCCGGCGCGACCGGACAGCTGATCTTCCTGCCCGTTCTCGCGCACATCGCCGACGCCCACGGGTGGCGCTGGTCGGCCGCGGTGACAGCGGGAGTCGCGCTGCTCGTCGTACCGCTGGTGCTGTGGCGCATGCGTGACTACCCCGGCTCCGTCGGCGCCACGCCGTACGGCTCCCCCGCCGGTACGCCGGTCGCCGGGCCTCCCGCGCCGGCCACCGGCATTGCCGGGCTGGCCGTGCGCACCCTGCGCGACGCGGCGAGGCAGCCGATCTTCTGGCTGCTCGCCGGGACCTTCGCGATCTGCGGTGCGAGCACCAACGGGCTGGTGGGGACGCACTTCATCCCGGCCGCGCACGACCACGGCATGAGCGAGCCGACGGCGGCGTCCCTGCTCGCCCTGATCGGGGTCTTCGACGTCGTCGGCACGATCTTCTCGGGCTGGCTCACCGACCGGATGAGCTCGGGCGCACTGCTCGCGATCTACTACGGCCTGCGCGGGCTGTCGCTGTTCTTGCTGCCCACGCTGTTCGCGGTGACCGTGCACCCGAGCATGTTCGTGTTCATCCTGTTCTACGGCCTCGACTGGGTGGCGACAGTGCCGCCGACCCTTGCCCTGTGCCGCCAGTACTTCGGCGAGCGCGCACCCATCGTGTTCGGGTGGGTGTTCGCCTCGCACCAGGTCGGCGCCGCGATCGCCGCTGTGCTCGCCGGGGCCGTGCGCGACCGTCTCGGCGACTACGACCTCGCGTGGTACGTCTCGGGGGCGCTGTGCCTGCTCGCGGCCGGACTCTGCCTGCTGATGGTCGGCGGCAGGCAGCGCCCGGCGACGCCGGACGAGAACGCCGCCGCGACCGTACCGGCGAAGGTCTGATCAGACCACGGTCAGCGGCAGGAGCTTCTTGCCGGTCGGGCCGACCTGGATCTCGGTGTTCATCTGCGGGCAGACGCCGCAGTCGAAGCACGGCGTCCACCGGCAGTCCTCGACCTCGGTCTCGTCGAGCGCGTCCTGCCAGTCCTCCCACAGCCAGTCCTTGTCGAGACCGGAGTCGAGGTGGTCCCACGGGAGCACCTCGGCCTCGGCGCGCTCGCGCGTGGTGTACCAGGCGACGTCGACCGGCAGGTCGGCCAAGGCCTGGTCCGCGCACCGCATCCAGCGCTCGTAGTCGAAGTGCTCGCTCCAGCCGTCGAACCGGCCGCCGTCGCGCCACACCGCCTCGATGACCTGTCCGACGCGGCGGTCACCGCGCGAGAGCAGGCCCTCGACGATGCCGGGCTCGCCGTCGTGATAGCGCAGACCGATCGCCGAGCCGTAGCGCTTGTCCGCGCGCAACGCCTCCTTGAGCTTCTGCAGCCGGGCGTCGGTCTCCTCGGCGCCGAGCTGGGCACACCACTGGAACGGGGTGTGCGGCTTGGGCACGAACCCACCGATCGAGACGGTGCACCGGATGTCGCGACGCCCGCTGACCTTGCGGCCGGTGTCGATGACCCGCTTGGCGAGGTCGGCGATCTGCAGCACGTCCTCATCGGTCTCGGTGGGCAGACCGCACATGAAGTAGAGCTTCACCTGCCGCCAGCCGGCGCCGTACGCCGCAGCAACGGTGTTGATGAGGTCGTCCTCGCTGACCATCTTGTTGATGACCTTGCGGATGCGCTCGGAGCCGCCCTCGGGTGCGAACGTCAGACCGGAGCGCCGACCGTTGCGGGTGAGCTCGTTGGCCAGGTCGATGTTGAACGCGTCGACACGGGTGGACGGCAACGACAACCCGGTCTGGGTGCCTTCGTAGCGGTCGGCCAGACCTTTGGTGACCTCGGCGATCTCGGTGTGGTCGGCCGACGACAGCGAGAGCAGGCCGACCTCCTCGAAGCCCGTTGCGGCCAAGCCCTTCTCGACCATCTCGCCGATGCCGGTGATCGACCGCTCGCGCACCGGCCGGGTGATCATGCCGGCCTGGCAGAACCGGCAGCCGCGCGTGCAGCCGCGGAAGATCTCGACCGACATCCGCTCGTGCACCGACTCGGCCAGCGGCACCAGCGGCTGCTTCGGGTAGGGCCACTCGTCGAGGTCCATGACCGTGTGCTTGGAGACGCGCCACGGTACGCCGGTGGCGTCCGCAGCCGGTGCGACGCGCTTGATGCGGCCGTCGGGGAGGTAGTCGACGTCGTACAGCGACGGGACGTAGACACCGCCGGTGCGTGCGAGGCGCAGCAGCAGCTCGCGTCGGCCGCCCGGGCGGCCCTCGGACTTCCACGCCTTGATGAGGTCGGTGATCGCGAGCACGGCCTGCTCACCGTCGCCGACGACGGCGGCGTCGATGAAGTCGGCGATCGGCTCGGGGTTGAACGCGGCGTGGCCGCCCGCGAGCACGATGGGGTCGTCGTCGCCACGCTCGCGGGCGTGCAACGGGATGCCGCCCAGGTCGAGCGCGGTCAGCATGTTCGTGTAACCGAGCTCGGTCGAGAACGAGATGCCGAGGACGTCGAAGTCGCGGACGGCTCGGTGGCCGTCGACCGTCAGCTGCGGCACCCCGGCGTCGCGCATCGCCTGCTCCATGTCGGGCCACACGGTGTAGGTGCGCTCGGCGAGGGCGTCCTCGCGCTCGTTGAGGACTTCGTACAGGATCATGACGCCCTGGTTGGGCAGACCGACCTCGTAGGCGTCGGGGTACATCAGCGCCCAGCGGGTCGTCAGCTCGTCACCGCCGGGGCCGTGGCCACCGCAGTTCCAGTCCTTGACCTGGCTGTTGAGCTCGCCGCCGACGTACTGGATCGGCTTGCTCACCGACTCCAGCAGCGGCTCGATCTGGTGGAACAGGGACTCTCCGGACATGAGAGCCAGGGTAGGTGAGACCGGCCCCTCGCGCCGATTCGTGGCGCTAGGCCTCTGCGGCCAGTGCGCCCGCAAAACCGAGCATGACCGCGCCGGTCGCGCCCTCGACACCCCGACGGACCCGCCGCCGGCGCAGGAGTGAGGAGGCCGCGTCGGCCGCCCACACGATCGCCAGCAGCACCACGGCGCCGAGCACCGCAAGGGTCAGGGCATAACCGAGAAGCACGGGTACGCCGGCGCCCGGGCCCACGAACTGCGGCAGCAGCGCGAGGTTGAACGCCAGCACCTTGGGGTTGGTGATGTTGCACAGGAAGCCCTGCCACACCGGGACCCAGCCCCGACGCGACGTGCCGGCGCCTGCGTCCCACGCCGCGGCGTCACGGCGCAGTGCTGCACGCAACGTGGTCACCCCGAGGTAGAGCAGGTAGGCGACACCAGCCCAGCGGATGACCGCGAACACCGCCTCGGACCGGGCCAGGACCGCGCCCAGACCACACGCGACGAGCGTGCCCTGCACGATGTTGGCGACGAAGATGCCCGACGCCGTCAGCATCCCTCGACGACGGCCACCCGCGACGGTGCTGCGCAGGGTGAGGAAGGAGTCCGGACCAGGAGCGATCGCGAGCATCGCTGCGAACGCGACGAAGGCGAGGTACTGGCTCATGTGCGCCAGGGTAGGTCGCGCCCTCGCCGCGTCAGCAGCGATCTCACGAGGTGATCGCGAGCGCTCAGTCGGTGTAGAGGGTGTCCAGCTCGGGCTTGTACTTGCCGGTGACGACCTTGCGCTTGATCTTCAGGCTCGGGGTCATCTCGCCCTCCTCGACCGTGAGGTCGCGCGGGAGGATGATGAAGCGCTTGATCTGCTCCCAGCGGTTGAGCTTGCCGTTGAGCTCGTCGATGTAGCCCTGGACCATCTCACGGCAGGCGTCGGAGGTGACGACCGTGCGGTAGTCGGCGTCCGCCATGCCGTGCTGCTTGGCCCAGTCCAGGATGCTCTCCTCATCGAGCGTCACCAGTGCAGAGACGAACTTGCGCCCGTCGCCCTCGATGACCAGCTGCGAGGCGTAGGGGCAGATGCCCTTGAACAGCGACTCGATGACCGACGGCGCGACGTACTTGCCGTTGGAGGTCTTGAACAGGTCCTTCTTGCGGTCGGTGATCTTGAGGTGACCGCTCGGCAGCTGCTCACCGATGTCGCCGGTGTGGAACCACCCGTCCTGCAGGGCCTCGGCCGTCGCGTCGTCCAGGCCGCGGTAGCCCTGCATGACACCCGGGCCCTTGATCAGGATCTCGCCGTCGTCGGCGATCTTGACCTCGGTGCCGGGCAGCGGCCAGCCGACCGTGCCGATCTTGTTGGCGCCCGGGTAGGGGCGGTTGACGAACGACGCCGCGCTGGTCTCGGTGAGGCCGTAGCCCTCCATGATCGGCAGACCCATCGCGTCGAACCAGCGCGCCACGTCGGGGTTGAGAGCGGCCGAGCCGGAGATGAAGAAGCGCACCCGTCCACCGAAACGGTCACGGATCTTGGCGAGCACCAGCTTGTCGGCCACCGAGTGCTTGACCCCGAGCAGCCCGCCCGGCTTCTTGCCGTCGTCACGGACCTGCGAGGCCTCGGTCGCGACGCCGCTGGCCCAGTCGAACATCTTGGCCTTCACGCCGCCCTCGTCGGCCATCATCGTGGTGATGCGGCCGTAGACCTTCTCGAAGATGCGCGGCGCAGCGCCCATCCAGGTCGGCCGCACGACCGGCAGGTTGTCGATGATCTTGTCGACGCGGCCGTCGATCGCGGTCGGGAAGCCGACCTGCAGAGGCAGCGTCAGCAGCACCTTGCCGAACACGTGCGCGAGGGGCAGCCACAGGAACTGCAGGTCGTCAGGGTTGAGCAGGTGGGCCGAGTCCACCGCGGCGGCCTCGTACGTCCAGGCGTCGTGCGCGAGGCGGACGCCCTTGGGTCGTCCGGTCGTGCCCGAGGTGTAGATCAGCGTGCTCAGGTGATCGCTCTGGATACCGTCGATGCGCTGCTCGAGCACGTCGGCGTGCTCGGCGAGATAGGTGGCGCCGAGTGCCTCGAGGTCGGACAGGGTGATGACCCAGTCGCCGTCGCCGGAGCCGTCGAAGGTGACGACCTTCAGGATGCCGTCACCGGCCTCCCGGCCCTCGCGGAGCTTGGCGACCTGGCCGTCGTCCTCGGCGAAGACGACCTTGCTGCCGGAGTCGCCGACGATGTGCAGGACGTCCTCGACCGTCGTCGTCGGGTAGATCGTCGTCGTGGCACCGGCGGCGAGCATGACGCCGAGGTCGGCCAGAGCCCACTCCAGACGCGTGCTCGAGGCGATCGCCACGCGGTCCTCGGGCTCGATCCCGAGCGCGACGAGGCCGGCGGCGATACGGCGGGCACGCTCGTCGACCTGCGACCAGGTCAGCCAGTGCCACTCCTCACCCACCGGATGTCCGAACGCCTTGTCGTCCGGGCTCTTGGCGACCCGGTCGACGAACAAGTGGGCAACGGAACGGGCGCGCCCGTCGACCACGGACTGGTCGAACTGCTCATCTTTGAGCGACATCACCATGGGGGACTCTCCTGCAGGTTGTTCGGTGGCGCACAGCATGTCAGGTGCGGCGGCGAACGACAGCCCGTCGCCGTACACAGCTCAGCTGTCGGCCAAGAGCTCTCTTGCGGTGTCGACGTCACGACCGATCTGCTCCACGAGTGCATCGATGGAGTCGAACTTGTCGTTGCCCCGCAGTCGGCGTACGAGCTCGACACTGACCGGCTCGCCGTAGAGGTCGAGGTCGGTCCGGTCGAGGACGTGGGCCTCGACCGTGCGGGCGACGTTGTCGAACGTCGGGTTGGTGCCGATCGAGATGGCGGCCGGCAGCCGGTGATCGGGGTCGCCCGCGTCGAGGCCGTGGCGGATCAGCCACCCGGCGTAGACGCCGTCGCCCGGGACCAGGCCCTGAGCGTCGCGCGAGAGGTTGGCCGTCGGGAAGCCCAGCTCGCGACCACGCTGCAGGCCTCGGACGACCGTGCCGGACACGTGATGGTGGCGGCCCAGGACGTCGGCCGCGGTCGCGACGTCGCCCTCGGTGAGCAGCTGGCGTACCTCGGTGGAGGACCAGCGGTGGTCGGTGCCGACGTCCTCGAGGGTGAGGACGTCGAAGTCGTAGCGGTCGCCCAGCTCGCGCAGCGTCGAGATGTCGCCGGAGTTCTTGACGCCGAAGCGGGTGTCCTTGCCGACGATCACGGCGACGGCCCGGAGCCGGTCGACGAACACGTCCTTGACGAACTCCTCGGGCGTCTGGGCCGCGAGCTCGCGGGTGAACGGCATCAGCAGCACGGCGTCGAGGCCGGTGCGCTCGAGCAGGTCGAGCCGGTCGGCCGTGCTCGTGATCATGGCGGGGGCGCGGTCGGGGTGCAGCACTGCGAGCGGGTGGGGCTCGAACGTCACCGCCACCGAGCGCGCGCCACGCGAACGGGCCTGCTCGACGACCGTGGCGAGGACCGAGGCGTGACCGCGGTGGACGCCGTCGAAGTTGCCCAGCGTGACGACGGTCGGACCGAGATCGGCGGGGACCTCGGACAGGTCGGTCAGGCGAAGCACGGCGGCAACTCTACTGGCACGTACGACGCCCGCTGCGGCGACCGGGTCGGCGGCGCTCACGCCGGGAAGACCACGTGGGAGCGGACGAGGCGCTCGGACTCGTCGAGGACGGCCACCAGGTCGTCCCCGGCGAGTGCCGCCACCGGGTCGCGGCGGCCGGGTGACGAGGGCAGCCGTTTGCCGTGCCGGAGGTCGATCGCCTCCTCGGCGGACACCTCGCGCACGGCGAGCTGCGAGCGCGCGGCCTCGGCCATCGGGATCAGCGGCAGCGCCTCGCCTGCGTCGACCGAGGCTGCGAGGTCGTCGATGGTCCGGGCGGCGTCCAGGGTGAAGCCGCCCACCCGCGTACGCCGCAGTGCTGTCAGGTGCCCGCCTGCGCCCAGCGCGGACCCGAGGTCACGGGCGAGCGCGCGGACGTAGGTGCCCGAGCTGACCTCGACCTCGACGTCGAGGTCGACGACGTCGCCGTCGGGTGTCGCGGTCTCGCGGCGGGCCAGCACGTCGAACCGGTGCACGGTGACCGGACGAGCGGGGAGGTCGACTTCCTCGCCCGCCCGGGCCCGGGTGTAGGAACGCACGCCCTTGACCTTGATGGCGCTCACCGCGCTCGGGACCTGCTGGATCGCCCCGGTGAGGGCCGCGACCTGCTCGGCCACGGCCTCCTCGGACACGCCGCCGACGTCGTACGACGCCGTCACCTCTCCCTCGGCGTCATCGGTGAGGGTGCTCTGGCCGAGCCGGATGGTCGCCGTGTAGGTCTTGTCGGCGCCCACGACGAAGGTCAGGAGCTTGGTGGCCTTGTTGACCCCCAGCACGAGCACGCCGGTGGCCATCGGGTCGAGCGTGCCGGCATGGCCGACCCGCCGTGTGCCCGCGAGGCGTCGCGACCGTGCCACGACGTCGTGGCTCGTCCAGCCCTGCGGCTTGTCGACGATCAGCAGACCGTCCGCGATCGAGCTCATTCGGAGGCGCTGCCACCCTCGTCGTCGTCGGCGGGCTTGCGGTAGGGGTCGGCGTCACCGGCGTAGGTGGCTGCGGAGGCGTTCTGCGCCAGCTCGGCGTCACGCTCCCGCGCGTCGCGCAGGGCCTTCTCGATGCTGGCGGCCCCCTCGGGGATCGCGTCCGGGATGAACTCCAGAGTCGGCGTGAGCCGGATGCCGAGTCCCTTGCCCACCGCTGAGCGGATCCGGCCCTTGTTGTCCTCGAGCGCCTCGGCCGTGCTCTCACGCTCGGCGTCCTCGCCGAACACCGTGTAGAACACCGAGGCCTGCTGCAGGTCACCGGTGACGCGCACGTCGGTGACGGTCACGAAGCCGACGCGCTCGTCCTTGAGCCGGAACTCGAGGTACTCGGCGACCAGCGACTTGATGCGATCTGCGACCTTGCGGGCGCGTGCGGGGTCAGCCATGGTTCCTCCTGGCGTTCGATGTGGCTCCAGCGCCTGCCAACCCTAGGCGATCAGCCATCACCCGACGACGTCGCGACCGCTGCCCTTGCGGGCCACGATCACGTCGCGGTCGATCGAGGCGTCGACGCGGTGCCGGAAGGTGTCGTCAGCGGGGTCTCCGACGACGGTGAGTCCGTGCTGCTCGAGCAGGTCGGCGAGCTCGTGCGGGGGCGCGACGTGGCGGTTGTACGACAGCCCCACCGCTCCCCCGGTGCGCAGCGCACGCACCCATCCCGGAAGCGCGGAGTCGAGCAGCTCCAACGGGTTTCGGGCGATGCGGTCACCGTGGGAGCCGTGCTGGACGCCGTACGGGGTGTCGGTGACGACCACGTCGAACGCCCCGCTGCGGACGAGTCCTTCGAGCCGTGTGGTGTCGGTGCCGAGATAGGTGAGTCGCTGGGTGCGACCGGCCTTGAAGTCCTCCTTGGAGGGCGCGACCTCGACGTCCAGACGTCGCCCGCGGTGCTGGCCCGCCGTGCGGATGGCACTGGTGCGCACGGTGTGCTTGAGGCGCGTCTGGCGCAGCCAGGTCTTGAGGAACGTCTCGTACGCCTCGAGGTCACGCTTGTCGAGGTCGACACCGGTGACGTCGAGGCCGTAGGTCAGGGCCAGGTTGAGCGTCGTACCGCGCCCGCACATCGGGTCGAGCACGTCGAGCGTGCCGTCGAGCAGTCGCTGGGGCCGGCTCGTCGCGGCGGCCGTGACGTTGAGCAGCAGACGCGTGAGCTGCTCGTTGGTCTTGCCCGGGTACTTCTGGATCGTGAGCAGATCGCTCGGGTAGGCGTCGACGCGATCGGCAGCCACCGGGCGGAGCAGCTCTCCCTCGGCCTCGAACAGCGCATGCACCGCCGACAGGTTGGACAGGGCTCGTACGCCGACCGGACCGATCTCGTCCGCACTCACTCTGAGGTAGTCGACGCCGGCGATCCGGGTGGCCTCGACCGTCACCTCACCGTCGATGAAAGCCGTTGCAAGAGAACGGGCTTCGGCTGCCATGAGTGCGGGAGCGGCGTCGGCGTACACGCGGTTGGCGGACGGCGCGACGAGCAGGAGGAAGGCGGTCATCGGAGGATCCTCGCAGCCCGGTCAGGCGGCGTACGCGCGCAGGAACGTCTCGACGCCGACCTTGACGACACGTCGGACGACCGTGACAGGGGCGGGCTTGGTGCCGAACTCGCTGATGTCGTCGAGCTCGGTGCGCGCGAGCGCGATCAGCTGCTTGGCTGCGAGGACCGGGTCGGGCACCTCGAGGAACCCGGCGTTGCCGAGCATCGCGAGCCGACCGGCGAGTGCCTCGATCACCGGCTCGTGCGCGGACTCGCGCAGCACCGTGAAGATCTCGGGGTCGCGTCCGACCTCGGCGTTGGAGATGCGCGCCAGGGAGGCGGCGCACTCGGTGTGCCAGCTGATGACCAGATCGGTGGTGGCGGAGACGAGACTCGCGCGCCACTTCTTGGGCGTCACCTCGATGCCGTGCACCGCTCGGACCGCATCCTCGGTCGTCTGCCGAGCGACCTCGCCGACCCACACCCGGAACAGCTGGTCCTTGCCGCCGAAGTGGCTGTAGATCGTGGGCTTGGACACCTGCGCCGCCTTGGCGATCGCATCGACGCTGGCGCGCTCGTACCCGTGCTCGCCGAAGACGGGGCCGGCGGCGTCGAGGATCCGCTGCCGGCGGTCGGTGGTGGGTCGCGATGCGGTCGGAGCAGTGCTCATGTCTTGCATCCTAAAGCACTTGCCTCAACCAAACCGTTCAGTTTAATTTTGATGCATGACAGTCAACGAACGTGAACTCACGCACGACGCTGCACCGCAGCGACTGGACTCCACGACGCGCGTCCTCGTCGCGACCATGGCGGTCGCCGCGTTCATCGCCGTACTCGACGGCACGGCCGTCACGACCGCGCTGCACGACCTGCAGGGCAGCTTCGGCGCCGGCGTCTCGGGCATCGTCTGGGTCACGACCGGCTACCTGATCGCAGCCGGCCTCGCACTCCCCCTCGTGGGGTGGGCGACCGACCGGTTCGGGGGCCGACAGGTCTTCCTGACCGGACTCGGGATCTTCGTCCTCGGGTCGGTGCTGAGCGGCCTCGCCTGGTCGGTCGAGAGCCTCATCGCCTTCCGCGTCATCCAGGGCTTCGGCGGCGGACTCCTCGAACCCGTCTCGCTCGCCGTCGTCGCGGGGGCGGCGCCGCGCGACCGGGTCGGGCGAGTCATGGGGCTGATGTCACTCATCATCAACATCGCACCCGTGCTCGGCCCGCTCGTCGGCGGCCTGCTCGCGGGCAACGGCCTGTGGCGCGGCATCTTCCTGCTCAACCTGCCTCTCGGCGCCGCCGTCCTGGTGAGTGCGTTGCGCACACTGCCTCGTACTGCTCCGGCCCGCGCCGGTCTGCGTGCCGACGTCCGCGGAATGGCCCTGCTGTCACCGGGGTTCGTCCTCGTGCTCCTCGCGGTCAACCGGTGGGGTGAGGGTGCGCGCGGCGCTCTCCCGCTCGTGCTCGTGCTCGCCGGTGCCGCCCTGATGACGGCCTACGTCCGCCACGCGCTGCGCACGGATGCACCTGTGCTCGACGTCCGGCTGCTCGCCGTGCCCGAGTTCGCTCGCGCGCTGCTGATCATGGGGATCGTCGGCTTCACGATGTACTCGCTGCTCACGGGGCTGCCCGTCGTCGCGGAGCGGCACTACGGTCTCGACGGGCTCGCGCAGGGCGCGCTCGTCACCTCCCTCGGCGCGGGTCTGCTCGTGTCGATGTCGAACGCCGCCCGCATCAGTGACCGCATCGGCCCACGTCCGCTCGTGAGCGCCGGCGCCCTCACGATGGTGCCCCTGCTCGCCGCGACCGCAGTGCTGCACGACACGCTCCCGCTGCTCGCCCTGATGGTGCTGCTGGCGCTGACCGGCCTGGCGTTCGGCACCGTCGCCTCGCCGACGTTCTCGAGCGTGTTCAGGTCGCTGCCGCAGGAGCAGGCCGCACAGGGCACGACCGGCCTGTTCATCACCGTGCAGCTCGCCGCGTCGTTCGGGGTGACCGTGCTCGGGCTGCTGCTCACCCAGCTGCCGGAGGACCCGTTCACTCCCCTGTTCGCGGTGCTCGCTGTCGCTGCGCTCGCGGCCGCGGTGCTGGCCCGTGGTCTGCCCGGCCGGTCGACGCACAGCTGAGCGAGACGTCGCAATCGCGCCGGACCGGACCGATCGCGTGAGCCACTGTGGACGCATGACGACCACACAGGCTCATGCGATCGACCCGATTCGGCTGAAGCAGATCTGGCGCGATCGGACGGACGAGCGCGGCAACCCGCTGCAGGCGTACGACTCGGACGAGACGTTTCCGCTGAGGTGCTGCCTGAGGCAGAGCCGCACGGGCGAGGAGATCGCTCTCATCTCCTACGCCCCACTCGCCGGTCGCTCGCCGTGGGCCGAGCGGGGGCCGGTCTTCATCCATCTGCGGCCCTGCGACGGGTACGCCGACGAAGGTCTCCCGGCCGACCACCGTCACGGCGCGCGAGTGCTGCGCAGCTATCGGCACGACGGCACGATGGACTACGACGGCATCGTCGTCACCGAGCCGGGTGACGACCTGGAGCCGGTGCTGGCCGACCTGCTCACCGATCCACGACGGCACGAGGTGCACGTGCGGTCGGTGACCGCGCAGTGCTTCACCTACCGGGTGACCCGATCCGGCGAGGAACCGCTGGCCTGAGCGGTCACGACATCGGCACACTGAGCGAGAGCGCGAAGTCGCCCCGCGGGTCGGTCCACCAGTGCACGAGCTCCAGGCCGGCAGACGCCAGCTCACGCGTGATGCCCTCGCGGCGGAACTTCGCCGAGATCTCGGTACGCATCTGCTCGCCTCGCGCGAACGTCACCTCCAGATCGAGGTCGGCGACGCGCACACCCTGGTCGCGCAACGACTCCAGGCGCATCTCGATCCACTCCTGATCGGCGTCCCAGACGGCGCGGTGCGCGAACGCCGACGGGTCGAAGTCGGCGCCCAGGCTGCGGTTGAGGACGTGCAGGACGTTGGCGTTGAACTGCGCCGTCACGCCCGCGGAGTCGTCGTACGCCGCGACCAGCCGCGCAGGGTCCTTGACCAGATCGGTGCCGAGCAGGAACGCGTCGCCCTGGCCGAGGCTCGCGCGAACGCCGTCGAGGAAGGTCGCACGCTGCTCGACGTCGAGGTTGCCGATGGTCGAGCCCAGGAACGCCAGCAGCCGGCGGCCCTCGCGGGGCAGCTGGTCGAGATGCTTCTCGAAGTCTCCGACGACGGGCTCCACCGTCAGCCCGTCGAACTCGGCGCTCACCGACGCGCTCGCGTCGGCGAGGACGGCCGGGTCGACGTCGAAGGGCACGAACCGCTCGAGGGTGCCGGCGTCACGCAGAGCCCGCAGCAGCAGCCGGGTCTTCTCGGACGTGCCGCTGCCGAGCTCCATCAACGTGGTGGCGCCCGTCGCAGCAGCGATGTCGGCCACGTGCGCGGTGAGGATCTCCCGCTCGGTGCGCGTCGGGTAGTACTCCGGGAGCCGGGTGATCTGGTCGAACAGCTCACTGCCACGGGCGTCGTAGAAGTACTTCGGCGGCAGCACCTTGGGGGTGCGGGTGAGACCGTCGCGGACGTCGTCGGCCATCTGCGCGGCCAGCGACGTCGGGTCGAGGTGGACGGAGACGTCGAGCGTGGGCATTCAGTCCTCCAGAGCGGTGACGGTCACCCCGGTCGGGGTCACCTCGATCAGATGTCGGTCGGGCACGTCGACCCAGCGCGGGTCGTCGTCGTACGGCTCGCTCGCGACGACCACACCAGTGTCGTCGACGAGGTAGGTGGCAGGGTCTCCCCAGGTCACACCGAGGATCTGCGACCCGTCGGTGAGCAGCACGTTGAGGGTGGCGTCCGGGTCGCGACGGGCTACGGCGCGCACGGTGTCCGCGACCCGAAGCGGCCCCATCGCGAAGACGTGAGCCGCGAGAACCGCTGCGTCACAGACGGATTCGGCGTCGTGCGTGCTCGGGAGGACGGACCGGTCGACGCGCCCGTTGTGCGACAGCAGCCAGTGTCCGTCGGTGAACGGCGCGGCGGCCGTCTCGTCCATCGGCATACCGACCGTCGCCGACCGCACGGCGGCGAGCACGCAGCGCGCCGACAGCACAGGCGCCACCGAGGCGAAGGACGCGTCGGACCACAACGGACTGGAGGACCGCCAGCGCACCGGCTCCGGGCTTTCCGGCAGGTGCAGCCCGACACCCCAGCCGTCGGCGTTCATCCGTCCGCGCAGCTGGCGGCGCGGTTGGTAGGACTGACGCAGCAGGCCGTGCTCGGGCTCGAGCACGAGCGAGGCGACCGACCGCTCCTGGCCCAGCCAGGCCTGGTGCCGACACATCTCAGGCGTCCCAGGCGAGCCGGAGCCCGGCGAAGATCTGCCTGCGGATCGGCAGGTCCCAGTTGCGGAACGAAGGCCGGATCGCCGCGCCTCCCACAGCCCACGACCCTCCGCGGAGCACCCGGAAGTCACCGCCGAAGAACGGCGCGCTGTAGTCGGCGTACAGCATCGGACGGAACTGCGGCCACGGGTCGAACCCGGAGGACGTCCACTCCCAGACGTCACCGATCATCTGCTCGACGCCGTACGCCGACGCCCCGCTCGGGTAGGCGCCGACCGGGGCGGGCCGCAGCCCGTCACCTCCGAGGTTGGCCCGGCCCGGCGTCCACGGGTCGTCTCCCCACGGCCAGCGTCGACGCCGACCGAGCGCAGGATCCCAGGCGCAGGCCTTCTCCCACTCCTGCTCGGTCGGCAGCCGCGCCCCGGCCCAGCGGGCGTAGGCGTCGGCCTCCCAGTAGGAGACGTGCTGCACCGGCTCGTCGGCCGGCACCTGCTCGACGACCCCGAACCGCCGCCGCGACCCGTCGGCGGCCCAGAACTGCGGACGCTCCAGGCCCGCCTCGATGCGGTGGGCCCAGCCACGCTCGGACCACCAGTGCGACTGGTCGTAGCCCCCGGCGTCGATGAACTGCTGCCACTGCGCATTGGTGACCGGCACGCGAGCGATCCGGAACGCTGGCACGTCGACCTCGTGGGCGGGCCGCTCGTTGTCGAGCGACCACGGCTCGGCGGACCCGTCGACGCCCATGACGAACGGGCCGCCGGGAACCATCACTGCCTCGTCGTCGGGGAGCACGCGACCCGGCGGCAGCTCGGCGCCGACCCCGAGCAGAGGCTCACCTGCGCGCAGCTGGTGCGTCGCGAGCATGGTCTCGACGTGCTGCTGCTCGTGCTGCTCGACCATGACGTACGGGAACAGCTGCGACTCCTCGGCGCGCTCGAGCCGGTCGAGGACGCGACCACGCACGTCGGCGATGAACGAGCGGGACTCACGAGGCGTGAGCAGCGGGAGCGAGACCCGCTCGGCGCGCGGGTGCTCGAACGCGTCGTACAGGCTCTCGACCTTGGCCGACAGCAGCCCGAGGCACGCGGCGTCGCCACCGCGCAGCAGCCAGAGGTCCTCCTGCTGACCGATGTGTGCGAGGTCCCAGACGAGCGGGCTCATCAGCCGGTCGTGCTGGGTCGTGAGCACGTCCTCGTCGAACGCCGTCAGCAGGTGGGTGCGGGCGCGAGCGGCCTCGATACCGCAGGCCACGGACTCACGCACGGGACTCCTCCTCCAGGACTCGAACCGGCCCGACTGCCTCGATCCGCCGGCGCAGCAGCCCACTCGGACTGCGGCCGTCGTCGAACAGCCCGGACAGGTCGGCCACCGCGCCGCGCCAGGGCACCGGCGCATGCAGGGCAGCCACCTCCAGGCAGCGCGTCAGCGCGCGAGCCACGACCGGGTCCGCCGGGCCTCTGCGCGCGGCCACCTGCCACTGGTCTCGTACGGGCTCGCACGCCTCGAAGGCGAGGTCTGCAGCCGTCGGGTGATCCATGAGCGTGACCACCGCGGCTGTGACCGCCGGCCACCAGGCGTCGGGCATCGCGTCGAGACACCGCAGCTCGATGAACCCGCGCGGGCGGACCGGCGGGAACACCGTGCTCCGGTGCAGCTCGAGATCGGCACCGGTCGGCGTACGCCGGATCGGGCCCTCCCCACGGAGCCACTGCGCGAAGGTCGTCCGCTCGGTGACCGTCGTGACGTCGCCGCCCTCGCGCACGGCCATCACCGGTGCGTCCAGGACGTAGGACGCCCAGGCACCGGCCGGGTCGTCGGTTGAGTACGGCTCCGTGCGGGCCGGGTCCATCGCCTGCCAGACCGACTGACGCATCGAGTGCCACTGCGTCGTGCTGCCACCGAGGTAGGGCGAGGTGGACGACAGGGCGATCAGCACCGGCCCGAGCAGGTGCGCCAGCTCCAGTCGTCGCTGCCAGTGCTGCTCGGGCCCTGCCTCGAGGTTGATCTGCAGCGCCGCCGTCGAGGACATCATCGAGCGGGCGGGCCGACCGCAGCCCATCGCCTCGAAGTGCGCTGCCATCGCGACGTAGCGCGGCGCGGGGTTGATGCGTTGTGGGCGACGGCCCGGGTCCGCACCGATCGCGGCGCCTCCGAAACCGGCGGCGCGCAGCGCCCGCTGCAGGACGTCCTTGTCCGCGGCGAGCGCACGGATCGCTGCCGTCACGTCGGACGCCGGCTCGGTCGAGAGCTCGAGCTGGCCGCCGGGCTCGACACTCACCCGGCTGCGGCACGGCATGGCGGGCAGCTGGGCGACGAGCTGCTCGACCTCGCTCCAGCGCGGGCGCCGCTCGGGGCGCCGGAGGTCGACCAGATGCATCTCCAGCTCGATGCCGACAGCGCCGAGCGGCCCGTCTCGCAGTGCATCCTCCGCCAGATGGGCACGGGCTGCTTCGACCGGGTCGCGGGTGTCGAGCAGGTCGTGGACGGTCGAGCTGAGCTGTGGCGCGGTCATACCGCCCCTCCTGGTCCGGACCGGTCGTCAGCGACGACCGCGGGTCGGTGCGGGGCGGCCAGGTCGGCCGTCCTCGTCGTGCAGAACTACGTCGAGAAGTGGGTGGATGGAAGGACTACGGCCGGCCCGAGCCGACCTGTTCTCAGCCTAACGCCGACCTCAGACAGTCCGTCTGGGCAGGCGTCAGCGGAGCCGACGGCGCCAGGCGCAGCAACGGCTCGTCGACCTCCGCAGCCCGCCACGGCAGGCAGGCCGTGGTGGTGATGCCGTACTCGGACGCCAGTCGGGCGTGCTCGGCCTCGACGTCCTGGCCGTGGTTCGGGCGCAGGCCGACGAGCGCCCCGCTCGCCGCGGGATGATCGACGAGGTCCCAGCCGGGCATCCCCCTGACCACCTCCCGCAACGCGTCTCCGGCCGCAGCCAGACGGGCGCGGACCTGCTCGGGACCGTGCTCCAGGTGCGCACGCACGGCACGCGCGAAGCCGATCCGCACCGCGGTGGAGGTCTCACCGAACCGCAGGGCGTCGATCGGCCCGTCACCCGTCGCATGCCTCGGACGGAAGGGTCGCAGCCGCGACCACGCCGTCTCGTGCAGTGCCACGACGCCCGCACCGCGCGGCCCGTGCATCCACTTGCGCGCGGGCGCGCACACGGCGTCCGCACCGAACGCGGTGTCCAGATGACCGAACGACTGCGCCGCATCGACCCACAGAGGTACGCCGGCGGCCCGGCACATGGTCACGGCCTCGTGCACCGGTTGGACCAGACCGCGGTGGGAGGCCAGGTGCGTGAGGTGCACCAGGTCCGGTGGGTTCGTGCGCAGCCGACGCGCGAACGCGTCCAGGTCGAGGACGCCGTGCTCGTCGACCTGGAGCCCTACTGGTGTCAGCCCGGCGAAGGTGAACACGTCGAGGTTGGGACCGAACTCCGACGGCGTCACCGCGGCCGTCGCCCCCGCCGGGAACGGCCAGGAGGCGAGCAGGGTGCGAAGCCCGTGAGTGCCGCTGTCGACCATCACGACGCCCGCGCCGTCGACACCGAACAGCTCACCCAGGTCGGCGTACGCCTGCTCCAGCACATCCGTGACGTCGGCAAGCGCCGCATTGGACCCGATCCGCTGCTCGAGCCGCAGATGAGCGACCACTGCATCGACCGTCTCCGGCGAGGGCGAGCCGTGAGCCGCTGTCAGCAGGTCGATGGACGTGGTGGTGTCGACGTCGGTCACGGGCGCCAGCCTAGGTCGCGGGTACGACGAAGGCCGCCCCGGCGTACACCGGGACGGCCTTCGTACTGCGGTCGGTCAGTCGCGGTTCATTGCGCCGCGCCTTCCTCGCACTCCGCTACGTCAGTCGCGGGGCTTCTCACGCATCTCGTACGTCGCGATGAGGTCGCCGTCCTGCAGGTCGTTGTAGGACCCGAGGTTGATACCGCACTCGAAGCCCTCACGGACCTCGGTGACGTCATCCTTGAAGCGGCGCAGACCGGCGATCTCGACGTTCTCGGCCACGACGACACCGTCGCGGGTGATCCGAGCCTTCGAGCCACGCTTGATCTCACCCGAGCGCACGATCGAACCGGCGATGTTGCCGAACTTGGACGAGCGGAAGATCTCGCGGATCTCCGCCGTGCCGAGCTCGACCTCTTCGTACTCCGGCTTGAGCATGCCCTTCAGGGCCGACTCGATCTCCTCGATCGCCTGGTAGATCACGCCGTAGTAGCGGATCTCCACGCCTTCCTTGTCGGCGTACTCGGCGTTCTGGCCCTCAGCGCGGACGTTGAAGCCGATGATCACCGCGTCGGAGGCGACGGCGAGGTTGATGTTGTTCATCGTGATCGCACCGACGCCACGGTCGATGATGCGCAGGTCGACCTCGTCGCCCACGTCGATCTGCATCAACGCGTCCTCGAGCGCCTCGACAGAACCGGAGACGTCGCCCTTGAGGATCAAGTTGAGCGTCTCGACCTTGCCCGCCGCCAGAGCGTCGTTGAGGTCCTCCAGGCTGATCCGCTTGCGCGCCTTCGCCAGCGACGCCTGCCGGTCGGCAGCCTCACGCTTCTCGGCGATCTGGCGGGCGGTGCGGTCGTCCGGAGCCACGATGAACGTGTCGCCGGCCCGCGGCACTGCCGCGAGACCCATCACCTGGACCGGACGCGACGGACCGGCCTCGTGGACGTTGTTGCCGTGCTCGTCGAGCATCGCCCGGACACGACCGTGCGCCACACCGGCGACGATGCCGTCTCCGACGCGCAGCGTGCCGGACTGCACCAGGACGGTGGCGACCGCACCACGACCACGGTCGAGGTTGGCCTCGATCGCGACACCACGCGCGTCCTTGTCGGGGTTGGCGCGCAGGTCGAGCGCCGCGTCCGCGGTCAGCAGCACGGCCTCGAGCAGAGCGTCGATGTTCTGGCCCTGCTTGGCCGACACGTCCACGAACATCGTGTCGCCGCCGTACTCCTCGGCGATGAGGTTGTACTCGGTCAGCTGCTGACGGATCTTCTGCGGGTTGGCACCCTCGACGTCGATCTTGTTGACGGCCACCACGATCGGCACGTCGGCCGCCTGCATGTGGTTGAGCGCCTCGATCGTCTGCGGCATCACGCCGTCGTCAGCCGCCACCACGAGGATCGCGATGTCGGTGACCTTGGCACCACGGGCACGCATGGCGGTGAACGCCTCGTGACCCGGGGTGTCGATGAACGTGATCGGACGGTCGACACCCTCGTGGTCGGTGTGCACCTGGTAGGCACCGATGTGCTGGGTGATGCCACCGGCCTCGCCCTCGGCGACGTCGGCGTTGCGGATCGCATCGAGCAGTCGCGTCTTTCCGTGGTCGACGTGACCCACGACGGTGACGACCGGCGGACGAGCGGCGAGGTCCTCCTCGCCCTCCTCCTCGAGCTCGGCCTCGAGGTCGATGTTGAAGGCGCTGAACAGCTCCTTCTCCTCGTCCTCGGGCGAGACGACCTCGACGACGTAGCCGAGCTCGGCACCGAGCAGCTGGAACGTCTCCTCGTCCAGCGACTGGGTGGCGGTGGCCATCTCACCGAGGTGGATGAGCACCTGCACCAGGCTGGCGGGGTTGGCGTCGATCTTGTCGGCGAAGTCGGTCAGTGACGCGCCGCGACGCACACGGACGACGGTCGAGCCGTTGCCGCGCGGAACGGTGACGCCACCGATCGTCGGCGCCTGCATCTGCTCGAACTCCTGGCGCTTGGCGCGCTTGGACTTGCGACCGCGGACCTTTCCGCCGCCGCGTCCGAACGCACCCTGCGTGCCACCGCGGCCTCCGGGACCACGACCGCCGCCGCCGGGACGGCCACCGAAGCCGCCGCGGAAACCGCCGCCGCCGCCACCACCGGGGCCACCACGACCGCCGCCGGGACGCGCCGGGCGCTCACCCGGACGCGGCACCGCCGCACGGTCGGGCATCATGCCCGGGTTGGGGCGGGGACCGCCGCCGGGACGGGGTCCACCCTGACCGGCGCCCTGCGGACGACCGGACGGACGCGGTGCAGCCGGACGGGGGCCGCCCTGGCCGCCGGCCTGCGGTCCGCCCTGGCCACCACGGCCGGACGGGCGCGGCATGCCCTGGCTGGACGCGAACGGGTTGTTGCCCGGACGCGGCGAGCCGCCGCCTTCACGGCGACCCATGCCCTGGCTGGATGCGAACGGGTTGTTGCCCGGACGCGGACCCGGCGTACCGGGGCGCGGACCCGGGGTCTTGGGACGCGGGGCGTTGCCGCCACGGTCGGACGGCGCGGGCCGTGCGGGCTCCGCCGGAGCTGCCGGACGTGCAGGCTCAGGACGCGGTCCCGGCTTGGTCGCACCCGGCTTCGGCGCAGCCGGAGCAGCCGACGCGGCGGGCGCACTCGGCGCCGCCGGGGCGGGCTTGGCCGGTGCCGGACGGGCCGGCTCTGCAGCGGGCTTGGCCGGCGCAGCAGGTGCCGGAGCGGCCGGCTCTGCCGCGACGGGCTTGGCCGGCTCGGCGGCCGGTACTGCCGGCCCAGGCTTGGCGGCCGGTGCGGTCGCACCGGGCTTGGGTGCCGGCGCGGGCTTCGCACCGGGCTTGGGCGCAGCCTTCTTGGCTGCAGGCTTGTCCGCGCTGCCGGCCTTGCCGACGGGCGGGTTCTCCTTGATCTTGCGGACCACCGGAGCCTCGATGGTGGAGCTCGCCGTCTTGACGAACTCGCCCTGCTCCTTCAGGTACGCAAGCAGTTCCTTGCTCTCGACCCCGAGCTCTTTGGCGAGCTCATGGACCCGGACCTTTGCCACGTTTCTCCTCGACTGGATTTCGTGACGGTCCGGGCGTGCTCCGGCAGTTGCCGGGCAGCACAGACCGTCAGCGGTGGGTGCTCATTGCTGAGTACTCATCGGGTGCTCATCAGCGTCAAACCCGCTTTCCTACGGTCTGCCTCGATGTCGGTCACCAAGGCGTGTCCTTCGTACATCACTGTGCTGCGAGATGCTCCTGCACCGCACTCAGGTCGAGGGCGGCGCGCAGGCGCAGCGCTCGTCCGAGAGCTCGGCGGCGAACAGCCTGCTCGAAGCAGTCTGCTCTGGGATGCAACCAAGCCCCTCGGCCCGGACGGCGCTCCTGCGGGTCGGGAACCACGCTGATCAGATCAGCGGCGGGGCCCGCGTCCGCGAGGGCAACCACTCGCAGCAGTGCTGATCGGTCGTCCCTCCGGCGGCAGCCCACACACGTACGCCTTCCGGCATGTGAAGGGGGCTGCCGATCGGTACGCAGGTGACCGGTCCCGTCCATTCTAGCCCGAATGCTCGCCGGCCTCATCCGCGGGTGCCGCAACGGCCTCCGCGTCGGCCTGCGTGTCGGGCCGGATGTCGATGCGCCATCCGGTGAGCTTGGCGGCGAGACGGGCGTTCTGCCCCTCCTTGCCGATCGCCAGGCTCAGCTGGAAGTCGGGCACGATCACCCGGGCCGCGCGGGCCTTGGGATCGGTCACCTCGACCGACTGGACCCGCGAGGGCGACAGGGCCGCCGCGACGAACTCGGCCGGGTCCTCGGAGTAGTCGACGATGTCGATCTTCTCGCCGTGCAGCTCGGTCATCACCGCACGGACGCGACTGCCCATCGGGCCGATGCAGGCACCTTTGGCGTTGAGGCCGGGAACCTTGGAGTGCACCGCGATCTTGGTGCGGTGACCGGCCTCGCGGGCGAGCGCCGCGATCTGAACGGTGCCGTCGGCGATCTCGGGGACCTCCAGCGCGAACAGCTTGCGGACCAGGTTGGGGTGCGTGCGCGACAGACCGATCTGCGGACCCTTGGGACCGCGCTTGACGCTCACGACGTAGCAGCGCAGGCGCTCCCCATGGTTGTAGCGCTCACCCGGCACCTGCTCGGCGGTCGGCAGGATGCCCTCGATCGTGCCGAAGTCGACCTTGACGATGCGCGGGTCGTTGGACTGCTGGATGACACCGGCGACGATGTCACCCTCACGGCCGCGGAAGTCACCCAGGATCGCCTCGTCCTCGAGGTCACGCATGCGCTGGACGATCACCTGACGTGCGGTCGAGGCGGCGACCCGGCCGAATCCGGTCGGGGTGTCGTCGAACTCCGGACCGGGCTCGGCCCGCACGCCGTCGTCGTCGACCTCGCCGTCCTCACGGGCCCACACGACGACGTGACCCGACTTGCGGTCGAGCTCGACGCGCGCGTTGCGGAAGCTGCCGTCCTCACGGTGGTAGGCGGTGAGGAGTGCCTGCTCGATCGCCGGGACGATGACGTCCATCGGGATCTCGCGCTCGCGCTCCAGCGCGCGCAGCGCTGCCATGTCGATGTCCATCAGCTGTCCTCCTCGTCGTCGTGGTCACGCGCTGCGTCGTCGGTCGCGCTGCCACGGTTGAACTCCACCTCGACGCGAGCGCTGGCGCACTCGGCGTACGGGACGGTCACGGTCTGTCCTGCGGCGGTCTCGAGCGTCACGGCGGCCTCGGTGGCGCCGGTGACACGACCGGCCTGCGGCTCGCCCTCGTGCCGGGTGATCGTCACGAGGCGACCGACGTTGCGGCGGAAGTGTCGCGGCAGTGTGAGCGGGCGATCGGTCCCCGGGGAGCTGACCTCCAGGACGTAGGGCTGCTCACCCATCGCATCGGAGGCGTCCAGGGCGTCGCTGATCGCGCGGGTGGCCTCGGCGACGGCGTCCAGGCTCAGCGACGGGATCTCGCTGGTCGTGTCGTCGCCGGTGGCGAGGGACGTGGCGTCGGTGTCGAGCAGGACCCGCACGAGCCGACGCAAGCCGGCCGGGGTCACCGCGACGTCCTCGACCACCAGGCCCAGGGGGGTAGCGACCTCGGCCACGACCTGTCCGATCGCCTCGGCCCGTGCCGTCGTGCCCATGGTCAGCCCTGTTCTCGAGTCGTGCGCGAGCGCGTCTGCAGTCTCGCTCCCGGAACTCTAACGGAGATCCGGGAGCGATCCCGACCACGGAGGACGCCGCTGCGGCCCCTCAGGACGCGGTGTGCGCCTCTCCCAGGTGTCCACCGGCCATTCCTGCGGCGAGCGTCACACCCGTGTCGGGGTCGATGACGAGGAAGGCGCCCGTGCGGCGGTGCTCGAGGTAGCCGTCGACGGCGACCGGCTCGGCGAGCTGGAGGGTGACCCGGCCGATGTCGTTGAGCTCCAGGTGGCCGTCTCCGTCCTGCCACTGCTGGTCGTCGACGTGCCACAGCTGTTCGAGGTCACCGAGCATGCCGCGTGTGACCCGGGTGCCGGCCTTGACGAGCACCCGCTGACGCGCCTGGGCCGCGTCCTCGCTGAGCCAGCAGAGCACGCCCTGCAAGGACCGCGACACCGGAGTCGGGTCGTCGACGCCGGACAGCACCTCACCACGGGCCACGTCGAGCTCGTCGGCCAGTCGCAGCGTGACCGACTGGCCCGCCGTGGCCTCGGGCTGCTCTCCGCGCGGACCGTCGATGCCGACGACGGTCGAGCGCTGACCGCTCGGCTGCGCGATGACCTCGTCACCGACGCGGACCGTGCCGGAGCCGACCCGGCCGGCCAGCCCGCGGTAGTCGGGGTGGGACTCGGTGCGCGGACGGACGACGAGCTGCACCGCGAACCGCAGCGCCTCGTCGGTGAGCGAGCGACGCGCAGGCAGCTGCTCGAGCAGGCTCAGCAGCCCGGGGCCCTCGACCCACTCGGGCGCCGGCGCCGCGACGCCCTCACCCGTGAGCGCCGACACCGGCAGGACCGCGGTGTGCTCGATGCCGACGCGCTGGGCGACCCGGCGTACGTCGGCCTCGACCTCCGCGAACCGCTGCTGGTCCCAGTCGACGGCGTCCATCTTGTTGACCGCGAAGACCACGTGCGGCACCCGCAGCAGGGCCATGACGGCAGCGTGGCGACGCGTCTGCACCGAGACGCCGTTGCGGACGTCGACGAGGATGACGGCGGCATCGGCCGTCGAGGCACCGGTGACGGTGTTGCGGGTGTACTGGACGTGACCGGGCGTGTCAGCCAGCACGAACGAGCGGCGGGGCGTCGCGAAGTAGCGGTACGCCACGTCGATCGTGATGCCCTGCTCGCGCTCCGCCCGCAGACCGTCGGTGAGCAGCGCCAGGTCGAAGCCGTCGGCGCCACGGCTGCGGCTGACGTGCTCGAGCTGGTCGTACTGGTCGGCCAGGATCGACTTGGTGTCGTGCAGCAGCCGCCCGACCAGCGTGGACTTGCCGTCGTCGACAGAACCTGCGACCACCAGCCGCAGCTGGCCGCTCGCGGCGGGGGCGTCGTCCTCCGGCACAGGAGCCGGCCTCTCGGTGAGCACGGTCATCTCAGAAGTAGCCCTCTCGCTTACGGTCTTCCATGGCCGCCTCGGAGAGCCGGTCGTCGGCTCGCGTGGCACCACGCTCGGTCAGTCGGCTGACCGTGATCTCGGCGATCACGGCGCGTACGTCGGTGGCGTCGCTCTCGACCGCGCCGGTGCATGAGCCGTCACCCACGGTGCGGTAGCGCACGGTCTTGCGCTCGAGCGTCTCGCCCTCGCGGGGGCCGCCCCACGGTCCGGGCGTCAGCAGCATGCCGTCGCGCAGGAACACGTCACGCTCGTGCGCGTAGTAGATGTCGGGAAGCGGGACGTCCTCGGCCTCGATGTAGGCCCAGATGTCGAGCTCGGTCCAGTTGGAGATCGGGAAGACGCGGGTGTGCTCACCGGGTGCGTGCCGACCGTTGTAGATGTTCCACAGCTCGGGGCGCTGCCGGCGCGGGTCCCAGCCGCCGAACGCGTCACGCACCGAGAAGATGCGCTCCTTGGCCCGCGCACGGTCCTCGTCGCGACGAGCGCCACCCAGCAGCGCGTCGAACTTCTGCGCCTCGATGGTGTCGAGCAGGGGCACGGTCTGCAGCGGGTTGCGGGTGCCGTCGGGGCGCTCCTTGAGGCGGCCGTCGGCGATCCACTCCTCGACGTGGGCGACCTCGATCCGCAGGTTGCCGTCAGCGACGACCTCGTCACGGAAGCGCAGGACCTCCGGCAGGTTGTGCCCGGTGTCCACGTGCAGGAGCGTGATCGGCAGCGGCGCCGGCCACACGGCCTTGCGCGCCAGGTGGAGCAGCACCGCCGAGTCCTTGCCACCGCTGAACAGCAGTGCGGGGCGGTCGAACTCGGCGACCACCTCACGGATGATCTCGATCGCCTCGGCCTCCAGGTCAGCCAGCGTGGGGCTGAGTCCGGTGACGTCAGGTGCCTCGGTCGTCGCGGTCACGACGCCTCCTCGGTGGTCAGTGCGGTGTCGGTCGTGGATGCGGTCAGCAGCCGGTGGACCTGGTCCACGGCTTCGCTCAGGGGTACGCCGGTCGTGTCGAGCCGCAGGTCGGGCGCCTCCGGCTCCTCGTACGGGTCGTCGACGCCGGTCATGCCGGTGAGCTCGCCGGCCTGCGCCTTGGCGTAGAGGCCCTTGACGTCACGGCGTGCGCACTCGGCGAGCGGGGTCGCCACGTGGACCTCGACGTAGGGCGTCCCGTGCTCGTCGTGGTGCCGGCGGACGTCGGCGCGTGCGTCGGCGTACGGCGCGATCACGGGCACCAGCGCGACGACGCCGTGCCGCGCTAGCAGCTCGGCGACGAAGCCGACACGGCGTACGTGCGTGCTGCGGTCCTCGCGCGAGAAGCCGAGACCGGCCGACAGGTTGGTCCGCAGCTCGTCGCCGTCGAGGACCTCGACCGCACGGCCCTCGGCACGCAGCCGCTCGGCCAGCGCGTCAGCCACGGTCGTCTTGCCAGCACCGGAGAGCCCGGTCAGCCAGACGGTCGCGCCGGTCGGCGCCTGCGCGCTCACAGGTGGATCCCGCACTCGGTCTTGTCGTTGCCCGACCAGCGACCTGCGCGAGCGTCCTCACCGGCCAGCACCTTGCGCGTGCACGGAGCGCAGCCGATCGACGGATACCCCTGTGCCAGAAGGGGATTCATGATCACGTCGTGCTCGGCGACGTAGGCGTCGACCTGCGCGTCGGTCCAGGTGGCGAGCGGTGCGAGCTTGATCTTCTCGCGACGCTCGTCGAACGTCACCACCGGTGTGCTCGCCCGCGTGACCGACTCGGCGCGACGCAGACCGGTGGCCCACCCGTCGTACTCGTCGATGGCCTCGTCGAGCGGGTGGGTCTTGCGCAGGGTGCAGCACAGGTCGGGGTCGCGGTCGTGCAGTCGCGCCCCGTAGGTCTCGTCCTGCTCGGCAACGGTCTGCCGGGCGGTGAGGTTGCGCAGCGTGACGTCGTACGTCGCCGCCACCCGATCGCGCGTCTGCAGCGTCTCGGGGAAGTGGTAGCCGGTGTCGAGGAAGAGCACGTCGATGCCGGGGACGACGCGCGAGGCGAGGTGCACCAGCACGGTGTCCTGCATGGACGCCGCGACGGCGATGCGCCCGAGGTGCTCGTTCGCCCAGCGCAGGACGTCCTCGGCTGAGGCTGTCTCCAGCTCGGCGGCACCCCGCTCGGCGAGGTCGCGCAGGTCGGTGACGGCCACGCTCATCGCAGCGCCTCCTCGTCGGCGCGCATCGCCCACTGCGCGAACCGCTCGCCCTCGGTGTGACCGTCCTGGTAGTTGCGGGCCACGCGGATCACGTAGTCGCCGAGCTCGGCGGCCGTGACCTTGTGGGCGCGCAGCTTGCGGCCGAAGCCGGCGTCGGCGCCCACGCCGCCGCCGAGGTGCACCTGGAATCCTTCGACCTGGTTGCCGTCGTCATCGGTGACGATCTGGCCCTTGAGCCCGATGTCGGCGACCTGGATGCGGGCGCAGGAGTTGGGGCAGCCGTTGATGTGCACCGAGATCGGGTGGTCGAGCTCGAGGTCGGCCAGGCGCGTCTCGAGGTCGGCGACGAGGTCGTGCGCGAGCTTCTTGGTCTCGACGATGGCGAGCTTGCAGTACTCCAGGCCCGTGCAGGCCATCACCGATCGACGCCAGGTCGAGGACTTCGCGACCAGGCCGAGCGGCTCGAGCGTCTCGATGAGGGTGTCGACACGGTCGGGCTCGACGTCGAGGACGACGAGCTTCTGGTACGGCGTGAGCCGGACTCGCGCGGAGCCTGCGGCCTCGGCGGCGTCGGCCACGGCGGCGAGGACGTCGCCGCTGACACGACCGGCGACCGGGGCGAACCCGACGAAGCGCCGACCGTCCTGCTGCTCGAACACCCCGACGTGATCGACCGGGCGCTCCGGGGGCACGGCGGCCGGTCCGTCGAGCAGCGGCCGCTTGAGGTACTCGTTCTCGAGCACGTCGCGGAACTTCTCGGCGCCCCAGTCCTTGACGAGGAACTTCAGGCGCGCCCGGTTGCGCAGACGGCGGTAGCCGTAGTCGCGGAAGATCGACGCGACGCCGAACCAGACCTCGGGGATCTCCTCCAGCGGCACGAACGTGCCGAGCCGCACAGCCAGGTGCGGGTTGGTCGAGAGACCGCCACCCACGAGCAGGTCGAAGCCCGGGCCGTGCTCGGGGTGCTCGACCCCGACGAAGGAGACGTCGTCCAGCTCGGGTGCGGTGTCGGCCAGCCAGGAGATGGTGGTCTTGAACTTGCGCGGCAGGTTCGACAGCGAGGGGTCGCCGATGTAGGAGCGCTTGATCTCCTCGATGGCGGGCGTCGCGTCGAGGACCTCGTCCTTGCTCACGCCGGCGACGGGCGAGCCCAGCACCACGCGCGGGCAGTCGCCGCACGCCTCGGTCGTCTCCAGGCCCACGGCCTCCAGCCGACGCCAGATCTCGGGCACCGACTCGATGCCGATCCAGTGGTACTGGATGTTCTGGCGGTCCGTGATGTCTGCGGTGCCGCGGCCGAAGTCGCGCGAGATCTCGGCGACCACGCGCAGCTGCTCAGTCGTCAGCGCGCCGCCGTCGACACGCACGCGCATCATGAAGTACTCGTCCTCGAGCTCTTCGGGCTCCAGGCTCGCGGTGCGACCGCCCGCGATCCCGGGACGGCGCTGGGTGTAGAGCCCCCACCAGCGCATCCGACCGCGCAGGTCGTCGCCGGGGATCGAGGAGAAGCCCTCCTTGGCGTAGACCTCCTCGATGCGCTGACGCACGTTGAGGGCGTCGTCCTCCTGCTTGAAGGTCTCGTTGTGGTTGAGGGGCTCACGCTGTCCGAGCGCCCACTGGCCCTCGACCCGGTCGCGCGAGCGTCCGGGTGCGGTCTTACGAGGTGCCACGGTCGTCACAGATGCTCCCTCTCGGTCAGGTCCTAGCCGGATAACTGTCCATTTCTGAGCGGATAACGTCAAATGATGGAGGCCGGTGTCTCAGGCGTCGGACCCGTGAGGTGCGTGACATGATCGCCGGGTGCACGACGCGAACCCACTCGTAGCCCGCCGCGCACTGCTCTCCGCCGCTCTCGGGGTCGGCGCCGCCATGACCCTCGGCGCGTGCAGCGTGCGGCTCGAGAGCGACGCACCCGGCATCCCGGGTCTGCGCACCCAGGAACCCACGCCGGACCAGAAGGTCCTGCTCGCGACCTTCGTCGACGTGCGTGGCCTGGAGCAGACCGCACTGACCTCCGGCGGAGTGGGGGCGCGCCTGGCGCCGGTGCACAAGGCGCAGCTCTCGCGCCTCACCGACGTCATCGCCGGCCTCGGCCTCACACCGCCCGTGATGCCCGCCAATGCCGGCAGCGCAGCCCCCACCGCGAGCGGCGACCTCGCTGCGGCAGAGCTGCGGTTCGGAGCCGGCGCCGGTCCGGCCGGCCTCGCACAGGCCTCGGCCGCCCACCTGCCGATGCTCGCCTCGATCATGGCCACCCGCGGCGCCGGGGCCCTGCTCGCCGGAAGCACACCAACCTGGCCCGGCGAGAAGCCCCTCGCCCCTGCGGTCTCCTCGGCCCTGCTCGCCGCCGTCCGGCCCGCCGTCTATGGCCTGGAGACCATCAGCGCGCTCACGCCCGAGAAGCAGCGCAAGCCCGTACGCGCGCTGCTGCGTGACGTGACCGCCGAACGTTCGCGGCTCGAGGCGGCCGCAGGCACCACCGCACCCGCCCCTCCCCTGACCTACCGTCTGCCGGGTCGCACCGACACCCCGGCCGCCCGCGCACAACTGGTCACCCGGCTGCTCTCGGACGTCGTGACCGCTGCCGCCGGGCAGGTGTCCGTCGCACGCGGCCGGCCCGGTGAGCTCACCGGCCTGGTCGCGTTGTGGTCACGCTCGACAGCGCGGGCCTGGCAGTGGGGCGTCACTCCCGGGCCGTTCCCGGGCCTGCAGCAGTGACCGGACTGCCCGACCTGCACGGGTTCGGCCCGTGGGTGCCGCCGTCGTTCGCCGCAGTCGTCGAGGGGCACCAGCCTGAGGGCGGCGTCGAGGGCAGCGACTGGCTACGCGATCTGCCGCGTCTCGTGCACGAGTGCGCTGAGGAGTGGGGCCTCACGCCCACCGGGCCGGTGATGCACGGCGTGTGCGCGGTGGTCGTGCCGTGCCTCCACGACGACGCACCCGTGGTGCTCAAGGTGACCTGGCCGCATCCCGAGGCGGCGTACGAGCACCTCGCCCTGCGCGCCTGGGACGGCGAGGGCGCCGTCCGCCTGGTCGCGGCCGACCCGTCGAGGTGGGCGCTCCTGCTCGAGCCCCTCGACGCCTCGCGTGACCTCTCGGCGGTGGGCGTCGACGAGTCCTGCCGTGTGATCGGCTCGTTGCTGCGCCGCCTGGACCGACCCGCGCTCCCCCAGCTCGTGCGGTTGTCGGACGAGTGCTCGCGGTGGTCCACGAAGCTCGCCGATCACCCGCACGCGCTGCCTCGTCGGATCGCCGACCGGGCCGTGGCTCTCCTGCGACAGCTCGCCGTGGTGGACGGCGTCGACGACCGGCTCGTGCACGCCGACCTGCACGACGCCAACGTCCTGGCCGGTGGCCGCGAGCCGTGGCTCGCGATCGACCCGAAGCCCGTGGCCGGCGTCCCGGAGTACGCGGTCGCGCCGCTGATGTGGAACCGCGCCGACGAGGCCATGTCAGCGTCATCGACCCGCAACCACCTGCGTCGGCGGCTCGAGATCGCTTGTGCTGCAGGCGATCTCGACGTCGCCCTGGCACGGGACTGGACGTTCGTGCGGTGCGCGATCAACGCACTCGACGAGGCCTCGGAGCCAGACCCCGACGCCGACTGGATGTCAGCGCAGATCGCGATCTGCAAGGCGATGCAGGACTGACGCCGCTCAGCCGGTGACGAACTCGGCGGCTCCGCCGACCTCACCCACGCTCACCTCGACAGCGTCGACCACCGCCCGCGGGGAGCCCTCGTGGCACCACGCGACCAGTGCGCGTACGGCGTCGGGCTCGCCCTCGAAGTGACCGCGCACCGAGCCGTCGGCGTGGTTGCGAGCCCAGCCCTTCACCCGGAGCTCGACGGCACGCTCGCGGCAGCGCGCACGGAAGAACACGCCCTGTACGACGCCGGTCACCCGGACGTCCACCGCAACTGTCGTCACGGTCGCATCGTGCCGCAACGACTCACGGCAGCGCCACGTCAGGCGGCCTCGACCGCGAGCAGCTCGTCAGGCGAGAACACCTGGACCCGACCCTCGGTCGCCAGGTGCAGAGGCCACTGCGGCTGCAGGTCGGCGAACGCGCGGGTGAGCGCGACGGCCCAGCGACGGTCCGCGTCCGTCATCGCGGACGTGCCGGGTCGCGCCAGCAGCATCGGCACGGACCAGACGTCGAGCTCGCGGCGGAGCCGGTCGACGAAGCCGACGATCCCGGCGAGCTCCTCGTCGTCGGGCTCGGGCGGCACACCGTCGACCGGCACGATCACCGGCGCCGGCCTGCCGTGCTCGTCGAGGAAGATCAACCACAGGCTCCTGTACGCGAACCCCTCCTCCCCCATCAGCTCACGCCAGGTGGTGAGCAGGTCGTCGTGCGTGCGGATTACGGTGTCGCGCAAAGGTTTCGTCATGCCGCGAGCATGGCTGCTCACGGTCGGACGCGTCGCTCGTCATCCACAGGCATCGAGCGCGACGCGCAACCGGTCGGCGTACGCCCCGCGCTCGCCGACGTCGTACCAGCCCGCCTCGTCGTGCCGCTGGTACAGCCGGTCGTCGGTCCAGCGCGGGAAGACATGGACGTGCAGGTGCCAGACGTCCTGGTTGCCGGCCGGTTCGTTGTGCTGCCGGGTCGAGGTGCCGTCGCAGCCGTACGCCGAACGCATCGCGGTCGCGACCCGGCGAGTGAGGTCCCAGACGGCGTGCCCGTCGGCGGGCTCGATGTCGTACAGGTTCTCGACGTGCTTGACCGGGATCACCAGCACGGCACCGGGATTGGCTGGCCACCACTTCGGCGCGACGCGCGCGAACGCCCGCTCGCCACGGGCGACGATGTCGCTCTCGGCGTTGTTCGCGCCGTGCTCACCGCGCAGCAGCCGGCAGAACGGGCAGTCGTACTCGGACGGCTCGTGGTTCCACACGCCGCTGACCCTAGGGTGGCGCGCATGACCGATGCACCCGAAGCCATCGTCCGTGACCTCGCTCCGACCGGCACGCTCCGCGCGTCGATCAACCTCGGCAACCCGGTGCTCGCGCAGGGCACGCCCGAGCAGCCGAGCGGGATCACCGTCGACCTCGCACGCGAGGTGGGCCGCCGGCTCGGGGTGCCGGTCGAGCTCAACTGCTTCGACGCCGCACGCAAGTCGTTCGAGGCGCTGACGTCCGGCGCGGCCGACCTGGGCTTCATGGCGATCGAGCCAAAGCGCGCCGAGCAGGTGGCGTTCACCGCGGCGTACGTCGTGATCGAGGGCGTCTACGTCGTGCCGACCGACTCCGAGCTGCGCACGGTCGCCGACGTCGACCGCGCCGGCGTACGCATCGGCGTCAAGGAGGGCTCGGCGTACGACCTCTACCTCACCCGCACGCTCGAGCACGCCGAGCCGGTGCGCGGCGCCGAGGGCACTGACGTGTTCGCCGAGCAGGGTCTGGAGGCCGGCGCCGGCATCCGCCAGCCCGTGACGGCGTACGTCGAGTCGCACGAGGGCGTGCGACTGATCGCCGAGGCGTTCATGCAGATCCAGCAGGCGGTCGCGACCACCAAGGACCGCTCGCCCGAGACGGTGGCCTTCATCGCCGAGACCGTCGAGGAGCTCAAGGCGAGTGGCTTCGTCCGCGAGTCGCTCGACCGGGCCGGCCAGGCCGACACGCAGGTCGCTCCCCCGGCCTGATCACGCTCAGCCCGTACGCCGGGTGCGCGCCTCCTGCTGGTACGCCGCGGCCCGCTCTCGCACGTCCGCACTCGCCTTGGCGGGCGACCCGCTGTCGAACGGCGGCTGCGGGTCGTACTCCACCCACAGCTGGACGGCCTGCGCACTGGTGCGGTCGGTGAGCAGCTCGCTGAGGCGCAGCGCCATGTCGATGCCGCTGGACACCCCGGCCGCCGTGATGACGTGCTGGTCCGGCAGCTCGACCACACGTCGCTGCGTCGGTCGGGCGCCGAACATCGGGAGCACGTCGAGCACGCTGTAGTGCGAGGTGGCGTCCTGTCCGTCGAGGAGACCGGCCGCTGCGAGCAGCAGCGCGCCTGAGCAGACGGACGTCGTCCAGGTCGTCTGCTCGTGAACATCCTTGAGCCACAACGGGATCGGGCCGTTCAGTGCCTGCTCCGTACCCGGACCACCGGGCACGACGACCGCGTCCGGGTCGGTCACGTCACTCAGCCTGGCCGAGGTGTGCAGCGTCAGCGACCTGACGTCGTCGACCACCGGCCCGACCTGCTCGCCCACGAATCGCACCCTGACGCCGGGCGTGAACGCGAGCACCTGGTACGGCCCGACGACGTCGAGCGCGGTGAACCCGTCGTACAGCGGGATGACGACGTCGGTCATGGGAACGCTCCGTCCTGGCGGTGTGGTCCTCCCACGATCGACGGCCGACGTCGCGTGGCGCAACGACAGGCACCCCAGCAGAACGGACGCCACCTAGCCTGGTGACCATGACCAACCGGCTCGCCGTCTCCCTCAGCCCCTACCTGCGCCAGCACGCCGACAACCCCGTGCACTGGCGCGAGTGGGACGAGGCCGCCTTCGCCGAGGCCCGTGAGCGTGACGTCCCCGTCCTGCTGTCGGTCGGCTACGCCGCCTGCCACTGGTGCCATGTGATGGCCCACGAGTCGTTCGAGGACCACGAGGTCGCCACCGCGCTCAACGAGGCCTTCGTGTGCGTCAAGGTCGACCGCGAAGAGCGCCCCGACATCGACGCGGTCTACATGCAGGCGACCGTGGCGATGACAGGTCAGGGTGGTTGGCCGATGACGTGCCTGCTCACGCCGTCGGGCGATCCGTTCTTCGCAGGCACCTACCTCCCGAAACCCCAGCTGTTGCAGCTGATATCGGCCGCGACCGAGGCCTGGCGGACACGCCGGGACGAGGTGGTCGCGAGCGGCTCACACATCTCCGAGCGACTGCGCGACATCGCCCTGCCGACCACACCCGGCGACCTCACGGACACCCGGCTGCAGGACGCGTCGGATGCGCTCGCACGCGGATTCGACTGGCAGCACGGCGGATTCGGCAAAGCGCCCAAGTTCCCGCCCACGATGACGCTCGAGTTCCTGCTGCGTCACCACGCTCGTACAGGCGATGAGAGGTCGCTGCGTATGGCCACCGAGACGTGCGAGGCGATGGCCCGCGGCGGGATGTACGACCAGCTCGACGGAGGCTTCGCGCGCTACAGCGTGGACGCCGCCTGGGTCGTGCCGCACTTCGAGAAGATGCTCTACGACAACGCCCAGCTGATGCGCCTCTACTCCCATCACTGGCGCGCGAGCGGCGATCCCCTGTCAGCCCGAATCGCCTGCGAGACAGCGGATTTCGTCGTACGCCGGCTCGGCATCGACGAGGGTGCCCTGGCCTCCGCCCTCGACGCCGACACCGACGGCGTCGAGGGCCTCACGTATGCATGGACGCCCGACCAGCTGGTCGACGTGCTGGGCGAGGAGGACGGCGTACGCGCGGCACGCCTGCTCACCGTGACCGCTGACGGCACGTTCGAGCACGGCACCTCGACGCTTCAGCTGCACGCCGACCCGGACGACCGGGACTGGTGGTCCGACGCGCGCCGCCACCTGCTCGAGGCGCGCGACACGCGCCCCCAGCCGGCCCGCGACGACAAGGTGGTCACCTCCTGGAACGGTCTGGCGATCTCCGGCCTGGTCGAGGTCGGCATGCTCCTCGAGCGACCCGATCTCGTCGCCGCCGCGCAGCGCTGCGCGGCGTACGTGCTCGACCACCACCTCGTCGACGGACGCCTGCGGCGTACCTCGCTCGCCGGCCGCATCGGCGTGAGCGCCGGCGTGGCCGACGACTACGGCAACCTCGCCGAGGGGCTGCTCGTGCTCCACCAGGCCGACGGCGACGTCCGCTGGATCGAGGCCGCGACTGCGCTCCTCGACACGGCGCTCGAGCAGTTCGCGGCCGACGACGGCGGATTCCACGACACCGCCGCCGACGCCCAGCCGCTGCTGCGTCGACCCCGCGACCCGGCCGACAACGCCGAGCCGTCGGGCCAGAGCGCCCTTGCCCACGCGCTCCTCACGGCCGCCGCGCTCACCGGCGATGCCCGTTGGCGTACGGCGGCCGAGCAGGCGGTCCGCGCGGGCGCGTCCGTCGCCACCCGCGACCCGCGGTTCGCCGGATGGACGCTCGCGGCCGCCGAGGCGCTCGCCTCCGGCCCGTTGCAGGTTGCCGTCGCCACCGACGACGCCGAGCGCGCTACGGCGCTCGTCCGAGCCGCCTGGCTCAGCCCGTCGCCCGGCCTGGTGCGGGTGGTCGGCGAGCCCGACCGGCCCGGCGTACCGCTGCTCGAGGGCAGACCGTTGCTCGGCGACGCACCGACCGCGTACGTCTGTCACGGATTCGTCTGCGACCTGCCGCGCACCGACGTGACCGAGGTGGAGACCGCCCTTCGGCGCCGTGCCACCGTCTAGGGTGCGCGTATGCGTTGTGGGGGAGCTCTGCTGGCGGTCGCCGTCAGCCTGTCGTTGGTGGCCTGCTCGTCGCTCGGAGGCGGTGACGACGACGGTGGCGCGCAGACCGGTAAGCCTGCTCCGAGCGCGGCCGGCACGACCAGCGACCCGGCCCCGAAGACCGTCACCGTCACGGGTTCGGGCGACATCCTCGTGCACGTCCCGCTCGCCAAGAACGCCGCCGCCAACGCCCAGCGCTCCGGCAAGGGCCAGTACGACTTCGCGCCGATGTTCGACGACGTCCGGCCCGTGCTCAGCGCGGCCGACGTGTCGATCTGCCACCAGGAGACGCCGATCTCCTCCACCAACGACGACCTGAGCAAGCCCGGTTCGCTGGTCTACAACGTGCCGCGCGAGATCGCCCGCGACCTCAAGGGCGCCGGCTTCGACGGCTGCGAGACGGCGTCCAACCACACCTGGGACCGTGGTGCCCAAGGCATCGACACCACCCGTCAGCAGCTCACCGCCGCCGGGCTCAAGGTCGCCGGCCCGACGACGTCGGCGTCCGACCCGGGCATGCCCGCGATCTACGAGACCAAGAGCGGCGCCAAGGTCGCCAACCTCAGCTACACCTACACCATCCTCAACCAGTCCGGCCCCAACACCCACCTGCCGCCGGGTGCGCCCTACCTCAAGCGCTACCTGTGGCCGGCCATCGGGGCGCAGGGCATCCTCGCCGACGCCAAGAAGGCCAAGGACGACGGCGCCGACATCGTCGTCGTCAGCATGCACTGGGGCACGGAGTACGAACCGGCTCCGACCAAGGACCAGCAGTCGATCGCCCGCCAGCTGCTGCAGTCGCCCTACGTCGACGGCATCTTCGGCGCACACGCCCACCTGATCCAGCCGTGCGCGACGATCAACGGCAAGACCGTCTTCTACGGTCTCGGCAACTTCCTGTCCAACCAGGGCACCGGCCAGGCCGGCACGCTCAGCGACAAGAACGCCGACGGCGTGATCGCGCGCCTGACGTTCACCCAGGGCGCCGACGGCAAGTGGACGCAGAAGGCGTCGTACCAGCCGACGATGGTCGACATCCCCGGCAAGCACGTGATCCGCCTGTCGAGCCAGTCCACCAACCCCAAGTCGTTCAAGCGCACCGAGACCACGCTGGGCAAGCTCGGCACCTGCAAGGCCACGCCGAGCGACGGCGGCTGACCGGTGCGACGCGCCTTCGCAGCAGCAGCCGGCGTCGTCCTCCTCACGTCGTGCTCGACCGGCGCCGGTGACGGCGGCGCGAGCACCGCGCGTACGACAGGGGCTCCGCCCTCCGGCCACACCACTGCGCCTCCTGCGACGGCCCCGGCCCGCACGGCACCCCGCCCGCCGGCGTCGGTCACGATCTCGGCGATCGGCGACGTGCTCCCCCATGCGTCGGTCAACCGCGATGCGGCACGCGGCGGCTCGTACGACTACGACCGCATGTTCGCCGCGGTCGAGCCGGTGATCCAACGGTCCACGGTCGGCATCTGCCAGCTCGAGACGGCGCTGTCGGCGGACAACACCAGGCTCACCCGCAAGAACACGTTCAACTCGCCCCACGAGCTCGCGCGCACCCTGCACGACGTCGGCTTCGACGGGTGCAGCACCGCCAACAACCACACCTGGGACGCCGGGATGCGCGGCGTGCGCGAGACGCGAAAGGTGTTGTCCGACAACGACATCCAAGCGGCAGGACCCACGGCGACAGCGTCCGGGTCTGGTCAGCCGGTCGTCTACGACAGTCCGATGAAGATCGCACACCTGTCGCTCAGCTACACGCTGATGAACTCCATCGAGCAGGACACCAGCACCACGCCCCCGGGCGCGCCGTGGATGAAGGACAACCTGTACGCCGCTCAGAAGGCGAACGGCATCATCGCCTCCGCACGACGCGCCAAGGCGGCGGGCGCCGACCTCGTCGTCGTCTCGCTGCACTGGGGTTCGCAGTTCGACCCGGCCGTCACGAAGGACCAGAAGACCATCGGCGACGCACTGCTGAGGTCCGGAGCCGTCGACCTGATCATCGGCGCCCATCCGCACCTGGTCCAGCCGTGCGCCAAGATCAACGGGCGCTACGTGCTCTACTCCGTCGGCAACTTCCTGTCGACACAAGGCACCGCCGTCGGCTCACCGGCCGGGGCACAGGACGGCGTCGTGACGACGGTCCGGTTCGACCGTGACGCCGCCGGCCACATCACGCAGTCGCTCACCTTCCGGCCCACGTGGGTCGACCGCGCCGACGGCCACCGCGTCGTGCTCGCCACCCCCACCTCACATCCCGAGTCCTATCGCCGCACGGTGTCGGCCATGACCCGCGACGGGTGTGATGCGAAGGTGGCGGGGTGACTGCGAGCTTCCACGTCAACGACCCGAACGCCCCCGCTCCCAACGTCCCTCGTGCGATGGGCGCGCCGATCGTGCTGCTCGACGACCGCGGAGAGCGCGTCCTGCTCGAGCACCGCTCCGACAGCGATCGGTGGGGGCTGTTCGGCGGTGGCGTCGACGACACCGAGTCGGTGACCGATGCCCTGCACCGCGAGGTGCTCGAGGAGACCGGCTTGCGCCTGGCGGAGCACCACCTGCTCGGGATCTTCTCCAACCCGACGAGAATCGCTGCCTACCCCGACGGCAACGTCCGCCAGGTCGTCGCGGTGACCTTCATCGGGCGACTCGCTCCCGGCGAGCTGCGGCTGAGCGAGGAGTCGCGCGAGGCGGCGTGGTTCGGCTGGGACGAGATCCCCTGGGACAAGGTCGCCGCAACCCAGCACCTGGCCCTGCAGCGGGCGCGGGTGTGGGTCGACGGCGACCGGACGCCCTACGTCGAGTAGCCGTTCACCACGGCACGACACCGTCGGCGTCCACGAACGACCCGGTCGGCGCCTCCAGTGCGCCGAGCACGGTCTTGGCCGCCTGCTCAGCCGTGAGTGGCGCCTGGTCGTGGTTCATCGGCGTCAGCTCGGTCTGCACGAAGCCGGGGCAGACCGACACCACCCGCACACCGTCGCTCGCCAGGTGCTTGCTCAGCCCGGCCGTCAGGCTGTTCACGGCCGCCTTGGACGCCTGGTACGCCGGCAGCACCATGCCGTGGAAGGGCGAGGTCTCGTCGAGCTGGTCGGCGACCGACCCCATCCGCGACGACACGTTGACGACGCGGCCCGACGCGCTGCGACGGAGCAACGGCGCGAACGCCTCGAGCACCAGTGCGACTCCGACGACGTTGGTCCGCAACGTCGCGATGAGCGCATCGGCGTCGACGAACGCCGGCGGCGTCGTGACGGTCGCCTCCGGCAGGATGCCTGCGTTGTTGACCAGGACGTCGACCCGCCCGTGGCGCTCGGCGAGAGTCCGAGCCGCTCGCGTGACGCTGTCACGGTCGGTGACGTCCAGCTGCAACGACTCCGCGGCGAGCCCCTCAGCGCGCAGCTCCTGGGCGAGGCACTCGGTGGCCGAGACGTTGCGACCGGCGATCACGACGTGGTGCCCCGCTTGGGCAAGAGCGATGGCGGTGGCGCGTCCGAGGCCGCGGTTGGCACCGGTCACGAGGGCGATGGACGACATGTCAGCTCCTGAAGCTCGATGTACCCCAGTTCGCTGGGGTGCCAACAGTTTCGGGAGTCGCCCTGCGCGGTGCTGGCAGAAGAACGACACGTCGCTTTCTCGCGAGTTCGGGTCGTCATCGCGCTCGTACGCGGGTGGTCACCACCCAGCGGCGCTTGCCGATCATGCGGTCGCGCTCGAACCCGAGTCGCTCGTACGTCGAGAGCGCGCCGTGGTAGAGGAAGCCGGCCGGCACGTCGGCAGCGGGCTCGGGATAGCCCTCGACCGTGCCTCCACCGAGGCCGGCGATGAGGTCGAGCGCACCGGTGAGACCGGCCGTGGCGACGCCCTGGCGACGGTGGCCCTTGCCGACGAAGCAGCAGCCGATGCGCCAGTCGGGTCGGTCGTCACGACCCTTCTCAGCGGCAACTCGCCCCTTGGTGCGCGGCAGCTCGTCGGGCGAGCCGAACTGCACCCAGCCGACGCACTCGGCACCGTCGAAGACCAGCGCGGCGTGCGTCGTACCGGCCCGGACCCGTGCGAGCTTGCGCTGCTTGTTGACCTCGGGGTCGGTGCGTGAGAGCCCTTCCGGGTGCATGCCCGCGCACCAGCAGCCGCCGAAGACGCCGTTGTTGGCCTCGACCAGCGTCGCGAACGCCGGCCACGTCGACTCATCCAGGGGGCGGACGGTGAGCTCGGACATGGGTCGACCTCCCAGGGCTGCAGGACTCCCCCACGCTAGCGCCGACCGATCAGAAGATCTGCTGGACGACGTCCCAGCCGATCTTGACGACGAACGCACCCACCACGCAGACGAAGACCACGCGGATGAACCCCGAACCCTTGGCGACGGCCAGCCGGGCTCCGGTGTACGCGCCCGCGATGTTGGCCAGCCCCATCGCGATGCCGATCGACCAGGCGACCGCACCTTGTGGGATGAAGATCGCCAGCGCGGCGAGGTTGGTGGCGAAGTTGGCGATCTTGGCCTTGGCGCTCGCCTCGAGGAAGGCGTAGCCCATCAACCCGACGAGCGCGAAGACCAGGAACGAACCGGTCCCGGGACCGAGCGCACCGTCGTACATGCCGATGCCGAACCCCGCGATGCCCGCGACGACGTAGTGGTGGTGCCCCTCGAACCGCAAGGCGGTGTGCTCCCCCATCGACGGCTTGATCAGGGTGTAGGCACCGACGGCGATCAGCACCACGAGGATGATGGGGTTGAACGCCGACCGGGGGATGTGCGAGGCGATGACGGCGCCGACGAGCGAACCGGCAAAAGCCAGCAGTGCCAACGGGATTGCCGTGCGTACGTCGGGTCTGACACGGCGCAGGTAGGTGATCGAGCTGGTCGTGGTGCCCGCGATCGAGCCGAGCTTGTTGGTGGCGAGCAGATGCACCGGAGCCGCATGCGGGAACGCGACCATCAGCGCGGGCAGCTGCACGAGACCACCGCCGCCGACGACGGCATCGATCCACCCTGCGGTGAACGCCGCGGCGACGAGCAGGACGAGGGTCAGGACGGACGGGTCGTTCAAGAGAGTCCTCTCGAGATGGCGCGGCGCGTGCGAGCCTACCGTGCTGTAATGGCCTTGTGCATATCAACCCTTACGGCGAGGAGCCGGTCGTGCTGGCGGCCGACCTCGTCAACGACCCGCCCGAGACCCTCGACGCGCTCCGCGACCGGTGCGCGGACGCGGGCGTGGTCATCGACATGCCGGTACGCCGGGCCGACCTCGCGGCGACACGTGCGCTGCTCGACGCCTGGCTGACCGTGGTCGACGCGGACGACGACCAGGGTCGCGCAGACCGCCTCAACGCCCTGCTCGCCGAGCACGCCGAGCACCCCCGCATGACCAACCACTCGGGCGAGGCCTGGCACATCCACTACCGCGAGCTCGACCGGTCGCTCTCAGGGGTGCTCGCGGCCCTGGTCACGGTCGGCACGGCGATGCACCTCACCGGTCGTGGCATGAGCCGCCTCGGCCGCTGTGCCGCTGCCGACTGCGAACGCGTCTACGCCGACGTGTCGCGGGGCGGGCGACAGCGCTACTGCTCGACCCGGTGCGCGAGCCGTGAGGCCGTGCGCAGGCATCGGGCGCGCAGCGCGTAGGTCAGGCTGCCCGCCAGCTCTCGACGATGGACAGCACGTCGAGCAGCTCGTGCGCCACGCCGTCGGGCGTCGCGGTGAACCCCTCGATGCGCTGGCCCGCCGGGATGTCGGAGTGCGGCACGAGGATCGCCCGCATCCCGGCCTGCTGGCTGCCGTGGACGTCCTCGAACTCGCGGTCACCGACGTAGACGCAGGCCCGCGGATCGACGCCGACGGCCGCGGCGGCGGCCTCGAAAGCCCCGACGTGCGGCTTGGTCCAGGCGATCTCGCTGGAGTAGACCTGTCCGTCGATCAGGTCGCCGACCCCGTCGCGCTCGAAGATGCCGCGGTGGTAGTCGCCCGACCAGATCGTGTTGGACAGCACGCCGACGCGAATCCCGTTGGCACGCAAGCCTTCCCACAGGGGCTTCACCTGCGGGTCGGTGATGGTGTGCTCGGCCCAGAACGCCCGGTACGCCGCCAGCGCCTTCGCGTGGCGCTCGTGCGTCACGTCGGCGCCGGCAGCGCTCAGGATCTCGTCCAGCCGGGCCGACGCCTGCGCCTTGCGCACGTGCTGCCACGACGCGTCCTCGGCCGCGAGGATCGCCTCACCGAGGGGCTCGGCGAGGGCGGGGTCGTCGTGCACCTCGCGCGCGTAGACCTGCCACTGCTCACGCAGGTCGACCGGGTGCCACGGGGTCAGCGTGCCGCCCCAGTCGAAGATGACCGCCTCGACGGCGCTGCTCAAGACTGCTGCACCTCGGCGACGACCTCGGCGACCGCGCTCCCGACCTCGACCTCGCGCCGTTCCCCGGAGCGGCGGTCCTTGATCTCGACCTTGCCGTCCGCCAGGCCCTTGCCGATCACGAGGATCGTCGGCACACCGATCAGCTCGGCGTCCTTGAACTTCACGCCAGGAGACACCTTGCGCCGGTCGTCGTAGAGCACCTCGACGCCCTGTGCCTCGATGCCGCGCACGATCTCGTCGGCCTTGACGAAGACCTCCTCGTCCTTGCTCGCCACCACGACGTGCACGTCGGCCGGAGCCAGCTCGCGCGGCCAGATCAGGCCGTACTGGTCGTGGTTGTCCTCGGCGACGACGCCGACCGCACGCGTGACGCCCACGCCGTACGAGCCCATCGTCACGGTGACGAGCTTGCCGTTCTCGTCGAGCACCTTCAGACCGAGCGCCTCGGCGTACTTGGTGCCGAGCTGGAAGATGTGGCCCATCTCGATGCCCCGGGCCAGCGTGAGCGTGCCCTTGCCGTCGGGCGCGACGTCACCCTCACGGATCTCGCCCGCCTGGACCGTGCCGTCGGCGGTGAAGTCGCGGCCGTGCACCAGGTCGATCACGTGCTTGCCGGGCTCATCGGCTCCGGTCACCCAGGCCGAACCCACGGCGATCGACGGGTCGAGCAGGTAGCGGATCTTCGAGGACTTCTCCGAGCCGAGGACGCCGGGACCGATGTAGCCCTTCGCGAGCATCGGGTAGTCGGCGAAGTCCTTCTCCTCGAACGCCTCGACCTCGGCCGGCGCGACCTGCACCTCGAGGCGCTTGGCGTCGACCTCACGGTCGCCGGGCAGACCGATCGCGAGCGGCTCACGGGTGCCGTCGGGGTGGACCAGCATGACCAGGACGTTCTTGAGCGAGTCGGCTCCGGTCCACGAACGCCCATCAGTACGAGGGTGATTCGCGTTGAGAGACTCGACGAGCGTGTCGATCGTGGGCGTGTCCGGGGTGTCGTGGACCTGCGCCGCCGGCGTCGACGACGCGTCGACCTCGGGCGCCTGCGGCACGACGACCGCCTCGACGTTGGCCGCATAGCCGTGCTCGTCACGGACGAAGGTGTCCTCGCCGTTGGGGTTGACGGCCAGGAACTCCTCGGACGCCGAGCCGCCCATCGCGCCGGAGTCGGCCTGCACGATGACGTACTCGAACCCGAGCCGGTTGAAGATACGGATGTAGGCCTCGCGGTGGGCGTCGTACGCCTTGTCGAGGCCGGCCTTGTCGATGTCGAAGGAGTAGGAGTCCTTCATGATGAACTCGCGGCCGCGCAGGATGCCGGCCCGCGGACGCGCCTCGTCGCGGTACTTGTTCTGCATCTGGAACAGCGCGAGCGGCAGGTCCTTGTAGGACGAGTACATGTCCTTGACCGCGAGGCAGAACATCTCCTCGTGGGTGGGCCCGAGCAGCATGTCGGCGTCCTTGCGGTCCTTCAGCCGGAACAGCAGGTCGCCGTACTCGCTCCAGCGGCCTGTCGCGTCGTAGGGCTCGCGCGGCAGCAGGGCCGGGAACTTCACCTCCTGGCTGCCGATCCGGGCCATCTCCTCGCGGATGATCTCCTCGACCTTGCCCAGCACCTTCATGCCGAGCGGCAGCCAGGTGTAGATGCCGGGGGCGACGCGGCGGACGTAGCCGGCGCGCACGAGCAGCCTGTGGCCCGGCAGCTCCGCATCGGCCGGGTCCTCGCGCAGGGTTCGCAGGAACAGGGTCGACATACGCAGTGCCACAGTTGGTCTCCTCGATCGGTTCGGCCCGGCGAGGATATCCGCCGTACGCCGGTCACTTCACCTTCGTTGTCCGCGCACGTTGACTGCGAGTGCGCTCCAAGACCTAGCGTCGGCCGTATGACGACTCCCCAGCAGCCCATCGGCTCCGGCTTCACCCGCGACTCCACGGCCCGTGAGGTGCTCGACGGCATCGACCTCACGGGTCGGCTCGCGGTCGTCACGGGCGGCTACTCCGGCCTCGGCCTGGAGACCACGCGCGCCCTCGTCGGTGCGGGTGCCGAGGTCCTCGTGCCCGCGCGCCGGGTGGGCGCCGCGCAGGAGGCGCTGGCCGGCCTTGACGGGGTCGCGATCGGCGAGCTCGACCTCGGCGACCAGGACAGCATCACCCGGTACGCCGATGACGTCCTGGCGAGCGGTCGTCACGTCGATCTGCTCCTCAACAGCGCGGGCATCATGGCCTGCCCCGAGACGCGTGTCGGCCCGGGCTGGGAGGCACAGCTGGGCACCAACCACCTCGGCCACTACGCGCTCACCCAGCGGCTGTGGCCGGCGCTGCGCGGTGGTGCTCGGGTCGTGTCGGTCTCCTCCGCGGGCCATCGGCGGTCGGGTATCCGCTGGGAGGACCCGCACTTCGAGCGCGGCTACGACAAGTGGGCCGCGTACGGCCAGGCCAAGACCGCCAACGCGCTGTTCGCCCTGCACCTGGACCGGCTGGGCGCCGAGCACGACGTACGAGCGTTCTCGCTGCACCCCGGAGGCATCATGACTCCCCTGCAGCGGCACGTCCCCCGCGAAGAACAGGTCGCCCTCGGCTGGGTCGACGAGGAGGGCCGCCCGGCCAACGCCGGGTTCAAGACCCCGGAGCAGGGCGCTGCCACCCAGGTCTGGGCCGCGACCTCGCCACAGCTGGACGGCATGGGCGGCGTCTACCTCGAGGACGTCGAGGTCGCCCGCGTCGTCCCGTCCGATGCCGACGGCCCCGGTGTCCGCGAGCACGCCGCCGACCCCGACCAGGCGGCCCGGCTGTGGGCCTGGTCCGCCGAGCAGACCGGGCTCGACGCGTTCGCCGCCTGACCCTCGCTCCGACGCCCGCGCCCGGCGGTGCGGGTGTCGGACAACCGATCGCCCCGACTAGGTTGGGCCCATGCCGACGACCGTGCCGATGGAGCAGCACCTCGAGGGCACTGCCCTCGCGACGGCCCGTCTGCACGCCTACGCCGAGACCGCCGGGCTCGACGCGCGGGTGCCGACCTGTCGCAGCTGGGACGTCAACCGTCTGATCGCCCACCTCGGCATGGTGCACCGCTGGGCCACGGCGATCGTGCGTCAGCGCCCACCGCAGGACACCGAGGCGCTGGAGGAGCAGGGGCTCTCCACCAGCGATCCCCTCGCCTGGCTCGGCCACGGCTCGGACGTCCTGCTCGCCTCGTTGCGACGGGCGCCTGCCGACCTCGACGTCTGGTTCTTCCTGCCCGACGCACCACGCCCGCGTGAGGCCTGGGCGCGCCGACAGTGCCACGAGACGACGATCCATGCGGTCGACGGCCTGTCCGCCCAGCTGGGTCGTGTCCCGACGGCCGCCGAGAGCGACATCGACCCCGCGCTCGCCGCGGACGGCGTGGACGAGCTGCTCTGCGGCTTCGCGACGCGGCCCAAGCACGACCTGCACAACAGCCGACGCGTCGAGGTCGACATCCGGGCGACCGACACCGGCGACGTGTGGCGCGCCGTCGTGAGCACCGAGCCGTTCAGCGTCTCGCGCGGCCGTGACACCGCAGACGCCGACGCGGTCGTCGAGGGCAGCGCCGCCCAGCTCTACCTCGGGCTCTGGAACCGCGGCGCCGAGATGACCTGCACCGGCCTGGACGTCGTGAGCTTCTGGCGTGACCGGATGCAGGTCACCTGGGGCTGACGTGGTCGACCACCCCACGCTCCGTCCGGTGCAGCCGCCGCGGACCCCCGCGCTCGTGCTGCGGGGCCACCGTTTCGACGCCTCGCGGCCGGCCGTCATGGCGATCGTCAACCGCACGCGCGACTCCTTCTGGTCGGGCAACCGCCACGCCGACCTCGACTCGGCGCGCCGAGCGCTCGACGACGCCGTCGCCCACGGTGCCGACATCGTCGACGTCGGCGGCGTCCGCGCCGGCCAGGAGGGTGAGCGTGTCGACGCCACCGAGGAGATCCGCCGGGTCGTGCCGTTCCTCGAGCACGCCCGGTCGGCCTACCCAGCCCTCGTGCTGAGCCTGGACACCTGGCGCTCACAGGTCGCTCGCGCCGCAGGCGACGTCGGCCTCGACATCGTCAACGACACCTGGGCCGGCCACGACCCCGAGCTGGTCGGCGTCGCTGCAGACATCGGCGCGGGCGTCGTCTGCTCCCACACCGGCGGGCTGCCACCGCGCACCGACCCGGTCGACGTGCGCTACGCCGACGACGAGGGCGACGACGAGCTCGCCGTGGTCCGCGACGTCGTACGCACGCTCCGCGCGGGCGCCGAGAAGGCCTGTGCCGCAGGCATTCCCGCCGAGCGCGTGCTGGTCGACCCCACCCTCGACTTCGGCAAGACGACGCGCAACTCGCTGATCACGCTGCGCCACACGGCTGACATCAGCGCGCTCGGGTTCCCCGTCCTGCAGGCCCTGTCCCGCAAGGACTTCGTCGGCGAGACGCTCGACCTGCCTGCGGACGACCGGCTCGAGGGCACTCTCGCGGCCACCGCGGTCGCCGCCTGGCTCGGCGCGACCGTCTTCCGGGCCCACGACGTCCGTGCCACACGCAGGGTCGTCGACATGGTCGCCTCCATCCGCGGTGACCGACCACCGGCGCTGGCGCTCAGAGGCGAGCCTGCGCCCGACCGCGAGGAGCTCGCATGACCGCGACCACCCCGTCGTACGCCGACCTGCCGCAGATCACCGACGAGGCGGCGCTGGTCGATCTGCTCGGGACGCCGTCGCCCGCCGTCCGCGACAAGGCGCGCACCGAGCTGCACGACCTGGACATCCAGTGGCTCGCCGCATCGCCCCTGTGCTTCGTCGGCACGTCCGACGCCCACGGCGGCTGCGACGTGTCACCCAAGGGAGACCCGGCGGGGTTCGTCAGGGCGCTCGACCGGCGTACGGTCGCGGTCCCCGAGCGGGCCGGCAACAAGCGCGCCGACGGCTACAAGAACATCCTCGTCAACCCGCACGTCGGGCTGAACCTGCTCATCCCGGGACGTGGAGACACTTTGCGCATCAACGGCACCGCACGCCTGGTCACCGACGGGCCGTTCTTCGACGACATGGTCGTCAAGGGACACCGACCCGTGCTCGTGATGCTGGTCAGCGTCGAGCAGGTCTTCTACCACTGCGCCAAGGCGTTCCTGCGCTCGCAGACCTGGAAGCCCGAGACGTGGCAGCCCGACGCGATGCCCCGGCATGCGGTGATCGCCAAAGAGCTCGTCCGTCGCGACCAGTCACTCGAGGACCTCGACCGCTACTACGGCGCTTCGTACGCCGACGGGCTCTACCCCGACAACACCACCCGCTGAGGTCAGCCGCGGCGGTCGTCAGGAGGCGGCGCGGTCAGGGCCTTCCGGCGCGCAGCACGGCACGAATCATGGGCAGCTGCAACGGAACTCGCGCGATCGTGCCGACACGCATGACCTCCCGAATCGGGGTCGAACCCTTGCGCTGCACACGCCGGTGCGCATCGAGCGCCATCTGCACGTTGCCCGGCAGCACTGCAGCCAGCAGCACCGCGGACGCGATGCCCGCCGGTCGGCGTACGGCCGGCACGACCAGACCGGCGGCACAGACGAGCTCGGCCACGCCCGAAGCGTAGACCAGCTCGCGGTCGCGCGAGCGCAACGCCGCAGGGATCAGCGGCTCGAACACCTGCGGCCGCACGAGGTGGATGGGGCCGGACACGAGGAAGGCGCCGGCGACGGCGCGCGCTCCGAGCGGGAGCGTCGAGGGCGAAGGGATCACAGGATCACTGTCGCAAACCGCCCGACCTGGACGAACCCGGCCCTGCGGTAAGCACGCAGCGCCGGCTCGTTGTAGCCGTTGACGTAGAGCGTCACGACCGGGGCGACCTGGTCCATGACCTGCTGCACCACGGCCCCCATCGCCGGTGCCGCGATGCCTTGCCCGCGCGCGTCCGGCGCGACCCACACGCCCTGGATCTGCGCGACTCCCCCGGCGAGCGACCCGATGTCGGCCTTGAACAGCACCCGGCCGTCCTCGACGATCACGAACGTGTGACCCGCCCGGATCAGCGACCCGACGAGGCCGCGGTAGTCGCGGTCGGACCCGACGTAGGGCGGGTAGCCGATCTCCTCGGTGAACATCGCCGCCGATGCGGGCAGGACCAGGTCGACCTCGTCCAGGCGCGCCCGGCGTACGCGCGGGTCGAGCGCGAGGCCGTCGGCGGCAGGCGACGTGCGCACGGCCATCATCGGCTGGTCGGGTCGCAGCGAGCGGGGCTCACCCCAGTGGCGCTGCAGCCTGTCCCACAGGCCCAGCACCTGCTCGGCGTCACCGAACACCGACGACACCCGCCGGCGCTGCCGTTTGAGGCGTGCGGCGAACAGGTCGAGGGCGTCGTCGTCGCACGCCACAGGGACGACGTTGGCCGACACCCAGCACATCGACTTCAGCCGGTGCGCTTCCTCGACGCCGAGCAGCGTGGTGCCGAAGCCCAGGCCGCCCTCCTGGACGCGCGCGGCCACGAAGACGTTGGTCATCGGGTCGTCGGCGCACAGCTGCATCACCCGGTCGAAGTCGGCCGTCCCGAGCGTGCGCGTCGCGCCGAAGGTCCGTAACACCCTCCCAGCCTGCCCTCTCAAGGCCCTCCCGGTACGCCAACGCGCCGATCGATTGTTCCGTCGCACCCGCGGTCTACGGTGGGGCCGTGCCCGAGACCTTCGCCAGCCCGCCCTCCGACACCGCTGCGGGCACCGCCGTGCACGTCGACTTCCGCAAGTGGCGTGACACCGAGCACTGGCAGTTCGAGGCGACCTACCTCGGCTCGGACCGGTTCGGGGCCTGGCTCGCTGTGCCGGCCGGCACCGCGTTCGACCGACCCGGCGCCCACTTCGCCGCCGAACGTGCCCAGGTGGTGCTGTTCCCGACCGGTCAGGGCTACGCCGCGACGTTCTGGGACCGCGCCGAGGACACTCCCGACCGAGTGCTCGTCTACGTCGACATCGCCACGGCGGCGACCTGGCGTCGTACGCCGACCGGCCTGCAGGTCACCGCGGTCGACCTCGACCTCGACGTCATCCGCCGGGTCAACGGCGAGGTGTTCGTCGACGACGAGGACGAGTTCGCCGAGCACCAGGTCGAGCTGGGCTATCCGCGCGCGCTCGTCGAGCAGGCCGAGCGCGACTGCGCGACCGTGCTGGCCGGCGTACGAGAGCAGACGGCGCCCTTCGACGGCACCGGGTTCGGGTGGTTGCGCACCTGCCTGGAGCGCAACCGCGCCTAGGAGACCGTGACGGTCGGAGCCCCCGCGGGCTCGCCGTCGACCGGCTCACCCATCTCGTCGGCGATGCGCATGGCCTCCTCGATGAGGGTCTCGACGATCTGAACCTCGGGCACGGTCTTGATGACCTCACCCTTGACGAAGATCTGGCCCTTGCCGTTGCCGGAGGCGACGCCGAGGTCGGCCTCGCGGGCCTCGCCCGGGCCGTTGACGACGCAGCCCATGACGGCGACGCGCAGCGGGACCTCCATGCCTTCCAGCCCGGCGGTCACCTCGTCGGCGAGCTTGTAGACGTCGACCTGGGCGCGACCGCACGAGGGGCACGAGACGATCTCGAGCTTGCGCGGCTTGAGGTTGAGGCTCTGCAGGATCTGGTTGCCGACCTTGACCTCTTCGACCGGAGGCGCCGACAGCGAGACACGGATGGTGTCGCCGATGCCCTTGCTCAGCAACGCACCGAACGCCGTCGCCGACTTGATGGTGCCCTGGAACGCCGGGCCCGCCTCGGTGACACCGAGGTGCAGGGGCCAGTCGCCGCGCTCGGCGAGCAGCTCGTACGCGCGCACCATCACGACCGGGTCGTTGTGCTTGACCGAGATCTTGAAGTCGTGGAAGTCGTGCTCCTCGAACAGCGACGCCTCCCAGACGGCCGACTCGACCAGCGCCTCCGGCGTGGGCTTGCCGTACTTCTCCAGGAGCCGCTTGTCGAGGGAGCCGGCGTTGACGCCGATGCGGATGGAGACCCCGGCGTCCTTGGCCTCCTTGGCGATCTGAGCGACCTGGTCGTCGAACTTGCGGATGTTGCCGGGGTTGACGCGCACCGCAGCACAGCCCGCCTCGATCGCGGCGTAGACGTACTTGGGCTGGAAGTGGATGTCGGCGATGACCGGGATCTGCGACTTCTGGGCGATCGCGGGCAGGGCGTCGGCGTCGTCCTGGCTCGGGCACGCGACGCGCACGATGTCGCAGCCCGAGGCCGTGAGCTCGGCGATCTGCTGAAGGGTGGCGTTGATGTCGGTCGTCGGCGTGGTGGTCATCGACTGCACCGAGATGGGAGCGTCACCGCCGACCTCGACCTTGCCGACCTTGATCTTGCGGGTCTTGCGCCGCGGGGCGAGGACCGGGGCAGGTGCGGACGGCATTCCGAGGGACACGCTCATGGCCTCAAGTATCACTCATGGCCGTGGGCGGCCGAGCACCCGTCGGGTCAGAGCAGGTCGATGCGCCGCGCCCCGGTGTCGAGGCGAGCCCGACGTCCGATCGGCAGGGTCTGCAGGGGTACGCCGTGGCCGATGTCGGCGCCGGTGAGCACCGGGACTCCCAGGTCTGCGAAGCGGTCGACGATCAGCCGGCGTACGAGGTCGGCGTCGCCGCAGCCGTGGAATGTGCCGGTCAGCACGGCCTTGACCCCGTCGAGGTAGCCCGAGCGCCGCAGCTGGGTGAAGATGCGGTCCAGGCGGAAGATCTCCTCGTCGACGTCCTCCAGGAACAGGATGCCGTCGCGGGCGGGCACCGAGGTGGCCGTGCCGATCGAGCTCGCGAGCAGCGTCGCGCAGCCGCCCAGCAGCACACCCTCGGCGACGCCGTCGACGGCGGGGACGGTGTCGGGCAGCTCGATCACGGCGACGGCATCGGGGGTCATGAGCAGCCGGCGCAGGCTCTCCTGAGCACGCTCCTGCTCGAAGTACCAGGTCGCGACCATCGGGCCGTAGAGCGAGGCCCAGCCGAGGTGGTGCAGCAGCGCCTCCTGCAGCGCGGTCACGTCCGAGAACCCGACCACGTGACGCGGCGTGGGACGCGCGGCGAGCACCGCGTCCCAGTCGATCAGGTCGAGTGCCCGTTGCGCGCCGTAGCCACCACGGCCGAGCAGGACGGCGTCGTACGACGGGTCGGTGAGCGCCTCCTGCAGCACCCGGGCGCGCAGCTCGTCGGTGCCCCCGAGGTAGTCGAAGGTCGGGTCGACCGCGGTCGCCGACTCCAGGAGGACGGGCTCGAGGCCCCAGCCACGCAGGACTCTCAGACCCTGGTCGAGCCGCTCGGCCAGCAGCGGTCCGCTGAACGCGGCGACCGCCACACGACCGCCGTCGGGAACGGGCGGAGGGACGACGTACGACGGCGTCGCCCGAGCGACCGCCACCATCAGTTGCCGAGCTTGATCGGGTTGACGATGTCGGCGTAGATCAGCAGCACGGACATCACGATCAGCACGATCGAGACGGTGTAGGCGACCGGGAGCGCCTTGGTGACGTCGGCGTAAACCGGCCCCTCGATGCCGCGAGCACGGGCGATCATGCGCTTGACGCCCTCCCAGAGCGCGCCCGCGACGTGACCGCCGTCGAGCGGCAGCAACGGGATCAGGTTGAAGACGAACAGTGCCAGGTTGAGGGAGGCGAGCAGGCCGAGCAGGAAGACGATCTTGTCGCCGAACCCGACGTCCTTGGTGTCGGCGGCCTCACCCGCGACGCGGCCGACGCCGACCACGGAGATCGGCCCGTTGGTGTCGCGCTTGCCGTCACCGAAGGCGGCGTTGGCGACGCCGACCATCTTCTGCGGGATGCGCAGGAACACCGACGCCGTCTTGGCCAGGCCCTCACCGATGATGCCCGGCGCCTCGGTCAACGAGGCGCGCTCGGTGCGGTAGGTGCCGCCGATCGAGGTGCCGATCACCCCGACCTGCTCGGTGACCGTCTCACCGCTCATGGTGAGCACCTCGGCGCCGTCGGCGTCGACCTTGGGCATCTCGCGCCGCGCGGGCGTCACGGTCAGCGTCTGCTCGACCCCAGCGCGCCGGACGACGACCGGGATGGCCCGGTCGGCGTACTTGCGGATCTCGCGTGTCGTCTCCTGCGTCGTCGACACCGGGGTGCCGGCCACCGACACGACCACGTCGCCGGGCTTGATGCCGGCCTTCCACGCCGGTGAGCGGTCGGCATCGGTGCAGGTGGCCTTCTGGCTCTGGCTGACCTGCACGGGCAGGCACTCGTTGACGCTCGCGATGCTCGCGCTGACCTGCTTGGGGAGCCCGACGCCGCAGGCGATCACGACGAGCAGAACGGCGGCGATCACGAGGTTCATGAACGGGCCGCCGAGCATGATGACGACCTTCTGGTGCACCGGCAGCTTGTAGAAGACGCGGTCCTCGTCGCCGGGCTTGATCTCGTCGAAGGAGTCCTCGCGCGCGGCGTCGGCCATCTGGCTCATGCGGCCGGTCGACGTCGCACGCAGTCTGCCTTCGGGGTCCTCACGGCGCGGCGGCAGCATGCCGATCATGCGGATGTATCCGCCGAGCGGGATGGCCTTGACGCCGTACTCGGTGTCACCGCGCCGACGCGACCAGATCGTCGGACCGAAGCCGACCATGTACTGGGTCACCTTGACGCCGAACTTCTTGGCGGGCACCAGGTGGCCGATCTCGTGCAGCGCGATGGACAGCGCCACACCGATCGCGACAATCAGGACCCCGAGAAGGAACATCACATCTTCCAGGTTCTCACGAGGGCCGCACCGGATCGAACCCTGCGCGTGGGTTCATCGCTGCGCGAGGACCTCATGCGTACGCCCTCGGGCCCAGCTCTCGGCCGCGAGCACCTGCTCGACGGTCAGGTCGCCGGACTCGGCGTCGTGCGCCGCCACCACGGCCGCGACGGTGGGGAGGATGTCGACGAAGGCGATGGTCCCGTCGTGGAACGCCGCGACGCACTCCTCGTTGGCGGCGTTGTAGACCGCCGGGTAGGTCGAGCCTGCGGCGCCCACCTGCCGCGCGAGGCGTACGGCGGGGAACGCGTCGTCGTCGAGAGGTTCGAAGCGCCAGTCCGAGGCCTTCGTCCAGTCGATCGGGGTCTCGGCGTCGGGCACCCGGTCGGGCCATCCCATGCCGAGGGCGATCGGGACGAGCATGGTGGGCAGTCCGATCTGGGCGACGACGGCACCGTCGACGAACTCGACCATCGAGTGGATGTACTGCTGTGGATGGACCACGACGTCGATCTGCTCGAACGGCACGTCGAACAACAGGTGCGCCTCGATGACCTCCAGGCCCTTGTTGACGAGGGTCGCGGAGTTGGTGGTGATCACCGTGCCCATCGCGAAGTTGGGGTGGGCGAGCGCCTCCGCGGGGGTGACCTTCTTGAGGTCGTCGTGGTCGCGGCCTCGGAACGGGCCGCCGGACGCGGTCAGCACCAGCCGGCGTACCTCGTCCTTCCTGCCGGCGAGCAGGCTCTGGGCGATGGCGCTGTGCTCGCTGTCGACCGGGACGATCTGGTCGGGCCGCGCCAGCGCCTTGACGACAGGACCGCCGACGATGAGCGACTCCTTGTTGGCGAGCGCCAGCGTCGAGCCCGCCTGCAGCGCAGCGATGGTCGGGCGCAGACCGATCGAGCCGGTGATGCCGTTGAGCACGACATCGGCTCCCCCACCGGCGACCTGCGTGGCGGCGTCGTCGCCGACGAGGACCTCCGGCCGGTACGCCGCGCGCCCGGCTGCGCGAGCCGCGTCGGCGAGGTGCTCACGCAGCTGGGCCTCGTCACCTCGTGCGACCGCGACCGCCTCGACCCCGAGCTCGGCCGCCTGCTGCGCGACCAGCCGCAGGTCGCTGCCACCGGCGGCCAGCGACGTGATGCGGAACCGGTCGGGGTGGGCGCGGGCGATCTGGATGGCCTGGGTGCCGATGGACCCGGTCGAGCCGAGCAGAGCAATGGAGCGTGGCGTCGTCACCCGGACATTGTGGCGGGCCGCCGGTCACCGCGTCCGCGCGGCCGTGACCTGGTCGAAGAGCTCGACGACCAGGTCGGCTGCGGCGTCGGCCGCGATGGGCTGCAGCTCGACGGGACCCTGCGCCCCGAACTCGGCGCGGGTCGCCCAGGAGCCTTGTGAGCCGAGCATCAGGCCGAGCAGCACGGGGGCGTTCTGCGGGCCACGCCGCCAGACCGTCGCGTCGACCTGCAGGACGAGCGGTCCGATCTGGGTGAGGTCGACGTCGCCGTGCCCGTGCGCGATGGCCTCGAGATCGAGTCGGATCGGAGCCCCGGCACCGTCCCGGGTGCCATCGGCCCTGAGCCGCTCGGCGAGGACGGTGGGCAGTGACCGCCGGTCGAGCGCGACGAACTCGTGGACGCCGTCGCCGCTGACCTGCTCCAGGAGCACGAACTCGGCGACCGCATGGGCGTAGAGCTCGGTCGCGACACCGACAGGCTCGCCGTCGCGCTCGACCGTCTCGACCCGGCGGACGACCAGGACCCACTCCGCGCCCGCTCGCACGTCGAGCAGGTCCGAGATCTCCTGCGGCATCATCAGGCTCCGACCGTCGGGCCCGAGCTCGACGCCGTGCGCCAGCAACGAGCGGTGCGCGGTGCGTACGGCGACCTCCTGCGCGGCCGGTGACAGCTGTTCGTAGTGCGGCAGGACCACGACGGGGTGCTCGGCGCCCATGAGCACGAGCTCTTCGTCGGTGAGCTGTGCGAGCGCGAGCGGCGACGGCACGGCCGTCTCGCCCGCGGGCGATGCGACGGCGTGATCCACGGCGAGTGTCGTCACGACGCGACCTCCTGGGTGCGGACGAGCGGGTGGGTGGGCACCGCGACGGGCGGTGCGTCCGAGGGTTGCTGCGCCCCGAGGGCGGCGGTGAGTCTGTCGTTGGCGTCGTACAGCCGCTCCAGCCCGGGGTACGGCTGCGGCGGGCCGGGCAGGTGGACGCGGCCGTTGTAGGTGCCGTTGGTCGTGGCCGGCCTGGGCTGCGCAGGAGCCGGCTTGGGCTCTGCAGGTCCTGGGCTCGGCTTCGGCGCAGGTGGCGCATCGCAGCCGACCTTCGGCGACAGCGACTTCAGCGCGCTGTCGCTGAGTGTGGGTACGCCGGTCGCGGCCCTACCGGTCCACTTGTGCGCTGCACGGTCGATGTTGTTGCGGTTGTCGTAGACCAGGTTGCCCAGAGTCCAGGTGGCGTAAGCAGTCACGAGCACAGCACCCACCTCTGGAGCGACGAACAACAGCGGAGCACCCACGATCGCGCCTCCGGCCAGCACACGGGTCGTCGTACCCCGGCCGCCGTCGTAGCCGCCCGCGTCGGCGAGGTCATGGGAGGCGTCGTAGACCGTCAGCACTGCGCCGATCGGGCCGGTGTACTTCACCACCGTGCGGCCGAGCGCTCCCACGAACACGCGCCGGGCGCCCGGGACCTTCTGAGCCGTATAGAGCATTCCGCCTCGGACGGCTTGCAGCTTGTCGGCGGCGACGTAAGCGTTGCGGACGAGATCGGGGATCGTCGCCGAACGAGCAACCGGCGGTAACGAGCGGAAGTAGTTGATGTTGGCGTACGTCGCACCGCCGGCCTTCACGTAGTGGATCACCGACTGGTAGTCGGCCGTCTTGTACCAGGCCTCACGCGTCTCAGGCGGAAGCATCTTGGCGATCTCGCCGTAGAGCCTGGCCTTGATGCCCTTGTAGTCGTTGACCTGTCGGTCGATCGCGTTGTCCTCGTTGCGAATTCGACGACGGAGGTCGGCGATGTCGTCGTCGAGACTGCGGCGTTCGTCCGGCGCGAGCAGCTGAGGATGACGGCGGTCACGCAGCGCCAGCTCGAGCTCGCGGACGAGCCGGTCGCGCGTCTTGAGGTGGCCGTTGGCCAGGCCCTGGATGCGGCGCAGGTCGCGACCGAAGCGCTCGGCACTGGAGCACGCCGACTCCAGCGTGGTCGCACCCGAGGTCGCGGCCCGGCTGTGCTGACCGGACCTGCTGGCGTACGCGACTGACGCGGTGCCCGACCACCCGCTGACCTGGTTGCCGACCGTCGTCGACACCGACCGACCGTGCGCACGCAGCAGCCCGGCCTGGCGCCGGATCTCGCGGGTCTGGGCGAACACGTCGTCCGGGGAGCCCGGCACGGGCTTGGTCACCGCTCACCTCCGGCCTGCAGACCGCGCTCGGCGTGGTCGTACCGGGTCGCCGACGCGGACAGGCCACGGGTGAGGCCACGCGCCTCGCTCAGCATGCCTCCGGTCGTGCGCCCCCAGCCGCGAGCGAGCTCGTCAGCGGTCGTCGCGATGTCGGGTGAGCCCGTCGCGGTCCCGAGGGCGCGCAAGGCCCGCGCGAGGTCGTTCGACAGCGTCGTCATCCCGCTCGACGAGGTGCTCATCGAGCGGGACGCGCCGCGCAGGTGATCGGTGTGGACGTCGTACGTCATCGTGGTCTCCTTCCCACGACGCGCACGCTATGGCGGATCGGGGAAGCCCGGATTCCGTTGTCCACAGGGCCTGTTCGGCCCCCAGGGCTCAGAGGGCGAGGCCGACGTACTTGGTCTCGAGGTACTCCTCGACGCCCTCGAACCCGCCCTCACGACCGAAGCCGGACGCCTTGACGCCGCCGAACGGCGCCGCCGGGTTGGACACGATGCCCTGGTTGACGCCGACCATGCCGTACTCGAGCGCCTCGCTCGTACGGATCGCTCGTGAGAAGTCGCGCGTGAAGAAGTAGGCGACCAGCCCGAACTCGGTGTCGTTGGCGCGACGGATCGCGTCGTCGTCGTCGGTGAACGTCTGGATGCCGGCGACCGGCCCGAAGATCTCCTCGCGCGCCATCTTGGCGTCACCCGGCACGTCGGTGAGAACCGTGGGGGCGTAGAAGTATCCGCGCTCGCCGACGGTGTCTCCGCCGGTGACGACGCGAGCGCCACGGCCCCTGGCGTCCTCGATGAGCGAGCGCACCTTGTCGACCGCCTTGGCGTTGATCAGCGGCCCGACCTGAGTCGTGTCGTCCATGCCGTCGCCGACGGTGAGCGCGCCCATCTTGTCGGCCATCCGCCGCGAGAACTCCTCGGCGACGTCGACGTGCACGAGGAACCGGTTGGCGGCGGTGCACGCCTCGCCGATGTTGCGCATCTTGGCGAGCATCGCGCCCTCGACGGCAGCGTCGAGGTCGGCGTCGGCGAACACGATGAACGGCGCGTTGCCGCCCAGCTCCATCGACACCCGCAGCAGCTGCTGGGCCGACTGCTCGACGAGCTTCTGGCCCACCGGTGTCGACCCCGTGAACGTCAGCTTGCGGGTGCGCGGGTCGCGGATCAGCGGCTCCATGACCGGGCCGGAGTGCGAGGTCGTGATGACGTTGAGGACGCCCTTGGGCAGCCCGACCTCCTCGAGGACCTGAGCCAGCAGAAGCATCGTCAGGGGCGTCTCGGCAGCCGGCTTGACGACCATCGTGCAGCCGGCGGCGAGCGCGGGCCCGATCTTGCGGGTGCCCATCGCGAGCGGGAAGTTCCAGGGCGTGATCATCAGCGTCGGGCCGACCGGCTGCTTCATCGTGACCAGACGGGTCGCACCGTTGGGTGCGGTCGACCAGCGGCCCGCGATGCGCACGGCCTCCTCGGAGAACCAGCGGAAGAACTCGCTGCCGTAGGCCACCTCGCCGCGGGACTCCGCGAGCGGCTTGCCCATCTCGAGCGTCATCAGCGTTGCGAGGTCGTCGGTGCGCTCGACGATCAGCTCGTACGCCGCGCGCAGCAGCTCTCCCCGGTCGCGCGGCGGCGTGGCCGCCCAGTCGGCCTGCGCCGCGGTGGCCGCCGCGAGAGCCGCGTCGCCGTCGGCGACGGACGCGTCCGCGACATGCGCGAGCGCCTCACCGGTGGCCGGGTTGTCGACATCGAGGGTGGCGCCGCCCTCGGCGTCGCGCCACTCCCCCGCGATGAACAGCTGCTTGTTGACCTTGTCCAGGACCGACGTCGTTGTCTCACCCATGGGCACAGCGTCTCACCCGCGGGTCACGGGCTCGTACGGGTCTCCTCCAGCAGCTCGACGATCTCCAGCCGACGTGGGTTGGTCTGCCCGGGCAGCAGCTCCAACGCCTGCTCCCAGACGCGCCGCGCCCCGTCGCGGTCGCCCGCGTCGCGCAGCAGGCGTCCCTGCGTCGCGCGGGCGTCGAGCGCCATCCCCGGAGCCGCGAGCCGCTCCGACAGGACCACTGCCTGTCGCGCGTACTGCTCGGCAGCCGCCGCGTCGTCGACCACGAGACTCATCACGGACAGGTTGTTGAGGGCGAGCGCCTCACGCCACGGATCACGCTCGGCTCGTGCGACCTCGAGGGCGCGCTCGGTGTCACGGATCGCGGCGTCGAACCGGTACTGCTCGTACGCGGCGCCGCCACGGTTGATCAGCACCGCGCTGCGCGATGCGCGCAACGGCCCGTCGGCGGTCGTACGCCGGTCGAGCAGGTCGGTCGCCTGGTCCTGCAGCGCCATGCCGTCGTCGTGCTCACCCATCCGTCGCAGCACCGTGCCGTGCACGGTCACGATGATCGCCTCGGCGTCGCGGTCCCCGTGCATCTGGGCGCGCTTGTGACCGCGGTCGAGCCATTCCAAGGAGCCCACGAGGTCGTCGACGCGCTGCAACGACTGCGCCACCAGGTATTCGGTGACGTAGAGGGCACGCTCGTCGTCGAGGTGCTGCACGGCCGCGAGTGCCCGCTGGGCCACCTCGGTCGCGTCGTCGCGCCGTTCGGTGACCTCGAGCAGGACGCTCGTCTGCACGCACAGCCGCCACACGTCGGCGTACAGACCGTGCCGCGCGCCGACCTCGAGCCACTGCAGGATCGTCGGCCGGAACTCCTCGAACCACCGGACGGCGTCGGCGAAGTCCGCGGGCTCGTACCCCTGATGCGCGCTCACCGGCAGGTCGAGGGCGATCTGAGCGGGGCGGACGAGGTCGACCGCGGCCTGAAAGCTGCGCTGCCCCCAGGCGAGGGTCCGGCGTACGACGGCGACCACCTCCTCCGGGGTCTCCTCCTCGGCGCACCGCTCTCTTGCATAAGCCCGGAGGAGGTCGTGCACGAGGTAGGTGCCGGGAGTCGGCTGGTCGAGGAGGCTGGCCGCGACGAGCCGGTCGAGCACCCGCCGGGACTCGCGCTCGGACAGGTCGGCCATGGCGGCGGCGTGCAGAGTCGTCGTCGGCCCGAATGCCAGTCCGATGAATCGGAACACGCGCTTCTCGTCGTCGTGGAGGCTGCGGTAGGAGTAGTCGAACACCGTGCGGATGTCGGTGAAGTCGTCGGACGGCTCGGACATCGCATCGAGTGCTCCGAGCCGGTCGGACATCTCACGGGCCATGACCGTGAGGCGGACGTCCGGGAACCGGGTCGCACGCTCGGCCGCGACCGACAGCGCGAGCGGCAGCGCACCGCACACCTGCACGAGGTCACGCGCTGCTGCCGGCTCGGCGCTCACGCGTTCGCCGACCGCCGCGTGCAGCAGACCGAGCGCATCGTCCTCGGGCATACCGCCCACCGAGATGCGGTCAGCGCCCTGCCGAGCCATGAGGCCGCGCATCTGGTTGCGGCTCGTCACCACGGTCATGGCTCCGGGCCCCGGCAGCAGATGACGGATCTGCGCGGCGTCACAGGCGTTGTCCAGGACGATGAGCAGGTCGAGGTCGGTGGTGCACTCGCGCAGCAGCGCACTGCGTTCGTCGACCGACAGCGGCACCTGGCCGGGCGGCACCCCGAGCGAGCGCAGCAGCCTGCTCAACGTGTCGGCGGCGCTCACCGGCCGCTCGTCGGAGTAGCCCCTGAGGTCCACGAACAGCTGACCGTCGGGGAACTGCTCACGCACGGAGTGCGCCCACTGCAGGACGAGCGACGTCTTGCCTGCACCGCCGACGCCGGCGACGACCGCGATCCGCGGCCCGGACGTGCGAGTCAGCACCTCGGTCAGCTCGGACATCTCAGCCGCCCGACCGGTGAATCTCGCTGCAGGAGAAGGCAGCTGGCGAGGAGTACGCCGAACCGACCGCTCGGGCTCGCCGTCACCGGCGAGGAGCAGGTCGTACGCCGACCGTAGCTCGGGTCCAGGGTCCACCCCCAGCTCGTCGCGCAGCCGTCGTCTCACCTCGTCGTAGCGTCCGAGCGCCTCCGGCACGCGGCCCGCCGCACGCAGCACCTGCAGGAGTCGCTCCCAGACGGGTTCGTGCAGCGGATAGCTCCTCGTGAGCCCGCTCAGCTGTGACACCAGGTCAGGACCGACGCGACCGGAGTCCAGGGCGAGGTCAGCATGCTCGAGCGCGGCGGCGAGGTGCAGCTCGTGCAGCCTGGCCGCCTCGACGTCAGCCAGCCACGGCGACGCGGTGCCCGCGAACGGCTCTCCGCGCCACAGGTCGAGCGCCTCGCGCAGCTCGCGCGCGCGGTCACGGCCTCGTCCGCGCACGAGCGCCACGAACCGTCGTACGTCGACCTCGACCCGGCCCTCGTCCAGGGCGTAACCCTCGCCCGCGGTCACGATCACGTCGGGGTGGGTCGCCGACCGGAGCCGGTGGATGGCCGACTGCACGAACTGCTTGGCGTCTGCGGGAGGCGACTCTCCCCAGACCCGGTCGACCAGCTGCGCCCGTGACACCGGACCTGCGTCGCTGGCGATCACGGCGAGCAGTGTCGCGAGGCGGCGCCCGAGCGTCAGGCGTCGGCCACCGAGGTCGACCTCGAACGCGCCGAGCATCCGAATCTTCAGCAGGTCACTGCCATCCGTCATGGACGTCTCCCGAGTGCCGACCAGGACCCGGCCAGTCTGTCAGCGCGCTGTGAGCGATCGGTGAGCGCGGCCTGGTCAAGTGGTTCTCGGGCCGGCGTCGAGGGGGCGCCGGCCGCACCATCACACTGAAGATCAGGGGGAAGCATGCGTACTCGCAAGCCCGCACTCGCACTGATGGCCACGGCCGCTCTGGCCGGGATGACGGTCGCCACGGCCGGTTCGGCCCACGCCGACCGCGAGGCGATCTCCGGCGACGGCGGCGGCGCGGTGTCCGCTCAGGGCACCCGCGTCACGGTCGCTCCGAATGGCACCCGGGTCACGTCCGCTCCGAGAACGACCGCCGGTGGCGTCCACACCAACGTCGTCTGGAAGAACGTCTGGACGGCCGCTCCGAGCTACTGGAACTGGGACGTGCCGTGGACCGGCAACTACCTCAACGCCGGGTCGAACTACTTCTACTGCCAGATGCAGGGGCCGAACTACCACCTCGGCAGCACGCCCTACGACAACAACTGGTGGCTCAAGACCGACGACGACGCCGGCAACCGAGGTGTCTGGGTCAGCGCCGTCCACGTCAGCGGCGGCGGCAACTGGGAGCCCATCCCGGGCGTGCCGTACTGCTGAGCGAGACACAGCTTCGGGCCGGCGCAGGGGGCCGGCCCGACACCTATCAGGGAGGAAGCACCATGAGCACCACCACGTACGCACGACGCGGAGTGGTCGCGGGGGCGGCCGCGCTCGTCGTCCTCGGCATCGGGGGCGCCGGCTCCGCGGCACACGCCGACCCGGCCCCGCACGTCCCCACCGGAACCAGGGTGACCATTGAGTCGGTTCCCGACGACTTCCGGATGGCGACGATGTCGCTCGGCCGAACGGACGACCCGGCGATGGGGCAGTACCGACCGGTCGCGATGACCCAGCTGCTCCTGAAGCGCTGGACGCCCTCGCTCGCCGTGGACGGCAGCTTCGGCTACGCCACCCAGGGCGCGGTCAAGACCTTCCAACGGGCAGAGGGTCTGTCGGTCGCCGGCACGCTCACGCGTGCCGACTTCTACCGGCTCTTCGTCCGTCAGACCGTCCAGTACGGCTCGCGCGGTGACGCCGTACGCGCCGCCCAGATCTGGCTCACGCGCAACCCATCCGCAGGCGTCACGGTCGACGGGTCGTTCGGCACCATCACCCGCAACGCCGTCCTCGCCGAGCAGCGCAGCCACGGCGCCTGCCACGGCACCGGTGTCGACGGCATCGTCGGCCCGATGACTCGTGCCATGTCCTACGAGTGGGAGCACGACTCCGGCCCCTGCTGATCGCCACAATGGCGGCATGGGTCGCGTACTCCTGGAGGTCATCGTCACCGATGTCGCCGACGCGCAGGCCGCTGCGCGCGGGGGCGCTGACCGGGTCGAGCTGGTCGGCCGCGCGGATCTCGGTGGTATGACACCGGATCCGGCCCTCGCGGCAGCGGTCGCGTCCGCCCTCGATATCCCGGTCCGCGCCATGCTCCGCGTGACCGAGAGCCATCTGCTGACGAGCTCCGACGTCGCTGCGCTCATCGCGGACGCCGAGCGACTGCTCGACGCCGGCGTGACCGAGCTCGTCCTGGGCGCCGCGGCGCCGGACGGACAGCCGGACACCGCGACCCTCCAGCCCGTCATCGACACGGTGGCGGGCATGCCGTTCACGTTCCACCGCGCCCTGGACACCGCTCCGGATCTCGTGGAGTCCGTACGCGCCGTGCTGGCTCTCCCGGGCTGTGACACCGTGCTCACGTCCGGTCATCCGGCCGGCGTCGCCACCGGCCTACCGCGCCTCGAAGCACTGCTGTCCGCTGCACCCGACCTCGGCGCGACCGTCATGGTCGGCGGTGGGTTGCGCGTCGAGCACCTGCCGAGACTCGTGGGTGCCGGAGCCGGCGCTGTGCACCTCGGGAGGACGGTCCGCGACGGCGGGTCGTGGTCAGGGGCGGTGCACGAGAGCGAGGTCGCCGGCGTACGCCGCCGGCTGGACGAGCTCACGACCGGATGACGACCGCCTCGGGCGACCAGTCGTGCGGCACCGGGGTCAACGGGTACAGCGGGTCTCGGACGCGGTCGAACGGCAGCCGCTCGATGCGCTGGTCGACCGGCCCGTCGGTGAGTGCCATCACCCAGCCCTCGGCGTGCTCGTGGAGGTCGGGCTCGAGGTAGCCGATCTTGTCGACGAACACGTCGACCGTGCTCGGGTCGACGCCGACGGCCGCGTAGTCGCTCATCGCGTGGAAGGGGATGCGTCCGCTGGTGAGCACCACGCAGAGCGACCCGACGGCGATGACAGCGGAGTCGATCTCACCCTCGGTGCAGCGCAACACCTTGCCTTGCAATCGAATTCGCGCCGGCCAGCCGTAGCAGCCGCCCACGACCTCGTCGAACGATGCGCCGACACCTGCCGCGTGAGCGGCTGCGACACCGTCGGGGTCGACGAGCGCCGACCACACGACCTGATGCCGGCCCTCGGTCACCGATCGGTCGGCCAGCAGCGAGGCCAGCGTCGTCGCCACGTCCCCAGAACCGCCCGCGGTCGGGTTGTCACCAGTGTCCGAGACGAAGAACGGCCGCCGGTCAGATGTGAGCGCACGGTCGACCGCCCAGGCGAGATCGCCCGTCTCGCAGCAGAACTCGAACTCGCCACGCGCGTCGAACCAGGCCCGTGCCACGCGGTCGACCTCGGCCTGCACCGCAGCCTCATCCGTGCCGACCGACACCACCGCCGCGGCCGTACGCGGCTCGTCCGCCCACGCGTAACCCACCCACAGCGCCGTCTCGAGGACGCCCACCGGTCGCCGTCCATCGGCGAGCGAGGCGTAGATCGACCGCGCCGGCTCGTCTCGGGTCGAGGTCTTCTCGCCGGGGAGGACGACGGGCACGCGCGCCCACGCTCGTACGGGACGGGTGCCGTCGGTCAGACACCGCGCAAGCAGTCGTGCAGCTCGTGCGCGCGTCTCCTCCTCGTCGACGTGCGGCGCCGTCCGGTAGCACGTGGGCAGGTCGACCGACTCGACGAACGCGCGCGAGACCGACCCGTGCAGATCCATCGCCGCCGCGATGAGCGCGGCCGGTCCGACGGCTTCACGGACCGCCGCGGCCAGGTGCGCCTCGGCGTCGTCGAGCCGCTCGACCAGCATCGCGCCGTGGATGTCGAGCAGCACGCCGTCCCAGGGCCCGCCCTCGTCGATGGCTGCCAGCACGTCGGCCAGCAACGCGTCGTACGCCGACCGCTCGACCCGCCCACCCGGCAACGCCCTGGCCACCACACCGGCACGAACCGCACCGCCTCAAGACCCGGCAGCACGCCGTCGCGCAGGAACGGGTAGCGCTCCATGGCTCGGGCCCCACGGCGTACGTCGAAGTCGGTGAGCGTCGTACGGTGCGGGGCGAATCCTGAGCTCTCAGAACCGATTCCGACGATCACGACCCGCACGTGCACATCCCTTCGCCGACGGACGAAGACTGTCTGTCCGGCACCGCATGCAGTGCCGGACAGACAGTCTTCGCCTCTGGGTCAGCTCTCGACGTCAGCTCTCGATGTTGGCCATCACGTGCTTGACGCGCGTGTAGTCCTCGAAGCCGTACATCGACAGGTCCTTGCCGTAGCCGCTGTGCTTGAACCCGCCGTGCGGCATCTCGGCGACCAGCGGGATGTGCGTGTTGATCCAGACGCAGCCGAAGTCGAGCGCCTTCGACACGCGCATCGCCCGACCGAAGTCCGTGGTCCACACCGACGACGCGAGGCCGTACTCGACACCGTTGGCCCACGCGATCGCAGCGGCCTCGTCGTCGAACTTCTGCACCGTGATGACAGGGCCGAAGATCTCGTCCTGCACCGCCTCGTCATCCTGCTTGAGGCCGGACACGACAGTGGGCTCGATGAAGTAGCCGTCGCCGAGCCCGCTCAGGCGGTTGCCACCCGCGGAAACCGTTGCGTGCGAAGGCAACCGGTCGATGAAGCCGGTCACGTGCGACAGCTGGCGCTCGTTGTTGACCGGGCCGAGCAGCGCGTCCTCGTCGTCGGGCATCCCGACCTTGGCCGAGCCCTTCGCGTATTCCGCGAGCGCGGCCACGAAGTCGTCGTGGATGCCCGGCGCCGCGAGCACGCGGGTGGCCGCAGTGCAGTCCTGCCCGGCGTTGAAGTAGCCGGCCTCGGCGATGCCGTTGACCGCGGCCTCGATGTCGGCGTCGTCGAACACGATGACCGGCGCCTTGCCGCCGAGCTCGAGGTGCACGCGCTTGACGTCCTTGGCGGCCGCCTCGGCCACCTGCATGCCGGCCCGCACCGAACCGGTGATGGCGACCATCGCGGGCGTCTTGTGCTCGACGACGCGGGCACCCGTCGTACGGTCGCCCGTCACGACGTTGAACGTGCCGGCCGGCAGGAACTCCGAGGCGATCTCGGCCATCAGCAGCGTCGTCTCGGGCGTGGTGTCCGACGGCTTGAGGACGACCGCGTTGCCCGCCGCGAGCGCGGGCGCGATCTTCCACATCGCCATCATCATCGGGTAGTTCCACGGCGTGACCTGACCGATGACACCGATCGGCTCGCGACGGATCCACGAGGTGTGGCCCTTCATGTACTCGGCCGACGCCCGGCCCTCGAGAACCCTTGCGGCGCCTGCGAAGAAGCGCAGCTGGTCGATCATCACCGGCACCTCCTCGGAGGCGGTCAGCGCGAACGGCTTGCCGGTGTTCTCGGCCTCCAGGTGCACCAGGTCGTCGGCACGCTTCTCGAGCGCGTTGGCGAACTTCAGCAGCGCCTCCTGCCGCTCACCCGGCGTGGTCTGCCCCCACTCGGCGAACGCCTTGTCGGCGCTGGAGTACGCCGCGTCGACGTCGGCCTGCGTGCTCACCGGCGCCTTGGCCACCACCTGGCCGGTGGAGGGGTGCAGGATGTCGGTCGTCTCGTCGGTCTCGGGCGCGACGTAGGCACCACCGACGAAGTTCTTCAGCTGGCGGGGACTGCTCACTGCGGGCTCCTTGATCGATCGGGGTCTGTCAGCGCTCGAAGTTCAGCATTCGATGACATTGACGGCGAGACCGCCGCGCGCGGTCTCCTTGTACTTGATGGACATGTCGCGGCCGGTGTCGCGCATGGTCTTGATGGCCTTGTCCAGGCTCACGGTGTGCACGCCGGTGCCGTTGAGGGACAGGCGTGCTGCGTTGATCGCCTTGACGCTGGCGATGGCGTTGCGCTCGATGCACGGGATCTGCACGAGGCCGCCGACAGGGTCGCAGGTGAGGCCGAGGTTGTGCTCGATGCCGATCTCGGCGGCGTTCTCGACCTGGGTCGGCGAACCGCCCAGCACCTCGCACAGCGCACCGGACGCCATCGCGCACGCCGAGCCGACCTCACCCTGGCAGCCGACCTCGGCGCCCGAGATCGAGGCGTTCTCCTTGAACAGGATGCCGATGGCTGCGGCCGTCAGCAGGAAGCGCACGATGCCGTCGTCGTCCGCTCCCTCGACGAAGTCGACGTAGTAGTGCAGCACCGCCGGGATGATGCCGGCAGCGCCGTTGGTCGGGGCGGTCACCACGCGGCCACCGGAGGCGTTCTCCTCGTTGACGGCGAGGGCGTACAGGTTGACCCAGTCCATGACACTGAGCGGGTCGTCCTTGAGCCGACCGCTCGTGAGGTCGCGGTAGAGGCCGGGCGCCCGGCACGGCACCTTGAGGCCGCCCGGGAGCGTGCCCTCGCGGGTGAAGCCGTTCTGGACGCACTCGTGCATGACCGACCACAGGTGCAGCAGGCCCGCGCGAATCTCGTTGTCGTTGCGCCAGACTCGCTCGTTGGTCAGCATGACCTCGCTGATCGACATCTGCTCGCGCTCGCAGATCGCGAGCAGCTCGGTGCCGGTCGAGAACGGCAGGGGCAGCACGGTGTCGTCCTGCACGACCCGGTCGGCGCCCGTGGCTGCCTCGTCGACGACGAAGCCGCCGCCCACGGAGTAATAGCTGTGCTCGCGCACCAGGGCACCGGAGCCGTCGTACGCGTGGAACGTCAGGCCGTTGGGGTGCGCCGGCAGCGACTTGCGCCGGTGCAGGACGAGGTCCTCGTCGGGGTGGAAGGCGACCTCGTGGGTGCCGCCGAGGTGCAGCACGTGGCGGGTGCGACTCTGGGCCACGCGGGCGTCGGCCGTGTCGGTGTCGACCGACTCGGGCGCCTCGCCCTCCAGACCGAGCATGACGGCCTTGTCGGAGCCGTGCCCGTGGCCGGTGGCCCCGAGTGAGCCGAACAGCTCGGCCCGCACCCGGGTCACCCGGGCGAGCTCGCCGTCGGCCTTCAGCCCGTCGACGAACATCTTGGCGGCGCGCATCGGGCCCACCGTGTGCGAGGACGACGGCCCGATGCCGACGGAGTACAGGTCGAAGGCACTCAGTGCCATCCGGCGACACCTTTCGTTGGCTCCCAAAGGCGTACGCACGTCGTTGTACGCACGCCTCCGTCAGCATAGATCCTCGCCACGGATCGCGACGGATTCCGTGGAGAAGTACTTGATTCGTGACGGATCGAGGGCCACGATGGGCACGTGACCGATCCAACCCGCATCTCCAACCGGGTGGTGCTGGACGACACCTCCAAGGCGATCATCCGCCTGCTGCAGCAGGACGGGCGTGCTCCCTACGCCATGCTCGCCCGCGAGGTCGGGCTCTCCGAGGCAGCCGTCCGCCAGCGCGTGCAACGGCTGCTGGAGTCGGAGCTGCTGCAGATCGTCGCCGTCACCGATCCCGTGCAGGTCGGGTTCGAGCGGCAGGCGCTCATCGGGGTGTCGACGACGGGCGACAGCGAGCACATCGCCCATGCACTCAGCGAGATCGAGGCGGTCTCGTACGTTGTCACCACGGCCGGCCGCTACGACCTGCTCGTCGAGGTCGTCTGCGAGGACGACGACCAGCTGCTCGAGCTGCTGCAGCGGCGCATTCGCACGGTCGACGGCGTCGTCGGCACCGAGACCTTCACCTATCTCAGGCTCAACAAGCAACGCTACGACTGGGGAACGAGATGACGACCACTCCGCAGATCACGTCCGCCGACCAGCCCGCCGGAGTCGGCACCACGCCGCGTGGCACCCCGCGGTACGACGCCGCGCGCGACCACCTCTGGGGTCACTTCACGCGCCAGTCGGTGTACGAGCCGGTCGCCGACGGCGGCGGCGGTGGGCACGTCCCCGTCATCGTCAAGGGCGACGGCGCCTACATCTGGGACGCCGAGGGCAACAAGTACCTCGACGGGCTCGCCGGGCTGTTCGTCGTCCAGGCCGGCCACGGCCGCGAAGAGCTCGCCGAGGCCGCTGCCAAGCAGGCGCGTGAGCTGGCGTTCTTCCCGATCTGGTCCTACGCCCACCCCTCGGCGATCGACCTCGCCGAGCGGCTGGCGGCGTACGCCCCCGGTGACCTCAACCGCGTGTTCTTCACCACCGGCGGCGGCGAGGCCGTCGAGTCCGCCTGGAAGCTCGCCAAGCAGTACTTCAAGCTGACCGGCAAGCCGGGCAAGCACAAGGTCATCAGCCGCTCGATCGCCTACCACGGCACCCCGCAGGGCGCGCTGTCGATCACCGGTCTGCCGCCGCTGAAGGAGATGTTCGAGCCACTGGTGCCGGGTGCGTTCAAGGTGCCCAACACCAACATCTACCGCGCGCAGCCCGAGCTGCGTGACGACCCGAAGGCGTTCGGCCGCTGGGCCGCCGACCGGATCGCCGAGGCCATCGAGTTCGAGGGGCCCGACACGGTCGCCGCCGTCTTCCTCGAACCGGTCCAGAACGCCGGCGGCTGCTTCCCGCCGCCGCCCGGCTACTTCGAGCGCGTCCGCGAGATCTGCGACGAGTACGACGTGCTGCTGGTGTCCGACGAGGTCATCTGCGCGTTCGGGCGTATCGGCTCGATGTTCGCGTGCGACGACTTCGGCTACGTCCCCGACATCATCACCTGCGCCAAGGGGCTCACCTCCGGCTACTCCCCCATCGGCGCGATGATCGCGAGCGACCGGCTGTTCGAGCCGTTCAAGAAGGGCACCACGTCGTTCCCGCACGGCTACACCTTCGGCGGTCACCCGGTGTCGGCGGCGGTCGCGATGGCCAACCTCGACATCTTCGAGCGTGAGGGCCTCAACGACCACGTCAAGGAGAACGCGCCCGCGTTCCGGGCCACCCTGGAAAAGCTCAAGGACCTGCCGATCGTCGGCGACGTCCGCGGCGAGGGCTACTTCTACGGCATCGAGCTCGTCAAGGACAAGGAGACCCGCGAGACGTTCAACGACGACGAGGCCGAGCGGATGCTGCGCGGCTTCCTGTCGAAGGCGCTGTTCGACGCCGGCATCTACTGCCGCGCCGACGACCGCGGCGACCCCGTCGTGCAGCTCGCTCCGCCGCTGATCATCGGCCAGACCGAGTTCGACGAGATCGAGCAGAAGCTGCGCGGCGTCCTCACCGAGGCGGTCAACCACCTCTGACCTCACACGCGCGTACGCCGGCCGGTTCCGTTGCCCCCCAACGGAACCGGCCGTCGTCGTACAAGGTGCATCGAGATGACCGATCCAGCCCGACCCGCCGCCGGTCGAGCCGGGCGAGCCCCCAGGGCGAGCCCGTGTCGAGACCGGGTGAGCCGTAGGGAGACTCAGCCCTTGTGCGCCTCGATCAAGAACCTGCTCGAGTGCGCGAGGAAGCTGCCGTGCTGGCGGATGTGCGCGTCCATGGCGCGGAGGCGGTCGTCGTACCTCGCGATGTCGAAGTCGGGCACCCACCAGACGCACTTGCGCAGGATGTAGACCACGGCGCCGACGTCGAAGAACTCCATCGGCAGGCGCTCCAGGCGTAGGTCGACAACGTCGAGCCCCGCTGCGGTGGCTGCTGCGCGGACGACCTCGGGGTCGCGGGCCTGAGGCCCGTCGGGCCACGGTCCGACGAACCACTCGCTCAGCTCGCGCGCGCTGTCGGGCCCGACCTGCTGCGACACGAACGCGCCGCCCGGACGCAGGACCCGCGCGACCTCAGCCCACGGCGTCACGACGGGATGGCGCGCGATCACCAGCTCGAACGCCGCGTCCTCAAACGGCAGGGGCCCCTCGTCGGGCGCCTCGACCACCCGTCCGCCGAGGGGTCCGAGCGTGTCGGTCGCGACGGCGAGGTTGGGCCTCCAGGACTCGGTGGCGACCGTCGTACGCGGCAGGGGTGCTGCTCCGGCCGTGACCTCGCCACCGCCGGTCTGCAGGTCGAGCACCGATTCGGTCGTGGTGAACCGCTGGTGCAGCAGCCGCTGGTACCCCCAGGACGGGCGGGCCTCGGTCGCGCGGCCGTCGAGCCAGGAGAAGTCCCAGCCGCTCACGTCGACCGCTGCGGCTTCGGCCACCAGCTCGTCGTAGGTGCGGTCTGCGCTGTCTGTCGGGCTCATGAGATCGACCGTGGCAGGGACGAGTCACGGGTGTCCACAGCATTCTTCGGTTCGCCTGCGAGTGCGGGTCGAGCGCGATATGATTCGAACATACGTTCTAAGCGAGGAGGGGTCATGCCGAGCGACACTGCTGTCGTCACCGTGTCCGGGCTGCCTCCTCACCTCGCGCAGTGGCTGGCACTCGTGGCTGAGCGGGCAGGAGCGCGAGCTGTCGTCTCCGGGCCTGCCGCCGGCGTCTGCGGGTCGACCGACCGTCCCGATCCGGATGCGAGCTCAGCGCCCACGGTCCCGCCCGAGCCGGGCGACCCGTTCCTCGCGGCACGCTCGGCAGCGGCTGAGGTGATCCGTGCTGCTGAAGGTGTCGAGGCGTGGGTGGGGTTCGCACACAGCGGGGCGACCGGCGACCTGCTCCGCGCCACCGAGGACGATCCCGGCATCGACCTCGGGCAGCACGAGTCGGCCTCGACCCGGCAGACCCGGCGAGCACTCGCACGTACGGCTGTGGCCACCGAGCTGCAGCTGCTGACCGGTGCGACGATCACCCGCTGCCGCGACGACGTCGCCCTGGCCGGGGCCGCACCCGAGCGCGTCGGACACCTGCGTGCTCGGATGGCGTGCGGCACCGTCTCGCTGTGGCGAGCACGCCTGCTGCTCAAAGAAACTCGCCACCTCGACCCGCTGACCGCAGCGACCGTGATGCGGCGCGTGCTCACGCCCGTCGGCCGGCATCCAGATGACGAGGGGCCGACATCCGTCGACGCCGACGAGCTGGAGGCGTTGCTCGCGGCACCTGCGTTGTCCCAAGCGACCGTACGCCGTCGCCTGGCCCGACAGCTCGCCCTCGCCGAGTCGGCGGGCGAGTTCGCGCGGCGTTCTCATCGCGACGCTGTCGACGCCCGCGATGTCGACACGGTGACGCATCCGCACGGCATCGCGTCGACCACCGTCACGGCGTCGTCGGAGCGCGCCTTCGCGGCGCAGCGGCGCATCACGACGCTGGCTCGGAGGGCGCGGGCCGCGGGTGACTCACGGACGCTCGCTCAGCTGCGGTCCGACATCGCCACCGACCTGCTCATCCGCGGCCAGGTGGCCGGCGACGCCCTGCTCGGCGAAGCACCGGCCGCGCATCTGCAGGTCGTCGTCAGCCTCGCGGCGCTGCTGCCTGACCCGACGCGCTCGTCCTCCGCCGCCGAGGGCGGCGCTCGCGCCCATGCCCATGCCCGTGCCCAGACGGAGACGCCCTACGACCCTCGCACGGCCGGCGTCGGAGAAGCCCTCGGTCTAGGCTTCCTCACCGCGCAGCAGGTGCGGGCGATGGCGTTCGCGCGCGGCAGCATCTGGCAGCGACTCGTCACGGACCCGGCGAGCGGCACGGTCATCGACGCCGAGTCGTCGTACCGGCCGTCGGCCGCGCTGCGCCGCACGGTCGAGGCGCGTGACCAGCACTGCCGCGCGCCCGGGTGCGAGCACCCGGCGCAGGAGTGCGACCTCGACCACGCCGTTCCCTGGTCCGCTCTCGCCGATGACCCCTCCGACGGGGCGACGCATGAGCACAACCTGCACACGCTGCACCGCGGGCACCACATCGCGAAGACTCGGCAGTGGTGGCGTGCTCAGCTGCACACGGACGGTTCGGTGCGCTGGACCACGCTGAGCGGTCAGCGGGTCACGACTCATCCGCCCGATCACCATCAGCCGCACGACCTCGCGGCGTACGAGCACTCCGTGGCCGAGCGTGTGCTCGCGGCGCTCCTGGAGGACCACACCGACCCGCCACCGACCACACCTGAGATGGCGGCGGTGAGGATGCGCGTTGCTCGCACGCAGACTGCGAGACCCACCGGCTCAGCAACACATGATGTCGATGTCGGCCCGCCGCCGTTCTGACGTGGGCGGTGCCGGCGTCACCGGCACCGCATCGGGTCGACGTTGGCGACGTCCGGCCTCGGCGATGATGAGCCGCATGAGCTTCACGTTCGTGCAGGTCGACCCGCAGGATCACGCGCTGCTGTCGCAGGTCGGAGACATCACCAAGCGGGCCTACGTCGACGGCGGCCACCTCGCGGTCGATGACGACTACGCGACGCACCTCGCCGACGCCGCCGGCAGAGCACGCGACGGAGAGCTGTGGGCAGCCGTCGAGGACAGGACCGTCCTCGGTTCGGTGGCGTTCGGTCCTCCGGGGAGTCCGCTCGCGGAGGTTGCAGGCCCGGACGAGGCCGAGTTCCGCATGCTGTCGGTCGACGCAGCCGCGCGGGGCCGCGGCGTCGGAAGTGCACTGGTGAGGCAGTGCATCGCACGCGCACGTGCGCACCACCTGCGCGCCATAGTCCTGTCGACCCAGCCGACCATGCGCGATGCGCACCGCATCTACGAACGCCTCGGTTTCGCCCGCACACCCGAGCGTGACTGGAAGCCCGTCCCCAGCGTCACGCTGAAGACCTACCGCCTCGATCTCTGACCAGTGACACGCTCGCCGGAGCGCCTGGTGAGGATCAGTCGATCAGGTCGGTCAGGGGCACGTCCGGGTCCTCGAGCCGATCCAGGTCGACCTGCTGCTTCGAACGGATCAGCGCCTTCACGTCGTCGACGACGTCCCACACGTTGACGTTCATGCCAGCCTGCACGCGCCCGTCACGCACCCAGAACGCGATCAGCTCGCGGCCGTCGAGGTCACCCCGCACCACGACCTCGTCGGACGGGTCGGCGAGGCCGACGTACTCCATCCCGAGGTCGTACTGATCGGAGAAGAAGTAGGGCAGGTCGTCGTACGACGCGTCCTCGCCCAGGATCGCGGCCGCCACAGACGCGGGATGATTGAGCGCGTTCGCCCAGTGCTCGACCCGAATCTCCTTGCCCGACAACGCATCTGGGTATCGTGCGACATCGCCGACCGCATAGACGTGCTCGTCACTCGTGCGCCCCGACGCGTCGACCACGACACCGTCGTTGATCTTCAGGCCGGCGTCGGAGGCGAGCTCGACCGACGGAGCGGCACCGATGCCGACGACCACCACATCGGTCGGCAGTGTCTCGCCCGAGCCGAGGCGTACGCCGCTCACCGAGCCCTCCCCCTCGATCGCCTCGACCGTCACGCCGGTGCGCAGGTCGACACCCTGCGACCGGTGCAGGTCGGCGAACATCGCGCCCATCTTCGGGCCGAGGACCCGCAGCAGCGGCTGCTCCAACGACTCGAGCACCGTGACGTCGGCGCCGGCCTTACGGGCGGCGGCCGCGGTCTCGAGCCCGATCCACCCGCCGCCGATGATCACCACCCGGGCGCCGTCGGCGAAGGCGGCACGCAACCGGTCGCTGTCCTCGACGGTGCGCAGCGAGAGCACGCCGTCGAAATCGGCACCCGGGAGGTCGAGCCGTCTCGGCGTGGCTCCGGTCGCGAGCACGAGCGTGTCGTACGGCAGGTCGTCGCCGGCGTCGGTGCGCACCGTCCGCGCCTGGACGTCGAGGGCCGTCGCCCGCTCACCTCGCCGCAGCTCGACGTGCTGCTCGTCGTACCACTCGACCGGGTGCACCGTCGCGTCGTCGAGGCCCTCGCCGGTCTGCAGGTAGTCCTTGGACAGTGGCGGCCGCTCGTACGGCAGCCGATCCTCCGCCGACACCACGAGCAGCGGTCCGTCGAACCCCCGCTCACGCAACGCCTCCACGGTCTTGGCGCCCGCGAGGCCGCCGCCCACCACCACGATCCGTCGCTTGTCAGCCATGCGCCCAACCTCCACCCCGCCACCGGTCCCACGCAAGGGATGCGCACGCCTACTGTGGAGTACATGAGTCCTGCCAGCCCCGCCCAGCCCGCCCGTGACCTCGACGTCGTGCTCTACGGCGCGACGGGCTTCGTCGGCCGCCTCACGGCGATGCACCTGGCCAAGGCCGCACCCGAGGGCACGCGCATCGGCCTCGCCGGACGCACCGCGGCCAAGCTCGAGAAGGTCCGTTCCGAGCTCGGCCCCCGCGCCGCCGACTGGCCGCTCGTCATCGCCGACGCCACCGACGAGGCCTCGCTCAAGGCCCTCGCCGAGCGCGCCAAGGTCGTCATCACGACGGTCGGCCCGTACGCCGCGTACGGCCTCCCGCTCGTCGAGGCGTGCGCCCGAGCCGGCACCGACTACGTCGACCTCACCGGTGAGGTGCTGTTCGTACGCCGCTCGATCGACCGGGTGAGCGACCTCGCCGAGGCCAGCGGAGCGCGCATCGTGCACAGCTGCGGCTACGACTCCGTGCCCTCTGACCTGGCCGTCATGCTCGTCGCCGAGAAGGCGCAGGCCGACGGCGCCGGCGAGCTCACCGACACCACGGTCTACGCCACGCTCAAGGGTGGTTTCAGCGGCGGCACCATCGACTCCGCCCGTCGCCAGATCGACGAGATCCGCGCCGACAAGGCGCTGCGCAAGGTCGCACTCGACACGTTCGCCCTCAGCCCCGCACGCGAGTCGGAGCCCAAGGGTGAGTGGAAGGACTCCGCCGCCGTCCGCTACAGCGACGACGTGAAGTCGTGGACCGCTCCGTTCGTCATGGCGATGTACAACACCCGCATCGTCCGCCGCAGCAACGCTCTGCTCGGCCACGCCTACGGCAAGGGCTTCCGCTACCGCGAGGTCATGCGGGCGGGCGACGGCAACCGCGGCCGGGCCACGGCGTACGCCATCGCCGGCGGTCTCGGCGCCGGGTTCGCCGCCCTCAGTGCCCCCTTCCTGCGGCCCGTGACCGACCGTGTCTTCCCCTCACCGGGCGAGGGCCCGAGCGAGAAGGCGCAGGCCGAGGGCTTCTTCAAGATGGAGTGCCGCACGATCACCACAGACGGGTCGCAGTACCGCAGCACCGTTGCAGCACAAGGGGATCCGGGCTACGCGGCGACCTCGGTGATACTCGGGGAGAGTGCTCTGTGCCTCGCGCTGGAGCGCGACCGCTGCCCGCTCCCGGCCGGCATGAACGGAGGCGTGCTCACCCCGGCGACCGCCCTGGGTGACGTGCTCGTCGACCGGTTGAAGGCTCAGGGCTTCACCTGCACCGCCGAGCGCGTCTGAGCCAGCGGACAGCATCGGTCCGCAGAGGTCCCTAGCCTCGGTGACATGACGACACTCGCCGAGGTCGGCCGCATGCGGCTGGTCTCTCAACGACTCGTACCCGCCCACGGCACCGCCGCGGAGGTGGTGCGCTGGATGACGTGTACGCAGGCGCAGGACTTCCCGGCCGCGCGTATCGCGGTCGCGCTGCGCACCGGCACGCGGTCGGTCGGCGAGGTCACGGCCGCGCTCGACGCCGGCGAGATCGTCCGCTCCTGGCCCATGCGCGGCACGCTGCACCTGGTCGCCGCCGAGGACCTCGGCTGGATGCTCGACCTCACGCTCGACCGACAGACGCGTCAGGCTCGCGCCCGTCACGTCGAGCTCGGCATCACGGCCGAGGTGTACGACGCCGCCGAGCAGGTCACGCGCGATCTGCTCGGCCGCGGGCCTGCGCTGCGGGCCGACCTGATGGCTGCCTGGCAGGCAGCCGGAGTCGCGACACATGACCAGCGCGGCCCGCACCTCATCGGCATGCTCGCCCAGCGACAGGTCATCTGCCTCGGACCGATGATCGAGCGCAGCCAGGCGTTCGTGCTGAGCGAGCAGTGGATCACGACACCTCGCCGCCTCGAGCGCGGCGAGGCCATCGTCGAGTGGGCACAGCGTTACTTCCGTAGCCACGGCCCGGCACCGCTGAAGGACTTCCTCTGGTGGACCAAGCTGCTCGTCTCCGAGGTGCGTCCCCTGCTCGACGACATCCGAGAACCGTTGGGATCATTGATGATCGCCGGGGTCGAGTACTTCCACGACCCGCTCCTGCCCGACCTGTACGCCGAGCACCGCCGCGCCACCGCGCGCCCGCTCCTGCTGCCCTCGTTCGACGAGATCCTGCTCGGCTACGGCGACCGCTCCCCCGCCCTCGACGACGGCGACATCGACCACGTCGTCCCCGGCAAGAACGGGTTCTTCCACCCGACCGTCATGCACCGCGGCCGCATCGTCGCGACCTGGCGCCGACCCGCCGTCCCCGGCGACGCCGTCACCGCCACGCCCTTCACCAGCCTGCCTTCCGCCGTCGAGCGCGCGCTGCCACGCCTGAGCGCCCGGCTGCCGCACGACCGATCGATATGAGCATGCAGCCGGCGCCGCCGATTCACTAGCCTCGCCGCCATGGCAGACGCCGCCCGCATCACCGCTCACCTCCAGCAGGTCGCCTCTGGTCCAGTGCAGCGCACGGCTGTCGTCATCGTGTGCTCAGCACTCGCGGGCGCCACCGCCCGCATCGACGCACTCCGTGCGGACGGAGCGGGCGACATCCTGGTGCTCGCCCTCGGAGCAGGCACCGGACCGCTGCCAGAGGGCGACGACGTCACCTGCGTGATCTGCCCCGGCCCACTGATCACATCGATCGCTGAGGAGATCCCGCTCTGGCAGCAGTTCGTCGACGACCCGCCCGCCGAGGCGCGCGACGCGCTGGCCGCCTTCGACCCGGCCGGTGACGCCCTGGTGGTGTGCCAGCTGCCTGTGACGCTCGACTCGTACGCCGGGCGCACCACACTCGGTGGCCGGCCACCGGCGTACACCGCCCTGGAGGACAAGACGCTGTCCGCGCAGCTGTGGCACGACGCAGGCGTGCCCCACAGCCCGGAAGCCGTCGTCCCGGTGAGCCGAGATGCGTTGCTGCGCACCTTGTCTCAGCTCGATCAAGGCCACGGCACGGTGTGGTCGGCCGACGCCTCGGACGGCATCAACGGCGGCGCCGACCGGGTGTTCTGGGTCCGCGACGAGGCCACGGCCGCGACGGCGTACGACGCGTTGCGCGGGTGCGCCGAGCGCGCGCGGCTGATGCCCTTCCTCGAGGGCGTCCCGTGCAGCATCCACGGCATCGTGCTCTCGGACGGGGTCGCCGTGCTGCGTCCGGTCGAGCTCGTCGTACTGCGTCGACCCGGCTCGGCGAAGTTCGTGTACGCCGGCATCTCGACGGGCTGGGACCCCGCGCCGAGCGACCGGGCCGCGATGCGCGACGGCGCACGTGCGGTCGGCGAGACGCTGCGCGCACGTCACGGCTACCGCGGCGCGTTCGGCATCGACGGTGTCATGACCGTCGACGGGTTCCGGCCGCACGAGCTCAACCCGCGGTTCACCGGCGGCATCAACGCCATCGCCAAAGGGCTGCCCGACCTGCCCCTCAACCGCCTGCACGACCTGGTCCTGCGTGGCGGCGACATCGGGGTGAGCGCGACCGACCTGGAAGACGTCGTGCTCACCGCCGCCGACGAGCGGCGCTACGGGTCGGCCTACGTCATCACCCGGGCCGTCCGACCGATCGAGACGACCTCCGAACCCGTCGACGGCGGCACCCTGGAGGTCGGCCCCCACCTCGCCGGCGGTCTGGTCCGCTACGTACCTGACCTGGTGCGGCCCGGGCAACGGCTGGCGCCGACGGCCGTCGAGATGTTCGCGGCCGCCGACCAGCGGTGGGGCACCGGGCTCGGACCGCTGAGCGCGGCACCCGACGTCCGCTGAGCCCGTACCTCTACGCTGTGCGCTCGTGACCACCAACTCCGGGCGTTTCAAGGCATGGTTCCTCGACGCCCAGCAGGCGGATCCCGGCGGCTACTACGAGGACGAGCACGAGGCCCGTACGCAGGATCACGTCCAGCCCTGGTGGCGCGTCATGTGCCTGACCGGCGTGGACTACTTCTCCACGCTCGGCTATCAGCCGGGGATCGCCGCGCTCGCAGCCGGCGCCGTCGCACCGGTCGCCACGCTCGTCCTGGTGCTCATCACGCTGTTCGGCGCGCTGCCGATGTATCGCCGGGTCGCCCGCGAGAGCCCCCACGGCGACGGCAGCCTGTCGATGCTGGAGCGGCTGCTGGCGTACTGGCCGAGCAAGCTGCTGGTCCTCGCCCTGCTCGGGTTCGTCGCCACCGGCTTCATCATCACGATCACCCTGTCGTCGGCCGACGCGAGCGCGCACCTGGTCGAGAACCCGCTGCTGCACGACCCGCTGCACGGGCAGGAGGTGCTCATCACGCTCGTCCTGATCGCCCTGCTCGCCGCCGTCTTCCTGAAGGGGTTCAAGGAGGCGATCGGGGTCGCCGTCGTGCTCGTCGTGATCTACCTCGGCCTGAGCGCCATCGTCGTCGCCGACGGACTGGTCGAGGCGATCACCCACCCCGACCTGTTCTCACGATGGACCGACGCACTCGAGCTCGAGCACACCGTGCCGCTCGGCGTGATCGGCGCCGCACTGCTGGTGTTCCCGGCACTCGCGCTCGGCCTGTCCGGTTTCGAGACCGGCGTCGTCGTCATGCCCTTGGTCAAGGGCGACCCGTCCGACACGGTCGAGCGTCCTGAGGGCCGCATCCGCAACGCCAAGAAGCTGCTCACCACGGCAGCACTCATCATGAGCGTGATGCTGATCAGCTCGTCGCTGGTCACGACGCTGCTCATCCCCGAAGCGGAGTTCGAGGACGGCGGCAAGGCCAACGGCCGTGCCCTCGCCTACCTCGCGCACGAGCGGCTCGGGGAGACGTTCGGGACGGCGTACGACATCGCGACCATCGGCATCCTGTGGTTCGCCGGGGCCTCAGCGATGGCGGGCCTGCTCAACATCGTCCCGCGCTACCTGCCGCGCTACGGCATGGCGCCCGACTGGGCCCGCTCCACACGGCCGCTCGTGGTCATCCTCAGCCTCATCGCCGCTGCCGTCACGATCTTCTTCAAGGCCAGCGTCGACGACCAGGCCGGCGCGTACGCGACCGGTGTCCTCGCGCTGATGGCGTCGGCTGCCGTTGCGGTGTTCCTGACCGAGCTGCGCCGCGGGCACCGTCGCCCTGCTGCGCTGTTCGCCGTCGTCAGTCTGATCTTCGTCTACACACTCGGCGACACGATCCTCAAGGAGCCCTCGGGCCTGCTGCTCGCGCTGCTGTTCATCGCGGCGATCATCGTCGTCAGCGTCACCTCGCGCATCAAGCGCAGCACCGAGCTGCGCGTCCAGAGCGTCGTCATCGACGACGCGGCCCAGGACCTGCTCGACACCGCGATCGCCGACCCCCGGCCGATCCGGTTCATCGCCAACAAGCTGCAGGCCGGCGACGACGAGGAGTACGACGAGAAGATGGTCGAGGTCATGCTCGACAACCATCTCAGCGACGGTGACGACCGCATCTTCCTCGAGGTCGAGGTCGTCGACGCCAGCGAGTTCGCGACCCGCGTCGACGTCACCAGCGTCCGGGTCGGGCAGCACCGCATCCTGCGCGCCACGGGGTCGAGCGTGCCCAACGCGATCGCGGCGATGATGCTGCACGTGCGTGACCTGGACGACCAGGTGCCGCACGTCTACTTCGAGTGGAGCGAGCGGGCGCCCGGTCAGAACGCGTTGCGCTTCCTGCTGGCCGGTGAGGGTGACATCCCGCCGCTCACGCACGAGATCCTGCGCCGCGCGGAGCCCGATGAGTCACGCCGCCCGCAGGTGCACGTCGGCGGCTGAGGCGTCTCAGCGCCTGCTCCCCCACTCCCACTGCGGGGTCGTGAGCATGCCCTGCCCTTCGACGAACGTCTCGCCGAGATCCTTGACGAGCCGCACGCCCCGCGCCGGCGAACCGAGACCGGTGTCGGCGTCGTCGTCATCGGTGACCTCCAGCGCGTCGATGAGCGGTGCGGCGTGGGTGACGACCAGCACCTGGGTGTACGCCGACGCCTGCCGGACCAGCCGCGCCAACGGAGCCAGCAGGTCGGGGTGCAGCGAGGTCTCGGGCTCGTTGAGCACCATCAGACCCGGCGGCGAGACGGTGAGCAGCGCGGCCGCCCACAGCAGGTAGCGCAGCGTGCCGTCGGACAGCTCGGCCACCGACAACGGTCGCAGCATGCCCGGCTGGTGCAGCTGCAGGTCGAACCGGCCGTCCGCCACCGAGACCTCGAGCCGGGCGCCGTCGAACGCGTCGGCGACCGCCGCGTCGAGCTCGCGACTGCCGTTCTCACGGATCGTCTGGATCGCCGCGGCCAGGTCGGCTCCGTCGTCGGCGAGCACCGGCGTACGGGTGCCGATCGCCACCTGACGGGCCGGAGCTGCTGCGTCGCTGCGGAACCCGTCGTAGAACCGCCAGCCGCGCATCATCCGGCGCACCGCGATGAGCTCGGGCGTGCTGAACGGGTCGGACAGCTCGCTGACCATGCTCTCCCACGGGGCGACGCCCCGGGTGAGCTCACGCCAGCCACGCCCGTCGCGCGCCTCGACCACCGACCAGCGCCGACGGACGAGCACCGATCCCGGACGCATGACAGGACCGCTCCAGACGACCTCGCGCTTGATCTCGGGGTCACGCAGGAAAGCCGACTCGGAGCCGGGCGCCTGCTGCGGCAGCCCGAGGTCGACGAGATAGCCGAAGTCGTCGGACGCGAAACCGAGGCGCAGACTGATCGGCCCCTTGCGTACGGTGCCCTGCACCTCGTGCCCACCGGTGCGCGCGCCACCCAGCGTGGCCGGGCCCGCCCACAGCGCCGACCCGAGGCCGCCCTCACGCGCGAGCGACCCGACGACCTCACCGCGGCTGCACCCGGCCAGCAGGCGCAGCGCGCGGTAGAGGCTGGACTTGCCGCTGCCGTTGGCACCGGTCACGACGTCGAGGCCGTGCAGCGGCACGACGACGTCACGCAGCGACCGGTAGCCGGAGACAGCGATCGTCCTGAGCATGCGCCCAACCTACGGGCGCGGTACGACGCTCAGACCGCGCAGCGGCCCCACAGCCCCAGCTCGGTGCGCACCTTCGCCTTCAGCACCTGGCAGCCGACCTGGTCGGTGCCGAGGTCACGCACCGACCAGCCCTTCGAGGTGTGGCGCAGGACGACCTGCGCCGGGTCGACGTCCGAGCTCTTCGGAGCCACGAGCGCGGACGCCCAGCGCGCGTCACGCGTCGACACCCGGATGGCGGTGACGACGACGCCCGTCGGAGGAACCTCACCGAGCAGTGGACTCCGCTCGACCGCGCGCGTGATCGCCGCCTTCGTCGCTGCACTGGGCGCGCTCGTCCGAGGCTTCGCGGTGACACGCGAGGTGGTCGCGTCGGTCACGTGGACCACGGCACGCCCGCCGGAAACCGTTGCGGTGGAAGCAGATCCGGCATCTGCGCCGGATACCATGCCGACGCCGATCAGACCGGCGGCTGCGATGGACAGGAGGGTGCGCTTCATCTGGTGGTGCTCCTTCTGCGGCCTCACGGCCGCGTCCCCGAGTGGTACCGACAAGACCGTCGGCACCCGGGCAGACGTCGCAGTGCCCTGCGGGGTTGGGTGCCGCGTGCGGCACGTGACCGGACCGTGATGCAACGGCCCGGCAGGAGGCAGGATGGGCGCATGCCGACGACCGAGATCGAGAGCCTCGACCAGCTTGACGCCGTGCTCCGCAGCGGCCGCTCCTTGCAGGGTCTGCGACTGCAAGGGCTCGACCTCACCGGTGATGTCGGCGAGCGGCTGCTCGCCCACGGCACCGCGGGCGTGGTCGTGCTCGGCGGCGTCCTCACGCCCCGGCTCGAGCACGAGCTGCGCGCCCAGGGCGCCACGATCTTCCCGACCGACCCGTCCGCGCCCGTCGATCCCTACCGCGCGCGGCTGTACGCCCCCACCGAGCTGTACGACGGTCTGCTCACCGATGGGTACGACGCCACGCCCGACGCGCGTGCCTACGTCTGGTCGCAGGACGCGGACAGCTCGCGCGACGCCTACGTGACGCTGCTGCGCGCCATTCACGACCACTCCATGTCCGATTCCCTGGACGAGCTGCTCGAGGGCCGCCACGTCGTGGGAGTGATGGGCGGCCACGCCGTCGAGCGCGGCACCCCGGCGTACGCCGACGCCGCCCGCCTCGGCCACGACCTCGCCGAGGCGGGTCTGCTCGTCGCCACTGGTGGCGGACCGGGCGCCATGGAGGCCGCCAACCTCGGTGCCGCCTGCGCCGACCCGACCGCACTGGACGCTGCGCTCGCGCAGCTCGCCGCGGTGCCGTCGTTCCGCCCGTCCGTGCAGGACTGGGCGCGGTCGGCCTCGGACGTGCGCGCGGCGTACGTCGACCCGCATGACGGCTGCCGCAGCATCGGGGTGCCGACCTGGTTCTACGGGCACGAGCCGCCCAACCTGTTCGCGGACGCGGTCGCGAAGTTCTTCTCCAACGCGCTGCGCGAGGACATCCTGCTCGCGCGCTGCGATGCGGGCGTGGTCGTGCTGCCGGGCGCCGCCGGGACGGTGCAGGAGATCTTCCAGCTGGTGACGCGGCTGTACTACGCGCGCGAGGGCACGCAGGTCGCACCGCTCGCGCTGGTCGGCAAGCAGCACTGGAGTGAGACCGTGCCCGTCTGGCCCGCGCTGGAAGCGCTCGGGCGCGACCGTGCCCTGGGCCGGGCGATCCACCTGGTCGACTCGACCGGTGAGGCGGCCGAGCTGGTCACCGCGAGCGGGTCAGGCTCCGACGTATGACGCGAGGTGCTCACCGGTGAGGGTCGAGCGCGATGCGACCAGGTCGGCCGGTGTGCCCTCGAACACCACCGAGCCACCGTCGTGGCCTGCGCCGGGGCCGAGGTCGATCACCCAGTCGGCGTGCGCCATCACCGCCTGGTGGTGCTCGATGACGATGACCGACTTGCCGCTGTCGACCAGCCGGTCGAGCAGACCGAGGAGGTTCTCGACGTCCGCCAGGTGCAGGCCGGTCGTGGGCTCGTCGAGGATGTAGACGTCGCCCTTCTCGGCCATCTGTGCGGCGAGCTTGAGGCGCTGCCGCTCGCCGCCGGAGAGCGTCGTGAGCGGCTGGCCCAGCGTGAGATAGCCCAGGCCGACGTCGACCAGCCGGTCGAGGATCTTGTGCGCCGCCGGGATGCGGGCCTCGCCGTCCGCGAAGAACGCCTCGGCCTCCTCCATCGACATCGCGAGCACGTCGGCGATGTTCTTGCCGCCGAGCTCGTAGTCGAGCACGGCCGCCTGGAACCGGCGACCCTCGCAGTCCTCGCACGGCGACTCGACCGTCGCCATCACCCCGAGCTCGGTGAAGATCACCCCGGCACCGTTGCACGTCGGGCAGGCGCCCTCGGAGTTGGAGCTGAACAAGGCCGGCTTGACGCCGTTGGCCTTGGCGAACGCCTTGCGGATCGGCTCGAGCAACCCGGTGTAGGTCGCGGGGTTGCTGCGCCGGGAGCCCTTGATGGCGCTCTGGTCGACGACCACCACACCATCCCGTCCACCGACCGAGCCGTGGATGAGTGAGCTCTTGCCCGACCCCGCGACGCCGGTGACGGCGACGAGCACGCCGAGCGGCACGTCGACGTCGACGTCGCGCAGGTTGTGGGTCGAGGCGCCCCGCACCTCCAGCGAGCCGGTCGGCGTACGGACGACGTCCTTGAGGGAGGCGCGGTCGTCGAGGTGGCGACCCGTCAAGGTGCCGCTGCTGCGGAGTCCGTTGACGCTGCCCTCGAACACGATCTGCCCGCCCTCGGAGCCGGCCTTGGGGCCGAGGTCGACGACGTGGTCGGCGATCGCGATCGACTCGGGCTTGTGCTCGACGACCAGCACGGTGTTGCCCTTGTCGCGCAGGCGCAGCAGCAGTCCGTTCATCTGGTCGATGTCGTGCGGGTGCAGACCGATCGTGGGCTCGTCGAACACGTACGTGACGTCGGTGAGCGACGACCCGAGATGGCGAATCATCTTGGTGCGCTGGGCTTCTCCGCCCGAGAGCGTGCCGGCCGGTCGGTCGAGGGAGAGGTATCCCAGACCGATCTCGGTGAACGAGTCGAGCAGGTGCTGCAGTCCCTTGAGCAGCGGAGCCACGGACGGCTCCTGCAGCTCGCGCACCCAGGCGGCGAGGTCGTTGATCTGCATGGAGCACAGGTCGGCGATGCTCTTGCCGGCGATCTTCGACGACCGCGCCTCGGGCGTCAGCCGCGTGCCCTCGCACTCCGGACACTGCTGGAAGGTGACGGCCCGCTCGACGAAGCGGCGCACGTGCGGCTGCATCGCCTCGGGGTCCTTGGACAGCATCGACTTGGTGATCTTCGGGATGATGCCCTCGAACGTGAGGTTGACGCCCTCGACCTTGATCTTGGTCGGCTCGCAGTACAGCATCGTCTCGAGCTGCTTCTGGGTGAACTTCGCGACAGGCGTGTCCATCGGCAGGCCGATGCCCTCGAACAACCGGCCGTACCACCCGTCCATCGAGTAGCCGGGCACGGTCAAGGCGCCCTCGCGCAGGGACTTGCTGTCGTCGTACAGCGCAGTGAGGTCGATGTCGCTGACATGGCCCATGCCCTCGCAGCGTGGGCACATCCCGCCCAGGTAGACCGCGTCCTTGACGGCCTTCTTCTCGACGTGGCTGCCCTTGTCGGTCGACATCATCCCGCTGGCCCTGCGGGTCGGGATGTTGAAGGAGTACGCGGTCGGCGGGCCGACGTGCGGGTCGCCGAGCCGGCTGAACAGGATGCGCAGCATCGCGTTGGCGTCGGTGGCGGTGCCGACCGTCGAACGCGGGTTGGCGCCCATGCGCTCCTGGTCGACGATGATCGCGGTCGTCAGGCCCTCGAGGTGGTCGACCTCAGGCCTGGCCAGGGTCGGCATGAACCCCTGCAGGAACGCGCTGTAGGTCTCGTTGATCATGCGCTGCGACTCGGCGGCGATCGTGCCGAACACCAGCGAGCTCTTGCCCGACCCGGACACGCCCGTGAAGACCGTCAGCCGTCGTTTGGGCAGCTCGACGCTGACGTCCTTGAGGTTGTTCTCGCGCGCGCCCTGCACGCGGATCAGGTCGTGGCTGTCGGCGTCGTGCAGCTGTGGGGCGGGCTTCGCGCTCGTCATGCGAGCGACCTTATCCACGCTCACTGACGGCGAGGGTCGCACCGAGGCCGATCATCATGACGCCACCGGTCGCGCCGAGGGCGTCCAGCCGCTGCGGCCTGCGGGCGAACCAGTCGCGTGCGGTGCCGGCGGCCAGCGCCCACACGCTGTCCGAGCAGACGGCGAGCAGCGCGAACACGGTGCCGAGCGCGGCGATCTGCAGCCCGCTGTGCCCGGCCCCGGCATCGACGAACTGCGGCAGGAACGCCACGAAGAAGACGATGGTCTTGGGGTTGGTCGCGCCCACGACCAGACCGGTACGCACCGCGTGCGACCGGCGTACGGACGTCGCGCCGTGAGGCTCGGCGAGCGCCTCGCGCGCGTCGGCACGGTGCCGGATCGCCTGGATGCCCAGCCACACGACGTACGCCGCGCCGGCGAGCTTGACGACGGTGTACGCGGCCGCGCTGGCCGCGACCACCGCCCCGAGGCCGATCGCGACCGCGGCCACCTGGACGAGCAGCCCCAGGGCGTTGCCGACGACCGACAGCAGGGCATCGCGGCGACCGACGGTGAGCGCACGACCGATGGTGAACAGCAGGCTCGGGCCCGGGACCTGCACGAACAGGAACGAGGCGAGCAGGAAGGCGAGCCACTGGCTGGTGCTGGGCATGGGCTCAGTCTGCCGCGACCGTGATGCCGGGGCGACCGGGATTCAGGCGGTGGACGCCGCCAGCTGACCACAGGCGCCGTCGATGTCGGACCCTCGGGTGTCGCGCACGGTCGTCGGGATCCCGTGCGCGCGCAGCCGCTCGACGAAGTTCTGCTCGACGCCCCGACGCGACGCCGTCCACTTCGAGCCCGGCGTCGGGTTGAGCGGGATCGGGTTGACGTGGACCCAGCCCTTGCCGCGGGCGTTGAGCTTGTCGCCGAGCAGGTCGGCCCGCCAGCCGTGGTCGTTGATGTCCTTGATGAGGGCGTACTCGATCGAGACGCGTCGCCCGGTGGTGCGGTAGTAGCGGTACGCCGCGTCGAGCGCCTCGTCGACGGTCCAGCGGGTGTTGATCGGCACCAGCTCGTTGCGCAGCTCGTCGTCAGGGGCGTGCAGCGACAGCGCCAGCGTGACCGGGATGCCCTCCGCCGCGAGCTTGTCGATGGCCGGCACCAGACCGACCGTCGACATCGTGATGCCGCGCGCCGACATGCCCAGGCCGTCGGGTGCCGGATCGGTGAGGCGACGGATCGCGTTGATCGCCTGCCGGTAGTTGGCCAGCGCCTCGCCCATGCCCATGAACACCACGTTGGACACTCGCAGCGGCGACTCGACCTCGTCGTCACCGCCGTCGCCGAGGTCACCGTGGCGCAGCGCCCGCGCGCCGGCGACGACCTGCTCGACGATCTCTGCCGTGGACAGGTTGCGGGTCAGGCCCTCCTGGCCGGTGGCGCAGAACGGGCAGTTCATGCCGCAGCCGGCCTGGCTGGAGATGCACATCGTCACGCGGCCCGGGTAGCGCATGAGCACCGACTCGACGAGTGCGCCGTCGAACAGCCGCCACACCTGCTTGATCGTGGCGCCGCCGTCGGCCCGCAGCTCGCGCACGGGGGTCAGCAGGTCGGGCAGCAGTCCCGACACCAGCTGCTCACGTGCGGCCTTCGGGAGGTCGGTCATCGCGTCGGGGTCGGCGACGAGCCGCTCGAAGTAGTGCGTGGACAGCTGCTTGGCCCGGAAGCCCTTGTGCCCGAGCTCCTCGACGGCAGCCTTGCGCTCAGCGGCGTCGAGGTCGGCGAGGTGCTTCGGCGGCTTGCCCCGCCTCGGGGCCGCGAACGTCAGCTGACCCGGCTCGGGTCGGCGTACGGGATCGGGCAGGTCGGTGGTCATCGCGTCATCGCCTTCGGTCAGCTCACCCAGAGGGTCAGCACGGCCCAGGTGACCGGCGCCGCCAGCAGCAGCGAGTCCAGCCGGTCCATCAGGCCGCCGTGCCCGGGGATGAGGTTGCTCATGTCCTTGATGCCGAGGTCACGCTTGATCATCGACTCGCACAGGTCGCCCACGGTCGCGGCGACCACCACGAGCGCGCCGAGCAGCGCGCCGGCCCACCACGCACCGTCCAGGGCGAGGGCGACGCACAGCGAGCCCGCGACCACGCACGAGACGAACGACCCCGCGAAGCCCTCCCACGACTTCTTCGGGCTGACGGTCGGAGCCATCGGGTGCTTGCCCGCGACGACGCCCACGGCGTACCCGCCGATGTCGCTGCTGATCGTCACGACGATGAAGGTCACGATGCGCGCCACGCCGTCATCGGGCTTGAGCAGAAGCGTGGCGAACGCCGCGAGCGCCGGGACGTAGAGCACGACGAGCACTCCCCCGGCCGCGTCGCGCAGCGACGCAGGGCTGTCGGCCTCGACCGCGACCCAGGTGATGATCGTCAAGGTCGCGACCACCAGGGCGGGCGCGAGCACCCGCGGCCCCCACGCGTACGCCACTGCCGGGATCGCCGCCGCAGCCAGGAGCGTGGGGATCGTCGGCGGGTGGACCTTGGCCTTGCTCAACCCGTTGAGCAGCTCGACGGCAGCGACGACCGAGGCGGCCGCGACGAGGACGACGAACGCCTCCTTGCGGACCAGCACCGAGACGAGCACCAGCCCACCGAGGAGGACGCCGACGCCGATCGCCATCGGCAGGTTGCGTCCGGCCTTGGGCGGCGGCTTCGCAGCGCCTTCAGGGGTCGCTGCGGGCGTCGCGCCGCGAGCCTCGCGACGCGACGCCGGGCCGGGTGCAGCGGCGGACATCACCGTGTCGTGCTGAGGTCCTCAGACCTCGAGCAGCTCGGCTTCCTTGCCCTTGAGGAGCTCATCGACCTGGTCGACGTACTTCTTGGTGGTGGACTCCAGGTCCTTCTCGCCGCGCGCGCCCTCGTCCTCGCCCACGTCGCCGTCCTTGACGAAGCGGTCGATCTCTTCCTTGGCCTTGCGGCGGATGTTGCGGATCGAGACCTTGGCGTCCTCGCCCTTGGTCCGGGCGAGCTTGATGTAGTCCTTGCGGCGCTCCTCCGTCAGCTGCGGGAGGATGATGCGGATCACGTTGCCGTCGTTGCTGGGGTTGACCCCGAGGTCGGACTCACGCAGCGCCTTCTCGATGGCCGCCATCGCACCCTTGTCGAACGGCTGCACCAGGATCGTGCGGGCCTCCGGCGTCTGGAACGACGCGAGCTGCTGCAGCGGGGTCGGCGCGCCGTAGTAGTCGACGGTCAGCTTGTTGAACATGCCTGCGTTGGCGCGGCCGGTGCGGATGCCTGCGAAGTCTTCCTTGGCGACCTCGACGGCCTTCTCCATCTTGTCCTCGGCCTCGAGCAGGCTGTCGTCGATACTGCCGTCCATGGTGGTGGGACTCCTCGTCGCTGTGCGGGGCTGGTCGGCCCCGCGATGATCTGATGACCGGCGTCAGGCCGGGGTGACCAGTGTGCCGATCCTCTCACCTTGCAGGGCTCGGGTGATGTTGCCCTCACCCTCCATCCCGAAGACGACCATCGGCAGCTTGTTCTCGGCGCCGAGTGCAAAGGCGGTCTGGTCGATGACGCGCAGCTCGCGCTCCATCGCCTCCTGGTAGGTGACCTCGTGGATCAGGGTGGCGGTCGGGTCCTTCTTGGGGTCGGCCGTGTAGACGCCGTCGACCCCGCTCTTGGCGACGAGGACGACGTCGCAGCGGCTCTCCAGCGCGCGCTGGACCGCCACCGTGTCGGTCGAGAAGAACGGCATGCCCATACCGGCACCGAAGATGACGACGCGGCCCTTCTCCATGTGCCGGATGGCACGGCGCGGGATGTACGGCTCGGCGACCTGGCCCATCGTGATGGCGGTCTGCACGCGGGTGTCGACGCCTTCCTTCTCGAGGAAGTCCTGCAGCGCCAGGCAGTTCATGACGATGCCGAGCATGCCCATGTAGTCGGCGCGCACGCGGTCCATGCCGCGGGTCTGCAGCTCGGCACCCCGGAAGAAGTTGCCACCGCCGATCACCACCGACACCTGCACCCCTGCTCGCGCGGCCGCGGCGATCTGCTGGGCGATGTCCTTGACGACGTCGGGGTCGAGGCCGATGCGGCCACCACCGAAAACCTCTCCGGAGAGCTTCAGCAGAACTCTCGTGTACGTCGTCCGGTCGGTCTCACGGGTCACGGCGCCTCCCAGCGGTGCTGCGTTGTGGGTCGACAGAGTCTTCCACATCAGCGGGGTGCCCTCGTCCAGCCCTACGCTGGGCCGGCCCCGCCATGACGAGTATCACCCGCCGACGGAAAGGACACGGCCAGCATGTCCTCGCCCACCGACGCCGCCGATGCGACGGCGCCCGCCAGTCTCGCCCACCGTCTGACGCCGATGCGCGGGCGCGACCCGCACGAGTCCGGCCGCGCCTCGACACCTCTGGAGCTGCTGTTCGACCTGACGTTCGCGGTGTCGTTCGGCAAGGCCGGCGAGCAGATGGCTCACGCGATCGCCGCCGGCCACCTCTCGGTCGCGCTCATCGGCTTCGGCATCGCGATGTTCGCCATCATCTGGGCCTGGATCAACTTCAGCTGGTTCGCGTCCGCGTACGACACCGACGACCGGGTCTACCGCGTCACCACCATGGTCCAGATGGTCGGCGTGGTGATCCTCGCCCTCGGCCTGCCCCGGCTGTTCACCTCGATCGAGCACGGCGGCCACGTCGACAACGTGGTGATGGTCGCCGGTTACATCGTGATGCGCGTCGCCATGCTCCTGCAGTGGCTGCGGGCAGCGCGCCAGTGCCCCGACGACCGGCGCGCCTGCCTGACCTACGCCGCCACGCTGGTGATCGCACAGGTCGGCTGGGTCGTCACGGCCGTCGCCGACATGTCGCTCGCGGCGTTCTTCGCCGCGGCCGTCCCGCTGTTCCTGATCGAGCTGTCCGGGCCGTTCATCGCCGAACGGCTCATGGGCGGCACTCCCTGGCGCGCCCACCACATCGCCGAGCGCTACGGCCTGCTCGCGATCATCACGCTCGGTGAAGGGGTCATCGGCACCGTCGCCTCGACCGGGGCCGTCACCGCCGACGGCTGGGACGCCGATGTCGCGTTCGTGGCGGCCGCCGGCATCGGGCTGACGTTCGGCATGTGGTGGATCTACTTCGTGCTCCCCTCGGGCGAGGTGCTCCACCAGCATCGGGAGCGCTCGTTCGGGAGGGGCTACGGCCACATGCTGCTGTTCGCCGCGATCGCCGCTGTCGGCGCCGGGCTGCACGTCGCGGGCTACGTCGTCGAGCACGACGCCGCCGTACCCGAGGCCGACTTCGTCCACCTCGGCACGCTCGGTGCTGTGGTCTCCATCGCTCTACCGGTCGGCGGATTCGTCCTGCTGGTGTACGCGCTGTACTCCTACCTCCTGCGCAGCGCGGAGCGCTTCCACGTGCTGCTGCTCATGCTCACGGCGTTGGCAATCGCCGGTGCGGTGTGGCTCGCCGCTGCCGGGGCCTCGCTCAGCCTGTGTCTCGTCGTCCTCACGCTCGCGCCGTTCGTCACCGTGGTGGGCTACGAGGCGCACGGCCACCGCCACCAGGCCCAGTCGCTCGCCCACCTCTGACCGCTGAAGGAGACCACCGTGCACACCGCCAGGATCCTCACCGCGACCGCCTGCGTCGCCGCTGCCGCGCTCACGCTGACCGCGCCCATGGCCTCTGCTGACACGCTTGCGACCCCGGCCAGCGGGCACGGCATCACCGTCACCGGCATGACCAGGGTCGAGGGGCTGCAGCGCACCTGGGAGGTGACCATGACCGACCCAGCCGTCGACGCTACGTACGCGACCCTGGACCACTCCCTGCGCGTGCGCATCACGCTCCCGGAGGGCTACGCAAGCTCGGGCCGGTCCTACCCGACGCTCTACCTGCTGCACGGCCAGGACGCCGGCGCCGACCAGTGGACGACGTCCGGCGACGCCGAGCAGATCACGGCCGGTCGTGACGTCATCGTCGTGACGCCGGAGGGCGGAAAGGCCGGCTGGTACACCGACTGGGTCAACGACGGCGCCCACCGGCAGGACTGGGAGCAGTTCCACGTACGCGACCTCGTGCCCTGGGTCGACGACAGCTTCCGGACCCTGGCCTCGAAGGAGCACCGCGCGATCGGCGGGCTGTCGATGGGCGGCTACGGCGCACTGCACTACGCGTTCGCGCACCCCGACACCTACGGCCACGTCTCGGCGTACTCCCCCGCCGCCGACACCGAGGACCAGGCCATCCGCACAGCCGTCGTCGGCAGCGTCACCCTGCAGGGCATGGGTCTCGGCGACGGACCGTTCGGCAGCCCCGTGTGGCCGTTCGACGGTGCGTGGAAGGCCGCCAACCCCGTCCGCCACGCCGACCAGCTGCGCGGCACGAGCATCTCGCTGTACGCCGGCGACGGGCTCGGCAGCGACCCGCTCGAGAGCAACCTCATCGAACGCTTCGCCGGCAACTCCACCCATACGCTCGCGAAAACCCTTGCTGCACAAGGGATCCCGCACTACTGGGAGATGTACGGCCACGACGTCTCAGCCGGCGGCTACACCTGCACCGGTGGCCACAACTGGGGCTGCTGGAAGATGTCGTTCAGCAAGGACATCGGCCGCATCATGAACGCCATCGGCTGACGCGGCCCACCGTACGGCGAACGCCGGCCGCTCCCCGAAGGGAACGACCGGCGTTCGGTGTACGACAGCGTCAGACGCTCAGACGCCGACCTTGAAGCGGACGAAGCCGACCACCTCGGCGCCGGCCTCCTCGGCGACCTTGGCGATCGTCTTCTTGGTGTCCTTCGCGAACGGCTGCTCCAGCAGGACGTTGTCCTTGAAGTAGGAGTTCACGCGGCCCTCGATGATCTTGGGCAGAGCCTGCTCGGGCTTGCCCTCCTCCTTGGCCGTGGCCTCGGCGACGCGACGCTCGTTCTCGACCGTCTCGGCGTCGATCTCGTCACGGGACAGCACGGTGGGGCTGAACGCCGCGACGTGCATCGCGATGTCGCGGGCCACCGACTCGTCGCCACCCTTGAGGGCGACGAGCACACCGATCTGCGCAGGCAGGTCGGGGCTGGTCTTGTGCATGTACGAGACGACGGTGTCGCCCTCGAGACGCGCGACGCGCTTGAGCTCGATCTTCTCGCCGATGGTGGCGTTGGCCTCGTCGAGCACCGTCTGCACGGTCTTGCCGTCGAGGTCGCTGGCCAGCAGCGCCTCGTTGTCGGCAGCCTTGACCGCGACGGCCTGGTCGAGCACGCGCCCGGCCAGCTCGACGAACTTCTCGCCCTTGGCGACGAAGTCGGTCTCGCAGTTGACCTCGACGAGCGTGCCCACGCCGTCCTCGACCTTGCCGGCCACCAGGCCGTTGGAGGCCGAGCGGCCCTCACGCTTGGTGACGCCCTTCAGACCCTTGACGCGCAGGATCTCGGTGGCCTTGGCGCTGTCGCCGTCAGCCTCGTCGAGAGCCTTCTTGACGTCGAGCATGCCGGCACCGGTCTGCTCGCGCAGGGCCTTGATGTCAGCGGCGGTGTAGTTCGCCATGAGTGTGCGTTGCTCCTTCGTGGAAGAGTCAGCGGTGATGGACCGGGCTCAGGCGCCCGCGGTCTCGTCGGCGGCCTTGACGGTCGCCTCCTCGACAGCAGCGGTCTCCTGGGTCGGGGCGGCGGTGTCGACCGCAGCGGTCTCGGCAGCGGCGGCCTCGGTGGTCGCGGTGTCCGTGGCAGCAGCGGTGTCGGCAGCGGCGGCGTCGGAGGCGAGCAGCTCGCGCTCCCACTCGGCCATCGGCTCAGCAGCGGCGTCCTCGGTCGCGTCGCCCGACTTGCCCTGCGAACGGGCGATGAGGCCCTCGGCGACGGCGTCGGCGACCACGCGGGTCAGCAGGGTGACGGAACGGATCGCGTCGTCGTTGCCCGGGATCTTGTAGTCGACCTCGTCGGGGTCGCAGTTGGTGTCCAGGATCGCGATGACCGGGATGTTGAGCTTGCGCGCCTCGGTGACGGCGAGGTGCTCCTTCTTGGTGTCGACGACCCAGACGGCCGAGGGGACCTTGGCCATGTCGCGGATACCGCCGAGGGAGCGCTCGAGCTTGTCCTTCTCGCGCTTCATCACCAAGAGCTCCTTCTTGGTGCGGCCCGAGCCGGCGACGTCGTCGTAGTCGATCTCCTCGAGCTCCTTGAGGCGAGCGAGACGCTTGCTGACGGTGTTGAAGTTGGTGAGCATGCCGCCGAGCCAACGGTGGTTGACGTAGGGCATGCCGACGCGGGTGGCCTGCTCGGCGATGGACTCCTGCGCCTGCTTCTTGGTGCCGACGAACAGGATCGTGCCGCCGTGGGCAACGGTCTGCTTGATGAACTCGAACGCGTCGGCGAGGTAGGTCAGCGACTGCTGGAGGTCGATGATGTAGATGCCGTTGCGCTCGGTCATGATGAAGCGCTTCATCTTCGGGTTCCAGCGGCGGGTCTGGTGTCCGAAGTGGACGCCGCTCTCGAGGAGCTGGCGCATGGTGACGACGGCCATGGTGGCGGTCTGCCTTTCGTTGTGATTCCAGTTGTTCTCACGCCCACCGGTGGTGGTCGTGAAGCCTGGCGTCCTGACCCGTCCCTCCCGTGACGACTGGCTGGTCGTCGCGGACTGCGGGGAGCGTGGCCCCGGCCAAAGGCAGCCGGAGAAGAACGCGCGAATTCGACCCGCCTGAACCCATCAGGAGATGTGGACACACGAGTCGTGCCTCCAGGGTACGGGATGGGCGTCCTGACGCGGAAATCGCAGCCGGTTAGCCTCGCAGCCATGAGCAGTCCCCTGGTGAGCCGCATGCAGGGCTTCGGCGCCACGATCTTCGGTGAGATGTCCCTGCTGGCCGCACGCACCGGCGCGATCAACCTCGGTCAGGGCTTCCCGGACACCGACGGTCCTCGTGAGGTGCTCGAGGCCGCCCGCTCGGCCATCGCCGACGGCGTCAACCAGTACCCACCGCCCACCGGGCTGCCCGTGCTGCGCGAGGCGGTCGCCGCCCACCAGCAGCGGTTCTACGGGCTGTCCCCCGACCCCGGCACCGAGGTGCTGGTGACGGTCGGGGCGACCGAGGCCATCGCCGCAGCGGTCCTCGCCCTGTGCGAGCCGGGCGACGAGGTCGTCACGTTCGAGCCCTACTACGACTCCTACGCCGCGACGATCGCCCTCGCCGGCGCCACCCGGCGTACCAGCGTGCTGCGCTTCCCCGACTTCGCGGTCGACGAGGAGTCGCTGCGTGCGGCGTTCTCCTCACGCACCCGGCTCGTCCTGCTCAACACGCCGCACAACCCGACCGGCAAGGTGTTCACCCGCGCCGAGCTGGAGCTGATCTGTGAGCTCGCCCGCCAGCACGACGCGTACGTCGTCACCGATGAGGTGTACGAGCACCTGACCTTCGACGGCGCGCAGCACGTCCCCGTCGCGACGCTGCCCGGCATGGCCGAGCGCACCATCACGATCAGCTCCGGTGGCAAGACGTTCGCGACCACGGGCTGGAAGGTCGGCTGGCTGACCGGCCCCGCCGAGCTGGTGAGCGCCTGCCGCACCGTCAAGCAGTTCCTGACCTACGTCGGCAGCGGCCCGTTTCAGCCGGCGATCGCCGTCGGGCTCGGGCTCGACGACGACTACTTCGACGGGTTCGCGGCATCGCTGCAGGGCAAGCGCGACCTGCTCGTCCGTGGTCTGCGTGACGCGGGGCTCGATGTCAGCACGCCCGCGGGCACGTACTTCGTCATCGCCGACGCCGCAGGGCTGATGGACAAGTACGGCGTGAGCGACGCGGTCGACCTCTGCTGGCAGCTGCCTGAGCGCGCCGGTGTGGTCGGCGTCCCGGTGTCGGTGTTCCACGACGATGCCGAGGCAGCACGGACGCTGGTGCGGTTCGCGTTCTGCAAGAAGGACGACGTGCTGCACGAGGCCGTACGCCGGCTGCGCACCCTCGCGAGCTGACTCAGCCCTTCGAGACGGTCGGGAAGGCGTTGGCCTTGCAGCCGCCGAGGCCCATCGACTGCTGCAGCATCACCGGCGCGACCTGGCCCGCGCCGGGGCACTGCGCGTGGGGGTGGCCCAGCTCGTGCCCGACCTCGTGGTTGATCTGGTACGTCCGGTACGGCTCGACCCGGCCCTGGTACGACGGGGTGGCCTCGACCCAGCGGCGGTAGCTGAGCACGGCGTGGTCCTTGTTGGCGCACGACCACAGACCGCCGGTGTCGAGCGGCGCGCACATCTGGTCGACCTTGTCGGGGCTCACGAGGGAGATGACGACATCGGGCCGTACGCCACTCGCCCGCTGCTGTGGTGTCACCTGCACGAACCGGATCTTGTCCTGTCGCTGCCACCCTCGCGGGTCGCGCAGGACCCGACCGACCGTCGCGCCGACCTCACCGGTGTCGATGGACAGTCCGCCCTCGACCTCGAGCGCGTAGGTGACCTGGCGTCCGGCACCGGTGGAGTCCGCCCCCGGCACGAGGACCGGCTTGAGGGTGCCGTCACCACGGTCCGGCACCGACGAGGTCGACGCGCCGGCGCTCGCGCTGCTCGCGGACGTGGGGCGGGCGCTGGGCGATGTGCTCGACGCGGACGTGGAGCCGGCCGGGGGCGTCGCGCTCGTGCGGGTCAGTGACGCTTTCGGAGGCGTGATCGCCGCGGCGCTGTCGTCATGCAGCAGCCCGAGCACCGAGCTGCCGACCGCCAGAAGGACCGCGACGGCCGCGATCGCACGGCGCACCTTGACGCCGGGGTCGCCGGTGACCGGGCGGCCCGACGGGCGCGGCTGCGACGGCCTGCTGGTCATGTCGCGGAGTCTAGGAACGCGGCGCGCGCAAGCGTGGGACGCTGCCCGTCATCGCTGCTCGTGTCGCTGTCCACAGGTCGGCTCATCCGGCCGCATCCTCCACAGCCTGATCCGCGCCGCTGGCCCGGTCGCCGACCGCAGGTCAGGCTCACCGTTCATGGACGTCACTGGCTGGTCCGCCCTGCTCACCGTCGCCGCGGCGGCGCTCGGCGCGCCTGACCGCCCCGCACCCGCGCACGGCTACGTGTGGCCGCTCGAGCCGACACCGGCCGTCGTACGCCCCTTCGAACCTCCGCCGCAGCCCTGGTCGGCCGGCCACCGTGGCGCCGACCTGCTCGGCACGCCGGGCCAGTCCGTGCGCTCGGCGGGAGCGGGCACTGTCGTGTTCTCCGGCGTCATCGCCGGCCGCGGCACGGTCTCGGTCGAGCACGCCAACGGCTGGCGCACGACGTACGAGCCGCTGTCGTCACGCGTCCAGGTCGGCTCGACCGTGGCGGCGGGGACGACGATCGGCACGCTCGAGGCGAGCGACGCAAGCCACTGTGCTCCGCGTACGTGTCTGCACTGGGGACTGCTGACCGGACCCAGGGCGTACCGAGATCCGTTGCTGCTGCTGGGAGCTCGTCGTCCGGTGCTGCTCCCGATGGCCTGACCTAGCCGTCGGCCTCGACGGGCCAGGGCCATGCCTTGCACCCGGCCATGTCCTCGGTCTGCAGCATCATCACCGGTGCGTACAGTCCAGGGCCCGCGCACGACGCGTGAGGACGCCCCAGCACGTGGCCGATCTCGTGGTTGACCAGGTAGGTCCTGAAGCCATCGAGATCGCCTCCGTAGGAGTCCGGGGCACTCTGCCAGCGTTCGAGGCTCACCACGGCCAGGCCGTCGCGTCCACAGGAGTACTCACCGTTGGAGCGGGCCGGGCCGCACTGCCGCTGCAGTGCACTCGGGCTCCCGATCAGGATGCGCACGGTCGCCTTGGCGCCGGAGGCGATCTGCGCAGGCGTCACCTGGCGGAACTGCACCTCACCCAAGCCCTGCCAGCCTCTGCGGTCACGCAGGACCTCGCCGACCTTGCGTGCGATCTCGGCCTGCTCAGCACCAGCCGCACGATCGATCTCGAGCGAGTAGGTCACCACCCGGCCCGACGCCGGGGTGTCGCTGCCGGGCACGAGGACCGGTGCCAGACCCGCGGCTGCAGCGGTCGACGGCGAGGCCGCGTTCGGGCGCATCTGCCTCGGCGCAGTCTGCTGCGGGTTGCGCAGACCCTGGTGGACCACGTAGCCACCCACGCCGGCGACGGTCAGGACGAGGGCCCCCGCGAGCAGACCCCGGCCCAGACCCGGACGGGTGAAGTCGTCGCGCGCGTCGTAGGGGCGGTCGTCGTCGACGAAGCCATCGCCATGAGAGGGGTCACGAGCCTGGAGCGGCGTGCCGGCGGCGGCTCCGGCGTACGCAGTCGCCCCCGTCGTCTCCTCACCCGCCTCCCGGGTGCGAGCCGAGACCGCTCCGGAGCTCACCGGTTCGGTCGAGGAGAGCGCAGTGAGTCGCGACGACGGCGACGTCGTACGACGCGGTGTGTAGATCTGGGTCGAGTCCTCCTCGTCCCAGGCCGGCGCCGCGGGGACAGGAGTCGTCGGGGTCGGCTGCTCGGTCACGGCGTCAGCTCGCGGTGCGGGCCGGAGCCGGGGTGACCGGTCGTCAGCTGCGCCCGCGTGGCCGACCGGCACCAGACGTGTCTGCTCCTCGCCCTCGTCCACGTCGACAAGTCGCGTCAACGTCGGGAGAGATCCCCACGGGGCCCTGATGCTGTTGCTGCCGAGGATCGGCATCGGCATGCTCGTCGCGGCCGCCGTGACCTTCGACGGACGCGCGAACGCGGACGCCGGAGACGAGCCACGCGCGGGCTGTACGTCCACCAGGGGCACGTTCGGGCCGGGCTGGTCGTCCTCCGGCTGGTCCTGCTCGGCGACGCTGGGCGACAGCCGGGAGTCGGCGCCGGCCGGGCCGACGGGCTCGGGGTCGCGCACGTCCGGCACCGAGTCCGGTCGCGCCGCGAGGTCAGGAGACCACCGGGTCGCACTCGCTCGACGCGGCAACGGCGCGGAGTCCGAGGACGCCGACAGCGGCCGGACTCGCGCACGTACCGACGAGCCGGCGGGTGAAGACGTGCGCAGAACGCTGGTCGGAGGATCGTCGTCGACGGCCGGCGCAGCGGCACGGCTTGCTGGTTCGCGATAGACGCTCCACGGGGTCTCGGGGCTGTCGGTCCCGACAGTCGCGTGCGACGAGGTCGTGGTCGGTGGTGCCGGCCGGACCTCGCTCGCCGGGCCGGCGTACGGCGCGACTGGATCGTCCCGCTCTGCCGCGGCGAACCAGCGGTAGGACGAGGACCCGCCTGGCGACGGTTCGACGACCGCGCCGGAGGTCGGCCGCTCGATCGGCCTGGTCTCCACCGGCTGTGCGGTGTGCTGGATCGCGTCGATGGCACGCGTCGCCCGCCGCAGCGCGTCGGCCTGCGGACCGGCGACGCTGCGAGCGCGGTCGGTGACCGGAACGGTCGGGCGCGTGCCGAGAGGGCGGGCGAGCCCCGACGGTGGTTGCCACGGCCCACCGAGCAGCAGCCCGGTGTCCAGGAGAGGCGTGTGTGGCCGAGCCACGGGTCGGAGGAGGACCGGGGTGAGCCCCTGGGCGACGGTCTGCTCGCCGGGAGCCGGGAAGATGCGGACTCCGGGCTCCGAAGACGCCCCAGCACCCTGCTCGGGGCTCCAGGCGTCATTCACACCGCGCAACCCTAGAGGAACTCACGCCCTCGGGTGGGCCTGCCGGAACGATCTTCTGAGCCGGTCGGCCGACACGTGCGTGTAGATCTGGGTCGTCGCCAAACTCGCGTGACCGAGGATCTCCTGGACCTGGCGCAGGTCGGCACCGCCCTCCAGCAGATGTGTCGCAGCGCTGTGTCGCAGCCCGTGAGGGCCGAGGTCGGGGGCGTCGGCCACATGAGCGAGCAGCCGGTGCACCACCTCACGCACCTGGCGGGCGTCGACGCGGCGACCGCGGCGGCCGAGGAACAGCGCGGGCCCGCTCGCCTCGGTCACGAGCGCCGGACGTCGCGCGAGCCAGCGCTCGAGCGCCGCAGCGGCAGGAACGCCGAACGGCACCGTCCGCTCCTTGTCGCCCTTACCGATCACCCGAACCAGTCGCTCGGTCAGGTCGGCGTCGTCGATGTCGAGGCCGGTCAGCTCGCTCACCCGGATACCGGAGGCGTAGAGCAGCTCGAGCATCGCGACGTCGCGAGTACGCACGGGGTCCTCGTCGTCGGCGGCCACCGCCGCGACGTCGAGCAGCTGGACGGCCTCCTGCTGCTTGAGCACTCCTGGCAGCGTGCGCGAACGCCGAGGGGCCACCAGCCGCAGCGCCGGGTCCTGGTCGGTGAGCCCGGTGCGGGTCGCCCAGGCGAAGAACGTCCGCACCGTCGCACTGCGACGCGCGATCGTCGAACGTGCGGCACCTGCGGCGTCCATCTCGGCCAACCAGGAACGCAGGTCGAGAAGCCCGACCTGCCGCCAGCTCGTCACGTCCCGCTCCTGCAGGAAGTCGGCCAGCGCGCGCACGTCTCCGAGGTAGGCACGCACGGTGTGGTCGGACCGACCGCGCTCGGAGCGCAGGTGGCGCTCGAAGTCGCGCAGAGTGGTCGGGTCCATGGTCGAGACCGTAGTCGGCGTGCCGGGACGCAGCTCCGCCCGTCGTCACGGCGTGTCCGGTGCGACCTTGCGCCAACCGCCTGACCAGCGCTCAGCCATCCCCCGCAGGTTGAGCTCACCGAGCGCCGCCATCACCTCAGGGGCCGTGAGGCCGGAGGTGTGGGCGAGGCGGTCGACGGTCCCAGGTCGCACGGTGGGCAAGTGCTCCCACAGACGGCGGGCCGGACCTTCGAGGTCGTCCTCGGGACGGTGCTCGCCTCGCCGCACCGGAGCGAGGTCCTCGCCGATCACGCCGAGGAGCTCTGCGACCTCTGCGGCATCGGTCACGAGCTCGGCCCGGTGGTCACGCACCAGCTGGTGCGTGCCGGCGCTGGCCATCGAGGTGACGGGCCCGGGGACGGCGCCGACCGGTCGCTCGCACTCGAGGGCGTGGTTGGCGGTGTTGAGCGACCCCGACCGCAGACCCGCCTCGACCACAACTGTCCCGAGTGCCATGGCGGCGATGAGGCGGTTGCGCGCGAGAAATCGGGTGCGGATCGGCGCCGCGCCCGGCGGCACCTCACTGATGACCGCTCCGCACAGGAGGATCTGGTCGAGCAGCCGGGCATGGATGGCCGGATAGGCCCTGTCCACCCCACAGGCCAGCGCCGCGATCGTGATGCCCTCGGCGGCGAGCGCTCCCCGGTGCGCGGCGGCGTCGATCCCGAACGCCGCGCCCGACACCACCGTGAAGCGTCGTTCGACCAGGCCGGAGGCGATGTCGGCAGCGACGCGGGTGCCGTACGCGGAGGCGTTGCGCGCGCCGACGACCGCGGCGCTGCGACGGGTCGCGTCGGCCAGGTGCGCCCGTCCGCGTACCCACAGACAGTGCGGTGGCCGAGCGAGGTCGTCCAGCCCGGCCGGCCACTCGTCATCGCCGGGGAAGACCAGTCGCGCACCGGCGAGCCGAGTGGCACGCAGCTCGCGCTGAAGGTCGAACTCGTCCAGCCGTCCCGTGGCCGCCCGACCGATCCGGTCGGCTCCGGCGCGCAGGCGAGTGAGCGCCTCGACGTGCCCGTGCTCCGCGAGCAGGGGCGCAGCCTGGTCATCAGCCGGCTCGACGAGCCGAGCCCAGGTGAGGCGGGCGACCTTGTCAGGGTCAGCCGCGATCTGTGCGGCGGTGTCGGCGTTCATGCCGCCTCCAGCGCCGGCGCGCGCAGCCCCAGCGCCTGCATGAGCTGCTGTGGTCCGGGGCGGGCACTCTCGTCGAGATCACTCAACGTCCACGCCAACCTCAGGACCCGGTCGTAGCCCCGCAACGTGAGCGCACCGCTCTCGAGAGCGGAGTCGATCAGCCTGGTCGTGGGCGCAGGGAGCCTCCACTCCCCCGAACGCAGTACCGGACCGGGCACCTGGCTGTTGAGCCGCCACGGCCGTCCGCGCCATCGGTCCTCCTGACGTTGTCGTGCCTCGACCACCCGGGCCGCGACCGACGCGGACGGCTCCCCTGGACCGGCGCGCAGCGCCGCCTTGGTGACGGGGTGAACCGTGAGGTGCAGGTCGACCCGGTCCATCAGCGGGCCGGACAGGCGGGCGAGGTAGGTGCGCCGCCGCAAGGGTGAGCACGTGCAGTCGGCGCCTTTGCCGAACGCCTTGCCGCACGGGCACGGGTTGGCGGCGAGCACGAGCTGGAAGCGCGCGGGATAGCTGACGTTGCGGTCGGCGCGGGCGATGCTCACACGGCCGGCCTCGAGCGGCTGCCGCAACGCGTCGAGCACGTCACGACGAAACTCCGGCGCCTCGTCCAGGAACAGCACTCCGCTGCTGGCTCGAGAGACCGCCCCGGGACGCACTCGACCCGAGCCGCCACCGATGATGGCCGCCATCGACGCACCGTGGTGCGGCGCGACGAACGGCGGGCGCTGCACGAGCACCGAGTCGCTGAGCACACCGAGGACCGAGTGAACCGCTGTGACCTCCAGCGCCTCGGACCGCCTGAGCCCAGGCAGCAGTCCAGGCAGCCTCTCGGCGATCATCGTCTTGCCCGCGCCTGGTGGTCCGAGCATCGACATGTGGTGACCTCCGGCCGCCGCGACCTCCAGTGCGAAGCGCGCCTCCGGCTGACCCGCGACATCCGCGAGGTCGGGCTGCGTGCCCTCGTCGGGCGGGAGCGGGGTGACCGGTTCGTCCTCGGACAGCACGCCGCCACGCGCGATCGTGACGTAGCGGTGGACCAGCTCGTCCAGGCGCCGGACGGCGATCACCTCGACACCGTCGACCAGCGCCGCCTCGGCCGCGTTGGCTGCTGCGACCGCAACGGTGCGGACACCGGCGTCCGCGGCTGCGAGCACGGCGGGCAGAACGCCGGGCACAGGGCGCACGGCGCCGTCCAGCCCGAGCTCACCGATGTGGACGACCTCCGCCACGACGTCGGGCGGGACCGTGCCGCCCGCGGTCAGCGTCGCGATGGCGATGGCGAGGTCGAACCCGGCCCCCTGCTTGGGCAACGAGGCCGGCGACAGGTTGACGGTGATGCGCTGCTTGGGCAGCGGCAGGTTGCAGTTGCCGAGTGCGGCACGAACTCTGTCCGGTGACTGGGCGCACGAGGCATCCGGCAACCCGCTGACGGTGAAGGTGGGCAGGCCGCTCGAGACGTCGGCCTCGACGGCGACGACCCGGCCCTCGATCCCGGTCACCGCGACCGCCCGCGTTCGTCCCAAGGTCATGCCGTCACGTCCTCGACGTGGGTGACCCGCGCCGGTCCGCTGCGCGGCCGCTCGATGCCGATCACGTCGACGCGTACGGCGTCCGCGTGCGTCTCGTGCTCATGCAGCCAGGCCGCCGCGAGCCGACGCAGCCGCGACGCCTTCGCCCACGTCACTGCGGCGAGCGGACCCCCGAACTGTGAGGACCGTCGTGTCTTGACCTCGACGATCACCACACAACGTTCGCGCTCGTCGTACGCGACGATGTCGATCTCACCGGCGGCGCAGCGCCAGTTGCGCTCGAGGACCCTCAGGCCCTTGTCCTGCAGGAACCGCACCGCCACCTGCTCGCCGTACCGGCCCACTGCTTGTCGTGCCGCGCCCGAACCCGTCTGGGTCGCCATCGGACCACCTCCTGGGAGGAGGGTGGCCCGGGCCGTACCGGCGCGGCCACAGGCGGTCGCGCGTCTGTGCAGGAACCGGCGCCGGAGGCGGGGATGTGGATGAACCCGCCCGTCAGCGTGGGAAGGTCTCGCCCTTGGGGAACTCCAGGTCGGACTTGGTGATGTCCTCGATGTTGACGTCCTTGAACGTGATCACGCGGACCTTCTTGACGAAGCGCGCCGGGCGGTAGACGTCCCACACCCACGCGTCGGTCATCCGGACGTCGAAGTAGACCTCACCGCCATCGCTGCGCACCTGCAGGTCGACCTCGTTGCACAGGTAGAACCGCCGCTCGGTCTCGACGACGTGCGTGAACAGGCCGACCACATCGCGGTACTCGCGGTAGAGCTGCAGCTCCTGCTCGGTCTCGTACTTCTCCAGGTCCTCGGCACTCATGCGAGCTCCTCCACCACTTCGACCATCATCGTCGCGTCTTGTGCACCGTCCGGCACGGTCGGACCGACGGGCTGCACGAACCGTTTCCAGGAGCGCCGGTGATACTCGCACGTGCCGTGCTCGTCCAGCGCCGCCAGGTGGTCGGGTGCCGAGTAACCCTTGTTGCCGGCCCAGCCGTACACCGGGTACCTCTCGCCGTACGCCGTGATCATCGTGTCGCGCTCGACCTTGGCGAGCACGCTGGCGGCGGCCACCGACGAGCACTTCATGTCGGCCTTGATCATCGTCATCACCGGCGGCGTCGCCGGCGCGTCACCGACGAGGCCGAGCAGCCCCTCACGCGCCGGGTCGGTCAACCAGTCGTGGTTGCCGTCGAGGATGACCAGGTCCGGTACGACGGTGAGCTGGGTGAGTGCGCGTGTGCCGGCCAGTCGCAGGCAGGCCATGATGCCGAGCTCGTCGATCTCGGCCGCCGACGCGTGGCCGACCGCATGGTCCACGGCCCACCGCTGCACCTTGGGCACCATCCGCTCACGGGCCGGCTGGCTCAGCAGCTTGGAGTCCTTGACGCCCTGCGGGACGGTCCGGGTCGCCTCGTCGATGACGACCACGCCCACCGAGACCGGGCCGGCGAGGGCACCGCGTCCGACCTCGTCCATCCCGGCGAGGACCCGATGCCCCTCACGCTGCAGGGATCGTTCGACACGCAGGCTGGGTCGGCGGCTCGTCACGGCGCAGGCACCTTCGCGAAGACCTCGTGCTCGGACTTCACCCCACCGAAGCGGCCCAGCGGCCACACGACCGCGACCGCCTTGCCGGTGACGTTGGCCTCGGGCACCGAGCCCTTCTGGCCGCCGCTGCCCTGGTCGTGGCCGCGGGAGTCGAAGGAGAAGGCGCGGTTGTCGCCCATCAGCCACAGCCTGCCAGCCGGGACCGTGATGTCGAAACGTTCGTTGCTCGGCTTCTGGCCGGCACGGACGTAGGGCTCGGTGACGGGCACGCCGTTGACCGTGAGGCGGCCGCCCTGGTCGCAGCAGACGACGCGGTCGCCGGGCAGACCGATGATGCGCTTGACCAGGTGCTGGTCGCCCGCGGGATAGAGACCGACGAACTGCAGCCCCTTCTTGACCGCACCGCTGAAGCCGTTCTCGACCGGCTCGGGACCGAGCCAGTGGTCGGGGTCCTCGAAGACCACGACGTCACCGCGCTTGAGGTCGCCGGTGCTGCCGGGGAGCTTGTTGACGATGATCCGGTCGCCGGTGATGAGGGTGTCCTCCATCGACTCCGACGGGATCCAGAACGGCTGGACCAGGAAGGTCTTGACCAGGAACGCCAGCGCCACCGCGATCGCCGCGACGACGGCGTACTCGCGCAGCCGGTGCATGAGGGTCGGGCGGTCCTCGTCCTGCGAGGTCGCACCCGTGCCGTCGGTGTCGCTGCTCGCGCCGCCGGGGGCGGCGGAACGCTCCGAGGACGGCGACCCGGGCTCAGCGCCGGCGTCAGCGGCCCGTCGCTCGGCCCGGGAGGCGGGAGTGGGGTCGTCGGCCGCGGACTCGTCTGATGCGAGCTCGGGATCGGTCGGGCGACCGGTGGCGTCATCTGTCACGGAGTGGGCACCTTGTCGAACGTGGTCGGGTAGTCGCTGAGCCATTCCATCCTGCCAAGTGGCCAGACGATCGACACGGCGCGCCCGGTGATGTCCTTGACCGGCACCGAGCCCGTCGCGCCCGTGCCGTCGTCGTGGAACCGGGAGTCGCTGGAGTCCGAGCGGTGGTCGCCCATCACCCAGACCCGTCCCTCGGGGACCCGGATGTCGAACCGCGCCTCACTCGGCGGATCACCCTCGAACACGTAGGGCTCGTCGATCGCCTGGCCGTTGACGGTCAGACGCTTCTGCTTGTCGCAGCAGACGACGTGATCGCCGGGCAGGCCGATGACCCGCTTGATGAGGTGGTTGTCACCGGCCGGGTAGAGACCGACGAACTCCAGACCGCGCAGCAGCGGGCCCGGCTCGGGCGGGTCCTCCTCGAGCCAGTGGTCGGGATCCTTGAAGACCACGACGTCGCCACGCTTGAGGTCGAACGGCCCTGGTGTGAGCTTGCTGACCACCACGCGGTCGCCGCGGATCAGCGTGCTGTTCATCGACCCCGAGGGGATCCAGAACGGCTGCATCAAGAACGTCTTGACGACGAGCGAGAGCGTCATGGCGATCGCCGCCACGATCAGCAGCTCACGGGCCAGCAGGAAGGCCCGCCCGTGGCGGGGCTTCTCGGGCTCGGGCTCCTCCGCAGGGTCGTCGTCGGTGTCGTCCGGTCCACCGCTGGGTACGCCGACTGCGGGCCCGTCAGCGGGCGGTGCCGCACCGCCGGTGCCGCCTGCGACCGGCGCAGCCGCCGCGTCCCGATCGGGCACCGGAGCCACGGGGGCGCGGCGCGCGGCGGGCAACGGGTGCGCCTCGTCGGTCGCCGGAGTGACGTCGATGCCGAGTGCGTCTCCGCGCGAGATCTCGACGGTGGCGTTGTCGTGGACGGGGTCCCACCGCGGGATCGGGCGGGTCACGTCGTCGCGCACGGGCTCGTGACGACGGATCTCGACCGTCTCGGTGACGTCGTCCTCACCGGACGCCGTCACGGGCGTGACGGGAGTGCGGGGCGCCTCGTCGGCGGCCCGCCGTGCGCATGGCAGCTCGACCGACGTCCGCCGAGCAGTCTCAGGCGGCGTCGCGGACGGGGCGGGTGACGTGGGCTCGGCTGACGGCGCAGGAGCAGGTGGCGCCTCGGAGGGCGGCGGGAGACGACGCAGGCGGGCAGCGCCCCCGCCCGGCCGATTGCCGTCAGTCATGCGTCGCCCCAGCCCGGTCGTGTGCAGGTCGCGAGGGCAGGCCCCCGAGATCGGTCAGCGGCCAGTATCGCCCCACCACCTTGCCGACGACCGCATCGGCCTCGACGGTTCCGCCGCCCGGGTCGCCCAGGTGGGACCGGGAGTCGTCGGAGTCACCGCGGTGGTCACCCATCACCCACAGCCGTCCGGCCGGCACCTCGATGTCGAACGCCGGCCCGGCGGCCTGCGTGTCGGCGTACGGCTCGTCCAGGCGGGTGCCGTTGACGAACACCTGGCCCTGGTCGTCCATGCGCACTCGGTCACCGCCGACGCCGATGACCCGCTTGACGTAGTCGGACTGTCCGCTGCGGAACCCGAACGCGTTGCCGACCGAACGGACCATCGACGAGAGCCCGCTCGCCTCGGAGGCGTCACGACGAGGGCCGAACGTGCCCGTCCCGTCGAACACCACGACATCGCCGCGGCGGATGTCATCGGCTGCGGGCTTCCAGACGACGATCCGGTCACCGGTACGCAGGGTCGGGCTCATCGACGCCGACGGCACCGAGAACGTCTCGACCAGCAGGCCGCGGGTGAGCGTGACGACCGCGAGGAACGCGAGGAGGAGCACCGGCCAACGGCGCCGGACACGCGACGATGGCGTGGCCTCCGGGGAGTCCACGCCATCGTCGGATGCGTGCTGGGACGCGAGGTGCTCGGTCATCGTGCGGCGAGACTAGCCGCCGATGCTGAGAGCACGCGGGAGGCTCAGGCCTTGGCGGCCGGCGTCTCGCGCTTCTCCTTGATCTTGGCGGCCTTACCGCGCAGGTCGCGCAGGTAGTACAGCTTGGCGCGGCGGACGTCACCGCGGGTGACGACCTCGATCTTGTCGATGACCGGGGTGTGCAGCGGGAACGTACGCTCCACGCCGACACCGAACGACACCTTGCGGACCGTGAAGGTCTCACCGATGCCGGAGCCGTGACGACGGATCACGACGCCCTTGAAGACCTGGACACGGGAGCGGCTGCCCTCGATGACCTTGACGTGGACGTTGAGGGTGTCACCGGCGCGGAACGCCGGGATGTCCTCGCGCAGGCTGGCCGCGTCGAGCGCGTCGAACTTCTTCATCGCGTGCTTCTTCCTTGGGGCGCCGCAGGCCGCCACCGTCTCGAGTTGAGGGTGGTGCGTCGTCGTGTGGTGTGTCGACCTCATGACCCGGACGGGCCACTCCCCCTGCGGCGGGGGTCGAACCGGTACGCGACGCGAGGGTCAAGTCTGCCAGAGCCAGGCGCTGCGGCGAAATCGAGGCGTCACACCCGCCGACGCCTGCTGAGGGCGACCGTCCCCGGGTGCGGGCTGGTCGGGAGCGCGCGGTAGCCGGCCTTCTTGTACATCCGCAGGTTGGCCTCGCTGCCGGCGCCGGTGAACAGCGAGTACGACGTCGCGGCCGTCGGCGCAAGGGCCTCGATGTGCTCCAGCAGCCAGCGGCCGAGGCCCCGGCCCTGCAGATCGGGGGCCACCATGAGGCGGCCGATGTGCCAGACGTCGCCGTCGAGCTGTCCCCGCACGGAGCCGACCAGCCGACCACCGGCGCGCAGCACGTAGGTCTGCCAGTCACCGAGTGAGGCCGTCAGTGACGCGACCGTCTCGTGCTGGGCAGGGATCTGCAGCGTGTCGTTGGCGATCCCCTCCTTCAGCCAGCACGCGTGTGTCAGGGTCAGCAGCTCGCCGACGTCGCCGGGAGTCGCGGGCGCGAGCGCGGCAGCGTCCAGGTCACCGGCCGCCACCGAGGCCGAGGCGTGCAGCAGGTCGGGACGACGGGCGGCCGTCCGCTCGAGCCGCTGCTGATGTCGCCAGGCGGCGATGCGACCGTGGTCACCGGACAGCAGCACCTCGGGCACGGCGCGGCCGTCCCAGACCGCAGGTTTGGTGTAGACGGGGTACTCCAGCAGACCGTCCTCGTGCGACTCCTCGACGAGTGACGCAGCGTTGCCGATGACCCCGGGCAGCAGCCGGGCGACGGCCTCGACGATGGTCAGCACGGCGACCTCTCCGCCGTTGAGGACGTAGTCGCCGAGCGACACCACCCGGACGTCGTACGCGGACCGGGCGTGGTCGTACACCCGCTCGTCGATGCCTTCGTAGCGCCCGCAGGCGAAGACGAGCCAGTCGCGCTCGGCGAGCTCTCGCGCCATGGCCTGCGTGAACGGGGTGCCCCCGGGCCCGGGCACGATCAGCGTGGGTCGCGAATCTGCTTGTGCTGCAACATGATCCAGCGCTTCACCCCACGGCTCGGGCTTCATGACCATGCCGGCCCCACCGCCGTACGGTGTGTCGTCGACGGTGCGATGCCGGTCGTGGGTGAAGTCGCGCAGGTCGTGCACGTGCAGGTCGAGCAGGCCGTCGCGCCGAGCCTTGCCGATGAGGGACAGGTCGAGCGGCGCGAGGTAGTCGGGGAAGATCGAGACGACGTCGAGGCGCATCAGTCGTCCAGGTTGAGCAGGCCCGGAGGCGGGTCGATGACCACACGGCCCGCGTCGACGTCGACCTCGGGGACGATCTCCTCGACGAACGGGACGTAGGCGGTGCCGCCACCGGTCTTGCTGATCTCGAGCAGGTCCTGCACCGGACGCGGGTGCAGAGCGACCACCTCACCGACCGCACCACCGTGGGTGTCGACGACGGCCAGGCCGATGAGGTCGTCCTCGTACCAGGCGTCGTCGTCATCGTCCTCGGCGTCGGGCTGCGCGAGCAGACGAGTGCCACGCAGCGCCTCGGCGGCCGTGCGGTCCGGCGCCTCATCGAAGGCCAGCAGCTGAATACCGTTGTGCAGCCTGGCTGTTCGCAGCGTCAGCGGCCCCGTCGAGGCCGGGTCGGTGGCGAACACCGCACCCTTGACGAAGCGCTCAGCCGGCGAGTCGGTGTGGACCTGCACGGTCACCTCGCCCTTGAGCCCGTGCGGTTTGCCGATCCGCGCCACCACCACGTCGTCCATGGGCGCATCCTCTCAGGTGTCGTACCGGCCGTCGGCGACCGGAGAAATGCACGAGAGGTACGCCGGGAGCCAGGCTCCCGGCGTACCTCTCGTGTGCTGCAGGTGACCGCCCGCAGGGGCGGACGGGCTCAGCGCAGGCGGTCGGTGTCGACGATGTCGACACGGACGTTCTTGCCACCCGCGAGGGCGGACACGACCGTACGCAGGGCCGATGCGGTGCGACCGGAGCGACCGATCACGCGGCCGAGGTCGTCGGGGTGGACCCGGACCTCGAGCAGCTCACCGCGACGGTTGTCCTTGTGACGGACCTGCACGTCGCCGTCGTGGTCGACGATGCCCTTGACCAGATGCTCCAGGGCCTCCTCGAGCACGGATCAGGCCTCGACCTTCTGAGCGGCCTCGCCGCCGGCCGGCTCGAAGCCCGCGGCCGCAGCGGCCTCAGCGGTCGTGAACCAGACCTCGGCCTCGGTCGCGTCGTACCAGCGCGAACCCGCGACGTGGTACTTCATCGAGTCCTTGTTGCCCTTGACGGTGAAGCCCTCGGGGGCCGAGCCGTCAGCGGTGGGAGCAGCGGAGTCGGCACCGAAGCCACCGTCAGCGGCAGCGGTGTCGGCAACAGCAGCGGCCTCGGCCGGCTTGTCGGCCTCAGCAGCCTTCTCCTCGGCGGGGGCGTCGGCCTTCTTCTCGGCCTTCTTGCGCGCGGTGGTGGCCGAGCCCTTGCCCTGGTCGTCACCGGCGTTCTGCGACGCGGCCAGCGCGGCCTCGTACAGAGCCTTCTTGTCGGCCTTGGGGGCGGCGGTCTTGAGGGTGCCCTCGGCGCCGGCCTCGCCCTTGAACTTCTGCCAGTCACCGGTGACCTTCAGCAGCGCGGCGACCTGCTCGGTCGGCTGCGCGCCGACACCGAGCCAGTACTGAGCGCGCTCGGAGTCGATCTCGATGAGGCTCGGCTCCTCCTTGGGGTGGTACTTGCCGATCTCCTCGATGGCGCGACCGTCACGCTTGGTACGCGCGTCCATGACGACGACGCGGTACTGCGGGGTGCGGATCTTGCCGAGGCGCTTCAGACGAATCTTGACGGACACGTGTGGTGTCTCCTGTTTCTGTGTCAGATGAGGCACGGCGAGACCGGGTGGGGAACACACGGGGAGCCGCAGCTCGGGGGTAGACGTGCGTCCGCGAGGTAGAGGGCTCGAGGCGCACGGGTACGCCGTCCAGTGTGCCAGAGCGCGCCATCCCGGGCGAATCGGCGGCTCAGGGCGGCCGACCTGCCCGGCCGAGTGCGCATGTCGTGCTGGTTGGAGGCCTGCTCAACCAGCACGACATGCGCACTCGGCGAGGAGATGGCGTGCGATAGGTGATCGATGTCATCACGTTCGGTTATATGATCCGGTCGTGACTCTGCTCGGATTCCCCAACCCCGTCAACGAGAAGGCCGCGCGCACGGTGGCGGCCGTCGTCGCCGCCACCGGGGCCGTCGTGCTGGCCACCGGCTGGCTCTGGCTGCTGGTGCCGCTGGCGTACGGGTTCATCGCGCGCGTGCTCACCGGGCCGCGGCTGAGCCCGCTCGGCGCCCTTGCGATGAAGGTCGTGGCACCTCGACTCGGCGAGCCGCGGCCGTCACCCGGGCCTCCGAAGCGGTTCGCTCAAGGCATCGGCGCCACACTCACGACCGTCGCAGCAGTCGGTGGCCTGGCGTTCGGCTGGACGACGCTCGCCCTCGTCCTGACCGGCGTGCTCGTGGTGTTCGCGACGCTGGAGGCGGCGCTGGGCTTCTGCGCCGGCTGCTACGTGTTCGGGCACCTCATGCGGCTCGGCGTGATCCCCGAAGAGACGTGCGCGGCGTGCAACGACATCCGCCTGCGTCAGCCGGCCTGAGCGGCGAGCGCCGGCGACGGCTTCCCCAGCAGCTCTCCTACGTTGCGTCTGCTAGGTCCACCCATGGCTTTCCACGTCAAGTCCGACCCGCCGCCACGGCGATCAAACACTGAGTTTCGACCCGTGAGTTCAAGTGCGGCGTCCTCCGAGGCACTAGCTCGTTTGCCGTTCCACGTGCGTCCAACGCGCTCCTTCTGCCAGGGTGTGACTCATGGCCGACCTCGACTCTCAACCCAAATCAGTCCAGTCGCTGTACACCTGGTTCAGCAGCGGGAAACTTTTCGTAAACCGTAGATATCAGAGAAAACTGGTCTGGACGCTCGAGGAAAAGCAGCGCCTTATAGATTCGATCCTCAAGCAGTACCCCATTCCGGCGATCCTCCTTGCTGATCGCGAGGAGGGTGGATATGAGATCATTGATGGCCTGCAGCGACTCCACACCATCGTTTCCTTTATCGAATCGTCTTTTCCAACCCTCGATGGAACTTACTTTGATATCGGGAAGTTTCCGACCGCGAACGAGCGCCTCGAGAATGGGGTATTCACCGCACACTCGGGACCGCGAGTTTCATCCACAGAAGTTAGCAATCTCCTCGACTACAGTGTCGCCGTATCAGTCATGCGAGGATCAACCGAAGGTGATATCGATGACGTGTTCGGTCGCATTAACACGTACGGTCATCGCCTGAGCGACCAAGAGCGACGCCAAGCGGGCGTTAGGAGCAGCTTCGCAGAAATGGTGAGGGAACTCGCCTGCTCTATGCGAGGCGACACATCAACGGACTTCCTCGACCTCTCGAAAATGCCGTCCATCAGCGTGGACCTCCCGAAGTCGAAGCACGGATACGAAGTGCGCGCAGACGAGATCTTCTGGGTGACGGAAGGAATCCTTAGGTCGACGGATCTTCGCGACAGCATGGACGAGCAGTGCCTTGCGGACATCGCGGCCTGCATTGTCGGCGGGAAACTCATCGAGCGGTCGAAAGATGCGCTCGACAGCATCTATGGGGGCGACAAGCAGGAGTACGACCGAATCGACACAGCCCTCACCGTCTACGGAAAGGAAAAGCTGTCGGATGAAGTTAAGTACTGCATCGATGAAGTCCGCAAGGTCACGACCAGCTGTTGCGGCGCATGAGGTTGGTGACACGGCCGGGTAGCTAAGGGCGGGCAGGTCCCTGCGGCGACAGGATGAAGGTGTCAAGCCGTTCATCACGTCGAGTCAGCCGAAGGAACCTGCCCTATGCCCCACAGTAAAGCCGCCCTGTCGTTCGAAGGACGTCGTCGCCTGGTGCGCCGGTGCCAGCACCGCCCGATCGCGCACGTCGCAGCGGAGGCCGCGGTCTCGCGGCAGTGCTTGTCGAAGTGGTACGCCCGGTGGCGTGAGCACGGCGACGAAGGGTTGCACGACCGGACCAGCCGGCCCCGCCGTTCCCCGACCGCCACACCGCCGCAGGTGGTGGAACAGGTCATCGCGTTGCGCAAACGCAAGTGGTCCGCGCGGCGGATCCATCTGGAGCTGAGCGCCCAGGGCGTCAGGATCGCGGTGTGCACGATCAGCCGGATCCTGGTCCGGCACGGACTGAACCGGCTGCGGCACCTGGACGTTGACGGGGAACCGTTGCGGGCGCCGGGAAAGATCACTGCCCGGTACCCCGGGCACATGACCCACCTGGACGTGAAGAAGGTCGGGCGCATCCCCGACGGCGGCGGGTGGCGGGTGCACGGTCGCGGGTCGGCCCAGGCCAAGGCCGCCGACCGGGCCAAGACCCGTGGCGCCCGCACCGGGTACACCTACCTGCACTCCGCCCTCGACGGGTTCTCCCGGCTGGCCTACACCGAAGCCCACGACGACGAGAAGGCCGTCACCGCGATCGGGTTCTTGTTCCGTGCCCGGGTGTTCTTCGCCGCGCACGGCATCACCCGCTTCACCCGGATCGTGACTGACAACGGGTCCTGCTACCGCGCCAGTGCGTTCACCCGGGCCGTGCACTCCTTCGCGGCCAAGCATCAGCGGATCAAGGCGTTCACGCCCAAGCACAACGGCAAGGTCGAGCGCTACCAGCAGACCTACACCCACGAGGTCCTCTACGCCGCCGCGTACGAGTCCGAGCAGCAGCGTCGCGACCAGCTCCAGGTGTGGCAGGTCCACTACAACTACCATCGCCCCCACACCGCCGCGGGCGATCAGCCGCCGGCCTCACGACTGCCAGCCGGCGTCACCAACCTCATGCTCAGTTACAACCAGCGGGCCCCAGCAGACCAGGCTAAAGAACCTCGTCTTCGCTAAGCCCACCAATAACGCGTTCCCCGCTCTCTTCGCAACCCTTGTCATCGCCTTCCATCAGGTCCTGATCGGACAACGAAAGAGAATCGCCAACTACGCAGGGATCAAGTCTGCGCTAAAGAACCTCAACACCCGCATCGACACCGGGCGCGGTTCGACCACAGTCGGAGAGCGACAGAAGAACGTCGATGCAGTAAAGGGGCTTCTGCAAGATCACCTCGCAGACAGCAACCTCTCCGAGGTCTATAGCAATCATTCAATAACTGACATCGATTCAATCATTCGCCGGTCGGAAATTGAACTCCCCGAGTATGAGTTGAAACAGGGAATACTAAATCTTTCTGGAGACCGGAAAGTAAATTCCGAGGTCTTCGCGAAGGTCATCCGAACCATATGCGGCATTGCAAATAACGGACCCGACCGCGGCGGAAGCATCATCATCGGCGTGACAGACAAGCCATCTGATGCCGACCAGATCGCCAAGCTTGACAAAACAGATCCGCGCACGGTTGGCAGTCGCAAGGTTGTCGGCGTCCGGCGCGAGGCCAGCCACCTTGGCGAGACGCCAGAGAAATACTTCAGCCGCTGGAAGAATGCGATCAAAGATTCGCAACTGAGCAGTCCTCTGAAGGAAGACGTGTTATCGAGCATCTCGTATCACGACTACTTTGGCCTTGGCCTCATTCTGATCGGGGTACCCGCGCAGAAGAATGTGAGCTACGTCGGCAAGGAAATCTACACGCGCAGCGGCGACGACACCGTCGTGGCCTCTGACGGAATGTCAATCTCTGGCGTTATCCAGCGCTTCACGTAAGCAATTGGGTGCCTGAGCCGCGATCATCCGGTCGGTGCGTGCCGCTCCAGGAAGTCGTAGACCTCGGTGTCGTCGACGCCGGGGAACACACCGGGCGGCATCGCGGCCAGCAGGTGCGAGTGGGCGCGGGCACTCGGCCAGGCGTGGCCCTCCCAGCGCTGCGCGAGGCCGGCGGGCGGCTGGGCGCAGCAGCTCGGGTCGGGGCAGCGCGACTGCGAGCGGTGGGTGGCCTCGCGCCCGCGCATCCACTTCACCGACTGGTACGGCACACCCACGTTGACCGCGAACAGCCCGTCGGCCGTGCGGTCGACGACGGCGGTGCACCAGTACGTGCCCGACCTGGTGTCGGTGTAGGCCTGGAACGCCTGGCTGAGGTCGGGCTGCTCGAAGACCCGACGCGCCGTCCACTGCCGGCACACGCGCTGCCCCTCGATGGCGCCGAGCGCGTCGCGCGGGAAGCTCACGCCGTCGTTCTCGTAGGCCTTGTAGATGACACCGTCACGCGAGATGCGCATGAAGTGCACCGGGATGTCGAGGTGCCGTGTCGCGAGGTTGGTGAAGCGGTGGGCCGCTGTCTCGTACGACACCGCGAACGCGTCGCGCAGGTCCTCGATCGCGATGTCCTTGGCCTGCTTGGCGTCGTGCAGGTGGGCGACCGCGTCGCGTTCGGGCATCAGCAGCGCGGCTGCGAAGTAGTTGATCTCGACCCGCTGCGACAGGAACTCGGCGTAGTCGGCCGGCACCTGATGGCCCAGGACGAGGTGACCGATCGCCTGCAGCGCCAGCGAGCGCGAGTCGTGCTGCCCGGCCTCGGGCTGCGGCAGGTAGACGCGCTTGTGGGTCATGTCGGTGACCGTCCGCGTCGACCCGGGCAGGTCGGAGGTGTGCACGAGGTTGTAGCCGAGGTGGCCGGCGAGCCGGTCGACGGCGGCGCGGCTGATCGGCCCGCCCGGGTGCTTGATCGCGGCGAGCAGCTCGCCCGCCGCCTCCTCGATGTCACCGAAGTAGTTGTCGGCCGCGCGCATCCGCTCGCGCAGCTCGGCGTTGGCCATCCGGGCGTGCTCCGGGGTGGCCGCACGCTCGGCCTGCGCCGACGCCATCGCCTCGTGCATCCCGACGAGAGCCTCCAGCGCCTCCATCGGCAGACGCGGACCGATCTTGACGGCCGGCAGCCCGAGCTGCTGGTAGGAGTCGGCCCGCTGCGCCCGCTCCAGCCGGATCTCCAGGGCGGCCCGGCGACTCGGCGGCGCCGTGGCCAGGAGGTCGGCGAGCGGCGTACCGAGGGCATCTGCGAGCGCGGTCAGCACGGACAGCCGCGGCTCACGCTTGCCGTTCTCGATCAACGACAGCGCTGAGGCCGACATGCCGACCACCTCGGCGACCTCGCCGAGAGTGCGACCGGCCTCCTGACGCACGTGCCGCAGGCGGCGGCCGATGGTCAGGGCGTCGGGAGCGGGCTTGCGGTTCTCATCGGGCACGGTGGCCGCCCGAGGCTGCGTCAGCCGGCCCACCACGGGCGCGGTTGCGGAAGAAGCGCGATTCATGACACGGGAGTCTGCCCGGTCTCGGCGTGAAAGGGTGGCCATTTCGCCACAATAGCGAAAGAATCGCATTTTTTTACATTGCAGGACCCGTTACTTCCGCGTACCCGTCGGCCACAGTGGACGTCATCGCAGGACGCCGACGTGGCGTTCAGCGGATGTGAACCGAAGGGCAAACCGGCCAGCGGCCGGATGCGAAAGGACTGACGCGGAGCCATGACCTCCACCGTGAACGAGACCGAGCAGCTGAGCGAGCAGGGCCTGGACCCCCGCGCGACTGCCGCCGCCGAGATCCAGAAGGACTGGGACACCAACGAGCGCTGGAAGGGCATCGACCGCACGTACTCCGCGGACGACGTCGTCAAGCTGCGCGGCAGCGTCCAGGAGGAGTTCACCCTGGCCCGCCGTGGCGCGGAGCAGCTCTGGAACAAGCTCCACACCGAGGACTACGTCAACGCGCTCGGCGCGCTGACCGGCAACCAGGCCGTCCAGCAGGTCAAGGCCGGCCTCAAGGCCATCTACCTCTCCGGCTGGCAGGTCGCCGGTGACGCCAACCTCTCGGGCCAGACCTACCCCGACCAGTCGATCTACCCGGCCAACTCCGTGCCGGCCGTCGTCCGCCGCATCAACAACGCTCTGCTGCGCGCCGACCAGATCGAGTACTCCGAGGGCAAGAAGTCGGTCGACGAGTGGGTCGTGCCGATCGTGGCCGACGCCGAGGCCGGCTTCGGTGGCGTGCTCAACGCCTACGAGCTCATGAAGTCGATGATCGCCTCCGGCGCCTCGGGTGTGCACTGGGAGGACCAGCTCGCGTCCGAGAAGAAGTGCGGTCACCTCGGTGGCAAGGTGCTCATCCCGACGCAGCAGCACGTGCGCACGCTCAACGCCGCGCGCCTGGCCGCCGACGTCTCGGACGTGCCGTCGCTGATCATCGCCCGCACCGACGCCGAGGCCGCGACGCTGATCACGACCGACGTCGACGACCGCGACAAGCCGTTCATCACCGGTGAGCGCACCGCTGAGGGCTTCTACAAGGTCAAGAACGGCATCGAGCCCTGCATCGCTCGTGCGAAGGCCTACGCGCCGTACGCCGACCTCATCTGGATGGAGACCGGTACGCCGGACCTCGAGCTCGCCAAGCAGTTCGCCGAGGCCGTCAAGTCCGAGTTCCCCGACCAGATGCTGGCGTACAACTGCTCGCCGTCCTTCAACTGGAAGAAGCACCTGGACGACGCCACGATCGCCAAGTTCCAGAATGAGCTCGGCGCGATGGGCTTCAAGTTCCAGTTCATCACCCTGGCCGGCTTCCACGCCCTCAACTACTCGATGTTCGACCTGGCCCACGGCTACGCCCGTGAGCAGATGAAGGCGTACGTCGAGCTGCAGGAGCGCGAGTTCGCCAGTGAGGACCGCGGCTACACCGCGACCAAGCACCAGCGTGAGGTCGGCGCCGGCTACTTCGACGCCGTTGCCACCGCGATCGACCCGAACAGCTCCACCACGGCGCTCAAGGGCTCGACGGAGTCGGCTCAGTTCTGATCTGAGCTCGCTCCACCGAGAACCACCTGGGTCCCCGCGGTCACCTGGCTCCGGCCGCGGGGGCCCAGGTTTTTCGTTTCATCAGCAGCACCCGGCTCCACCAGCACGAACCGACGAACCACAGCGAAGGAGGACCATCATGACCACCACGATCCGCGGCACCATGCACCCGCGATTCGACGAGATCCTGACCCCTGAGGCGGTGGCCTTCGTCGCCGCGCTCGACGGCGCGTTCGCCGGACGCCGCGCCGAGCTCCTGCAGGCGCGCCGCGACCGCGCGCGTCGCATCAGCGCGGGCGAGAACCTCGACTTCCTGCCCGAGACCAAGAACATCCGCAACGACCCGAGCTGGACCGTGGCCGCGCCCGGTCCGGGCCTCACCGACCGTCGCTGCGAGCTGGTCTCCCCCGCCACCCGCAAGATGGGCGTGCACGCCCAGCGCTCGGGCGCCCAGGTGTGGCTCGCCGACCTCGAGGACGCCACAGCCCCCTCGTGGGACAACGTCATCTCGGGTCAGGTCAACCTCCACGACGCCGTGCGCGGCCGGCTGGACTACACCGACGAGGACGGCCAGACCGAGCACGGCCAGCTCAACCCGCCGACGATCATCATGCGTCCGCGCGCCTGGCACCTGTGCGAGAAGCACATCGCCATCGACGGTCGTCCGATCTCCGCGAGCCTGGTCGACTTCGGTCTCTACTTCTTCCACAACGCCCAGGCGCTCATCGACGGTGGCGCAGGTCCGTACTTCTACCTGCCCAAGATCGAGTCGCACCTGGAGGCCCGCCTCTGGAACGACGTGTTCGTGATGGCGCAGGACCTGCTCGGCATCCCGCAGGGCACGATCCGCGCGACGGTCCTCATCGAGACGCTCACCGCGGCGTTCGAGATGGACGAGATCCTGTACGAGCTGCGTGACCACGCCTCGGGCCTGAACGCCGGCCGCTGGGACTACATCTTCAGCTACATCCGCACCTTCGCCCAGCGCGGTGACGAGTTCGTGCTGCCCGACCGCGACAAGGTCACGATGACCACGCCGTTCATGCGGGCGTACACCCAGCTGCTCGTGGCGACCTGCCACAAGCGCGGTGCGCACGCGATCGGCGGTCCTGCCGCGGTCAACCCGACCCGTCAGGACGAGGAGAGCCGCCACCGTGCACTCTCGCAGGTGCGCGCCGAGAAGGAGCGCGAGGCCGCCGAGGGCTTCGACGGCTCGTGGGTGGCGCACCCTGCGGTGGTCGAGACCTGCCTGACGGCGTACGCCACCGTGCTCGGCGACCGCACCTGCCAGCGCGACGTGCGCCGCATCGCTGACATCTCCGCACGCGACCTGGTGTCGCTGGACGGCATCCAGCAGCAGATCAGCCTGCAGGGTGTGCGCACCAACGTGACGGTGGCGCTGCGCTACCTCGCCTCGTGGGTGGCCGGCACGGGTGCAGTGGCGATCGAGCACCTGATGGAGGACGCCGCGACGGTCGAGATCTCGCGTGCCCAGCTGTGGCAGTGGGTGCACCACCGCTCGCAGCTCGCCGAGGGCCCGCAGGTCACCCGTCAGCTGGTCGAGCGCGTGATCGACGAGGAGATGACGCGCCTGACCCGTGGTCAGGACGAGTCGACGGTGGCGCGCTTCGAGGCCGCCCGCGACATCCTCACCGCGTCGGCGCTGGACGACTACCTGCCCGGGTTCTTCACCAACTACGGCTACGTCCGTTACCTCACCGACCGTCCGCTGCGGATGAAGGGCGCACTGACGCCCGACGACCTGCGTCAGTCGGAGAAGGTGCCGGCCGACGCGCACGGCAACGGATCGGCTGCCTGACACACCCTGTCGACGGTGGTCATCGACCGAGGTCCGCGCCTCAGTCGGTGACCACCGTCTGTGTGTCCGCGGCCTCGGCGAACTCGGTGACCAGGGTCAGGGTGCGGCTCGGCGGCTCCCACAGGTTGCTGTGACCGCGGCCCGGCACGACCGCCCGGCGTACGTCGGGCAGCAGGTTGGCCAGCTGCATGCTCATGCGCGGCGGCACGAGAGCGTCGTCCGCGCCGTGGACGAGCAGCGTCGGCAGGTGCACGGCGCCGATCTTGGCGATGCTGTCGAACCGGTCCCGCAGCAGCACGCCGGGGTAGCCCGGGACGTGACGCCTGAACATCGCCAGCATCGAGGTGAACGCCGAGATCAGCACGAGCCGACGGCCATGCCCCCGCGCGGCCATCTCGACCGCCACCGCGGTGCCGAGCGACTCGCCGACCAGGACCGGCCGGCGTACGCCGTGCTCGTCGGCCAGGTGGTGCAGCATCGCGTCGACACGGTCGTAGATCGCGTGCTCGGTGGTCCTCAGGTGCGAGAGCAGGCCGTAGCCCGGGTACTCGATCGCGACGAACGACAGGCCGCGGTCAGGGACGAGCTCGGCGAGCGGCCGGATCGTCGCGAGGTCGGAGCCGTTGCCGTGCAGGTAGACCACCGTCGTGGCATCCGGTGCGGCCGCCCTCGCGATGTAGGCGACTCCCCCGGCGTGCTCGATGAGCTCGACGCCGGGAGGGATGTCGCTGGGCTTGGGTGCCGGGAAGATGAACCGCCTCACAGGCATCGATGGTGACACGTCGGACCTGGGCACTGGCTGACCGTGACCTGTGGTCTGCCCCGCATCCGGGCAGACCGGGCATGCGAGGCGACGCGCCGTGGGAGAGTGTCACGCGCGACCGGGGCCACCGGTCGGCCACCTGGACCCCGAGGAAGTTCATGCGCTCTGCCCGTACGCCCCTGCTCGTCACGCTGCTCCTGGCCCTTCTCGCGCTGACGGCGTGCTCAGGTGATGACGGCAGCGACAGCAGTACGCCGGCGGCCGCTGCGACGGGCACGGTCACGTCGCTGCCCCCGGCCACCACGAGCAGCAGCAGTGCACAGGCGAGCACCCCGGCACCGGCGTCCAGCCCGGCGAGCAAGCAGCCTCCGGGCACCCCCAGCAAGGTCGTCCGCGTGTGCGGCGCCGAGCAGGTCGATGCGCAAGGCCGTGAGTGCGACGCGATGCAGCGTGGGTTCTCCTCGAGCACGGTCTACTGCTCGGCCGACCTGCCGAGCAGTGTGACGGGCAAGGTCGACGTGTCGCTGCTGCGCAACGGTGCCCCGGTCTACGGCGCGACCGCCGACCGGGTCGACCCGTCGCAGTCGTTGCTGCTGAGCTTCGGGGTCGGCCGGCTGCGGCTGCCGGCCGGCACCTACGGCTGTCAGTTCAAGGCCGGCACCAAGACCTGGACCGGGTGGGCGCCGGTCTCTGGTCCGAGCGGCCTCGCGAGCCAGACGATGGCCTGTGACGGGTCGACCATGGTGCGCACCGGGGCCATCGCCCACTGCCCGACCACCGCAGCGACGCTCACCTCACCGCGCAGCATCGGCTGCAGCTCGGTCGTCACCGACGTGGCCGGCAAGCAGATCGACATCCTCGTGCACACCCCGAGCGGCGACCGCAAGGCCGCAGCCGGACGCCAGGCCAACGGCATCGCCGTCGTCCAGCTCAGCGCCGACGCGCGCCAGCTCGGCGGTCGCATCGCGCAGGGTGACTACAGCTGCACCTTCCTCGTCGACGGCAAGCAGGTCAGCCGGGTGCCGTTCACCGTCGCCTGACCTGCGCCCCGCAGACGTGAGGTACGCCGTACGCGGACTCCGCGCACGGCGTACCTCATCGGTCTGCGGTCAGCTCCAGACCTCGTTCGGCTCGACGTCGCCGTCGCCCTGGACGCCGATCAGTCCGCCTCCCCCGATCCCGAACCAGCCGCCGGGCTCCTCCGCCAGGTAGGCACCGGTCTGCTGGTTCTTCAGCGTGATACCGGATGCCTCGGCGTCGGCGGGGTTGCCGTGGGTGACGGCCTTGGACCAGCTCTGGAACCTCGACATGTCGCTCGCCTGGTCGTGGCAGGTCCACGTGCGCAGCCCGTAGGCATTGCTGTGGTCCAGGCACCGTCCGGTCGCGACGTTGCGCAGCTGGCGCGTGCCGTCGTCCCACACGCGCACCTCCCACTGCTGGTGCGGGTTGTCGGACTCGCAGCCCATCATCCGCAGGCCGTCATCGCTGTCGTCGATGCAGTCGGCGCTCATGCCGTTGCGCAGCGTCTGCACGGCGTCGGCCGGCGCGGCGTCCGCCTGCATGGCTGGTACGGCGATGACCGGAGCCGCCGCAGCGACCAGGCCGGCAGCGCCCAGCAGGATCTTCTTGTTCATGGTGCTCTCCCCCGTAGGTGGTCGTGCTCTCTCATCAGGACACGACTGGGACGCGGGGACCTGGCACACGCTCCGACGACGAACGGCCTTTCGACCACAGCGCAAAGGTCAGCGCATGTGCCCCCGCACCTGCAGAGCCAGCGACACCACCTCGCGCTGCGACACCGGCGCACTGGTGTCGCAGCGCAGCACCGGACCGAGGTCGTACGGGCGCGCCTGGGTCTCCCCCTGCGCCTCGCACCAGATCTGAGGCACTGACTCGGCGCGCATGCCCGCACGCTCCAGCCCGCGTCGGACCTGCTCGACCGCGTCGGCCGGGAACCACGACTCGACCACGGCACCGGCAGGTGACGCCTCGAGCAGCGACCACAGGGCCTCGTGGGCACCCGCGCCGAGCGGCGAACCCGTGCCGCCGAGGCGCTCGCGGTCGGCCGCGTCGAGCCGGCCGCCGACGGCCTCCTTGATCAGGTCCTTCGACAGCAGCGGCACCCCGAGCTCCTGGCTGAGCGCCCGCGCCAGGGTGGTCTTGCCCGAGCCGGGCAGGCCGTTGACGACCATGACGGTGCGCGCCGGACGGTGCGGCTGATAGGCGAGCGCCGGCCACTCGTCGGCCGTGATCGCGTGGGCCTCGTGGTCACGCCAGGCCGTGGTGCCGTCGCTGCCACCGAGCCAGAGCAGTCCGACCGCGTGCCCTTCGCGCCGAAAGCCCAGTGACCGCAGGACTCCCATCGACTCGGCGTTGCCCGGCTGCACGTTGGCGTCGATGCGGTGCAGGCCGAGACCACGCGGCTCGGGTGCGAACACGAGGCTGACGACGAGGCGCAGCCCTTCGCCGAAGAGACCGCGGCCGACGTACGGGTCGTAGGCGTCGTAGCCGATGGTGGCGTTCTGGAACCGGCCGCGCACGATGTTGGTGACGTTGACCTTGCCGACGATGTCGTGCCCGCCGGTCGGCGCGAGCGCGTGGATGACGAACGTGCGGTGCACACCCGACTGCGCGGTCAGATGGCGGGCCAGGTCGTGGGGGTCGACGGGGTTCCAGCGCGACAGCCGCGCGTGCGACATCTCGACCGCTCGGCGATACGGCTCGAGGTCGGACTCGACGACGGTGCTGACCCGAACGCGCGCCCCCGTCGCCTCGAGCCGTCGCGGATCACTGGACAATACGGCCTCGCAGGACGATGTGCGCCGGGTCCTTCAGGACGCGCAGGTCTTCGCGCGGATCGTCCTGGTAGACAACGAGATCGGCGCTCTCGCCTTCGTCGAGGCCGGGTCGCCCGAGCCACGCACGAGCGCCCCAGGTGGCCGCCGACAACGCCTCCGTACGGGTGAGCCCGGCCCTCCCGAGCTCGACCACCTCGTCGGCGACGAGGCCGTGCGGCAGCTGACCGCCGGCGTCCGTGCCGCAGAACACCTGAACTCCCGCGTCGTGCGCTGCGCCCACCACGTCGTAGCGCGACTCGTGCAGTCGCCGCATGTGACCGGCGTACTCGGGGAACTTCTTCTGGCCGGCCTCGGCGAACTTCGGGAAGTTGGCGATGTTGACCAGCGTCGGCACGATCGCGATGCCCCGCTGCGCGAACAGCTCGACCGACTCGGTCTGCAGGCCGGTCGCGTGCTCGATGCAGTCGATGCCGGCCTCGGCGAGGTCGTACAGCGACTGCTCACCGAAGCAGTGCGCCGTCACCCGAGCGCCCTCGGCGTGCGCGGCGTCGATGGCCGGCCGCAGCGCCTCGGCCGGCCAGCACGGTGCGAGGTCACCGGTCTCGCGGTCGATCCAGTCGCCGACGAGCTTGACCCAGCCGTCGCCGCGACGTGCCTCCTGACGGACGTACGCGACGAGGTCCTCGGGCTCGATCTCGTGAGCGAAGTTCTTGATGTAGCGCTTGGTGCGGGCGATGTGACGACCGGCGCGGATGATGCGCGGCAGGTCGTCGCGGTCGTCGATCCAGTGCGTGTCGACCGGGCTCCCCGCGTCGCGCAGCAGCAGCGCACCGGCCTCGCGGTCGGCGACGGCGTGCTCCTCGGCCCGCTCGGGCGGCACTCCCCCGGTCGACTCCAGCCCGACGTGGCAGTGCGCGTCGACGAGCCCGGGCAGGACGTATCCGGACACGGTCTCGACCTCGACGCCGGCGGGCGGAGGGTCGTAGGTCACCCGACCGTCGACGACCCAGACCTGCTCGCGCACCTCCTCCGGACCGACGAGGACCTGTCCCGTCACATGGAGCACCGCAGTCATGAACCCGACCCTAGACGTGCCGACCCGCCGCGTGGCACGGGCACGCGGCGGGTCGGCGGTCACGGCTCAGCAGGGCTTGAGGCCGTAGTCGGCCGCGCCCTTCATGAACACGTTGTTGACATAGCCGCCCAGCTGCGGCGAGTACGACCACAGGTCGTTGGCGTACCCGCTGTCGCTCACCGCCTGCCCGCGCTTGGCGCACGTGAACGTCGCCGTCATCGGCTGCACCGTGCGGACCTTGCCCGACGCCGACGTCGCATCCGTCCGCACGTTGACGTCGGTCGCCCAGATCTGCAGCGGCTTGCCCGGATCCGCGGGCGACGGCTTCGGCTTCGGCTCGTCGCCACCGCACGTCGGGAGCCCGTAGTCCGCCTCGCCCTTCATGAACACGTTGTTGACGAACCCGCCCAGCTTCGGCGAGTACGACCACAGGTCGTTCGACCAGCCGCCCTCGCTGACCCGCTCGCCACGCCGGGCGCAGGTGAAGCCGTACGTGCCGGGGCCCGTCGTCCCGACCTGCGTGCTCGCACTGGTGGCGTCCTTGCGGACCGACACGTCGGTGGCCCACACCGCGATCGGCGTGCCCTGGCCGGGGTCGGGCTTCTCGGGAGGCGGCGGGGGCGTACCGCCGTCACCGCCGTAGCGGTAGACCGCGAGCGGCGTACGACCCTGTGAGCTCAGCGGCTTGACCGTCAGGTCGTCCGGGTCGCTCTCGGCCTGCACGATCATGCCGTCGCCGAGGTACATCGCCGTGTGACCGCGCCAGATGATCGTGTCGCCCGGCTGGTAGGTGCTGGAGTCGCCGGGGTTGGCCAGCGTGGTGAAGCCGTGCCGAGCCATCGCGCTGCCCTGGGACGACGTGCCGTCAGGGCCGTAGTCGACACCGGTCGAGCGGTACCAGGCCCACCGCATCAGGCCGGAGCAGTCGAACCCGATCACGTGGGTGTCGTCGTAGTAGCCGCCCGTCTCGTGCGGCTCGTCGCCGTAGACGCTCCCTGTGGTGGCGCCGGGCTGACCGCCGTGCCCACCGCCCCACGAGTAGGGCACCTTCTTCTCGTACTCCGCGCAGGCGGCGTCAATGGCGCGCTGCGCCGCCGGCGTGACCTGTCCGTGGGCCACACACAGCGTGTCAGCGGCATTGGCCGTACTGTGCGTGACCGCGAGTCCCGTTGCGATCACTGCGGATCCGACGAGACCCGCACCCACGTAACGCATCGTGTGCTTCATGACTGTGCTCCCCGTTGCTCGTCCGGTCCGGATGACCGGCTCGAGTACGAGCGTGGTCCGGTCGCCCTGGACGAACCATCTCTTGCGGTGTTCCGAAACCGTGGAACCCGTTGCGCCGCAACGCCGTCCGCGTGCGTACGCCGTCAGGCGGCCCCGTGCAGCAGGGCCCGTCCGAGCGGCGTCGTCTGGTGGCGGACACACTGGCCGTCGCGCTGCGAGACGAGCAGCCCCGCGTCACGCAGAGCCGCAGCGTGCCGGCTCGCGTTGGACACCGACATCACGCACCGCTCGGCGAGCTCGCTGGTGGTCGTCGGCTGCTGAGCGATGCGGAGCACGTCATGACGGGCCTGCCCGACCAGTCGGCCCACGGCCTCATCACGCCCCTGGCGCTCCGGGTCTAGGGCGTGTCTGACAAATAGTTCGGTGTTGGGCTGAGATTCTGCGGACGTGTCTCGTTTCCAGTTGCTCTCGGATGCCCAGTGGTCGTTGATCGAGGAGATGTTGCCGCGTCCTACGGGCCGCAGGGGTCGGCCGTTCTCCGACGCGCGCACGATGCTCGAGGGCATCATCTACCGGTACCGGTGCGGGATCGCGTGGCGCGACCTTCCGGAGTCGTTCGGTCCGTGGCAGACGGTGTGGACCTGGCATCGCCGGATGGCCACGGACGGCACCTGGGACAAGGTCCTGGCCAAGCTCACCGCCGCCGCGGACGCTGCGGGGATCGTGGACTGGTCGCTGTCGGTGGACTCCACCATCGCCAGGGCGCACCAGCACGCGACGAACACCACCCGTACCACAGGGGGCTGGGTCGAACTACACGAATCTGCTGCAAGAGCCGCCTGACCACGCCATCGGCCGCTCCCGGGGCGGGCTGTCGACGAAGATCCACCAGCTCGTCGACGGCAACGGGCTGCCGCTGGTCACGCTGATCACTGCGGGACAGGCCGGCGACTCACCCGTGTTCCTGCCACTGCTGGGACACCTTCGCGTCAGCCGCGACGTGGGGCGCCCACGCACCACACCAGACGCGGTCCGCGGCGACAAGGCGTACTCCTCACGCGCGATCCGCGCTCACCTACGTGCCCGCGGGATCAAGGCCGTCTGAACCGCCCCGGGATGTCCGGAGACTTCATTACTGGAGGATGAAGTCATGGCACGTCCCTCGAAGTACCCGCGTGAGCTGCGGGAGCGTGCGGTCCGGATGGTGACGGAGTCAGTCGCCGCCGGCGAGTACACCAGCGAGTTCGAAGCGATCCGCACGATCGCGGCTCGACTGGGCATCGGGTCTCCCGAGACCCTGCGTAAGTGGGTTCGCCAGGCCCAGGTCGATGGCGGGACCCGACCGGGTCGCACGACCCAGGAGCTGGAGGAGATCCGGGCGTTGAAGAAGGAGAACGCCGAGCTGCGCCGGGCGAACGAGATCTTGAAGTCAGCGTCGGCTTTCTTCGCGGCGGAGCTCGACCGCCCACCCAGGTACTGACCGAGTTCATCGACACTCATCGTGAGGAGTTCGGGGTCGAGCCGATCTGTCGAGTGCTGTGCGAGCACGGCGTCAAGATCGCCCCGTCGACGTACTACGAGGCCCGCGATCGGGCGCCCTCAGCGCGGACGCTGCGCGATGCGCAGGTCGGCGAGCTGATCCGGTCCGCGCGTCAGCAGCGGTTCGTGACCCGGTTCGGTGCGCGCAAGATGTGGTTGCACCTGCGCAGGCAGGGCCATGACGTGGCCCGGTGCACCGTGGAGCGAGTGATGGCCGCGAACGGCTGGCAGGGCGCACTGCGGGGCAAGCAGGTGCGGACCACCATCGCTGACCCGCGCGATGCCCGAGCGGCGGATCTGGTCCAGCGAGACTTCACCGCCTCGGCCCCGAACCGGCTGTGGGTCGCTGACTTCACCTATGTCGCGACCTGGTCCGGGACCGTCTACGTCGCGTTCGTCATCGACGTCTACTCCCGGATGATCGTCGGCTGGCGCGCGGCCACCAGCATGAGCACCCAGCTGGTGCTGGACACCCTCGAGCACGCGATCTGGTCACGCCGCCAGCACGGCGTGGACGACCTGACCGGGCTGGTGCACCACACCGACGCCGGCAGCCAGTACACCTCTTTCGCCTTCACTACCAGGCTGATTGACGCCGGCGTGGACCCATCAGTGGGTTCGGTGGGCGACGCCTACGACAACGCGATGGCTGAGTCCCAGATCGGCGCGTACAAGACCGAGCTGATCCGTCCCGACGGGCCGTGGCGCGATGTCGAGCACGTCGAGCTCGACACCCTGCAGTGGGTCCACTGGTTCAACCACGACCGACCCCACGAGTCCATCGACGACCTGACACCCATCGAGGTCGAATCAGCCCACTACGCTGCACGAAACCGTCTCATCCCGTCCGGGTAGAGACACAACACGAAGTGTCCGGAAACCCCGGGGCGGTTCAGTCATCCCCGAACCCGACGACCAGAAGGGCCACCGCAAGCGCCGCGGATCACGCGGTGGCAGACCCGTCGGGCTCGATGCCGCCGACTACAAGAACCGCAACGTCATCGAGCGCCGCTTCTGCCACGTCAAGCAATGGCGCGCACTGGCCACCCGCTATGACAAACACGCCATCATCTACCGCGCCGCCGTCCTCATCCACGCCGCCATCGCCTGGACCCAGCAATTATCAGACACGCCCTAGCACCGAGGCGTCGTGCTCGACCGGGTAGACGAGCACCGGCCGCCCCTCGGGGTCGCGCAGCTTGGTCGGGTCGTGCCAGCAGAAGTAGGACGGCTGCAGCACCAGGCCACGCCCGTCGAGATGGACGTCGACGTCCTTGAAGCCGTCGACCTCCAGCACCGGGGCGCGCCAGCGCACACCCGGACCCACCGACTCCAGCAGTGCACCGACCCCGTCGGTCGCAAGGACGTGGCGACGGCGTTCGAGGTCGCTGCCGATGCGCGACTGGACGGCCGACCAGGTCGGCTCGAGCGCCGCGTCCCAGTAGGCGCGCACGGCGTCCAGCAGCAGGGCGAGTGCACTGCGCGGACGATCGGCCAACGGCTCCAGCCGCATCCGAGCAGGACTGCGGGTCGCCACGGCGCTGAGCTCGCGGTGAGCCCGTTCGACCTGGGTCGCGCCGACCAGGTCGAGCGCGTCGTCGATCGTGCCGCCCGCGACCTCGGGTGTCACGAAGTCCGGCGAGTAGCCGTAGGCCGGCGCGACGTCCAGGAGCAGCCGTAGGTGAGGCGAGCCGCCCGTCGTACGCAGCCGTCGCCGCCAGGACCCGAAGACCGGGTCGGCGTACGACGACTGAGCCGTGTGCAGACTCAGCAGCACTCCCACATCGGAGACGCGCTCGGCGCGAGCACGACCGACGTGAGGTCGGCCTCGGTGAAGTGGAAACGCAGCATGGTCGAGCCCCCCTCGTGACCTCGGTGATCCCAGGTCAGGACGGGCCTCGACGTCGGCGGGTTCCGCCGGCCGAGCGCGGGGTCAGTCCTTGTCGAGGAACTTCTCGAAGCCCTTGGGGAGCTTCAGGTCCTTCATGTCCTGCTCGGGCTCGGCCGCCCCGAAGGCGTTGCCGAGTGCTGCCTCACGGGCTGCCTCGGCCTTCTGCGCTGCGGCCTTCTCCTGCTGCGCGCGCTTGGCGGGGTTGCCGCTCTTGCCCTTCTTCTTCGGCGCCTGCTTGCCGCGCTTGCCGCCACCCGGGCCGGCCGCACCCGGCATACCGGGCATCCCCGGCATCCCACCGCCCTTGCGCATCTGGCGCATCATCTTCTGGGCGCCGGAGAACCGCTCGAGCAGCTGGTTGACCTCCGAGACCGACACGCCGGAACCCTTGGCGATGCGGGCGCGGCGCGAGCCGTTGATCTGCTTGGGGTGCGTGCGCTCGAACGGTGTCATCGAACGCACCATCGCCTCGACCCGGTCGAACTCGCGCTCGTCGAAGTTGGCCAGCTGCTCCTTCATCTGGCCCATGCCCGGCATCATCTGCAGCAGCGACTTCAGGTTGCCCATCTTCTTGATGGCAGCCATCTGCTCGAGGAAGTCGTGGAAGGTGAAGTCCTCCTCGGCCATGAACTTGCGGTGCATCTCGGCCGCCTGGCGACGGTCGAAGGCCTTCTCGGCCTGCTCGATGAGGGTGAGCACGTCACCCATGTCGAGGATGCGCGAGGCCATCCGGTCGGGGTGGAAGACCTCGATGTCCTTGGTCTGCTCACCGACCGAGGCGTACATGATCGGCCGGCCGGTGACCGAGGCGACCGAGAGCGCCGCACCACCGCGGGCGTCACCGTCGAGCTTGGACAGCACGACACCGGTGAAGTCGACGCCGTCCTGGAACGCCAGGGCCGTGTCGACGGCGGCCTGACCGATCATCGCGTCGATGACGAACAGCACCTCGTCGGGCTGGATCTCGTCGCGGATGTCGCGGGCCTGCTGCATGAGGTTCTCGTCGACCGCGAGGCGACCGGCGGTGTCGACGATGACCACGTCGTAGCCGCGCACCTTGGCCTGACCGACACCGGCGCGAGCCACCCACACCGGGTCACCGAAGGACTGGGTGCCCTCACCGGACTCGGTGACGGCGTCGTGGCCTCCGACGTTGCCCCGCTCGGGGGCGAAGCAGACGACCTCGGCGCGCTCGGCGACGACCTCGAGCTGGGTGACGGCGTTGGGCCGCTGCAGGTCGGCCGCGACGAGCAACGGGTAGTGGCCCTGGTCCTTGAGCAGCTTGGCGAGCTTGCCGGCGAACGTGGTCTTACCCGAACCCTGCAGACCGGCCAGCATGATCACGGTCGGCGGCTGCTTGGCCAGCCGCAGCTGACGGGTCTCGCCGCCGAGGATGCCGACGAGCTCGTCGTTGACGATCTTGACGACCTGCTGGCCCGGGTTGAGCGCCTGGCTCACCTCGGCGCCGAGCGCGCGCTCACGCACGCCGCGGGTGAACTCCTTGACGACCGGCAGGGCGACGTCGGCATCGAGCAGCGCCAGGCGGATGTCGCGCACGGTGGCGTTGACGTCGGACTCGGTCAGGCGTCCCTTGCCGCGCAGGTTCTTGAAGGTCGCGGTCAGGCGGTCGGACAGGCTGGTGAACACAAGGACCTAGGGTAGTTGGTCATCGACAGTGCGCTGCACGCCTGCCGCCGGGCGAGATCGTTCAGACCGTTCCCAGGCCGTCGCAGGCGTCGATGAGCGCGGCGATCAGCTGAGCGACGGTCGGCGGCGACACGCTCTGACCGCCGGCACCGGTGACGTAGAACGTGTCGAGCGTCTGCCCTGCGTACGTCGCGACGTGCGCGCTGCGGACGCCGAGCCCGAACCGCGCGAACGTCATGCCGATGTCGCGCAGGAGACCGGGCCGGTCGGGCGAGCGCACCTCGATGACCGTGGCGTCGCGTGATCCGTCGGGTACGACGGCTGCCCGGGTCAGGGTGTCGCCCGTGAGCCGGCGCGACTCGTGACGCCGCTGCTCGAGCGGTCGCAGCGGTGAACGGTCACCTGTGGCGAGGCGGCGCAGTCCTCGCGCGAGTGCGTCGGCCGCCGGCAGGTCGCCGTCCGGCATCTCGACGTGCCAGGTGTTGACCGCAGTGCCCTCGTGGGTGCGCAGCCGCGCGGAGCGGACGACGGCGCCGTGCGCGGCGAGCAGGCCCGCGGTGTCGGCGAACAGCCCGAGCCGGTCTCGGTCGGCGACGTCGACGCGGGCGCCGCCCTCGACGACCGTGACCTCGACGTGCGCCTCGCCGATCATCAGGCGGTCCAGGACGGGCTGGGTCAGCAGGTCGCCTGCGTCCTGCGGCTCGGCCGGGACCACACGACGCTCGGACAGGGCTGCGCGCGCGTGCTCGGTGAGCTCCTGCACGAGTCGTGCCCGCCACGTGGTCCAGGCCGTCGGCCCGGCAGCGATCGCGTCGGCCTCGGTGAGCGTACGCAGCTGCTCGAGCAGGTCGGCGCGCTCCTCGACCGCACCGACCAGCGCTCGTACGGTCTGCGGGTCCTGCGGGTCGCGCCGGGTGGCGAGGTCGATGAGACTGAGGTGCTCGCGGACGAGCAGCTCGACGGACGCGACGTCATCCGCGTCGAACCCCATCCGCGCCGCGATGCTCGCGGCGACCGGTGCGCCCTCGACCGCGTGGTCGTGGACGCCGGCGATCTTGCCGATGTCGTGCAGCAGCGCCGTCACGAGCAGCAGGTCGGGCCGGTCGACCGACAGCCGTCGCCGGCTCGCCTCGACGACGGTCTCGATGAGGTGCCGGTCGACGGTGTAGCGATGGACGGCGTTGCGCTGGGGGCGGCTGCGGACGGCCTTCCACTCGGGCAGCCACCGGCCGACGACGCCCGACATGTCCAGCGCCTCCCAGACCTGGACCAGGCCAGGACCGCTCGCGAGCAGGTCGAGGAAGGCGTCGCGGATGGCGTCCGGCCAGGGCGCGGGCAGCGGACCGATGTCACGGGTGAGGTTGGCGACCGTCGTCGGTGCCAGGGGGAGCCCCCGTCGCGCCGCCGCACCAGCAGCGCGCAGCAGCAGGAGGGGGTCGCCGGTCGGCACGAGGCCACGGCCCAGCACCACCTCGCCGTCGTGCTCGAACAGGCCGTAGCCGAGCGGCGTGAGCACCGGACGACGCGGACCGGCCCGCAGGGTCCGGGCACGTTGCGCCTGGGCCGAGCGTCGCATCGTGCTGTCCAGAGCGAACGACACCTGCCGCGACGCCGAGACCACCGAGGTCAGCAGCGCATCGGCGTCGGGATGGCCGAGCAGCGCGGCGACGGCGTCCTGGTCCTCGCGGCCGAGCCGGTCGCGGCCACGGCCGGTGACCACGTGCAGGGCGTCGCGCACGTCGAGCAGCTGGTCGTACGCCGCGTCGACCTGACCGTGCGGACGGTCCGCGAGCCAGGCGGCCGTGAGCGCGCGCAGCACCGTCATGTCGCGCAGGCCGCCGCGCGCCTCCTTCAGGTCCGGCTCGATGGACGTGGTGAGGTCGCCGTGGCGCTCGTGACGCTGCCGCATGCCTTCGATGAGCTCCGGCAGACGCTTGCGCGCGTTGGAGCGCCAGTCGTGGGCGATGCTCTGGCGCACACCCGACACCACGACGGGGTCACCCGCTATCCACTCCAGGTCCAGCAGACCGACCGCGGCGCTGAGGTCAGCGCTCGCGACCTGTCGGCACTCGCCCAGCGTGCGCACCGAGTGGTCCAGGCGCGCGCCCGAGTCCCAGACGGGGTACCAGATCCGGTCTGCGAGCGCGACGACGTCGTCGCTGCGCACACTGCGTCCGTCGTGCAGCAGGACCAGGTCGTAGTCACTGAGGGGGCCGGCGTCGCCTCGGGCCAGGCTGCCGACCGCCGCGAGCGCGACGCCGTCCTCCCGCCCGGCCGTGGTCCGGCGTACGGCCTCGTCCCAGACGTCACCGAGCCAGCTGCGCCCGTACGCCGTCAGCCGGGTCCGGCGCTCGCGCCCCGCACCCGAGCGGGTGAAGTCGCGCGTCGCGGCCAGATCCAACCGGGTCGTCGTGTGCTGAGCTGCGGCGTTCATCGGCGAACCTCTTTCACGTGGGAGATGACCGGCGGAGCCGTGGGGGCGGCTCCGCCGGTCACGTCAGTGGCGGACCTCAGAGCGCGGTGGCGCCGCGCTCGCCGGTCCGGACCCGGACGACGTCGTCGACCGGGATCGTCCAGACCTTGCCGTCGCCGATGCGTCCGGTCTGCGACGCCTTGACGATCACGTCGACCACGGACGCGGCGTCCATGTCCTCGACGATGACCTCGAGGCGCACCTTCGGGACGAAGTCGACGGTGTACTCGGCGCCGCGGTAGACCTCGCTGTGACCGCGCTGGCGGCCATAGCCACTGGCCTCGCTCACCGTCATTCCGGCGATGCCGTAGGCCTCCAGCGCCTCCTTGACCTCATCGAGCTTGAACGGCTTGATGATGGCGGTGACGAGCTTCATGCCTTGACCTCCTCGTGGGCGGGTGCCAGCGGGCTGCTGCCACCCGGCGTGTGACCGAACCGGCTGCCGCCACCGAAGGCACCGAAGTCGTAGCCCGACTCCGCGTGCTCGGCCTGGTCGATGCCGGCGACCTCGTCGTCCTCACTGATACGCCAGCCCATCACAGCCTTCAGCACGAGCGCGATCACGGTGGTCATCACGGCGGTGAAGGCGACGGCGGCCAGGGCGACCGCGGTCTGGATGCCGAGCTGACGCCAGCCGTGGCCGTAGAACAGGCCGGTGTCGGTGGCCAGCAGGCCGATGCCGACGGTGCCCCACAGACCGGCGACGAGGTGCACGCCGACGACGTCGAGCGAGTCGTCGTACCCGAGCTTGTACTTCAGGCCGACCGCGAAGGCGCACACGGCACCGGCGACCAGACCCAGCACGAGCGAACCGATCGGCGACAGCGCCGCACAGGCCGGTGTGATCGCGACCAGACCGGCGACGACACCGGAGGCGGCGCCGATCGAGGTGGCGTGGCCGTCACGCAGCTTCTCGACGACCAGCCAGCCGAGGATGGCGGCACACGTCGCGGCGGTCGTGTTGATCCACACCAGGCCGGCGGTGCCGTCGGCACCGAGCTCCGAACCGGCGTTGAACCCGAACCAGCCGAACCACAGCAGACCTGCACCGAGCATCGTGAGCGGCACGTTGTGCGGGCGCATCGGGACCTTGCCGAAACCGATCCGCTTGCCGACCAGCAGCGCGAGGACGAGACCCGCCATACCGGCGTTGATGTGCACGACGGTGCCACCGGCGAAGTCGATCGGGCCGTACGCCGAGTCTCCCTCTCCCCCGCCGAACCAGCCGGCCGGGCTCAGCTTGCCGCCGCCCCAGACCATGTGAGCGAGCGGGAAGTAGACCAGGGTCACCCAGATGCCGGAGAACACCAGCCAGGTGCTGAACTTCACGCGGTCCGAGAGCGCACCGCTGATCAGCGCCACCGTGATGACGGCGAACGTCAGCTGGAAGGCGGCGAACACCGAGGTCGGGATGTTGCCGACCGACCACAGGATCGGGTCACCGGCGGAGTTGTTGATGGCCCCGTTGAGGCCGAACAGGTCGAACGGGTTGGCGAAGAAGCCACCCACACTGTTCGGGCCGAAGGACATCGAGAAGCCCCACAGCACGTAGATCACACCGACGACGCCGAGCGCGCCGAACGACATCATCATCATGTTGAGGACCGACTTGGACCGGTTCATACCGCCGTAGAAGAGGGCGAGACCGGGCGTCATCAGCAGCACGAGCGCGGCGCTGGTGAGGACCCAGGCGGTATTGCCCACATCCAGCGTCGGCGCCGCATCGGCCGCAGCGAGGGAAACGTAGCTCATGGGCCAGAACCCTCCCCAACGGCCGTTTCGTCAGGCGTGCCCTCGTGTTACGTCGATGTTGCGGGCCGGCCGGGCGCGTAAACCTTCCGTGTCGTGCACGACGGAGGTCTCATGCTGCGAGACCGGCCGGGCGGAGTGATACTGGACACGTGTCTGCACCGCTGCTGCTCGACCGACCGCTGGCTCCGTTGCGTGGCCTGCACGACGTCGTACGCCATCGCGCCGCCATGGCGCTGCAAGGTCGGGTCGCCGGGGCCGAGGCGCTCGAGCGCGCGGACCGGATCTGGGGCACGCCGGGCGAGCGCTGGTTCACCCCGGATGACCCGATCTGGCGGGTCCACATCGACGCCGCGATGTTCGTGGGCGGCCTGAGGGCACTGCTGCTGCAGTCGTTGCACCCCCTCGCCCTCGCCGGAGTCACCGACCACTCCGGCTACCGCGGCGACCCGTGGGGCCGGCTGCAGCGCACGAGCGGGTTCATCTCGACCACGACGTTCGGCACCGTCGCCGACGCCGAGCGCCTGCTCGCCCGGATCCGCGGCATCCACCGACGCGTGCACGGCACCACCGCCGACGGGCGCGCCTATCGCGCCGACGACCCGCACCTGCTCGCCTGGGTTCACGCTGCTGAGGCCGAGTCGTTCCTGGTCACCCATCAGCACTTCGGCCGCAGGCGTCTTTCCGACGCCGACGCCGATACGTACGTCGCGCAGATCGGTTCGGTCGCAGCCCGGCTCGGTGTCCCCGACCCTCCCCGGACCGTCGCGGAGCTGCGTGAGGTGCTCGCGTCGTACGACGACGAGCTCGACGGCTCGCCGCTGGCGCGCGACACCGCACGGTTCGTGATGCTGGAGCCCCCGATGCCGCTGGCCGCCCGACCGGGCTACGGGCTGCTGGTGAGCGGCGCCGTCGCAACCCTCTCGCCCGCAGCGCGACGGATGCTCGGCATCCCGCTGCCACCGGGCGCCCGTACGGCCTTGCAGGTGTGCGGGCTGGCCGGCGCGGGTGCGGTGCGGTGGATGCTCAGTGACCCGGTCGTACGACGGGCGCGCAGCCTGCGGACATCATGACCAGCTGCAGGTCGCGGCCTTGTCGAGAGCCTTGTCGGCCTTGCCGTAACCCGACAGCTGCGACCCGGCCTGCTTGACCATGCTTCGCCACATCGTCATGTAGGCGCCGAAGTCGGCCCCGCCCTCGTCGTGCGGCTTGGACTTCATCATCTCCAGGTGGTGCGACCACGAGGCGACGATCGGGCGCCCGGCCGCTGCGACCGGCGCCAGCGCTGAGGCGCGCCTCGCGCAGGCCTTCGCCGCGGCAGCGTCGACGCCGGACACGGCACCCATGCGTGCGCACGCTCCGGCCGTCGGCCGGTAGGCCGCATCGGCCTTCGTGAACGTCGAGACGTCGGTCGGGCCGAGCTTCTTGGAGGCGGCCCAGCGCTTCTTGGCCTCAGCCTCGGAGATCTTGCCCGCGTCGACGAGCACCTGGCTGCTGGTGTGCGTCCGCCAGTGCGCCGCCGCCGGACGGGCGGCGGCTGCGACGGCCTCGCCGGCCTTGACCTCGGCCGTGCAGGCGGCGACCGCGGGCGGGCGACCGGCGGCGGACACGCTGGTGGTCGGCGCAGGCTCCGACGAGGCCGCGCTCACCGGCGATGAGGTGTGGGCGGCGTGCTCGGCGCCGCTCGTCACGGGCGGCGTCGTGCGGCTGGGGGGCCTCGTCGCGTTGCGACCGCCGTCGTCCAGCCCGGTGAACGCCACGACGGCAGCGCCTCCACCGGCCACCAGCGCCAACGCCGTCAGCAACGGCACCAACCAGCCCCCGGCGCGGCTCGTGGCCGCGTGCCTCCCCGCCATGAGCCAAACAGTGACACACCGTTGACCGCCTCTTGGAACTTTCTCTGATATTGCGAACTAGCGCACACAGTGCGGACGGATCGCACATCCTGGTGCCGAGCAGCCGGTCTCGCCGGCTCCCTGGCCGGGAGGTCGACGCGTGGCCGCTGTGATGCCCGGGCCTGCCCCACTGGGCCCGCCCCGCCTGCAGCGCCGACCCCTCGCCGCTCGCCCGTGGCTCGCGTCGTTACTGGTGACGTCCGCCTGGGGCCTGTGCCTGGTCGTCTGCTCGACGACGACTCCGCCGCCGGCCTGGCTCGGCGACATCGCCCGCGCCGGCCATGTGCTCGCACTGGTGCTGTCGTTCGGCGTGATCACCCTGGTCGACTGGTACGGCCTGATGTGGGTGATCGGGCGACGCCGCCGGCGCGACTCGACCGACCTGGCCGACACGGCGCAGCCGCTGATCTGGGCCGGGATCGTCCTGCTACTGCTCACGGGTGCGGCGCTGCACCCCGACATGCACCACCCGCGCAGCTGGCTCAAGCTCACCGCAGTGCTGCTGATCATGCTCAACGGCGTCCAGGCCGCTCGCGTCTCGGAGCACCTGCGGGCGCTGCGCCCGACTGCGCCCTATCTCTCGGCGCCCTCGTGGGTGCGCCGACGGGTCGCGCTCACGGTCGGCGTCTCGCAGCTCGCGTGGTGGACCGCGATCGTGATCGGGTTCGTCACCTCGACCGGCCGACGCTGAGCGGCGACCGGTCGAGGTGGGACGCAGGGATCAGTCGAGAACGGCGTCGACGAACGCGGCCGGGTCGAACGGCGCGAGGTCGTCCGGTCCCTCACCCAGGCCGACCAGCTTGACCGGCACGCCGAGCGCGCGCTGGACCGCGACCACGATGCCGCCCTTGGCGGTGCCGTCGAGCTTGGTGAGGACGATGCCGGTGACGTCGACCGCCTGGGAGAACACCTCGGCCTGACGCATGCCGTTCTGACCGGTGGTGGCGTCCAGCACCAGCAGCACCTCGTCGATGGGGCTCTGCTTCTCGATGACACGCTTGATCTTGCCCAGCTCGTCCATGAGGTTGGACTTGTTGTGCAGACGGCCGGCCGTGTCGACCAGCACGACGTCGGCCTCGGTCTCGGCGCCGCCCTTGACCGCGTCGAACGCGACCGCGGCCGGGTCGGCTCCTTCACGGTCCGAACGCACCGTCGCGACGCCCACCCGGTCGCCCCAGGTCTCGAGCTGATCTGCGGCAGCCGCACGGAAGGTGTCGGCGGCGCCGAGCACGACGTCCTTGTCCTCGGCGACCAGCACGCGGGCGAGCTTGCCGACGGTCGTGGTCTTGCCGGTGCCGTTGACGCCCACGACGAGGACGACCGCCGGGCGGCCGTCGATGCGGGTGGCGGCGATCCGCCGGTCCATCGTCGGGTTGACCTGCTTGAGCAGCTCCTCGTGCAGCCAGCCACGCACCTCGTCCTCGTCGGGGACGCCCGCGACCTGGACGCGCTGCTTGAGCGAGTCGACGATCTCGGTCGTGGCCTCGACGCCCAGATCGGCCTGCAGGAGGGTGTCCTCGACGTCCTCCCAGGCCTCGTCGTCGAGCTTGCCGCCGGCGAGCAGCGACAGCAGGGCCTTGCCGAGCGCGGTGTTGGAGCGTGAGAGGCGCTCACGCAGCCGGACCATGCGCCCCCGCGCGGACTCGGGCTTCTCCAGCGCCGGGGTCGGAGGCGCCTCGACGACCTCCGGCTCGCTCGGGGCGGGCGGAGCGCTCTCGTCGACCGGAGGCTGCGCGGGAGGCGGAGCGGTCGGCGTACTCGGACGGTCGATCGTGCCGACCCCGCCGCCGGTGTCGATCTTGGCGGAGGTCTTGTAGGTGTTGGCCTTGGGTGGCGTCCGCTCTGGGGCTTGTGGCGCCTGTGCGCGCTCCTGCGGCAGCTGCTTGGTCTGCCCACCACGCCCCCGCAGCAGGCCGACCACGAAGATCAGACCCGCGATCGCTGCGAGCGTGACGACGGTCAAGATCACCCAGAGCTCATCCACGCGCCCCATCATGGCAAAGGCTCAGCCCGGGCAGCAGTCCCCTGCAGGGCGGGTCGCCGATCCGCGCGGTGCGAGGCGGTCTGCGACGGCAGTCGGAAGGGTCTCTAGTCGCCGGTCTCGGTGCGCTGGGCGACCGAGGCCGTCCGGTTGCGCGCGGCGCGAGCGGCGCTGCCGGTCGCGTCCTTGGCGGACGAGACGACCTTGTCGGTGCGTCGGGCCACGCCCGAGACGACTTCTTCGCCGCGCTCGGTGAGCAGCTGCTTGCCCTCACGACGTGCGGGCACGGCGACGATCCCGACCACCGCCGCACCGAGCAGGACGCACACGAACATCGCGAGAATCAGCCACACCATGGGTCATAGTGTGCTCACTCACCTGGGAGTTCCCCAAACCGGCTCGCCACGCTGCCTGTGAGTCTCTGGTGGGTTCAGGTGCGGTTCATCCGCGAGCCACCCGACCGTCGTACGAGCGTGGTTCAGCCGACGGGCGCCGGCTGCTGCTCGTCCGCGTCGGTGACGGGCTGACCGGCCGACATCGTCGGCGTCCCGTCCTCCTTGATGTCACGCAGCCGCTGCGACACGACGGTCGTGATGCCGTCACCGCGCATCGAGACGCCGTAGAGCGCGTCGGCGACCTCCATCGTGCGCTTCTGGTGGGTGATGACGATGAGCTGGCTGGAGTCGCGCAGCTCTTCGAAGAGCGTGATGAGGCGCCCGAGGTTGGCGTCGTCGAGGGCGGCCTCGACCTCGTCCATGATGTAGAACGGGCTCGGCCTGGCCTTGAAGATGGAGACCAGCAGCGCGACGGCCACGAGAGAGCGTTCGCCACCGGACAGCAGGGACAGGCGCTTGATCTTCTTGCCCGGCGGGCGCGCCTCGACCTCGATGCCGGTCGTGAGCATGTCGCCCGGGTCGGTGAGCACGAGCCTGCCCTCGCCGCCGGGGAACAGCCGACCGAACACGCCCTCGAACTGCTCGGCGGTGTCGGCGAACGCCTCGGCGAACACCTGCTGCACCCGCTCATCGACCTCGGCGACGATCGTGAGCAGGTCCTCCTTGGAGCTGCGCAGGTCCTCGAGCTGCTCGGTCAGGAACTTGTGCCGCTCCTCCAGAGCCGCGAACTCCTCCAGGGCGAGCGGGTTGACCTTGCCCAGCTGGTTCAGCTTGCGCTCGGCGCTGCGCAGGCGCTTCTCCTGGGCGTCGCGCACGAACGCCGTGGGCTCGGGCAGGTCGTCCGGGTCGTCGTCGGGGCCGGGGACGTGCGGGACGAGCTGGTGCGGGCCGAACTCGTCGACCAGGGCCTTGGGGTCGATGCCGTGCTCCTCGACCGCCTTGGTCTCGAGAGCCTCGATGCGCAGCCGCTGCTGAGCGCGCGCGACCTCGTCGCGGTGGACGGTGTCGGTGAGCTCGCGCAGCTCGTCACCGAGCCCGCTGACACGCGAACGCACCTGGGCGAGCGCCTTGTCGCGCTCGGCGCGCTCGCGCTCGACCGTCGTACGCCGGTCGGCGGCGACCTCCAGGAGGCCCACCACGACCTGCACGGCGTAGGCCGCGCCCTCACCGACCGCAGCGGCGACGGTGGCCTGCTGCTGGCGGCGCTCGCGACGGGCGCGGGCCTTCTCGCGGGCCTCGAGCTCGGAGCGGACGGCGGCCTCGAGACCGTCGGCCCGACCGGACAACGCCCTCGCGCGCTCCTCGCGGGTGCGCAGGGTGAGCCGCAGGTCGGTCTCGGCCGAGCGCGCCTGCGCGGCCTCGACGGCAAGACGGTCGCGGTCGTCGGTGGTGGGCTCGACCTCGGTCGGCTCCTCCTCGGCGGCCGCGAGACGGGCCTCGAGCTGGTCGAGCTCACCGCGGTCGGCCTGCAACGCCTGCTCGGCCTTGGCCACGGCCTGCTCGTGCCGCTCTCGCTCCGCCGCGGCCGAGCGTATGACCTGGCCGAGCTGGCCGAGCTGCTCGGCGACGGCCGACATCCGGGCGTCGGACTGGTGAAGCCGCTCGAGCGCGGCCTCGGCCTCGTCGGCCAAGGTGGTGACGGTGCCGCTGAGCTCGCTGACCTTGAACTGTGCCTGCTCGCCGCGGCGGACGGCGTCGGCGACCTGACCTCGCGCATCGTCGTAGGCGGACTGGATCTCGATCAGGCTCGGCGCCGCGGACGACCCGCCGCGCACGTGGCCGGGCGCGAAGACGTCGCCCTCGGCGGTGACGGCGGTGACGGACGGCTCGGCGTCGAGCAGCGCTCGCGCGGCAGCGGGGTCGGCGACGAGCGCGACGCGGTCGAGCACCTGGTCGAGGGCCGGACGCAGGTGCTCGGGCGCGGTGACGACGTCGCACGCCCACACGGCGCCGCCGGTCAGGCTCGGCCACTGCGCCCGGTCGCTCGGGCGTGCGGTCGAGCCGGTGAGCAGCACAGCCCGTCCGGCGTCCTGGTCACGGAGAGCGACCAGGGCCTGTGCGGCCGTGTCGACGCTGTCGGCGACGACCGCGTCGGCGGCCCACCCGAGTGCGGCGGCCAGCGCGGCCTCGTGACCGTCGGCCACCTGGACGAGGGTCGACAACGAGCCGTGCAGCCCGGACAGCGGTGCGTCGGCGCCGAGGAGGGCTGCGGCGCCGTCCTGCCGGCGCAGACTCATCTCGAGGGCGTCCACCCGGGCCTGGAAGCTGCCGCGGTCACGGTCAGCGGCACGCTCGAGGTCGCGCGCCTCCTCGAGCTGGGCACGGGCGGTCTCGAGCTCGCCGGCGACCTTCTCGTAGGCCTCGTCGAGGCCCTCCTCGCCTTCTTCGTCCTGGGCGATCGTGGCCTCGAGGGCCGCGAACTCGCGCTCGGCCGCGGCAGCTCGCTCAGCGGCATCGCCGATGCTCTCGCGCAGACGTCCGAGCTCGGCCTCGGCCGCCTCGATCCGGCTGCGCCGTGCACCGACCTGACCCTGCAGCTTGGCCAGGCCCTCGCGGCGGTCGGCGGCCGCACGCGCGAGCCGCGCGAGCCGCTGCTGCTCCTCGTCGTGCGCACGTTCGAGGTCGCCGCGCCGCTCGATCGCCTCCTGCAGGGCGAGGGTGGCCTGCTCGATCTCGGTGCGAGTGGCGCTCTCCTGAGCGCGCAGGTCTTCGGCCTGACGACGCAGCTGCTCGGGATCGCGGCCCGGACGGGACTGCTCGTCCTCGTCGTCCTCGGCGAGCAGCCGCACCCGCTCGCCGGCGAGGGACGCGGTCGCCTCGAGGCGCTCCTTGAGCGAGCTGAGGGCGTACCAGTGGTTCTGGACGGTGCTGAGCAGTGGCGCTGCGCTCTCGGCCTCGCGCTCGAGGCGGTCGAGCTCGGCGCGGACGTCGGCGAGACGCCGCTCGACCTGGGTGCGCTGCTCGATGAGTGCGGTCTCGTCGGCGATCTCCTGCTCGAGCGTGCTCGTCAGCTGGACGAGGTCGTCGGCGAGGATGCGCAGCCGCGCGTCGCGGACGTCGGCCTGGATGACCGCGGCCTTACGGGCGGTCTCGGCCTGCCGGCCGAGCGGTCCGAGCTGGCGGCGGATCTCGGAGGTGAGGTCGTTGACGCGGGTGAGGTTGCCCTCCATCTGCTCCAGCTTGCGCAGCGCACGTTCCTTGCGCTTGCGGTGCTTGAGGACGCCGGCGGCCTCCTCGATGAACCCGCGCCGCTCCTCGGCGGTCGCGCGCAGCACGGCGTCGAGCTGCCCCTGGCCGACGATGACGTGCATCTCGCGGCCGATGCCGGAGTCCGACAGCAGCTCCTGGATGTCGAGCAACCGGCACGAGGTGCCGTTGATGGCGTACTCGGAGCCGCCGTTGCGGAACATCGTGCGGCTGATCGTGACCTCGGTGTAGTCGATCGGCAGCGCACCGTCGGTGTTGTCGATCGTCATCGTCACCTCGGCGCGGCCCAGGGGCGCGCGCCCCGGCGTACCGGCGAAGATGACGTCCTCCATCTTGCCGCCGCGCAGGCTCTTGGCACCCTGCTCGCCCATGACCCAGGCGAGCGCGTCGACGACGTTGGACTTGCCCGAGCCGTTGGGGCCCACGATGCAGGTGATGCCTGGTTCGAGGCGCATGGAGGTCGCCGAGGCGAAGGACTTGAAGCCCTTCAGGGTGAGGCTCTTGACGTACACGAGCGGCGCATCCTCCCAGATCGCAATTCCGGTCACTGTACCGGCGCGGGCCGCTGCGTCCGGTCAGCCGCCCGGCGTGCCCACGGCCACGACGTCGTCCGTACGCCGTTCGCTCACCTCGGGGGTGAGCGCCACCTGCCAGGTGCCGCGGGTCAGCAACGGGCTGAGCGCCGCGAGCACCATCCACCCGCACGCGACCGCCATCGTGGGGCCCGCGCCGAAGCGGTCCGCGAGCGGCCCGGCCAGGGTGTTGCCGAGAGGCAGCATCACGAAGCTCGCCAGGACGTCCCACGACGCGACCCGGGCCAGCTGGTCCGCGGCCACGTGGGCCTGGACCGTCGTCTCCCACAGCACCTCCAGGAACATCAGCGCCACGAACCCGACGACGGTGCCGGCGAGCACCGGCAGCAGCAGGGTCGGCCACACGTAGGTGAGCAGTCCGAGCGGCAGGACGGTGAGCATCGGCCACGCGAGCAGCAGCGGTCGGCGTACGCGCACCCGCATCGCGAACAGGCCGCCGAGGAGGCCACCGAGACCGGCCGCGGACTCGACCAGGCCGACGGCGTGCGCACCGCCGAGCTCGCGCATCGCGAGCACCGGGATCAGGACCAGGACGACGCCGTTGCCGAGGTGGTAGAGGCTCGCGCCGACGATGCCCGCACGCAGCCAGGGTCGTGAGCGGATCGCGGTCAGGCCACCGGCCAGCTCGCTGGCGAACCCGGTGCGCACGGCACGCTCGGGCCGTGCCCGAACGCGGACGACACAGACCGCGGACACGATGAACGAGGCCGCGTTGACCGCGAACCCGACCGGCGCACCCCACAGAGCCACCACCGCACCCGCGACGGTGGGCCCGGCGAGCTGAGCACCCGTCTTCAGGATCGTCAGCATGCCGTTGGAGGCCTGGCGCTCGTCAGGCGGCACGAGCGTGGGCTTCAAGGCCGTGAACGCCGGCGTGAAGAACGAGCCGGCTGCCATCGCGAGAGCGACCAGGCCGGCCACCGCCCAGACCGTCCACTGCCCAGACGCGAACAGCGTCGCGAGCCCTGCTGCGGCCGCCATCCGCACGAGGTCGGCGACGACCATGATCCGCTGCGGGGCGAGGCGATCTGCCCACACGCCACCGATGAGCGTGCAGACGAGGCGAGCGCCCATCCCGATCGCGAGCACCACCCCCAGATCAGACGCGCTGCCACCGTGCGCGAGCAGCCCGACCGCGAGCGCGACCGGCATGAAGCCGTCACCGAACCAGGACAGCCCCTGCCCGACCGCCAGCCAGCGGAAGTCGTGGTGACGCCAGACGTGCCGTGCAGGTGGGATGGCCGTACAACGATGGTAGTACGCCATCTAACTATCCGTCAGTGAATGACCCGACGGATTCGGACCCAGCGCAGCGCGGTGCGAGACTGCGTGGGTGACCAGCGGCAAGGACGAGCAGCGCGACTTCGGCGACGAGCACCTCGACCGTTGGGCGAGGCTGTTCACCGACGCGGACGGGTTCGACCGCGAGGTCGAGGGTGCGCTCGTGCGCATGTCCTCGATGACACGGCTGTCCGACCAGCGCCTGCGTGAGCTCCTCGCCGACGACCCCTTGTCGCATGAGGAGTTCAAGACGTTGCATCACCTGCTCGGCAGCAAGGACCAGGCGCCGACCACGCCGGCCGTGCTCGCCGACCGCGCAGGCGTGACCCGCGCCGGCATGACGAGTCGCATCGACCGGCTCGTCGCACGCGGCCTGGTCACCCGGCGCGAGGACCCGGACGACCGCCGCAGCGTGCTCATCGAGGCGACGCCTGCCGGCTGGGAGGCCTGGGACCGCGTGGTGCACGACTGGTCGGCTCAGGAGCAGCAGCTGTTCAAGGGGCTGACGATCACCGAGATCACCCGGCTGAACGCGTTGCTGCGCAAGGCTTTCCTCGCACTGGACGACTGACCCGAGCCGGCCGTGCCTAGAGTCGAGCACGTGACTCCTTGGACAGACGCTGACGTCCCGTCCTTCTGGCGCGACCTCGACATCCCCGGCCTCGCCGACATCCACGTGCACTTCCTGCCCGATCGGATGCTGCACAAGGTGTGGGCCTACTTCGACGCCGTCGACGGTGGTGGAGGCTGGCCCATCACCTACCGCGACGACGAGCCCACCCGACTGGAGACCGTCCGAGCGCTCGGCCTGCGAGCGATCCCGGCGCTGACCTACCCGCACAAGCCCGGGATGGCCGCCTGGCTCAACGACTGGTGCGCCGACTTCGCCGGCCGCGTCCCTGACGCCGTGCACTGCGCGACGCTGTACGCCGAGCCCGAGGCACCGGCGTACGTCGAGAAGGCCATCGCAGACGGCGCCCGGCTGTTCAAGGTGCACGTCCAGGTCGGCGGGTTCGACCCCGCCGACCGGGTGCTCGACGGCGCCTGGGAGGCCCTTCAGGAGGCGCAGGTCCCGGTCGTCATCCACTGCGGCTCCGGGCCCGAGCCCGGCCGGCACACCGGCGTCACCCCGATCCGCGACCTGCTCCGCCGCTTCCCACGGCTCACCCTCGTCATCGCGCACGCCGGCATGCCCGAGTACGACGAGTTCGCAGACCTCGCAACGCAGTTCGCAAACGTCCACCTCGACACCACGATGCTCGCCACCGACTTCGTCGAGGCGCGGATGCCGATCCCGCCGGGGTACGCCGACCGCCTGGCCGACCTGCAGCCGAAGGTCGTGCTCGGCAGCGACTTCCCCAACATCCCCTACCCGTACGCCCACCAGGTCGAGGCGCTGCACCGCCTCGGCCTCGGTGACGGCTGGATGCGCGACGTGCTCTGGCACAACGGCGCCCGACTGACGCGCCTGACCTGATCTCATGCCGCGGCCGTGGCGACCGCTTCGTTCACAGCGGCCGTTAAGGTGACTGCATGCGTCGTACTGCCCGTACTGGTCTTGTCATCGCAGGTCTGAGCGTCGGTGTGCTCGGTCTGTCCGCCTGCTCGGAGGACTCGCCGGCGGTGAGCAACGCTCCTGCCGCGAGCTCGTCGGCTGCATCCTCGTCGGCAGCGCCCACCAGCGAGGCCACGTCGACGCCTGCCGCGCCCTCGACCACCGCTGCGCCGACCACGTCGGCCGCCCCCTCCACCACGGCAGCCCCGTCGACCTCCGTCGCGGTGCCCGCCGGCGGCATGACCGTCAAGGGCACGGGCTACACGTTCGTCGTCAAGAAGGGCTTCATCGACGCCAAGGGCAAGGTCCCGGGGGCCTCCAGCGTCGACACGATGGTGCTCAACACGCTCGACAAGGACGGCTTCGCCGACAACATCAATGTCGTGCACCAGACCGGCGCCTCCGGCGCGTCGCTGAGCCTGCTCGAGACCGCCGCCAAGACCCAGCTCGAAGCCGCTGGCGCGACCGGCTACAAGGTCCTTCCCCGCACCACGGTGGCAGGCACCGAGGCCTCGCACATCACGGCCAACGTCAAGCGCGCCGATGCCCAGGGCAAGACCCAGCGATACCTCGTCGACCAGCTCTACATCCTGCGCGGCGACAAGTCCTACGTCGTGACGTTCTCGTTCAACGAGAACGCCACCCAGGCCACGCGCGACGCGCTGATCAACCCGACCGTCGCCAGCTGGAAGTGGACTGCCTGAGGCTCCCGCCTCACCCGCGCGATCGTTCCCGAGTCACGAGGCAGCGGTTCGCGCGGGCGGGCAGCCCGTCCGTGAACGCTGTGCACCGCCCGTCGGCAGAAGTTGGCGAGGTGCACACGTATGGGTATGCGGACCGCCAGCTTTCGCCGAGGCGATGTCGCGATTGAACCGTGCGACCGCGGTTCGTGCCGGCGGCACACCCGGTGAGTGAGCTCTGTGCACTGCCCCGCCTGACGGACCGGTTCGTGTCACGGGGCAGCGCATAGGGCGCAGCACGCAACCCATCCGAACGGCCACACCGCTGCCCCGCCTGACGGGTCAGCCGGGTCGGGAGTGGGGCTCAGCCGCGAGAGGTGAGCACGATGGGGCCGTCGGCGGTCACGGCGATCGTGTGCTCCGAGTGCGCACCGCGCGAGCCGTCACGGCTGCGCAGCGTCCAGCCGTCGCGGTCGGTGTAGATCTCGTCGGTGCCCTGCATGAACCACGGCTCGATCGCGATGACGAGCCCCGGCTGCAGCCGCAGCCCGCGACCCGCACGGCCCTGGTTGGCCACGTGCGGGTCGCCGTGCATCGTGCGACCGACGCCATGGCCACCGAACTGGGTGTTGACCGAGTAGCCCGCGGCGTGGGCGACCTCGCCGATCGCGGCCGAGATGTCACCGATCTTGTTGCCGGCCTGCGCGGCGGCGATACCCGCCTCGAGCGCACGCTCGGTGGTCTCGATGACCTTCAGGTCCTCCTCGCGCGGCGTACCGACCACCACCGACAGGGCCGAGTCGGACACCCAGCCGCCGAGCTCGGCGGCGAAGTCGACCGAGAGCAGGTCACCGTCGACAAGCGTGTAGTCGTGCGGCAGACCGTGCAGCACCGCGTCGTTGACCGACGTGCACAGCACCTTGCCGAACGGGCTCGCGCCGAAGCTGGGGTGGTAGTCGATGTAGCAGGACGAGGCGCCGGCGTCGCGGATCATCTGATGGGCCAGAGCGTCCAGCTCGAGCAGGTTGACGCCGACGGCGGCCTTCTCCTTAAGGGCGGTCAGCACCTCACCGACGAATCGGCCGGCCGGCCGCATGGCCTCGATCTCCTGGGGCGTCTTCAGCTCGATCACCGCACCACCGTAGTGCCGCGCACGACGCCCTCACGACCCGCTCTCGTCGTACTGTGCGTGTCTACATGTAGACTCTCTGCACATGAACGCCATGTCGCCACCGGTCGGTACGCCGGTCGCCCCGGCCCCAGCACCCGGCGCCGCCACGACCGCCGCTGTGTGGGCGCTGCGCGCCACGAGCGTGCTCAACGCAGCGCTGATGGTCGCCCAGCCGATCCTCATCGGACGCTTCCTCGAGGGCGACTTCGGCTCGCTCGCAGCGCACCAGGCGGTCGGCGGCATCCTCACCCTGACGGCCACGCTCGTCCTGGTCGCCGCGGTGCTGGCACTCGTACCCGGCCGTCTCGGGGCCATGCCCCTCGCGGTCGCAGCCGCGCTGTGGGTGCTCGTGCCGGCTCAGCTGGCCCTCGGCTCGACCCGGCTGACCTCGGTGCACATCCCGCTCGGGGTCGCGCTCGTCGCGGGCTCGGTGTGGTTCGCAGGGTGGGCGTGTACGCCCGGTCGCGCACGGCGTTCGTGGCGTGCCCCTCGGGCGACCCAGCCGGCACATCACTCGACCTGGCCGCCGGCATGACCGGCGCAGGCATCAGCCGCCGCTCGCTGATCCTCGGCGCAGGTGCGCTCGCGCTCGTCCCTGCCCTGACCTCGTGCGGTGAGCAGACCGGCTCCACGGGGACGCTTCTGCAGAGTCGTGTGCCCTTTCCGAAGCCCTTCACCGTGCCGTTCGTGACACCGCCCATCGCGCGGCCGACTCAGCCGGGCGGCACGGCGTACGAGCTCACGGCCCGCACGAGCGACGTCGAGATCCTGCCGGGTCGCACCACACTCGTCCTCGGGTACGACGGCTCGTTCCCCGGCCCGACGATCCACGCGCGCGGCGGCACGGCCACCACGGTCCGGCTGCGCAACGACCTGCCGGTGCCGACCGTCATGCACCTGCACGGTGGCGTGACCCCGTCGACCGATGACGGCTACCCGACCGACCTGATCCAACCGCGCGACACCCGGCTGCGCCGACACCTGCACCCCGGCGTCCAGGCGCGGACGACGGTCGGTGAACGCACCTACACCTTTCCGCTCCGACAGCGGGCCAGCACGCTCTGGTACCACGACCACACGATGGACTTCACCGGCCCCAACGTCTATGCCGGGCTCGCCGGGATGTTCGTCGTGCACGACGACGAGGACGACGCGCTGCCGCTCCCCACGGGTGCGCGCGACGTGCCGCTGGTGATCTGCGACCGCTCGTTCGGCCCCGACGGCGAGCTCACCTATCCCGCACTGTCGACGAGTCAGAAGGTGCACGGCGTCCGCGACGACTACATGGGCGGCGTCCTCGGTGATGTGGTCCTCGTCAACGGTCGCCCGTGGCCGGTGATGGAGGTCGACCGGGCGCGCTACCGGTTCCGAGTTCTCAACGCCTCCAACGCGCGTCGCTTCTCACTCACCCTCGACCACGGTGCGCGGTTCGTGCAGGTCGGCACCGACCAAGGGCTCCTGCCCCGGCCCGTCGAACGCGACAGCATCACACTCGCACCCGCCGAACGCGCTGATGTCGTCGTCGACCTGTCGCAGGTGCCGGTCGGCACCAAGGTCACGATGCGCAACGGGCTGGGGTCGGGCGGCACCGCACAGGTGATGCAGCTGCACGTCGTACGACAAGGCAACGACGACAGCAGGATTCCCACACGGCTGTCCACCGTCGAGCCGTTGCGAGACTCGGACGTGGTCGCCACGCGCGACCTGCACTTCGCGCTCGGCAAGCCGACGAACGGGCACCCGCACGGGCTGTGGTCGGTCAACGGGGTGACCTTCGCCGACGGCAAGGACGTCGCTCGCCCACGCCTCGGCACCGTCGAGCGATGGCGCCTCAGCAGCGACGTCCACCATCCGGTGCACCCCCACCTCGTGCGGATGCAGTACGCCGACGAGCCCGAGCGCGGCTGGAAGGACACGATCGACCTCGAACCCGGCTCAGCGGTCGAGGTGCTCGTGCAGATCGAGGGCTACCGCGGCAGGTACGTCATGCACTGCCACAACCTCGAGCACGAGGACATGGCGATGATGGTGCACTTCACCGTGGTGTGAGCACTACTTCGCCAGCCACGCGGCGTACGCGTCGAAGGTGTACTCGCGGCCGAGGAAGTTGGAGACGAGCACCGCGGCGTCCTTGGTCCCGCCCGGCACGAGCACCCGGTCGCGATAGCGCTGCGCCACGGCAGATGCGAACAGGTCCCCCGTGTCGAACGCCGAGAACATGTCCTTCGCGATGACCAGCGACCACTGGTAGGTGTAGTAGCCCGAGCCGTATCCGTCGAGGTGCCCGAACGCCGTGTGCATGTGCGTGTCGGCCAGGTAGGGGAACATCGAGTACTCCCCCTGCAGCTCACGCAGCCGCTCGGTCAGGTCGTCGTGCTTCGCCGTGTGGAAGTCGAGGCTGATCGCCGAGTAGAACATCTGCGTACGGCACTGGAAGCCCTTGCCGAAGTCGTCGGCCTCGCGCATGCGCTCGACCAGGTCGGCCGGAATTGTCTCTCCCGCAGCGCTTTTCGCGAACGTCGCGAGCACGTCGGCGTCCCAGGCCCACTCCTCGAGCATCTGGCTCGGCGCCTCGACGAAGTCCCACTCGGTCGCGACACCCGAGAACCCGATCCACTCCTGGTCACCGCCGAGCACGTGGTGCACCAGGTGACCGAACTCGTGGAAGAGCGTGACGACCTCGTCGTGCTCCATCAGCCCGCGGTTGAAGTTGCAGACCAGCACCCCCTCGGGGACCTGTCGTCCGCGCACACCGCGCACCAGGTCGAACTGCGCCGCGTGCTTGAACTTGCCCTCACGCGGGTGCAGGTCGAGGTAGATGCGGCCGATGCGCTCGCCGTCGCGCAGCACGTCGTACGACGCGACGTCGTCCGCCCACACGGTGGCGTCGTCGGCGGGCTGCCAGGTCAGGCCGAAGAGGCGACCGGTGACGTCGAGCAGACCCTGGCGTACGCGGTTGAAGTCGAAGTAGGTGCGGACCTGCTGGCCGTCGACCGCGTGCTGCTCGCGCCGGACGACCTCGGAGTAGTACTGCACGTCCGGGATCTCGACCGTGGTCGCGTCAGGGTGGTCCTGCTGCTTGCGGCGCAGCAGGACCTCGGTGTCACGCGCAGCGCTCGACGCCGACAGCTGCGTGATGCGGTCGATGAAGTCGCGGATCGCCGAACCCGTGCCGATCATCTTGACCTCGGCGTCGTAGTCGGCCCACGTGTCGTAGCCGAGCAGCGACGCGTGCTCCGCACGGAGAGCGAAAAGTCGTTGCAGCACAACGTCATTGGCGGGCCAGCCGACGTTGAGCGAGGCCTCGGCCATGGCCTTGCGCGTGTCAGGCGCCTGCGCGAACGTACGCACCGGCACCGAGTCGGGGTAGTCGGTCGTGACCGTGACGAGGCCGTCGTCGCCGGCCGGGTGCGCGTCGAGCCAGTCCTGGGGCAGACCCGCGAGCTGCTCGGGCGTCACCCTGATCGAGCGGACGTCCTCGCGGATGTTGCGACCGAACTCCTGGCCGGTGAGCAGCTCCTCCTCGGCGAGCTGCTTGAGCCGCGCGCGCACGCCCTCGTCACGGTCGACGCCCGAGCGGCGGAAGTCGCGCAGCGCGTGCTCGTGGACGCGCTGCGCCGCGGCGTCCAGGCCACTCACGTCGACGCCGTCGATCACCTCGAACAGGTCGCGGTCGAGCCCGAGGTCGGTCGAGAACGCGTCGATGCGCTGCATCGCCGAGTCGGCCGCCTCACGCACCGCCGGCAGCGGGTGGACCTCCGACATCAGCGACGCGACCGACGAGGCGTTGGCCAGCGCGATGCCGATCTCGTTCCAGTGGCGCAGCACCGCCGACGGCTCGCTCGGCGGTGCGGCCTTCAGCTCGTCGACCAGCCCGCGGGCCCGGTCGAGCTCACCGTCGCATCGGTCGGTGAGCCAGGTGAGCGCGTCGTCGGTGTCGGGCAGGGCCAGCGGTCGCAGATCGGTCACCCGCGCACCCTACGACGGGCGTCCGACGCTGTCGCGAGAGCTCAGCCCGTACGCCGGCGTGGGCGGGGTTGGCAGCGCGGGCAGGAGAACGACGAACGGTTCATGAATGCCTCGCGCCGCATCAGCCGGCCACAGCGCCGGCACGGCTCACCCTCGCGGCCGTAGGCGTTGAGCGAGCGCTCGAAGTAGCCGCTCGCACCGTTGACGTTGACGTAGAGCGCGTCGAAGGAGGTGCCGCCCTGACCGAGCGCGGCCAGCATCACGTCGCGGGCATGACCCAGCAGGCCCGCGAGCGCCGGCTTGGTGAGCGTGCTCGTGACGCGCTCACCGTGCAGCCGGGCCCGCCACAGCGCCTCGTCGGCGTAGATGTTGCCGATGCCCGACACCAGCGACTGGTCGAGCAGGGCCCGCTTGACCTCGGTGTGGCGTGCCTTCATCCGACGTACCACGGCCGCCTCGTCGTACGCCGCCTCGAGCGGGTCCGGGGCGATGTGCGCCACAGTGCTCGGCACCTGCTCACGCGCGTCGAACGCATCGGGCACGAGCTCGTCGAGGAACAGACCGCCGAACGTGCGCTGGTCGACGAACCGCAGCTGCCTGCTCTGCTTGCCGTCGGCTTCGCGCAGGTCGAGGACCGCGTGGGCGTGCTTCTCCAGCGGCGCGTCGGCCGGCTCGACGAGCATCTGCCCGCTCATGCCCAAGTGGGCAACGAGGGCTTCATCAGCGTCGAGCTCGAGCCAGAGGTACTTGCCGCGTCGACGCGCGGCCGCGACCGTCGTACCGCTCAGCCGTGCCGCGAGGTCGGCCGGCCCGGCGAGGTGGCGCCGGGCGACGCGATGGCCGCGCACGTCGGCGCGCACGATCGCGCGGCCGACGACGTGGTCGGCGAGGCCACGCCGGACCACCTCGACCTCGGGCAGCTCAGGCATTGTCGGCGGTCGAGCCGGACTGCGCCTGGTCGTCGCTGTCGGCGCGCTCGCGCAGGTGCTTCCAGGCCTCCTCGGCCGCCATCTGCTCGGCGCCCTTCTTGTTGCGGCCGGTGCCGTGACCGAGCTCCTGGTCGCCGACCATCACGACGGCCGTGAACTCCTTGTCGTGGTCAGGGCCGACGTCGGAGACGACGTACGACGGCACGCCGAGGTCGGCGGCCGCGGTCGCCTCCTGCAGCGAGGTCTTCCAGTCCAGGCCCGCGCCCAGACCGGCCGCCTTGGCGAGCAGCGGGTCGATCAGGTGGTGGACCAGCCGCGCCGCAGCCTCGATGCCGCCGGCGAGGTAGACCGTGCCGATGACCGACTCGGTGGTGTCGGCCAGGATCGAGTCCTTGTCGCGACCGCCGGTGATCGTCTCGCCACGGCCGAGCAGCACGAAGCTGCCCAGGCCCAGACCCCGCGCCACCTCGGCGAGCGCGCGGGAGTTGACCACCGAGGCGCGCAGCTTGGCCAGCTGGCCCTCCGGCAGGTCCGGGTGGGTGCGGTAGAGCGTGTCGGTCACGACCACGCCCAGCACTGCGTCGCCGAGGAACTCCTGGCGCTCGTTGTGCGGGACGCCGCCGTTCTCGTACGCGTAGGAACGGTGGGTGAGGGCACGCAGAAGCAGCGGCTCGTCGATGACCGTCCCGGAGACCTCGTGGAGGATCCGAGCCAGGTCAGCGACGGGCCGCTGCGTCTCGTCGTGCCGCTTCGACCTTTTCGTAGGACTCACGGCAGCAGCGTCGGGCTCAGCCCTGGTGCTCGCTGCGCTCGGCCGAGCTGTAGTGACGGCCGGCGTACGAACCGCACGACGGGCAGGCCATGTGCGGCTGCTTCAGCGCGGAGCACTGCGGGCAGGCCGAGGTGGCGACGGCGGACGCCTTCCAGTTCGCACGGCGCGAGCGCGTGTTGGAGCGCGACATCTTCCGCTTCGGGACAGCCACGTCAGTTCCTCTTCTTCTCGTCGTCGGAGTCGACCTGGTCGCGCAGTGCGGCCAAGGCGCCCCATCGGGGGTCCAGGTTCTCGTGATGGTGGTCCGGGTCGTCCGCAAGGTGCGCTCCACACTCGGAGCACAGCCCGGGGCAGTCTTCCCGGCACACCGGCTGGAAGGGCAGTGCAGGCACCACCGCATCCCGCAGCACGGGCTCCAGATCGGCGAGATCGCCGTCCAGCTCCCGTACGTCGTCCTCGTCGTCCGCGGCCACCTCCTGGTGGTGCGCGGCACGGTCGGCGTAGGCGAACAGCTCCTGAACCGGCACGTCCGCACTGAGGCGGACGTCGTCCAGGCACCGCACGCAGGCGCCGGTCGCGGTGACACGTGCCGAGCCGGAGATCAGGACGCCTTCCATGACCGACTCCAACCGCAGGTCCAGCTCGATCGGCTGGCCGGCGGGGACGGCGATCACGTCGGTGCCCAGGTCTGCTGGGGCCTCGACGGTGCGCTGCAGCTCGAGCATCTGACCGGGTCGCCGACCGAGCTCCTGGGTGTCGATCACCAGGGGTCGGCGGGGGTCGGCATGCGTCATCGGGCTACTCGCGTCATATCGGGGTGGCTCGGCCACGTCACGTACGACGTAGACCGACGCACAAGGCTACCGGAGCCCCTGCCCACACCCAAATGCTGACGAACGCCGTCTCGCGCGGCCCGCTCCGGCACACTGTCGGACGTGACACCCGCCACACCTGCGACGGCCGCCCGTCGCCGCATCGTCGTCCTCACCAACCCCGCGGCCGGCCACGGCAAGGGTCGCAGCGCGATCGATCCCGTGCTACGCCGGCTGGGCGAGCGTGGCGTCGAGGTCGAGCACGTCCAGGGCAGCAGCGCCGCGCACGCCGAGCAGAGGTTGCGGGCCGCGGTCCAGGCCCGCCCTGATGCGGTGCTCACGGTCGGCGGCGACGGCACGCACGCGATCGGCGTCCAGGCGGTGGCCGCCACCGGCGTCCCCCTCGCGATCGCTCCGGCGGGCACGGGCAACGACCTGGCGCGGGTCATCGGCCTGCCGCTGAAGGACCTCGCGGCAGCCGCCGACGTCGCGGTCGACGGCGAGGCCCGGCCGTTCGACCTCGGCCGGGTCACGACCGACGACGGCGCGCAGCGGTGGTTCGCGACCATCGCGATGGCGGGTTTTGACTCCCTCGTCGCCGACCGCAACAACACGATGTCGTGGCCGCGTGGGCGGGCGCGCTACGTCCTCGCGATCGGCGTCGAGTACGTCCGTCTGAGGCCTCGTCGGTTCCGGGTCGTCGTCGACGACCAGGTGATCGACGACGACCTGATCCTCGTCGCGGTCGGCAACACCCGGTCGTACGGCGGCGACATGCGGATGTGCCCCACCGCCGACCCCCACGACGGCCTGCTCGACGTGACGATCGTGCACACCGTGCCGCACCCACGCGTCGAGCTGCCGCGGATCCTGCCGAAGATCTTCAGCGGTCGGCACGTCGAGCACCGTGCCGTCACGACCCACCGGGGCAGGCGCGTCGAGCTGATCACGCCCGACATGAACGCCTACGCCGACGGCGACTGCGCCGGACCACTGCCGGCGACCATCGAGGTCGTGCCGGCGGCGATGCAGCTGATCACGCCCTGAGGCAGGTCAGCCGCGCACCTTCGCCAGCAACGGCCGCAGCACCGGCTCGGGCACCATGCTCGACACGTCGGCGCCCCGGGCCGCGATCACCCGGATGAGCGAGCTGGAGTAGTGGCCGAGGGCCGGGTCGCCCGGCAGCATCAGCGTCTCGACCCCGGTCATCTCGCGGTTCATCAGAGCCATCGGCAGCTCGTAGTCGTAGTCGACGTCACTGCGGATGCCCTTGAGCAGCACGCCGGCGTCGAGGTCGCGGCAGACGTCGACGATCAGCCGGTCACCGAAGCCCTCGGCGCGCACGCCCGGCAGATGGGCGGTCGACTTCTCGATCAGCTCGACCCGCTCGTCGGGGGTGAACGTGCCCTCCTTGGCGGGGTTGAACAGCACCGCGACCACGACCTCGTCGTACAACGCGCTCGCCCGGGTGATCACGTCGAGGTGACCGACCGTCATCGGGTCGTACGAGCCCGGGCACACGGCCCTGCGCGGGTTGCCGCTCACTGCGTCTCCTTCGTGGTGCTGTCGCTGCGCACGACCTTAGCCACCGAGCGCGACCGTGCCCGTGACGGCGACGACCGTCGAGCCTCCGACCCAGATGTCGTCACCCACCTGGTCGACGTGGACCCGGCCCGCCCGCTGGATCACGGTGCCCTGCGCGGCGACGTACGACGACGGCGCGCGGCCCGCGCCGATCAGCCACTGCGCGAGACCGGCGTTGAGACTGCCCGTGACCGGGTCCTCGGGGACACCGAGCGACGGGACGAACGCGCGTACCTCGTAGTCGGCATCGCCGCCCGGGCCGATCACGCCGACCTTGTAGGGCCGCATCGCCGTGAAGTCGGGCACGAGCGCACGCACCTGGTCGGCATCGCGCAGCAGAACCCCCAACCAGCCCGGCCCGTTGTCGACCCACTGGGCGTCGACGACGTCGGCCCGGGTGAGACCGAGCGAGGCCACGACCGGATCGAGGTCGGCTGCATCGACCGGACCTGTGCGCAGGAGTGGAGGGGCCGCGAAGGCGAGGCGGTCACCGTCACGGCGGACGCGTACGAGCCCGGCACCGCACTCCTGCACGACCGTGCCGGCGTCGGCCGGCCGACCGCCCGCCTCGAGCCAGGCGCGGGCCGACCCGAGGGTCGGGTGACCTGCGAACGGCAGCTCGCCGCCCGGAGTGAAGATGCGCACGCGGTAGTCGGCACCCTCACGCGTCGGCGCCAGCAGGAAGGTGGTCTCGGACAGGTTGGTCCAGCGCGCGAACGCCGCCAGGGTGTCGTCGTCAAGACCGTCGGCGTCGTGCACGACCGCGAGGGCGTTGCCGCGCGTGAGCGTCTTCGTGAACACGTCGACCTGGCTGAAACGGTGCATCTGACCTCGAGTCCTGTTGTGTGTCAGGCGATCTCGCCCTCAGGTGCATACTCGGCGAACCACATCACGGTCTCGCCGTAGCGCCGCGGCCCGATCAGCTCGACGTCGCCCGGCCAGGTCGGCTCGGGCGACCGCGACGACCGCTCGACGACGATGAGCGCGTCGTCCACGAGCCACGGCACGGCCAGCGCGAGCACTCCGGCCAGCGCGTCCTCGCCGACGTCGTAGGGCGGATCGGCCATCAGCAGCTCGACGCTCGGCTCGGCCGGCGGCGCGGCCAGGGCGCGCTCGACCGGCTCGGCACGCACCTGGCACTGCCGCAGCCCGAGGTCGGCGATGTTGCGACGGATCAGGCCTGCGGCCTTGCGGTCGGACTCGACGAGCGTGACGCGCGCCGCTCCCCTGCTGGCGGCCTCGAGCCCGAGCGCGCCCGATCCGGCGTAGAGGTCGAGCACCACCGCGTCGTGCACGACCTCGAGGTGCTCGAGACGGGAGAACAACGCCTCGCGCACCCGGTCGCTCGTGGGGCGCGTGCCGAGCCCCGGCGGTGTCGCGAGAGTGCGTCCGCCGGCCGCGCCGGCGATGATGCGGGTCATCAGCCACGCTCCAGGAAGGCGGTCTGCTCGTCGTCGAGCCGGCTGCGGACCAGCTCGCCGAGCGCAGGGTGGGAGATCAGGTCGGGATCGTGTGAGACGAGGTCGGCGGCGTCCTCGCGGGCCTGCTCGATGAGCTCGACGTCCTTGGCGTGGCCCAGCCGCAGCAGCCGCAGGCCGGAGCGCCGCCCGCTCTGGCTGGCACCGAGCACGTCGCCCTCGCGGCGCAGCTCGAGGTCGAGGTCGGCGAGGGCGAACCCGTCGGTGGTCGCCGCGACCGACTCCAGCCGCGACAGGGTCTCGGGGTTGTCGGACTCGGTGACCAGCAGGCACAGTCCTCCGGCGTCGCCTCGGCCCACTCGGCCGCGCAGCTGGTGCAGCTGGGAGATGCCGAACCGGTCGGCGTCCATGATCACCATCGCTGTCGCATTGGGGACGTCGACGCCCACCTCGATGACGGTCGTCGAGACGAGGACGTCGACCTCACCGGCGGAGAACGCACGCATCACCGCGTCCTTCTCGTCAGGGGGCATCCGACCGTGCAACATCTCCAGGCGTACGCCGGCCAGTGCCGGCTCCGAGCGGAGTCGCTGCAGCATCTGGTGGACGCCGTGCAGCTCGCGAGGGGTCTCCTCGCCCTCGTCACCGTCGGCGTAGGACTCGGCGTCGGGCGGGTCCTCCTCGGAGGTGACCTCGAGCGAGGCGTCGTCGGGGTCGCCGATGCGCGGGCACACGACGTAACCCTGGTGACCTCGCCCGACCTCCTCCGCGAGCCGGCCCCAGGCGCGTTCGAGCCAGGCCGGCCGGGACGCCGGGACGACGTGCGAGGCGATCGGCTGACGCCCGCGCGGCAGCTCGGTGAGGGCCGAGGTGTCCATGTCACCGAAGACGGTCATCGCGACCGTACGAGGGATCGGCGTGGCCGTCATCACCAGGACGTGCGGAGGGCGAACAGCCTTGCTGCGCAACGCATCTCGCTGCTCGACACCGAACCGGTGCTGCTCGTCGACCACGACCAGCCCGAGGTCGGCGAACATCACGGTGTCCTGGATCAGGGCGTGCGTGCCGACCACGATGCCGACCGGGCCGGTGGCGATGTCGAGCAGCACCTGCTCACGCTCACGCTTGGTCATGCTGCCGGTGAGCAGTGCGACACCGGTGGCGTGCTCGGCCGCACCGAGCATGCCGGCCTCACCGAGGTCACCGAGCATCGCTCGGATCGAGCGTGCGTGCTGCTGGGCGAGCACCTCGGTGGGCGCCAGCAGCGCAGCCTGGGCCCCGGAGTCGATGGCCGCGAGCATCGCGCGCAACGCGACGATCGTCTTGCCGGACCCGACCTCACCCTGCAGCAGGCGGTGCATGGGTCGGTCCTTGGCCATGTCGGCGGCGATCTCGTCACTCACCTGCCGCTGCCCGGCGGTGAGCTCGAACGGCAGCCGCTCGTCGAACGCCGCGAGCAGCCCTCCCTCGCGCGCTGTCCGCGGCACCGCCTCCTCGGCGTCGTAGCGGTGCCGGCTCTGGGCGAGCGCGGTCTGCACGACCAGCGCCTCGTCGTACCTCAGCCGGCGTTTGCCCCGACCGACGTCACCCATGGTGCGGGGCAGGTGGAGCAGCTCGTACGCGGTGCGCTGGTCGACCAGACCGCGTCGCGCGCGGACCTCGGCGGGCACCGGGTCGTCGCTGCTGCCGAGCTGCTCGAGCACGACCCGCATCGACTGGGTGATCTGCATGTCGGTGACGCCGGCGACGTGCAGGTAGAGAGGCACGAGCCCGCCGCGGTAGACGGTGTCCTCGTCGGAGTCGACCAGCGTGTAGTCGGGGTGGGAGAGCTGCCAGCCGCCGCGGTAGGCGTCGAGCTTGCCGCGGAACAGGGCGCGCACCCCCGGCACGAGCCGGCTCTCGTGGCCGTAGGCGCGGAAGAAGACGAGACGGGCGGTCGTGCCTTCGGCGTCCTGGATGACGGCCTCGAGCATCTTGCCGCGCTTCTGGCGCATGGTGCGGGTCTGCGCCGACACGACGGTGGCCACCAGGACAGCCGTCTCGCCCACCGTGAACTCCGACAGCCGCCCTGAGGTGTTGGCGTCGATGTAGCGGCGCGGCAGGAAGTCGAGCAGGTCACCGACCGTGCCGAGCCCGCGCGCCTTGTCGAGCTTCTTCGCCGCATCACCGAGGACCTTGACCAGGCGGGTCGAGCGCTGGACGCCGCTCATTCGACGCCCACCGCGAGCGCCCAGCGCGCGGCTGAGCTGTGCAGCACCGACACCTCGGGGCCGGCCTCGGCGAGACCGTTGCTGAGCTCGGCCGGGACGTCGTGACCCGCGCCGGTCACCAGGGTGACGACCTCGCCGCCGACGTCGCGCACCGTGTCGAGGACCTGCGTGGTCGCCTCGGGTCCGAGCTGCGGCAGCAGCAGGGTCGTCACGTCGCCGGCGACCTCGCGCGCCGCAGCGGCGGCAGCGTCGAGACCGGCCGAGGTGTCGAGCACCGACAGCCCGGCGAGCACGTGGACCGGGTGGGACCCGACGACCTGGACGACGCCACCGGCGATCTCGGCGGCCTGATGAACGACCTCGGCCGCCGCGTCGGAGTCGGTCAGCACGAGCGTGCCCTGCTCGCCCGCGCTGTCACGCAGCAGGTCGACCACGACGCCGGGCCGGTCACGCACCGTGGTCATCTCGATGACAGCGGCACCCGCGTCGCGGACTCCCGGGATGGCGCTCAGCCCGTCGGTGAGGACGAGCACCCCGAAGCCGGGCGCGGGCCGGGTCGGCGTGGCCACCGGCGCGTCGAACCGCGTGACGGCGAACCGGTGCGGACGGCCGGCTGCCGCCCCGGCGTTGAGCGCTGCGGCGACGTCGTCGACGTGGACGTGCACCGACCAGACCTGCGGTCCCCCGGCGACCACGAGTGAGTCGCCGAGCGGGTCGAGGCGCTGCTTGAGCCGCTCGACGCGTGCGTCGTCGCTGTCGTCCAGGAGGTACATCACCTCGTACGCCGGCCCCTCGACCGCCGGGTCGCAGTCGGCGTCCGGTCCGGTCACCGCAGCTCGGGGGGCGACGCTCAACCACTCGGGCGTCTCGTGCTCGGGGTCGGGGCTGTCCGCGACGACGCGGTGCAGTGCCTCGAGGACGACGAGGTATCCCGCCCCGCCGGCGTCGACGACTCCGGCCTCACGCAGCACGTCGAGCTGGTCGCGGGTGGCCAGCAGCGCGGCGCGGCCCGCCTCGAGCGCCGCCTCGGCCACGTCGTGCAGCGTGACCGCGCCCGTGGCCGCCTGCCCGGCCGCCGCTGCGACGCTCAGGACGGTGCCCTCGACCGGACGCGTCACGCCTGCCCGCGCGAGATCGCCGGCCCGCCGCAGGGCGGCGGCGACCTCGACCGCCTCGAGGTGCTCGCGTCCGCACTCCAGCGCCACCTCGCCGATACCGCGCACGAGCTGGCTGAGGATGACCCCGGAGTTGCCGCGCGCCGACATCAGAGCAGCGCGCGACAGAGCAGCCACCGACTCGCCCAGCCCGTCCAGGCGCAGGGCCGACACCTCACGGGCGGCCTCGTCGAGGGTGAGGAGCATGTTGGTGCCGGTGTCGCCGTCGGGCACCGGGAAGACGTTGAGCCTGTTGATCGCCTCGGCATGGCGGGCGAGGTCGGCGCGTGCGATGACCACCCAGCGCCGCAGTGCGGGCAGGTCGAGCACGTCCAGGGTCATCGCCACCTCCTTGCAGGCGTGTGTGAGGCTAGCCTGCTGGCGCGACACGGTGCGCGACTCCCCGCCACCGGCATGCCGCTCGTGCTCGTTTTGGTGCTGCGCGGGGGCCTCGGCTACTCTTGACCGGTTCCCCCGTGCGGTCATGAGCTGATCACGTGTGCAGCCTTCGCCCGGCGGGAGCACCAAGACATCTTTTCTGTAAGCACCTTTCGTTCGACCTCAGGAGAAACCCGTGGCTGCCAACTGCGACGTCTGCGGCAAGGGACCGAGCTTCGGTCACAACATCTCGCACTCGCACCGCCGCACCAAGCGCCGCTGGAACCCCAACATCCAGCGCGTCCGTGCGCTGGTCGGTGACGCCGGCACGACGCCCAAGCGTCTCAACGTGTGCACCTCCTGCCTCAAGGCGGGCAAGGTCAAGCGCTGACCTTCCGCCCACTGGGCGAGACGTAGGCCGATCCTCCTGGTGGAGGGTCGGCCTTTGTCGTTGGCTGGCGGCACCCACCTCGACGGAAGGATGCCCGTGACACCGCCCACGGCCTACACCCACGGCCACGCCGACAGCGTGCTGCGCTCGCACCGCTGGCGTACGGCCGACAACTCCTGCGCCTACCTGCTCCCCCACCTACGTGCCGGCACGAGCCTGCTCGACGTGGGCTCCGGCCCGGCCACCATCACCGCCGACCTGGGCCGCGTCATCGCTCCGGGGGCGCTCACGGCACTGGAGATGAACGACGAGGCCGCAGCGCTCTCCCGTGCCGAGCTGGACCGGCAAGGTGTCGCGGCCACCGTCCTCACCGGCGACGCCCACGACATCGACCTGCCCGACGACGCGGTCGACGCCAGCCACGCCCACCAGGTCCTGCAGCACGTCGCCGACCCGGTGCAGGTCCTGCGCGAGATGGCGCGGGTGACCAGGCCGGGCGGTGTGATCGGCGTTCGTGACAGCGACTACACCGCGTTCACGTGGTGGCCGCGCGTGCCGGCGCTCGATGAGTGGCTGCGCCTCTATCTCCTCGCCGCCCGGGCCAACGGCGGTGAGCCCGACGCCGGACGCCGGCTGCTCTCGTGGGCCCACGCGGCCGGGCTGCACGACCTCGAGGCGGGGTCGAGCACGTGGTGCTTCGCCACACCGGACGACCGCGCCTGGTGGGGCGGCATGTGGGCCGACCGCATCCTCGACTCGGCTCTCGCACGCCAGCTGCTCGAGGACGGCCACACCGACCACGCGGGCCTGCAACGCATCTCGGACGGGTGGCGCGAGTGGGCCGCACACCCTGACGGCTGGTTCAGCATCCTGCACGGCGAGCTGGTCATCCGCGTCTGACCGGCGTCGTGCGACGGCCGCGCACCTCCCCGAGAAAGGTGCGCGGCCGTCGTACGTCGAGGCGTCGGCTGAGTCAGTGCACGAGCACCTTGGGTGCGGTGTTGACGACCGACTTCTGCGGAGCCTTGGCAAAACCGTTGGCCCACAACGAGTTGACCTGCGAGATCTCGGTCGAGTTGGGCTGAGCGTTGGTGCAGGACGGGCCGGGGCCGCCGCCGGACATCAGCTCGCTGCACGGACCCTCGTAGTGGTCGGGCAGGCCGAGCGCGTGGCCGGTCTCGTGGGCGGCGACGCGCACCTGGGCGTACTGACCCATCTGGGTGTGGTCGAAGAAGATGTAGCCGCTGCCGTGGCCGTCGGTGTAGGCGTACGACCCGCGCGAGTCGTTGCCCTCGCGGTAGTCCAGCGTCGCCGCCGAGCTGTTCTCGACGAGCTTGACGTTGCTGACGCTGCTGTTCCAGATCGAGGCGCCCTGACGGATCACCGAGGCGTACGTCGGCGCGTCGGCGACCGAGTAGTAGACCGTCGTCGCGGCACGCACCTTGCCCTGCGTCGCCTGCAGGCCCTGCTGCGCGAGCGCCTTCTGCAGCTGGGCACGCAGCCGGTCGTTCTGGGCGTTGTCACCCGATCCCGGCGTGTAGGCCGAGTGGCCGGCCGCCACGGTGGTGGGAGCGGACTGCACGGTCGCTGCGCCGGAGCCGGCGGACGCGCCCACGGCGAGCGCTCCGGTGAGTACGGCGACAGCGGCGGTTGCGGTCTTCCTCATGCGTTTCCTCCTGGGTCGGACCCGCAGCGCACCGGTCTGATGGCCTGCGGGGTGCGACCAACGTAGGAAGGAAGCCGTCGACGGCTTGTCGGCACCGAGTATGAGCTTGGCAAACGCCCGGGCGTGAACAGCCCAGGTCGGTCAGTCGTTCTCCGAGGCCGCCGTGGCGCCGCCCGGCGACGTGCCGTCCGCGCGGTCCTTTTCGCCCGCGGTGTCCGTGCCGCGGTCCCCCGGTCGAGGGCCGTCAGGACCGTCAGTGGCCTGCTCGGCCTCCGGCGGGATCACGACGGGCCGCAGCAGGCTCCACAGGAACAGCAGGGCGGCGACGACCACCATGACGAACCCGGCCCACAGGTTGATGTTCATGCCGTCGGCCTTGTCGAGCTCGTGCTGGTCGGCGGAGAAGAACCCCATGCCGACCAGGACGACGCCGTAGATGCCGATCAGCATCGCGATGATGTTGCGGATGTCGAACGCGCCCGCGGTCTTCTTGGACATGATCTGTCTCCGTCCGGGTCAGTGGAAGATGACGTTGAGGGCGATGACCAGCACCAGGCCGATCGCCGCGAGCTTGACCGGCGACTGGTACCACGGCAGGCCCTTGGACTCCTCGTCCTCGAAGTCCTCCTTGGGCGTCAGGCTGTAGACCAGGCCACGCAGCTCGGACTCCTCGCGGGGTCTGGTGAACATCGTGACGACGACGCTCACCAGGATGTCGACCACGAACGCCGCACCGGCCGCGGCGAAGCTCGCTCCCTGACCGGACAGGTTGAGCGCACCGGTGCTGAGCTCACCCAGCGAGTCCTTGCTGAGCAGCGCGACCACGACCGCGGCCGCCGTACCGGACACCAGGCCCGCCCAACCGGCGGTCGCCGACATCCGCTTCCAGAACATTCCGAGGATGAATGTCGCGAACAGCGGGGCGTTGAAGAACCCGAACAGCGTCTGCAGGTAGTCCATCAGGTTGCTGTAGCCGGAGGCGATCGCCGCGGTGCCGATGGCGATGACCGTCGCGACGACCGTCATGATGCGGCCGACCTTGAGGTAGTAGCCGTCCTCGCGACCCTTGCCGACGTACTGCTCCCAGATGTCGTAGGAGAACACCGTGTTGAACGCCGAGATGTTGGCCGCCATACCGGCCATGAAGGATGCGAGCAGTCCGGCGATCGCGACGCCGAGCATGCCGTTGGGCAGCAGGTCGCGGATCAGGTAGATGATCGCGTCGTTGTACTTCACCGAGCTGCTCTCGGGGGCGCCCTGCTGCTTGTACTGGGCGAGCTCGGGGATGATGATCGCCGCGATGATGCCGGGCACCACGACGATGAACGGGATGAACATCTTCGGGAAGGCGCCGATGATCGGCGAGCGCCGCGCCGAGGAGATCGACTTGGACGCCATGGCGCGCTGCACCTCGACGAAGTTGGTCGTCCAGTAGCCGAAGCTCAGCACGAAGCCGAGGCCGAAGACGATGCCGACGACCGACAGCCACGGCGTCTCGATGCCGGTCAGGCCGGTGCCGGGCCAGGACTGCAGGTTCTCGTCGCCACCCGGGCTCGCCGTCACCTTGTCGACCAGGCCGTCCCAGCCGCCGATCTTGTGCAGCGCGATGATCGTCAGCGGCGCGAGCGCGGCCACGATCACGAAGAACTGCAGGACCTCGTTGTAGATCGCCGCTGACAGGCCACCGAGGGCGGTGTAGGACAGCACGATCACGGCTGCAGCGATGGTCGACACCCACAGGGGCCAGCCGAGCATGACGTTGACGATCGTCGCGAGCAGGTAGAGGTTGACGCCGGCGATGAGCACCTGGGCGACCGCGAAGCTGATCGCGTTGACCAGGTGGGCGCCGGTGCCGAACCGGCGCCGCATGAACTCGGGCACGCTGCGTACGCCGGAGCCGTAGTAGAACGGCATCATCACGACACCGAGGAACAGCATCGCCGGGACGGCACCGATCCAGAAGTAGTGCATCGTCGCCATGCCGAACTGCGCACCGTTGGCGGACATGCCCATGATCTCGACGGCGCCGAGGTTGGCCGCGATGAACGCCAGACCGGTCACCCAGGCAGGCAGCGACCGACCCGACAGGAAGAAGTCGAGGCTCGTGGAGACCTGACGGCGAGCGACGTACCCGATGCCGAGCACGAACGCGAAGTAGATCGCGACGAGGAGATAGTCAATGGGTCCGGCGTCGAGCCGTAACGCACTGGTGTCCATGGGCATTGGGCGCAGCCTTCCGGTCAGCGGTGACCTGTCGGCTGCACGCTACTCCTGATGAAGCGGCGGTGGCTCTTCCGACTCGGCCGGTCGCTCGAAGTGGTCCCAACCCCCACCTGCGACCGCCGCGCCGTCGACGCGCACACCGACTCCTGTTCGTACGTCACCGATTCGGCGCCATCCGGCCGGCAGCTCACCCTCGGGGAAGCAGGCGAGCAACGAGTGCTCCTCGCCCCCGGTGAGCACACACGCGCGGGCGTCGTCACCCACGACCGGCGTGAGCGCGTCGACGTCGTCACGCAGCAGCGAGCCCTGCAGCTCGACGGCCACACCGCTGGCGCTCGCGATACGTCCGGCGTCGCGGACGAGCCCGTCGGAGATGTCGAGCATCGCGGTCGCGCCGTGGGCTGCCGCCGCCGGGCCCTGGTCGTACGCCGGCCGCGGCCGACGGTGCCACGTCACCTGATCTGGCCCGGACTCTGCCGAATCCCGTTGCAGGAGAAGCAGACCCGCCGCTGACCAGCCGAGCGTCCCGGACACCGCGACCTGGTCGCCGACGCGGGCCCCTGACCTCAGCACCGGTGCGGTGTCGGCATCTCCGAGTGCAGTCACCGACACCATCAGGGTGCCTGCGGGGGCGGACGAGAGGTCACCGCCGACGACCGCGACACCGGCCTCGGCCGCTGCCGCGCCCAGCCCGCGTGCCATGTCTCGCGCCCAGGCCACAGGGGTCTGCGGGTCGGCCACCAGCGTGACGAGCAGTGCTGTGGTGTGACCGCCCATGGCCGCGATGTCGGCGGCGTTCTGGGCGACGAGCTTGCGGCCGACGTCCTCGGCGGTGGACCACTCGTCGAGCCAGTCACGACCGCGCACCATGGCGTCGGTCGTCGCGAGCACCGCGCCCGTACGCGCTCGTACGAGCGCCGTGTCGTCGCCCGGGCCGAGCAGGACAGCGGGCCCGGAGGGCAGAACCGGAAGGATCTCGCGCAGCAGGCGCTCCTCGCTGATGTCACTCAGGCGTGGCCCCGGCTGCGGCGTCCGACTACTGGTCACCTGGCTCCCTCGGCTCGGTCTCGACGGCACCCGCACGGTAGCGTCTTGGTGATGGGACGCAGACGTCCCCGCCCGGCGTGCGCCGGGTCGTTCGATCTCGGAGGCACCCGTGGTTCAGGCCTACATCCTTATCCAGACCGATGTCGGCAAGGCACAGTCCGTCGCTGCCGATGTCGCCGCGATCGACGGGGTGACCCTGTCCGAGGACGTCACCGGCCCGTACGACGTCATCGCCCGCATCGAGGCCAAGACGGTCGACGACCTCGGCAAGCTCGTGATCGCCAAGATCCAGGACGTCGCGGGCATCACGCGGACCCTCACGTGCACGATCGTCCACGTCTGACCGGTCGTCTCGCCCTGCTCGCCGCAGCCGGCCTCACGGTCGCCGGCTGCGGCTCGTCCGTCGATGTGACGGTCGCCGACCACGCGTCGAACCCGTTGTGCGCCAAGGCATCCGGTGCGTGGCCGTCCGTCGTCTCGGGCGAACAACGACGTGAGACCTCCGTCGACTCCCCCACCGTCAGCGCCTGGGGTGACCCGGCGATCATCGCGCGGTGCGGGGTCACCTCACCCGGCCCGACCAGCAACCAGTGCTTCGGCGTCAGCGGCGTCGACTGGGTCGGCACCAAGCTGTCCGACGGCATGTCGTTCGTGACGTACGGCCGCAGCCCGGCGATCGAGGTCCTCGTCCCCAAGGACTACGCTCCCGAGCCGCTCGTGCTCGGGGCGTTCACCCAGGCGGCCAAGGCCATCCCCCAAGGCCCCCACCGCTGCTCGTGACTCAGCGCAGGCCCGTACGCCGTTCGAGCGCCAGGTCGATCAGCTCGCTGATGAGCTCGGTGTAGGACAGGCCGCTGGCGGCCCACACCTGCGGGAACATCGAGTGCGGTGTGAAGCCCGGCAGGGTGTTGATCTCGTTGAGGACGAGCTGCCCGCTCGGCTCGTAGAACCAGTCGACGCGCGCGAGGCCCTCACAGCCGGCCGCCTCGAAGGCCTTGACCGACAGCTGCTTGACCTCGTCGGCGATCGCCGGCGGCAGACTCGTCGGGCAGCTGAGCCGCACGTTGGCCTCGTCGATGTACTTGGCCTCGAAGTCGTAGAAGTCGTGGCCGCCGATGACCTCGATCTCGCCGATCTCGCTGGCACGCGGGCGATCCGAGCCGTGACCCTCCAGGACACCGCACTCGATCTCACGACCGTTGATCGCTGCCTCGATGATGACCTTCGGGTCGTGCTCGCGGGCGGCCTCGACCGCAGCCTCCAGCTCGTCGTGGCTCTCGACCTTGATGACGCCCTGGCTCGACCCGGCTCGCGCAGGTTTGACGAACACCGGCCAGCCGAGCGAGGTCACGGGGTCGAGGGCAGCCGCCTTGTCGCGACGCCACTCCTTGTCGGTGATGACGATGTAGCGCCCCACCGGCAGTCCGGCGGCCGCGAACACCACCTTCATCAGGTGCTTGTCCATCATCACCGCGGACGCGGCGACACCCGAGCCGACGTAGTGGATGTCGGCGAGCTCGAGCAGGCCCTGCAGCGTGCCGTCCTCGCCGAACGGGCCGTGCAGCAGTGGCAGCACCACGTCGACCGTGCCCAGCTCGCGCGGCGGCTGACCCGGCTCGAGGACCAGCACGTCGTGGCCGTCGGGGCTGGTCGGCACCACGACGGTCGTGTCGCCCGTGACCTCGGGCTGCTGCGCCGACGTCAGCGCCAGCGGTGCGGGGTCGTCGGCCATGAGCAGCCAACGCCCGTCACGCGCGATGCCGATCGGCAGGACGTCGAAACGGTCGCGGTCGATCGCCTGCAGGACGCCGGCGGCGGTCGCGCACGAGACCATGTGCTCGGAGGACCTGCCGCCGAAGACGATCGCGACGCGCTTCTTACCGGAGGTGGGTGAGGTGCTCATCGCCGATGAGACTAGTGCCCAGGCTCCGGGCGTACGCGCAGCCGGGGCCGTTGCTCGTGCAAGTCTGTGCGCATGGCTGAGCTCGACCCCACCACCCTCACTGCTGCGACCCGTCTGGTCACGGGCGGGCGACCCGATCGCGTCCCCGGCGGATCGGTCAGTCCGCCGCTGGAGCTGTCCTCCACCTTCATCGCCGACGGCGAGGTCGGCTACGGCCGCAACGGCAACCGCACGTGGACGGCGTTCGAGGACACGCTCGGTGGGCTCGAGGGTGGTCGAGCACTGGCGTTCGCCTCGGGGATGGCCGCCGTCGCTGCCTGTGTGTCGCTCGTCCCCACCGGAGGCACCGTCGTCGCACCGTTCCACGCCTACAACGGCACCGGCGGCATCCTCGACCTGTACGAGCGTGAGCAGCGCCTGTCCGTCCGTCGCGTCGACATCAGCGACACCGACGCCGTGCTGTCCGCCCTCGACGGCGCCGACCTGCTGTGGACCGAGTCGCCGACCAACCCGATGCTCGAGATCGCTGATCTGCCAACGCTTTTCGCGCGAGCGCGCTCGCGCGACGTCGTCACGGTGTGCGACAACACGTTCGCCACTCCCCTGCTGCAGCAGCCGCTCGACCTGGGTGCGGACGTCGTCGTCCACTCCGCCACGAAGTACATCTCGGGCCACTCCGACCTGCTGCTCGGCGCCACGGTCACCCGTGACGACGCACTGCACGCCCGGCTGTACGAGCACCGCACGTTGGGCGGTGCGGTCCCGGGCCCGATGGAGACCTGGCTCGCACTGCGCGGCATGCGCACGCTGCACCTGCGCCTCGAGCGCGCCTGCGCCAACGCTGCCGACCTCGCGGGTCGTCTGCGCGAGCACCAGGCCGTCGCCCGGGTGCGCTACCCCGACATGGGCGCGGTCGTCAGCATCGAGCTCACCGGCGGCAAGGAAGCCGCCGAGCGCGTCGAGCACGCGGTGCGGGTCTGGACCCCGGCCACGAGCCTCGGCGGGGTCGAGTCGTTGATCGAACGCCGACGACGTCACCCGCTGGAGCCGTCGACCGTCCCCGAAGAGCTCGTCCGCCTCAGCGTCGGCGTCGAGGACGTCGAGGACCTGTGGCGCGACCTCGATGACGCCCTGAGCGCCGGCTGAGCCCACTGATCGACCTCACTGACTGACTCGCCTGGCCGTGGCGTACGAGCAGGACGGACTGGGGCTCCGGCCGGACCTCGTGGACCTCTGCTCGCGGTCAGGCGATCACTCGCCCGGCTGCGGCAGTCGGCAGTCAGCAGTCGTCGCCGCTGGCCGGCATCGGTCCGGTACGCCTCGGACGGGTGCTCTCTGCCCGCCACCTTCTCGGTGTCCTCCGCACCCACTGTCACTGGTCACGTCCTCCGCACGCCATCCTCACTGGTCACGTCCTCCGCACGCCATCCTCAGCGGACGACGCACGTGCCGTTCTCGGCATTCCCCGCGCGTCGTCCGCTCGTGCCCGTGGGCGGCGTGTGGGTGCTGGTCACAGGTCGCGCCGGCGAGGTCGGGTTGTGGCGGTGGCGGTCTCGGGGCGGGTGACGTAGGTGCGGCCGTGGGGGCTGGTCCAGGTGCAGATGCCGTCGGGGGTCATGGTGACCTGCCAGGTGGCCTCGTGCTTGGTGCGGTGGTGGTGCTTGCACAGCAGCTGGAGGTTGTCGGCGCTGGTCTGGCCGGCCGGCCAGGGGGTGACGTGGTCGGCCTCGCACCAGCGGGCTGGGTGGGAGCAGCCGGGGAAGCGGCAGTGCCCGTCGCGGGTGGTCACGAACCGTCGTACGGCTGCCGATGGGCGGTAGCCGCGTGCGCTGGTCTCGCGCAGGGTGCCCGTGTCGGTGTCGATGAGTGCTCGGACGATGGTGACGTCGAGGTCGCGCACCATGCGGGCGATCACGGCAGCGGGGATCATGCCGGTCAGCGGGTGGCCCTGAGCGCGACGCTGGCGTCGAGCCCGGACGGAGTCCCACCGTCGTACGGCGCTAGCTGCGCTCGTGCTTGAGCGCGCGCGTCATCAGCAGGCCGACGAGGTCCTTCGGGTTGCGGCCCTCGTGCACGACGGCCTCGACCGCCTCGACGATCGGCACGTCGGCGCCGACCTGACGCGCCAGCGCCAGGATCGACTCGCACGACTTGACGCCCTCGGCCGTCTGCCGGGTGTCGGCGACGACCTCCTCGACGGTCATGCCCTGGCCGAGCTTGAACCCGAAGGAGTAGTTGCGCGACAGCGGTGAGGCACAGGTGGCGACCATGTCGCCGACGCCGGCGAGGCCGAGGAAGGTCTGCGGGTCGGCCCCGAGTCGTACGCCGAACCGCGCCGTCTCGGCGAGCCCTCGCGTGAGCAGGCTGGCCATGCTGTTGTCGCCCATCCCCATGCCCTTGGCCATCCCGACGGCCAGCGCGATGACGTTCTTGACCGCACCGCCGATCTCGGTGCCGACGACGTCGCCGTTGGTGTAGGGCCGGAAGTACGGCGTGGCGCTCGCCTCGGCGACCTTGGCCCGCGCGAGCTTGCCCGTGGAGGCCACGACCGCCGCCGCGGGCTGCTTGGCCGCGATCTCGGGCGCGAGGTTGGGGCCGGACACCACGACGATGCGCGACGGGTCGACCGACGCCGCGTCGTGGATCACCTCGCTCATGCGCTTGGTGGTGCCGAGCTCGATGCCCTTCATGAGCGAGACCACGACCGACTCGGCGCCCAGCACGTCGCCCCAGCTGCCGAGGTTGTCGCGGAGCGTCTGCGACGGCACTGCGAGGACGCAGATGTCGGCCCCCTCGCCCGCCTCATGCGGGTCGTGAGTGGCCCGAACCGTCTGTGGCAGAACAAGATCCGCGAGATACCCGCGGTTGGTGTGCTCGGAGCTGATCTCCTCTGCGACCTCTGCGCGACGGCACCACATCGTCACGTCACAACCGGCGTCCGCGAGCACGGCGGCGTACGCCGTGCCCCAGCTGCCACTGCCGAACACGGTGACGCGCGTCATGCCTTGCCCTTCTTGCTCTTGCCGCGGGCCGGGACGTCCGTCCGCGGATCGAATCGGTGCTCGGGTGCCTTCTCGCCGCGAATCTCCTCCAGCAGCGCGGTGATCCGCGACATGAGCCGGTCCGTGGCTTCGCGCAGGACGGCCTGGGTGAGGGGTTGACCACGCAGGTCGTCGAGGTCGAGCGGAGCGCCCACGCGCACCGACACCGTACGGGGCGGACGCAGCGAGGGGACGTAGCGGCCGGAGTAGGGCTCGAGGATCTCGTGAGTGCCCCAGATCGCCATCGGCACGAGTGGGCAACCCGTCTCGAGGGCGAGCCGCGCCGCGCCCGACTTGCCGGTCATGGGCCAGAAGTCGCGCTCGCGGGTGATCGTGCCCTCGGGGTAGACGCACACGCACGCGCCGTCTCGCAGGGCGGCCGTGGCCGCCGCGAGGGAGTCGGAGGCCCGGGTCGTACCTCGGAAGACCGGGATCTGGCCCGTGCCCTGCATGATCTGCTTGACACCTGGCGGCTTGAACAGCGAGCTCTTCGCCAAGAAGTGCGGTGCTCGACCATGGTCGACCAGGAAGTGACCGAGGGGGAAGTGGTCGACGTTGGAGATGTGGTTGGACGCGATCACGAAACCACCCTCGGGGAGGTGCTCGCCTCCGCTCCAGTCCTGGACGGTCACGCGCCGCAGCACCGGGTGGGCGCCGGCGATGATGCCGCGGTAGAGGCGAGTGATCTCCTCGCGCATGGGCGGGCGTTGCACGGTTCTCCTCTCGCGACCTGTGGCTCGGGTCATACTGCCCGGCCGCGCATCCGGTGTCGACCCGTGTCGCGCGGGTCGGCCGCCGGAGCGCAGTGAGACGATGGGCGGGTGAGTCACCCTGTCATGTCGGCCTGGCACGTGATCGTGCCGGTCAAGAGTCGATTCCGGGCGAAGTCGCGCCTTCAGCCGCCGCCCGGTGTCGCGCGTCCCGACCTCGCGTTCGCCCTCGCCATGGACACCCTGACCGTCGTCCGCGAGGTGGTCCGCGCCGACCGCGTCATCGTCGTCACCGAGGACGACAAGGTCAGCGCCGAGATGGCCCGCCACGACATCACGACCGTGGCCGACCCGGGACGAGGCCTCAACGGCGCCGTCCAGGCCGGCCTGCGCGAGGCCGACCGTCGCCGCCCCGGCCTGCCTGCAGCCGTCCTGCTCGGCGACCTGCCGGCCCTGCGCGCCGACGAGCTGTACGCCGGCCTGCGCGCCTGCGCGGCCACCGAGAGCGCCCTCGTCCCCGACCACGACGGCTCCGGCACGGTCCTGCTCACCCACCACGACGCCGCGGCACTCGCACCGCGCTTCGGTCGGGGCTCGGCCGCCCGTCACGCGCGCCGGTGCACGGTCCTGGAGCTCGACCTGCCCACCCTCCGGCACGACGTCGACGACATCAGGTCGCTCGAGCTCGCCGTCGAGATGGGTCTGGGGCCGTGGTCGTCCGAGGCTCTTGCCACCGCCGGCACCAAGAGCGCCTGACATGCAGGCGACGGTGCACACGTTCGACCCGGACGAGGGGTCCGGGTCGGTGCTGATGGACAACGGCCGCGTCCTCGACTTCGCCCGAGCAGCCTTTGCCGCCAGCGGACTTCGGCATCTTCGGCTCGGTCAGCGCGTCAGCGTCGAGGTCGGCGCTCAGGGCGTCACCCGCTTGTGGATCACCGGCGTCGGCCCCGGCCAGCGCATCCGCTGACCAGCCGCACCACCCACACACGTCGAAGAGCCGCCACCCTCTGAACGGAGGATGGCGGCTCTTGCGCGACGCGGACTCAGCGCTTCGCGGTGCGCTTCGACGCGGTCTTCTTCGTGGTGGCCTTCTTGGCCGTCGCCTTCGTGGCAGGCGCCTTCTTCGCGGTCGTCTTCTTGGCCGCGGTCTTGACCGGAGTCGCCTTCTTGGCCGTCGTCTTCTTGGCCGCGGTCTTGACCGGAGTCGCTTTCTTCGCGGTCGTCTTCTTGGCCGCAGCCTTGACCGGGGCCGCCTTCTTGGCCGTGGTCTTCTTGGCCGCCGCAGTCTTCGCCGGAGTCGCCTTCTTCGCGGTCGTCTTCTTGGCCGCAGCCTTGACCGGGGCCGCCTTCTTGGCCGTGGTCTTCTTGGCCGCCGCAGTCTTGGCCGGAGTCGCCTTCTTGGCCGTCGTCTTCTTCGCCACAGCCTTCTTGGCCGTCGTCTTCTTCGCGGCGGCCTTCTTGGCCGGAGTGGTGTCGGCGGTCGATGCACGTCCGCCGGCGTTGCCGGTCTTCGGCAGCGAACGCGGGTCGGCGACAACGTTCTTGAACGCCGTGCCGGGCTTGAACTTCGGGATGGACGTACGACGGATGCGGACCGACTCACCGGTGCGCGGGTTACGGCCCGTACGCGCAGCGCGACCGATCTTCTCGAAGGTGCCGAAGCCGGTGATACCGACCTTGTTGCCCTTCGCGACCTCTCGGATGATGACGTCCAGAACGGCCTCAAGAGCGTCGCTGGCAGCCTTCTTGCTGCCCAGCCGACCCTCAAGGCTCGAGATGAGCTCTGCCTTGTTCACGGTGATACCCCTTCAGGGATCGATTCCGGCTGCCGCCGGAGGAGCTTCTTGCGGCCGAGCGGGAGCCCGACTTGGAACGACGGTATGCCGCGAATGGGCGGGCGTCCACCTTATGCGGCGTCGAATGCGTTGTGTCGTAACGGCTTTGGGCCTCCGCCGATGGTGTGCCGTCGCATTCTCGACGGCCGCTCGAGTCTCGCCCGGAGAGCAATTCGACCCGCGTCACCGCAGACTGAAAATGCCCGGATCATGTTGCGCTGCAACATGATCCGGGCATTCGACGCGCTGGCGCCGTTCGGTGCGGCGGGCGTCGACACCAGCCGCGAGCCGACCGTCGTACGACTCAGGCAGGTTCGTGCACCGACGGCTTCCACGCGGGTCGACGCGACTCGAAATCGCTGATGGCGTCGTCGTGTCGGAGCGTCAGGCTGATGTCGTCGAGACCTTCGAGCAGACGCCAGCGGGTGTAGTCGTCGACCTCGAACGGCATCGTGAGCTCGCCTGCGACGACCGTGCGGTCCTCCAGGTCGACGCGCACCTCCAGGCCAGGGTGGTTCTCGAGCAGCTTCCAGAGCAGCTCGACGTCGTCCTGTCGCATCTGCGCTGTGAGCAGACCCGCCTTGCCCGAGTTGCCTCGGAAGATGTCGGCGAAACGCGAGGAGATGACCACGCGGAAGCCGTAGTCCATGAGCGCCCAGACGGCGTGCTCACGCGAGGACCCGGTCCCGAAGTCCGGTCCTGCGACGAGCACCGAGCCACGGGCGTAGTCGGCGTTGTTGAGGACGAACTCCTCGTCACCGCGCCAGGCGGAGAACAGCCCGTCCTCGAAGCCGGTGCGGGTGACCCGCTTGAGGTAGACCGCAGGGATGATCTGGTCGGTGTCGACGTTGCTCCGTCGCAGGGGTACGCCGACGCCGGTGTGAGTCGTGAACTTGTCCATGGCACAGGTCCTTTCAGAGGTCGGCGGGGCTCGACAGGGTGCCGCGCACAGCGGTCGCCGCGGCGACCAGCGGGCTCACCAGGTGCGTACGACCGCCCTTGCCCTGGCGGCCCTCGAAGTTGCGGTTGGACGTCGAGGCGCTGCGCTCACCGGGAGCCAGCTGGTCGGGGTTCATGCCGAGGCACATCGAGCAGCCGGCGAGGCGCCACTCGGCACCCGCCTCGGAGAAGATCTTGTCGAGACCCTCGTCCTCGGCCTGCAGGCGCACGCGTGCGGAGCCCGGGACGACGAGCATGCGCACGTTGTCCGCGACCTGGCGCCCCTTGATGACCTCGGCCGCGGCTCGCAGGTCCTCGATGCGTCCGTTGGTGCACGACCCGAGGAAGACCGTGTCGATCGCGATGTCCCGCAACGGAGTTCCGGCCTTGAGGTCCATGTAGGTGAGCGCGCGCTCGGCCGCCGCCTTGTCGGACTCGTCTCCGAAGGACTCGGGGTCGGGCACGGACGCCGACAGCGGCAGCCCCTGGCCCGGGTTGGTGCCCCACGTGACGAACGGCGACAGGGTCGCGGCGTCGATGTGCACCTCGTGGTCGAAGGTCGCGCCCTCGTCGGTGGCGAGCGCCTTCCACGACTCGACGGCAGCGTCCCAGTCGGCTCCGGTCGGGGCGTGCGGACGCCCCTGCAGGTAGTCGAACGTGGTCTGGTCGGGAGCGATCATGCCTGCGCGCGCGCCGGCCTCGATCGACATGTTGCACACCGTCATGCGCGCGTCCATCGACAGCTGCTCGATCGCACTGCCGCGATATTCCAGGACGTAACCCTGGCCGCCGCCCGTACCGATCTCGGCGATCACCGCGAGGATGATGTCCTTGGCCGTGACGCCGTCGGAGAGTTCGCCGTCGACGTTGACCGCCATGGTGCGGAACGGCTTGAGAGGCAACGTCTGCGTGGCGAGGACGTGCTCGACCTCGCTGGTGCCGATCCCGAGCGCCAGCGCCCCGAACGCGCCGTGCGTGGAGGTGTGGCTGTCACCGCAGACGATGGTCGTGCCGGGCTGGGTGAGACCGAGCTGCGGACCGATGATGTGCACGATGCCCTGCTCGGCATCACCCATCGGGAACAGGCGTACGCCGAAGTGGGCGCAGTTCTTGCGCAGCGTCTCGACCTGGGTCTTGCTGACCGGGTCGGTGATCGGGCCAGGGGTGGTCGGGACGTTGTGGTCCTCGGTCGCGACCGTCTGGTCGGGGCGTCGGACCTGGCGACCGGCGAGACGCAGACCGTCGAACGCCTGCGGGCTGGTCACCTCGTGAAGCAGGTGAAGGTCGATGTAGAGCAGATCAGGCTCGCCCTCGGCACGGCGTACGACGTGCTCGTCCCAGACCTTCTCGGCCAGCGTGCGTGCTGGTGCCATCGCTCCTGCTCCTTCGTACGTCTGCATCTGCGCCCGGCCGGCGGATCGCATCCGACCGGACCGCCCCGCGAAGGGGCTTCCCCGTATGTGATGTGACCCATCTTCTGCCGCCGGTTTTCGGCGTGGACTTGCGTCTCGCTTCATGAGACGGCAGTATCAAGACATGGACAAGTCTAGCGGCGTCGGCGTTCTCGACAAGGCGGCGGTCGTGCTCTCTGCCCTGGAGGCCGGCCCGTCGACCCTTGCCCAACTCGTGTCCTCGACCGGTCTGGCCCGCCCCACGGCCCACCGGCTCGCGGTCGCTCTCGAGCACCACCGGCTGGTGGCTCGCGACACCCAGGGACGCTTCGTCCTGGGACCGCGCCTGGTCGAGCTGGCCTCCGCTGCGGGCGAGGACCGGCTGCTCGCGGCAGCCGGCCCGGTGCTCGGCGCACTGCGCGACCACACCAACGAAAGCGCCCAGCTGTTCCGACGTCAGGGCGACCAGCGCATCTGCGTCGCCGCGGCCGACCGGCCCGTCGGACTGCGCGACTCGATCCCCGTGGGCGCGACGTTGTCGATGCACGCCGGGTCGGCGGCGCAGATCCTGCTCGCCTGGGAGGAGCCCGAGCGGCTCCACAAGGGGCTGCAGGGCGCGAAGTTCACCGCGACGATGCTGTCGGCCGTACGCCGTCGCGGCTGGGCGCAGAGCGTCGGCGAGCGCGAGCAGGGCGTCGCGTCGGTGTCGGCGCCCGTCCGCAGCCCCTCCGGCAAGGTCATCGCCGCCGTGTCGATCTCGGGCCCGATCGAGCGCGTGTCGCGCCAGCCCGGACGCCTCCACGCGGCGACCGTGATCGCGGGCGCCAACAAGCTCACCGAGGTGCTCGCCCGCGCGGCGGCCCAGCAGGCCCAGCGCGGCGAGTCCGCCTGAGTCGCCTCGGAATCCGTCAGCTCGTCCCGGACGCCTCGGCTCGCACCCGCGAGCCGAGGCGTTCGCGTGCGGTGCCCCCGCGCCGGCGTACCGGCACCAGCCCTGTCACTGCGCCCAGCCCGATCGGCCCGGTGCCGTAGTAGACCGACTCGTGGCCGTCGGCGCGGACCGAGTACGTCTCGTGCCACACGCCCACGGAACCCTCGTGCCGGCGCGCTGTGCGGTAGAACTCCAGCCAGGCCGGCCGGTGCGCCCGAGCCTCGGCCCCGGCGTAGGCGTAGATGTCCTCGGCGCTGCGCCAGTACTGCACCAGCGTCGGCCCACGCGACCCGATCAGCGTGCGGGCTCCCAGGAAGCCCAGCCAGTCCTGCTCGCCGCGTTCGGCTGAGCTCTTGCTCTCGTACAGCTCACGCACCATGGCGGGCATCGCGGCGAAGGTCGGCATCCAGTGGTCGGGGCGCCACGGTCGGTTGATCGTCATGCCGATCAGGAAGACCGCCAGGTCGCCCTCGTGCGCGTGGGTCAGCCGGTCAGCCATGCCGAGCCTCCTGGATAGTGATGATATCTATATTGGACACCGCTACTCTCCAGGCGTCAAGGAGGAGATCCGATGCGCATATCCGACCTCGCAGCGCGCACCGACGTGCCGATCGCGACGCTGAAGTTCTACCTGCGCGAGGGCGTCCTGCACCCCGGGGAGGTGCTGAGCCGCACGCAGGCGGCGTACGACGACTCCCACGTCGACCGTGTCCGCCTCATCCGCGCGCTGATGGACGTCGGCGGCCTGAGCATGACCTCGACCCGGGCCGTGCTGACCGCGCTCGACCACCCGCCGGCCGCACGGCACGACCTGCTCGGCGTCGCCCAGGCCGCGCTGGGTGACGACCGCCCTCCGGCCGATCCGGCGCTCGCCGAGGAGGCCTGGGCCTGGGTGCACGAGCGTGGCTGGCACATCCAGCCCGGCGAGTCGCTCGTGAGCCGACTGTCCGACCAGGTCGCCGCTGCGCGCGCCGCCGGCATCGACGTGACCTGGGAGCGGCTCGGCCAGTACGCCGACGCCGTCGAGCAGGTCGCCGACGTCGACGTCGCGTCGGTGCCGGCTGACGACGAGGCCGCGGCGCTGACCTACGTCGTCGTCGGCACCGTGATGGTCGACCCCGTCCTGCAGACCTTGCGTCGGCTCGCCCAGCAGGACCGCAGTGCGCGCATCTGGGCCGACTGACGCGTTCGCACGTCAGGCAGGGGCGGTCGCTGCGGCGAGCACCGTCGTACGCAGGTCGGCGGACGTCCACTCACCCCGCACGCCCGGCAGGCCCTCCAGGTAGGCGAGCACCTCACGCGGCTGGAGGTCGTGCGCGTCGAGCAGTCCTCGGGCGATGACCTCGACGTAGGGCCGAGACGGCGCCGCCAGACCGAGCTGCGGCGCAGCGCCGTCGGGGCAGGTGAAGGTCAGGACGGGCTCGCCGTCGAGCTCGCCCACGACGTGCAGGGTCTCGTAGTCGCCGTCGCCGAGCGCCAGGGTCTGTGCCGCGAGCACCCCGGGCAGGTCGATGATCTCGCCCGGCTCACGATGCATCTCCTGCGCGACCACGTCGGCGAGCTGCTCGTCGGTGATGCGGTACGCGCGCCCCAGCGCCTCGCCCTGCACCGCGACGTCGAGGTAGGCCACTCCCCCGCCCCAGCTCGACGACTCACCGGCGAAGAAGACCTGGCCCGGCAGCCGGACGGGCCGCACGCCGCTTGGCGGAGTGGCGTCGCGGGCTCCGGGGTGGGTGCGCTGCGCGCCGGCGGCTCGACCGCCCTCGAGGTAGCGGGCGAACCGCTGCGCGGACAGGTTGGAGCCGTACGCGGCGTACCAGACAGGCGTCGTCACGAGAGCAGTCTCTCCGAGCGGGCCCGTACGCCGGCGGGGGCGGTCATGATGAGGACATGACTCGTCCGTCGTCGTCCGTGCTGTCCATCCGGTCGGAGGACTCGATCCTGTCGATCGGGTCGAAGGGTTCGATCCTGTCCATCGGGTCGGTCGGCTCGATGCTGTCGATCGGCTCGGTGGGCTCGTTCGCGTCGGCCTTCTCGATCGGGTCGTTCGCGAGCGTGGCGTCGCTGCTGTCGGCGGCCTCGGACCGGTCGGTGATGTCCTGGCGTTCGCGACGAGGAGTACTGACGGCGCCCGGTCGAGACTGAGCTCGCGGTGGTTCACACCGAGGCCGGCACCACGCGATGCGTCACACGGTGAGGTTCGCTCAACTCTCCGGGAACGCGAAGACGGCCTCTGACCCGAAGGTCAGAGGCCGTCTCGAACTACGTAGCCCCGACGGGATTCGAACCCGCGCTACCGCCTTGAGAGGGCGGCGTGCTAGGCCGCTACACAACGGGGCCCTAGCGTGCTGTCCGGCGTGGAGAACCTCACCAGCAGCGGAGGAAACCATACCGTGAGAGGTGATTTTCTCCGAATCGTCAGCAGTGTGGCCACTGCGACAATCAGCGCTGGGGTACCAGGACTCGAACCTAGACTAACTGAACCAGAATCAGTCGTGCTGCCAATTACACCATACCCCAAGGGGGTATCACCGCTCCGGTGATGCGACGCGACCGCCGCACCCCGTTAGGGTGAACCGAGGGATAACCTTACCGGCCCTCCCCCGAGGTCCCAAATCGGCCGGCCGACCAGCCACCAGGAACGCCCCGACCGCGTCGTACCAACCGGTGAATCTCGTTGGTACGACGAGCGATCAGGGCGTTCCTGGGGTCACAGCGAGTCGCGCAGGCGCTCCAGACGAGCGATGACCGAGGCCTTGCCGAGGATCTCCATCGACTCGAACAGCGGCGGCGAGACCTTCTGGCCCGACACGGCCGTCCGCAGCGGGCCGAACGCGAGCTTGGGCTTGATGCCCAGGCCCTCGACGATCGCCTCGCGCAGAGCCGCCTCGATGCGGTCGTGCGTCCACTCGACGCCTGTGCCGTCGGGCTTGCCGATCGTGCCCGAGATGGGCTCCAGCGCCGCGATGGCCGCGTCGAGCACCTCGCCCGCGCTGTCCTTGAGCTGTGCCCGTGCGTCGTCGGCGATCTCCAGGTCGCTGTCCCCGACGTAGAACGGCTTGACCAGCGGCGTCGCCTCGGTGAGAAGGTTCATGCGGGTCTGGATCAGCTCGGTGACCTTCTTGAGGCGGCCCAGCTGCGGCAGGCTCGGCTGCTCGGGTAGCACGCCGTCGGCGTACAGGAAAGGCAGCAGACGGCTCGCGAGGTCGCCGACCTCGAGCTCACGGATGTAGTGACCGTTGAGCCAGTTGAGCTTGTCGAGGTTGAAGATCGCGCCGGCCTTGTTGACCTTGGACCACTCGAACCGCTGCACGAACTCCTCGAACGTGAACACCTCACGCTCGGTGCCATCGGGCTCGATCACCGGCGGATAGCCCTGCAGCGCAAGGAAGTTCAGCAGAGCCTCGGGGAGGTAGCCCTCCTCCTTGAACCAGGTGAGACGCGCCCAGGGGTTCTTGCGCTTGGAGATCTTGGCCTTCTTGGCGTCACGCAGCAGCGGCATGTGCGCGAACTTCGGCTCGGGCAGCCCGAGCCAGGTGTAGAGCAGGCGGTGCTTGGGCGTGCTCGACATCCACTCCTGGCCGCGCACGACGTGCGTGATCGCCATCTCGTGGTCGTCGACGACCACGGCGAGGTGGTAGGTCGGGAAGCCGTCGGCCTTGAGGATGACCTGGTCGTCGGGGCGCGGCGCGCTGGTGCGGCCCATGATCAGGTCGTCCCAGAAGAGATCGACGTCGTCGGGGACGAGCATGCGAACCACCGGCTGGTCGGTGAAGCCGGGCAGCGCGGCGCGCTCCTCCTTGGTCTTGCCGTGGCACAGGCGGTCGTAGCCCGTCGGCTGCTTGAGCGCCTGCTGCTTGTCGCGCATCTCCTTGAGCCGCTCGGAGGAGCACCAGCAGTAGTACGCCTTGCCCTCCTCGAGCAGGGTGTCGACGTACGGCTTGTACGTGTCGAGCCGCTCGGACTGGCGGTAAGGGGCGTACGGGCCGCCCACGTCGGGGCCTTCGTCGTGGCCGAGGCCGAGCCAGGCGAGCGTGTCGTAGACCTGCTGCTCGCTGCCCTCGACGAAGCGCGTCCGGTCGGTGTCCTCGATGCGCAGGATGAACTGGCCACCCTGCTGTCGGACGAAGGCCAGGTCGAACATCGCCATGTAGGCGGTGCCGACGTGGGGGTCGCCAGTGGGTGACGGGGCGACGCGGAGGCGAACGGGGCGGGAGTCTTCGGTGCTCATGATGGCCCCGATCCTAGTGCGGGCTGCTCGCGCTCGGCTCCGCCAGACCGCTCGTGCACCGCGCGTCGCGGCAGCCGTACGCCGGTCATCGCGGCCGCGACGGTGAAAGGTACGGCGAGCACCGCGACCACCGTCGCGATCGACCACCCCAGCGACCCGAGAGCGACCAGACCGAACGTCGTCATCGACGCGACCTCGTTGGCCAGCCCGGCTGCCGACGTGACCGTCGCGCGAGCCCGCCCCGTGATCAGGTGCTGCACGCGGATCTCGCCCGCGACCATCGCCGACGTCGCCAGCAGGTAGCCACCGGACATCGCCGCGAACCCGAGGGGGAACGGCAGCGCCGCACCGGCCGCCGTCAGCACGCCCGCGCTGACGACCACGACGACGTACGCCGGCCGCCCCGCGCGGCTGACCCGGTCGGCGAGGTAGGTGCCGACCGCCTGCGCGGCGATGAACGCCGCGGTGAGCACACCCAGGGAGCCGGTCGATGCGCCACCCTCGCTCAGGACGAGCGGGAGGAACTCGTCGAAACCGATCAGCGGGACGACAGCCGCGTACGCCGCGATCGCCCGCCGCAGGACGAGCGCGCCGGCCGCCTCACGCACGCCCTCCGCGAGCGTGCCGAGGTAACGACGGACCACCGGTCCTGGCTCCGACTCGCGCTCGACCATCCGCGCCTTCGGCAGAGCCAGGGCGAACGCGGTGCTCATGGCCGCGGCACCCACGCTCACCCAGGCGACGAGTCCGTAGCCGCCCCAGGCGAACAACGGCGTCGCTGCGAGTGAGGCTGCCGCCATGGTCAGGACGGCCGCGGTCTCGGACACCGAGCGCAGCCGACCCCAGGCGCCCGTCCGGTCGCAGGCGGCCAGCTCGTCGTACAGCAGGGCCTCGAAGGTGCCCGACATCAGGGCGTCCGACAGGGCCCACAGCACGAACCCGAGAAGGAAGCCGGCGTACGACGGCCACAGCACCCACGTCGTGAAGCAGCCGGTGTAGAGCAGCCCGCTCACCAGCAGCAGCCTGCGACGGTCGATCATGTCGGCCCAGGCACCGGAAGGGACCTCGAAGACGAACCCGGCGACCGACCAGGCGATCAGCAAGGTGGCGACCTGGCCGCCGGACAGGCCGTGGTCACGCATGAGCACGGCGTACAGCGCGAACAGCGGGATGGCCTCGCGGGCAGCCCGGAACGCGGACGCGCGCAGCGTCAGGGAGCGGACGGAGCGGTCAGTGGGTCAAGACTCAGGACGCATGCGACCAGCCTAGGCAGCGAGCCCGGCGGACGTCACCAGCACTCAGCCCATCACGGCGAGCGTGACCGACTCCTGCAGCCAGGTGAGGAAGTCGTAGTACGCCGCGAGGAGCGTGCGCGGGTCGTCGAGGTCCTGCGCCTCCTCGACCAGCGCGTGCAGCCGCTCACTGTCCTCGTCGGTGCGCAGGTCGAGACGCTCGGCCAGCACGAGGCGGACGTCGGTGAGGGCCCGCATCAGCGCCTGCGCCTGACCGAGGTCGAGCTCGACCCGCTCGCCGCCGTGCTCCAGGTCGACGCCGAGCGCGCCCGACGGGTCTCCGCCGAGCGCCGAGATCGCCGTCGCAAGGGTCGCCGTCTTGGTGCGACGCAGGCCGTCCTCCGTCATCCCCCGGAAGTCGGCGGCGAGCTGGTCGTCGTCCCGGCTCGCCGGAGGCAGCAGCCGCTGCAGGGCCGGGTCGCGCGAGGCGACCTCGTCGGGGTCGACGGGGTCGCGGTCGAGCGAGGCGAACAGGTCCTGCACCGGGTCACCGGTGGACGCGTGGTCGTCGCCTCCGAGCAGCTCACGGGTCTGCATCAGCAGGTTGACGACGACCTCACGCTCCTGCGCGTCCATCCGCGCGACGATGCGAGAGCCCTTGCGCTTGAAAGCCGTTGCCATGCTGACCTATTCGTCCTTCTGAAAGGTGGCCCAGAGGCTGTAGCCATGCATTGCCTCGGTGTCGGTCTCCATCTTCTCGCGGGTGCCGCGCGAGACCACGGCGCGACCTTCCTGGTGCACCGCGAGCATGAGCTGCTGGGCCTTGGCCTCGGAGTAGCCGAAGTAGGACTGGAACACCCACGAGACGTAGGACATGAGGTTGACCGGGTCGTTCCAGACGATGGTCACCCACGGCCGGTCGAGGGCCTCCGACAGGTCGGTGCCGGGCCGGATCTCGGTGTCGGCGGCGGGCGTCGACTGCTCGGGTGGGGCTACGGACACGCCTCAACCATAGGGTGAGGCCCGTGAGCCCAGAAACCTCAACGCCGTTCGGCCCGTCGTCGAGCGCTCTGCTGACCGACCACTACGAGCTGACGATGCTCCAGGCCGCCCTGCGGTCCGGCGCCGCCCACCGCGCCAGCGTGTTCGAGCTGTTCGCCCGCCGCCTGCCCGACGGCCGCCGCTACGGCGTGGTCGCGGGCACCGGCCGGTTCCTGGAGGCCCTGGAGGACTTCCGGTTCGGCGACGCCGAGATCGAGGACCTGCGCTCGCGCAAGGTCGTCGACGACGCCACGCTGGAGTGGCTCGCGTCGTACCGGTTCTCCGGCGACATCTGGGGGTACGCCGAGGGTGAGGCCTACTTCCCCGGCTCACCGATTCTCGTGGTCGAGTCCTCCTTCGCCGAGGGCGTGATCCTGGAGACCCTGGCGCTGTCGATGTTCAACCACGACAGCGCCATCGCGAGTGCGGCCTCTCGCATGACGGCCGCCGCCGGAGACCGGCCGTGCATCGAGATGGGCTCGCGGCGTACGCACGAGATGGCTGCCGTCGCCGCGGCGCGCGCGGCGTACATCGCCGGGTTCGCCACCACCTCCAACCTCGAGGCCGGGCGGCGCTTCGGTGTGCCGACCGCAGGCACGTCGGCGCACGCGTTCACGCTGCTGCACGACGACGAGCGTGAGGCGTTCCAGGCTCAGGTCGACTGCCTCGGCCCCGGCACGACGCTGCTCGTCGACACCTACGACGTGCGCGCCGCGGTCGAGATCGCCGTCGAGGTGGCCGGCACCGGGCTCGGCGGTGTGCGCCTGGACTCCGGCGACCTGCTCGTCCAGGCCGGCGAGGTCCGCGAGCAGCTCGACGCACTCGGCGCCACCCAGACCCGCATCGTCGTCACCAGTGACCTCGACGAGTACGCCATCGCCGCCCTGCAGGCCGGGCCGGTCGACTCCTACGGCGTGGGCACCCAGCTGGTGACCGGTTCGGGCGCGCCGACCGCCGGCATGGTCTACAAGCTCGTGGCGCGCGCCGACGACTCCGGCCAGATGGTCGGCGTCGCCAAGGCGAGCAAGGACAAGACCTCCATCGGCGGTCGCAAGTACGCCGTACGCCGCCTCGACGCCTCCGGGCGCGCCGAGGCCGAGGTGATCGGCATCGGCGAGCGCCCTGAGTCGGACGCCAACGACCGCGAGCTGCTCACACCGCTCGTGCGCGGCGGCGAGGTCATCGGTGCGACCACGCTCGAGCAGGCGCGCGAGCGCCACCTCGCCTCACGGACCGAGCTGCCCCGCAGGGCGGTCCAGCTCTCGCGCGGTGAGCCCGCGATCCCGACGGCCTACGTCGACGACCAGCCCTGAGCCCGAAACTCGCTGGTTGAGCCGGGCGAGCCCCAAGGGCGAGCCCGTGTCGAAACCCCCTGCCGCACAGGGAGACTCAGCATCCACGGCACCTCGGTCTCGACACGGACTCCGCTAGCGCTCCGTCCGGCTCAACCAGCGGGTGTGCCGAGGTCGAGGCCGGCCGGTCCGTCGGCGAGGGCGACGACGGTGAGCTCCTGGGTGCACCGCGTCAGGGCGACGTAGAGCCCGTTCCAGCCACGCCGCTGCTCGACGATCGCGTGCGGATCGACGACGACAACCGCGTCGAACTCCAGGCCCTTGGACTCCTCGGGCGTGATCACGACGACGTCCGGTCGCACCAGAGCCGTGTGAGATCGCAGCTGCTCGGCGCGGCCGGCGACGGCGATCACCGCGACCCGACCACCGGCGTACCGGTCGGCGAGAGTCGTTGCAGCAGAGGCGATCTCGTCGACGATGCGTCGGTCGTCGGTGATGACGTGACCGGGCGGGCGACCGCTGGAGCGCACTGCTCGCGGCGGCAGGACCGTGCTGCCGGCGGCTTCGAGCACACCCGCCGTGCAGGCCATGACCTCGTGCGGTGTGCGGTAGCAGACGGTGAGCTCGGTGCGCCTCCACCGCGTGCCGAACGACGGCTCGAGCGCCGACTCCCACGAGCGTGCCGAGCCGGGCGAGTCGGCCTGGTTGATGTCGCCGACGACCGTGAACGACCGCGTCGGGCAACGGCGCAGCAGCATCCGCCACTGCATCGCGGTGAGCTCCTGGGCCTCGTCGACGATGACGTGGCCGTACGCCCAGGTGCGGTCGGCGCCCGCCCGCGCCGCCAGGCTCTGGCCGTCGACCGGGACACGCGTCGTCTCGGTCGGTGCGCCGACCAGCTCGGCCAGCTCGTCCAGGAGAGCGACGTCAGCCGTGCTCCAATCGGCGCCACGCTCGCGCACGACGAGCGCTCGCTCGTCGGCCGTCAGCTCCGGCGCGAGGCGAGCCAGCTCGTCGACGTCGCGCAGCAGGTCGGTCAGGACGGTCTGCGGGTCCAGTGCCGGCCAGACGTCGTCGAGCGCCGCAGAGACGGTCGCCGACTCGCGCAGACCGGAGCGGATCACGGCGACGTCCTCGGCGGTCGCGACCCCGTCGACCTCGACGCCGCGTGAGCTCGACTGCGTGCCGAGGTTCTGCGCCTGGGCACGCATGCTCGCGTCGATGCGCGCGAGGATGTCCTCGAACCCCTCCTCCATCGAGGCGATGAGCTCCTGGGCGTGCCGGGCGACGGCCTCGGCGAGCGCGTCGAGAGTGCGCGTCCGGAACCTGCCCCGCGCCTCGTGGTGCGACACCCGTCCGGCGCGCGCCTGGGCCAGGATCTCGGCGACCTCCTCGGTGTCGAGCGTGATGGGCTCGCCCTCGTGGACGACCGTGACCGGGCGCGCGACCGGCTGCCGCTCGTCGATCACCCGCTGCAGGACGTCCGCCCACAGGCCGCGGCCCTTGATCTCGGCGACGGCGTCGGAGTCGTGGCGTGCGGCCGTCGTACCGGGCAGGAGTCGGTCGACGGTCGTCGCCACCACCTGCGTCTCTCCGAGCGAGGGCAGCACCTGCTCGATGTAGTCCAGGAACGCCCGCGACGGGCCGACCACGAGCACGCCCCGCTCGACGAGGTGCTGGTGGGTGAAGAGCAGGTACGCCGCCCGGTGCAGCGCGACCGCCGTCTTGCCCGTGCCCGGCCCGCCCTGCACCACGAGGCAGCCCTGGTGCGGCGCCCGGATGATGTCGTCCTGCTCGGCCTGGAGCGTGGAGACGATGTCGTTCATCGAGCCCGTACGCCGCGCGTCGAGCGCCTCCATCAGCGCGGCCTCGCCGACGAGATCCGTTGCGGCGTCGGCGTTCTCGGCGTCGAGCAGCTCGTCGTCCACGCCGATCACGCGCCGCTCGTCGGTGCGGATGTGCCGTCGCCGGCGCAGCCCGTCTGGCCGCGCCGCCGTCGCGGTGTAGAACGCCCGGGCCGCCGGAGCACGCCAGTCGATCAGCAGCGGGTCGGCGTCGTCGTGACGGCTGGGGAGACCGATGCGGCCGACGTACCAGGACGCTCCGTCGGCACGGTCCATGCGGCCGAAGCACAGGCCGCGGTCGGCCTTGTCGAGCTCGTGCTGTCGCCGCGCGAGGGCGGAGACCCTGGCCTCGGCGTACGTGCCGTCGCCGTCTCCCTCGGCCGCGGCCCGACGCTCGGCCCCGACCTGCTCGATCAGCTCGTCCCTGCGTGCGAACAGGTCGTCCAGTTGCACCTGCTCTCGTTCGATCTCACGTGTGATGCCGTCCGGTCGCCCTGCTGCGCTCATGCCACCCCTGGGTCCATGTCGTACAACGTACGGAAAACGCTTCCGCCGACCTCGAACGCCGTCCGCCGCCCGGTTGTTCCCGCTCCCCCACACCGATTTTGACGCGCCGACAGTGCAAGCCTTGTCGTTCTGAGAGCGATCAGAACGACAAGGCTTGCACTGTCGGCCAGTTGGGGATGGGCGGGCGGTCAGCTCGAGACGTCGCGGCGACCCACCAGGAAGGCGATCACGCCCAGCAGGACCGCGCCGTACGCCGCGAGCGTGCCGTACAGCTCGACGTCGCTGAGCTTGATGGTCAGCGAGTCGGGCGCCACGACGTAGCGCAGCAGCAGCCCCGGGAACCAGCGCTGCCCGAACTCGAACGAGTCGCCCAGCAGGTTCTCGATGGGACCGGCCCACAGGACGGCCGCCGCGAGGCCCACCGGCACCGAACGGGTGGCCATGCCGATGGCAGTGCCGAGCAGCGCCCAGCCGATGCCGAAGCCGAGCACCCGCAGGAAGTCCTCGCCGGCGATCCGCCACGACTCGCCCGACATCCAGGCCGAGGTGTCGACGCCCTGACCGGACGCGACCAGCGTGGCGGTCAGCCAGCCGACCCCGAACAGCACGGCCACGATGACCGCCAGCCCGGCGACGCGAGCGGCGAACGTGCCGACCGCGAGCGAGAACCGGCCCGGGTGGTGCAGCAGCGCGGCGCGCCAGGTGCCCTTGGCGAACGCGTTGGCCGCCATGCCGACGAACAGCGCGAGCAGCAGCACCGATGAGAACGACGCCGCCCGAGCGGGTGCGGCGGTCCCGCCTCCGGCCTGCGAGAGCGACTGGATGCTGAACGGCCCGCGGTCCTGGGCCGTGGCGATCAGCGCGAAGGTGACGCCGGCGGCATACAGGACGGTGGTGACCAGGGCCGGCAGCCACACCCGGCGCTGCCCGAACCGGCTCCACTCGGCGAGGAAGGCTCCCCCGCGCAGGTGTCCGGCACGAGGTGTGACCTCAGCCGTGGTCGAGGTGATCTGGGTGGTGCTCATGACTGGCTCCCTGTTCCGACGAGCTCCAGGACACGGTCCTCGAGCGTCTGACGCTGGTGGTGCAGCTCGGTCACGGTGATGCCGGCTGCGTGAGCGGTCTCGTTGATGCGGGCCGCGAGGCGGGTCGGGTCGACCTCGCCGATCTCGACGACGGATGCCCCTCCCGCGCTGGTCGCGGTGTAGCCCTCCGCCACGAGCAGGGCGTGCAGGCGCTCGCTCGAACCGTTCGCCGAGACGCGCAGCACCTCGGGCCGACCGGTCGGCAGCTCCTCCATCGGTCCCTCGTATCGCAGGCCACCCTTGTCGATGACGACCAGGTGATCGCACACGTGCTCGAGCTCGGCCAGCAGGTGCGAGGAGACGAGCACCGTGCGCCCGCCCTCGGCGATCCGGCGGACGAGGTTGCGGATGTCGCGCATGCCCTGCGGGTCGACGCCGTTGGTCGGCTCGTCGAGGATGACCAGCTCGGGATCACCGAGCAGCGCGGCGGCGATGCCGAGCCGCTGCTTCATCCCGAGCGAGTACGCGCCGTACAGGTCCTCCCCGCGCTCGCCGAGCCCGACGAGGTCGAGCAGCTCGTCGACCTGGGCCGCGTCGTGACGGCCGAGACGGCACAGGTTGCGCAGGTTGGCGCGGCCACTCATCGAGGAGTGGAACGCCGGCCCCTCGATCAGCGCACCGACCTGGCCCAGGTAGGCCTTGGGGTGGTGCAGGTCGTGGCCGAGGACCTCGCCGTGGCCGGCGCTCGGCCGCACCAGCCCGAGGAGCATGGACATGATCGTGGTCTTACCGGCGCCGTTCGGGCCGATCAGACCGGTGACGGACCCGCGTGGGATCCGCAGTGAGATGTCGTCGACGACGGTACGACGGCCGTAACGCTTGGTCAGGCCCGTCACCGCCACCGCATCGGTGTGTCGTGAGTTGCTCATGCCACGACTGTCGCGCCGGCCGGTGGTCGCGCACGTCGGCCTGGTGTCGACCTTGGCCGTACGTCAGGTGTTGAGCCCGGGACTGCGCCGGGCCGCGGACGGACGGGCGGCGTACGACGCGTGGCCGGGTCAGGCGGGTGGAGTCGCCAGGCCGTGCTGGTAGGCGAGCACGACCAGCTGGGCCCGGTCGCGGGCGTACATCTTGGTCATCGCCCTGCTCACGTGCGTGCGCACGGTCGCCTGGCTGACGAACCACTGCTCGGCGATCTCCTCGTTGGACAGCCCCTGAGCGACGAGCGCGACGACCTCACGCTCGCGGTCGGTGAGGTGCTTGGCGATCTCGGACGGCGGCGCAGCGCCGGCACCCGAAACCGTGGGGCCAGAGGCGAACTGGTGGATCAGGCGCTTCGTGACACCGGGCGACAGGAGCGCTTCTCCTCCGGCCACCACGCGCACGGCACGCACCAGCTCGTCGGGGTCGGTGTGCTTGACCAGGAACCCGCTCGCCCCGAGTCGCAACGCCTCGAAGACGTACTCGTCGAGGTCGAAGGTCGTCAGCACCAGCACCCGCACCGACTCCAGGGCGGGGTCGGTCGTGATCTGCCGGGTGGCTTCCAGACCGTCGAGCCCCGGCATCCGGATGTCCATGAGGATCACGTCCGGGAGCAGCGACCGCGCGGCCTCCACCGCTTGGGCACCGTCGGTGGCCTCACCGACGACCTCGATGTCGTCCTCGATCGCGATGAGGGTCGCGAATCCCCTTCGTACCAAAGCCTGGTCGTCGGCCACGACCACGCGGATCGGGCCGCTGCGCTCCGGCGCGCCGGCTTCGGTCACGGGCTGGTCCATCGTCCGACGACCTCGAATCCTTGGGGTTGCGCAGGTCCGTGATGCAGTGTGCCACCGGACGCGACGACCCGCTCGCGCATGCCGAGCAGCCCGTGGCCGGAGCCCTGCACCTTCTCGTCGGCGCGCTGCGGGTCGCCGCCGTCGTCGCGGACGCTCACGACCAGGCCCTCGCGCTGGTCGATGCCGACGCGCACGCGCGAGCCGGGCGCGTAGCGGGTCGCATTGGTCAGCGCCTCCTGCACCAGCCGGTACGCCGCGGTGCCGGCCTCGGGACCGACCGGCGTACGTGCACCGAGCCGATCGACCTCGACCCGCAGGCCTCCCCCACGCGCCTGCTCGACGAGGGCGTCGATGTCGCCGAGCCCGCGGTCAGGGGTCGTGGGGGTGTCGTCCGTGGCGCGCAGAGACTTCACGATCTCGGTGAGGTCGAGCAGGGAACTGCGGCTGGTCTCACGGATCGCTGCGGCCGCTGTGACCGCGGCGTCCGGGTCACGTCGTGCCATCCGCTCGGCGATCGACGCCTGCACGTTGATGGCCGTCAGGGCGTGGGCGACGCTGTCGTGCAGGTCGCGCGCGAGGCCGAGCTGCTGCTCGACGAGCGTCTGCTGCTGCTGGCGGCGCTGCGTCTCGCGGTGAGCGGCGGCGCGCTCGCGGCGTACGCGCAACAGCTCGGCCACGAGCACGGCTGCACCCGTCCAGCCGAGGAACCCGATGAAGGCGGAGTAGTCGTCCCAGTCGCCCGCGAGTACGGTCGCGCCCGACATCAGCAGCAGGTAGGCGGCCGCGACGGCGTACAGCTCGCGCCGGGGCCGCACCAAGCCGAACGTCAGCACGGCGAGCGGCCCGGGCAGGTACGCCGGCCCGCCCGGGTAGCCCAGGTAGGCGTAGGTCGCGACGGCGAGACAGCTGACGGCGACCATCAGGTAGGGCTGCACCCAGCGCAGCAGCAGCGCCCACGCGGCGGTCAGGCCGAGCGTGATCGCGACACTGTCGATCTCACGTCCGCCCTCACCTGCGGGGATGTGGTCGGCCGAGCCGAGCACCCCGACCGTGATGAAGAGGGTCGCCAGCACGGCCGCCGGCACCGACTCCCACCACGATCGTTCTCTCATGCCGGTCACTGTAGGGAGAGCGGCCGACCCGCTGAGTCATACAGGTGTTGAGATCTAGGCTCGACACCATGAGCACCGATGCCGTGTCCACGCCCGCCCGAGCGCTCGTCCTGGTCGACGTCCAGAACGACTTCTGCGAAGGCGGCTCCCTCGCCGTCTCCGGGGGCGCAGCCGTCGCCGGCGCCATCGCGACGTACGTCGAGACCGAGGGCGACTCCTACGAGCACGTCGTCGCCACCGCCGACTGGCACGAGGACCCGGGCGAGCACTGGTCGAGCAACCCCGACTTCGTCGACACCTGGCCGGTGCACTGCCAGATCGGGACGCCGGGGTCGGACTTCCACCCCGACGTGCAGCCGGCGTTCGAGCAGGTCGATGAGGTGTTCCGCAAGGGCCGGTTCGCGGCGGCGTACAGCGGGTTCGAGGGTACGAGCGAGAGCGGTCAGTCGCTCGCGGACTGGCTGCGCGGTCACGGCGTCGAGCGCGTCGACGTCGTCGGGATCGCGACCGACCACTGCGTCCGGGCGACCGCACTCGACGCGGCCCGTGAGGGCTTCGGCACCCGCGTGCTGCTCGACCTGACCGCCGGCGTCGCGCCCGAGACCACGGACAAGGCTCTGGAGCAGATGCGCGCCGCCGACGTCGAGCTGGTGGGCGAGCCGGTCGTCGGAGGCTGATCCGAGAAAGTTCCTGCCGCGCAGGTGTCGATCGCGGCGTCCGCGGTTCGTGTAGGCGGTGAAGGGCAGGCACCCGGCCGGCTCTCGCACAGGAGGTCTCACCATGTCGCAGTACCTGATCGCCATGCACCAGCCCGTCGGCCCCGTGCCGCCGCCCGAGGTCCTCGGCCCGGTCATGGAGCAGCTGGGCAGGCTCAACCAGGAGATGGAGCAGCAGGGCGCCTGGGTGTTCGCCGCCGGGCTGCACGACCCGTCGGCGTCCACCGTCATCCGCTCAGCGCATCCGGGTGGCCCGCAGACGATCACCGACGGCCCCTATGTCGAGGGCAAGGAGCACTTCGGCGGGTTCACGGTCATCGACGTCGACGACCTGGACGCCGCCCTCGACTGGGCGCGGCGCATGCAGCAGATCATCGGGCTGCCGGTCGAGGTCCGGCCGGTCAAGGCCGCGGACGACGACACGGCGCCGCGGTGAGCGACGACGCCTCCCGCCTCGGTGACCGCGACCCGGTCGCCGAGGTGGAGGCGGCGTTCCGCGCGGAGTACGGCCGGGCGGTGTCCGTGCTCGTCGGAGCTCTCGGCGACATCGACCTCGCCGAGGAGGCCGTGCAGGAGGCGTTCGCCGAGGCCGTACGCCGGTGGCCCCAGGACGGCGCACCGCCCAGCCCCGCCGGCTGGATCATCACCACCGCTCGTCGCAAGGCGATCGACCGGCACCGCCGCGAGTCGACCCGGCACGAGCGCCACGTGCAGGCGTCCGTCCTGCACGCCGCTGACGAACCCGCGGAGGTGGGTGCCGTGCGCGACGAACGTCTGCGCCTGCTGTTCACCTGCTGTCACCCGGCGCTGCGCCAGGACGCGCAGGTCGCGCTCACCCTGAGGCTGCTCGGCGGCCCCACGACACCCGAGATCGCGAGGGCGTTCGTCGTCCCCGAGGCCACCCTCGCGCAGCGGGTCGTGAGGGCCAAGAACAAGATTCGCACCGCTCGCATCCCCTATCGCCTCCCGCGGGACGCCGATCTGCCGGAGCGCCTCGACGGTGTACTCGCCGTGATCTACCTGATCTTCAACGAGGGCTACGCCGCGACGTCCGGTGCCGACCTGACCCGCGCCGACCTGTCAGCGGAGGCGATCCGTCTCGGGCGGGTGCTCGTCGAGCTGATGCCCGACGAGCCCGAGCCCCGCGGCCTCCTCGCACTGATGCTGCTCGCCGAGTCGCGCCGCCGCGCACGGGCCGACGCGGACGGCGTACTCGTGCCCCTGCCCGACCAGGACCGCAGCCAGTGGGACACCTCGCTGATCGCCGAGGGTCACGACCTCGTACGCCAGTGCCTGCGCCGCGGTCGGCCCGGACCGTTCCAGCTGCAGGCGGCGATCCAGGCCGTGCACTCCGATGCCTCTCACGCGGACGACACCGCGTGGTGGCAGGTGGTCGCGCTCTACGACCAGCTGGCGGCGATCGACCCGAGCCCTGTCGTGGCACTGCACCGTGCCGTCGCGGTGGCCGAGCTCGAGGGTCCTGCTCGTGCGCTCGAGCTGGTCGACGCCCTCGATGCGGACGGTCGGCTCGCGTCGTACCACCTGCTGCCGAGCATCCGGGCCGAGCTGCTGCACCGACTCGGCCGTGATGCCGAGTCTGTGCACCAGCTCGAGCGCGCCCTCGACCTCACCGACAACGCCGCCGAACGCCGGCTGCTCCAGTCACGTCTGGAGCACCGACGCGTCAGTCGGTGATCTGGATCGGGGTGGAGCCGGAGACCAGGCGCCAGTCCTGCGTCGCGAACGTCGCCGGGTCGATGACCTTCTCCGCCGTGACCCAGTCGATCAGCAGCTGCCGGATCTCGACCTGCCGGTTGTAGACGACCTCGGCCGACGTGACGCCGGGGAACCCGCCGCCGCCGGACTGGCGGTAGTTGTTGATGGCGATCACGAACGGATCGGCGTCACCCACGGGCGAGCCGTCGTACGCGAGGTTGGTGATCCGGCTGCCGGGCGCGACCGCGACGTCGATGTCGTAGGTCAGCGCCGCGTCGAGGCCGCCCATGACGTCGTAGTTGTAGTCGGGCGTGCCGTTCGGCGCCGTCGGCGTGACCGCGTTGGTCAGCTGGTCGGGCGTGAACGGGCCGGTGCCGGAGACCTGCTTGAAGTACTCGACCGACTTCTCGAGGTAGGCCTTGACCTGGGCGCCCGTGAACCGGATGGCCATCAACGTGTTGTCGTAGATGTAGAGGCCGGCGACGTCACGCACGGTCACCTCACCCGCGGGGATCGCGGCGGCCTTGTTGAACGGTGCGGCGATCGACAGCACAGGGATGTCTGCGTCGGCCGTCCCCGCCAGCGCGGTCTTCACCGCATCGGCCTGCACGTGGTTGACGAAGTCGATCGCGGGCGTGTCCTCGTACCTCGATGTCGCCGCCGACATCGCGACCGTGCTCGTGCCGATGACACCGTTGACGTAGGCGAGGACTTTCTGGTGAGCCGGGCGGATGAGCGCGGCGACCGCGGGGTCCTCCGGCGCCGTGCTGGCGTTGAGCAGCGTCGCCGACGAGCTCGCCACCTGCCACTGGCCGCGCACCTGCGTGAGGTGCAGGTCCATGACGGTGACCCGCATGCCCCAGTAGTACGGCTCGCTCAGCAGCACCTGTCGGCCGGTCTGCTCGTTGACGACGAACCGCTGCGGGATCTCCTTGTGAGCGTGGCCGACGAGGATCGCGTCGATACCCGGAACCTGTTGCGCCAGAAGGGTGCTCGCGTTCTCGGGGTACGGGAGTGCGTCGCCGTACGACGAGGACGTGTCAGCGCCGGAGTGGCAGGACACGATGACGACGTCGGCGCCTGCGGCCTTCATACGGGGTACCTGAACCTTGGCCTGCTCGACGATGCCGTCGAACGTGAGCCTGCCCTCGACGTTGGCCTTGTCCCAGATCGCGACGCCGGGCGTGACGAGCCCGAGGATGCCGACCGTGACAGGCTTGTGGCCCTCGACCTTGACGCGCTTGAGGATGTACGGCGTGAACGCCGGCTCGCCCGTGGTGGCGTCGAGGGCGTTGGCACCGAGCAGCGGGTGGTCCAGCTGACGCTCGAACTCACGCAGCAGCGGCAGGCCGTAGTTGAACTCGTGGTTGCCGAGAGCCGCTGCGGTGTAACCGATCTCGTTCATCGCAGCCGCCATCGGGTGCGTCGAGCCCTGGGTGATCGGGTCGATCTTGGCGTAGTAGTACGCCGGCGGTGTGCCCTGGATGGTGTCGCCCGCGTCGAGGGTCAGGCAGCTGTCGGCGCCACGCTCGTCACGCATGGCCTTGATCAGGCTGGCGGCCTTGGCCGCACCGATGTCGTTGTGCGCCGCGTCGTCGTACTCGACGTTCTTGAAGTAGTCCCAGTTGAGGACGTTGCCGTGCAGGTCGGTGGTGCCGAGCACCGTGAGCGTGAGGTCGTTGCCGCGGCCGGCGGCCTTGGCGGGTGCGCCCTGCGCGAAGGCCAGGCCGGCGCCGCCGACGACGGCCATGGAGAGCAGGTTGCGACGGGACACGGTGCTGCTGGGGTACGACATCGTTCTCCTCGGGTGAGCGTCCGGTGGGACCGCGGTGACGCTACTCCTGCGGGCAGCCCGGCGGGACGATGTCGTCGGGCGTTCACCCGATGGTCGGCGGCTCCCGGTCATCAGCCGGCTTGCCACCGACCCAGGTCCAGGCGTACTTCCCGTCGTCGACCGCGCGGCCCCCTTCACCGAGCTCGAGCGGTCGGAACGTGTCGACCATGACGGCCAGCTCGTCGAAGTAGTGCACGCCGACCGACTTCTCGTACGCCCCCGGCTGCGGGCCGTGCGCGTGACCGCCCGGGTGCACCGAGACCGAGCCCTTGTCGATGCCCGAGCCCTTGCGCGCCTCGTAGTCGCCCTCGACGTAGAACATGATCTCGTCGCTGTCGACGTTGGAGTGGTAGTACGGCACCGGGATCGACAGCTCGTGGTAGTCGACCTTGCGCGGCACGAAGTTGCAGATCACGAAGTTGTAGCCCTCGAACACCTGGTGCACGGGCGGCGGCTGGTGCACCTTGCCGGTGATCGGCATGTAGTCCTCGACGTTGAACGCGTACGGGTACAGGCAGCCGTCCCAGCCGACCACGTCGAGCGGGTGGTGCGGGTAGGTGTAGATCGTGCCGACGATGCCGCCGCTCGCCTGCGGGCCGCTCCCCCGGTGCTTGATGTAGACCTCGGTCGGCTCGTCCGCTGTGGCCCCGATGTCCTCGGCGAGCAGGGGCCCGTCCGGCCCGCGCAGGTCGCGCTCGCAGTACGGCGCGTGCTCCAGCAGCTGTCCGTAGCGGCTCAGGTAGCGCTTGGGCGGTGCGATGTGCGAGTTGCCCTCGATGGCGTACGCCCGCAGCGGCTCGACGTAGCCTTCGTCGCCCTGGACGACCGGGAGCCATCGATGCGTGGTCGCCCTCGGGATGATCAGGTAGTCGCCCTGGCGCAGGTCGAACGAGCCGAACACCGTTTGTACGTGGGCATTTCCGCGTTCGATGTAGACACACTCGTCACCGATGCCGTTGCGGTACCACGGGCTCGGTGCGTCGGCCACGACGTAGGAGATCCGCACGTCGCCGTTGCCGAGCACGAGCCGTCGGCCGGTGACGACGTCGACACCTCGGTCGTCGTCGCCGAACAGGTCGTGGAGCTTGAGGTGGCGCGGCACGAGCGGGTGGTTGGGCGTCGTCGCCAAAGAGTCGCCGAGCTCCCAGACGTGGGCGTCGGCGATGGCCGACGGGATGCCGCGGTGGTAGAGCAAAGAGGAGTCGGACGAGAAGCCTTCCTCACCCATGAGCTCTTCGTAGTAGAGACCGCCGTCGGGCGTGCGGTGCTGGGTGTGCCGCTTGGGCGGGATGCTGCCCTGGGACCGGTAGAACGCCATCGTGATGCCTCCGCATGAGCTCGCTCGAGGCGTCCGATTACCGGACGTCTTCGTCTCGTTGGCGGTGTGAGGATGCAGTAGCGTGACGGCCATGTCAACGCCGCCGACGCTGCCCCCGCGCGCGCTGTTCACCGGCCTGATCGACGATGCCGCGGTCTTCCCTCCCGGCAGCGCGACCCTCGAGGAGACCGTCGCCCGTCGCGACCAGCGACGCCACACCTCCTCCACCGATCTGGTGGGGCCGCTGCTGCTCCCGCCGACGCTGGTGACCGAGGCGGTCGCCGGCACCTCACCGCTCACCGTGTCGGTCGTCGTACGGCTCGGCGCCGCGCTCGCGCCGGTCCTCACCGCGGCGCGGCTGCTCGCCGACGCCCAGGGCCACTCGCTCGCCGGCATCGAGCTCGGCCACTCGCCCGAGTGGCGCGACGCCCTCGAACCGGCCGTGCCCGTCGCGGTCGAGGTGAGCGCTGACCCGGCCGGGCTGGAGGCGCTGAGCGACCTCGCCGGTGAGGCTGACGGCCAGCACGTGCTCGCCAAGCTGCGCACCGGGTCCACCGACCAGAACGCCGTGCCCACGCCCGCGCAGGTCGCAGCCTTCATCGTGGCCACGGTCCAGCACGACGTGGCGTTCAAGCTCACGGGAGGCCTGCACCACCCGATCGCCCACACGGCGATCACCTCGTCCGGTGCAGAAGAGCAGCACGGCTTCCTCAACGTGCTGCTCGCCACCGCGCGCGCACTCGACGGTGCGACTGCAGCTGACGTGAGCGCCGTTCTGTCCCAACGCGATTCGCGGACGGTGATTGACGACATCCGCGCGTTCGACGACGACACCGCGCGAACCGTGCGTGACCACTTCCACTCCTACGGCTGCTGCGAGGTGCTCGACCCGATCCGCGCACTGGCCGACCTCCGACTCATCGAGGAGACATCCCTGTGACGACAGCCACCGCCACCTGGCTCGACATCGCCGCCGACCACCCGTACGGCATCGCCCACCTGCCGTACGGCGTGTTCGCGCCCGCCGACGGCGAGGCCCGCGTCGGCGTACGCATCGGCGACCGGGTGCTCGACCTCGGCGCGTGCGCTGAGGCGGCCGGCATGGAGTCCGCATCGGTCTGGCAGACGCCGAGCCTGAACGCCTTTCTCGCACAAGGCCGTTCGGCGTGGGCATCGGGTCGCGCGTGGATCGTCGAGATGCTCTCCAACGACGCGCGACGCGACTGCGTGGAGCCTCACCTGTACGCCCTCGGCGAGGTGACCCTGCACCTGCCGATCGAGGTCGCCGACTACGTCGACTTCTACGCCAGTGAGCAGCACGCGACCAACGTCGGCTCGATCTTCCGGCCCGACGGCGACGCACTGACGCCCAACTGGAAGCACCTGCCGATCGGCTACCACGGGCGGTCCGGCACGGTCGTCGTGAGCGGCACCGATGTCGTACGCCCCACCGGTCAGCGCAAGACACCTGCTGACTCCGAACCCGTCTTCGGACCGTCGATCCGACTCGACATCGAGGCCGAGCTCGGGTTCGTGGTGGGCGGCACTAGCGAGATCGGGTCACGCGTCGGTGTCGACGCGGCCGACGAGCACCTCTTCGGTGTCGCGCTGTTCAACGACTGGTCGGCGCGCGACATCCAGGCCTGGGAGTACGTCCCGCTCGGACCGTTCCTCGGCAAGTCGTTCGCGTCGTCGTTGGCCGCCTGGGTGACCCCGATGGAGGCGCTGAGCGCGGCGCGGGTCGACCTCCCGGCTCAGGACCCCCGGCCTCTGGACTACCTGCGTGGTGACGCGCTCTACGGGCTCGACATCGAGATGGAGGTCTCGATCAACGGCACGGTCGTCTCACGCCCGCCCTACCGCGGGATGTACTGGTCCCCCACGCAGATGCTCGCGCACATGACCGTCAACGGCGCGAGCCTGCGCCCCGGCGACCTGTTCGCGTCGGGCACGGTCTCGGGTGACGCGAAGGCCGAGCGCGGCTCGCTGCTCGAGCTGACGTGGTCGGGCCAGGAGCCGATCACGTTGCAGGACGGTCAGACTCGCGCCTTCCTCGAGGACGGCGACACGGTGACGATCACGGCGACGGCCCCCGGGCCGGAGGGCGTACGCATCGGTCTCGGTGAGGTCACCGGCACGATCCGCCCGGCGCACTGAGCGCCGCTGGCTGAGCCGGCCAGACCGCTGGTTGAGCCGGGCCGAGGCGCTAGCCGAGGCCCGTGTCGAAACCCGGTGCCGCGCAGGGAGACTCAGCCCTCGCGGTCACCCGGTTTCGACACGGGCTCGCGCTGGGCGCTCGCCCGGCTCAACCAGCAAACGCGCTCGCACGGCTCAACCAGCGAACGTCCTAGGCGCTGAGGACGACCTCCTCGACGGCCGGCCGAACTCCGTTGGCAGCCGGCGAGATCCGTCGTTCGACGTGGAGCGCGAGCGCCGCGACGACGCCACAGCCTGCGACCAGCACACCGATGTAGACCGCGCCGAGACCGTGGCCGATCAGCACGCCCGACACGGCCGGCCCGACGAGGCCCGACAGCTGGAACGTGCCGGTGAGGGCTGCGTTGTAGCGACCCGTGGAACGAGCGGGTGCCAGGTCGTTGACCATGGCCGGCACGGTCGGCTGGTAGAACGTCTCGCCCAGCCCGAACACCGCCGCACACGTCGCCACCAGCACGGCGGCCATGAGTGCGCTGCCGACCAGGCCCGCACCGCCCAGGCTGGCCCAGGCGAGCGCCCACACCACCGCCATCACGACGAGCACTCGGGTGCGGCGCCGGCCCTCGATGCGCTGCAGCACCAGCAGCTGGAGCACGACGATGACGACCGTGTTGAGCGCATAGGCCCAGCCGAGCGCCTGCGTCGAGATGCCGCCCTCGGCGCGCGCGTAGGCAGGCATCCCGGAGTTGAGCTGGGCATAACCGACGAAGCCGGCGACGAACGCCAGCACCAGGACCGGCCGCAGCTGACGGTCACGCAGGACGACGGCGTACGACGTGGTGTCGGCGTCGTCGTCGGTGTGCTGCGGCGTGCCGGTGATGTGGCGCAGCGGACCGAGGAGCACCAGGAGCGGCGCGACGAAGCTGAGCGCGTTGAGCAGGTAGATCGCGACGAACGTGCCGGGCCGGTCGACGTCGACGAACAGGCCGCCCGCGATGCCGCCGATGCCGATGCCCAGGTTGAGCATGGTGAAGCTCACGCCGAAGTAGCGCTGCCGGATGTGCGAGGGCATGATCGCGGCGACCATCGTGCTGATGCCCGGCCAGATCGCCGAGCCGGCCACGCCGAGCAGGGTCAGCGCGAGGGCCGCCGAGACCGGACCGCGAGCCTGCGAGAGCAGCACCTCGGCGAGGATCTGCACGCTGAGTGCTGCGACGAGCAGGCGTCGCGCACCGAACCGGTCCATCAGCGCACCGGCAGGACCGACCAGCAGCAGGCCCACGACGGCGGGGATGCCGAGCAGGACACCGACCGTCGACAGCGGGATGTCGCGCACCTCGTGCAGGTAGACCACGCTGAACGGCAGGACCAGGCCCGTGCCGATGAAGTCGAAGATGATCGTCGAGAGCAGCCACTTGCCCTCACGCGGCAGGTCGTGCCAGAAGTCGGTCAGCGCGGGGCGTTCGGTCGTGGACACGGCCCCCACTGTGCCTGCCACCTCTGACAGCGAGCCACCAATTTTGCCTCCGGCGCGGGCCGGTCAGTCGCCGACGGCGTCGACCCCGCGCTTGACGATCAGCGGGTCGGGCGCGGTGACCACGGAGGCGTCCTTGCCGTCGTACTCGAACTGGTCGAGGAAGAAGCGCATCGCGTTCAGCCGCGCACGCTTCTTGTCGTTGCTCTTGATGGTCGTCCAGGGCGCGATGTCGGTGTCGGTACGCAGGAACATCGCCTCCTTGGCGTCGGTGTAGGAGCCCCACTTGTCGAGCGACTCCAGGTCCATGGGCGAGAGCTTCCACTGCCGCACCGGGTCGACCTGCCGGATGATGAACCGGGTGCGCTGCTCGGACTGCGTCACCGAGAACCAGAACTTGGTCAGCGTGATGCCGCTGTCGACGAGCATCTGCTCGAACAACGGCACCTGCTTCATGAAGCGTTCGTACTGGTCGTCGTCGGCGAAGCCCATGACCCGCTCGACGCCGGCGCGGTTGTACCAGGACCGGTCGAACAGCACCATCTCGCCCGACGTCGGCAGGTGCTGGACGTAGCGCTGGAAGTACCACTGGCCCAGCTCGCGGTCGCTCGGCTTGGTGAGCGCGACCGTACGGGCGTAGCGCGGGTTGAGGTGCTCCATGAACCGCTTGATCGTGCCGCCCTTGCCGGCGGCGTCGCGGCCCTCGAACAGCAGCACGTGCTTGCCGCCCGTCTCGGTGTTCCACCGCTGGAACTTCAGCAGCTCGACCTGCAGGAGGTATTTCTGCTCGTCGTAGTCCTCACGCGAGATGCGCTCGTCGTACGGGTAGTTCTCCCGCCAGGTGTCGACGGCGCTGCCGTCGGGCCCGAGCAGCACCGGGTCGTCGTCGTGGTCCTCACCGATGGTGTGACCCTCGGTGTGCAGGCGGTCGATGTACGCGCGGACGTTCTCGAGCATGGCCGGAACCTAGGCGGGTCCGATGAACGGACGGTTACGGGTGGGAGCCCTGCCGCGCATCACGGGCGTACTGGCCGGGAGTCACGCCGAGGAAGCGGCGGAAGTCGCGGACGAAGTGGGACTGGTCGTACCACCCGAGCCGGGCTGCCACCTCGGCCAGGTCTGCATCAGGCGTGGAGTCGAGCACGGCTGCGGCGTCCTGCAACCGGCATCGCGTGAGCACCCACTTCGGGGTCGCACCGATGTAGCGCCGGAACAGCCGTTGGACCGTGCGCACCGACACGTCACGAGCCGCCCCGATCTGCTCGACCCGCACGATCGAGTCGTCGAGACGGACGGCGTCGACGAGCCCGGCCGCGGTGAGGTAGTCCGCCGACGGCTCGGGCAGCTGCGGCTCCAACCAGGCCTGCACGATCTCGCGACGCACCTCGTCACGAGGCTCGGCGAGCACGTCACGCAGCACGTCGGCTGCCCCGGACAGCACATCGGAGACCGCGAGGCTCTGGTCGGTTGCGAGCTCGCGCCCGGCGATCGCGGCGAGCGCACCCGGCCGGAACCGTACGCCGAAGACCCGCGCCTCTCCCTCGAGCCGGACGACGAACCGGTCGGTCCAGACGGTGGTCAGCACGGCCGCAGGCATGTCGACGCCGTGCCGCACGAGCGGGCCGCCGTCCTCACGCCGACCGTCCTCGAACGTCAGGTGGCAGATCGGGTTGGTGATGACCTCGCTGAGCTCCAACGGCGCACCGTGGCGGCGCCAGCGCACCGACCAGAACCGGTCGGCGTACGCCTCAAGCGCCGGTGAGGTGACCTCGAGCAGGCCACGCTCCATCACCTGGTCGGTGCGCTGCGGGTGGACGATCTCGCCGAGCCCGTCGGCACGCCCACGGGGGCCGACCTGACGCGGCTCGGCGGCTGTCGCGTTCGTCCAAGACGTCACCGGTTCAGCCTAGGCAGGATCGCTGACATGACGACGAGCACCAGCACCGACCAGGCCGCGACCGCCTACCGCCCCACTGGATACACGACGCTGACACCGTTCCTCTCCGTGAACGGCGCGGCGCAGGCGATCGACTTCTACACCTCCGTGTTCGGGGCGCGTCTGGTCTCCAAGACCGACGGACCGGACGGCACGATCGCCCACGCCGAGCTCGAGCTGGAGCAGGGTCGCTTCCAGCTGGGCGACCCGGTCGAGGCGTACGGCCTCGCGGCCCCGACCGACGCGGACGCCACGACGTTCTCGCTGGCGATCTACGTGCCCGACTGCGACGCGACCCTCGCCGCGGCGCAGGAGGCGGGCGCGACCGTACGAGAGCCGGCGTCGACGTTCGTGACCGGCGACCGATTCGCTTCAGTACGAGACCCGTTCGGTGTCCGCTGGTCGATCATGACCCGGGTGGAGGACGTCTCGGACGAGGAGGCCGAGCGTCGGGTCAAGGAGTGGATGGAGCAGCAGGGCTGAGCGCCGCCCACAGACCGTCCGGGTTGTCGGCCACGACGAGCCCGTCACGCGCCGACGCCCGGACGAACCCGGCCTCGACCATGTGGTCGAGCGCCGCGAGCAGCGGCTGCCAGTAGCCGTGCACGTCGTAGAACGCGACCGGCTTGTCGTGCAGCCCGATCTGCTGCCAGGTCCAGACCTCGAAGATCTCCTCGAGCGTGCCGATGCCACCGGGGAGGGCGACGAACGCGTCGGCGTACGACGCCATGAGCGCCTTGCGCTCGTGCATCGACTCGACCTCGTGCAGCCCGGTGAGCCCGTGGTGCGGTACCTCGGCGGAGAACACCGAGCGCGGGATGACACCGATCACCTCGGCGCCCTCCTCGAGGGCAGCATCGGCAACCGCGCCCATGAGACCGACGGACGCGCCGCCGTAGACGATGCCGACGCCCCGTCGGGCGAAGGACCGGGTCAGCTCGACCGCCGCCTGTGACCACCGCGCGTCGGCTCCGGGTGACGAACCGGTGAAGAGCGCGACGCGCCTCACTGCAGCGGTTCCTGGCGATGAACCTTGCCGACCACGACGACGGTGGCGGGCAGCTTGTCGTGCAGCGCCTGGCGCTGCTTGTCACCGAGCGGCCAGAGACCGTCGACGAAGGTGAAGAGCGTGCCGAGCCCGCTGATCGCCGGGACCGGGAAGACGACGGCCGTGATGCCCTTGACGAGGAAGCGCACCGCGGCGTCACTGACCGACGGCGGCCCGGGGTGCTCGAGCTGACGGACCGAGATGCCCGTGACGACCTTGCCGAGCGTGCGTCCGTGCCACGCGGTGAGCGTGATCTCGTAGATCGCGTAGACCAGCAGCGAGATCAGCGCCCACTGCCACGGGATCTCGCTCAGCGCCTCGGGGGCGGAGGGCGCGGTGACGCCACGCTGCTGGGCGTCCATGACGTCCTCGGCATAGCTCGCGTACGTCTCGAACCAGCTCTGCGACCAGGGCCACGCCAGCGCTGTGCTCACGCAGAGCACGAGGATGCCGTCGATGACGTAGGCACCGAACCGGCGCCACCAGCCGCTGATGCGCTGGCCGTCCGCCGTCAGCGGAACGGGTTTGGGCGCGGGCGCACCGTACGGCTGCCCCTGCCACGGCTGCTGTCCCTGCGGGTGGGGCGGGTACGGCGGCTGCTGCGGAGGTGGGTACGCGCCGGCGGGCGGTCCACCCGCGGGAGACGAACCGCCCGCCGGGCTCGACCCACCGCTCGCCGGAGGTGCCTGCCAGGGGTTGGCCGACCGGTCGTCGTACGACGGGGGCCCGGTCCGCTCAGCGGCGTCGTCGTGCTCGTCGGGGCGCTGCGGCGAACCGATGGTCGACCGTTCGAGACCAGGCATCGCCTTGGGCGTGCGGCGGTCGGTCCACAGGATCCCGTCGAAGTAGCGGAGCTGAGTGGGATCGTCCGGGTCGTCGTACCAGCCGGAGGGACGTTGCGCCATGGGCGCATCCTCTCACCGGGTGCTGGGCCCGCCGTCCAGCGCGGCCCAGGTCAGCCGGTCGGCAGGAGGTAGGAGCGCTCCCAGGTACGGCGGTGCCGCGGCGGGATCAGGCCCTGGCTCTCCACGAAAGGCACGACCTTCTCCGCCATCCACGCGAGCGTGCGCTGGTAGTGCGGGTTGCCGAGCGCCTCGTGCCGGGCCGTGCGAGGGTCGAGGCCGACGGCGGCGTACACGCGCGGGTTGACCAGGGAGCGCGACACGGCGAACACCGACTGCGCGAGCATCGCCTGGTGGTACGCCAGCGCGAGGCGCGAGAGGCGAGGTCGCTCACGCTCGATCTCCTGCTTGGCGAACGTGATGTGGCGCGCCTCCTCGAGCACGTGGATGCGGCAGACCATGCGCGCCATCGGCTGCACCCGCTCGTCCTTGATGAGCTCGCGCTGCCAGCGGTCGAGGATGTCCTCGACGACGAGCGTGCCGGCGTACGCACTCACACCGGAGCCGAGCAGCTTCATCACCCGTCCGGAGGTGTGCACGCGCGGCTGCGGCCCGTACGCCGGGACGTCGAGCCGCTCGATCGCGCGCCCGAACATCGTGGAGTGCCGGCACTCGTCGGCGATCTCGGTGAGCATGTAGTGGGTACGCCGGTCGGTCGGGTCGGCGTCGTAGACACCGCGCAGCATGACCTCCATCAGCACGATCTCGAACCACAGCCCGACCGACATGATGCTCGCGACCTCATGACGTGACAGCTCGATGCGCTGCTGCTCGGAGAGGCGTTCCCAGGTGGGTGTGCCGTAGAGCGACATCCGCTCGGGCTGCATGAACCACGCACCGTCGACGAACGGCGCGTCCCAGTCGAGGTCTACCTCGGGGTCGTAGGAGTGCCGCGCGCTCGAGGCGAGCAGCCGCTGGGCGACGGCTTCGGTGCGGTCGGGTGTGGACGTGCTCATGGGTGGCTCCTCGACCCTCTCTCAGACTTATGCGTTACCCACGGTAACGGATAATGAGGTACTGTGGCCGACGTGTCAGCACGAGTCAAGAGCGATCGCCGCACCACCCGATGGGACGAGCACCGCGAGCAACGCCGCACCGAGCTCATCGAGGCCGCCGTCCGCACCATCGACCGCCTCGGGCCCGACGCGAGCATCGCCGAGATGGCCCAGGAGGCCAAGGCCAGCAAGCCGGTGCTCTACCGCTACTTCGCCGACAAGAACGAGCTGCACGCCGCCGTCGCGTCCTGGGCGAGCGCTCGCGTCACCGACCAGATGCTCCCGGCCCTCACCCGGCCGGGTGCGATGCGCGACCGGGTGGCCGATGCCGTCGATGCCTACCTGCGCGTCATCGAGGAGCACCCGCAGGTCTTCCAGCTGCTCATCCATCACCGCGGCGAGGGCGACATCCTCGCGACCGAGAAGGACTCCATCGCCGCAGCCCTCGCGGTCCTGATGGGCGACACGTTCCGACGGCTCGACCTCGACGCGGCCGGCGCCGAGCCCTGGGCCCACGGCCTCGTCGGCCTCGGCCTGTCCACCGGCGAGTGGTGGCTCGAGCGTCGTTCGATGTCGCGCACCGCCGTCGGCCGCTACCTGTCCCAGCTCATCTGGCACGCGTTCGCCGGCATCATCGAGGAGTCCGGCGGCAGCCTCGCCGACCTCGATCACATCTCGACCCCGCCGACCGTCGTACCCCTGCAGGAGGTCCGCGATGACGCATGAGCCCGGCGAGGCGTACGACGGCGTCGCGATGGTCAGCTCACCCGACGCGACGGCCGAGGTCGGCGTACGCCTGCGCGGCGCCTTCCAGCCCATCGACGGCCGGTTCCACTGGTACGGCCGGCTGGCGTCGGACTCCGTTGTCTCCGAACGTTTTTCGAGCGGTACGACGGTCACGCTGTCGACGCCCCACGGCTCGGCGGCAGGCCGGTTGAGTGACGTCGACCCGTGGGGTCGCTTCCGGGTCACAGGCGTCGGCCGGCCGCCGTTCTAGTCGTGTACGGACAACTGACGTACACTGATGGCGGCGAAGGGAGCTGCCATGTCCACCAAGAGCGATCGCCTTGAGCTGCGCATCGATCCGGGCTCGCGTGAGCGCATCAGCATGGCCGCCGAGCTCCTCGACGAAAAGCTGTCGGACTTCGTACGCGGCGCAAGCCTTGATCGTGCCGAGGCTGTTCTCGCACGCGCCGATCACACCTTGATGCCTGCTCTCCAGTTCGACGCCATGGTGGAGTCGCTCGACGTCCCCGATGCTGCGCCCCGACTGCGAGACGCCGCGCAGGCGAAGCGCCGCTTCACCCGCGCGTGACTGCACCCTCGTGGCAGTCCGTCCCGCTCTCTGAGTCACACGTCAGCGACACCTTCGCCTGCGGTGTCGACCCGCTCGATCGCTGGTTGCAGGTCGACGCCTGGCGAGCGCAGCAGGCCGGCGCGGCCCGAACGTTCGTGTGGGTCACCGCCGGTTCGTCGGCCGTCGTCGCCTACTTCTCCTTGGCGCCGACGCAAGTCTCTCGTGGCGACGTCAGCCGTGGACTCGGCGGCGGCTACAGCCACGTCCCTGGCTATCTCCTCGCCCGGCTGGCGCTCGACACGTCCCTGCACGGGCAAGGGCTCGGTGCCCAGCTCCTCGTCGATGCGCTCGAACGCGTCGTCGCTGCGGCAGACCGGGCCGGCGGCCGCCTCATCGTGGTCGATCCGATCGACGACACAGCTGCAGCGTTCTACGAGCGGTTCGACTTCAGGCATGTCGAGCAGTCGACGCGGATGTACATGAAGGTCGCCACCGCGCGCGCGGCCCTCGCTCCTCGATCACGTACGCCGTAGAGGCAAGGACGCCGGCGTCGCCTGCTGCGACGCGGCGACTCACGTTCACCCTCGCCCAGCTGCAGAACGGACCTCAGCTCGTGCTCTGAGGCCGTGGCCAATCCGTCACCGGTGAGGTCGAAGCCCGCTGTCGGTGGTCGAATTTATGTTCGACTCATGGCGATCCAGGCGACGGCTGCGGCCCCGGGCGTGGCGCGCGGTGCGAGCACGACGTTGCGCATCGCCTCCAGCGTCCTGTCCGGGGTCGACGCGTGCTTGTGGTCGCTGTCCGACGACGGAGTGGCGGACCTGCTCACCTCCGTCGCGCGCTTGCGGGCGGTGCTGGAGCGTGTCGAGGTCGCCGCGGTCCGTGAGGGGCTGACGCGGGGGTTGCACACCGCAGGCGGTTACGGCGCGACCGACTGGGTGCGGCGCTGCCAGCAGCGCGCGGGTGGAGCAGCGGTGACCGACCCGGCGCACGTCGCGCGGGTGCTGCGGGTCGGGGCGTGCGCGGACCGGCCCTCGGGGCGGGCTGTGTGGCAGGCGTTCGTCTCGGGTGACCTGGGCTTGGGCAAGGCCGATCAGGTGGCGCGGTTCGAGCGTGAGGTGTCGCCGGTCGCCGCGGCCGAGTCGGTGGAGTCCGCGGTCGACCAGCTCGTTGCCGCGGCGACCGACTCCGTCGAGGACGGCACGGGCCTGACGCCGCGCGAGCTGGCGACCGCCGTCCGGGTCGCGGGCCGGTTGGTCAAGCCCGAGCGTGACCTCGAGGCTGAGCACGACGCCCGCGCCCGTGGCCGGTCGTTCACCCGGCGGCCCGGCCCGGCCGGGTTGTGCGAGTACCGCGTGCTGCTCGATCCCGACGGCGCTGCTGTCGTCGACGCCGCAGTCGCCGGACTGTCAGCCCCCATGACCAGCCCGGACGGCACACCCGACCCGCGCACCGCGACCCGACGGCGTGCGGACGCGCTGGTCGAGATCGTGCGCCGAGGCGTCTCCTCGCCCGGAGCAGCACCCAAGACATCCAAGGCGCAGGTGATCGTCACGATGACCCTGGCCGAGCTGCTCGCCCAGATGCGCACAGCACCCGAAGGTGCGACCACTGGCTGCCAGGCACCGCCGTCACGAGCGGGTGCCGGCGTGACCGCCACTGGTGAGGTGCTGTCCCCCACTGAAGTACGCCGGCACGCCTGCGACGCCGGCATCATCCCGATGGTGCTCGGCTCGCGCGGCGAGGTCCTCGACGTCGGTGTCGAGTCGCGGCTGTTCACACCCGGACAGCGCAGGGCACTGTGGCGCCGCGATGGCGGGTGCACCTTTCCGGGGTGCACGATCCCCGCGCAGTGGTGCGACGCCCATCACGTACGACACTGGGTCCACGGCGGACGCACCGACCTGAGCAACGCAGCACTGCTGTGCGGTCGCCACCACACCACGGTCCACCGCCATGACCTGACGGCGACTGTCACGCAGACCGGAGTCGTCTGGGACCTGGCACCCGGCTCCGGCACCCGCGCGCTGCTCGAACCGGGGGTTGTCGGCTCTCGCGCCGCCGACGCCGAGAGCGATCACGCGGCCAGCAGTGGGCACGATCGCGCCGCCGGGGGTGGGCACGATGGCGCCCCGGACAGAGCGTCGACCAGGGGTGCGAGCCCGAAGACCCGCACCGTCATGGGCGATCGGCGCGCCGGCTCCGCGACGACCAGCGGCTCCCTGACGACCAACGACTCCGGCCCGCCCTGACGCCTCCGCCCCGCAGCTCGCCTTGGCCGGCGGGCTCAGCGGCGTGCCCTCGGCAGGGCCGCCACCGTCTCGGCGTCGTGAGCGACGGCGGCCGGCCCGGGGCATCCTCCAGGATGACGTCGCCATCCGCCCGCGCCGCGTGTCCGTGCGCTCAAACGGTGTGCGCGGAGAGCCCGCCCGGCGCGCTCAGAAGGTGTACGCGGAGCCCGCCCCGGGCGCTCAAAGGGTGTGCGCGGGGAGCCTGCTCGGCGAGCGCTCAGTCGACCCGGTCGAAGGTCAGCGTCTCTCCCCTGGCGCCGCCCATCCACACGTCCTGGCACGCGGTCACCATGTCGTCGTACCCGTCGGTGATCTCTGCGAACACGTTGCCCGGCACCCAGCCCTGGTCGCCGTTGATGAGCAGGTTGTTGCGGCCGTAGAAGATCGCGAGGTCGACGATCCGGGACGCCGCGCGGTTCTCCTTCTCCGCCTTGTAGCCGTACGCCGGGTTGCCGAGCTGGTCGCCGCTGAAGCTGAACCAGCACACGTCACGCGGGATCGGCGTGATCGTGGTGTTCTCCGGTCCGGGCTCCGGCGCGTCGAGGTCGGTGAGCAGCCCGTACACCTCGTTGCGGGCGTACTTGCCGTGGAACGCGGGCGCCGTCAGCGGCAGCGCGTCCCACACGGCGTTGCACGTCCGCGGCGCGGCGTCGTCGAGCAGTCGAGCCGTGCACGACACCTTGCGCAGGTCAAGGGTGATGGTGATGAACCGGGCCAATGTCGTTGTCCTTCCACGAGTTTCGGATCGTGTCCCTTGGTCTCGATACGCCTCCGCTAGCGCTCCGGCTACTCGACCAGCGGGCGCTCCGGCTACTCGACCAGCGGGCACTGTGGCTACTCGACCGGCGTCAGCCCAGCAGGGGTGGACGTCGGGTGTGCCAGTCGGTCGCCTGCTCGTACGCCTGCCCGACTCGCAGCACAAGGGCATCGGCGAATCGCGGTCCGACGACCTGCAACCCGATCGGCAGTCCGTCCTCGGAGAAGCCGCACGGCAGCGTCAGCGCTGGCTGCTGGGTCATGTTGAACGGATAGGTATAAGGCGTCCATGACGGCCACAGCTGCGACGGCCAGCCGTCCGGGGCAGCCTGGCCGGCCGCGAACGCGGTGATCGGCATCGTCGGGGTGATGAGCACGTCGTACGAGCGGTGCAGCTCTCCCATCCGCTCCCCCAGCGCCATCCGCACCGCCGTCGCGTCGAGGAAGTCAGCTGCAGTCGCGGACAGACCGAAGCTCGAAACAGCCTGTGCCAGAACGGGATCCACGCGTTCGAGCGCGTCGTCGCCGTACGCTCGCAGCACCTTCGCCGCACCCGCGAACCACAACGTGTGGAACGCGTCCGCCGGGTCGTCGAGCTCGAGCGCGACCTCGTCGACGACCGCGCCCGACGAGGCGAGCACGTCAACAGCGCTGCGGACCGCTGCCTCGACCTCCGGGTCGTTACGGCCGTAACCGAGGTCCGGCGAGAACGCCACCCGTAAGCCGCGCACTCCCCCGTCGAGCCCGTCGGCGTACGAGGTGATCGGCGCCGGCAGGCACGACCAGTCGCGCGGGTCGGGCTGGGCGAGCACGTCGAGCAGCAGCGCGCAGTCGCGGACGGTCCGTGCCATGGGTCCGATGTGCGAGAGCGTGCCGTACGCACTGGCGGGCCACACCGGCACCTGCCCGTAGGTCGGCTTGAGTCCGACGATGCCGCTGAACGAGCCTGGTATCCGGACGGATCCGCCGCCGTCGGTACCGACGGACCAGGTGCCCATGCCGAGCGCGGTCGTCGCGGCCGCACCGCCGCTGGAGCCGCCGGTGGTGCGCGACGGGTCCCAGGGGTTGCGCGTCACGCCGTGGCGCAGCGAGTCGGTCACGCCCTTCCAGCCGAACTCGGGCGTGGTGTTCTTGCCGAAGATCACCGCGCCCGACTCGCGCAGCCGTGCGGTCGCCGGCGAGTCGTCCGGCCACGGCCCTGCCTCGTCGACGAGTCGTGATCCGCGCAGCGTCGGCCAGCCACGCGTCAGGATGATGTCCTTGATCGTCACCGGTACGCCGTCGACCGGGCTGAGGGGCGAACCCACCTTCCATCGTGCGGCCGACTCGCGGGCCGACGCCGCGCCGGCCGCCTCGTCGACCATCACCATCGCGTTGACTTCGCCGTCGAGCGCCTTCACAGCGGCGACCGACGCGTCGAACGCATCGACGGGATCGTAAGCACCAGAGGCGAATCCGGCGACCAGCTCCGACGCCGGCAGCAGGCTGAGCGGGTCGCTCATGATGACGCGCCGGACACGAACCCGAGCTGCTTGTCGACGACGTTGTCGAGCGGCCGACCGTCGAGCCACCGCTGCGCCTGGTCGACGAACTGGTGAGCCAGGTCGTCGGTCCAGCCGACCACGTTGCCCGACATGTGCGCCGACACCGCGACCTGCGGCATGGTCCACAGCGGCGAGGACTCCGGCAGCGGCTCGGTCTCGAACACGTCGAGCGCGGCGCCCGCGATCGTGCCGTCGCGGAGCGCGGAGATGAGGTCGTCCTCGACCACGGACTGACCACGGCCGACGTTGACGAGGTACGCCGACGGCTTCATCGCCTTGAGCACGGTCGCGTCGATCAGACCCCGCGTCGCGGGCGTGAGCGGCGCGGCGTTGACGACGTAGTCGAAGTCGCCGACGTACGACGCGAGCCCTGCGCTCTCGTACACCTCACCGAGATCGGGGTCGTCGGTGCGCGCGCGACGCCCGGCGCCGCTGACCTTCATCCCGACCGCGGACAGGAGGCGCCCGGTGGCCCGGCCGATGCCGCCCGTGCCGATGACCAGCGCCCGTGCGCCCTCGATGCGCAGGGGTGCACGCTCGTCCCACGTGCGCGTCCGACGCAGCGCCTCGCTCTCGTACAGCAGCTTGGCGTGGGCGAGCACGGACGCGAGGACGAACTCGGCGATCGGCCGGTCGAACACGCCGCGGGCGTTGGTGACGACGACGTCGGACTCACGCAGCCGCGGGAAGAGCAGCTTGTCGACCCCGGCCGCTGCGACGTGGATCCACTCCAGGTCGCCGGCACGGTCCCAGACGTCCTCGACGGCCTGGGAGAAGAAGTCCCACAGGAACAGACCGCGCGCGCCGTCGAGGGCCGCGCCGAGCCCTGCGGCATCGGTGAAACGGAGGTCGACCCGGCCCTGCAAGGGCTCCAGGTGGGCGGGGCGGTCATCGGCCGTCGGGCACAGGACGGCGACTGCAGGGAGGGTGAGGCTCACCACGCCAACGTAGAAATCCGCCAGAGTGATTGTCAACAATCTACAGCGCATGCACCATGTGCAGATGGAGCCACATCCGGGCCTCGACCCCGAGGCCATCGCCGACGCCACGGCCACCGCGCTGGGCGTCCCCGACGACGCGCCGATCGGCGACGTCGGCATCGGCGTGATCGCGCCGTACGACTTCGCCCTCGACCGCGAGCTGTGGCGCTGGGTACCAGACCGCGCCACACTCCTGGTCACCCGTACGCCCTACTCCCCCCTGCCCGTCTCGGTCGACATGGCCGCCCGCGTCGGCGACTCCGACGTCGTCGCCGAGTGCACGACCGAGCTGATCGCCACGCAGCCCGAGGTCATCGCCTATGCCTGCACCTCCGGCAGCTTCATCCACGGGGCCGAGGGCGAGCGCGCCCTGGTCGCAGCGATGTTCGCCGGTGGAGCGCCCGCCGCGGTGTCCACCTCAGGCGCCCTCGTCATGGCCCTGCAGCAGCTCGGCATCGAACGCCTCGCCGTGGCCACGCCGTACGACGACGACATCACCGCCGCTCTGGAGCGCTACCTCGACGAGGTCGGCGTACAGGTCAGCGGCTCGGCCAAGCTCGGCCTCGCCGGACGCATCTGGCGTGTGCCGTACGCCCTCACGCTCGACCTCGCCCGCGAGGCCGTCGCTGCCGGAGAGTGCGACGGCGTCTTCATCTCGTGCACCAACCTGCCGACGTACGACGTCATCGCACCCCTCGAGCGCGAGCTCGGCATCCCCGTCATCACCGCCAACCAGGTCACCGTCTGGGCGGCCCTGCACATGGCCGGCCTCGACGCGATCGGCCCCGGCCAGTCCCTCCTGGACCGCGTCATCACCGGGGAGGCCGCATGAGCACGTACGAGTTCGAGCTCGACCCCGCCGACCCGACGCCCGACGGGATCAAGCCCTACACCACCGCCGTCGACGGGCAGCTGCGGTCACGGCCGTTCCCCGACGAGGAGTACCGAGCCCGCCTCGGTGCCGTGCAGACACGCATGGCCGAGCGCGCGCTGTCCTCACTCCTGGTCGTCGACCCCGCCAACATCTACTACCTCACCGGCTACAACGCCTGGTCGTTCTACATGCCGCAGTGCCTCGTGGTGCCGGTGGAGGGCGAGCCGCACCTGTTCGCGCGCGCCATGGACGCCCAGGGCGCGCACTACACGGCGTACCTGCCCAAGGACCAGATCCACGGCTATCCCGAGGACCTCGTCCACCGCACCGACGCCCACCCGTTCGACTGGATCACCGCACAGGCGCTGGAGATCGGTGTCCTCACCGACGAGCCCGGCTCGTACGTCGGCGCCGAGACCGACTCGCACTACTTCACCGCGAGAGCGTTCTTCGCGATGCACGCGCTGCTGCGCCAGGCGTCCGTCGTCGACAGCTACGAGCTGGTCAACTGGGTACGCGTCATCAAGTCGCCGCTGGAGCAGGACAAGCTGCGACTCGCCGGCGAGATCGCCCAGCGCGTCATGGAGATCGCGATCGAGGCGATCGAGACCGGCCGTCGCCAGTGCGACGTGGTCGCCGAGATCCAGCACGCGCAGGCGCTCGGCGCGCACAAGCTCGGCGGCGACTACCCCGCGATCGTGCCGATGCTGCCCACCGGTGAGACGGCCGGTACGCCGCACCTCACCTGGTCGGACCTGCCGCTCATCAAGGGTGAGGCGACCACGATCGAGATCGCCGGCGTCCACCACCGCTACCACGCACCGCTTGCGCGCACGGTCGTTCTCGGCGAGCCACCTCGTCGGCTGCAGTCGTGCTCGGACGCCGTCAGCGAGGGCATGGCGGCGGCGCTGGAGGCCATGAAGCCGGGCGCTCTCGGCCGCGACGTGCACCGGGCGTTCGCCGAGACGGTCGGCCGCTACGGGCTGCACAAGGAGTCGCGCATCGGCTACTCCATCGGCATCGGCTATCCGCCCGACTGGGGCGAGCGCACCATCAGCCTGCGCTCCGAGGAGGAGACCGAGATCGAGGCCGGCATGGCCTTCCACGTGATCCTCGGGATGTGGATGGACGGGTGGGGTTACGAGACGTCGGAGTCGGTGCTCGTCACACCGGCCGGCGCCGAACAGCTCACCCACGTGCCCCGCGGGCTCGCGGTGAGGACGTGACCGAATGACCTTTGACACCAACGTAGTTCAGACCCACCACCGGAGGTGAGCACGATGCAGCAGACACACACCTTGCCCTTGGCCACCCGCGCCACCGATCTCGTCGGATCGATGATCGACTCCAGCACCTCGTTGCTCGCCCAGCAGACGCACGACATCGTGCGGTTCGCGATGGGCAGTCCCGCACCCGAAGCCGTCCCGACCGAGGCACTCGCCGAGATCGGCCGCCGAGTGTTCGGGCCGGGCGAGGCGAGCGCGTACGACTACGCCGCGACCGAGGGCGACCCCGCCCTGCGTGACGCACTGCTCGCCGAGCTCGACGGTACGACGGACGCCACCTCTCCCGAACGCCTCACCATCACCTCGGGCGGGATGCAGGGACTGGACCTGACGTTCAAGATCTTCACCGACCCCGGTGACCTCGTCGTCGTCGAATCCCCCACGTACACCAACGGATCCGCGACCGCGCTGTCGTACCAGGCTGAGCTGCTGGAAGTGCCCGTCGACCACGAGGGCCTGCAGGTCGACCGCATGGAGGAGATGGTGGGCGACGGGCGCAAGCCCAAGGTGATCTACACGATCCCGACGTTCCAGAACCCGTCCGGCGCCTCGATGTCGCTCGACCGACGGCGACGGCTCCTGGACCTCGCCGACCGCTGGGGCAGTCTGGTGATCGACGACGACCCCTACGGCATGCTGCGGTTCGCCGGCGACGCGATGCCGTCCCTGCACGAGCTCGCCGACGGCAACCCGCTCGTGCTGTCGGTGCGCACGTTCTCCAAGATCATCGCGCCCGGTCTGCGCGTCGGCTGGGTCGACGCCGCACCCGAGCTGCAGCAGCTGCTCATCAGCGCCAAGCAGGCCATGGACACCTGCACCAACCTGCCCATGCAGCGCCTCGTGGGCGGCTTCCTCGCCGACGGCCACCTGCGCGAGCACGTCACCACCCAGCAGGCCGTCTACCGCGAGCGCAAGGTCGCCATGCAGGACGCGCTCACCGAGCACTTCGACGGCGGGGCGCGCTGGACCGACCCCGAGGGCGGATTCTTCCTGTGGGTCACGTTCGGCTCCGAGGTCGACACCGAGGCGTTGTTCGAGGTGGCGCTCGCCGAGGGCGTGGCGTTCATCCCCGGCAACGCGTTCTCGCCGAGCAAGCACTTCCCCAACGCACTGCGCGTCTGCTTCGCCGCGACCACTCCGGACCGCATCCGCGAAGGTATCGGCCGCCTGCGTCGGGCTGTCGACAAGGTGAGCGCATGAGCGTTGGTACTGAACAGCTTTCGGCTCTTGAGAGCGCTGCTCTCGACCTGATCGACGAGGCCGCCCTGGTGTCCTGCACACAGCGCCTCGTGCGGGCACCGGGTCAGAACCCGCCCGGCGAGGAGGCCGCGACCGTCGCGGTGCTCGCCGAGATCTGCGCCGAGCTCGACCTCGACGTGTCGACCAGCACCGTCGTCGAGGGCCGTGACAACCTGCACGCCCTCACCCGCGACCACGACGGTGGGCCGGCGCTGATGCTGCTCGGGCACACCGACGTGGTCCCGCTCGGCGACGGATGGACCGTCGAACCGTTCGGCGGGCTGCTGCGCGACGGACGGATCCACGGGCGCGGCACCACTGACATGAAGGGCGGGCTCGCCGCGTCGGCCGTCGCGATGAGCGCCGTGCAGCGCGCGACCCGCGCCGCCGGCGTACGCCTCACCGGTCCGGTCGAGCTGGCCGCCACGGTGGACGAGGAGGCGACCGGCATCGGCGTACGGCACCTGGTCGGGCAGCCACAGCCGCGTGCCTATCTCGGCTGCATCACCGCCGAACCCACCGACCTGCAGACGATCATCGCCGCACGGGGTGACGCCTACGTCGAGATCGCCGTACGCGGCGTCGCCGCTCACGCCGGTCGACCCGACGACGGCCGCAACGCGATCTACGGCGCCGCGCGGGTCGTCGAGTCGTTGCGTCGGTGGCATGACGAGCTCAAGGCCGACGCGCACCGGCTCGTCGGCCCGGCCACATGGAACGTCGGCCGCATCGACGGTGGCCACGGCGCGTCGATCGTCCCCGCCGACGCCACGGTGTACGCCGATCGCCGTCTGCTCCCGTCCGAGTCGCCCGCTGAGGTGCTCGCCGACATCCGGGCTCGCGTGGAGTCCCTCGGCCTCGCTGATGACGGCCTCACGGTCGAGGTCACGATGCCGATGGACATGCCGGGTTTCGAGACGCCGCAAGGAGATTCGTTCGTCGCGGCCGTCGACGACGCCCTCGGCCGCGTCGGCGGGCCGGGCCTGCCGCTCGGTGGCTGGACGGCCGCGTGCGACGGCGGGTTCGTCTCGCGCGACTGGGGCGTGCCGACGATCGTGCTCGGCCCGGGCTCGGTCAACGAGCAGGCCCACCGTCCCGATGAGTCCGTCGGCGTCGACGAGCTCGTCACCGCCGCGCGCACCTACGCCCTGGCCGCACTGCGGCTGCTGACCTGAGTCCCGGAGACGCCATGCCACGTATCGGACTGCTCTACCCCGGCCACAGCGCCGAGGACGACTTCCCCGCGCTCGAGACGCGGCTGGCCGGTTCGGTCGACCCGCCGTGGGACCTGCCGCTCGTGCACACCTCCGTCGGGGAGGACGCACACCGCGTCGACGCCCTGCTCGACCTGGGCTCCGACGCGCGGCTGGCCGAGGGCGCTCGTACGCTCGTCGACGCCCACGCCCCGGACGCCGTCATGTGGGCCTGCACGTCGGGGTCGTTCGTGTTCGGGTGGGAGGGCGCACACCGCCAGGTGCGCGAGCTCGCAGCGGTCACCGGTCTGCCGACGTCGTCGACGTCGCTGGCGTTCGCCGACGCGTGCCGGGCGATCGGCGCTCGACGGGTGAGCGTCGTGGCGTCCTACCCCGAGGACGTGGCCCGCGCGTTCGTCGACTTCCTGGCCGCCGCCGGCATCGAGGTGCTCGCGTTGGACAGCAACGACATCATCACCGCCGCCGAGGTCGGCACCCTGGGCCGCGACGACGTCGTACGCCTCGTCCGCGGAGCCGACGTCAGTGCGTCACCGGACGCCGTGCTCGTACCCGACACCGCGATGCACACACTCGACTGGATCGACGAGCTCGAATCTGCCACGGGCACACCGGTGCTCACGGCCAACCAGGTGACGGTGTGGAAAGGTCTTGACCTGGTCGGCGCGGTGCGACCGGTCGCGGGACTGGGTCGGCTGTTCGCCGAAGAGGGAGCAAGAACATGACAACTCAGCTGCGCAGCACGCTCGAACCCGTGCTGCAGGAGTCGACCGCGAGCATGGTCGCCGACCGCGTCCGCGAGGCCATCGCCACCGGTGACATCCCGCCCGGGGCCCAGCTCGGCGAGGCCGACCTCGCCCGCCAGCTCGGCGTCAGCCGTGGTCCGCTGCGCGAGGGGCTGCAACGGCTCACGCAGGAGGGCCTGCTGCTGTCGTACCGCAACCGCGGCCTGTTCGTGATCGAGATGACCGCCGAGCGCGTGCGCGACATGTACGTCGCCCGCCAGGCTGTCGAGCGCGCCGCCGCCGAGCAGGTGCATCAGCGCGGACCGGTCGAAGCCGGCACCGAGCTGCTCGAGGTCATCGCCCGCATGGAGGCGGCCGGCTCCGACGACGAGGCCGTGGCGGACATCGACCGGGAGTTCCACGAACGCCTCGTCGAGCTGTCCGAGAGCCCGCGCCTGGCCGCGATGAACGCCACGCTCATGACCGAGACGCGCATGTGCCTCAACGCGCTCAAGGCGACGTACGCCAGTCACGAGGCGCGGGTCGAGGAGCACCGGGCGATCGCGCAGTCGTTCGTCGACCGCAAGCCGCGCCTCACCGACAAGCTGCTCGTGGCACACATGCGCGACGCCCTCGCCCGTCTGCGCGCCGACTGACCCACCGGCACAAGCCGGCGAGCCGCACACCCATACCTGTGCGCACCACCAACGTCTGCCGGTGGGCTGGGCGCGCTCGCCGATCAGAGGGTGTCCAGGTGCGCCCCGATCAACGGCGTGGCGTCCCGCTCGGTGATCGACGGTGCCGTGGCACTCACCGCCGCGAGCGCCGCAGCGTAGCCGTGCTGCGGTGGACGCAGCGGCGCCACGGTCGTCCGCGGTTGCGGGCGCAGACCCCAGCACGCCTTGAGGACCGCTTCGTCGCGCACCCACGACTCCACGTCCTGGCCGGCATCGAGATCGGCGGCGCGCTGCACGTCCACGCCGACGCGCGCGTGCGACGAGACCGCGACGGCCACGAGCACGCCCGAGTGGGACACCGACACCTCCACCCCGCTGCCGGCCACCCACGGGCGTCCGTGAGGGCGACCACACGTCGTACAGGTGCGCTCGACCCGCAGTGCGGACGGGTCGGCTCCGGTGTGCGCGGCGACCGCGAGGCGGAGCACGACGGCGCCCAGGAGAGTACGAGCACGGTCGGCGGGTGCGCGCAGTCGTGCGATCCGATCACGCTCGTCGCTGTCGAGCACGGCGGTCAGCCGGTCGTCCGCCAGGGTCAGCGGCGCCCACAGCACGTCGACCGTCATCTACGACTCCGTCTCAGCGCCGGAAACAGGGGACCCGACCAGGTTAGGTTAAGTTACCCTTACCGCCGTGCTGTCCAGCGTCGCCCCCCAACGCGAGCGAGCGCGTCCGGTCTGGCCGCTCGCGGCTCAGCCCTCCCCCGACACCGTGGCGCTCGTCCAGGGCGACCGGAGCCTGAGCCACGCCGAGCTGCACGCCGAGGTCGTCGCGCTCGCCGAGCGCCTGCCCTCCGCGCAGGCCGGCCGTCTCCTCGCGCACGTGCCGTTGCGCCCCGACCTCACCTCGGTGATCTCCTACCTCGCGGTGCTGTACGCCGGCCACGTGGCCCTCGTGACGACCTGCGACCCACATCGCACGACCCGCATCCTGGAGCGCTACGCGCCGGATGTGGTGACGACGGGTGACCCTGCTGCACCGTTCGACGTGGCCGACGAACCTCCTCGCCACCTGCTGCACCCCGACCTCGCGGTGCTGCTGAGCACCTCCGGTACGACCGGCTCGGCCAAGCTGGTGCGGTTGTCGCACGCCGCGATCGACGCCAACGCCGAGGCGATCGCGACGGCCCTGGGTCTGCGGGCCGACGACCGGGGGGTCACCTCGCTGCCGCTGCACTACTGCTACGGCTTGTCCGTCCTGCACGCTCACCTGCGCGCTGGCGGCGGCGTGGTCCTGCGCGACGGGTCCGTGACCGATCCGGGCTTCTGGGGCGACCTCGCCGAGCACGGCGTCACGACGCTCGCCGCCGTCCCCCACACCCTTGACCTCCTCGACCGCAGCCACGGTCTCCAGCACGCCCCGACGTCGCTGCGACTGATCACACAGGCCGGGGGCCGACTCGCACCCGAGCGCGTCGAGCAGGTCGCCGAGATCGGGCGTCGACGCGCTTTCGGGCTCGCCGTGATGTACGGCCAGACCGAGGTCACGGCCCGCATCAGCGTGCTCCCGGCCGCGGAGGCCGTGAGCAGCCCCGACTCGGTCGGCTACCCGGTGCCCGGGCTGCAGGTGCGGCTCGATCGCAGCGTGCCTGAGTCCGACGGCGCGTCCGGCGAGCTGATCGTGTCCGGCGACAGCGTGATGCTGGGCTACGCCGAGCATGCCGACGACCTCGCGCTCGGACCGTCGTGCACCGAGCACGCGACCGGCGACCTCGCCACCATCGACGGTGACGGCCGACTGCGCATCGTCGGACGACGGTCCGGGTTCGCCAAGGTCATGGGACTGCGCATCGACGTCGCTGCCGTCGAGAACGCTGTCGCAGCAACGGGACTCGAGGTCTGCGTGACCGCCGACGACGACGGGCTGCGAGTCGCGGTCGAGCCGGCGGCCCTCCCCGATGTCGGCCGCGCCGCGCGGGTGCGTGCGCTCGTCGCCGACCTCACCGGCCTCGGCCCCGCCGCCGTCAACGTCGCCGAGGTGCCGCTGGCCCGCCTCGACAACGGCAAGCTCGACCGGCAGGGCTGCGACGCCCTGGCGCGCGGCCTCAGCTTCGAGCGGTGCGACGAGCGCCGGCGTCGCGTCGACGGCGCCAGCACGAGCACGGCGGTCGCGAAGATCGTCGGCGACGTGCTCGGCCGCGAGGACGTCAGCCTCGAGCACTCCTTCGCCGAGCAGGGCGGCGACTCGCTCAGCCACGTCCAGGCGGCGACGCGGTTGGAGACCCTCCTCGGCCCGCTGCCCGACGACTGGCACCACCGTCCCCTGGGCTCGCTCAGCCGCGCGGGCGCGACGACGCCGGCCACCCGGCGTACGGTCGAGACGACCGTGCTCCTGCGGGCCATCGCGGCGTTCATCATCTGCGGCACGCACGCCGGCCTGTTCTGGGTCGTGGGTGGAGCGCACACACTCCTCGTCGTCGCCGGCTACAACGCCGCCCGCTTCGGCTTCGCCTCGCCGCACCGCGGCGAGCGTGCCCGGCGTACGGCCAGGCTCCTGATCGGCCTGCTCGTGCCGGCCGCGGTGGTCGCGCTCGTCGGACTGATCACGACGGGTCGCTACGGCTGGGCCAACGTCGGCGCCGTCAACTGGATCGCCGGCGACGTCACCTACGGCTCACGCAACGAGCTGTGGTTCGTCGACGCGCTCGCCGCGTGCTTCGTCGCCATGGTCCTGGTCCTGAGCCTGCGACCTGTCGCGCGCCTGCACCTGCGCGACCCGTGGGCGGTGTACGCCGCGCTCCTGGTGCTCGCGCTGGTGCCGCGCTTCGTGATCCTCGCCGTCGCGGACGGCACCATCCGCGGACTCGCACCGACCGTGTTCTGGCTGTTCGCCGCCGGCGCAGCGCTGGCCGCCGCAGCGTCCACCCGCCGCCGTGCCATCACCGTGACGCTCACCGGTCTCGGCGTGGCGACGTTCTTCGACGACCCGATCCGCAACGCCACGGTCTTCGTCGGGGTGTGCGTGCTCGCCTACGTCCCGTCCGTGCGCCTGCATCCCCTGGTCGCCCGCGCGGCCGCGACGCTCGCAGCCGCCTCGCTGTACATCTACCTGACCCAGTTCCAGGTCTTCCCGTTCGGGCCCGGCCCGGTCGGGCGGGTAGCGCTCGCCCTGCTCGTCGGCGTCCTCGTCTGGAAGGTCGCCGACCGGCCGGTCCGGCGCCTGCAGAACCTCGTCCCCCTCCGGCGTACGCCATCCGCGCCGGCTCACCATCCCCTCGTTGCAAAGGACTCCTGACCGTGCGTCGACGCACCGTGATCTCCGCGCTCCTGGCGCTCACCGCCTCCACCACCCTCGCTGCCTGCGGGGGCGGCGACGAGGAGTACAAGGCCGACCCGGCCTCGCTGCAGATCTACTCCGCGCAGCACCACGAGATCACCGACGCGTGGGCCAGGGCGTTCACCGCCAAGACCGGCATCAAGACCCAGGTGCGCTCGGGCAAGGACTCCTCGATGGGGCACCAGATCGTCGAAGAGGGAGCCAGCTCGCCTGCCGACGTGTTCCTCACCGAGAACAGCCCCGCCATGACCGTCGTCGAGCGGGCCAGGCTGCTCGCCCCCGTCGACGCGACGACCCGCGCGCAGGTACCTGCTGCAATGACGCCCTCGAGCAACGCGTGGCTGGCCATCGCGGCCCGCTCGACCGTGATGGTCTACAACCCTGACAAGCTCCCGGCCGACCAGCTGCCGACGTCCCTGATGGACCTGGCCGAGCCGGAGTGGAAGGACAAGTGGGGTGCGGCCCCGGGCGGCGCCGACTTCCAGGCGATCGTGGCGGGCATGCTCGCGCAGAAGGGCGAGGCAGCGACCGCGTCATGGCTGAAGGGCCTCAAGGACGGGTCGAAGACCTACCAGAACAACATCGCCACCATGAAGGCCGTCAACGCGGGCGAGGTCCCGGCCGGGATCATCTACCACTACTACTGGTACCGCGACCAGGCCGGCAACAAGGACGGCACCCAGAACACCAGGCTGCACTACTTCAAGAACCAGGACCCGGGCGCGTTCGTGAGCCTTTCCGCCGGTGGCGTGCTCAAGAGCTCCAAGAAGCCCCAGCAGGCTCAGGCGTTCCTGAAGTTCGTCACGAGCCCGGAGGGTCAGAAGATCCTGGCCGACAGCAAGTCGATGGAGTACGCCGTCGGCAACGGCGTCGCGTCCGACGCGGCTCTGCCGCCGCTCGCCTCACTGCAGGCTCCGCCGGTCGACCCGTTCACCCTCAACTCCGACCAGGTCACACGGCTGATGACGGATGCCGGCATCCTCTAAGAACCCCGCAGCGCTGCTCGCCGCGACACTCGTCGCGGTGCTGACGGTGCTGCCGCTGGTCGTCGTCACGAGCAAAGGACTCTCACTCGGCTGGGACCAGGCGAGTGAGTTCCTGCTGCGCCCGCGGATCGCCGAGCTGCTGCGGCACACCGGCGCGCTGATGGCGCTCACGCTGCCCGCCACGCTCGTCATCGGCGTCGGCGCCGCGTGGCTGGTCGAACGCACCTCCCTCCCGTACGCCGGCGTGTGGCGCATGCTGCTCCTCGCACCACTCGCGGTCCCGGCGTTCGTCAGCAGCTACGCGTGGATCTCCTGGCAGCCGGGGCTCTCCGGGCTCGGTGGCGCTGTGCTGGTGACCACGCTGGCGTACTACCCGTTCGTCTACCTGCCGGTCGCGGCGATGCTGCGCCGACTCGACGGCGCCGACGAGGACGTCGCCCGCTCCCTGGGTCTCACGCCGACGCGGGCCGCGCTGCGTACGGTCCTGCCCCGGCTGCGGCCCGCGATCTGCGGCGGCGGCCTGCTCGTGGCGCTGCACCTGCTCGCCGAGTACGGCGTGCTGGAGATGATGCGCTACCAGACGTTCACGACCGCGATCCTGCAGCAGTACGCCGTCGGGTTCAGTGACGCCGCGGGCAGCCTGCTCGCACTCGTCCTGCTCGTCCTGTGCGTCGGCGTCCTGGGGCTGGAGGTCGGCGCGCGCGGTCGTACTCGGGTGGCACGCATCGGGTCCGGCGCCCAGGGCGAGCCCCCGCGTGCCCGGCTCGGTCGCTGGACGGTGCCGTCGCTGCTCGGCCTGACGGCACTGGTCGCCCTGGCGCTGGCGGTGCCGCTGGTCATGGTCGTGCGCTGGCTCGCGGTCGGTGTTCAGGACTCGGCCATCGATGTCGGCCACCTGCTCACCGTCACCGCGAGCACGATCGGCCTCGCCGTCGCCGGTGGCCTCGGCGCGTTGCTGGCCGCGCTGCCCGGCGCGTGGCTGCTGAGCCGGCACCGCACGGCGACGTCGATCGTCCTCGAACGCGCGACGTTCGTCGCGAGCTCGCTGCCCGGTGTGGTGGTCGGACTCGCGCTGGTGACGCTGACGGTGTCGTGGTTCCGGCCGGCGTACCAGACCATCGGGGTGCTGCTGCTCGCCTACGTCATCCTGTTCGTGCCGCGCGCGATGGTCTCGCTGCGCGCCGGACTTGCGACGGCGCCACCCGAGCTGTCCGAGGCAGCGCGCTCCCTGCGGCTCGGCGGTCCAGCGACGTTCGCGCGGGTCGTCCTGCCGCTCGCGCTGCCGTCGTTCCTCACCGGTTTCGTCCTCGTGGCACTCGCCGTGTCGACCGAGCTGACCGCCACCCTGCTGCTCGCGCCCACCGGCACCGACACGCTCGCGCTCGCGTTCTGGGCGTCCAGCGACGAGCTGGACTACGTCGGCGCCGCGCCGTACGCCGCGCTGATGATCGCGTTGTGCGTGCCCCTCACCCTGCTGCTCCGTCGTCAGATCGTGGAGGAACGATGAGTCCCGTCCGAAGCCCCGGCGCCGTCGAGGTGCACGGCATCACTGCGTCGTACGCCGACACCCGCGTGCTCACCGACGTCGACCTGGTGGTCCCCGCCGGCACGACGACCGCCGTCCTCGGCGGTTCGGGCAGCGGCAAGACCACGCTGCTGCGCGTGGTCGCCGGCTTCCTGCGACCCGACTCCGGTGAGGTGCGCATCGGCGACGCGACGGTCGTCGGCCCCGGCACCTGGGTGGCCCCCGAGAAGCGGGGCATCGGCTACGTCCGCCAGGACGGCGGACTGTTCCCGCACCTGGACGTCGCGGGCAACATCGCGTTCGGGCTGCCGTTCCCGCGTCGCCGCCACCGGGGCCGGGTGCTCGAGCTGCTCGACCTCGTCGGGCTGGACGCCTCACTGGCGGACCGCACTCCTGACCAGCTGTCGGGTGGTCAGCAGCAGCGGGTCGCCCTGGCCCGCGCGCTCGCCCTCGAACCCGACGTCGTCCTGCTCGACGAGCCGTTCTCGGCGCTCGACACCGCCCTGCGCGAGTCGACCCGCGAGGCGACCGGTCGGGCGCTGCGGGAGGCCGGCGCGACAGCCGTCCTGGTGACGCACGACCAGGAGGAGGCGCTGTCGTTCGCCGACGAGGTCGCGATCCTGCGTGAGGGCCGGTTCAGCCAGGTCGCGCCACCACGGGAGGTCTACGGCGCACCGGTCGACGCCCACGTCGCCGGCTTCCTCGGCGACGCCGTACTGCTGCCGGGCGACGCCGACGCAGCAACGGTGCACTGTGCGCTCGGGACCATCGCGGTCGAGGGCGCGCACCCGACCGGCGCCGTCCAGGTCATGCTCCGCCCCGAGCAGATCATCGTCGTCCCCGCGGCCGACAGCACGCTGCTCGCCAAGGTCGCCTCCACCACCTACTACGGGCACGACGCGATGCTCGACCTGCTCGTCACCGGTGACGACACGGCGTACGGCTCGGTCGAGGTCCGGTCACGGGTCGTCGGCACGTCCGTGCCGAACGCGGGCGATGTCGTCGGGCTGCGCGTGACCGGAGGGGCGCGCGCCTTCGCGCTGACGTCCTGACCACCCGACCCACCGGCAAGAGCTGGCGCGCAGCACACCCATACGTGTGCACCTGACCAGCTTGTGCCCGTGGGTCAGAGGGCGATGCCGATGTACTTCACCTCGAGGAACTCATCGATGCCGACGTTGCCGCCCTCACGGCCCAGCCCCGACTCCTTGATGCCGCCGAAGGGCGCAGCCGGGTTGGACACGACGCCCTGGTTGAGCCCGACCATGCCCGACTCGATCGCCTCGGCCACCCGCAGCGCACGTCGCAGGTCGTTGGTGAAGACGTACGACACCAGCCCGTACGGCGTGTCGTTGGCTGCCGCGACGACCTCCTCCTCGGACGTGAACGGCGTCAGCGGCGCGACCGGCCCGAAGATCTCCTCCGACACCATCCGCGCGTCACGAGGTACGCCGGTCAGCACGGTCGGGTTGAAGAAGTAGCCGTCGCCTGCGGGCGCGTCTCCCCCGGTCAGGACGGTGGCCCCGCGCGACGTCGCGTCGTCGAGCAGGTCGATGACCTTCTGCCGGCCGGCGTCGTCGATGAGCGGGCCGACCTGCGTACCGTCATCGGTGCCGCGACCCACCTTGAGCTCGCTCATCGCCTGTGACATGCGCTTGCCGAACTCGTCAATCACGTTGGCGTGCACGAGGATTCGGTTCGCCGCTGTGCAGGCCTCGCCCATGTTGCGCATCTTGGCGGCCATCGCACCCTTGACCGCCTCGTCGAGGTCGGCGTCCTCGAACACGATGAACGGGGCGTTGCCGCCGAGCTCCATCGACGTTCGCAGCACCTTGTCGGCGCACTGCTCCAGCAGCACCTTGCCGACCTTGGTGGAGCCGGTGAACGACAGCTTGCGGGCCTGCCCTGACCTGATGAGCGGCTCCATCACCTCGCCGGCCTTCATGCACGTGACGATGTTGACGACGCCGTCAGGCAGACCCGCCTCGGCCAGGATCGCGCCGAGCGCGAGCATCGACAGCGGTGTCTGGTGCGCAGGCTTGATCACGCTCGTGCAGCCGGCGGCGATCGCCGGGCCGATCTTGCGCGTACCCATCGCCATCGGGAAGTTCCACGGCGTGATGAGCAGGCACGGGCCGACCGGCTGCTTGGAGATCAGGAAGCGCGCTCCCCCAGCCGGCGCGGTCTGGTAGCCGCCGTCGATGCGCAGCGCCTCCGAGGCGAAGTGCCGGAAGAACTCCGACGCGTAGACGATCTCGCCCTTGGCCTCGGCGAGCGGCTTGCCCATCTCGAGCGTCATGAGCAGCGCGAGGTCGTCGATGCGCTCGTGCAGCAGGTCGTACGCCTTCATCAGGATGTCGTAGCGCTCGCGCGGTGTCGTGGCGGCGAACGACGCCTGGGCCGCGACTGCTGCGTCGAGGGCCTTGCGGCCGTCCTCGGGCGAGGCGTCCGCGACCTCTGCGAGGACCGCACCCGTCGACGGGTCGACCACCTCGAAGGTCTCACCTCCCTGGGCCGAGACCCACGACCCGCCGATCAGCAGGTCCTTGTGCACACCGTCGACCACGCGAGTCTCGTTGGCGTTCAGGGCAGTTGGCGCGGTCGTCGTGGTGTCGGCGCTCATGAGGCTCCCTCGTGTCGGTCGCGGATCCGTGCAATAGTCTGATTGTCGACAATCTATCGGCGTGAGGCAACCCATCGAGCCCACGCGTCCGCGTACCGAAGGAGGAACCATGGCCGAGCTGTCACCCGTGCTCAAGCAGGCAACGCCTGTCGTCGCCACGCATGGTGAGGGCGTCCACCTGTACGACGCCGAGGGCCGCAGCTATCTCGACTTCACCGCCGGCATCGGCGTGACCAGCACCGGTCACTGCCATCCGCGGGTCGTCGCCGCCGCCCAGGAGCAGGTCGGCAAGCTCATCCACGGCCAGTACACGACGGTCATGCACGAGCCGCTGCTCACGCTGGTCGACCGTCTCGGCGAGGTGCTCCCTCAGGGCCTGGACCGCATGTTCTTCGCCAACTCGGGGTCGGAGGCCATCGAGTCGGCGCTGCGCCTGGCGCGGCAGGCGACCGGCCGCCCCAACGTGATCGTCTTCCACGGCGGCTTCCACGGTCGTACGGTCGCGGCCGCGTCAATGACGTCGTCCGGCACCAAGTTCCGGTCCGGCTTCTCTCCCCTGATGGCGGGCGTCCAGGTGTCGCCGTTCCCCGACCCGGGTCACTTCGGCTGGAGCCAGGAGGAGGCCACGGCGTTCGCGCTCAAGCAGCTCGACTACACCCTGCAGACCCTCTCGGCGCCCGCTGACACGGCCGCGTTCTTCGTCGAGCCGGTGCTCGGCGAGGGCGGCTACGTGCCCGCCTCCGCCGAGTTCCTCGCCGGCCTGCGCGAGCGGGCCGATCAGCACGGCATCCTGCTCGTGGTCGATGAGGTGCAGACCGGCTGGGGCCGCACCGGGAAGTTCTGGGGCGGCGACCACTTCGACGCGAAGGCCGACATCCTCGTCACCGCGAAGGGCCTCGCCTCCGGCTTCCCGCTCTCGGGCATCGCGGCGTCGAACGCGCTCATGGAGAAGGCCTGGCCCGGATCCCAGGGCGGCACGTACGGCGCCAACGCCGTCGCCTGCGCCGCCGCGATCGCGACGCTCGACGTCATCCGGGACGAGCAGCTCGTCGACAACTCCGCTGCTCGCGGTGAGCAGCTCAAGGGCGCCCTGCAGCAGGTCGCCGACAAGCACGAGCAGATCGTCGACGTGCGGGGCCTCGGCCTGATGATCGGCAACGAGTTCCGCGACGCCGACGGCAACCCCGACGGCGCCACCGCGACCAAGGCCCAGCAGGAGGCGGCGCGTCGTGGTCTGCTGCTGCTCACCTGCGGCGCCTGGGGTCAGGTCGTCCGGTTCATCCCCGCCCTCGTGGTCAACGAGCAGGAGGTCGACGAGGCCGCCGGGCTGTGGGCCGAGGCGGTCGACGCGGTGCTGTAGGACCACCCGCCCGTACGCCGACGGCCGGCCACCCGCACAGGGTGACCGGCCGTCGTACGTGCTGGGAGCGTCAGCCGTTCTCGGCGGCGAGCTGGCGCTGCTCCTCCTTGGCCTCGGGCGTGCCCGGGACCTCGGTGCCGCGCAGCGACTCACCCTTGGTCTCGATGAGGAACCAGGCGGCGATGATGCCGATGACACAGGCACCGACCATGTAGTACGCGGGCCACATGTTGTCGCCGGTCTCGTCGATCAGCCACTCGTTGATCGACGGCGCCGAACCACCGAAGACCGACGTCGCGACGTTGTAGCCGATCGCCACACCCGCGAAGCGGACGATCGTCGGGAACATCGCCGGGAAGGTCGCCGAGATCGTGGCCAGCTGCGGGCAGTAGAGCAGACCGATGACCGCGAACGCGATGATCGCGCCGGTGAGGTTGGTGGCCATCAGCTTGTACATCGGGATGATCGCGATGATCAGCGCGAGGCAGGAGAACAGCCACATCGGACGACGGCCGATCTTGTCGGACAGGCGACCGAAGAACGGCAGCGTCAGCAGCATCGCGATCTGCCCGAAGAACGGCACGAGCAGCGCATCGTCCTCGGTCATGCCGATGGTGCCCTGCAGGTACGTCGGCGTGTAGCTCAGCAGCGTGTAGTTGACGACGTTGAGTGCGATGACCAGACCGAACAGCGTGAGGATCGGGCGGGTGTACTTGGTGAGCAGATCCTTGAAGACGCCCTTGACCTGCTCCTCGGTCTCCTGCTTCTCCTCGAGCTCCTTGAAGACCGGCGTGTCCTCCATCCTGGACCGCAGGTACATACCGATCAGGCCGAGCGGCGCGGCCACGAAGAACGGGATACGCCAGCCCCAGTCACCGAGCTGGTTGTCGTTGAGCGTGTGCACCAGGATCAGCGCGATGCCGTTGCCCATCGTGAAGCCCGTGAGCGTACCGACCTCAAGGAAGCTGCCGTAGAAGCCGCGCTTCTTGTCGGGGGCGTACTCGGCCATGAAGGTCGCGGCACCGCCGTACTCACCACCGGCGGAGAAGCCCTGGAGCATGCGCAGGAGGTAAAGGATGACCGGCGCAGCCCAACCGATCGTCTCGTAGCTCGGGATGAGGCCGACGCACAGCGTCGAGCCGGCCATCAGGATGATCGTCATCGCCAGGACGCGCTTGCGACCGATCTTGTCGCCGAGCGGACCCCAGAACAGACCACCGATCGGACGGATCAGGAACGAGATCGCGAATCCGACGAGGGTGAAGAACACCGCGTTGTCGCCTTCAGGGAAGAGCGACGAGGCGATGTGCGTGGTCATGTAGGCGTACACGCCGTAGTCGAACCACTCGACCGCGTTACCGATCGCAGAAGCACCGATCGCGCGATGGAGGATGCTGGGCTCCACCTCGTCGGTGGTTGTCGGACTCTGGCTTGCCATGGGTATCTCTTCTCCGTCCAAGCGGTATGGAGCTACGTCTGTGCGCAACATTGTCGACAATCAGACACACTAGCGGTGCCTCTCCGGCTCAGCACGCTTTCATCACCGCAGGATCAATGCAACCTGTGCAGCGGCGCGGCGCCCGATGCGGCCGGTACGCGAAAACGCACTGCAGGCGCGGCATTCCGCGCCTGCAGGGCGTTCATCAGTCGGTCGGATCGGCCTCCCGAACCGGGTCGTTCACAGGTTGCCGCGCAGGTCCTGCTCTCGCTCGATCGCCTCGAACAGCGCCTTGAAGTTGCCCTTGCCGAAGCCGAGCGAGCCGTGCCGCTCGATCAGCTCGAAGAACACCGTCGGACGGTCACCGAGCGGCTTGGTGAAGATCTGCAGCAGGTAGCCGTCCTCGTCGCGGTCGACCAGGATGCCGCGCTTCTGCAGCTCCTCGACCGGGACGCGCACCTCACCGATGCGCGCGCGCAGCTCGGGGTCCTCGTAGTAGGAGTCCGGGGTGCTGAGGAACTCGACACCGTTGGCGCGCAGCGCGTCCACGCTCGCGATGATGTCGCCGGTCGCGACCGCGAGGTGCTGAGCGCCCGCACCGCGGTAGAACTCGAGGTACTCGTCGATCTGCGACTTCTTCTTCGCCGGGGCCGGCTCGTTCAGCGGGAACTTCACCCGGTGGTTGCCGTTGGAGACGACCTTCGACATCAGCGCGGAGTAGTCGGTGGCGATGTCGTCACCGATGAACTCGGCCATGTTCACGAAGCCCATGACGCGGTTGTAGAACGCCACCCACTCGTCCATCTTGCCGAGCTCGACGTTGCCGACGATGTGGTCGAGCGCCTGGAACAGCCGCTTCGGCTGGCCCTCGGGCTTGACGTAGGTCGACGAAGCAGGCTGGTACCCGGGCAGATACGGCCCGTCGTACTTGCTGCGGTCGACCAGCGTGTGGCGCGTCTCGCCGTACGTCGCGATGGCCGCGATCCTGATCGTGCCGTGCTCGTCGGTGATGTCCTCGGGCTCACGGACGACGGTCGCACCGGCCTGCTTGGCCTGCGCGATGCACTTGTCGACGTCGGGCACCTCGAGGGCGATGTCAACGACGCCGTCACCGTGCTTGCGGTGGTGCTCGACGAGCGGGCTGTCGGGGTCGACCGCACCGTTGATGACGAACCGGATCGAGCCGGACTTCAGCACGAACGACTTGTGGTCGCGGTTGCCGTTCTCGGGCCCGGAGTACGCCACGAGCTCCATGCCCCACGCGGACTGGTAGTAGTGCGCGGCCTGGGTGGCGTTGCCGGCGACGAACACGATGGCATCCCAGCCGGTGACGGGGAACGGGTCCTTGTCGGCGTCGTACTCCACGAGGCCGACGAGCTGCTTGAGCTGGTCGAGGTCCAGGTCGGCCTCGCGCTCCTGCGGGGTGAGGTTCAAGGTGTCGGTCATGGGGCCACTGTGGACCCGGTCACAGCACGCGGCAACACAGCCGCAGAGCACTGGTCATCCTGTGCAGAGTGCGCGGCTGCGACGCCCGCCCTCTGTACGATCTGTGCATGGTCACGCGCTCCCCGGTGGACGATCTGGATGCCCGGCTCATCGCCCTGCTCGCCGACCGTCCACAGATCGGAGTCCTCGGCGCATCCCGCGAGCTCGGCGTCGCGCGCGGCACCGTCCAGGCCCGCCTCGACCGCCTCGTCGAGCGCGGTGTGATCAGCTCGCTCGCGCCGACGATCGACCCGGTCGCGATGGGCTTCACCGTCACGGCGTTCTGCACGCTCGCGATCCAGCAGCACGGAGGTCAGCAGCCGGTGCTGGACCACCTGGCGTCGATCCCGCAGGTCATCGAGGTGCACACGATCACCGGCGACGGCGACCTGATGGTGCGGATCGTCGCCCGCGACAACACCGACCTGCAACGCGTCATCGACCGCGTGGTCAGCACCGGCCTGGTCACCCGCACCAGCAGCGTCATCGCGCTCGCCGAGCTCATCGGCCGTCGGACGCTCCCCCTGGTGCAGGCGGCCGCAGAAGGCGGCTGATCGGCGTACGCGTCGGTCAGCCGAGCACGTGCGCGAGGCGGGCGGCACCGGCGACGACGAGCGGACCGACGGTCGCGTCGTCGAAGGCCTGCAGCGACACCACCCCGACCGAGGCCTCCAGCCCCGGGAGCCCGAGCACCGGCGCGGCGAGCCCGTGCGCGCCGGTCTGCAGCTCGCCGTCACTCACGACGTACGCCGGCCGCTCCGGGTCGTCGAGGCGCTCGACCCCGCGGCCGAGCAGGATGGCCCGTCCGGCCGCCCCGGCGTGCAACGAGTGACGGCTGCCGATGCGATAGGCGATGTGCAGGTCGGATCGGCTCGGCTCGACCACCGCGACTGCGACCGCGTCCGACCGGTCGGCGACGACGAGGTGTGCTGTGGCGTGGACCCGGTCGGCCAGGGTTCGCAACACCGGAATAGCAGCATCACGCAGCACAGGCAGGACCGAGGCGGACAGGCGAATCAGACCGATTCCCAGTCGAATTCGTCCGTCGTCGTGGCGGACGACGTAGTCGTGCTGTGCGAGCGAGGCCACCAGTCGGTAGACCACGGGGCGACCGACACCGAGGGCCTGCGCCAGCTCGGTGACCGTGAGGCCCAGAGGGTGCTCACCGGAGGAGAGCAGGTCGAGCAGTGCGAGGCCGCGGTCCATCGTCTGGGAGGTCTCACCGCCCAGACCGGTGTTCGACGCACCCGACTCCATCCGGGCAACCTACCGTGGACCCATGCGTCCTCCCGCGACCGTCGACGTCCACGCGCTGCTGCAGCACTCTCGTCCGCGAGGAGCCACGGACTCCATCACCGACGTGTCCGGCGTACGCGTCGGACAGGTCACGGTGACCGACGGCGCTGACGTCCACACCGGGGTCACCGCAATCGTTCCGGACCAGCTCAACCAGCAGCGGAAGTCGTTGCCCTGCAACGTTTTCGTCGGCAACGGCCACGGCAAGCTGATCGGGGCGACCCAGGTCGTCGAGCTCGGCACGATGGAGACTCCTGTCGTGCTCACCGCGACGCTGTCGGCGTTCAAGGCGGCGGACGCGCTCGTCGGGTGGGTGCTCGACCGTCCCGGCCGCGAGCGCACGATCTCGCTCAACCCGCTGGTCGGTGAGTGCAACGACGGCTGGCTGTCCGACATCCGCGCCCGTCCCGTCGAGGCGCACCATGTCGTCGAGGCGCTGGAGTCGGCGTCCACGGACAGGCCTGCCGAGGGTTCGGTGGGCGCCGGCACCGGCATGCGGGCGCTGGGGTTCAAGGGCGGGATCGGCACCGCCTCCCGCACGGCCGGCGTCGGCGGGTCGGAGCACGTGGTCGGCGTGCTGGTCCAGTCGAACTTCTCGGGCACGCTGCGCGTCGCCGGCCGCACCGTCGTACCTCCGCCGACGCCTGACGACCCGAATCACCCTGATGCGCAAGGGAACTCGTGCATGATCGTGGTCGCCACAGATGCGGCGCTCGACGCTCGTCAGCTCGGTCGGGTGGCGCGCCGCGCGGTCTTCGCGATGGGTCGGGTCGGCGCCGACTACCAGCACGGCAGCGGTGACTACGGCATCGCGTTCTCGACCGCCGAGCAGGTGCTGCCCCCTGCGGACTCCGACCTCGACGCACTGCTGCTCGCGACGCTCGAGGCGACCGAGGCGGCGATCGTGCACTCACTCCTCGCAGCGTCGACCACGACCGGCCGCCTGGGCCGAACAGCGGTGGGGCTCACACCGGAGATGCTTCTCGACCAGCCTCGCTAGAGGTCGTCGATCGTCCGGAACCCGTCCTACGGTCGGGCCCATGACCGATGACACGCCCTTGAAGTGGCCGCCCGTGGCGGGCAGCGAGATCGACACGTTGCTGGGCTCGTTGGAACGCCAGCGCCGCACGTTCGCGTGGAAGGCCGACGGCCTCGATGCGGCCGGCCTGCAGGCGACCGTCGGCGCCTCGACGATGACGATCGGCGGCCTGCTCAACCACCTGGCCCTCGTCGAGGACGACTACTTCACCCGCCGCCTCGTCGACGGCGACATGCCCGAGCCGTGGCGCAGCGTCGACTGGGACGCCGACCCCGACTGGGAGTGGCGTACTGCTGCTGATGAGACACCCGAGGCGCTGCAGCAGCGCTGGCGTGAGTCCGTACGCCGGTCCCGCGTCGCCACCCGAGAAGCGTTGGAGGACAACGGCGCTGGCACCCTGATGAAGATCGGCTGGCCGAACGGCGAGACCCCGAGCCTGCGTTCCATGCTGGCGGGGCTCATCGAGGAGTACGCCCGCCACACCGGGCACGCCGACCTGATCCGCGAGGCGGTCGACGGCCGCGTCGGCGAGGACCCGCCCGACGACTTCGTCATCGCCTGATCCACGGTGCGGGCGCACCCAGGCAACTGCGTCACCTGCGAGGCAACCGCGTCTCCTCGATCTGACGCGCTTACAAGTGCGTCAGACTCGGGGGACGCAGTTGCCTGGTGCAGCCCCAGGCTGGAGGCGTACGCCCGGCGCGGCGTACACCGACCGCCGGTCAGCGCAGGTGCTGCACCGCACTCCAGCCCGGGTCGTACTCCCGCTCGACATTGCGCTTGCCGACGTGCTCGCGTGCCGTCGCGACCACCTGGTCGGGCACGGTCGACGAGCCGTCGAGGTAGTAGTGCAGGCGGCGCGCGCCGGCGGTCGTCTCGTGGGCGATCAGCTGTCCGCCCTCTCCCAGGCTGTCGGCGAGCGCGTCCTCGACCGTGCGCAGCGCGCTGAGTCCTTCGGGCGTCGGCATGCCGTCGTCGGCACGGTCGTACGGCACCGTGACGGCGACGTGCGTGTCGAGCAACGGCTCACTCGCCGCCGCCAACGGCACCCGCGCCGTCGCGACGACCGGACCGCCGGGACCGGTGCCCTGCAGCTGCACCCACACGGGCGCGCCGTCTGCACCGACGAACTCCTGGGCGAGGTCGCGGACCACGGCGCGCAGGCCCGACAGCCCGAAGCCGTCCAGCGGTGCGACGTCGCTGGGCGCGAGCTCACCGATCCAGGTCTCGGTCTGCACCTCACCGAGTGCCGAGTCGAGGATCAGGAAGGTCGCGAGCGTCCGCTGGTCGCCGAGCTGCGCCATCACCGGATGGGAGACCGCGACGTCGACGCGCGTGCCCACCCGGCGTACGCCGACCCGAACCCGATCGAGGTCGACCTCGTGGCCTCCCACCTCGATCGTCGCGCCCGCGAGATCGACCAGGCCCGGCCGCGCGTCGGCGTACGACCAGATCGCGTCCGGCCCGGGACCCGCGTCGCGCCACCGCCGTGCGAGCGCGCGCAGCTCGGGGTCGCCGTCAGCCGAGACGACCAGCAGGTGCACGGCCTCACGGCCGGGTGCGATCTCCCAGGCCAGGCCGGTGTGGATCGCCTCGACCCGGGGCGCGAGCACGTCGACCAGGTCGGTGGGGTCGTCCTTGCCGACTGCGTCGCCGCACGCGTCGGCGCCGCCGGCCGACCACCACTGCCAGAACTGCTCGATCTGCGCCGCGCGGGTGTCGGGTGTACGGGCGGACCGGTTCCACAAAGCCATCCCCGGAGCATGCCAGGCGCTCCTGGAGCCGTCGTCGCTAGACCTGCCCGACGAGCATCGGCTCGCCGGCCCGGTCGCGAAACGCCTGCGGGCTCAGGCCCTTGACCCGTTTGAACGCCGCACTCAGTCCGAACGCCGAGGCGTAGCCGACCTCACGCGCCGCACGCTCGAGGGTGGCGCCCTCGATGAGCAGGTCCGCGGCGAGCTGGATCCGCCAGCGGGTGAGGTACGCCATCGGCGGCTCGCCGACCACGGTGGCGAACCGCCTCGCCAGCGCGGCGCGCGAGACGCCGGTGAAGCCCGCGAGGGTCTGCACCGTCCACGGCTCGGCCGGGTTGTGGTGCATGGCAGCCAGGGCGGCGCGTACGACGTCGTCGTCACCCGCGCTCGGCAGGCCCGACTCGGCGTCGTGCTCGGACCAGACCCGGAGCACGCCCATCAGCAGCAGGTCGAGCAGCCGGTCGATGACGACGTCCTGGCCGGGCGAGGTGCGGTCGAGCTCGGTCTGCAGCATGTCGACGAGCGGCCACTCCAGCAGGTGCGCCGGCACCACGGTGGCTCGCGGAAGTGCTTGCAGCAGACGGGAACCCACCTCGTTGGACTCTGCATAGGTCGCGGTCACGAACACCGACTCGCCGTCGGGGTCGTCGCCCCAGGTGCGGACGCCGAGCGCGAGCTGGTCCTTGAGCAGCGTGCCGTCCGGTGAGTAGCAGCGGCCGTCGGCCTCGATCACAGCCAGGCGCGGTGCGGCCGGGTCGTCGTAGGCGTCGTACGGGTCGGTGCCGCGGACCAGCGCGACCTCACCGACGGCGATGTCGATGGTCTCGCCGTCGTCGAAGCGCAGCGTGAGGTCACCGCGGACAGGCGTGAGGACGCACAGGGCCGAGCGGTCCTCGATGCGCAGCTGCCAGCCCGCCCCGAGGCAGACCTTGAGCACGAACGCCCGCTGTGCACGGGGGCCGGCGAGCAGGGCGCTGGTCAGGTCCATCGCTCCATCATGAGCGACGATCTCGTATGCAGACAAGAGCATGAAGCATGGTTCGTCTCATTGAACGCCCGTTGACTGTCATGCATGACCACACGAACCAGTATCCGACCCACCCGAGACCACCGCCCGACGACCGCACCGGTCGCCGTCACCTGCCCCCGCGGCAAGACCGGCCGGGACGTCGTCCGAGCCCTGACCGAGGCCGGCCACGAGGTGCGCCCCGTCGGCCGCTCCGAGCAGATCACCTTCGACTGGACCGACCCGGCGACCTGGCGACCCGCGCTGACCGGGGCGCGGTCGGCGTACCTCGTGTTCCAGCCCGACCTGGCGATGCCCGGCGCCGCCGCAGCCATCGCCGGTGTCAGCCGGGTGGCCCGCGACGAAGGCGTCGAGCACCTGGTGCTGCTGTCCGGGCGCAACGAGCCCGGCGCCCAGGACGCCGAGCAGGCCCTGCGCGACAGCGGCGTCGCCTGGACGATCGTGACAGCGTCGTTCTTCGCGCAGAACTTCACCGAGGGGCTCTACCACCCGGCCGTCATGGCCGGCACGATCACGCTGCCGACCGCCGACATGGCCGAGCCGTTCGCAGACACCGCCGACATCGCGGCCGTCGTGGCCGCCGCCCTCACCGACGAGCGCCACCGCGGCCGGACCTACGAGGCCAGTGGGCCACGGGCGTACACCTTCACCGAGGTCGCCGCCCTGATCAGCGAGGTCACCGGCCGCGCCGTGCGGTTCGAGCAGGTCGCGCCCGAGGCGTTCACGGCGTACGGCGAGAGCCTGGGCCTCCCCCACGAGGACGCCGAGGGTCTGACGTACCTGTTCGCCGACATCCTCGACGGGCGCAACCGCGAACCGGCGGACGGCGTACAGCAGGCGCTCGGCCGTCCGGCCCGCTCACTGGCCGACGTCGTCACCGAGGCGGCTGCACAGGGGGTGTGGTCGGCATGAGCTCGCTGCGCACCGCCGCGCTCCTGGCGACGACCGTCACCACCGGGCTCATGGCCGGCGTCTACCTGACGTTCAGCATCGCCGTGCTGCCCGGCCTGTCGGCCACCGACGACCGCACGTTCGTGCTGGCCGAGCGCAGCATCAACATCAAGATCCTCAACGGCTGGTTCGCGATCGTGTTCGGCGGCCCGATCCTGCTGGGCGTCCTCGCGATCATCCTGGTGGCCGTCGCCGACCGCAGAGACGCGCTCCCCTGGCTGATCACTGCCGTCGTCCTGTACGCCGCGACCCTCGCCGTCACGTTCGCCGTCAGCATCCCGCTCAACGACAGGCTGGAGGCGACGGAGAACATCGCCGAAGCGCGAAAAGCATTCGAGGACAACTGGATTCGCTGGAACGTCGTACGCACCGTGCTGGGGATCGCGTCGTTCGGCGCTCTGCTCGGAGCGCTGCGCGCCCACCCCTGAGCACGACTACCCCGCAGTCGTGAAGGTGGGTACGCCGGCGCCCGGGTAGGTCTAGTCTCAGCCCAGGGCACGGGGAGGACGACGCATGGACGAGCGCACGCGCGTGCGACCGGCAGACCCGTGGCGATCCGCTGCGGTCTCGCTCGCTCACGTGTGCGCCCTCCTCGGCGCGCTGGCGCTGATCGCCGTGATGGCCACCCTGGTCTTCCTCCTCGCGTACGACGCCAGCACCGGCGGGGACGCGCGAAGAAACCCTGTCTGGATCGCGGGAGCCGCGCTGATCCTCCTGGCACAGGTCGCCGTGCTCGTCACGGGTCGGCGTGGTGCCGTTCTGACGGCGCGGGAGCGCCCTGCGGGCCCCGTGCTGGTGGTCGTCGCAGGTGCCCTGGTGGCGGTGCAAGGCGCCTGGCTCTCGGTCCACGGTGCCGGGGCTCTCGGCGCACTCGCCGCCCTGTGCGGCATCACCACGGTCGTCGCGGGAGCCGTCGTGACGCAGGCGCGCAGGACGTCGCGTCCGTGAGCGCGCCGTCCCGGGAGGCCCCGACGCGTCGGGAGCCTGCGGCGACCGTGAGTCGCGTCAGCGGCGGCCGACGAACCACTTGCGGATGAGCTCGATCCGCGCACTCACCTGATCGGTCGAGGCGCGGTCGAGCGTCGGGCCGCCGCACTGCGTACGCAGGTCGTTGTGGATCGTCGCGTGCGCCTGACCGGACTTGCGGGCGAACGCCGCGACCAGCGAGTTGAGCTCTTTGCGCTGTGCGGCCAGCGCGCGGTGAGCCGCCATGGGAGCGTCGTCGACGGGCCTCTTGCGCCCGGCCTTGACCTGCTTGCTCTGGCGCTGGCGCAGCAGCTCGCTGACCTGCTCGGGCTCGAGCAGCCCCGGCAGACCGAGGTAGTCCTGCTCGTCGTCGCTGCCGGCCTCGGCGCCCATGCCGTACTGCTGGGCGTCGAACAGCACGTGGTCGAACTCGGCCTCGGACTCCAGCGCCTCGAACGACAGCTGGTCGTCACCGCCGAGGGCCTTCTCCTCGCGGTTGGCCTCGGCGATCAGGCCCTCTTCCTCGGCCCAGATCGACTCCTCGCCCGGCTTCTTGGGCCGGTCGAGGGCGTGGTCACGCTGGTCCTCCATGCGCGAGGCGTGCTCGAGGATGAGCGGGACGCTCGGCAGGAACACCGACGCGGTCTCACCGCGGCGGCGGGCCCGGACGAAGCGCCCCACGGCCTGCGCGAAGAACAGCGGCGTCGAGGTCGACGTGGCATAGACGCCGACCGCGAGGCGCGGCACGTCGACGCCCTCGGACACCATGCGCACCGCGACCATCCAGCGGTCGTCGCTCTCGGCGAACTCCTCGATGCGCGAGGAAGCGCCGGCGTCGTCGGACAGCACGACGGTGGGCTTGACGCCCGTGATCACCTCGAGCGTGCGGGCGTACGAGCGCGCCGCCGTCTGGTTGGACGCGATGACCAGCCCGCCGGCGTCGGCGACGTGCCGGCGTACCTCCGAGAGCCGCTTGTCGGCTGCGCGCAGCACCGACGGGATCCACTCACCCTTGGGGTCCAGGGCGGTGCGCCAGGCCTGCGCGGTGGCGTCCTTGGTCATGGGCTCGCCGAGCCGGGCCGCGATCTCGTCGCCCGCGCTGGTGCGCCAGCGCATGTTGCCGCCGTAGGCCATGAACAGCACCGGGCGCACGACGCCGTCACGCAAGGCCTCGGCGTAGCCGTAGGTGTAGTCGCTGGCCGACCGCCGGATGCCGTGCTCGTCCTCGGCGTAGGTGACGAACGGGATCGGGCTGGTGTCGGACCGGAACGGCGTACCGGTCAGCGAGAGGCGACGGGTGGCCGGCTCGAACGCCTCACGCAGCGCATCGCCCCACGACTTCGCGTCGCCGCCGTGGTGGATCTCATCCAGGATCACCAGGGTCGGGACGGTCTCGGTGCGGCTGCGGTGCAGGAGCGGGCGGCTGGCGACACCGGCGTACGTCACCGCGATGCCGTCGTAGTCGGCCGCGTGGACCTCTTGGGCGTTGGTGAACTTCGGGTCGATGTTGATGCCGACACGGGCTGCAGCGTCGGCCCACTGCGTCTTGAGGTGCTCGGTCGGGGCGACGATGGTGATCTGGCGGACAATGCCCGCACCCAACAGCTCGGTGGCGACCCGCAGTGCGTAGGTCGTCTTGCCGGCGCCCGGCGTCGCGACCGCAAGGAAGTCGCGCGGGCCTTCGGTGAGGTAGGTCTGCAAGGCCTCGGCCTGCCAGGCGCGCAACTTGCTGGCAGTGCCCCAGGCCGCCCGCTCCGGGAAGGCTGGTGACAGGTGGGAGGCGGCCGAGGTGCTCATCGCGCGCAACCTTAACCAGCCTGAGCGACAGACACGTCGAGGCCCCGCCGCGGCGGGGCCTCGACTCGGTCACATGCTGCGGATCAGCCGCGGTAGGTGGCCCACTGGGCCTGCATGCGCGTCACCTGACCGGGCGTGAACTCGTTCATGCACGCGTCCTCGGTGTAGTCCATGAAGTTGTGGATCGGGTCGGCACCAGGCGCCGTGCACGTGTCGCGCCCGGTCGGGCAGCCGAACGCCGGCGAAGCCTCAGCGGCCGTGTCGGCGACCTGGTCGCCCTGACCCTGACAGCCGCCCTGGAAGGTGTGGTAGAGCCCCAACCAGTGGCCGACCTCATGGGTGGCGGTGTCGCCCTCGTCGTACGGCTTGGCGGAGCCGCCGGGCAGACTCTCGTCGAGCACGACGACGCCGTCGGTGCTGGAGACCTTCTTCTTGGGGAAGGTCGCCCAGCCGAGCAGGTCGTCGCCGAGGTCGGCCGAGTAGATGTTGAGGTCGGCGTTGGTGCCCTGGCGCAGGGTCGACTTCATCTGCTTCTCAGCGGTGCTGCCGGGCGTGATGCCCTGGTACCAGGCCGCGTTGTCGGTGACGGTCGTCCCGGCCAGCGTGAAGGAGAAGCCGCTGCCGGCGTACGCGTCGTTGAGGACCTGGATCTGGCTGTCGATCTGCGACGCAGGCAGCTGACCGGTCGAGCCGGCGGTGATGGTGTGCCAGTAGACCTTGATCGTGACCGGGCTGAACGCCGCAGACGAGCCCTTGCGCAGGGTGCCGCGGGCGTCGGTCGAGAAGCCCCGGGCAGCTGCATCACGGGCGAACGAACGCTCCTGGGCCTCGACCTGGGCAGCGGTCAGCGTGTTGGGGTCGTGACCGTGCCCACCGGCCTTGACGCGCGCCTCGGCGGGCGCATCGGCACCGCGGGTGACGCAGTCGCTGCTCGTGCTCGGGGCGGACCCGATGCTGTGCGGTGCGGGGCCGGCCAGAGCCAGGCCGGCTGCGGCCAGCGAGACGGCGGACAGGATCGTGATGGGTCGGCGACTCATGAGAGCTCCCTTTCGTCAGCGCGCCCGGGGTCGGGGCGTCACTGCGCCGAAACGTACTCGCCACCCGCCGCCCGCATGGCGTTCGAGAGCAACCGGAATCGTCCGGGGACTACTTGTCGCCGCCGTCCTGGGGCTCGCGCAGGCCGTCGTAGATCTCCTGGCACATCGGGCAGACCGGGAACTTCTTCGGGTCGCGGCCCGGCACCCAGATCTTGCCGCACAGCGCCGTCACGGGCTCACCGGACAGAGCGCTCTCGAGGATCTTCTCCTTGCGCACGTAGTGCGAGAAGCGCTCGTGGTCGCCCGGCTCGGCCTCCTGCTCCTGGACCTGCTCGCGCTCGAGCACGGCCGTCGAGGTCTGAGGGCCGCCCGGCTCCTGCGGTGCACCAGGCTGGTTCGGGTCGTCGAGTGGCGTGCTCATGGTGGTGAGTCTAGGTCGGCGGCGTACGCCGGTCGCGCGGGCTGGTCCGGGCGCGACCCGGCCCGCCGGTCGAGGTGGCTAGTTCAGCGACGGATCGGCGGGGTACGACGCGACGTAGCGCAGCGTGCCCGGCTGGCGACGCAGGACGTCAGCCCACAGGTCGCTGGGCTCGCGGGTGAACGCGTCGCGAGCCTCGGCGTCGACGACGAACCAGGACCCGCGGCGGATCTCACCCTCCAGCTGGCCGCCGGTCCAGCCGGCATAACCGGCGAAGATCCGCAGTGCGGCGACCTCGGGCATGACCACCACCGGCGGTGCGTCGAGGTCGACGAGGCCGACGGCTCCGAACAGCCGCTTGATGCCGAGCGAGCTGTCGTCGCCCGGCACCGAGACCAGACCGAGCGCGGAGTCCAGGGACACCGGGCCGCCCTGGAACAGGCACTGCGGTGTGGCGACGTGCTCCTGCCACCCGGGCAGGACCGCGTCGACGTCAGCGCTCAGCGGCCGGTTGAGCACCAGACCGTGGGCGCCGTCGTCGTCGTGGTGCAGGACGAGCACGACACTGCGGTCGAACACATCACCCTCATCGGGCTGCTCGTCGCCACCGCGCGGGGCGGCGACGAGCAGGCGTCCGGTGAGGTCGTTCACGCCGCCTATTGTGACCTGCCGGTCAGTCGGCTCGGCGCGGACGGGGCCCACGGCCCCGCTCGCCGTACGACGACCCGCCGTGGCCGGAGCCACTGCGGTGGCCGCCGCGTGGACCGCCCGAACGCTGGCCGTAGCCGCCCGAACGCTGGCCGTAGCCACCACGACGCGGGCCACCGCCACGACCGCCCCGGTGCGGGGTGAGGATGCGGTAGAGGTCGTCGTCGCTGACCGGCCGCCCCTCGGGCGTGCTGCCACCCGCGTCGGCGATGACCGAGTCACCCGGGCGAGCCTTCTGCAGCTCGGTCTCGACACCGGCGTCGTCCAGGAGACGCTGGACCGTACGACGCTGGTGCGGCAGCGCGAGGGTCACGACGGTGCCCTTCTCACCGGCGCGAGCCGTGCGGCCGGCGCGGTGGAGGTAGTCCTTGTGGTCGGCCGGCGGGTCGATCTGCAGGACGACGCCCACGTCGTCGACGTGGATGCCGCGCGCGGCGACATCGGTGGCGACGAGGACGGGCACGCGGCCGTCCTTGAACGCCGACAGCACCTTGTTGCGCTGCCCCTGGTTGAGGCCACCGTGCAGCGCCGCCGCGACGACACCCTGGTCGCGCAGCTCGCCGGCGACGCGGTCGGCACCGAGCTTGGTGCGGCAGAAGACCACGGTCCGGCCCTCGCGGTTGGCCACCTCGGCGGTGACGGCCTTCTTGTCGCGCGGCTCGATCAGCAGCGCGTGGTGGCTCATCGTCGTGACGGACGCCTGCGCGTCATCGGTCGAGTGGGTCACCGGGTCGACGAGGTACTTGTCGACCAGGGTGTCGATGCCGCGGTCGAGGGTCGCGGAGAACAGGAGCCGCTGACCGCCCTCGGGCACCAGGTCGAGGATCTCGGTGATGGCCTCGAGGAAGCCCATCTCGGCCATGTGGTCGGCCTCGTCGAGGATCGCGACCTCGACACGCGACAGGTCGGCCGCGCCGCGCTCGATCAGGTCGCTGAGGCGACCCGGCGTGGCGATGAGCAGGTCGACACCGCGCTCGAGCGCCTGCAGCTGCGGCTCGTACGGCATGCCGCCGGCGACCAGCTTGTGGCGCAGACCGACGACGTGGACGAGCGGCTGCAGGGCGTCGCTGACCTGCATGGCGAGCTCGCGGGTCGGCGTCAGGATGATGGCGCGCGGCTGGTGCGGGCGGGCCTTGCCGCCGGCAGCCAGACGGGCGAGCGTGGGCAGGCCGAACGACAGGGTCTTGCCCGAGCCGGTACGACCGCGGCCGAGGACGTCCTTGCCGGCGAGCGCGTCCGGGATGGTCGCCTGCTGGATCGGGAACGGCGCGGTGATGCCGTCGCGGGCGAGCCGCTCGGCGATCGCGTCGGGCAGGCCGAGCGCGGCAAAACCGTTGTCGCTCAGGTCAACTCGCTCATGCGGCGCCGGCTTGCTCGTGGCCTGGACGTCATCGCGACGCTCCCGCTGCGGCCGCTCGGCGCGGTCGTACGACGGTCGCTCGGCGCGGTCGTCGCGGCGACCCTGGTAGCCCCCGCGGTGGTCGTCACGCTGACCGCGGTAGCCACCGGAACGGTTGTCGTCGCGGTTGCCGCGGTAGCCCCCGCGGTCGTTGTCGTCGCGGCGCCCCTGGTAGCCACCGGAACGGTTGTCGTCACGGCGACCCTGGTAGCCGCCCGAGCGGTTGTCATCGCGGTTGCCGCGGTAACCGCCACGGTCCTCACCGTCACGGCGACCCTGGTAGCCCCCGCGGCTGTCATCGCGCGGACCGCGGTAACCACCGCGGCTGTCGTCACGCTGACCGCGGTAGCCGCCCGAGCGGTCGTCATCACGACGGCCCTGGTAGCCACCGGAACGGTTGTCGTCACGCTGACCGCGGTAACCGCCGCGGTCGGTGTCGTCCCGACGGCCCTGGTACCCACCGGAACGGTTGTCGTCACGACGGCCCTGGTAGCCGCCACGGTCCTCACGGTTGCCGCGGTAACCGCCGCGGTCGTTGTCGTCCCGACGGCCCTGGTACCCACCGGAGCGGTTGTCGTCGCGGTTGCCGCGGTAGCCGTCCTCGCGACGGCCCTGGTAGCCACCGGAACGGCTCTCATCGCGCTGACCGCGGTAGCCACCGCGGTCCTCGCGAACCGGCCGGCTGCTGCTGTCGGAGGCTTCACTCCGGCTGCGCTTGACCTGCTTACGGACGACGGCGCGCTGCGCCTCCATCTTCTGGGCGCGCGACCAGCGCGCCTTCTTCTGGGCACCGTGAGATGACTTCACTTCGTTCTCGCTTCGCGTTGAGTACCGGGCCGCGTCGTTGTCGGAGTCGGACCATCTCGTGGGTCCGGCCAGGCGGCTGAAGATCTCGGCGCTCAAGGAAGGGAACGCAAGATCGCGTACTGATGAACAGCCACCATACCGGCCGCTCGGTGTGATAAGGAAACTCAGACGGGCTCGCAGGACCGTGAGATCGGCCACGCGGGCCCGTCGGCGTACGACGGTGGGTGCGTCAGGCCTCGACGGCACCCACGATGTGGCCGGCCGAGTCGAGGTCGCCCGGCGCCGCCGAGCCCTGCTCGGCGCGAGCGGCCTCCGTGACGGCGCGGGCCACCACCTTGGCGACGTCGGGGTGGAACACGCTCGGCACGATGTAGGCGGGGTTGAGCTCGTCCGCGGACACCGTGTCGGCGAGCGCATCGGCCGCTGCCTGCATGACGTTCTCGGAGATGTCGGCCGCCGCGGCGTCGATCAACCCCCGGAAGACGCCCGGGAAGACCAGGACGTTGTTGATCTGGTTGGCGAAGTCACTGCGACCGGTGGCGACGACGGTGGCGTGCTTGGCGGCCTCGATCGGGTCGACCTCGGGCACCGGGTTGGCGAGCGCGAAGACGATCGCGTCGTCGGCCATCGTGGCGATGTCCTTGCCCTGCAGCACGTTGGGCGCAGAGACGCCGATGAACACGTCGGCGTCGGCCACGGCGTCACGCAGCGTGCCGGTGCGCCCCTCGGGGTTGGTGTGCGCGGCGACCCACTCCAGGTGCTCCTGGCCTCCGGCGGCGATGTCGTCGCGGTCGGCGTGGACGACACCGTTGATGTCAGCGACGACGACGTCACGGGCACCGGCGTGGAGCAGCAGCCTGAGGATCGCCGTACCTGCCGCACCGGCGCCGCTCATCACGATGCGGACGTCCGGGAGCTGCTTGTGGACGACGCGCAGTGCGTTGCGCAGCGCCGCGAGGGTGACGATCGCGGTGCCGTGCTGGTCGTCGTGGAAGACCGGGATGTCGAGCTCGTCGCGCAGTCGTCGCTCGACCTCGAAGCAGCGCGGCGCGGAGATGTCCTCGAGGTTGACGCCTGCGAACCCAGGCGCGATCGCCTTGACCGTGCGGATGATCTCCTCGGTGTCGGTCGTGTCGAGGCAGATCGGGAAGGCGTCGATGTCGGCGAAGCGCTTGAACAGCGCGGCCTTGCCCTCCATCACCGGCAGCGCCGCGAGCGGACCGATGTCGCCGAGGCCGAGCACGGCGGTGCCGTCGGTGACGACGGCCACGGTGTTGCGCTTGATCGTGAGGCGACGGGCGTCCTCGGGGTTGTCGGCGATCGCCATGCACACCCGCGCCACGCCCGGGGTGTAGATCAGCGACAGGTCGTCGCGGTTGCGGATCGGGACCTTGGACTCGACCTTGAGCTTGCCGCCGAGGTGGACCAGGAAGGTGCGGTCGGAGACCTTGCCGATCTCGACGCCGTCGACCGCGCGCATCGCCTCGACGAGCTCGTCCGCGTGGCCGGTGTCGCGGGCCGCAGCCGTGACGTCGACGCGCAGCCGGTCGTTGCTGGCAGCGGTGATGTCGAGTGCGGTGATCAGGCCGCCGCGCCGCTCGACCGCGGTCGTCAGCTCACTGACGGCGGTGGCGCGGCCCGGGAGCTCCAGGCGGACGGTGATCGAGTTGGAGACGGAGGGCACAGAGCTCATGCCGCTCATTGTGTCGCTCGGTGGCGCGCGCGTGCGCGCGGGGCTCACCGTCCACGTGGCTGGTAGACCTCGGTCGGGTCGTCATCGGTGCCGACCCGCGTCGCGCCCCGTGATGTCGTTGGCCCGGCAGGGTTCGCGGGCTGCGCGCGCAAGGGGTGACCGTCGTCGAAGAGGCTGCTCTCGTCGTCGTCCAGGTCGTCGACGTCGTCGTCCTCCTCGAGCGGCAGCGCCAGGGCCGGGTGGCCGCCGTTCAGCTGGTCGAGCGCGAGCAGGAGCAGGCCGGGAACCATGAGCAGCAGGCCGAGGACGACGACGTACAGCCGCCCGGTGAGCCAGCCGACCAGGATCGTCGCAGCGCCGAGGACCAGACAAAGGAGAGCGTCCACCCGTCCCCCGACCGGTGAGCCTTCCCCCTCGTCACGCCTGCGCTGCCCAGCGAAGGTGTGCACGATGGTGATTCTGTCTCCCCCCGCAGGGGTGTGCAAGAGTCGCCGTATGAGCGCACCGGACCACAGCATCACCGTGATCGGCGGGGGCACAGCGGCGGGCTCGCCCGATGTCGTACGCCTCGTCGTCGCCGCACGCGCCGAGGCACGTGATGTGAGCGCGGCCCTCGAGGCGTGCCAGCAGTCGGCGCGCACGCTCACCGCGACGCTGCGCGACCAGGGCGTGACCGACGCCGAGCTGCGCACGCTCGGGGTGTCGGTCGACACCCGTTGGGGCCCGGAGTCGCGCCCTTCGGGCTACGAGGCCACGCACCGGCTCGGTGTGTCCTGGCGCGACCCCGCGACGGTCGGCGGAGCGCTCAAGGCGTGCGCCGACGCGGTCGGCAACACCTTCCGCCTCGAGTCGCTCCGACTGACCGTCGAGGACCCGAGTGCGCTGGAGGACCAGGCCCGGCAGGCGGCGTACGACGACGCCCACCGCCAGGCCGGTGACCTCGCCCGGCTGGCCGGCCGCGAGCTCGGCCAGGTCATCGCGATCGATCAGCCCGACCAGCGCGGTGGCCCCGCCCCGATGGCGCGGATGGCCATGTCGGCCGGCGACGGCGGCGGCGTCGAGGCCGGTCAGCACAGCGTCGAGGTCCGCCTGCGGGTGCGGTGGGCCCTGACCTGAGGTCGGGCATGACAAAGCCCCCGGCGCCTGACCGGGGGCTGCTGACGCAGGTGATGTGCCTCTGGGGTGGTGGAGATGCCGGGAATCGAACCCGGGTCCGTTGACGACGAGGTAGGGCTTCTCCGGGCGCAGTGCGCTGTGGATTTTCTCGGCCCCAGGGCTCGCACGCACACGTTCCCTGACAGGCCCAGCCGAGTAAGAGTCCCGCGTCGCCCCTCGGCATGACGACGCAGCAAGTTCTCTAGCTGACGCCAGACACTGAGTCGAGAACTAGCTCAGGCTGACGGACTTCGAGGCTCGCTCAGGCGGCGAGGGCGAAGTCGGTGCGCTTGGAATCGGCACCTATGGGTTTTGCACGGATCGTTCACGAGATGACCGTGCGTCCTCGGCCCGCTTCCCCTGCAACGTGGATCAACGTCGAAACCGATCATCCCCAGGGTGGGCACATCACACTGTTCAGCTGTCGTGGTGCACCACCGGCGAACCGGTGGCAGGCCCATGAGCCTACTTCACCCAACGCGGGGTCGCGCTACTCCATTCCGCGCCGCCACGCAGGCACTAGGGTCTCAGCCCATGAGCGCCGCCACCTCGACCACGACCGCGTCCACACTGCGCACACTGCGCCTGATGAGCGGCGCGATCATCAGCGCAGTGGTCGTGCTCGCGGTCGTGGTGTGCGTGACGACCGGCTTCGAGGCTCCGCCCGCGTGGATGTACGCCGTGGGCCCGGTGCTCGCCGGTGTCGGGTTCGCGCTCGCGACCCTGCTCGGCTATCGCGTGACGGTGGCCGAGCCCGGGCTGGACCCGCGCCAGCAGGCCCTCCGCTCGCAGACCGACTTCCGGATCGGACACATGCTGCGGATCGCCCTCGCCGAGGCGCCCGCGATCCTCACACTGGTGCTCTGCTACGTCGCCCAGCCGCCGACCGCACTTCCCTACCTGATCGGTCTGCCGTTCTTCCTGGCCGCGCTGTGGTGGCACGTCTGGCCGTCCGAGGCCCTCATCACCCGTGTCGCACAGCGCATCGAGCGCAGCGGCGCACCGTCGTACCTGCGGGAGGGGCTGCATCGACCGGCGACGATCGGCAGCAGCCTCCCCCACCTCTGAGCGGGCCCGGTCAGACGCCGAAGGTGTGACGCAGCGGGTAGTGCGCGTCGCCGTCGGCGCCGACCTTCACCCCGAGCACCTGGTGCAGCTGGATGTTGTTGCGCTCGAAGTTCAGCGACGAACCGGCCATGTAGAGACCCCAGACACGTGCGGTGCCCTCTCCTGCCTCACGGACGCAGGCGTCCCAGTTGGCGCTGAGGTTCTTGCACCACGCACGGGTCGTCCGGGCGTAGTGCTCACGCAGGTCCTCGACGTGCCGGATCTCGAACCCGTTGTCCTGCATGGTCGACACGATCGTGCCGACGCCCGCGAGCTCGCCGTCGGGGAAGACGTAGCGGTTGATGAATCCGCCTCTCTTCAAACCGTTTCCGGCGTTGTCCGGTCGGGTGATGGCGTGGTTGAGCATGCGCCCGCCGTCGCGCAGACGGCTGTGCAGGAAGGTGAAGTACGCCGGGTAGTTCTTGATGCCGATGTGCTCGGTGAGACCGATCGAGCTGACGGCGTCGAAGCCGGACTCGGTGACGTCGCGGTAGTCGGTGAACCGCACCTCGGCGCGGTCGTCGAGGCCGTCCTCCTTGATGCGCTGCTGGGCCCACGCCGCCTGCTCCTGTGACAGCGTCACACCGAGCGCGGTGACGCCGTAGTGCTTGACCGCGTGGCGCACCATGCCGCCCCAGCCGCAGCCGACGTCGAGCAGCCGCATGCCCGGCTGCAGGCCGAGCTTGCGGGCGACCAGGTCGTACTTGTGGGCCTGCGCCTCCTCGAGCGTGGAGTGGTCCTCGGGGTAGCACGCGCACGTGTAGGTCATCGACGGACCGAGCACCATCTCGTAGAAGGCGTTGCTCACGTCGTAGTGGTGGTGAATGGCCTCGGCGTCACGTCGCTTGGAGTGACGCATGCCCTCGACCTGACGGCGCCATGCCGGCACGGCCTCCTCCTGGGGCAGCTCGGGCGGCCGGAAGGAGGAGATGCCGAGCGAGCGCAGGATCTGAGGCAGCTCGGAGAGGGCCGGACGCTGCACGAGCTGCTTGTCGAGGAACACCGCGAGCAGGTCGTACGGATCGCCCGGGTCGGCGCCCTTCAGGGTCAGGTCGCCCTGGACGTACGCCCGCGCGAGCCCCAGCTCGCCCGGAGCCGTCACGAGGTAGCGCAGCCCCCGCTCGTTGTCGATCCGCACCACGATGCTGGAGTCCTTGCGGCCGCCGACCGAGCCGTCGTACGCCTCGAGCCGGAACGGGACCTCCGGACCGAAGATCTTGTCGGCCACCTCGCCGATCGTCAGCCGGCCGCTACCGGTCGTCGTGCTCATCGTCGTCCCACCGCCTTGGCGTAGAGGTCGGGCAGTCGCCCGTCCGGGTCGTAGGTCTTCTTGACCTGCTGATAGGTGTCGCCGCCGTACAGAGCCCAGAACGTCGGCTCGTCGTAGTAGGCGTCGGAGTAGAGGGACTTGTGGCCGCCCAGCTGCTCGACCTCGGCCTCGATGCGCTTGTTGGCGTCGCCGTCAGAGCCGCCCTCGGGGATCTCGACGGTCGACCAGAACCCGACGTTGACGTACGTTTCGCCGACCTTGAGCGGGTACAGCGGCCACGGCTGCTCACCGTGCTCGTGATCGCGAACAGCCAACGGGCACAACCAGATCGGCTCGATCGGCACGTTGTCGAGGAACCAGCTCATGAACTCCTCGGTGCGCTCGATCGGCACCTCGACGTCCTGGACCACGCGCTCGCGCGGGAGCTTGCCCTGCCGCGCCTCCTTCCGGGCCCACCAGCCGTGGCGGTTCTCGAAGCGGATGATCTTGCCGTAGACGTCGCTGCGCAGGTAGCGCCGGGGGATGAAGCGCCGCACGCGCGGGTTCTGCACGCCAAACGCACGCGAGCACCAGAACCAGTCGGTGTCCCAGCGCCACAGGTAGTCGCGGACCGTGAGGTAGTCCTCGGCGTGCTGCTGGACGGAGCGGTAGAAGATCTCGCGGCCGGTGTAGTCGGAGGTGTACGGCGCACGCTCGGTCCAGCTGCCGAGCACGAGATAGCTCTCGTCGGCGGAGAACACCACACCGTCCAGGAAGTCGACCGCCTCGCCGTCGTACTCGCGGTCACGCAGCAGCTCGCCCATCCGGTCGACCAGCGCGCCGACGGAGTCGAAGCGCAGGTGTCGCAGGTGGACGTACGGCGCGACCGGGTCGAGGTCGATCTCCAGACGCACGGAGTACCCGAGCGAGCCGTAGGAGTTGGGGAACGCCCGGAACAGGTCGGCGTTCTGGGTGGGTGAGGCCGTGATGATCTCGCCGGCGCCGGTGAGGATGTCCATCTCTCGCACCGACTCGTGCGGCAGGCCGTTGCGGAACGAGCTCGACTCGATGCCGAGCCCGGTGACCGCTCCCCCGAGCGTGATGGTCTTCAGCTGCGGTACGACGAACGGCATCAACCCGTGGGGCAGCGTCGCGTCGACGAGGTCCTCGTAGGTGCACATGCCCTGCACGTGCGCGACCCGACGCTCGGCGTCGACCTCGACGACCGAGCGGAGCTCAGAGACGTCCAGGCCTGGGCGCCCGGTGCCCTCACGCGGGCGGAAGAGGTTGGACGAGCGTTTGGCGAGCCGCACCGGCTCACCGGGCGGGATCTCGGAGAGCTGGGCGCGTAATGCGCCCACGGCCCTGTTGTGCTCGTCCCAGCCCACCGTTGCCGCCACGCTGCTCCTCCTCCGGACGCCCCTGGTCCCAGCGTGCACCCGCCGGGGTCCCGGTGGGCAGTCTGCCTTCGCCATGTGGTCGTCGTCACACGGATATCCGGTTGGCGCCTCTCGGCAACCGGATCTAATCTTTCTCGAGTAGAACGGAACAGTTTCGTTCCGTACGTCGTTGGGAGACGTATCAGGCCTCGTACGCCCCGCTCCTGCACAGGCAGCCGGGCGCGCGGTGCCCGAGGAGTACAGATCCATTGACGACCGATTTATTCCCGCCGCGTGCGACGGGATGGTCCGGACCGGGCAGGAGGAGCACCCATGAACGACACGGCCCTGCGTCCACGCATCGCCGGAGACCGCGAGAGCGCGGTCCTCGACGGCGTCCTCGACGTGCTCGTCGAGGTCGGTTACGATAAGCTCACCTTCGACCTGGTCGCTGCCCGCGTTCGCGCTGGCAAGGCCACGCTCTACCGCCGCTGGCCCACCAAGGCCGATCTGGTCATCGCTGCTGTCAGCCAGGTCAAGGTGTGCCCCAACAACGACGCCGACGCACTCGACACCGGCACGCTCCGAGGCGATCTCGAGGCGTTGATCTGTGGCGATGCCGAGGTGACCGAGCTCCTGCCGTCCGTCATGGCCGCGATCGTCGTCGCGATCCACCGAGACGAAGAGCTCAAGCAGAGCTTTCACGAGCAGATCGTCCGGCCCCGCTACGAGCTGCTGATCGCCGCGTTCGAGCGCGCCCAGCAGCGTGGCGAGATCGGACCCGACGCCGACCTCGAGCTGATCGCCGCAGTGGTCCCCGCGATGGCCATGCGTCACAGTGCAGAGCTCGGCGCGGGTCCCACTACCGAGTACATGCGTGAGGTCGTCGAGCAGATCGTGCTCCCGGCGTGCGCAGCGACTCTGCACGAGCACCACGAACCTGCCACCAAGGGCGGCTGACGATCGCGGACACGAGCTGTCCGCCTGCCGTCCGACACTTCATCCAGAACCCACACCGCACACGCCAACGGACTCCCAAGGAGGGAACCCGCCATGTCGACGTCTGTCGAAACAGCGTCAGGGCAGCAGGAGCAGACCGGCTCCTCGCGCAACCTGATGCTCGCACTGGTGGTCATCGCCAGTGCCCAGCTGATGATCGTGCTCGATGCGAGCATCGTGAACATCGCCCTGCCCCACATCCAGAGCGACCTCGGCTTCACCGACGCCAACCGTCAGTGGGTCGTCACCGCGTACGCCCTCGCGTTCGGCAGCCTGCTGCTGCTCGGCGGACGCCTCGGTGACCTGTTCGGTCGCCGCCGGATGTTCTTCTGGGGCGTCGTGCTGTTCGCCGTCGCCTCACTGCTCGGCGGGATCGCACCGAACGAAGAGCTGCTGCTCGCCTCGCGTGGACTCCAGGGCGCCGGCGCCGCGCTCGCCTCACCGGCCGCACTGGCGCTGATCAACACCACCTTCCCCGCTGGCAAGGAGCGCAACCGCGCCATGGCGGTGTACGCCGCGATGTCCGGTGCCGGTGCTGCCGTCGGCCTGATCCTCGGTGGAGTGCTCACCGAGATCGACTGGCGCTGGACGTTCTTCGTCAACGTGCCGATCGGCCTGCTCGTCGCCGCACTGGCTCCTCGATACCTCGTCGAGTCCGAGGGCCGCGACGCCACGGTCGACGTCCCGGGTGCGGTCGTCGGCACCGCCGGCCTGTTCGGCATCGTCTACGGCCTGTCGCACGCCGCGGAGCAGGGCGCCTCGTGGGGAGACTGGCAGACCCTCGTACCCCTGATCGGCGGAATCGCCCTGCTGGGCCTGTTCGTCCTCGTCGAGCAGCGCGCCAAGCACCCGCTGCTGCCGATGCGCATCCTGGGTGACCGCAACCGCGCGGTCAGCCTGTTCGCGATGCTGCTCGTCGGCGCCGGGATGTTCGGGATGTTCTTCTTCCTCGGCCTGTTCATCCAGCAGGTGCTCGGCTACTCGCCGGTCAAGGCCGGTCTGTCGCTGCTGCCGTTCAGCGTCGGCATCGCGATCGGCGCGGGCATCGCGTCCAACCTGCTCAGCCGGGTCGACCCGCGCTGGATCGCCGGCTCCGGTGGCCTGCTCGCGGCGTTCGGCATGTGGGGCTACACCCACCTGACGGTCGACAGCACCTACGTCTCCGGCCTGCTGCCGTGGATCGTCGTCCAGTCGATCGGTATGGCGTTCCTGTTCATCCCGCTCACGATGACGTCGACGGCCCGCATCAGCGCGAACGACTCCGGCGCAGCGGCGTCCGCACTCAACACCGCTCAGCAGATCGGTGGCGCCGTCGGCGTGGCCGCCCTGTCGACCGTCTTCTCCAGCGCCGCCACCGACAAGGGCAAGGAGCTGATGGCCCAGGTCATGCAGCAGGCCCAGGCGAAGGGTCTGCCTGCCCCGCACACCGCTGCTGAGAAGGCAGCCGCGGCCAAGCAGTTCCAGGCTCAGTACGGCCCGGAGATTCAGACGTTCGCCTCGACCCAGGGCTTCTGGGTTGCGGCGGGCATGCTGCTCATCGGCGCGATCGCCACGTTCATCTTCCTCAACGTCAAGCACGAGGAGCTGGCGACCGACGGCCAGGAGGCCGTGCACGTCGGCTGACCGGTCGATCGGGGGAACCACCGGCGAGGGCCGGGGCGCACACGGCGTCCCGGCCCTCGTCGTAACCGGGCTAGGCTCGCCGACATGCCCTCGCAGATCCGGTACGACGTCGCGGTGGCCCAGCGCGCCGACCTGTCTGCGTCGGGCCAGGTCGCAGCACCGTTCGCCGGAGTGGCCACTCCCCTGGTCGAGATCGGCCAGGTCGTCGAACGAGGCACGCTCGTCGTCACGATCGAGGCGATGAAGATGGAGGCGCCCATCAGCGCACCGTTCTCCGGGCGGGTGGTCTCACTTGTCGAGGACGGAGCGCACGTCAACGGCGGCGACCTCATCGCGGTGATCGATCCCACCTGAGCGCGCCGCCTGCGCGCACGACACCGTTCATGTGGTCACGACGTGACGCGGGGCTCACGGTGTGACCACATGAACCGTTCAGGCCATCACCACGAGCTGGAGCCGCCGCCTCCGCCACCGCCGCCGCTGAACCCGCCGCCCCCGGAGAACCCGCCTCCGCCGAAGCCGCTGCCACCGGACGAACCGGGCGTCGAGGCAAACGTGCCGGCGGCCATCGTCCCGAAGGAGTCGACGCCCTCGGCGATGCCTCCGAAGCTGGGGAAGCCGGTGCCGAGCGGGATGTACCAGAGCGGCATCACGAGTGGACGGCCAGCAGCCGCAGCCGCTTCGGCGACCCGGCCGAACGTCGCGGCCCAGCGGTCGGCGATCCCGAACACGACGGCGTACGGCATGTATCGGCTGAAGATCTGCTCGGCCTGCTCGAACTTGATCTGGTTGGCCTCGGCGGTCTCGAGGTACTGGCGGAAGCCGAGGCTCTGCGCCGTGACGGCCGAGCCCTCAGCCGTCTTGGCGGCCATGTGCTTGCCCATCCATTGGACGATGAACCCGGCGATGCCCAGGCCGATCGGGATGCCGACCGCCGCGCGCATGATCGTCGGGAGCACGAAGAACCCGAGGATCGCGGCGCCGATCAGCAGGAACCCGACCGCACGCCAGCGGCCGCGGGTGGCCTCGGGCGACTTGCGGAACCACCCACGTCGGGTCGTCTCCAGATACATGTACGACTTCGCGCTCTGCAGCGTCGCGGCGAAGTGGTTCTTCAGCTCGGACAGCCGGACCACGTCGCCGCTCTTGAACAGGCCGTCGAGGACGACCTGCTCGTAGTCCATCAGCGGCTCCTCGGCCTGCGAACGGGTACGGGTGAGCTCCCAGTCGGTGCTCTTGAACAGGCCGCCGGACTCGACCTCCTTCATCTGCAGGTAGCCGCGCACCGCGAGGTCGACGACCGTCGCGCTGACGTCGACGGTGCCTGCGTCCTCGTCGATGACCGTGCCCATCAGGCCGGGTCGCACGCCCTGCGGCGGCTGGAACTGCACCGCGGGCGCGGGGCCCTTGCCGCGTACGACGCGCTCGTCCTGGCCGGGCAGCGGCGTGAGCCCGGGAACGGCTGCGGCATAACGCTCGTCGCGGCCGCGCTTCCAGACGAGCAGCCCCATCGCGGAGGCCGCGAGCGCGGGCAGTGCGACGCCGGCACCGATCGAGACGCCTTGCAGCGCGCGGCGCTGATCGGGGGTCAGGCTGTCGCCGAGCTGCCCGCGGTCGTCCTTGTCATAGGAGTCGGGGCTGCCCTCGCGCAGCTCGGGTGCGGTGCTGGTGAAACCGCCCTTGGCGAACGCGGCGACCACCGTCACCTGCTCCCAGCCCTGCAGGCCCTGAGCGGTGTACGTCGCCGCCTGGCCCGGTGTGGCGGTGCACTGCTTGGACTCCTGCGTGAGGCCGTAGTAGCAGGCCGCCTTGGTCACAGCGCCCGGACCGCGGACGGTGATCCTGACGCGGTCGGTCGGGATCGAGGTCTGCGCGCCGGTGACGTTCCAGTAGAGCTCGACGTGCTCGGGCTGGGCGTTGACGACGTGGCCGAGGGTGTAGGAGATGTCGTACTTCTGGGTGCCGCTCACCGTCTCGTCGGGGTCACCGATGCGCAGCACGGTGTTGGCACCGAACTGCTGCTGGTCGACGTCAGCCGGGGCGCCCGTCGGGCTGGACGCACGGACGTCGCTGATGGGGTACGCCCTGTACTTGGCCGGGTCGGGGTCGTAGCCCTGCGAGGTGATGATGTTGCGCTTGATGCCGTGCGACTGGTCACCGGCGAACTGCCAGGTCAGGTGCTCGGTGACCTCGACCGACCCGTCGGGCTGCACGTCGTACTCCGCCTCGAAGGACAGGATGCGCTCACCGGGTGCGGCGGACGCGGCTCCCACCGGTGCGATGACGAGCAGTGCCAGGACCCCCAGGGCAGCCGCGACCGCGGCCAACATCCGACGCATGGCGGTCAGCCTATAGACGGGCCGAGCTCAGCCTCCGCGCTTGAGCCGAACCTGCATCGCGCGCTCGGCCTCACGCTCATCGGTACGCCGACGCAGCGTCTCGCGCTTGTCGTACTGCTTCTTGCCCTTGGCGAGCGCGATCTCGACCTTGACCCGGCCGTCCTTGAAGTACAGCTCGAGCGGGATCAGGGTGTGCCCCGCCTCCTGGCTCTTGCGGATCAGCTTGTCGATCTCGTGGCGGTGCATGAGCAGCTTGCGCTTGCGGCGGGCGGCGTGGTTGGTCCAGGTGCCCTGGACGTACTCGGGGATGTGCACCCCCTCGAGCCACAGCTCGCCGTTCTGCTCGCTGGCGAACCCGTCGACCAGGGACGCGCGACCCATGCGCAGCGACTTGACCTCGGTGCCCATGAGCACCAGGCCGGCCTCGACGGTGTCCTCGATGAGGTAGTCGTGACGGGCCTTGCGGTTGCGGGCGACGACCTTGTTGGAGGTGTCGTCGTCACGCGCCTTCTTCTTGGTGGCCATGGCGGCGCCTCCTTCCGGGCAGGTACGACGGTGGGCGGGCTGAGTGCCCGTCCGCGGGGTTCGCAGCGCCCTACCGTACCTGTCCAAGGCACGCGGGCTCCACGCGATTCCCGGGTGGTCAGCCGATGTAGCCGGCCGGGTCGACGTACTGGCCGTTGGACAGCACGGCGTAGTGCAGGTGGCACCCCGTGGCACGCCCGGTGGCGCCGACCCGACCGATCAGCTGTCCCTTGCTGACGTGGCCGCTGCGGACGGCGAACGCGCTCAGGTGCTCGTACTGCGTGGCCAGCGAGCGGCCGCTCACCTGGCCGTGGTCGACGACGATGTTGTTGCCGGCGATGCTGTTGTGCCCGGCCTCGACGACGTCACCGGCGGCGGAGGCGTAGACCGGCGCACCGCACCCGAAGGCGAAGTCGGCTCCGGCGTGCAGCATCCGGATGCCCAGGATCGGGTGCATCCGGTAGCCGAAGGGCGAGGCGATCTGGCTCTTGGGTGCCGGTCCGGCCAGGAAGTGGCCGTCGCTGCCCGGCGCGGGCGCCGCCGGTGCGGGCCGCCCGCGCGCCGCCTTGGCGCGGGCCCGGGCACGCGCGTCGAGCACCCGCTGCAACCGTGTCGACTCACCGCGCAGCCAGCGCAGGTCGGCGAGCTCCTTGTCCTTGCGCGCCTTGAGCGTGGTGGCCGCCGCGGCCTGGGTGCGCTGCAGCCCCTCGAGCGCGGTCTTGGCCCGGGCGGCGCTGTTGCGCGCCCTGCTGGCGCGGGTGACGGCGGCGGACGACTCGCGCTTCAGCCCGGCCACCCGGGTGCGGATCGCCGTGAGCCGGTTGCCCGTCGCCGTCCCCGCAGCCTGCTGGCCCGAGAGCCGGTGCAGGACACCGTTCTGCTGTCGCAGCACGATGTCGGCCAGCGACAGGTTGTCGGTGACCTCGGAGCCGCCGGACGAGAGCACCTGCAAGGTCATCTCGAGGCGGCCCATCCCGCCCTGCATGTACGTCTGCCGCGCGAGGCCGCCGACCAGCACCTTGGTGCGCCCCTGCGCACGCTGGTTGGCCTTGAGCGCGTTGGTGTTCTTGGTCTCGTCGCTCTGGGCGACCTTGAGCTGTCCGGCGACGTCGTTGTGGTGCCTGGTGGCCGAGCGCAGCTCGCCCTCGGCGCGGTTGAACGTCGTCCGGGCGGCCGTGACCTTGCCGTTGGTGGCGTTGAGGGCCGAGACCGCCTTGGTCAGGTCGCTCGAGACCAGGTCGAGGTCCTTGACCGACGAGGTGATCGCCTGGTCGACCTTCTTCTTCTGGGAGCCCGGGTCGTCCGCAAGTGCAGTGCCGGCCGTGCCGAGCAGCAGTCCGGCGGTGACCAGACCGACCGTCGTACGCCGCAGTCGCGTCATCACGGACCTCACTTCGTCAGACCTTGAGATAGCGCCGCAGTGTGATCCACGACGTCACGACGGCGAGCACGAACCCGCCGATGAGCAGCCAAGGGGCCAGCGTCCACACGTCGCCCTCGCCGATGAGGCTGATCAGCCCCGCCCCGCCCGGTCCGCTGTCGAGCAGACCGGAGACGCCGTAGTGGACCAGCACCCACAGCAGACCGACCGCGAGCGCCGAGCCGATGAGGGTTGCGAGCACCGTCTCGACGACGAACGGGAGATAGATGGTGAGCGCAGAGGCGCCCACGAGCCGCATGATGCCGACCTGCCTGCGGCGGGTGAACGCCACCTGCCGGATCGTGGTGGTGATGAGCAGGATCGAGCAGATCAGCATCACCACCGCGAGCGCGACGGAGCCGACCGACAGCACGTTGAGCAGGTCGAAGAAGGTGTCCAGCACCTTGCGCTGATCGCTGACCGCCTCGACCCCGGGCGCACCGTCGAACGCCGAGACCACCTCGCCGAAGCGGGTCGGGTCGGACAGCTTGACCCGGAAGGACTCGGGCATGGCCTTCTGGTCGATGCTGCCCAGGTAGGGGCTGTTGCGGAACTGCTCCTTGAACCGGGTGTACGCCTGCGCCGAGCTCTCGTAGTAGACGTGCTCGACGAGCGGGTCGAGGCTCTGCAGGTCGCGCTTGATCTGGTCGCGCTGGGCGGCGCTCACGGCACCATCAGCGCACGAGGGCACGTCGGTGGACTGGGCGGTGCACAGGAAGACCGAGACCTGGACCTTGTCGTACCAGTAGCCCTTGGCGGTGTCGACCTGGCGGTGCGCGAGCACCCCTGAGCCGAGGAAGAACATCGACACCATCGACACCAGCACGACCGAGACGACCATGGCCGCGTTGCGACGCAGGCCGCCCCAGATCTCGCTGAGCATGAACTGCAGACGCATCAGTCCTCACCCTCGGTGGCCTCGGCCGTACGCCGGTCGGTGCCGTAGCCGCCGACGGCCTCGTCGCGGACGAGTCGTCCGCGCTCGAGCTCGATGACCCGCTTGCGGAACTGGTCGACGATGCCGTGGTCGTGAGTGGCGACCAGCACCGTGGTGCCGGTCTTGTGGATGCGGTCGAGCAGCCGGACGATCTCCAGGCTGGTGTCGGGGTCGAGGTTGCCGGTCGGCTCGTCGGCGAGGAGGATCGCGGGCTTCTTGACGACGGCGCGGGCGATCGCGACGCGCTGCTGCTCACCGCCGGACAGCTCGTGCGGCATGCGGTCGGCCTTGCCGTCGAGGCCGACCAGGTCGAGCGTCTCGGGCACCATCTGCTTGATGTGGTGGCGGCGGCGGCCCAGCACCTGCAGCACGAACGCGACGTTCTGGGCGACGGTCTTGTTGTCCAGCAGCCGGAAGTCCTGGAACACCACACCGATCCCCCGGCGTAGTGCGGGGACCTTCCGCTCGGGCAGCTCGCGCAGGTCGCGCCCGGCGACGAGCACGGTGCCGGCGGTCGCCACCTGCTCGTGGGTGATGAGGCGCATGAGCGTGGACTTGCCCGACCCGGACGCACCGACGACGAACCCGAACTCGCCCCGGTCGACCTCGAGTGTCACGTCCTTGAGGGCGGGTGCACTCTGCTTGTCGTAGCGCATCGTGACGTTGTCGAGACGAATCATCGGGCGGGGCAACCTCTGAGGTTCGCGGGCAGTGGGGACGCTGCCCTGGCAGGCGATCCACACGGTAGGTGCCCCAGCGCACCGGCGGGCGGTGCCACGCCGACGGACGCCGACTCAGGCGTACGGGTCGGTCACCTCGCGCAGATCGGTGAGGATGCGGTGCAGCGCAGCCGCATCACGGGCTCCGAGGTGCGTCGCCCACTCGCGCTCGAGCTGTCGCTCGACGCGTCGGGCGACCTGCTGAAGGCGGCGGCCCCTCGGGGCCAGTCGCACGAGCCGGGCCCGCGCGTCGGCAGGGTCGACGACCCGCTCGACGTAGCCGGCCTGCTCGAGCTGGTTGACCAGGAACACGGCTGTCTGCTTGGTGATCCGGGCCTGCTCGGCCAGGTCGGTGACGCGGGTGCCGTCGGCGCCGACGCGTGCGAACGCACGGCTCTGCGCGAGGGTGATGTCGTCGTACCCGGCCTCCTGGATCGCCGCCATGACCCGCGTCTCCATGGCCCGCCCGACGACGAAGCACAGCAGGCCGATACCGGGGCCGTCGGACGCCATACGCACACCTCTTGACAGTGGTTCGACCATCGAACGAAAATAGTTCGATCATCGTACTTCGAACGAGGAGTCGAGATGCGCCTCGAAGGCTCTGATCTCTCCGCCGTGTGGCAGACGATCGACCGCGAGCGCAGCCAGGTCGCCGACCTCGTCGACGACTTCTCGGCCACTGAGCTCGCGACCCCGTCACTGTGCGAGGGGTGGACGGTGCGCGATGTGGCCGCTCACCTCGCGCTGGCGCACACCTCGGCGCGCACAGCAGCACGCGAGCTGGTCCGGGCGCGAGGCAGCTTCGACCGGATGGTGCACGACACCGCAGTGCGGCACCGCGCGCCCGTGCCCGAGCTCAGCGCGAGCCTGCGGCAGATGGTCGGTTCCCACCGGACGGCGCCGATGGTGAGACACCACTCGAACCACTGCTCGACGTCCTGGTCCACGCGCAGGACATGGTCGTGCCGCTCGGCCGCGAGCGCGCGATGCCGTTGGAGGCGGCGACGCTCGCGCTCGACCGGGTCTGGTCGATGGGCTGGCCGTTCTTCGCCCGACGCCGGCTGCGGGGCGTGACGCTGCAGGCCACCGACACGTCGTGGACGCGAGGCGCCGGGCCGGTGGTGACCGGCAGCACCGCAGCGCTCCTCCTGCTCGCGACCGGACGACGCTCGGCGGCCCTCCCCCAGCTCAGCGGCCCGGGTGCGCGCACCCTGACGTGGGGCTAGGCCTCCTCGTGCGTCGCCGGCGGCACGTTGTGATTGCGGTGGAACACGTTGGCCGGGTCGTACTCCGCCTTGGTGTGCGCGAGGCGACGACGGGTGGGCTCGGGGAACACCGCAGCCACGTCGTCCGCGTCAGCCGTGCTGAGGAAGCCCGCGTACGCCCCTCCCTCGGCCTGCGCGGCAACCGCCGGCCAGCGCGACGCGAGCGGGTCAGGGGCGCCGGGAGGAACCACGCCGCCGATCTGCAGCATGACCTCCGCGTCGCGGTGCGCGAACGCCGTCGCGTCCGGCGCGACGTCGGCGACCGCGCCGCCGAGGCTGCGCAGCGCGACCATGACGTCGCGATCGGTCCACGCCTTGTCGATCGCCCACACCAGGTCGTCGGTCAGCTCCGACGGAAGGGCGTTGCGGACGACCATCCGCAGTCCGGGCGGGAGGCCCTGCTCGTCGGCGAGCACCTGCGCGTAGGGCAGCTGGGCCAGGTCGCAGCGCAGCACCTCACCGATGCCGAGCAGCGGCTCGATCGCGGCATCGGCGCCGGCCTCGTCATCGTCGGCGAAGCACACGGTGAGCAGCACCGATGGCGCGTTGCCCATCATCCCGGGCATCAGCACCAGCGTGCTCGAGAGACGGCGGTCGGCGGCGCGCATCACGTCGCGCCAGCGCGTGATCAGCCACGGCACATCGGCCACGGCGTAGGTGATCGTCCCGAACTGCACACCGGCCACCGGCTGCGCGATCAGGTCCAGGCGGGTCACGACGCCGACGTTGCCGCCGCCGCCACGAACCGCCCAGAACAGGTCGGGCTCGTGCGTCTCGTCGATCTCGTGCACCGCGCCGTCCGCCGTGACGACCTGCGCGGCGACGATCGCGTCGATGGTGAGGCCGTGCTCGCGCACCATCCAGCCGATCCCACCGCCGAGCGCGAGCCCACCGACCCCGACGCTGCGGGTGTCGCCCGAGCTGATGCCGAGGTCGTACTCCTGCAGCGTGTCGGCGACGGCGCCCCACGTGGCGCCGACGCCCACGCGGACCAGGCGACGGGCAGGGTCGACGTCGATGCCGTCGAGATGCGCGAGGTCGATCACGGCGCCTGACGTGTGCGTGCTCAGCCCAGCACCGGAGTGGCCGCCGGACCGCACCGAGATCTCCAGGCCGGCAGCGACGGCGTACTGCACGGCAGCCTGCACCTGGGCGACGTCGCGCGGCCGCAGGACCACGTCGGGGGTGCCTGCCGCGAAGAAGGTGCGGGCTGCGTCGTCGTACGCCGGGTCGCCGGGCACGAGCACCTCCCCGAGCTCGTCGGGTGCCGGTGGTGCGAGAACTCGTGCTGCTGTGGACATGGCGGGCTCCTTGTCGTTCGGACTGCGTCTGAGCACCGAGCGGGCTCGGCGGTGCACGGGTCCACGCTCGCCGGTGCGCGGCTGCACGTCGTCCGCCGCCGGACGACACCTGAGGCTGCGGCCGACGACGGGCGGCGCAGGCCCGTACACCCCAGGAGACGTACGCCGGACGTACATCTGTGACAGGACGCGCTGCTCGGACCGGCCCGCCTAGGCTCGGCACGTGCGTACTGATCGGGGCTGGAGGCGCTTCTACGCGACCGGGTGGTTCCTCACCGAGGTCGCGACCGTCGTCGCGTTCCGGCGCTGGCACCAACGGGTGACCGAGGTCGAGAACCGCGCGGCCGAGGCCGAGCGCGCCCACGAGGAGGCTGCGCGGCGTACCGCTGAGGAGCGCGTACGCATCGCCCGCGAGCTGCACGACTCGCTCACCCACAGCATCTCGGTGATCAAGGTGCAGGCCGGCGTCGCACGCCACCTCGCCCAGAAGAACGGCGACCCGGTGCCCCCTGCGCTCGCCGCGATCGAGGAAGCCGCCGGCGACGCGGCCCGCGAGCTGCGGCAGACCCTGAGCGTGCTGCGCAGCGACGAGGGCGGTTCGTCGCACGGGCTCGCAGCGGTGCCACGACTCGTCGACCGGGCGACCGCGGCCGGCGTCCCCACCGACCTGCGCACGCACGGACGCACCCGCGCACTGCCCGACGAGATCGACCGCGCGTCGTACCGCATCGTGCAGGAGTCGCTCACCAACGTCGCCCGGCACGCCGGTCCGGCGTCAGCCACCGTCACCATCACGTACGCCGCCGACCGCCTCACCCTCCAGGTCGACGACGACGGCCGCGGCCATCCCGGCGGTACGCCGACCCCCGGGCTCGGTCTCATCGGCATGCGCGAGCGTGCGTCGGCGCTCGGCGGGCGGCTGGTCGCTCAGGGGCGCCCGGACGGCGGGTTCACCGTGCGTGCCGAGCTGCCCCTGCCCGAGGCGCTCGCATGATCCGGGTCCTGCTCGCCGACGACCAGGCGCTCATCCGCACCGGCCTGCGCGCTCTGCTCGACGCCGAGGACGACATCGAGGTGGTGGCCGAGGCGTGCGACGGCGCCGCCGCCCACGAGCTGGCCGTCGAGCACCGGCCCGACATCGTGCTGATGGACGTGCAGATGCCGCGGCTCGACGGCATCGAGGCCACTCGCCGCATCGTCGGCGACGACCGCCTGAGCACGTCGCGGGTCGTCATCCTCACCAACTACGGCCTCGACGAGTACGTCTTCACCGCGCTGCGCGCCGGGGCGAGCGGCTTCCTGGTCAAGGACACCGAACCCGCTGATCTGCTGCAGGCCCTGCACGTCGTCGCCGAGGGTGCGGCCCTGCTGTCGCCCGGCATCACGCGCACGCTCATCAGCGAGTTCGTGTCACGCCCGGCCGCCCGCGTCGCCTCCGACGCGCTCGACGTCCTCACTCCACGCGAGCGTGAGGTGGTCGCGCTCGTCGGTCAAGGGCTGTCCAACGACGAGATCGCCGACCACATGGTCATCAGCGCCACCACCGCCAAGACACACGTCAGCCGCGCGATGACCAAGGTGCACGCCCGCGATCGCGCTCAGCTGGTGGTGCTGGCGTACGAGACGGGGCTCGTCCTCCCCCGCACCCGTGACTGAGACCGGCTCGTGATCAACCTGGCCCCGGTGCTGGGCGTCCTTCCTGCATGAGACGCACGGTGTGCACGGTCGCGCTCGTCGTGGCGGCAGGGATGACGGCCTGCGGCGAGCAGCAGGTTGAACGGGGTACGCCGACGTCGCCCTCCTCGTCGGCACGCCCGTCGGTGACGACTCCGGCTGCCGCACCGACCGGCGTCACACCCGAGGGTCTGCAGGTCCGGCTGGAGCTGCCGCGCACGACGGTTCGCGCCTGCAAGACGCTCACGGGGGCGGTCGTCGTGATCAACCCGACCGGCCGGGCGGTCGACCTGTGGTCAGGGACTGTGCCAGGCGGCCCGGACTGCACGCCCAAGCACGCCGTGCAGCTGGTCGGCCACGGCATCGACACGAGCCCGGCCTTCACCGCGGACTGCGGGTCTCAGCCGCTGCGCATCGCTTCGGGGACCACGCGGGTCCCGATGTCGGCACTCACGACGTACACGTCGTGCTCGCAGGACCATCCGAGCATCGACTCGCCTCGGTGCGGCGCCGACGGCGGACCACCGGGACTGCCGACCGGCCGCTACGAGGCGCGGGTGGTCGGCAGCGTGCTCAGCGCAGCACCGGCGGTCGCGGTGACAGTGACGTCCTGAGGCGAGCGACCGGCGTACGAAAAGCCTTGCGGCTCAGTCCTTCTCGCGCTCCTGCGCACGCTTCCAGCGGACGCCGGCCTCCATGAAGTCGTCGATGTCACCGTCGAACACCGCGTCGGTCTTGCCGACCTCGTGCTCGGTGCGCAGGTCCTTGACCATCTGGTAGGGGTGCAGGACGTACGAGCGCATCTGGTCGCCCCAGCTGGCCTTGATGTCGCCGGCGAGCTCCTTCTTCTGCGCGTCCTCCTCCTGCTTCTTCAGCAGCAGCAGACGGGACTGCATGACGCGCAGCGCGGCGGCGCGGTTCTGGATCTGCGACTTCTCGTTCTGCATCGACACGACGGTGCCGGTGGGGATGTGCGTCATGCGCACGGCCGAGTCGGTGGTGTTGACCGACTGACCACCCGGCCCCGACGAGCGGAAGACGTCGATCTTGAGCTCGTTCTCGGGGATCTCGATCGCGTCGGTGGTCTCGATGAGCGGCACGACCTCGACCGCGGCGAAGCTCGTCTGCCGCCGGCCCTGGTTGTCGAACGGGCTGATGCGCACGAGGCGGTGGGTGCCGGCCTCGACGGCCAGGTTGCCGTACGCGTAGGGCACGTTGACCTCGAACGTCGCGCTCTTGAGGCCGGCCTCCTCGGCGTACGAGGTGTCCATCACCTTGGTCGGGTATCCGTGGCGCTCGGCCCAGCGCAGGTACATGCGCATGAGCATCTCGGCGAAGTCGGCGGCGTCGACACCACCGGCGCCGGCGCGGATCGTGATGACGGCCTCGCGCTGGTCGAACTCGCCGGACAGCAGCGTGCGGACCTCGAGCTCGCCGACGGCCTTCTTGACCGCCTCGAGCTCCTTCTCGGCCTCGGCCAGGGTCTCGGCGTCGTCCTCTTCCTGCCCCATCTCGACAAGGGTCTCGAGGTCCTCGATGCGGCTGTCCATGTTCTCGACGCGGTCGAGCTCGGCCTTGGCCCGCGACAGCGTGGACGTCACCTGCTGGGCCTTGTCGGGGTCGTCCCACAGGTCGGGCGCGGCCGACTGGGCCTCGAGGTCGGTGATCTGGGCGCGCAGCGCGTCGAGGTCGCTGACCTCACGCACCGTCCCCATGGTGGTGCGCAGGTTCTTGATCTCTACAGGGAAGTCGACAGCCACGAGGAGTCAGCCTACGCGGTCGGGCGATCGACGTCGTACGACGACCGGCCGCCCGACCGCACGCGCCGGGTCCGGCGTAGCCAGGTCAGCGCCCCTGTGGCACCGCGTACGCACCCGAGCTCGCGATCACCACGGGCTTTCCCTGGTCGGGAGTGCTGACCAGCAGGCTCACCACGAATCGGCGGACATAGCGCTCCTTGAACGACCCGTCGTCACCCTCGGCCGTGGCGTACGCCTTCTCGAGCTTGATCTTGCGGTCCCCGTCGGCGTCCTGGACGGTGACCTCGCAGTCCAGGCTGAGCACTCCCAGCGTGGCTGACTGGGCGCGGGCCACCCGCAGAGCCGGTGTGCCGACGACCACCGCCGTACTGGCGTCCGTGCCCTTCGGAGTGCCCCACGGACGACAGTCGGTCGTGCCGGACCATCCGTGAGTGGCCTTGTCGCCCGGGGTCTCCTCGGCGTTGGTCCGCCGACGCAGCGCCGTGATCAGGCCGTTCTGCTGGAGGTCGTCGTCGTTGCCGACGTAGATCGACCGGATCACCGTCGGCACCATGTTGGCGAGCTGCTGGCGCTGCGGTGCGGTGAGGACAGCCCCCGCAACCACCTTCGGGATCGGGATCTGCGCCGGGCCGGACATCGAGGCCGACATCTTCCACGACCCGGCGACAGTCGCCGGCACGATCGCGACCATCGACCGCCAGGTCTTGCCCTCGGCCGTCTCAGTGCCGACGTCGACCAGCGCCCACCGGCCCTGGCCGTCGGCCGAGCGCGCACCACCACCGTGCACTGCTCGGACGTCGTGCGAGAAGCCGGCTCCGCCACTGTCCGCGGGGGCGCGCTTGGCCTTCTTGACCCGAGTTCCGTAGACGTCCCCGGCGAGCGTGGTCTCGGTGTCCACCGCGCTCCAGGCGGACTCGTCGTACGCCGGCGCACCCGCGCGCACGATGGCCGCGTTGTTGCGGCGGTCGTAGTCGGTCATCGCCGCACGCGCCTCCGCGAGCGTGAGCGTCTTGGGTGCCGAGGGCGTGGTCGTCGTGGACGGGCGGGAACCCGTGCCGCTCTCCTGACCGCACGCGGTGAGGACAGCGCTGGCCACGAGGGTGGCGGCGATGAGTGGAACTGCTGAAAGTGGGCGCAACATATCGGCTTTCGTGATGGGAGTGAACGGGGTCCGCTGTGGGCTGACGAGATCCGGCGACGGCAGCGGCTAGGGCGACACGTCGGCGCGGGCGCGGGACTCGACGGTGATCGAGATGTCGGGCTCCATGAACCCGAGCAGCCCGCCGAGCAGCGGCGGTCGCACGTTGCCACGCACGCGCACGACGGCCGTCGAGCCGTCCGGGGTGCCCGTGCCCTCGACGACGCCCCACGAGGTGATGTGCGACGGCATCTGCTGCAGCGCCAGGCTGTCGTGCGCCGTACGGCCGACCGACTGATCGGTGAGGCGCAGGCTGGTGCCGACGCCACCGCTGTAGACCGACGCCGGGTCGATGGAGTCGGCCGCATCCGACGCCGCGGCGTCGGCGACGTCGATGAGGTGCATCCGCGCGAGCTGGACGGCCGTCACGTCGACGCCGCCCATCACCAGGATCGCGAGCAGCGCGAACAACCCGGCGATGAGGATCGAGATGCGGCCCTCGTCGCCGCGACGACGCAACCGGCGCTGCAGCCGTCTCATCTCGCCGCCCCGAACCGGTCGACCCGTTCGGTGTGGTCGGCGCTGACGGTCACGCTCGTCGGCAGCACGCCCGCGAGCAGGTCGGGCACGAGTGGCAGGCGGACCTCGACGACGGCGCGGGTGCGCACGAGCGCGTCACGCGTCAGGCACGGGCTCGCATCGCACGACACGCTCACCGTGCCCTGCTCGAAACCCTGGTCCTGGAACGCCATCCGGCCCGCGACCTGGGCGCGCGCCGCACCCTCGGACTCCGACGAGGCCGTGACGTAGGTACGGCCCGCCTCACGGGAGGCTGCCGCGACGGCGTACGTGCCCGCCTGCAGCCGCGCGAGCGCCACGACGAGGTAGAACACCGGCAGCGTCATCAGCACGCCGAGCACGATGAACTCGACCACCGCACTCCCCCGCTCGCGGCGTCGCAGCAGCCGCTTCAGCACGCTCACTGGTCCTCCGCGTACGCACGGGCCGACACCGTGAGCTCATCCCCCGGACCGAACGGTCCGAGCACCGGCATCGGCGCGACGACCGTCACGCGTACGACGGCCGCGCCGCCCTCCGAGACCCGCTCGGCCCGGACGTCTCGCGCGAACCGGCTCGACACGCTCCCCTTGATGAGGCTGCGCGCCCGCTCTGCTCCGGCCGCGGGCGAGCTGTCGGCACGGGCGCCGTAGCGGGCGCCCTCGCTGGCGTGCGCGATCAGGGTGTTGCGCACGTAGAGCGCGAACCCCAGCTGGAACGCCGCGAGGAACAGCACGATCACCAGCCCGCTGACCATGGCGAACTCCGCGACCGCAGAGCCGCGGTCACGCCGGACACCCCGTCGGACTTCTCGCGCCCCGGCTCGCGTGCCGAGGCGCTGGGTCACTTCGGGCCCTTGACGCCCTCGACGGCGCGGCTGAACATGCCTTCCAGCGCGGGGCCGGCGATGGCCCACAGTGCGGTCACGATGCCGGCGGTCATCAAGGTGATGAGCACCCAGCCCGGCACGTCGCCGCGCTCGCGCTCGGCGCGGTCGGTGACCCGGACCCGTGCCGAGACCAGCGCTCGGGTCACCCGGTCACGAAGTGTGCGGTTGGTCTGCATGATTCCTCCAAAAGTGTTGACAGTGAGGCGGATTCGTCGTCGGTGCGGATCGACGACGGTGGGTCACAACGACAGGCGCAGCTCGCTGAGACCCGGGTAGATGGCGAACAGGATGGTCACGGGCAGCACCAGGAAGACGACCGGGATCATCATGGTGATCTCGCGCTTGCCGCCCTCCTCGATCAGCTGCTGCTTGCTCGCGTCGCGGGCGTCCTGGGCCTGAGCACGCATGACGTCGGCGAGCGGTGTCCCGCGCTCGACGGCCACGACAACACCGTCGACGAACCGGGCCAGGCTCGAGATGCCGGTGCGGTCGGCCAGGCCTTGCAGCGCCTCCGGCAGCGTCGCACCTGCGCGGGCGTCGGCCAGACAGCGCTGCAGCTCTCCGGACAGCTCTCCGGACGAGAGTCTCGCCACCCGGTCGAGTGCCGCCGCAGCTCCCTCGCCTGCGGTCACCGCGAGCGCGAGCATCTCTGCGACAGAAGGGAACTCGGCCAGGATGCGCTGCTCGCGTTGACTGGCTGCTCGGCTCAGCATCTGGTCGCGGGCGACCACACCGATGCACACCGAGATCGACACGACCGCGAGCGCGCCTCCGAGGCTGGTGCCGTTGCTGAGCCACCGCAACGACATCAGCACCGTGCCGATGATGCCGGCGACCACGCCCCACAACGCCTGCTGCGCGCGGAAGCCCTCGACATCCGTGGGCTGACCTGCTCGCTCCAGGCGCCGTCGTACGGACGCCGAGCCGCCCAGCACCTGACCGACGATCGCGCCGAGGCGGTGCAGCCCGGGAGCGAGGGCGCGGTGCACCTGAAGGTCGGCGACATCGGACACCAGCAGTCGTGAGGGTCGCGGGCTGTCGCGCACGTAGGGCTCGAGACGAGCGTTGAGGTCGGCCCGTCGGCGCATCGGCAGTCCGCGCACCACGAGCAGCAGCCCGATGCCCACCGTGAGCCCGACGAGCGCCCCGGGCCACGACCACGCAGTGCCGGTCATCGCAGCACCCGCACTTCTTCGGGCAGCCGACCGATCCGGCGCATGATCGCGTACGCCGCGAACGACACCGTCCCGCCGAAGATCAGGACCACGACACCGGCCGGCTCACGGTATGCATCGAGTGACGAACCGCGAGTCGCGAGCATCAGCAGCACGATCCAGGGCGCGGCGAGCGCGAGGCGGGCGGCGTTGACCGTCCAGCTCTGCCGCGCCTCGAGCTCAGCGCGCGTGCGAGCGTCCTCCCGCAGGAACGACGACAACGTACGCAGTAGTCGCCCCAGGTCCGTGCCACCGACCTCGCGGGCGATGCGCAGCGACTCGATGAGCCGGTCGGCCACCGGATCGCTCAACCGCACCTTCAACGCGTCGAGGCACTCGTGGAATCGGCCGGTTGCGCGGTAGTCCTGGGCGAAGTCCGCGAACGCCGGCCGCAGCTCTTCGGGGCCGCGAATCGCGAGCTGGCTCAGCGACTCCGGGAGAGCCAGCCCCGCGCGTACGGCCGAGGCGATGTGGTCGACGACGTCGGGCCACACGTCACGCAGCGCGTGCCGGCGCCGCCGGGCTCGCGACCGCACCACGCCGAGGGGCAGATAGCCACCGGCGAGCGCGCCGACCACGCCGATCGCGAGCACTCCGCTGATGCCGAGCGCCAGCACTCCGACGACGAGTCCCGTTGCGGCACAGGCCATCACGAGCCGCGGGATCGTGAGCGCAGGCATCCCCGCCTGGACGATCTCGTCGGTAAGGCGGTCGGCGTACGACGGTCCGGTGCTCTCGACCGTCTGCTCGGTGCGCGGCCAGCACGACCACCACACGCAGAACAGCCCGAGCCCCAGGATGAGCCCGACGAGTGCGCCGCTCACAGCCCGGTCCTCAGCAGGTCGGCCACGTCGAAGCCGGCGCGCGCGAATCGCTCCTGGTGGGGCGGGAACCCGTCACCACGGACCAGCTGGCCGTCACGCGTCACGAACAGCTCGGCGATCTCGACGACGTCGCCCTCGGCCCGACCGGGCAGGGCGACGATCTCTCGGACACGGCGGCGACCGTCGCGCTCGAGAGCGACCTGCACCACGACGTCGACTGCACTCGCGACGGTCGGGACGACGAACCGGCTGCTCACGTTGGAGCCGGCCAGCAGTGGCAGGGTGCACATCTTGATGACGGCCTCGCGGGCACTGTTGGCGTGGATCGTGCACATGCCAGGCAGGCCGCTGTTGAGCGCGATGAGGAGGTCGAGGCTCTCCTCCTGACGGACCTCGCCGACGATGATGCGCGAGGGCCGCATCCGCAGCGCCTCCTTGACGAGGCGTCGCAGCGGGATCTCGCCGGTGCCCTCCAGGCTGGCCTGGCGGCACTGCATCGCGGCCCAGTCGCGCAACGGCAGCTTGAGCTCGAAGACCTCTTCGCAGGAGACCACGCGCTCGTGCGAAGGGATAGCAGCCGCAAGGCAGTTCAGCATCGTCGTCTTGCCTGCCTGGGTGCCCCCGGCGACCAGGATGTTGAGACCGGCCGAGACCGCAGCGGACAGGAAGCGTGCAGCGGACGGGGTCATCGTGCCCATCCGCACGAGGTCGTCCAGGCCGTGCGCACGCACGACGAACTTGCGGATGTTGACCATCCAGTGCGCCCGCGTGACGTCGGGGATCGCGACGTGCAGGCGTGAGCCGTCCGGCAGTGCGGCGTCCACGAATGGCGACGACAGGTCGATCCGACGACCGGACGGCTTGAGCATGCGCTCGACGAGGTTCTTGACCTGCTCGTCGGTGAGGATCGTCGGAGTCAGCTCGGGCACGCCCCCGCGAGCGACGAAAACCCTTGCGGGCTCGTTGATCCAGATCTCCTCGACCGTCGGGTCGTCGAGGTAGGGCTGCAGCGGGCCGTAGCCGACGACGGCGTCGAGCACCGTCCGAGTCGCCGCGTCGCGGTCGGTGAGCGGTGCGAGACCGCCGTGCAGGCTGCGTTCTTCGTAGTCCTGGACGACGTCGCGGACGAGGTCCCGCAGCACACCGTGGTCACGCGCCGGGTCGAGGCGCTGACGACGGATGAGCTCACGGACCTCGCCCTCGATGAGCTGGATCCCCTCCATGCACCCCTCACTCTGCGACGCGCTGTCCGCTGACAGCGCCCGGCACATGAAAGCCACCTGGGAGCCGCTGTGGCGTTGTCCACAGATCTCTTGACCAACGTTTTACCTTTCGGCCTGGCCGTCGCACTGTTGTCCACAGGCGTTCCTGCAGCGTCGGCTCCGCCCGCCGATACTTCGGCGCGTGCCCACGACAACCGGCGAGTCCGCAACCACCGCAACGCTTCTCCTGCGCCTGGTGCTCAGCTCCGGTGCCGCGAGTCACGAGGTGCTCGTGACCGCCACCACCGACACCACCTGGCGCGAGCTGCGAGCACACCTACGTGAGCACGTCCCGTTGCCCGAGCAGGTGTACGCCGGCGCCGCGGCCGTCACGGAGGACGCAGTGTTCGGCAGCACCGTGCTGCGGCACGGCGCGGTGCTGTCCGACCGGCCTCGCCCCGACCGGTCACCCGCGCTGCTCGAGGTCGCCACGGCCGAGGGCCCCGACGCCGGCACGACCCACCCCCTCGGCACGTCCGCCGTCCTCATCGGCCGTGCGGCACCGGGCGGTGTGGCCGTCGCCGATCCCGATCTGTCGCGTCGCCACCTGCTGCTCGAGATCGCCCACGGCCACGTCCAGGCCACCGACCTCGGCTCGACCAACGGCACGCGCGTCGACGGTGACGCGCTCGTGCCCGGCGCGGCCACAGAGGTCCGGGTCGCACAGCGGATCACGGCTGGTGGCAGCACTTTTCGGCTGCAGCCCCCGGTTCGGCACACACACGTCGAAGCCGTCGCCGGACGTGTCGCGGTCCACCGGGCCCCACGCGACCCGGTGCGGCTGCCGACCGTCGAGCTCACGCTGCCGCAGCCGCCGGCCGACCACCGCCGCGACCGCCTGCCCTGGCTGATGGTGCTGCTGCCCATCCCGGTCGCCCTCGTGATGGCCGTCGCGATGAAAAGCATGATGATGCTCGGCTTCGGGCTGATGAGCCCGGTCATGATGCTCGGCCAGTACCTCCACGACCGCCGCAGTGGACGCGCCGATCACCGCCGCGAGCAGGCGGAGTACGAGCGCGACCGCGAGGTGACTGCACAACGCTCCGACGACGCCGTCGCCGAGGCGGTGGCGCTGCGGCGACGGCTCGCACCCGACCTGGCCGAGCTGCGCGCGACCACCGCGCGGCAGCGGGTGTGGCCACGACGCCCGACCGACGCCGATCACCTGTGGTGGCGGGTCGGCACCGGCGAGGTCGAGGTCGGCGTCGTGGAGCACGACCCGGGCCACGAGACCCGCGAGCGTACGGCGAGCGCGTGCCCGGTCGTCGTACCGCTGGACCGGCACCGCGTGGTCGGGCTGTGCGGCCCGCAGCCCCTGCGCCGACGCGCGGCGACTGCGCTCGTCGGTCAGATCTGTGCGCTGCACTCGCCGTTGTACGTCCGGCTGGTTGTGGTCGTGGCGTCCACCGGTGACCTCGCCCGGTGGCGCTGGGCGCGTGCACTGGATCACCTGTCGTCGGGCGCCGGGCCGCTCGTCCTCGTCGCGGGCATCGACGACGAGCTGATCGCCGCATCGCTCTCGCACCTGGCGGTGGCCCCCGAGGAACGGCTGCGCACGACCGAGCGTGACCACGTTCGTACGGTCGTCGTCCTCGACGGCGCGCGACGGCTGGCCACGCACTCCACCCTCTCCGGCGTGCTGACGCACGGTGCATCTCACGGGGCGGCCGTCGTGGCGGTCGACGACGCCCACACCGACCTGCCACCGGCCTGCGAGGTCACCGTCGAGATCAGCGCTCCGGGTCGGGGCCAGGTTCGTGGCGAGATCGACCAGGCCTTCCGACCCGACCTGCCCGGCGCCGGGTGGGAGCTCGCCGTCGCCGCCGATCTCATCGCCCTGGTCGACGCCACCCCGAGCGAGTCCGACGCCGAACCGCCCTCTGCAGCAAGGCTTCTCGACCTCACCCCGGACATCACGAGCCCCGATGCCCTGGCCGCAGGCTGGTCGTCGGGATCGGGCCGTACGACGCGCGCCCTCCTGGGGCTGAGCGGTGAGGGTCGTGTGGTCGTCGACCTCGCCGTCGATGGTCCGCACGCGCTCATCGCCGGCACCACCGGGTCGGGCAAGTCCGAGCTCCTGCAGACGCTCATCGCCTCGCTCGCGGTCGGCAACCGGCCTGACGAGATGGTCTTCGTCCTCGTCGACTACAAGGGCGGCGCAGCCTTCAAGGACTGCGCGCGACTGCCACACACCGTCGGTCTGGTCACCGACCTCGACGCGCACCTGACCCAGCGCGCGCTCGCCTCCCTCGACGCCGAGGTGCACCGGCGTGAGCGGCTCCTCGGTGCAGTAGGCGCCAAGGATCTCGAGGACTACCAACGGATCTCGGACGCCGAACCACTCCCCCGACTCGTCCTGGTCATCGACGAGTTCCGGGTGCTCGCCGAAGAGCTGCCCGACTTCATCGACGGGCTCGTGCGCATCGCCGCGGTCGGCCGGTCGCTCGGCATCCATCTCGTGCTGGCCACCCAGCGACCGGCAGGTGTGGTCTCGACCGACATCCGCGCCAACGTCAACCTGCGCATCGCGCTGCGGGTACGCGACAGCGGCGACTCCGACGACGTCATCGAGTCCACGGCTGCAGCATCCATCTCGACGGCGACTCCGGGTCGGGCGATCATGCGGTCGGCGTCCTCCCCGCTCGTGACGTTCCAGGCAGCACGCGTCGGCGGGCACGCACTCGACGCGGCCGGCGCCGTCGAGGTCCGACCCGTCGACCCGGTCTCGGGACGTCCCGCAGCACTCGACGCCACTGCTGACGAACCGGACGGTCCCACCGACCTGCAGCGCCTCGTCGACGCGGCCCTGCACGCAGCCGACCGGTGTGGCGTCACTCGCGTCGCCTCGCCCTGGTTGCCCCAGCTGCCCGCCGCATGCTCAGTGGCCGACCTGGGCGGCAGCCACCGGCTCGTCGACGCCCCGGACGAGGACGGCGTACCTGCGCGCGACGGCCAGGCTCGCCTGGGCCTGGTCGACCTCCCGCACCTGCAACGACAGGACGCCCTCGCCTGGAGCCTCGCGAGCGGCCACCTCGCCGTGATCGGCGGGCCCCGCAGCGGGCGTACGACGGCTGCGCGCACCATCACCTGCGACCTCGCCTCGGCGACGTCGGCCGACGACCTGCACGTCTACGTCATCGACAGCAGCGGCTCGCTCGGCGGGCTGGCGGCGCTGCCCCACGTGGGTGCTGTGGTCGGCCGCGACGACGAGGGCGCGTGCGTACGGCTGATCACCTGGCTGGTCGAGGAGATCGCCTGTCGCCAGAGCGTGCTCGCCACCGAGCAGCACACCGACATCGACGAGCACCGTGCTTCCCGGACAGCCGCCGGCCGACAAGCGCTCCCCCGGCTCCTGGTCGTCGTCGACGGCTGGGACGCGTTCACCGAGACCTACGAGATGGTCGAGGCCGGCCGGGTGGTCGACGACGTGCAGCAGGTCCTGCGCGACGGGGTCGGCGTCGGCGTGCACGTCCTCGTGACCGGTGGACGGTCCCTGCTCTCATCACGCGTGGCCGGGTTCCTGCAGCATCGGCTCGTCCTGCGCATGGCCGACGAGATGGACCTGATGATGGCGGGTCTGCGGCCGCAGCAGGTGCCGGTCGAGATGCCGCCCGGGCGCGCCCTGCTGCTGCCCGACGCCCACGAGGTCCAGCTCGCGCTGCTGGACACCGACCCGTCCGGGCGCGCTCAGGCCGCTGCTGTCGCCCGGGTCGTCGACCGCTGCGCACCCTCGACCGCCCAGCCGCCCCGCCGGTTCGCATCGCTCCCCGACGAGGTCTCCATCACCGGCCTCACTGCTCAGCCCGGCGAGCTCGTGGTCGGGGTGAGCGGCGACGACCTCACGGCGGCCACGATCACCCCGGACCCGGCCTGGGGCCTCGCCGTGCTGGTGTGCGGACCGTCCGGCAGCGGTCGTACGACCACGCTGGAGACCCTCGTGCACGGGCTCGACGACCCGGGTCGCGTGCTGTGGCTGTCCGGCGGCGCACCGCCGGAGAGCCTGCCGGCGGGCGCCACCCACCTGCCGTGGGACGACACGCAGGCGGTCTGGCAGCACCTCGAGCAGCATCCGGGCACGGTGCTCGTGCTCGACGACCTCGAACGCATCGCCCACGACCACGTGCACGAGATGGCGGTCGAGCACCTGCGCCTCATCCGGACGAGCGGCGGCGCCCTGCTCGCCGCGGGCACCACCAGCGACATGACGGGCGCGTTCCGCGGTGTCGCCCACGAGCTGCGCCGCCGTCAGTGCGGCATCGTGCTGCAACCCGACCGCCACGACAGCGAGGTGTTCGGGACGCGCCTGCCCGACGTACGGCGGCGGGTGCCGGGTCGCGGGGTGCTCGTCCGTCGCGGACGAGCGGTCGAGGTGCAGGTGGCGCGAGCCGACCGGAACGCCGACCATGCCCTGCCGCGTCAGTACGAGCAGGCATACTGACGCACAGTCCTTGTGCACACCGGCGCCGCGGCACGCCCGCGCAGCGCCTCCGGAGGGGAGACCATGTCGGCTCGTCGTACCACGGCCACGATGGCTGCGGCGCTGCTCGCGCTCACGTTCGCGACCACCGCCTGCAGCAAGGACGACGGCGGCGGGGGTGACGGAGGCGACGCCCAGGCCATCCCGACGGCGTGGAGCGCCCAGGACGCCACGAACACCTCCGACCAGGACGGCGACCAGCAGGCCGCGCCCAACCGCAAGGCGATCCCCGCCACCGAGAAGTGGACGCTCAAGCTCGCACCCGAGTCCGGCTCGGTCGCCTACGCCGACTGGCCCGACGCGCAGCAGCTTTACCCGCGCGACCGGATCCAGGGCCTGTTCCCGGAGGCGACCAAGCTCGAACAGACCTCGTGCGCCTTCGGGCAGTACGGCAATGGCAACCAGACGCCCAAGAACGCCACCTGCTCCTGGTACGTCACCAACAGCACCGAGCGATACGTCAGCGACAATGACAAGTCCACGTTCCGAATCAAGCTGCGTGGCATCGGCGCTGACAGTGAGGTCACCAAGTCCTGGGACTCCACCCGCGACCAGTTCCGCACTGAGAAGAAGGACGGCGACGTCTTCTACAAGGACGGGACGTTCGGCGCCCGCCGGGCTCTGTTCCGCGACAGCACCGGGCTGGGCTCCTTCGTGATCTCCGACGGCCAGATCGCGGCGTGGATCGACCTGGAGTTCACCGACTTCAGCTTCGTGTCCCCGCAGGACCAGACGCCGGGCAAGATCGGTGAGGTCATCCGCAAGCAGGTGTTCCCCCTCGCCATCCAGGACCTCATCCCCCACCTTCCCAGGCAGTACTCATGAACCGCCGTCTGACCGTCGGCGCCACCGTCGCTGCGCTCACCCTCAGCGTCGTCCCGGCGTACGCCGCGAGCCAGGGCTCGGCGTCCGCGCCCCGGTCCGCGCCCGCTGCCACTCCCACCCGGGTCCCGGCGAAGGCGCCGTCGTCGAAGGCGACCACCGCGACTCCCAAGCCCTCCGGTACGGCCACGACCGCCCCCAAGCCCACGCCCCTGCCGACGCCGGCGCCCTACGCACCGCCGCCGGACCAGGCGCAGGCGGCCACGCCGAGCGCACCGGCGATCAAGGCGTCCGGCACGATCCCCGTCCGCGTCGACCGCACCGGCAAGCAGGCGTTCGACCAGACCTGGCCCGATGCAGGACGCCTCTTCACCGTCTCCGAGCTCGCCCAGGTCATCCCCGGCGTCACAGCGATCAAGGCGCACGACTGCGCCAGCAGCCCGGTGTCCGGTGGTCGTTCCTCGGCGCGCAGCACCCGCTGCACCCTCGACCTGACCGTCAAGGGCGAGCCCGCCGACAACCGCAGCCGCATCATCGTCAGCGTCCGCGGCTTCGGTGTCCCCGCCGTGATCGGCACCGGCTGGACCCGCACGCTCACCCAGCAGCGCGAACGCGCCGCCTCACGACCCGGGCTCTACACCTTCTACAAGAACGGCGCGCTCGGCGCATCAGCGTCCTACACCGACGGCACCACGACCCGGGTTCTGCTGCAGCGCGGCGGAGCGGCCGGTGAGGTCTGGTTCAGCGGGATCGGGTTCGCCCACCTCAAGCCGGGCTACCTGGCCTCTCGCCAGGACTACCGGCAGCGGGTCGCACCGGCGCTGGCTCAGCTGATCGCCGACAAGGTGCAGCCCACGCTCTGACCCGGACCGGCCTAGGCGTCCAGGTCGGGGCGAGGCATCATCACCGCCGCGGCGATCGTGGCGACCGCCCACAGCAGGACGGCCAGACCGATCGCCACGGCGCCGCCTCCGAGCATCGAGACGCCCACCGGGATCAGCAGCGCGTTCCAGACCAGCGTCGGCGTACGAGCCAAGCCCTTGCCACGATGCAGCGCCAGCGCGAGCGCCGCCGCGCAGCCCGCGAACACCAGCACCAGCGCAGCCTCGGTGAGCGCCTGGGTGACGTCGTCGGCCGAGCCGTTGATCACCTGCACCAGCGAGATCACCACCAGCACCGCCAGGACGACGGCCTGCCCGGCCATCAGCAGAGCGGCCGACCGGGAGGCGGGACTGAGCTCGTCGGGCGCGGCGTTGCGGGTCTCTATCACAAGGCGTAAGGCTAGTCGCAGGCAGGCTTGTGACGTATCCCTCACCTTCGGTACCGAAAAATTCTCCCAAAGCCCTTGTGGGCCCCTGTGGGGATCTGTGACAGTTGGGAAACAGTATGTGACCTGCGGGCGTTGCCCGGATGTCGGAGTCGAGACGTTTCCCCACAAGACGTCACGCCGTCGGGACCACCCGACCGACGCAGGCCGCGGCTACCCGAACATCCACCCGCGACGACATCGTGGCGCGCCTGCGTGCGCCCACGTGACGAGCTAAGGAGCAACACCACATGGATTGGCGCAACCGCGCTGCATGTCTGGACGAGGACCCGGAGCTGTTCTTCCCCATCGGCAACACCGGCCCCGCCCTGCAGCAGATCGAGGACGCCAAGGCGGTGTGCCGTCGCTGCGAGGTCATCGACACCTGTCTGAAGTGGGCCCTCGAGACCGGCCAGGACGCCGGCGTCTGGGGCGGCCTGTCAGAAGACGAGCGTCGAGCCCTCAAGCGTCGCAACGCACGCGCTCGCCGCGCGGGCTGACCGCCTTCTCACGTCCCCACCCCTGACCCCTGGCCCTCGGCCGGGGGTTCTTTCATGCCCGGGTCGTCGCGATCGGCGGGCGGGCGCAGCACGGCGTCGAACGTCACGCGCGACCCTCCCTCCGGCCTCGGCTCCCATCGGATCGTGCCGCGCAGGTCCTGGACGAGGGACAGCACGATCTGGGTGCCGAGCCCTCGCCGGCCCGGCTCGAACCCCTCGGGAAGGCCACGACCGTCGTCCGACACCGTCACCGCGAGACGGTCGCCGCCCTCATCGGTGAACCGACGAGCCGCGACCGTCACGGTGCCGTCCCGATCGGCGAGACCGTGCTCGACGGCGTTCTGGACGAGCTCGGCGAGCACCATCGCGAGGACCGTGGCGTCCTCGGACGCGAGCACCCCGAACGATCCCTCGGTCACGCCGCGCACGCGTACGGCGGTGCGGTTGGCCACCTCGATCGCCGCCTGCAGGCCGCGTGCCGCGATGACGTCGAAGTCGACGGAGTCGTCGAGGTGAGCGCTGAGGGTTTCGTGGACCAGCGCGATGGTCGCGACCCGGCGTACGGCGTCGTCGAGTGCGGCCTTGGCGCCCGGGTCGTCCAGCCGCCGCGACTGCAGCCGCAGCACAGCGGCCACGGTCTGCAGGTTGTTCTTGACGCGGTGGTGGATCTCGCGGATCGTGGCGTCCTTGGTGAGCAGCTCGCGCTCACGTCGGCGCAGCTCACTGACGTCGCGCACGAGCAGGACCGCGCCGACCCTGCTGCCGGCCTCGGACAACGGGATCGAACGCACGGTGACGCTGGCGCTGCGCGACGGCAGCTCGGTCGACCAGGGCAGGGCGCCCGTGAGCACCGGCATGAGCTCCTCGTCCATCGGCCCGGTGCGCGGGAGCAGCCCGGAGAGCGCGTGACCGAGGCGTACGCCGACCAGCTCACCGCCGTAGCCGAGGCGGTGGATCGCCGACACGGCGTTGGGGCTGGCGTAGGTGACCTTGCCCTCGCGGTCGAGGCGCAGCACGCCGTCACCGACGCGAGGCGCACCCCGCCGTCGGCCGGTGTGGCCGCCCTTGGTCGGGAACTCCCCCGTCGCGATCATCCGGGCGAGCGCGTCGGCCGTCGCGAGGTAGGTGACCTCGAGGCGGCTCGGTGTACGCATCGAGGCCAGGTTGGTGTGTCGCGTCACGACTGCGACCGGTGCGGTGCCGCCACGCACCACGACCGGGATCGACTCCTCACGCACGGGCGTGTCGTCGCGCCACATCGTCTGGGGCGCACGCACCAGTCGGTTCTCACGGAACGCCTGGTCGACCGGACCGACCCGGGTGCGGTCGATGCTGCCGCCGACGAGGTCGTCGAGGAAGACCCCGACGCCCGTGGTCGGTCGGACGTGCGCCGCGGCCGTCCAGCCGCCGTCGTCACGGGGCACCCACAGCACCAGGTCGGCGAACGACAGGTCGGACAGCAGCTGCCAGTCGCCGACGAGCAGGTGCAACCAGTCGGACGCCGCCGGGTCGAGCCACGGATGCTCGGCCAGGACGTCGTTGAGGGTGGGCACACCCGAACCCTAGGTCAGGTCAGGTGGCCGACCCGGAGCGGATCACCGTGCGCAGCGTGCGCAGTGCGACCGACAGCGGCGCGAGCCCCGGCGTGTCCAGCTCGTCGATGCCGGCGAGGGCCTGCGTCGCTCGGCCGATCGCCGCGTCGTGGTCACCGGACCACCGCTCGGCGCGCTCCTGCGCGGACAGGTCGGTCGGCGTACCGGCCAGCACTGCGCCGGTCAGCGCGTCGAGCACGGAGTAGAGGTCGTCACGGACCGCCCCGCGCGCGAGCGCGTCCCAGCGGTCGTCGCGCGGCAGCTGCGAGACCGACAGCAGCATCCGGTCGATGCCCAGGCTCTCGGAGAGCGTGAAGTACAGCTCGGCGACCGCCTGCGGCGACTCGCCCGTGGCCCGCGCCTGCTCGGCGATGTCGAGCAACGAGAACGTGTCGAGCAGCGCCGCGCCGCGCTCGGCCAGCTCAGCAGGGATGCCACCCTCGGCGAACCGGCCCGTCGCGTTGCGCTCCCACCGCTCACGCTCGTCACCGCGCAGCAGCTGTGGCACCTGCGGAGCGAGCTCGGCGACGACCGGCGCGAACCGCTCGATCTCGGCCGTCACGTCGAGGTGGGACGGTCGGCTGTGCAGCAGCCACCGCACCGCACGGTCGATGAGCCGGCGGAACTCCAGGTAGAGCGTGGTCTGCGCCGCCGTGGGCACCCGGTTGTCGAGTGCCTCGACCGCCGCGACGAAGTCGCTCATCCCGAAGACCTCGCGGGCGATGACGTAGGCCCGCGCGACCTGCTCCGGAGAGGCACCGGTCTCTTCCTGCGCCCGGAACGCGAAGGTGATGCCGCCCCGGTTGATCATGCTGTTGGCGACGGCGTTGATGACGATCTCGCGCCGCAGCGGGTGCTCGGCCAGCTGGTCGGCGTACCGCTCGCGCAGCGCCTGCGGGAAGTAGTCACGCAGGGTGCCTGCGAACCACGGGTCCTCGGTGAGACCGCTCTCGGCGAGGTCGGTCTTCAGCGCGAGCTTGGAGTAGGCGACCAGCACCGAGAACTCCGGCGAGGTCAGGCCCAGGCCCGCCTCGGCGCGCTTCTTGATCTCGCCCTTGCTGGGCAGGAACTCCAGCGCACGGTCGAGCTCACCACGCTTCTCCAGCCACCGGATCAGCCGCTCGTGCACCGGGAGCATCAGGTGCTCCTGGGCCCGGGCGTTGCCGAGCAGGGTGTTCTGCTCGTAGTTGTGCCGCAGCACACGCTCGGCGACGTCGTCGGTCATCGACTGCAGCAGCTCGTTGCGCTGGTCGAGCGTGAGGTCGCCGTCGCGCATGCGGTCGGTGAGCAGGATCTTGATGTTGACCTCGTGGTCGGAGGTGTCCACACCGGCGGAGTTGTCGATCGCGTCGGTGTTGATGCGTACGCCGGCGCGCGCGGCCTCGATGCGCCCGAGCTGGCTGGCGCCGAGGTTGCCGCCCTCGCCGACCACCTTGCAGCGCAGCTGCTTGCCGTCGACGCGGATGGCGTCGTTGGCGCGGTCACCGATGTCGGCACTGCTCTCGACGGCGGACTTGATGTAGGTGCCGATGCCGCCGTTCCAGAACAGGTCGACGTCGGCCAGCAGGATCGCCTTCATCAGCTCGGCGGGCGTGAGCGTCGTTGCGCCGCCCTCGATGCCGAGGGCACGAGCGGCCCGCTCGCTCACCGGGATCGCCTTCGCCGTACGCGGCCACACGCCACCACCCTGGGAGATCAGCGTGGTGTCGTAGTCGGCCCACGACGAGCGCGGCAGCTCGAACAGCCGGCGCCGCTCGGCGTACGAGGTCGACGTCACCGGCTCGGGGTCGATGAAGATGTGCCGGTGGTCGAACGCCGCCACCAGCCGCGTCTGCTCCGACAGCAGCATGCCGTTGCCGAAGACGTCGCCGCTCATGTCTCCGATACCGACCGCGGTGAAGGGCTCGGTCTGGCAGTCGACGCCGAGGTCGCGGAAGTGCCGCTTGACCGACTCCCACGCGCCGCGGGCGGTGATGCCCATCGCCTTGTGGTCATAACCCGCCGAGCCGCCCGAGGCGAACGCGTCGTCGAGCCAGAAGCCGAAGTCCTGGGCGACACCGTTGGCGATGTCGGAGAACGTCGCGGTGCCCTTGTCGGCCGCCACCACGAGGTAGGTGTCGTCGGGGTCGTGACGCACGACGCGCTGCGGCGGCACGACCTCACCGGCGACCAGGTTGTCGGTGAGGTCGAGCAGGCCCGAGATGAACGCCTTGTACGAGGAGATGCCCTCGGCCATCCAGGCGTCACGGTCGGAGGGGTCGGGCAGGCTCTTGGCGACGAAACCACCCTTGGACCCGGTCGGCACGATGACGGCGTTCTTGACCATCTGCGCCTTGACCAGGCCGAGGATCTCGGTGCGGAAGTCCTCGCGTCGGTCGCTCCAGCGCAGACCACCTCGGGCGACCTTGCCGAACCGCAGGTGCACGCCCTCGACGCGCGGGCTGTAGCACCAGATCTCGAACATCGGCTTGGGGCTGGGCAGGCCCGGCACCGCCTGGCAGTCGATCTTGAGGCTCACCACAGGACGACGGCTGCCGTCCTCGTCGCGCTGAAAAGCGTTGGTACGCAACGTCGCTCGCATCACACCCATGAACGCACGGATGATGCGGTCGTGGTCGAGGCTGGCGACGTCCTCGAGAGCCGCCTCGATGCGGCGTACGACGTCGTCCTCGGCCGCGTCACGGTCGCCGGAGGCGAAGTCGGGGTCGAACCGCACCTCGAACAGCTCGACCAGAGCGCGCGCCAGGTCGACGTTGCCGACGAGCGCGGACACGAGGTAGTCCTGGCTGAACGTGAAGCCGATCTGGCGCAGGTACTTGGCGACCGCACGCAGGACGACGACCTGGCGCCAGCGCAGCCGACCCTTGAGCACGAGTGCGTTGAAGCCGTCGCTCTCGGCGTCGCCCTCCCAGACCGCGGCGAACGCGTCCTGGAACACCTCACGAACGCCGGCGAGGTCCTGCTCGGTGCTCCCCCACACGCCCGCGTCGGTCGCACGCAGGCCGAAGTCGTAGACGTAGACCTTCTCGCCGTCAGCGCGGTGCATGGCGTAAGGCCGCTCGTCGGTGACCTTGACGCCGAGGTCGGTGAAGACCGGGAGCACGTCGGTGAGCACCAGCTTGGAGCGACGGAACAGCTTGAACCGGCGCTCGTGGTCGTCGGCGCCGGGGTCGCGGTAGAGCGTGAGCAGCGTGTGGTCCTGACCCTCGAGCGCCTCGATGCGACGCAGGTCGGCGACACCCTGACGAGGACTGAAGTCCTCCTTGTAGGCCTCGGGGAACGCCCGCGAGTAGAGGCTGATCACGCGGGCTGCGGCGTCGTCGCCGTCCTCGGCGCGTGACATGTCACCCAGCCGCTCACCCCAGGTGCGGGTGGCCTCGACGATGCGCTGCTGCAGGCTCGCCTCGTTGACGTCGGGCACCTGCGCACCCGGCCGGAGGCGTACGACGAAGTGGATCCGGGCGAGCACCGCGTCACCGACGCTGGTGGTGTAGTCGACGGTCTCGGCGTCGAACTCGTCGCGCAGGATGCGCTCCATGCTCAGCCGCACGGTGGTGTTGTAGCGGTCGCGCGGGAGGTAGACCAGGGCCGAGACGAACCGGCCGTAGTCGTCACGGCGCAGGAACAGGTGCGACTGGCGGCGCTCGCTCAGCCGCAGCACCTTGGTGGCGACGGCGTAGAGCTGCTCGGAGCTGGTCTGGAACAGCTCGTCGCGCGGATAGGTCTCGAGCACCTGCAGCAGGTCCTTGCCGGAGTGGCTGTCCGGCGCGAACCCGGCCCGGGCGAGCACCTTGGCGACGCGCTCGCGCACGATCGGCACCCGGCGTACGGACTCGGTGTAGGCGCTGGAGGTGAACAGGCCCAGGAAGCGCTTCTCGCCGACCACGTTGCCGTCGGCGTCGAACGTCTTGACGCCGATGTAGTCGAGGTACGCGGTCCGGTGCACCGTCGCTCGCGAGTTGGCCTTGGTGATGATCAGCAGCTGCGGGTCACGCGCGGTCGCGCGGGCTTCGGGCGTGAGCCGGCTGAAGCTGTCGGACTGGCTGCCCGCACGGTCCCAGCGCAGGATGCCCAGGCCGGTGCCGGGCACCGAGCGGAGTACGTCCTCACCGTCGACAGTGTCGAGCGAGTACTCCTTGTATCCGAGGAAGGTGAAGTGGTCGTCGGCCAACCAGCGCAGGAAGCCCTGGGTGCGCTGGACGATCTCGGTGGGGACGCTGCTCGGCGGTGCGCTCTCCAGCTCGGTCATGAGCGTCTCGCACTCGGTGTGCATCTTGGCCCAGTCGTCGACCGCGACCCGGGCGTCCTCGAGGACCTTCTCGAGCGTGCGGACCAGCGCGGCGTCGGCCGCCTCGTCGGGGCCGAGGTCGATCTCGAGGTGCATCCACGACTCGTCGACGGCACCGGCCTCGCCGTGCTCAGGTCCCGGCGCGGAGTCGACGTCGCGGATCTCCTCGATGTCGCCGAGGGCGTTGCGGCGTACGACGAGCTGGGGGTGGATGAGCAGGTGCACGTCGCGGTCGGCGCGCGCGAGGGCTGCGGTGACCGAGTCGACGAGGAACGGCATGTCGTCGGTGACGACCTGCAGCACGGAGTAGGAGCATGTCCAGCCGTCGTGCTCCTGCGTGGGCTGGAAGATGCGGACCCGCGCGGTGCCGTCGGGACGCTGGGCCGCGAGCTCACGGTGGCTGCGGATGATGCCGGCGAGCATCGGTGAGCCGCACTCGGACAGGTCGTCCTCGGCCACGTGCCGGAAATAGCGCCGGATCAGCCAACCAGGGATGTCACCCCCCGACTCCTCCAGCTCCGCGGTCTCGCGAAGGATGTCGTCCCGGGACTGCACAGGTGCAGACATGGAGCTCTCTACCTCGATCAAAGCAGGGCATGTGACACACGTCGTTGTGCGCCAACAGCGAGAGTAACGCCGCTCTCTCCGGGCTCCTACTCGGCCCCGGCGCGACTGTGGGTGACGAGTCGGCATCGGCGGCGATCCGATCTACAGTGCCCGTGTGTCCCACTCGACCGCGCCGCTCGCCTCCCGTGTCGCGGCGGCTGTCCCCCGGCTGCTCGCGGTCCAGGTCGAGCCCGCCGAGGAGGAGACCGCCGACCAGGTCGACGACGCCGTCGAGCGCCTCGCCGACGCGCTGCTCGACTGGCACGACGAGCTCGCCGACGGCCGGTCGCACCGACGCCTGCCGAGCCACCGCACCGCCGTCGACCTCGACCGTACGACGCACGCCTCGCGCTCCCTCGCAGCCGCGGTCCGCAGTGGCCGGGTCCCGGGCAGCTCGGTGGCCGGCCAGACCGCGGCGGGTCAGCTGCGTGAGGTGGCCGCACTCGTCGATGAGGTCTGCACCTGCGTGCCCGACGAGGCGTTGCGTGACACCGGTCGGCAGGTCCACGAGGCGCTGCTGGCGCTGGCCACGGCACTGCACGACGAGGCGGGCGTGCTGCAGGAGGAGGCGGGTCGGCTCGCCGGCCTGCGCCGCGCTCCCGCGACCGACGACACAGGCAGCGGGCCGACGGCGGTCGATCATCTACTCGGGCGCGTCGTCCGCGCAGAGCACCGCCTGCAGCGGGTGGCCGCCACTACCCTGCGGTCATGAAGATCAGCGTCGACTGGACCTATACCGCCGCACCCGACGAGGTCTGGGCCATGACCAGCTCGACCGAGTTCCAGGACCGCAAGTGTGCTGATGCGGGCGCCCAGTCCTACGACTCCAGCGTCACCGCCGACGGCGACCGCACCGTCATCGTGACGACCCGCGAGATGGCCACCGAGGGCGTACCCGATGCGTTGCGCTCGCTGGCCGGTCGCACCGTCACCATCACCGAGACGCAGACGTGGGGTCCGGCTGCGGCCGACGGGTCACGTGAGGCCGAGGTCCGCGTCGAGGCCAAGGGGCAGCCGGTGTCGATGAACGGCAAGGTCCGGATGGCGCCCGCCGCCGACAGCACTGCTGTCTCGCTGACCGGCGACCTCAAGGCGCGAGTTCCGTTGGTGGGCGGGCGGATCGAGAAGGCCGTGGCCCCGGTGATCGAGGCGGCCGCACGCTCCGAGGCCGAGGTCGGCGAGGAGTGGCTCGCCGGCTGAGCACGCCCCTCTCCTGTACGAAAATCGTCTGCCCGGCACTGCATGCAGTGCCGGGCAGACGGTTTTCGGGCTCTTCCCAGATGAGGGTGTAGGTCGGCCGGGCGCGTCGGTCCGCAGGTAGACGTCGAGGTCTCCCGACGATGGAGGTTCCTACGCCATCCATCCGAAAGACCTCGACGTGACCGACGCTACCCCGGCGGCCGGCTTCGGCCGCCCTGACCTGACCGCCTTCGCGTCTCATCCCAATCGACCCTGATCGAGTCTGCTGACCCCCTCGACGAGAACGCAGCGACATCACAGCCACCCAACCCCGACCGTCCGGGAAGCCGGGACACGTCACATGGCCTGTGCTGCGGGCGTGTCGAGTGGGTCGTCCAGGGGGGGACTGTCCGGCAAACGGTGTAACCGGCCTGACACGCCAACGCTGGTTGGCGAGGAAGGTCTGTGATGACCGAGACACTGGCGACTGTGTCGCCTGAAGATGATGACAGCGCTGACCATGTCGATGATCACGAGCGGGTTCGGCCGGCGGAACAGCCCGCGGCGGTGATGTCCGAGCGAGCCGCGGTAGCGCAGCTGGTCCGTGCCGCCCGGGCGCGTGGTGAGGACCTGACCGGCCCGGACGGACTGCTGAAGCTGTTGACCAAGACCGTGCTGGAGACCGCGCTCGATGAGGAGATGAGCGAGCACCTGGGCTATGACAAGCACGCGGTCGAGGGCCGTGATGGTGGTAACTCCCGCAACGGCACCCGGGCCAAGACGGTGCTGACCGACAACGTCGGCCCGGTCACGATCGAGGTCCCACGGTACCGGGACGGCAGCTTCGAACCGGTCATCGTCAAGAAGCGACAACGCCGCCTGGGTGACGTCGACACCGTCGTGCTGTCGTTGTACGCCAAGGGCCTGACCACTGGTGAGATCAGCGCGCACTTCGCCGAGGTCTACGGCGCCTCGCTGTCCAAGGACCGCATCTCGGTGATCACCGACCGCGTCATCGACGAGATGAGCGAGTGGTGCGCCCGGCCGCTGCTGCCGGTCTACGCGGCGATCTTCATCGACGCGATCTACGTCAAGGTCCGTGACGGCCAGGTCGGCAACCGGCCCTTCTACGCCGCGATCGGGGTCGACCTGCAGGGTCGGCGCGACGTGCTCGGGCTATGGGCCGGCACCGCCGGGCACGGGGAGTCAGCGAAGTTCTGGATGAGCGTGCTGGCCGAGATCAAGAACCGTGGCGTGGCCGATGTGTTCTTCATCGTGTGCGACGGACTGAAGGGGCTGCCGGACTCAGCGAACGCGGTGTTCCCGCTGGCCACGGTCCAGACCTGCATCATCCACCTGATCCGCGGGTCCTTCCGGTACGCCTCCAAGAAGTACTGGGAGGCGATGGCCAAGGACCTGCGCCCGATCTACACCGCACCGTCGCAGGAGGCGGCGTGGGCGGCGTTCGAGCAGTTCGAGGAGACCTGGGCGGCGATGTATCCCGCGATCTCACGGCTGTGGCGTGATGCGTGGGAGCAGTTCGTGCCGTTCCTGGACTACGACGTGGAGATCCGCCGAGTTCTGTGCTCCACCAACGGGATCGAGTCCTTGAACGCCCGCTACCGGCGCGCGGTCACCGCCAAGGGCCACTTCCCAACCGAGCAGGCCGCGCTCAAGACGCTCTACCTGGTGACCCGGTCCCTGGACCCCAAGGGCACCGGTCAGGCACGCTGGACCATGCGCTGGAAGCCGGCCCTGAACGCGTTCGCCGTGACCTTCGCCGACCGCATGCCCGCGGCCGAGAACCTGTAACCAAGTACGCCGGTTACACCGATAACCGGACAGTCCCTCCAGGGGCGACGCAGGAGGGTCGACGCGACGTGCTGAGAGGTGGTTCTATGGCATGGCGATAGGTCAGGAACGGCGTCGCTCCCTGCGCAGGAGGGAGCGCAGAGTCTCGGCGTTCGCGTAGCCGACCCGTAGCGCGATGTCGGCGGAGGTGAGGTCCGTGGTTGCCGAGAGGTGCCGAGCTCGTTCGATGCGAAGCCGTTGGACGAAGCCGAGCGGAGTGAGGTTGAGCGCCGCACGGACTCGTCGTTCGAGGGTGCGCCGGCTGGTGCCGAGCGACTGCGCGACGAAGGCGACGTTGAACGGTTCGTCCAGGCGGGCGCGCACGAAGCGTTCGAACTCGACGACGATCGGGTCCTCGTGCCGGAGATGTTCGTAGGCGACGAAGGCCGCCTGCGACGGACGCTCGTCGATGATGAGGAGCTTGGCGACATGTTGGGCCAGGTCGGGGCTGATCGATCGCACGAGTGAGAGCGCGAGGTCGATGTGGGCGAAGGCGGCGCCGGCGGTGACGAGGTTCCCGTCGACCACGACCATGGTGTCGAGATCGAGGGCGACGGTCGGATAGCGCTTCAGGAACTCCGGCCCCAGGAACCAGCTGGTCGTCGCCCGCCGATGATCCATCCGTCCGGTCTCGGCCACAGCGAACACGCCGGTGCACGCCGCGGCGATCCGGGTGGTCGCGTCGTCGAGGCACCCGAGCGAGGCGATGACCGAACGAGCATCTCGGCTCTGGAGGGCGTCGTTGGTAGCGGCGGCCGTGAGGGTTCCAAGCGCAGGGACGACGACCACGTCGAACTCTGCGGACTCCGACAGCGGGTGGTCCACCGACAGGGTCATCGATGCCGTCGTGGTCACTGTCCGTTTCGGTCCGAGGATGGCGAGTTCGATCGGGTCGATCCGCGGGTCGACATCGCCGCGGGCTCCGTCGGCCACCCGCACGATGTCGATGACCGACGCGACAGCCGAACCGAAGCAGCCGTCGATCGCGATCAGTCCGATACGCATGGCGCAAACAATAGCAATACTGCCGTATACGCCACTTCTCACATGCCCTTGCTCGTCCTACGCTGAACTCGCTTCACCAAGAAACCTCGACACCTAGGAGAACCCCTCATGTCCACACCCGCATCACTTCCGTATGCCTTCGTCGCCAAGATCGTCGCGGCCGATGGACAGCACGACGCGCTCGCCGATCTGCTCGCCGGCGCTGTCGCGCTCGCCAACGAAGAAGTAGGAACGATTGTCTGGTTCGCGGTCAGGACCCACGCCGACACCTTCTGGATCTTCGATGCATTCCCCGACGAGGCCGCTCGCGACGCCCACGCCAACGGCGCCATCGTCGCAGCCCTGACGGACAATCAGCACCTCCTCGGCGCAGCACCCGAGATCATGGCGGCCGACGTCCTCGCGTCCAAGCTCCCGTAGTCCGCCAACGCACGTCCGCAACGCGAACACAACACGAGCGCTGTCGGTCACAAACTCAACAGGCAAACCAACGGGCGGCTCTGGAGCGGCTCGAGCCACAAAGCGCACGCCACATTCGAAGGAGCAATTGATGCCATCTATTCCTACATTGTCGTTGGACGACGCCAAACGTGTCATCGCGGCAGCAGAAGCTGAATCCAGCACGCAGGGTCAGCCCAGTAACATCGCCGTCGTCGATGCCGGCGGCAATCTCGTCGCTCACGTACGGATGGACGGAGCGTGGCTGGGCAGCATCGACATCTCGATCAACAAAGCTTTCACGGCCCGAGCGTTCGACACAGCCACCAAAGACCTCGGCGACCTCGCCCAACCCGGTGAGCAGTTCTACGGCATCAACGCCTCCAACGACGGTCGGGTGATGATCTTCGCCGGTGGCATCCCGCTCGAGCGCGACGGCCAGGTCGTCGGCGCCGTCGGCGTCAGCGGAGGAACCGGCGTCCAAGACCAGGCCGTCGCCGAAGCCGCCGCCAGCGCCTACTGAGACCGACCCGCACCGAACCCGGCCCCCTGCCGGCACGGGGCTGGATGCGTGCGTCGTCGACGTAGACGGTCACGGCTCGGACCTGACGGCCAACCAGCACCTCCTCGGCGCAGCACCCGAGATCATGGCGGCCGACGTCCTCGCGTCCAAGCTCCCGTAGTCCGCCAACGCACGAGACGATCGCGCCCCTCCGAGCCGTAGCCAGGTCGCGACGCAACGCCACGCTGCGTTGCCGAGCGGTGCGAGGCCTATCGACACACGGACAGGATGCCGGCCGCGAGGGGTCCGTCGCAGAGGAGAGCGACGTCGGTGTCGGGCAGAGCCGTGAGGCCAGCGCATCGCGCGACCACCAGAACCGAACAGCCCCTGCCCTGCGTTTCCGCAGGTCAGGAACTGTTCGCCGGAGCCGCCTGTCGGAATCGAACCGACGACCTCATCACGTCGGCTTTCCGTCTATCGCTTGATGCGCCACTGGGCGAACGAGCCGCTGACCTGCGCAAACGCCGAGCGTGGGGGACGCCGCCATCCGGTGGTGACCGACGACGACCGACCAGTACCGACCGTTTCACCGGAGCTTGGGGCGGCGTCGAAGCCGAGCAAGCTCCATTCCTTTAGCTCACCGCGCCCTCCTCCTCTCAGATGACGGTGTAGGTCGGCCGGGCGCGTCGGTCCGCAGATAGACGTCGAGGTCTCCCGACGACGGAGGTTCCTACGCCATCCATCCGAAGGACCTCGACGTGTCCGACGCTACCCCGCCGGCCGGCTTCGGCCGCCCTGACCTGACCGCCTTCGCTCGACTCGACGGCCTCGGTCTGAGCGTGACCGGACAACGACTTGAACCGGATCGTGCGGTCCTCGCGTGCCGCGTGGTGGAACCAGATCCGTGGTGCCGACGGTGCGGCACCGAAGGCGCTGCTCGTGACACCGTGATCCGGCGGTTGGCCCACGAGCCGCTGGGCTGGCGACCGACCGTGCTGGAAGTTGTAGTGCGCCGCGACCGCTGTGCCGACTGCGGACACGTGTGGCGCCAAGCACCAGCGCCGCGGCGGAGCCACGCGCGAAGCTCTCGCGCACCGGGTTGCGGTGGGCGCTGGAAGGGATCGTGGTCGCACACCTCACCGTCGCCCGTGTCGCCGAGGGACTCGGGGTCGCGTGGGACACCGCCAACAACGCGGTCCTGGCTGAAGGCAAGCGGCTGCTGATCAACGACACCACGCGGTTTGAGGGCGTGAAGGTCATTGGCGTCGATGAGCACGTCTGGCGCCACACCAGGCGTGGCGACAAGTACGTCACCGTGATCATCGACCTCACCCCGGTCCGCGATGGCGCCGGCCCAGCAAGGCTGCTGGACATGGTCGAGGGCCGGTCGAAGGCGGCGTTCAAGACCTGGCTCGCCGACCGCGACGACGCCTTCCGTGACGCGGTCGAGGTGGTCGCGATGGACGGCTTCACCGGGTTCAAGACAGCCGCTGCAGAGGAGATCCCGGACGCGGTCACGGTGATGGATCCCTTCCACGTCGTGCGCCTGGCCGGTGACGCCCTCGACAGGTGCCGGCGCCGGGTCCAACTCGCGATCCACGGGCACCGTGGGTTCAGGGACGACCCGCTCTACAAGCCGCGGCGCACGCTGCACAGACCCCAACTCCTACACCCCCGATTGGGATGAGCCGGTTTTCGTACGTGGATCTCAGCCCTGATGCGGGTAGGTGTAGTCCGTCGGCGGGACGAACGTCTCCTTGATGGAGCGGGTGCTCGTCCAGCGCATGAGGTTCTGCGCGGCGCCGGCCTTGTCGTTGGTGCCCGAGCCGCGGGCGCCACCGAAGGGCTGCTGACCGACGACCGCACCGGTCGGCTTGTCGTTGACGTAGAAGTTGCCGGCGGCGTAGCGCAGCCGCTCCTGAGCATCAGCGATGACCGTGCGGTCCTGGGCGATGATCGAGCCGGTGAGGGCGTACGGGGCGAACGACTCCATCTGGTCGAGCACCTTGTCGTACTGACGGTCCGGGAAGACGTGCACGGCCAGGATCGGTCCGAAGTACTCGATCGAGAACACCTCGTGCTCGGGGTTGCTCACCTCGAGCACCGTCGGGCGGACGAAGTAGCCGACCGAGTCGTCGTACGTGCCGCCCGCGATGACCTCGATGTCGGCGTGAGCGTGGGCCATGTCGATCGCGTCCTTGTGCTTGGCGAACGCCCGCGCGTCGATGACTGCACCCATGAAGTTGGACAGATCGGTGACGTCGCCCTGGGTGATGCCCTCCGTGAGCAACACCAGGTCCTTCTTGATCTTGCGCCACAGCGACTGCGGGACGTACGCGCGTGAGGCGGCCGAGCACTTCTGGCCCTGGAACTCGAACGCACCGCGGATCATGGCCGTGCGCAGCACGTCGGGGTCGGCGGAGGGGTGGGCGAGGATGAAGTCCTTGCCGCCGGTCTCGCCGACGAGGCGCGGATAGGTGCGGTACGACTGCAGATTCGAGCCGACCTCCTGCCACAGGTGCTGGAAGGTCGCGGTCGAGCCGGTGAAGTGGATGCCGGCGAGGTCGGGGTCCTTCAGCGCGACCTTCGAGACGTTGATGCCGTCGCCGGTGACCAGGTTGATGACGCCGGGCGGCATGCCCGCGGCCTCGAGCAGCTCGATCGTGAGCTGGGCGGCGCGCTGCTGCGTGGGCGAGGGCTTCCAGACGACCGTGTTGCCCATCAGCGCGGGCGCGGTCGGCAGGTTGCCGGCGATGGCGGTGAAGTTGAACGGCGTGATCGCGTAGACGAAGCCCTCGAGCGGGCGGTGGTCGGTGCGGTTCCAGACGCCTCGCGAGTTGGCGACGGGCTGCTCGGCCAGCACCTGGCGACCGAAGTGGACGTTGAACCGCCAGAAGTCGATCAGCTCGCACGCGCTGTCGATCTCGGCCTGGTACGCGGTCTTGGACTGGCCGAGCATCGTCGCGGCGTTGAGGCGCGCACGCCACGGACCGGCCAGCAGGTCGGCGGCCTTGAGCAGGATCGCCGCGCGGTCGTCGTACGACAGGGCGCGCCATCCGGGCGCCGCGGCCTTGGCCGCGTCGACGGCAGCCTGGGCGTCGGCGACGGTGGCGTTCTTGAGGGTGCCGAGCACCGAACGGTGCGCGTGCGGCTGACGGACGGCCACGGCGCGGCCGCCACCCATGACCCGCTTGCCGCCGATCGTGTGCGGCAGCTCGACCTGCTCCGAGGCCAGCTCGGCGAGGGCCACCTCGAGACGCGCCCGCTCGGGGCTGTCGGGGGCGTAGTCGAGGACGGGCTCGTTGATCGGGGCGGGGACCTGGGTGACAGCGTCCATGGGTGGGTGGCTCCTTCGGGCGACGACAGCGGTGTCCATGTGTCGGACAGCCCCATCGTGGCACGGGTCACTCGGTGTCGGGACGGCCGTCCTAGGGTGCTGCCCATGGCACTGGCGCCCGCAGACCTGACCGTTCACGTCACCGACGGTGACGGACCGACCCTCGTGCTGCTGCACGGCTTCCTCGGCTCGGCCCGGGTGTGGGACGACGCCGTACGCCGGTGGGAGGGCTGTCGTGTCGTGGTCCCCGATGCGCGTGGCCACGGCTCGTCGGCACGACTGACCGCCGAGCAGGCCAAGCCGACCGCTGCCCCGACGATGATCGCCGACGTCATCACGCTCATCGAATCCGTTGACCCTGGGCGGGATTCGCAGATCGCGCTCGTCGGCCACTCGATGGGCGCGGGCGTCGCCGCCGCGGTCGGCGCCCAGCGCCCGGACCTGGTCGACGCCCTCGTGCTCGAGGACCCCGCCTGGATGCCGCTGGAGCGTGCGCGTGCCTGGCGTGACGACCACCCCGCGCAGGAGTGGGCGCAGGAGTTCCGCGACGACCGCGAGTCAGCCGTGGCCGCGCTGCGCGCCGAGCACCCGCGGTGGTCCGACGAGCTGGTGCAGGCGTGGGCCACGTCCGCCACGCAGATCGACCCGCTGCTCAAGCACTCCGGCCAGTGCGTCGCTCGCACCCCCGTGGACCGAGGTCGCAGCGGCGATCACGCTCCCGACCCTGCTCGTGACGGGCGACCGGCCCGACAACACCGTCGACGACGCGACGTTCGGGATGCTCGAACAGCTCGAGAACACCGCAATCAGCGCTGCCGTGGTCGAGGGTGCAGGGCACTTCGTGAGGTTCGACGACCCGCAGGGCTATCACACCGCGGTCGACCCGTTCCTGGCCGAGATGCTCGGCCAGGCGGTCGCTCACCCGATGCGATAGCCCTCGAAAAGCCTTCCGCCGCAACCGTTCAGCACGTCCTCGGCAGCCTCGACCGCAAGCCGTCTCGGGTCCTCCAGCGCCGCGAGCAGGAGCGCGCCGACGCCCGAGTCGTCGGCACCCGTGGCGTACCAGTGCTCCAGCTCGCGCACGAGTCCCTTGCCGGTGCCCTGCCAGTGACGTTCGAGCCCGAGCAGCAGTCGGATCGCACCCTCGAGCACCATCGCGACCAGCAGGGTCGCCTCGGCGCTCGGCGCCTCCGTGAGGTCGTCGACCAGGTCGGTGAGGACGTACCGCTGCCGGTCGATCTCGTCCGGGCTCAACGGCCGTGGGCCGGCCTCGATCTCGGCTCTGCACTCACGCTCGACCGCGTCCAGGGTGGCGGCATCACCGAGCAACCGGGCGGTGTCGGCCACCAGCCGTGCCGTCGTCGGCTGGCGGCGCCGCTGGTCCTCGTCACGGAAGCGCCGCAACGACTCGTGCGTCTGGACGAACAGCTCGACCGGCACACCGTCGTACGTCACCGACTCACGGAACGGCGCCGGATGACCGTTGAGGAGTACGAGCACGTCGAGGTCGGACGTCGCGGTCGCTGTCCCGCGCACGACGCTGCCACCGAGCCAGGCGCACTCGGCGTCCGGAAACCGTTGCAGCGCAAGAGTTCTCGCAGCCTCGACCGACTCGGCGAGCGACCACCTGAACCGTCGGGGCTCTGAGCTCACCGGGCGAGCTCGGCACGCACGAGGGCGATCTCGGTGACGTCGTACCAGGACAGCTCGACGTCCTCCTCGCCCGAGGTGTCGGCGCCGACGTCTCCGACGTGCAGGCTCACGATGCGCGGCAGGGCGACGGCACCGTCGACCACGACCGCCGTCTCGATGCCTTCGTCAGGCTCACGCACGACGGGCTGCTCGAGGTCAGCGGCAGCCACGACGATGCGCACTCCCCCGGCACCCGATGCGAGCGCGGCGTCCTGCAGGGCGCCGTACTCGAGAACCTCGGGGTCCTCGTGCGGCTGGGCGCGCAGGACGGCGGCCGTGACGGCGTACGCCTCACGGGTCGGGCCCGGCAGCTCACGCCGCTCGTCGAGCGCCGCCAGGTCGTCAGCGGTCACCGGCAGGTAGACACGGGTGGTGGTGTTCATGCGAGTACCTCCTTGTCCTCACGCAGCTCTTCCAGGGCGTCGACCAGGCACTGGCCGAGCACGTCGACGTCGGGCATCGCATCGCGGTCGGCGTTGAGACCGAAGTAGACGCCGCCGTCGTACGACGTCAGCCCGATCGCGAGCGCCTGCCCCTTGGCCAGCGGGATGACGGGGTGCGACGCCGTCATCAGCGCGTCGGCGGCGTAGAGCGGCTGCTGGGGGCCCGGCACGTTGGTCACGACCAGGTTGAACATCCGTCGTGACATGGCGCTGCCGAGCCGCGCGCCGAGCGAGTGCAAGGTGGGCGGGGCGAAGCCGGCGATCCCCGCGAGGGTCGAGGCTCCGACGCCCTGCCCGCGCTCGATCTGCTGCTGCATGGAGTAGGCCACCTGGTGCAGTCGCATCGTCGGGCGGGCCTCACCGACGGGCAGGTCGACGAAGCATGGCGTGACGTTGCCGGCGCCGCCTTCGGCGCCGTCGACCTGGGTGCTCACGGGCACCATCGCCCGGATGCTCTCGCCGGTCGTCATGGACTCGCCGCGCGTGAGCAGCCACGAGCGCAGACCACCGGTGATGGTGGCGAGGATGACGTCGTGGACCGTCACGTCGACCGCGCCGCGCGACTTCGACACCCGGCGTCGAATGCGTTGGTAGTCCTTGAGATCGGTCGACACCATCACGAAGCGGCGGTGCGCGCCCACCTCACGGTTGAGGGGGCTCGCCGGCGCCGGCAGCGCTGCCGACCGCGCCACGGTCTGGACCACCCCACCGACGCGTGAGGCGATCCGGCTCGCGATCCGACCGGTGTCGCGCACACCCGAACGCACCGTGCCGACGAGCGAGGTGGGTCGCCGTACGGCGTCGAACGCGGCGTGCGCCACGAGCTCGACGCTGCTCGGCTCGCGCTCGGCGCGCCAGGTGTAGGGCACGGGCGCACCGGAGTCGGCGTCGGCGTCGACGATGACCTGGCCGATGTCGATCGCGTGGACGCCGTCGACCAGGGCCTGGTGGGTCTTGGTGACGATCGCGAAACGCCCGTCCTGCAGCCCCTCGACGAGGTAGATCTCCCACAGGGGTCGGTGGCGGTCGAGCCCGCGGGCCTCGATGCGTCCGACGAACTCCTCGAGCTGGGCCATCGTGCCGGGTCGCGGAAGCGCCGAGCGTCGTACGTGGTAGGTGACGTCGAACTCGGGGTCGTCGACCCAGACCGGGTTGAGCAAGCCGCCGGGCATCTCACGCACGCGCTGGCGGTAGCGCGGGACGTAGGCGATGCGGCTCGTGACCAGGCTGACCAGGCGGTCGTAGTCGAAGCCGTCGTCGGCCTGGCTGAAGATGAGCACGCTGCCGACGTGCATCGGCGTCGTGCGGTCCTCCAGGTAGAGGAAGGAGGAGTCCAGCGAGCTCATGCGTTCGACCACGGCCGCCATCCTGCCATCGTCAGACCGGCTCGACGCTCCGTCCGCGCCGTGGACGCAGCGGCCGTCGGCGCCGGAGCACCACGTCGACGCCGACGAGGTCCCCTGCGAGCGTGGCCATCGCGCGCCGGGCGGCGGAGCCGGGTGCGGCCTCGGCCAAGGTCTGCCCCGCGAGCATCGCGGCGTCCAGCGCGGCCCGGTCGTCCGGCACGGTGACGACCGCCCCGACACCGGCGAACCGGTCGAGTGCCTCCTGGACCCGTCGCTCGGGCGATCCGCCGACGGCCGCCGACCGCACCTTGGTGACGACCACGTGCGGAGTCGTTGTGAAGGCGCGCAGCTCGTCCAGGCCGCGTACGAGACGTTGCAGGCCGACGGGATCGGCGGCCCCGACCGCGAGCACGTCGTCGGCCACGCGCAGCGCCGCCGTGGTCGTGGCGTTGCGGCGTGGCGCCCGCGTGTCGTAGCTGAGCTCCTCGTCCTCCTCGAGGCAGAAGCCGACATCGACCACCGTGACATCAGCCAGCGTCCGACACTGCGCGAGCACCTCGACGAACGCGTCCTCGCGCAGCTCGGGCCAGCGGTCGGCGCGCGGCAGCCCGGTCAGCACCCGAAACCCTGGTGCGACCTCGGGTGCGATCGACGCGAGCCGGGGCTGGTCGAGGACACCAGCGTCGGCGAGCCGCGCCGCGGCTGCGACGCCGGGTGCCTCGTCGAGCAGAGCCAGGTGCTGGGCGACGGACGCGCCGTAGGTGTCGGCGTCGACCAGGACGACGGTGCGGCCGAGACGAGCCATCTCAGCGGCGAGGTTGACGGCCACGGTGGTGCGTCCGGGGGCACCCGTCGGGCCCCAGACGGCCACGACCCGGTGCGGTGGGGAGGGCTCGGACGACTGAGCGCGTGGCAGCGCGACCCGCACGTCAGCGGCCGGCTCCGAAGGTGCTGGGAGAACCGATGCACCCGTGAGCGGTCGCAGCACGGGCCGCTGCTCGCCGAGCAGCTCTCGGCTGATCGCCGCATCGATGTCGGTGTCGGTGGGGTCGCCGGGATCGGGCACCACTCGACGCGGGTTCTGGTCGCCGTCCGCGTCGTCGGACGGCGGCGTGAGGACGTCCGACCAGTCGCCCGCAGGCGCACCGGCAGAGATCAGGCGCTCGACGGTGAGCTGGCGCAGGCGCCGCTGGTCGTCCTCGGCTCCCTCGGCGAACACACCGACGACCAGGACGCCGGCAGCCCGCAGGTCGGCGACGACCGTGCGGTCCAGCTGGGGCAGATCGGCGCTGATCACAGCCGTACGAGCGACCCGCGCCGCGCCTGCGGCGAGGAGGTCCTCGACATCGGCGCACCGGCGTACGAGACGCGTGCCCGATGCCGCCTCGACACGGGTGGCGACCTCCGCCTCGAGGTGCACGCTGACCGCGGTGAGGACGGTGACGGTCATGACGGGTTCCGCAGGGGCGATCCGGCTGTCGGGACGAGCGTGAGCCGGGCGTCGGTGTTGACGGCGCCGATGACGTCGGGGACCTTGGCGGTGGGCACGAGGACATGCACGGCGGCGTCCTGCCCGGAGCCGACCCCGAACCTGCCCTCGTCGCTCGGGACCAACGACACGACCGCACGCTCGACCATCCGCTGCGGCTTGTTGTAGCTCGCGACTCCGGCAGCGTCCTTCTTGGTGCTGACCCAGACGTCGACGACGGACCCCTCGACGAGGGTGGCCGCGAGCGAGGCGTCGACCCGCACCGACACGGCCTTGACGTCGACCTGCGCTGCGGTGCCGACGGCAGACCGCGGCAACAGCTCACCGGCCCGGATCTCGCGCGTCACCCGGCCCGCCGGGAGCGCCTTGGCCGCCGAGACGTAGGTGCTCGAGTCGTCGAGCCGAACCCGGACGGTGCGCACGTCGTCGCCGGTGATCGGCTGCCCGGGCACGAGCGACCGCGTGGCCACGAGCACCTCGACCGAGTCGTCCAGACGCTGGATCACCGTGGCGCCGGCGACCGTCGCCAGCGCGATCAGCAGCACACCCACCACGAGGCGGCTGTCACGCCAGGACGGCTTCTGCAGCCGTTGCGCGGTCGGCCTCGGAAGTGCTCCGTCGGCCGATCGTTCGCGTGTGTCCCCCACCTGCTCCTCCTCGTCTGCGCGGCTGCGTCCGCAGCGGCACCACATGGTGGCCCGCCACAGCGGCGGACGGTCCGATCGCGAGGGTAAAGAAATGGTCATGAACCGCGCGCCGGTCGTCCACAGGCTGCGGCCCACGCAGTGCTAGCGTCGGCGGTTGTCCACAGCGCGTGATGCACGGCTCGCGCTCATGCGTCAGGCTGGGGACCGACCCGCGTACACCCCGTAGGAGCAGCCGTGCCGCGCTTTGTGCAGATCGCCGACGTCGCCGAGACGTTGAACATCTCCTCTCGGCAGGCCTACAACCTGGTCAAGAGCGGTGAGCTGCCGGCGATCAAGGTCGGCAACAGCTGGCGCGTCGAGACCGCTGAGCTGGAGAACTACATCCAGCGGGCCTACGCCCAGACGCGCCAGCAGGTCGAGAGCAACGCCTTCGCCGACGACGAGATCGACGCCTGAGGCTCACGCCCGGCGTACGACGGCGAGCGACCCGAACGGCAGCACCCGTTCGCCGGTGACGCTGCCCGGCCGGCGTACGACGTCGGCGGGGTGCTCGGCGAGGTCGACGTGGTCGGCACCGACGCGGTCGATGGTGCCGGTGGCGCTGCCGCCCCACAGGTCGTGCATCACGACCGCCGCCCGGTCGCGGCTGATCGCGCGCAGGGCGACCGTCAGTCCGAACCGACGCCCGAGGCGTTCGCCCGCGTCGGCGTGCGCGGCCAGCCCGGTCACGGACGTCACCGCATGCACGGGCACGAGCGCCGTACGCCGGCCGGTCTCCTCCAGCAGCAGCCAGTCCTGACCGAGGTCGTCGAGCCTGCCCGCCACCGGTCCGGCGGGAGTGCTGACCGTGATCGGGGCGCCGACCGACATGGCGGCGCGGTCGAGCCAGCCGATCGTCGCGCGCTCGCGACGAGTGCGGTCGGCCACCTCGGCATCGCGGTCGCGCAGCTCGGAGTGGCGCAGCTGTCCTTCGAGATCAGCGAACAGGTCCTGCCAGCGCACAGCCGCATCCTAGAGCCCGCATTCCCATGCGCCGACAGCATCGATGCGTCACTAACGGTAGACAGATGACATCAAACGTCATTAATGTGCAGTCATCGATAACGAACCGCACCGGGGGACGCATGCAACGCTCCACTGACACGCCACGGCGAGTCCGCAGGGCTCATCGCCATCGAGCGGGCCTGCTCGGCCTGCTCGCCGCAGCAGCGGTTGCCGGCGCCGCCGTGCTCGCTGCCCGCGCACTCCGCACGCTGATCGTCGAGCTCACCGGAGAACGCACCGTGCGGCTCGACGAGGCGGTCACCGCTGTCGCGCTCGCCGTGATGGTCCTGGCGCTGATGTGGTGTGTCGTCCTGCTGCTCGCCTGCGCGGTCGAGCTGCTCCGGCCGCGGCGCACCGCACCTCGTGATGCGGTGGTCCTCCCCTGGCACCTCGCGCCCGATCTGTCGATGCGTGTCACCGGTCTGCTCCTGGCGCTGACCGCTCTCGGCTCGGGACCGGCCCAGGCCGCCTCCTCACCCGATCCGGTCGCGGTCGTCAGCCAGGTCGACGCGCCGGCACCGGTGCCGTCGTTCGGGATCACGCCACCATCGGACGCAGCCGCACCCGCGCCGTCGTTCGGCAGCACCAGCGAGCCGACGGCGGAGTGCCCGAAGGGTGCACCCGTCCCGGGCTGGACTCCCACCCGCCCTGCCGCCGTCCGGGCCCACGGCGCCGAGCACGTCCGGCTGCTCGCCGGGTGCGCGGGCGACGCGCCGGCGGGCGAGATCGTCGTGCACCGCGGCGACGACCTGTGGTCCCTGGTCGAACGACACCTCGGTGACGACGCCGACGCCGCACGGGTCGCCGAGGAATGGCCCCGCTGGTACGCCGCCAACCGCGTCGTGATCGGCGCTGATCCCAACGTCCTGCAGGTCGGACAGACCCTGCGCATTCCCGAAGGAGCTCTGCGATGACCGTCACCGCCGCCCGCACCTGCGCCCGGCCCGTCACGCTGCGTCCCGTCCGCGAGGTCGAACCACCCGCTCTCGACGACGCAGCCGTGCGGCAGCTGTTCGAGCGGGCTCCTCGACGCGGGCACCGCCCGCGGGCCGTGCCGGCTGCTGTCCAGGGCACGCTGGCGATCGACTTCCGCCGGCCCGATGCCGACCCGTACTTCGGGCCCCAGGCGACCGGGCGCGCGGATCTCCCCGACCCGACGGCATGGGCTCGCCAGGTCCTCGCCGCCACCCTGGAATCCATCAGCGGAGCACGCGCACCGCATCAGCTCACGCGGTGCATGACTGCGGACGTCCACGCTCGCGTCGTACGCCGGCACCGCGTCTCTCAGCGTCGAGGTGCCGCCGTGCAGCGCACCCAGGTCAGACGGCTGCGCGTGGACGAGCCGGTGGACGGCGTCGCCGAGGTCGCCGCGGTGGTCGTCCTCGACGAGCGCGTACGCGCGGTCGCGATGCGCCTCAACGGCGCCGACGGCCGGTGGTTGGTCACCGAGCTCGTCATCGGCTGAGCGCGGCAGACCGACGAAGGGCCGGGTCCCGGAGATGACTCCGGGACCCGGCCCTGTGCGGTCGTCGTACGACGATCAGCGGCTCTTGGCCTTGGCCTTGCTCCTGGACCTGGAGCCGCCCGACTTCTTGTCGGCCTTGGCGCGGGCGCGGCGCTCACGGCGCGGCAACGAGGCGTCCTCATCGAGCACCCGGCCCTCGTCGTCGACCTCGCGCTGGTGGGCCTGACCGTCCTCGCCGGGAGCGCTCAGCTGCATCTTCGGCTTGCTCGCCGGCAGCGACGACTCGACCTCGGCGGGGTCGACCTCGACGTGGAAGAAGTACTGGACCGACTCCTCCTTGATCGCGTCGTTCATCGCGTCGAACATCTGGTAGCCCTCGCGCTGGTACTCGACCAGCGGGTCACGCTGAGCCATCTGACGCAGGTGGATGCCTTCCTTGAGGTAGTCCATCTCGTAGAGGTGCTCACGCCACTTGCGGTCGAGCACGGACAGGACCACCCGCCGCTCCACCTCACGCGCGACGCGGTCGCCGAGCTGGGCCTCGCGGGCGTCGTAGGCGTGCTGGGCGTCCGAGCGCAGCTCTTCCTGGAGCAGCTCGACCGTCAGGCCCGCGCGGCCGCCGACCTCCTCCTCGACCTCGTCGGGGGTGATGGCGACCGGGTAGAGCTGGCGCAGCGCCTCCCACAGCTGGTCGAGGTCCCACTCGTCGACGAAGCCCTCGTCGGTCGCACCGTGGACGTAGGCGTCGATCGTGTCGTTGACGAAGTAGCGCATCTGGTCCTCGAGGTCCTCGCCCTCGAGCACCCGGCGGCGCTCGTCGTAGATGACCTCGCGCTGACGGTTGAGGACGTCGTCGTACTTGAGGACGTTCTTGCGGATCTCGAAGTTCTGCGCCTCGACCTGGCTCTGCGCGCTCTGGATGGAGCGGCTGACCATCTTGGACTCGATCGGGACCTCGTCCTCGATCTTGGCGGTCTGCATGAACCGGTCGACCATCGCGGCGTTGAACAGACGCATCAGGTCGTCCTGCAGCGACAGGTAGAAGCGGCTCTCGCCGGGGTCGCCCTGACGACCGGCACGACCGCGCAGCTGGTTGTCGATGCGGCGCGACTCGTGCCGCTCGGTGCCGAGGACGTACAGGCCCCCGAGCTCCTGGATCTCGTCGTGAGCCTTGGCGACCGACTTCTCAGCGCGCGCGAGCGCCTCGTCCCACTGCGCCTCGTACTCCTCCGGCGTCTCCTCGGGGTCCAGGCCCTTGTTCTTCAGCGTCGCGACAGCCATGAACTCGGGGTTGCCACCGAGCATGATGTCGGTGCCTCGACCGGCCATGTTGGTGGACACCGTGACGGCGCCCTTGCGGCCGGCCTGCGCGACGATCGCGGCCTCGCGCTCGTGGTACTTGGCGTTGAGCACCTCGTGCGGGATGCCCTTGCGCTTGAGCATCTCCGAGAGGCGCTCGCTCTTCTCGACGCTGGTGGTGCCGACCAGGACGGGCTGGCCCTCCTTGTGGCGGCCGGCGATGTCGTCGACCACGGCGCGGAACTTGGCCTCCTCGGTGCGGTAGACGAGGTCGGCCTGGTCCTTGCGGACCATCGGGCGGTTGGTCGGGATCGACACCACACCCAGCTTGTAGATCTGGTACAGCTCGGCGGCCTCGGTCTGGGCCGTACCGGTCATCCCCGAGAGCGTGGAGTACATGCGGAAGTAGTTCTGCAGCGTGACCGTCGCGAGCGTCTGGTTCTCGTTCTGGATCTCGACGCCTTCCTTGGCCTCGATCGCCTGGTGCATGCCCTCGTTGTAGCGACGACCGGACAGCATGCGGCCGGTGTGCTCGTCGACGATCATGATCTCGTTGTTGACCGCGACGTAGTCCTTGTCGCGCTTGAACAGCTCCTTGGCCTTGATCGCGTTGTTGAGGTAGCCGATCAGGGGCGTGTTGTGCGCTTCGTACAGGTTGTCGATGCCGAGCAGGTCCTCGACCTTCTCGATGCCCGACTCCAGCAGACCGACGGTCTTCTTCTTCTCGTCGACCTCGTAGTCGCCGCTGCCGGGGACGACCTTGTTGTCGCGGTCCTTCTTGGCGCGGCTGAGGTGCTGGACGATCTTGGCGAACTCGACGTACCACTTGGTGGCCTCGTCGGCCGGACCGCTGATGATCAGCGGGGTGCGGGCCTCGTCGATGAGGATCGAGTCGACCTCGTCGACGATCGCGAAGTTGTGGCCGCGCTGCACCAGCTCGTCCTGTGACCAGGCCATGTTGTCGCGCAGGTAGTCGAAGCCGAACTCGTTGTTGGTGCCGTAGGTGATGTCCTTGGCGTACTCGGCACGACGCTGCTTGGGCGTCATGGAGGCCAGGATCACGCCGGTCTCGAGGCCGAGCGCACGGTGCACGCGGCCCATCAGCTCGGACTGGTACTCGGCGAGGTAGTCGTTGGTGGTGACGACGTGCACGCCCTTGCCCGAGAGCGCATTGAGGTACGACGGGAGCGTCGCGACGAGCGTCTTGCCCTCACCGGTCTTCATCTCGGCCACGTTGCCCATGTGCAGGGCGGCACCGCCCATGACCTGGACGTCGAAGTGCCGCTTGCCGATGGTGCGCACGCTGGCCTCGCGGACCGCGGCGAAGGCCTCGGGCAGCAGGTCGTCGAGGGTCTCGCCGTTCTTGAGGCGCTTCTTGAAGCTCGCGGTCTCGGCCTTCAGCTCGTCGTCGGTGAGCTTCTGGAAGTCCTCTTCGAGGATGTTGACCTGCTCGGCGATGCCCTCCAGCTTCTTGACAAGGCGGCCTTCGCCAGCACGCAGTACCTTCTCGACGATCTTGGGCACGCAGGACTCCTGGTCGTTGCGCCGGTGGGGCGACGCTTGCGGTTGGCATCCCGGTCGACGTACGCGCTGCCGGCCGGATGACGACGTGCCCCGGGCGCAGCACGTCGTGATGCTGCACACAGGACAGACCCACCTAGGGTAGTCGTTCCTTCCAGCGAGTCACGCCGGACCGGGGTTCCCGGGCTCACCCGGACTGCAGCGGGCGGGTCTGTGGGCGCCCCGCTGCGTCCTTCCAGGTGATCGACCGGGTCGGAGGTGCCGCCACCTCGCCGCCCTGCTCGGTCATCTCGAAGGTGACAGCGTCCAGCGGAGTGCCGGCGAGAGGCTGCACCCGGGGGCGAACCGGCAGCGGCGTACCGTCGCTGATCACCGTCAGGTCCGTCGCTCCCCGCGGGAGCGCGAGCGCGTACGTCGTGACCGGCGCCGCCGTCCCGTCCGGCGACCCGCCGGAGGTCTGCTCCGAGGCGAACGCGTCGACCGGGGCCTCCTGCATGCCGACCCCGCTGGCCATGAACGTGCCGAACCGCGTCGGGTCGCTCGCGAAGGCGTAGACGAAACCACCCGGAACGCGCGCGACTCCGGCCCGCTCCCCCGTGCTCGAACGCACCTCGCCCGTGCTGGTGAACCACCGGACCGCGGTCAGCCGCCCGACGAGGAGCGGACTGTCCGACACCGCCACCCTGCGCCCTGAGGGCAGGACTGCTCCGACCGTGGTGGCGCTGGTGAAGTCGGCCTCTGACGTCGAGACGGGATCGAAGCCCGTGGTGGCCGACGGCACCGGCGCCACCACGATGGTGCGCTCGCCGTCGGTCAGCTGGACGACTCCGCCCTTCAGCCGGGCCACCTCCTTCAGCGCGCGACCCGAGCCGGCACGCACGACGGTGAGGGCGCCCGTGCTGCTCTCACGCACCTGGTAGCGCTGAGCGCTCAGCCGCTCGGTCGGGTTCGTGGAGTCGACGTCCTGGGGCTCGTTGCTGCCGAACTCCACCTGGTCACGCGGGAGCCCTGCAGGCATGGACCCGAAGAAGCTGTACGGGCGATCGTCGACCACGGTCGACGACGAGGCGGCCGGGAACGTGCCCCGGTCCGCAGAGATCGGTGGCCCTTGGAGGGCGAGTCCGACGAGGACACCCGCCACGGCCGCTGTAACCCCGATCTGCACGGCCCGGCGCCGTCTGGCTCGCCGACGTCCACGCGAGCGGACACGGTCGGGGTCGATCGTCATCGGCGGCGCAGGGGTGTCGCGTACGAGCGTCACCAGATCCAGATCGTCCGAGTGCTCCATCGTCATACCTCCTGGATCTGGGTGAGTGCGGCGCGCATGGTCGCGAGCCCCCGAGAGGCCGAGCTCTTCACCGTCCCGAGGCTGACCCCGAGTGCCTCGGCCACCTCGCGCTCGGACATGTCGTCGTAGTGGCGCAGGACCACGATCTGACGCTCGCGTGGCGGGAGGTCACGCAGCAGGCGAACCAGCAGGTCGCGGTCCTCCGCGCGACGGTGCTCGTCCGCACCCACGGCGGACTCGGGCACCGCGCCGTCCGAGGACAGCGTCTCCTTGCGGCGCCGTCGCCACCGATCCGTGCGCAGGTTCATGAGCACGCGCCTGCTGTAGGCGAGCGGGTTGTCCGAGCCGACGCGGCCCCAGCGCACGTAGACGCGCTCGAAGGTCTCCTGCACGAGCTCCTGCGCCAGATGCGGGTCGCCGCAGCTGAGCCACGCGAGGTGGAGCAGCCGCGGTGACGAGGCCGTCACGAACGCGACGAAGTCGGCCTCGTCCTCGGGCTTCACCGGACCTCCCCGTGCGGCTTCATGACGTCAAGGACGCAGCAGCCCGCGACAAGGTTGAGTGCCGGCCGTCGGCGCGCCGTATGTCCGTTGAGACCGCAGGCCATTGTTGCTTGGGTGAGGCCATGCGAGCGCCGACGTTCCCCGATGTCGTACCCACCCTGACCGACGGTCCGGTCACGCTGCGCGACCACCGGCCTGCCGACGTCGAGCGCTTGGTCGAGCAGGTCAACGATCCTCGGTCGCAGCGGTGGACCACCGTACCGATGCCGTACGACGCGTCGCACGCCCGCGGTTTCCTGCAGGTCATCCGTTCCGACTGGGAGGACGGGGCCGGCCGGTGGTGGGCGGTCGAGGTCGACGGGCAGTTCGCCGGGACGATCAACTACCAGGTCACGGGGGCAGGCGTCGGTGACATCGGCTTCGGGCTGCACCCGGACGTCCGCGGCCGCGGCATCGCCGGCCGGTCGGCCCGGCTGATCATCGACTGGGCCTTCGCGCACGACGCCGTCGACGTGATGGTGTGGCGGGCCATGGTCGGCAACCTCGCGTCCTGGCGGGTGGCGTGGGCCAACGGGTTCCGTCGCGACGGCATGCAGCGCCAGTCCCTGGTCAACGGGCTCGGTGAGCGCGGCGACGCGTGGACGGGCTCGCTGCACCGCGACGAGCCACGGACTCCGCGTCACCCCTGGTGGGAGGCTGCCGTTCTCGAGGGTGACCGCGTACGCCTCCGGCCCTGGCGCGAGGACGACGCACCGTCCGTCGTCCCGGACGAGGTGGCCGAGCGGTTCAACGAGGGCATGCAGCCGACACCCGAGGGGTTCACCGCGTGGCGGGAGCAGCGCCTGGAGCGGATGTCAGTGGGCCAGGGCGTGTTCTGGTGCATCGCCGACGCCACCACCGACGAGCCGCTCGGCGGCATCCAGGTGCAGCACCTGGACCGCGACTTCACCCGAGGCAGCGGCACGATCGGCTACTGGCTGCACACCCACGCACGCGGCCGAGGCGCCGTGCAGGACGCCCTCGCACTCCTGGCGCCGCACGCGTTCGCCGACCGCACCGACGACGCCGGGCTCAGCGGCCTGGGTCTGCACCGGCTGTGGGCGGGCACCGACGAGGGCAACCGCGCCTCACAGCGGGCGCTTCGCCGGGCGGGGTTCCGGCAGGCCTCCACCGAGCGCGAGGTGATCGCCCACGACGACCGACCGGCGAGCGGGGCGATCTCGTTCGAGCTGCTCGCGAGCGACGACCGGGTGGCGCAGACCATCGAGCCGGCCGTCGTACCTGTGCTCGAGACGACGCGGTTGCGGCTGCGACCGTGGCGACCCGACGACCGACCGCGGCCTGAGCAGGACCTCGACCGCGACTCGTTGCGGTTCATGCCGGCCGGCGCCCAGCCCGACGCAGCGACGTACGACGCGTGGTACGAGCGCGGTGAGCGGATGCGCGACCTCGGCGCGGTCGTGAAGTGGTGCATCGCCGACGAGGCGACCGACGCACCGCTCGGCGCGCTCATGCTCTTCGAGATCGGCGCGGGCGCACCCGGCAACGCCGAGATCGGGTACTGGCTGTACGCCGACGCACGCGGCGCCGGCGTGCTGCAGGAGGCGATCCCGGCGGTGCTCGAGCACGCTTTCGCCCCCGTCGCCGAGGAAGGCCTCGGCCTGCACCGCCTGCACGCAGCCACCGACGCGGAGAACGTCGCGTCGCAAAAGCTGTTGGAGCACAACGGGTTTCAGCGCTGGGGTGCCGATCATCAGGCGTTCGCACGAGCGGACGGCTCGTTGGCGGACGGCACGTTCTTCGAGCTGCTCGCCGACTCCTGGCGCGCCCAGCAGGACGACGCCCCCTCCCCCGGTCTCGACGTCGCGGTCGTCGACGGCGAGCGCGTACGCCTGCGCCCCTGGCGGGACGCCGACGCACCACGCATCGTCGAGGCGTGCAGCGACCCGGTCACGCGGCACTGGCTCTCGGGGCTGCCCGACCCGTACACGCCGGAGTCGGCGCACGGCTACGTGCAGATGATGCGGGACAAGGCCCGGGCGGGAGCCACGGTCGGCTGGTGCATCTCCGACCCGGCGACCGACATCGCGATCGGCGCGATCTCGTTGATGGGCCTGGACGGGCTCGACCCGACCTCGGCCGAGATCGGCTACTGGGTCCATCCTGACGTGCGCGGACGCGGTGTCGTCACCGAGGCGACGACTCTCGCCGTACGCCACGCGTTCGTCGCGGTCGAGGACGGCGGCCTCGGGCTGCGGCGGCTCACCCTCAACGTCGCCGAGGGCAACGAGGCGTCGGCGGCCGTGCCCCGTCGGTTGGGGTTCGCCCATGTCGGCACCGACCGTCGCGCCGAACCGCTGGGCGACGGGTCGTACGTCGGTCTGCTGCGGTTCGACCTGCTCGCCGACGACGGGGACGGCTGAACCGCCTCAGACCCCGTCGGGGTCGTCGACCAGGTTGTTGCGGATGGCGTACATCGCGGCTTCCATCCGAGAGCTGAGCTGGAGCTTCTCGAGGATGTTGCGCATGTGGTTCTTGACGGTGTTCTCGGAGATGTAGAGCTCATCGGCCACCGTGCGGTTGCTCCAGCCGCGGGCCACCAGCGCGAGCACCTCGCGCTCGCGGTCGGTGAGCACGGGCACCGAGGACTCCGGGGCCGAGCCCGCGGCGGCGGATGGCGCGGTGCGTACGAGGTCGGTGAACTCTCCGAGCAGCACCGACGCCAGCGACGGGGACAGCAGCGGCTGCCCGCCGTGGACCGCACGGATGCCGCCGGCGAGGTCGTCGGGGCCGACGTCCTTGAGGAGATAGCCCGTCGCGCCGGCCTTGATCGCGGCGACCAGGTCGTCGTTGACGTCCGAGGCGGTCAGCATCAGCACCTGCGAGCCTGGCGAGGCGGCCTTGATCTGCCCGCAGGCGGCGATCCCGCTCTCACCGGGCAGGTAGATGTCCAGCAGCACGACGTCGGGCGCCAGCTCGCGTGCCATCGGGATCGCCTGCTCAGCGGACTCGGCCTCGCCGACCACGTCGATGTCGGGCTCGAGGTCGAGGACGACCGCGATGCCGCGCCGGTAGATGCCGTAGTCCTCGACGACCATGACACGGATCGGGCGTGGCTCGGCGCTCACGGGCGGACTCCTTCCGCCGGGGGCTGGTCTGCGACCTCACCCCCGGCGGAAGGTGTGGCTCAGGCGGACTCGGCCCTCGCAGCGGCCCGCCCCGGCACAGCGTCCGGACCACTGCGCGCGACGCGGACGGGATCGCTGTCCGGGCTCACGGCGCTGTCTCGGTCGACCTCGAGCTGGATGACTCCGTAAGACCAACCTCGACGACGATAGACGACGCTCGCCTTGCCGGTCTCGGCGTCCTCGTAGAGGTAGAAGTCGTGTCCGACCAGCTCCATCTGGCTGAGCGCCTCATCGACGCTCATCGGGTGCGTCGAGTGGACCTTCTCGCGCAGGCGCACCGGGCAGTCCTCGTCGCCGCCGACCTTGACGATGTGGTCGGGCAACGGCTCGCCCTCGCCGTCCGGTGAGGCTCCGAGCTCGTGGGTGGGCAGATCAGCGGTGGCCTGGGCGACGGAGATCGGCTGGTGCCGGCCGCGGTGCACACGACGCTTGTCGTGCTGGCGGCGCAGACGCTCCAGGATGCGGCTCATGGCCAGGTCGAGCGCGGCGTACTCGTCGTCAGCGCTGGCCTCGGCGCGGATGACGGTGCGCTTGGCCCGGCAGGTGATCTCGATGCGCTCGGCTTCCTTGGCCTGGCGCGGGTTGGCCTCGTGAGTCAGGACGACGTCACACCGGGTGACCCTCGGGTCGAGCTGTGGCACCTTGGCCAGCTTGCCCTCGATGTGGCGGCGGAACCGGTCGGGGACAGTCGCGTGACGTCCCGTGACGGTGATCTCCATGGACAACCTCCTGAAGTCGGTGATGCAGATCAGCGGGCTGCTCAGGCCCGGTCAGGAATCGGCATCACCCCCAGGTCGAGCGGAGGGTGGGCACTCGGCGGGAGACGCTGGCGCGGAGCCGAGATGGGCTCGACGCACCAGGCGCTGCGTGGGCAGCAGGTGCTCCATAGAGTCACGGTAGACGACCGTCCCCGCGCCGTCTACGGATCGCGCCGACCGTCCGAGGGGTGGCCGCCAGCACCACCGCGACCACGCGGTGCGCGCCCGCATGATGCAGCGCGCGGGCCGCCTCGGTGAGCGTCGAGCCCGTGGTCACCACGTCATCGGCGAGCAGGCAGGTCGCCCCGTCGACGGACGCTCCACGGCGTACGCGAACCGCTCCCTCGAGGTTGGCCCAGCGCTGAGCGGCGCTCAGGCCCGCCTGGTCTCGCACGCGGCCGACCTGCTGCAGCACGCTGCTCGCCACGAGCCCGGAACGGCCGCGCGTGGCCTGCTCGACGACCTCGGCCCACGGGTCGCGGCCACGCTCACGCACCGAGCGGCCCGAGGACGGCGCGGGCACGACGAGCACCCGCTCGCCACGTCGCAGCGCCGAACGGGTGAGGTCGTCGGCCTCCAGCGCGGTCGCGGCCGCGTCGCACCACCACGCCGCGAGCAGGTCCAGCAGGTCGACCCGTCCGCCGTCCTTGTGAGCGACGACGGCCGCCCGCACCGGCCCGTCGTACGACGTCGCCGCCCACGTCGGCGGGAAGCCCGGCGGACACGGGTCGGGCCAGGTACGACGCGCGGGGGTCTGCCGGAGCCGCACCACCTCGCCGCGGCAGGACGCGCACCAGGGCTCTCCCGACACGTCACACCCGGCGCACCGCACCGGCAGCACCAGGTCGAGCAGAGCGTGGGTCAGCGCCGTCATGGTTCCCACCTCAGCGCAGGACGGGCGTCGGCAGCCATCGCCGCGGGCAGCCTTGTGGACGCCCGGGTCGGCTGGCCAGGGATGTGGACCGCTAGGGCGCCGGGACGACCAGGTCCGAGCCCTCGGCGATCGCGTCCCACGAGCTGCCTCGCCGGGTCACGATGGTGTTGCGGTTGGTGATGACGGCCATGCTGAACTGCGACGCGGTGCCACCCACGACCTGCTGCGCACCCGGCACCGCGCCCAGCGCCTCGGCCGTGTCGTTGAGAGGCACCCGCACCGGCTGCACGACCCCGGGGTCGGAGCTGACCCGCCCGAGGACCGCGACCGTGGTGCCGTCGATCCAGCTGACGTCGGAGGCAGCCAGGATCGAGGCGTTGAGCGCACGCGGGGTGGTGAGCCGCACGGCCTGGTCGTCACGGTCGCGCACGACACCGTAGACCTGCACGACCGTCGCCTGGGTCGTGCGGTCGCGCAGCACGAGCGCCGCGCGCTGTCCGTCGGGCGCCACGGCCACCGACACGATGTCCTTGCCCTCCAGCCCGGGTACGACGATCGGCTCGGGCTGCACGCTCACTGCGGGTCGGCGGGTGTTGATCACCCAGATCGTGGCCGGGCCCGCCGCGGCCGCCGGCTTGCCCGGCGCAGCGTTGTCCGTGCCGAGCGACTGGCCCGCGACCCACAGTCCGTTGACACCGTCGTACGCCGGTCGCACCAGCTGTCGTCCGAACGGTGGGACCTGGTGCAGCCGGCCACCGATCCAGCGGCCGACCGTCCGGTTGTCACCCGAGACGCCGGCGATCTCCTGGGTCTTGCCGTCGGCCGCGAGCCAGTGCCAGTTGGTGCCGATCGCGGGGAGGTCACCGAGGTCCGGCTGGCCACGCTGAGGCCGTGAGATGTCGTTGCGCCGCTGGTCGTCCCAGTGCAGGCCGTCGGCGTCCCGCACGATGACCGACTGGTAGGCCGGCGCGACCACGCGGTATCCGATGTCGTCGGCGCTCAAGGCGTCGGCGCTCACACCGGGAGCAGGGAACGGAGCACCGTTGACGGTGATCTCGACGCGGCTCACCTGCGTGATGTCCTTGAGCGTCTCGACCATCGCCGCCCACAGGGTCGCGCGGTCCTGCGGCGCCGCCAGCAGCGCGTCCTCGGACAAGGAGATCGTCGCCACGCCGGTCGAGGACACCGGCACCGAACCCACCAGCTGCGTGCTGGCAGGCACCGACCGGCGTACGGATGAGGTGAACCACGGCGCCGGAGGCGACAGCACGGCCTTGGTCATCGAGGTGATGCTGCCGCGCTTGGGCAGCCAACGCTGGTCAGGAACCAGGACCTTCTGCTCGTTGGCAGCGCCGTAGTAGATCGTGCGCTGCTGGTAGAGGTTGTCGAAGCTGGACGACGTCAGCCACAGCCCCAGGCCGTGTGGCACCGACGACACCCGCCACTCACCGCTCACCCGTTGCAGAGGGAGCCGCAGCGTCGAGGCGGTGGGCCGGACCAGCTGGGTCATCCGACCGTCGGCCGACACGGTGGCGATGACGGTGGCGGTGACCGTGACCTGCGTGCCCTGCTGCTCGACGGCGAGCGACCCGTTGCGCAGAACTGCGATGCCCTGGTCGGGGTTCCACTCCTTCACCGCCGCCGGAGTGAGGAACTCCTTCGCCGTCGACTGCCGGTCATCGATGCCGGTGTGGGCGTAGACGAACCCCGCCGCGATCTGTGCCGGCGTGCCGCCGGGCGTCGGGACCTCGGGCTGGACGTCGACCTGCGGCTCGTCGGGTGCGCGGCCGATCTCCTGCCGCGGCACCACCCCGGAGTGGTCCGGGATGCCGCCGCAGCCGGTCACCAGCACGGCGATCAGCACCGCGCCGAGCACGCGTCTCATCGGTCACCACCCGTGTCTCGTACGACGATCGCCGGGCGGGCATCGGTGGGGTCCTCACCGCGCTCGATGGCGCGCCCCTCGTCGACCAGCCGCGTCGGCGACCGCGAGATCGCGGTGGAGGTGGTGAGCGGCAGCGTCAGGCGGAAGCAGGACCCCTCACCCAGCTCGCCCCACGCCTGCAGCCAACCGCGGTGCAGCCGGGCGTCCTCGAGCGCGATCGACAGCCCGAGACCCGTTCCACCCGTGGTCCGGGCTCGTGCGGGGTCGGCCCGCCAGAACCGGTTGAACACCATCGACGCCTCACCCGGACGCAGGCCGACGCCGTAGTCGCGCACCGACACCGCGACGGCGGTCGAGTTGACGCCGACGACCACGTCGACCGGCCCGCCCTCGGCGTGCTCGAGCGCATTGGTCACCAGGTTGCGCACGATCCGCTCGACACGCCGCTGATCCATCTCGGCCCGGCACGGGTCGGCAGCCTGCAGGCGTACGCGGACCCCGTTGCGGTCGGCGATGGTGCGGGTGGCCTCCAGGACCCGGCGTACGACGTCGCGCAGGTCGACCTCCTCGACCTCCAGGGCCGCCGCTCCGGCGTCGAAACGGCTGATCTCGAGCAGATCGGCCAGCAGCGACTCGAACCGGTCGAGCTCACGCAGCAGCAGCTCGGAGGACCGGGCGACCGGTGGCGTGAACGCCTCACGGCTCTGGTGGATGAGGTCTCCGGCCATCCGGATCGTGGTGAGCGGGGTCCGCAGCTCGTGCGACACATCGGAGGTGAACCGCTGCTGCACCTCGGACAGCTCCTCGAGCTGACGGATCTGCCGCTGCAGGTTGTCGGCCATCGCGTTGAACGACGTCGCGAGGCGCGCGAGGTCGTCCTCGCCGCGCACCTGCATGCGCTCGTTGAGCGCACCTGCGCTGAGCCGTTCGGCGACGTAGCGGGCCGAACGCACCGGCGCGACGACCATGCGGGTGACCATGAACGCCAGCCCACCGAGCAGCGCGAGCAGTAGCAGGCCGCCGAGCAGGAAGGAGTTGCGGACGATGTCGAGGGTGTTGACCTCCTGGTTCATCGGGTAGATGAAGAACAGGTCGTACTCGCCGGCCGTGAGCAGCTCGACCCGCGAGCCGATCACCACCGCCGGGACCGTACGCGTGCCCGGAGTCGGGTCGTCCGCACTCACCGGCGTCGTGACCCGGGTCATCGTCGCCTGCTGGTGGGTGTCGTCGTCCTGGATGGCGTCGCGGATCTTCTGCGGCACCCAGCGCAGGTCGGCGCCCGTGGAGTTGAAGCTGCCGACCCCGACACCGCTGTGCTGTCTGCCGGGGATCAGCACGACCTGGCGGGAGCCGTCGGGCGCGCGCAGCTTGGTCGACAGGTCGAGCGCGACCTGCCGCAGCGTGTCGGGGTCGGTGTTGGGCGCACTGTCGATCGTGTCCTGGGCCTCGGACAGGCGCGCGTAGGCGTCCTGCTCGGCGGAGGCCATCTTGGCGTCGACCAGGCCGTCGGCGATGCGTTGGTACATGAACGTGCCGAGCGCGAACGACACCAGTGACCCGAGCAGGACTGTCACGGTCATGACCCGGACGAGCAGAGAACGACGCCAGGGCCGCAGCACCTTGCGCAGCAGTCGGCCCAGCCGCCAGCGGGCGCGCATCGACACCAGCCGGAGGCGGTGCTCCCAGGACGGCTCGGCCGCCGTCGCCTGCCGGTGGGCGGCACCGTCAGAGCCTGCGGTGCTCGACATGGGCCTAGCTCGAACCCGCCTTGTAGCCGACGCCGCGGACGGTCAGCACGATCTCAGGGCGCTCGGGGTCCTTCTCGATCTTGGACCGCAGCCGCTGCACGTGGACGTTGACCAGCCGGGTGTCACCGGCGTGGCGGTAGCCCCAGACCTGCTCCAGGAGCACCTCACGGGTGAAGACCTGCCAGGGCTTGCGCGCGAGCGCGACCAGCAGGTCGAACTCCAGCGGCGTCAACGAGATCGGGGTGCCGTCGCGCTTGACCGTGTGGCCGGCGACGTCGATGGTCAGGTCGCCGACGTCGAGGCGCTCGGGCTCGGGCTCGTCACCCCGACGCAACCGTGCTCGTACGCGCGCGACGAGCTCCTGCGGCTTGAACGGCTTGTTGACGTAGTCGTCGGCGCCCGACTCGAGCCCGACGACGACGTCGACGGTGTCGGTGCGAGCGGTCAGCATGATGATCGGGACACCGGACTCGCCGCGGATACGACGGCACACCTCGATGCCGTCGATGCCCGGCAGCATGACGTCGAGCAGGATCACGTCGGGCTTGCTGTCGCGGAAAGCCTGGACGGCGGTGCTGCCGTCGGCGCAGTGCGTGACTTCCAGGCCCTCGCTGTGCAGGATGATGCCGAGCATCTCGGCGAGTGCGGGGTCGTCATCGACGACGAGTACGCGGCCCTTCACCGTGGTGTTCCTTCCCTCCGGGCTTCCCGGGCTCGCGATCGGCGCGCCAAGGGTCGCGGCACATTTTCACACAGCCCTCTGCAAATGCGCCGCCCCCACGCAGGTACGCCGCCCGCTCGGGTGAGCGGACGGCGTACAGGCGGTGCGTGGAGCAGCAGGGCTCAGTAGCGGTAGTGCTCCGGCTTGTACGGGCCGGCCACGTCGACACCGATGTACTCGGCCTGCTTCTTGGACAGCTCGGTGAGCTCGACACCCAGCGCACCGAGGTGGGCGCGGGCGACCTTCTCGTCGAGGTGCTTGGGCAGCGTCGCCACGACGGGCTTGCCGTCCTGGACGTAGTCGTCGCCCTTGGTGAACAGCTCGATCTGGGCGATCGTCTGGTTGGCGAACGAGTTGGACATCACGAAGCTCGGGTGGCCCGTGGCGTTGCCGAGGTTCATCAGGCGACCCTCGGACAGCACGATGATCGACCGACCATCGGAGAACGTCCACTCGTGCACCTGCGGCTTGATCTCGACCTTCGTGATGCCCGGGATCTTGGCCAGACCGGCCATGTCGATCTCGTTGTCGAAGTGACCGATGTTGGACACGATCGCCTTGTTCTTCATCTTCGACATGTGCTCGGCGGTGATGACGTCGAAGTTGCCGGTCGTGGTGACGAAGATGTCGCCGTACTCGACGGCCTTGTCCATCGTGGTGACCTGGAAGCCCTCCATCGCGGCCTGCAGCGCGCAGATGGGGTCGATCTCGGTGACGACGACGCGTGCACCCTGGCCCGCGAGCGACTGGGCGCAGCCCTTGCCCACGTCGCCGTAACCCGCGACGACGGCGACCTTGCCGCCGATGAGCACGTCGGTGGCGCGGTTGAGGCCGTCGATCATGCTGTGGCGGCAGCCGTACTTGTTGTCGAACTTGGACTTGGTGACCGAGTCGTTGACGTTGATCGCGGGGAAGAGCAGCTCACCGGCCTTGGCGAGCTCGTACAGGCGGTGGACACCGGTGGTGGTCTCCTCGGTGACGCCCTTGATGCCCTCGGCGATCTTCGTCCACTTCTGCGGGTCCTCGGCGAGGGCCTTGCGCACGAGCGCCTTGAAGACGCTGAACTCCTCGGAGTCCTCCTCGGTGGTGGGCGGCACCTGACCGGCGGCCTCCCACTCGCGGCCCTTGTGGACCAGCATCGTGGCGTCGCCGCCGTCGTCGAGGATCATGTTGGGGCCCTCGCCGCCGGGCCAGGTGAGGATCTCGTTGGTGCAGTCCCAGTACTCCTCGAGCGTCTCGCCCTTCCAGGCGAAGACCGGGACGCCCTTGGGGTCCTCGGGCGTGCCGTCGGGGCCGACGACCGCAGCGGCAGCGGCCTCGTCCTGAGTGGAGTAGATGTTGCAGGAGGCCCAGCGGACCTCGGCGCCGAGAGCGGTCAGCGTCTCGATGAGCACGGCGGTCTGCACGGTCATGTGCAGCGAGCCGGCGATCTTGGCACCCTTCAACGGCGCCTCACCCGCATACTCAGCGCGCAGCGACATCAGGCCCGGCATCTCGTGCTCGGCCAGTCGCAGCTGGTGCCGGCCGGCCTCGGCCAGGCTCAGGTCGCGAACCTTGTGATCGAACGACATGGTGAAAGAGCTCCTGTCGGTGGTGGTTGGTCGACCCGGCGCGCCCTTCTGGGAACTCGCGGGTCATCACCCACGCCGGCGCGCGCCAGTCTAGAGGCTCTGTCCTCCGGACGCCTTTCGTGCTCCGATGGTCGTGCACACCGACCGCACGAGACCACAGGAGTCACCATGGCCGACGAGTCCGACCCGACGCCCGCGCAGCCCGACGGTGAGATCTCAGAAGAGCTGAAGGTGCACGTCGACACCGACCAGCTGCACGAGTGGGACAAGGTGCGCGACGACTACACCCTCGACAGCGACGCCGAGACGCACCGGCCCGCGATCGCCGAGGAGTCCGCGACGCCGCCCGAGGACGAGGTCGAGGCGTCCGAGGCGCAGGACCCGGACGCGGGCTCAGCCGGCGACTGACGCGTCGACGTCGTGGAGGTGATGGCGCAGGTCGTGCAGGCCGTACTGCGCGAGCGTCAGCACCGTGAACTCCGACCCGTTGGAACGCAGACCCGTCCGCTGCCACTCCGGCTCGGTGACGGTGTCGTAGCCACGGGCGTACGAGCTCGCGGCCTCGCGCAGCTCATCGGCGACGGCTGACGGGTCCTGCTCGGCGTACCTGCTCTCGGCGGCCGTGACGTCCTGGTCCCAGTTGTCGAACGTCGGCTCGTCCTGCTCCAGCATCAGCCGGGTGCGCTGCTCGAACAGACGGCAGACGTCGCGCACGTGGCAGGCGTACTCCAGGTCCGACCACACCCCGGCCGTACGCCGGTCGCGCGCGTCGGCGCGCTGCAGCACCGCCGGCCACGGCTGGGTGAGCTCCAGGACGAGAGGTCCGACCTGCTCGGGCTGGACGGAGCCGGCCTCGAATCCGCAGTCAGGGCAGGCCTTCTGCAGCACCCATGTCCAGTCCTTGGTGTCCGGCGTGATGGGGTCAGGCGTCGTCATCGGAACGCTCCTCTGAGGGTCGGTGCGCCGGGGCGCGGTGGTAGCGGCGCGCCTGGCCGGACCGCACGTCGCCACGGTAGACCCCGTCGCGCAGCTCGCTCACGTAGAGGTCGTGCTCGGGCGCCCCGAGGGCGGCCGACACCGCCAGCTCGGCCTCGACGTCGTACGGGACGCGCACGAAGGAGATCCCGAAGGGTGCCGGCTGCGTGCCGCCGAGCACCCCCTCCAGGACGACGTAGTGCGGCGTCGTCTCGTCGAGGCTGTTGCCGACGCTGCCGGTGTTGAACAACGTCAGCCCGAAGTCGGTCTCGCAGAACGCGTCGTGGGTGTCGCCGTAGCCCACGACCGTGGGCGCGGGTCCGTCACCGGTCGCAGCAGTGCTGGCGAACATCGCGAAGAACTCCTCACCGTCGTGGTCGAACCGCACGCGGTGGTGGACGGAGTCGGACGAGGCGTGGAAGAGCCGGATCTGCCGACCGCTCATCACGAAGTCGTGGCAGAACGGCAGCGCCTTCAGCCAGGCACGCTGCTCGGGCCGCAGCTCGTCGTGCCACCACCGGATCGCGCTGCCCTCGGGTGCGTCGGCCTTGTCGGGCAGGAAGTCGTCCCAGTTGCCCTGGACGTTGACCTCACACCGCTGCTGGCACAGGTCGACGCACGCCTGACCGCGCGGCCCCTTGCCGACGTAGTCACCGAGGTTGTAGATCGTGGTGATGCCGCGCGCGTCGATGTCGGCGAGCACCGCCTCGAGCGCCGTGAGGTTGCCGTGGACGTCGGAGATGAGGGCGATGCGGTCGAGTCGGCTCACCCGCGCATGGTGTCAGCCAGGTCCGACCGCACCGCCGTCGGCTCAGCCGGCGCCGCCGGCCACGACGACGTCGCGGCCGTCGGTCGCACTGATGTCGAGCCCACCCAGGTCCGGGCCCGAGGAGGTCGTGTGCACGGCGTCGGACTTCCGGCCCGTCGCCCGGATACCGCCACCCGCCGTGAGGGTCTTCAGCCCGCCCTCGATCTCGACAGTGACGACCTCGTCGCCCTGCGTCGCGATGACGCCGCCGACCGCGACGGTGTCGACCTCACCGCCGTCCTTGACGCTCAGAGCGATCGCCTTGAGGGTCATCTGCACACCCTTGACCAGGCTGCTGCCCTCACCGCCGTCGGTCGTCAGGTCACCGCGGATCTCCAGGCGTGGCAACGGTTTGCTGATCTGAACGCCGACCGAGCCGTGGCCGTGGGTCGCGATGCTGGCGAACGACGCGTGCTCGAGCGACCCGTCGTACAGGTCGAAACCGCGGGCACCCTTGCCGAACGTCTCGACCGGCGCGGTCACGTCGAGACGGGTGATGTCGCCGAAGTTGACGAAGCCGATGCCGCTCGGACCCCGTGACACCACGGGCGCGCTCGCGGTCCACGTCTGCACCGTGCCCCAGTTGTCGAGGACCATGTCGTTCTGGCCGTACGTCGTCACCGGACCCTGGTTGTCGACCGTCTCGACCTCGGCACCGGAGATCACGAACACCCCGCCGGAGATGAGGTCGGGTGTGCCCTCGGGGATGCCGCCGTTGCTGTGGATCTCGCCGGTCGTGAGGGTGCGGACCTTGAGCACTCCCCCGTCGCCCTTGCCCTCGGTGTCACCGTGCCCACCGACGAAGACACCGCTGCCGCGCACCGGCGTCTGCTGCGAGCCGGCCGCGACGCCGGCGATCTCGGCGGTGACCTCGACCGCCGGGTCGGCCTGGCGGTTCCACAGCGTGAACGCACCCTGCAGCGCCTCCACGCCGTACCCACGGGGTCGCTCGGCGCGACCGCGCACGTCGGCCTCGGTGATGGTCAGCCCGTCGACGACGACGTGGCGGACGGCGTCCTGCGCCACGAGGTAGACCTGGCCCCGGCTCGTCACACGTCGCAGCTCGATCGTGCCGAGCCCGTCCCGCGTGGTGTCGTTGAGCACGGCCACCTCGTCGGGCTCGGTGACGATCGAGATGTCCTCGACGATGTTGTCCTTCGTGAGCCGGACTCCCTTGGCACCGAAGCGGATCGAGCCCCCGTGCAGGCGTACGCCGGGTGCGAGCGTGATCATCCCGACCCCGGTGATGTCTCCGCTCACCTCGATGTCCGGGTCAGCGTCCTTGACGGCCTGCTGGAGCTCTTGGGCGGTGGTGACCGTGGCCATGGTGCCTCCTCGTGAACGAGCAACGACCTGCACTCGCGATCCTGGCGAAGCGTGCGCCCGGAAGGCAGACCCAGCAGCAGGTTCTCAGCCGATGATCAGCCTGCCGGGCGTGACCTCAGCCACCCTCGCGCGGACGGCGTCAGCACGATCGTCCGCGTCGAGCGGCTCGGTCAGGATGTCGCGGTGCCCTCGTCGTAGACCTGGGTGGCCCCGGCGGCCGGGGTCGTGCCACGGTCCGCCTGCACCTGTGCGGTCGCCTCGGTCCCAGGTGTGCTGTGTGCACCCGCCTCTGCGGCGTCGCCGTGCTCGCCCTTGGTCTTGTGCGGGATGACGTGCATGACCGCGACGATCACGGCCCCGACGACCAGCCCGACGATCGCGGAGCAGAGCGTGTTGGTGAGCCAGCCGAGCGCACCCCCGAGACCGCCCGTCGCGTCGTGGACGGAGTGCTCCAGGTGATGCACCTGCTCGTACGGCCAGTGCCAGCCGATGTCGTCCAGGGCCATCAGCAGGATGTGGCCACCGACCCAGAGCATGGCCGCGATGCCGACGGTCGACAGGACGCTGAGCACCTTGGGCATGCCCTGCACGAGCAGGTCACCGATCCGCTGCGCGGCCTTGCCGGACTTCTCGCGCAGACGCAGCCCGACGTCGTCCATCTTGACGATGAGTGCGACCACGCCGTAGACGAGCGCCGTGATGATGAACGCGACCACGATCAGGATGATCAGCCGCGACCAGAACGACTCGACCTCGACCTCCTTGAGCGAGATGACCATGATCTCCGAGGACAGGATGAAGTCGGTGCGGATCGCTCCGCTGGCGATCTGCTCCTCGCTCTTGCCCGCGTTGGACTCCTCGACGTGTCCGCCGCGGATGGCCTCCCAGAGCTTCTCGGCGCCCTCGAACGCGAGGTAGCAGCCGCCAATCATCAGGATCGGCATGACGATCCAGGGCAGGAACTCCGACAGCAGCATGATCGCCGGCAGGATGATGAGCAGCTTGTTGCGGATCGAGCCGATCGCGATCTTCCTGATGATCGGCAGCTCACGCTTGGGGTCGATGCCCTCGACGTAGCGCGGTGTCACTGCCGTGTCGTCGACGACCACGCCGGTCGCCTTGACACTGGCGCGGGTCGCGGCAGCGCTCACGTCGTCGATGGAGGCCGCCGCCGCTCGCGCGAGCGCTGCGACGTCGTCCAGGAGTGCTGCGAGACCGCCGGCCATCAGCGCACCCCGTCCTGGTCGAAGCGGGCAGGGGCGGTCGGCGTCATCAGCGCAGGCGTCGGCACGGCGTCAGACTACCGCGTGAGTCAGGCGTTGCCGGGCACGTCGAGACCCAGCAGCGCGTTCTCGAGGACCTCGGCGAGCGCGGGGTGGATCCAGTACTGACCGCGCGCCATCTCGTGCACGCCGAGCCCGAACGACAGCGCCTGGATCGCGGGCTGGATCACGGTCGAGGCGTCCTTGCCGAGGATGTGCGCACCGAGCAGCTGCCCGGTCTGCCTGTCGGCCACCAGCTTGCAGATGCCGGTGGTGTCCTCCATCGCCCAGCCGTACGCCACGTCGCCGTACGCCTGGGTCTTGGTGGTCACGTCATGGCCGGCGTCGCGCGCCTGCTGCTCGGTGAGGCCGACCGAGGCGACCTGCGGGTGGGAGAACACCGCCGCCGGCACGAACCGGTGGTCGAACGCCTGGAGGTCGTCGGGGTGCACGAGGTTGTGGGCGATGACGCGCGCCTCGTGGTTGGCGACGTGCTTGAGCTGGTACGGCGAGCTGATGTCACCGAGCGCCCAGACGCCGTCCGCCGTCGTACGCCCGAACTCGTCGACCTGCACGCGACCGTCGGAAAGCGTTGCCACGCCTGCGTTCTCGAGCCCGAGACCGGCGCTGTTGGGCTCACGACCGGTGGCGACGAGCAGCAGGTCTCCCTCGACGGTCGTGCCGTCACCCAGCGTCAGCGTGACGCCGGAGTCGTCGCCCTTGAGCGCGTCGACCGTGGCCGACAGGTGTACGTCCCACTGCTGCTGGGCGACCTCGGTGAACCGCTGCGAGATCTCGGCGTCCTCGGCCCGCAGCAGACCGGGACCACGCGTCACGATGCGCACCTCGACACCGAGCGCGGAGAACACGTGGGCGAACTCGGCGCTGATGAACCCGCCGCCGAGGATCACCAGGCTGGAGGGCAGCTCGTCGATGCGCATGATCGTGTCGCTGGTGTGGAACGGGACGCCCGACTCGCGCACCACCTCGGGTACGACGGCGTGGCCGCCGGCAGCAATGACGACCTGGTCGGCTGTGACCTCTTGCTGCTCACCGTCGACGTCGACCACCAGCGAGCGCGGACCGGTGAAGGTCGCGTGCCCGAGGTAGGCCGTGGTGTTGGGGCCGTTGACGCGGTAGTCCTTGCCGCCCTGCGCGATCGGGTCGATGCGCCCGAACACCCGGTCACGGATGTCACGCCAGCGGACGCCGTCGACCGTCGCGTCGACGCCGTAGCGAGCCGACTCACGGATGTGGTCGGCGATGTCGGCCGCGTAGACGAACATCTTGGTCGGGATGCAGCCGACGTTGAGGCAGGTGCCCCCGAACGTCCCCTCCTCGATGACCGCGACACGCTTGTCGTCGAAGTCGGGCGTCACCAGGGAGTTGCCGGAGCCGGTGCCGATGATGGCCAGGTCGAAGTGCGTCACAGAGCCGAGCCTAGGCCGGGCCGGCTCAGGACGAGCGGCCGCTCTCGGCGATCTGCCCGCGCACGGCGTACAGCTCGGGGAAGAACGTCAGCTCCAGCGCCTTGCGCAGGAACGGCACGCCACTGCTGCCACCGGTGCCGCGAGCCGACCCGATGATGCGCTCGACGGTCTTGAGGTGACGGAAGCGCCAGAACTGGAAGTTGTCCTCGAGGTCGACCAGCTCTTCGCACGTCTCGTAGACGTCCCAGTGGTGCTCGGGGTCCTCGTAGATCGACCGGATCACTTGCGCCAGAACGTCATTCGGCTGATGCGGCTTGCTCCAGTCACGGTCGACGAGCTCGGCCGGCACCGGCAGCCCGCGGCGTGCGAGCAGGGCGATGAACTCGTCGTACAGGCTCGGCTCGTGCAGCAGCGACTCCAGCATCTGCTGCGCCGCGGGGTCGTGGTCGAACACCCGCACCATGTCGGCGTTCTTGTTGCCGAGCAGGAACTCCACCGCGCGGTACTGATAGCTCTGGAAGCCCGACGAGGTCGCGAGGAAGTCGCGGAACTGGGCGTACTCGCTCGGGGTGAGCGTCGCCAGCACCGACCACTGCTCGGTGAGGGTCGACTGGATGTGCTTGACCCGCGCGAGCCGTTTGAGGGCGGCCGCGAGCTCGTCCGCACGCAGCAGCTCACGTGCCGAGCGCAGCTCGTGCAGGACGAGCTTGAACCACAGCTCACTCGTCTGGTGCTGGACGATGAACAGCAGCTCGTCGTGCTGCGGCGGCTGTGCCAACGGGTGCTGAGCCGACAGGAGCGTGTCGAGGTCGAGGTAGTCGCCGTAGGACATCGCCCGCCGGAAGTCGCGCTGGACGCCCTCCTCGATCGGTCGCTGCGAGGTCACGCCCATCCTTTCGTGCGGTCGCGCAGATCGGCGACGTGCGGTGACACCGACGGGTCGAGCCCGAGCCCGAGCGCCAGGTAGGTCGAGACGTAGTCACCGAACGCCAGCAGCTCGGCGAGGCGTACGACGGGGTGCCCGGCCTGGGCGGTCTGCTCGACGACGGTCACGCCGGCCTCGCGCGCGGTCTCGAGCAGCGCGTCGCCGAGCGCTCGGGCCTGGTCGGTCTCGCGGGTGTGCTGCTCGGGCGGCGCGTCGCGCAGCATCAGCAGGCCGAGCGAGGGTTGTGCGGGCGCGTCGAGGAACGGGTCGGCGAAGATGTCAGCACCGCTGCTCATCGAGCCGTTGCCGCCCCCTGCGGTGAACGGCCCGTCAAAGCACGCGACGACCTGCGAGGCGGCGTCGGGCAGCTCACCCCAGGTCGCCGGGACCCGCGCCGTACGGGCCAGCATCGACGCGGCGCGCAGCGCGACCACACCGGTGAGGGCGTTGTCGCCCAGCGTCATCGGCACCGTGCCGCCGAGCTGTGCGGCAGCGAGCTTGGCGGGGTTGACGAACGTCTCGGACGACGGTCGGCACGCCTCGGCCTGCTCGTCGAGCCGGGTGGCGAGCTCGGGCAGCACCGATGCGGGCACGTCGACCAGTCCGAGACCGTCGGCGGCCATCAGGACCGGGGTCAGCAGCGACCACAGCGACGTGCGACTGGACGTGCGGTCACGACCGACCCCGATGTGCACACCGCGGCTCTGGCGACAGACGTCGGCGAGCGGCGAGTCGTCGGCGCCGACCGTCAGCAGGGCAGCACCGCGACGTGCAGCCTCGGCGGCGAGCGCGAGCGGACCGGCTGCCCGGCCCGACAGCGAGACGGCGATGACCAGGTCGAGCGGACCGACCCAGCCGGGCAGCGGCAGGTTGCGGCGGACGGTGACCGGCACCGGCGAACCGGGCTCGGCGAGCAGGTCGAGCACGTCGGCGACGACCGACGAGCCGCCGAGTGCGGCGACGAGCACCGAGCGCGGACGCTCGCCGTACGCCGCCCGGTCGACCCCGGCCTCCTCTGACAGCGTCATCGCCTCGCGGACCTGCGCACCGGCGGTGGCCAGCGCCCGCAGGGTGTCACGCGAGTCCAGACGCCGCAGCTGCTCGGCGTCGTCGAGGGCGGAGTCCTCGATGTAAGGCACGACTAGGCCTGGAAGACGCGGGCTTCCTCGGCGAGCAGCACCGGGATGCCGCCGTCGATGCGGTACGCGCGGCGCTGGCCGGGCTGCTCGCAGTCGCCTGCGCACTGCAGCTCGGCGCCGCCCTCGGGGCCGGTGCCGTCGACCAGTTCCTGACGGCACACCGGGCAGCGCAGGATCTCTCGCAGCCACGGCTCGATGGTCGCGCTCATGTCACTCCTTGGTCTCGTCCTGACGGACCAGCGCCAACGCGCTGTCCCGCACTCGGTCCATGGTGGCCTGATCCGCCGCCTCGACGTTGAGCCGCAGCAACGGCTCGGTGTTGCTCGCCCGCAGGTTGAGCCACCACATCGGCGACTCGTCGTGCGTGAGCGTCAGACCGTCGAGCGTGTCCTCGACGACGCCAACCTCAGCCATCGCCCAGGACCGTACGCGATCGGTCGCGGCGGCAGCGTCCGACACCGTCGAGTTGATCTCGCCCGAGGCGACGTACCGACTGTAGCCAGCGACGAGCTCGGACAGGGGACGGTCGCTGCTGCCGAGGGCGGCCAGCACGTGCAGCGCCGCCAGCATGCCGGTGTCGGCGAACCAGAAGTCGCGGAAGTAGTAGTGGGCGGAGTGCTCACCACCGAAGACCGCAGACTGCTGCGCCATCTGCGCCTTGATGAGTGAGTGACCGACCTTGGTACGGACGGGCCGGGCGCCGCGCTCGGCGACGATCTCGGGCACGGCGCGCGAGGAGATCAGGTTGTACATGACGGTGATGTCGCCGACCGGTGTGCCGGCCACGACCTCGCGCTCGATCTCGCGCACCGCGACCAGTGCGGTGATCGCCGACGGGCTGACCGCCTCGCCGCGCTCGTCGATGACGAAGCAGCGGTCGGCGTCGCCGTCGAACGCCAGCCCGAGGTCGGCACCGTGCTCGCGCACGGCGGCCTGCAGGTCGACCAGGTTGGCCGGCTCCAGAGGGTTGGCCTCATGGTTGGGGAACGTGCCGTCGAGCTCGAAGTAGAGCGGGAGCACCTCCAGCGGCAGCCCGTCGAGCACCGCCGGCGCGGTCAGCCCCGCCATGCCGTTGCCCGCGTCGACCACCACCTTGAGGGGTCGGCCCGCGCTGACGTCGACCAGCTCGCGCAGGAACGCGGCGTAGTCGCCCAGCATGTCGCGCTCGATGATCGTGCCGGTCTGCTCGCCACCCGCACCGTGCGCCGCGCCACGGTCGAGGGTCCACTGCGCCAGGTCACGCACCTCGGCGAGGCCGGTGTCGAGGCTGATGGCACGGGCACCGGCACGACACGTCTTGATGCCGTTGTACTGCGCCGGGTTGTGACTCGCGGTGAACATCGCCCCGGGCACGTCGAGGACACCGCTCGCGTAGTAGAGGCCGTCGGTCGAGCACAGCCCGATCAGAGTGGTGTCGACGCCGTGCTCGGCCGCGCCTTCGGCGAAGGCGCGGGACAGCTGCGGTGAGCTCGGTCGCATGTCGTGGCCGACGACCATCGCGGTGCCGCCGTCGGGCAGGACGATCACCTGGGCGAACGCCGCGCCGAGGGCGCGCGCGACCGGGACACTGAGCTGGTCGGGGACAATGCCCCGCACGTCGTACGTCTTGACGAAGTCGGCGAGGCGGGGCGAGGTCACGACGGGGACTCTACGCGGCGCGCTCACACGTCGGGCAGGACTCGCAGATGGCGTCGACGGTCGGAGGTGACCGCAGCGCCGTCGGCGGGACGGTCACCGGGTGACGGACGCGGCGCGGGCTCCTGGGCGGGCGGCGGCTGGGCCGCGGCGCGCACCGCGTCGGCGAGGGCCAGCAGGTCGTCGGGGCTCGGCGCGGGCTCGGTCAGGTCGACCGCGAGACGGACCACGTCCCAGCCCCGAGGGGCGGTGAGGCGGCCGGCGTGATCGGCGCACAGGTCGTACGTGTGCGGCTCGGCATACGTCGCGAGCGGCCCGAGGACCGCGGTCTGGTCGGCGTAGACATAGGTCAGCGTCGCCACGGCTGGTCCATGACAGGCGGCTCGCGAGCACGTACGGGACCTGTTGCGGGCTGGTCGCGGCGTTGTCACGGAGAGTGACTCTAGGCCCTTGGCCCGACACACCACTCGCGGCCACGCCGAGCGAGGCGGATGCGGGTCGTAGAGTCGCAGACGTGCACCCGTCAGCGAGCTCCTCGACGCGCGACGGCGGACGTCGCCCTGCGACGCCACGCCGTCGTGACCGCCACGGCCGCGGCGCCCGCGGCCCGATCGCCTGGCCGCCGGTGCCGTCGATGGTGGCGCCGGCCACCCGGTTCGACGAGCTCGTGCTCGATGCCGCCGAGCGGGTCGAGCACCGGCTCGGCAGACCGCTCGACCAGGTCGAGCTCGCGGTCGAGGACGTACCCCCGAGCGACCCCGCGTCGTGGGAGGAGTCGGTGCCGCTCGGACGTCTCTTCCCGGCCGAGCACCGTTCTCCCGCAAGGGTTGTCGTCTACCGCCGGCCGGTCGAGTCGCGCGCCGAGAGCGCCCGCGACCTGGCCGAGCTCGTCGACCACGTGGTGACCGAGCAGATCGCCGGGCTGCTCGGCATCGCGCCTGAGGACCTCGAGGACTGAGCGGTGACCGACCCCACCACGCCACCCTCGTGGGTGGACGGCGTCCCCGGCGTCGGACGCACACCCGTTCTCGTCACCGGCGGCACGGGCACCCTCGGACGTCACGTCGTCGCCGAGCTCGAGCGGTCGCAGGTGCCGGCTCGTGTGCTGTCGCGGACGCCCCGCCAGGTCGAGACCGAGGAGGTCCACGGCGACCTCGCCACCGGAGAGGGACTCGAGGAGGCCGTCGCCGACGTCCAGGCCGTGGTGCACTGCGCCACCAGCCCGACTCACCCGCAGGACGTCGATGTCGCGGGCACCCGGCGCCTGCTCGAGGCCGTGACCGCGGTCAACCCGGAAGCGCACGTCGTACACGTCTCGATCCTGGGCGCCCTGGCCAACCCACTCCCCTACTACCGCGCCAAGGTCGCCGCCGAGACGGCCGTGACCGCCTGGGACGGGCGGCGCACCATCGTGCGGACCACCCAGTTCCACCAGCTCGTCGAACGCCTCACCCGCGTGTCGGTCGGCCCGCTCGGCCTGGGGGTCCGGGGCCTGCGCTTCGCACCGGTCGACCCGCTGTTCGTGGCGGCGCGCCTCGTCGACCACGCCCTGTCCGATCCCCGACGCGAGCCGCTCGAGCTCGCCGGCCCCGAGGTGCTGTCCGCCCGCGAGGTCGCAGTGCTGACGGCTCGCGTCAAGGGTCGCCCCGCACCCCGCGTCGTGCCGCTGCCCGCCGTCGGCTCCGTGCTCCGGGCGTTCGCGCGGGGATCCAACCTGCCGGGCCCGGACTGCGAGCGCGGCGGCCGACCGTACGTCGAGTGGCTGGCTGCCGAGGTCGACGCGGACTCCGTCGACTGACGAATCGCCTACTGCGACACGCCTTCTCGGGCGTCGATGACCTTGGCCGAGACCGCCGCCGGGTTGAGCGGGACCGCGGACAGCATCGGCCTTCCCTTGCCGTCGCTGCCGCCGACGACCAGGGCCGCGTGCACCGGGGCGCCCGTCGTACGCACCCAGACGGCGGCCGCACCGGGTGTCGCGATGTCTGCAAGACCACCGGCCGGCACCCGCACCGTCCGCGGCGTGGTCCGACCCGCGGCATCGGTGACGCCGACGACGACCTGCGTGTCGGTGTCACCGGGGTTGCTGACCATGAGCGCCGAGGTCATCTGCGGCAGGCGCGGCACCGGCGTACCGGCGACCGCCGTGATCGGCTCGGACGTCGGCACCCAGGTCAGATCGCTCGCGCCACCGGCCGCACGACCGGTGACCGACTCGGCTGCGGCGACCACGGGCACGTCCGCGGTCACCCGCAACGCGTAGCGGCCGGGCGGGAGCTTCGGGAGCAGGATCGTCCCGCTGTGCCCGCCGGCCATGGTCTGCACCACATCGGGGACGGCCTCGACGTCGTCGGTGCCGAGCAGCTGAACCCGCACGACCGCGTCGTCGTTGCCCGGCACACCGACGCGTACGGCAGCGCGCTCGCCACCGGTGAACACGGCGGGCACGACGGCGTCGGTGCTCGGCCGCGTCGCGGGACCGGTGAGGTCGTTGCCGACCGGCCGGGTGCCGTCGAGGAAGGTGTCCGACATCGCCACGCCGAGGCTGCCCGAGCCCGAGGTGACCTTGACGACCGGTGCGCCGGCGGTGTCGTCGACCGAGCCCAGCAGCGTGACCGTCCGCGACCGCGCGGGCACGGTGAGCTCCTGGTGCCGGCTCGTGCCGAGGACCGACAGCCGCGCCAGCACCGGGTTGGGCGAGGGGTTGGTGAGGACCACGCGTTCGAGGCGACCCGGCTGCGGGCCGCCCGCGAGCAGGTATGAGGACGCGGCGGTCGAGCTGCACGGCGCCATCGAGAGCCCGTGCGAGGTGTCGGAACGGTCGTCGTCGACCTGCAGCGCGGCGAGGCCGGGTGCGAGCGAACCCGAGGCGAGCACGTCGATCGCGCCGGCTCCCGCACTGGTCGACGTCGAGACGCGGCCGCGCTCGGCGACGACCGACGGCGCGCCGCCCTGACCGACGGGGAGCCGAGCGGCCCGCACCGAGCCACTGCCCTGGGCGCGGGCTGATCCCGGCAGCATCGAGGTGGGCGTGCTGGCCGTCAGCAGCTGGACGTCCTGGCTGCCGCCTCCGGCCGAGCCCGGGCGCTCCGGACCGGGGCAGACCAGCTCGGCGCGGGTCAGGGCACCGGTGTCGACCGCGGCCGCGACCCGGTGGTCGCTCGACCGGGTGAGGTCCAGGCTCGCGTCGGTGCGGCTTGCACCCCAGACCATCGCCGTGCCCGCAACGGCCACGAGCGCGGCTCGGGCGACTCCGAGGCCCTTCATGCGCGCCTGCGCGAACGGGCGTTGCCGAACGGCACCGCGAGGAAGATCGTGACCAGCAGCAGGGCGCCCTGCACCCACCGCCACCGGTCGTGGGCAGCACCCGGATCGACGCGCAGCAGCCCGCCCGAGGCGGGGACGTCGTAGGTCGGGTACGCGCTCGCCGCGACCGGGTGCAGCCATCGGCCGTCCAGGGTCACGACCGCGCGCCGCGCCCACCCGCCGGACTCCGACACCACCAGGCGGCGGCCATCGGCGCCGGCCGGAACACGCGTCACCGTACGGGCGTGCGGGCCGGAGGACGGCAGCGCGAGAACCGGTCGTCCGTCGAGGTCCAGACGCAGCCGGCTCGGCGGGACCGAGCCACCGCCGGCACCGACCGCCGCGTCGACCCGCCACAGCGACAGGCTGCGGTTGCTCGCCATCGCCGACAGACCCTGCACCGACTGCAACGAGCGCGCCAGTGCCGCACGGTCGCCCGCCCCGGTGACACCGACGAACCCGACGTCGAGGTCGAGCAGCTGCCGGTGCGCCTGGCCGCCGCCCGCGGTGGACGGGCCGAGCAGTGACGCGACGCCCCGAGCGAGCTGGGGGCTGGTGCGGACGGGGACGTCGAGGTCACGCGCCGGGAGTCCCGTCTCGGCACCGTCGAGTGCGTAGGAGACCGATCCGTCGGAGTCCACGCTGATGGTCAGCATGCGGTTGGCGCGCTCGCCCAGACCCATCTGACGAGCGACCGCGGGCACGCGCTCGTCGGCCGCGGTGAGTGCCGGCTGTCCCTGCGAGACGACGGTCGTGAGCACGACACCGGCCCACGCGAGCGCCACCACCAGGCCCGCGACCAGCGCGACACGCACGCGGCGCGACGCGGCCTTCCAGCGGGGCCGGGCGAACAGGTCACCTCCGGCCAGGAGGGCGGCGCCGATGAGAGCTGCGGCGGTGACGTCGAGCGCCGGACCGGGCCACGGCGTACGGGCCCCGCCGGGTGCGTCGGTCACGATCACGTGCGAGGCGGCGAGTGCTGCGGCCAGGCCGAGGAGCGCGAGCAGCCCGAGGCCGACGGTCGTCCGCCCGTGCTGGGGTCGCCGCCGGATGAGGCCCAGGACCCCGAGCACCACGACCGGGACCGACAGGACCGCGAGGTAGGACCCCGGCCCGCCCGGGTGCAGCAGCGCGAGCTGCCACGGCTGGGCGGGTGCCGCGGTGTCGAGCGCGCCCGGACCGGCGAGCAGCCCCCGCGAGTCGGCGCGCAGCCGGTCGAACGTCCACGGTCCGAGCAGCGCCCACGGTCCGAGCAGGACGACCGCAGCGCGCAGCCGCGCCCAGCCGGTGCCGACGAGGAGCACACCCAGGGCGACGAACGACACAGCCACGAGCAGGACGGGCGCGAACGCACCCAGGAGAGCCGTGACCAGCACCGTCGCGAACGTCAGCGGCACCGCGGCTGTACGACGGCCGACCGCGAACGCACCCGCGAGCGCGAGCGGCAGCAGCACGTGGGCGACCACCGGACCGAGACGGCCGGATGCGACGCCCGTGGAGAGGGTGGCAAGACCGGCCCAGGCCAGGCCCGCGACCGCGCGCGGCCACTGCGCTCGCGTCACGGCCCGGCCTGCGACGTAGGCCGACACCCCGGACAGCGGGACGGCGAGGACGAGCAACCAGGCCACTGCGGTCGCGGCGGTCGTCGTGTCGTCGACCCAGGGCAGGGCCTGGACCGCGCGGGCCAGCACGCTCAGGACGGGCAGGAACGGCTGCTCGGGCAGGTCCGAGCCGAGGCCGGCTCCGACCCAGTGATCGCTCCACAGGTGCCGGACGCCGGACGCATCGGTGTCGAACGAGCGCAGCTCACCCCCCTGAAGTCCCTGCGCAGTGCCGCGCAGCGCGTCGGAGGTCAGCAGCCCGCGCCACCAGACCGCCGTGCTCGCCACGAGGGCGATCGTCATCCAGAGCCCGGCATGCCGGGCGGTACGCCGACCCCACGTCGTGCGGACCTGGACCAGCTCGGCCGCTTCGTCGCCCTCAGGCCCGGCCTCCAGCCGCGCCGAGTCTTCGAGCAGCTCGGGCTCGCGAGGGGCGGGCGTGACGGCGTCACGGACGGCGTCCCAGGCATGGTGGGTCGCCGCGCCGAGGGGGACGAACAGCGCTCCGAGGTGCGTGGGACGCGTCCGCGCCCGGCCGACGAAACGTGCCCGCGCTCCGAGCACTCGGCGCAGGCCGAACGGTGCGCTCGCCTGGCTGAGCTCGGCGAGCGCGTAGCGGGGGCGCTTGACCGCCAGCAGCACCAGACCCAGCACCAGACAGCTGAGCAGGGTCCACAGCGCGATGACGGGGAGCCCGAGCCACGAGCAGCGCGCCAGCGCGACCTGCCGGTGTCGACGCAAGGTGCGCGCCGACTGCGGAGCGGGAAGGCCGGAGTCACCGTGGCGTCGCAGCGACCGCGGGGTCCGGGAGGGACGCGCGTCGACGTCGTCGACGGGTTCGGAGCGCACCGTCGTACCGCCGACGTCCTGGCTGACCCGAGCCTGCGGGACGACGACGACCTGGTGGCCGAGGAGGTGGGTACGCCAGCACAGGTCGAGGCCGTCGCCGTCGCCGTCGAACGCCGGGTCGAATCCTCCGAGCGAGAGATAGACGTCGCGCCGGATCAGCATCCCCGAGCTGGACACCGCAAGGACGTCGTGGCGGTCGTCGTACTGGCCCTGGTCGGGCTCGCCCTGCATCGCCCCGCCGACGTGGCGACCCGTGCGGGTGACGTCGAGCCCGACGTTGACGAGCCGCTCCGGATCGCTCAGCTCGACCACCTTGCAGCCGGCGATCCCGATGCGCTCGGATCGTGAGACGACGCGCAGCAGAGCGGCGAGCGCCCCGGGTGCCGGAGCGGAGTCCTCGTGCAGCAGCCACAGCCACTCGTACTTGTCACGCGGACGGACATCACGCTTGCGAGCACGTCGCCGCACCCGGCGGGCGACCACGGCGTCCTCGCCCGGACGGGGCAGGGCCTCGACGGCGGTGTCGACGATCGCGGCGAACGCGCTGTGCGCCGGCACGGTGACGACGGACACGTCAGCGAAGGTGTCGGCGAGGTCGGAGCGCTGGTCGAGCAGATCGCGCACCGAGCGCTCCGGTGTGGCGTCCACCAGCACCAGCCGCTCGGGACCCTCGTCAAGGGCTGCGAGCGCCTGCAGCGTGCGGTCGAGCCACGAGGTCCGGGCGTGCTGGACCACCAGCAGAGCGGTGACGGCGAGCGGGCTCGCCTCGGAGTCCTCCCCTGCCAGCGACCAGTCCAGCCCGGGTGTCGCGGCTGCGGTCGCGCGCGCGTCGATCATCGTCATGCGTTCACGCACCCGACGCGTCGGTCGCCGTCGTCATGCACCGACCATGCCAGTCAGGCCGGTCGCCCCCAAGGTGACGCGCGGGTCAGACCGCGCGCTTCTTCAGCTTTCGGCGCTCTCGCTCCGAAAGACCGCCCCAGATACCGAACCGCTCGTCGTGCTCGAGGGCGTACTCGAGGCACTCGGAGCGGACCTCGCACCCGACGCAGACCTTCTTGGCCTCACGGGTGGAGCCACCCTTCTCAGGGAAGAACGCCTCCGGGTCGGTCTGGGCGCACAATGCGTTTTCCTGCCACGACAGCTCGCCGTCCTCTGCTAGCGCGTCGTCGTGCAAGCTGATCAGCTGCAGCTCCTGCACGGGTCCTCCTCGACCATTCGCGGGCAGTCCATAAATCGAGCTTCACTGCGTCCCTGCGGAACGACAGCACTGCAATTACACGCGTGTATTTCATGATTCGTCAAGCACGGATTCCCTTGGCAGTGCACAATTCCGCCCCCGAGCGACGCTGGGTGAGGCGGTTGAGAGACTGTGCGCCATGCGCATCACCGCCCTCGCGGGAGGTGTCGGCGGAGCCCGATTCCTGAGGGGCCTGCTGCACCACCTGAGCGGCCGCTCCGACGGCCCCCACACACTCACGATCATCGGCAACACCGGCGACGACATCACGCTGTTCGGGCTGCGCGTCTGCCCCGACATCGACACCCTCCTCTACACCCTCGGCGGCGGCGTCCACGAAGGCCAGGGCTGGGGTCGGGCCGACGAGACGTTCGCCGTCCAGGGTGAGCTCAAGGCGTACGGCGCCTCACCCCAGTGGTTCGGTCTCGGCGACCGCGACTTCGGCACCCACATCGTGCGCAGCCAGTGGCTGGCCCAGGGACACACCCTGAGCGAGGTCACGGCTCGGCTGGCGCAGCGCTGGGGACTCCCCGAGCAGGGCGTCACCCTCCTGCCGATGACCGACGTCCCGGTCGAGACGCACGTCGTGCTCGAGGAGGACGGTGAGCAGCGCGCGGTGCACTTCCAGGAGTGGTGGGTGCGCATGCAGGCGGCCGTGCCGGCACAGCGTTTCGTCGTCGCCGGTCTGGACCGCGCCGCTGCCGCACCCGGGGTGCTCGACGCCATCCGGAACGCCGACGTCGTGCTCCTCCCGCCGAGCAACCCGGTCGTGTCGATCGGGATCGTGCTCGGAGTGCCCGGCGTACGAGATGCGTTGCGTGGCACCGCTGCTCCCGTCGTCGGGGTCTCGCCACTGATCGGCGGAGCGCCGGTGCGAGGTCACGCCGACGCGTGCCTGAGCGCCATCGGCGTCGAGTCGACGACGGCCGCGGTCGCAGGGCTCTACAGCGACTTCCTCGACGGATGGCTCGTCGATGATGCCGACGCGGCGTCGATGCAGGCTCCCGGCACCTCGCGTGGCCTGCGCGTCGAGGCGATGCCTCTGCTGATGCGCGACCTCGAGCACGCCGCACGGATCGCCGGCGGCGCGTTCGACCTCGCGCTCGGGCTCCGACGTGACTGACCCGGTCGCGGACGTCCGGCTCCTGCCCGTCACCGGGCTTCCCGAGGTGCGTCCGGGCGACGACCTCGGACGACTGGTCGTCGAGGCGCTCGAGCGCGCCGGCACACCGCTGGTCGACGGCGACGTGGTGGTCGTGACGAGCAAGGTCGTCTCCAAGGCCGAGGGCCTGATCGCCTCGACCGATGCGATCGACCGCTCCGAGCTCGTGCTGCGCGAGTCGCACCGGGTCGTGAGCGAGCGCTCGACCGACACCGGCGTCACCCGTGTGGTCGCCTCGCACGCAGGACCGGTCATGGCCGGGGCCGGCATCGACGCCTCCAACACCGGTGACGCCGAGCTGCTGCTGCTCCCCCACGACCCCGACGCGAGCGCACGCTGGGTCCACGACAAGATCCTCGCCGCGGTCGCTCGTCCCGTGCGCATCGGCGTGGTGCTGAGCGACACCGCCGGCCGGCCGTGGCGCACCGGCCTGGTCGATCTGGCCCTGGGACTGTCCGGCATCCAGGCGCTGGACGACCTGCGCGGGCGCAGCGACACCGAAGGACGCGACCTGGCCGTCACCGTGCGGTGCCTCGCCGACGAGATCGCCGCAGCCGCCGACCTCGTCAAGGGCAAGGTCGACCGCGTCCCGGTCGCGGTCGTACGAGGCCTCGGCCAGGTCGTCGTCGCGGACGGCTCGACCGCCCGCTCCCTCGTGCGCGCCGGTGTCGAGGACTGGTTCGCGCTCGGTCGTGCCGAGGCGGTCCGCGACGCTCTCGGCGTCTCGCCGGGCTCAGCTCTCTCGGACAACATCGGCATCGAGTCCGTACGCCCCGAGCCGCTCTCCCGCCGCGTCGACCGCGCCCTCCAGGTCGCCCTCACCGGCGGCGATGCCGTCGAGGCCGCTCACCTCGCCGGCGACGCCACCGTCGTACGCCTGCGCGCTCGTTCGGAGCTCCAGCTGGGTCGTGCGTGGGCGCGCTTCGAGGTCGCCCTCGCCGGCGAGCGGCTGCAGTCGGCCTCCTCGCACGAGGACGGCACCGTGGTGGTGCACATCAGCGAGGGCTAGGTGTAACTGAGCATGAGGTTGGTGACGCCGGCTGGCAGTCGTGAGGCCGGCGGCTGATCGCCCGCGGCGGTGTGGGGGCGATGGTAGTTGTAGTGGACCTGCCACACCTGGAGCTGGTCGCGACGCTGCTGCTCGGACTCGTACGCGGCGGCGTAGAGGACCTCGTGGGTGTAGGTCTGCTGGTAGCGCTCGACCTTGCCGTTGTGCTTGGGCGTGAACGCCTTGATCCGCTGATGCTTGGCCGCGAAGGAGTGCACGGCCCGGGTGAACGCACTGGCGCGGTAGCAGGACCCGTTGTCAGTCACGATCCGGGTGAAGCGGGTGATGCCGTGCGCGGCGAAGAACACCCGGGCACGGAACAAGAACCCGATCGCGGTGACGGCCTTCTCGTCGTCGTGGGCTTCGGTGTAGGCCAGCCGGGAGAACCCGTCGAGGGCGGAGTGCAGGTAGGTGTACCCGGTGCGGGCGCCACGGGTCTTGGCCCGGTCGGCGGCCTTGGCCTGGGCCGACCCGCGACCGTGCACCCGCCACCCGCCGCCGTCGGGGATGCGCCCGACCTTCTTCACGTCCAGGTGGGTCATGTGCCCGGGGTACCGGGCAGTGATCTTTCCCGGCGCCCGCAACGGTTCCCCGTCAACGTCCAGGTGCCGCAGCCGGTTCAGTCCGTGCCGGACCAGGATCCGGCTGATCGTGCACACCGCGATCCTGACGCCCTGGGCGCTCAGCTCCAGATGGATCCGCCGCGCGGACCACTTGCGTTTGCGCAACGCGATGACCTGTTCCACCACCTGCGGCGGTGTGGCGGTCGGGGAACGGCGGGGCCGGCTGGTCCGGTCGTGCAACCCTTCGTCGCCGTGCTCACGCCACCGGGCGTACCACTTCGACAAGCACTGCCGCGAGACCGCGGCCTCCGCTGCGACGTGCGCGATCGGGCGGTGCTGGCACCGGCGCACCAGGCGACGACGTCCTTCGAACGACAGGGCGGCTTTACTGTGGGGCATAGGGCAGGTTCCTTCGGCTGACTCGACGTGATGAACGGCTTGACACCTTCATCCTGTCGCCGCAGGGACCTGCCCGCCCTTAGCTACCCGGCCGTGTCACCAACCTCATGCGCCGCAACAGCTAGGCCGCCTTGCCAGGACGCAGCGCGGCCTTGCGCCAGGCCTTCCAGAGGCGCTCGCCCGAGCCGCCGACAGGTCCGATCGCGGCCTCCAGCACGTCGGCGTCCGGTCGCTCGCGCTCTCTGACCGCTGTCTCGACCTCGGCGACCGTCCGCGCGTGTGCGCACAGCGCCAGGATGTAGTCCGGCACCGTCAGACCGGGCGCGAGGACACCGACCAGCGGAGCCCCCACCGCCGCGATCTGAGGGAACACCGAACCGGGGATGCCGACGGCGACCTGCGCGGTGGCCGACGCGAGCAGCGTCCCCTCGGGCGCGATCTCGTACGCCTCCCACAGGGTGCGGTCCTCCCGAGGATGCAGGCCGACCCGCACGTGCCAGCCGCGGGCCGCGAGCGCCGCTGCGGAGTCGAGCAGCAGCTGTGCGCCGGGCGCTGAGCCACCCGTCTCGGACGACTTCGTGACGGACGTGACGACCAGCGCTGTGCGGTCGACCGGCGCGTACGACGGCAGGTCGTCGAGCGCCGGATTGCCCACGACCGCAACGCTTCTCGGCGACACGCCGAAGTGGGCGGCAAAGACCGTCGCCTCCGCGGACGAGCCGGCCGTGAGGCCGACGAGTCGGGGACGGATCGACGCGGCGCCCGGCTGCTCGACCGCCTGGAGGTAGGCCAGAGAGCTCGCGACCACGGGCAGCCCGGACAGCGCGCCGACCACCTGTGTCGGCCAGGCGGTCGCGCCGTTGACCACGAGCAGGTCGGCGCCCCAGCGGGCCGCATCAGCGAGCGGCACGACCGGCACCGGGTCGCCGGGTGCGACCCGCGACAGATCGGGTGCGACGAGCGCGATCTGCCACCTGCGCGCCCGGGCGGCCTCGTCCAGGAGCGGCTTGAGGTGGTAGGTGCCCCAGGGCTCGTTGGTCGCCACCAGCACCCGCAGCGGTCGGGCGGCATCGGCGGGTGGTGTGGCCAGCGTCGCGGCGAGCGCGACGCCTCCGGAGAGGGCCAGGAAGCGGCGACGGCTCAGCGTCATGGTCGCGACGCTAGATGTCGTCGGCCACGTGGTGGTGAACGCGCGGCGAACCCTCGCGAGGCACCCGTACCTCCACCCGCAGCCCCGGCGGCGTACGCCCCTGGACCGTCGGGTGCTCGGTGAGCCGGGCCGCGCCCCCGAACCGGTCCGTGAGCTCGCGCACGATGGCCAGCCCGAGTCCGGTGCCACCCGCGTCGCGGTCGCGCGCGGTGTCGAGCCGGGTGAACCGCTCGAAGACCCGCTCGCGGTCCGGCGCCGCGATGCCAGGACCGTCGTCGCCGACGACGAGCAGGACGTCCTCATCCTCGGCCGCGCAGCTCAGGACCACCTCCTGGGAGGCGTGCCGCACTGCGTTGTCGACGAGGTTGGTCACGACACGACGCAGCTCGATCGGTGGTGCGACCGCGACCGCAGCAGCCGTCGACGGTACGACGCGCACGGCCACCCGGCCACCGGCGTACGAGCGTGAGACGTCGGCGAGAAGCGTTGGTACGTCTATGACCTCGGCCTTCGACGGGTCGACCTTGTCGCTGTCGACGCGCGCGAGCAGGAGGAGGTCCTCGACCAGGTCGTGGAGCCGGCCGACGTCCGCGAGGACGCCGTCGGTGAGCTCGGTCCGCCCGCCGACACGCTGTTCGACCTCGAGCTGGGTCCGCATGCTCGCCAGCGGGCTGCGCAGCTCGTGTGCGGCGTCGGCGACCAGGTCGCGCTGGCGTTCGCGGGCGTGCGTCAGGCGGTCGAGCATGTCGTTGAGCGTGACGGCGAGCGCCTGGATCTCATCGGACTGAGCGGGCACCGGCAGGCGTTCGGACCGGCCCTGGCCGCTGATCGACGCGGCACCCGCGCGCAGTCGCTCGACCGGCCGGAGCGCACGACCGATCACCCACCAGGCGACCAGGCCCATGACGAGCAGCAGCAGCGGCGCCACGACCAGGAGCGTGGTCCGCAGGATGTGCTGGGCGTGCTCGACGTCGTCGCTCTGCACGGCGACGACGACGGTGGAGCTGTCGCGCCGCTCGCCGGCACGCGTCACGGGCAGCGCGACCACCCGCAGCCGCCCGCTCTCGCCTGCCCGCGCGCCGGGGACGCCGACCGTCTCGCCCGTACGCGCGCGCCGCACCTCGTCGGGTCGCAGCAGGGCCGTCAGCCGGTCGGCGTTGGCCGATGCGGCGACCACCTTGCCCGAGGCGTCGAGCACCTGCACCGACTGGGCGCCCGAGGCCGGGAGCGGGTCGGGGATGTCGTCGCGGGCGACCACCAAGGAGATGTCTCGTGCGGTGTTGGTCGCGGCCTCGTCGAGCGAACGACGACCGGCGACGCCGAGTACCGTCGCGAGCACCAGGCTGCCGACGAGCAGGGCCACACCCGAACCGGCCAGGCCGATCAGCATCAGTCTCCAGCGCAGCGTCAGCCGGCTCGTCGGCGAGCTCATCGGCGCAGGGTGTAGCCGGCGCCGCGCACGGTGCGGATGATCTCGCGACCGAGCTTGCGCCGCAGGTAGCCGACGTAGACCTCGACGACGTTGGGGTCGATGTCCTGCGCGGACTCCCACACGTGGTCGAGCAGCTCGAGCTTGCCGATCACCCGGTCGGGGTTGTGCAGGAAGTACTCCAGCAGCGTCAGCTCACGCGGGCTGAGCGCGACGACCTCGCCGTCACGACGTACCTCGCGCAAGGCCGGGTCGAGCTCGATCTCGCCGGACACCAGCACCGGGGCGCGCTCAGCACCGCCCCGCCGCAGCAGGGCTCGCAGCCGTGCGAGCAGGACGACGAACGAGAACGGTTTGGTCAGGTAGTCGTCGGCGCCGTAGTCGAGACCGTCGGCCTCGTCGTACTCACCGTCCTTGGCCGACAGCATCAGGACCGGGATCCAGTTCTTCTCGGTACGCAGCGTGCGGACGACGTCGTAGCCGGACATCCGCGGCAGCATGATGTCCAGCACGACCGCGTCGTAGTCGCCGTGGCGTGCGGCGTCGAGGCCGGTCGGTCCGTCGGAGCGGACGTCGACGACGAAGCCCTCGGCGACCAGCCCGCGTTGCAGGGCCAGCGCGAGCCGCTCCTCGTCCTCGACCACCAGCAGGCGCACGCGGCCAGACTCGCACGACCGACCTGAGTGCGGCGCCCAGGTTCTCAGCGCGTTCACAGCGCGGGCGGCGCAGCATGGGGGCATGAGCCTCCTCGCCGACCACCCGTCCCTGCGCTGGACCGCACCCGTCACCGTCGCCGCGTGCCTCATCGGCGGCAGCGCGGTGGCCGGGCGCATGGCCGCTTCCGCCGACACCGAGCTGCCCTCGCGCACCGCCGCCCAGCTGATGACCGACGTGCAGAACGCCCGTGTCGACGGCCTCTCGGGCACGGTCACCACCTCCGTGGACCTCGGGCTGCCGGCACTGCCGAGCATCGCCGGCCACAGCAGCAGCGAGCTGTCCTCCCTGGTGTCGGGCAGCCACACGCTGCGGGTGTGGGCCTCCGGCGAGGACAAGGCGCGCGTCGCGCTGCTGGGCTCGGACGGCGAGTCCGACGTCATCCGCAACGGCAAGGACGTGTGGGTCTGGTCGAGCCAGGCCAAGAAGGCCACTCACCTCACCCTCGGCGACCAGAAGCGCGCCCGGGCCCAGTCGCCGGTGCCCGCGACGCCGCAGGAGGCCACCAACGCGCTGCTCACCGGCCTGCGACCGAGCACCGACGTCTCGGTCGGTCCGACGACCACGGTCGCCGGCCGGTCGGCGTACGAGCTGGTCCTGAGGCCCAAGCAGTCCGGCACGCTCGTCAAGGACGTGCGCGTCGCGATCGACGGCAAGACGAAGGTGCCGCTGCGGCTGCAGGTGCACTCCACGAAGATCGCCGACCCGGCTGTCGAGATCGGGTTCACGGCTGTGGACTTCGGCAAGCCGGACGCGAGCCGGTTCGCGTTCAACCCACCGCCCGGCACGGACGTCAGGACGAAAACCGTTGCGCCCCATGATCGTTCGGCGACCGACGCCGACAAGGCTCCTGTGCCCGGCAGGCTGAACGACCTGCTCAAGGCCACCCAGCCCAACGTGGTCGGCACGGGCTGGTCGTCGGTGCTCACCGCCACGCTGCCGAAGGCGTCCGGGTCCGGCAACGACAGCCCGGACGTCGCACAGCTGGCCACGATGCTGCCGCGCGTGCAGGGCTCGTGGGGCTCGGGCCACCAGCTGACCGGCACGTTGTTCACGGTCCTCGTGACCGACGACGGCCGGCTGCTCGCCGGTGCGGTGCCGCCTCAGACGTTGTACGCCGCCGCCGCGCGCTGACCGTCCGCGCTCAGCGCGGCAGGTGGGTCGGCACCGACAGACGCGGGCCGCGCCGCGGGCGGGCGACACCGGCCAGCTCGAGCAGCCGCTGCACCCTGAACCGGTGCCCGGCGTAGGGCGCGAGCAGCTGGAGCATGCGCTCGTCGTCGCCGACCCGGCCCTCGAGCGCGTAGGTGATGTTCTTGGCCACGTGGTAGTCGGCGACGCTGACGGCATCGGCGTCACCGAGCGCGCGTTGGGCGACCTCGGCGGCGGTCCACACGCCGATGCCGGGCACGGCACGCAGTCGAGCACGAGCCTGCTCGGCCGGCAGGTCGACGCACTCCTCGAGGCGCCGCGCGACGGTCAGCGCCCGCATCAGGGTGTCCGAGCGCGAGGCGTCGACACCCGCGCGCAACCACTCCCACGACGGCACCGCCCGCCAGGTGCGGGCGTCGGGCGGCACGATCAGGCCGCGCGCAGCGCCCGGGCCGGGTGCCGGCTGGCCATGGCGGCGTACGAGCGTCCGGTAGGCCGCGAATGCCTGCCTGCCGGTGACCCGCTGCTCGATCACGACGGGCACGAGCGTCTCGATGACCAGCCCGCTGCGCGGCACGCGGTAGTGGCGCGCGCGGCGATGGGCGTCGCGCAGCACCGGGTGCGTGGGGTCGAACGTGCTCGGGTCGTCGTGGTCACCGAGCAGCTCGGGCAGCCGGCCGAGCACCCAGCCCGAGCCCGGCCCCCATGCCCGCGCCGTGACCGTGTCGGCGCCGTCGCCACCCGCGACCGTCAGCCGCGTGGTGACCGGGCCCTCGGGCGTGCGGCTCGCCCACCACAGCCCACTCGGGTCGCGCTGCCAGCTGGGGTCGCCCGGCCCGTGGCGCAGCGTCGCCACGATCGCGCCGAGCGGAACGGGCCGCCCGGGCGACCACACTCGAGCAGCGCCGTCGGACGTCACCGTCGCCGGAACGTCAGCAGAGCCAGGCCGACCGTGCTGTCGCCGAAGGCGTCCTGGGCCGCGCGCAGCCGCAGCCCGTCGGCGACGTCGAGGTCGCCCACCAGGCTCAGACCCTGCTCGTCGGCCCGGGCGATCAACGAGCGCAGCTCGGGCACACCGAACCCGCCCTCGGCGGCCGGCCCCAGCCGCAGCGTCATCGCCATGAGGCCGCCCCTGCGCAGTGCGGACGTGCCGCGGACGAGGTGCACGTCGACGTCGTCGGCAGCGACGGACGTCGGATGGATGTGGGTGACGAGGTCGACGGAGCCGGCGTCGATGGCGACGCCCACGACGTCGGGCCGGGTCACGTCGAGGTGCACCGGAGCGAAGCCGGCTCGGGTCGCCCACCGCGAGAACAGCGAGCGCGGCCCGCTGACATCGACCACCACCGCGTGCCGTCGCCCGTCGTCGACCACGCGCAGGAGCGCCGCCAACGCCCCGAGGGCTGCCCACGCCGAGGTGTCGTCGAGCGTGCGGGGCAGCCCGAGCGACCGGGCCGTACGCCGCGCGGCGCGTGCCTCGACACCGTCGACGAGCACATCGGTCGTGCGCACACCGCGCAGGTCGGCGGCCCGCAGCAGCAGAGCCGTGTCGGCGTGGGGCAGCCTGGTGGCGGTCTGGTGGGCGGCGTCACGCATGCGGCCGGCGATGCGCTGGACGGCGGGAGAGCCGGCCAGCCGTCGTACCTCAGCGCTCGCGGCCCGGGACGCCGCAGCACCGCGGCCGGATCCTCGCGAGTCACCCTTCACCTGTTCGAGACTAGCCCGCGGGTACGACGGCGCGCCGGTCGGCGTGAGACCTCAGGCGAGTCGCAGGTGCTGGTGCAGGTGCTCAGCCGCCACGACCGGGCCCGCCAACGCCTCGAGCAACGTGCGCTGCTGCTCACCGAGCTCACGGTCCAGGTGCTCCAGCCTCGGCGGCGTCAGCCGCACCGCCTGCAGCCCGTGCACCGCTGCCAGGTTGAGCACGGCCGTGCTGCTGCCACCGACGACCGCGGCCGCCCGGACCACGTCGGGGTCCAGCTCGGCGGGCCCGTGACCGGGAAGGACGTTGAGGCCTGCGTAACGCTCGGGCGGCTCGGCCGGATGAGGGCGTACGACGAGGCGGCCACCCGCCCGGTCGACCCCCGTCAGCACCTGGTCGATGTGCGCGAGGTAGGAAGCCTCGTCGAGCAGGCCGAGGTCGACCCAGGGCTGGGTGGCGAGCACGACCCGACGCCGGTCGCTCGTCGGCGTCACCTGAGCGGTGTGCCTGCGGAACTCCGCAGCGACGTCGTCGACCACGGCCCAGCGCCCCTGCTGCGCGACGTAGAGCGGCCACCGGCGCGAGGTGAGCGTGCGGGTGCCGGCCGTCACGGCCGCCGTGCGTACTGAACGCCACGGCTCGGGCACGCCCTGGCGCGCCCAGGCGTCGCGTCGCGTACGCCAGTCGCCGTAGGTGCCGAGGCCCTCGTCGGTGACGACGACCGGGACGCGACGACGTGGGTGCGCTCGGCGCAGCTGGGCCCACGGCTTCAGACCCGGTGCGCCGACCGCGACGTAGACCGCGTCCTGGCCCTCGGGCAGCTGCCAGCGGTCAGGACCCTCGGGAAAGCTCAGGTGCAGCCGGTCGTCCTGCGGGAGCAGCCGGCGTACGTCGTCCTCGGTGACCGAGGCCCGGCCGAGGAACGTGCCCCCGCCGACGTGGGCGACCGTCACCTCACCGGTCCGCTGGGCGAGCTCGTGGCGCAGGTAGGAGGCGACGTGGACGAGGTGGGTGAGACTGCGTACGCCGGTGACGACGGCGTGCAGCGGCCCACGGCGCGCGGAGGCGGCCACGGTCAGATCACCGGCGGGCGACCGGCGCGGGCCAGGCGGCCCACCGTGCGCCAGGACATCGGCCTGCGAGGACCGGCGTCGCCCGTGACGCCCTCGCCGAAACCCTTGAACCAGGTGGCGAGCGCGTCCTTGTCGTGCACGCGCACGAGGGTCACGGCCGTCCACGACGCGAGGTAGACCGGCACGAGCGGAGTAGGCAGGTTGCGGCGGGCGACCCACACCCGGTTGCGCGCGTTCATCCGGTAGAACACCTGGTGGCGCGCCGGGCTGGTCGCCGGGTGGTGGACGATCACAGCCGGGACGTACTGGATCGTCCAGCCGGCGTCGACCAGCCTCCAGGCCAGGTCGATGCCCTCGTGCCCGTAGAAGAAGTGCCCCGGCCAGCCGCCGACCTGCTCGAACGCCTCACGTCGGACCATGAACACGGCTTCCCAGAACCACGTGGCCGGCCCCGCCTTGCCACCGCCCTCGACGTCGAACCGGGGCACCCAGCGCCGCGGCGCCGGCTTGCCCGTGGGGTCCAGGCCGCGCGGCTGTGCGACCGCCACGCTCGGGTCACCCAGGATCACGCGGGCCAGACGCGCCAGGACGTCCGGCGTCGGGAGCGAGGCGTCGTCGTCGTAGAAGTAGAGCAGCTCGCCCTGGGCCTCAGCGGCGCCGACGTTGCGGCCCTCGGGGATGCCGACGTTGTCAGGCAGGTGCACGGTGCGGACCCACTCGGGCAGGCCGGTCGGCTCCCAGCCGTTGCCGACGAGGACGACGTCGAGCTCGACGCCCTGCTGGGCACGCAGTGTGCGCAGCGCCTCGGCGAGCTCGACGGGTCGGTCGCCCATGTGCAGCAGGACGACTCCGACCGTGGGCAGCATGGACGTGGCAGGCACCGGGCTAGGCTAGACGACCGTGCACAGCGACCCCCACCTCATCGGCGGCGAGATGGCGTCGTGGGCCGATCTGCCCGACACCGCACCGCTCGGCGCTCTCGAAGCCGCCGCGCTCGCTGCAGTGCCCCCATCGGCCGCACGGATCCTCCTCGCCGGACCGCGAGCATCGTTGCTGCACAACGCTTTTCCCGGTCGGGCCGTCGACGTGCTGGTGCGCGGAGTCCCTGACGCCGAGGCGCTGGCCGAGGCCGGGTGCGCGGTGCTGTGCGGTGCACTCGACCGGGTGCCGGCAGGGTCGGCGTACGACGTCGTCGTGCTGCTCGACCCGCCCGAGACGGTGCTCTCGCCCGACTCCCCCGGCCTCTCGCACGGCGACACGCTCGGCACCGCAGCCGATGCGCTGGACGACGCGGGCACGCTGATCGCCCTGGTCCCCAACGAGATCGGCGTCGACGTGCTCGCCACCGAACGCCGGCCGCACCGTCTCGACGACGACTCCGCCTGGTGGGTCGGTACCGGCGGCTACGACGTACGGCGGCCCTTCCACCGCGAGCTGCGCGGGCTGCTCTCGGACGCCGGGCTGTCGTTGCGAGCCGGCCGCTCGGTGCTCCCGGGTGCGGCCGATCCGGTGGTCGTGGTCGACAGCCGCTCCGAGGACGACGTGACCGCGACGGTCGAGGCGCTCGCGGCGTCCGTGCACGTGGTGCCCGGCGCTGATCGTGCCGTCGACGCCGTCGAGGCCGGTGCCACCCGTGACCTCGCGGGCGCCTGGCTGCTGGTGTGCGGGCGTACTCCGGGCGAGATCACGCTCCCCACGCTGTTCGCAGCGGCCGAGTCCGGCGCGCTGGCGTCTCGGCGGCTGCCCCTGCTGCGCGCGCTGCGCGACGGCGACCTGCACCGGCTCCGCGGACTGCTCGCCGACCTGCGCAGTGCCGGCGCCGACGACACGGCGTACGAGGCCGCGCTCGACGACCTCGCCGAGCAGGTCGCCCACCGCGCGGGCGCGCACCCGTTCGGCCCCGAGCTCGACGCCGAGCAGGTCGTGGCGGAGCTGCGGCTGCTCGGGGGTGGGTCGCTGCCCGTCGCGCGCGTACGCCGACCCGCACCCGTCGCCGAGGCCGGGACGAGCCGTGAGCGTGAGCTCGAGTCGGCTCTCCGTGACCGCAGCGCACAGGTGGCCTCTTTGCACCACAAGGCGTCGCAGCAGGAACGTCGTATCCGCGCGCTCGAGCACGCGGTCGCGACCTCGGACAGCCCGTGGCCCCGGCGCACGCTGCTGGTGATGACCGCGCCGACCCGCCGCATCGTCGAGGCCGCCCGCTCGCGAGCCCGCCGCGGCTGACGAGGCCCGGTCGCGCGCGGTGCTCGTACGAGATCAGGCGCCGGCGCGCAGGCCGTAGGTCAGCACCAGGTCGTCGTGCGCGACCGTGCGCAGGGCGATCGACTCACCCGCCAGGTCGGGCACGTCGAGCCCGTGCTCGCGCACCCACATCAGGATCGGCACGTCGAGCAGCTTGGCGAGCACCTCGGCCTGGGTCCACCGCCGCCAGAAGTCCAGCGGCTCGACAGGTTCGACCAGGCGAGCCCGGCGTACGACGCTGGCCGGGATGCGCTGATCGATCAGCTCGGCGTCGACCGCCAGCCGAAAACCGTTGGTGCCACTAGGGTTCCACGCCACACCTCGACCGTCGGCGAGGTAGCAGCGAGCGGCATCGGGGTACGACGACCGGTCGACCTCGGGGCCGACGTGCGTCACGTCGTCGGTGGCCCAGGACGCGAGAAGTCCCCCCGGGGCGTCACCCCAGGAGGACTCCTCGATCAATGTCGTCACCGGAAACGAGGACTCCGGTGAGTCCTACGACGGCTGGTCGACGATGCCGACGCGACGGAGCCTGCGACGTCGCTCGGAGGAGGAGACCAGCCCAGGATCAAATCGAGCCGCCACCGTCGACAACGACGACCTGGCCGTTCATGTTGGTGTCGTCGAACAGCATCGAGCGCACGACGGGCGCGATGTTGGCCGGCGTGACCATGCGACCCGACGGGGTGCGGCGCGCGATCGTCGAGAGCTGCTCGGTGCCGAGCACGGACGACATCTCGGAGTCGAAGAAGCCCGGTGCGACGGAGTTGACCATGAACCGGCCGTGCATCTCGCGGGCGAGCGTGCGCATGGCGGAGTCGAGGCCACCCTTGGTGGCGGAGTAGGCGACCAGGCCGGAGTAGCCGCGCTGGGCGCAGATCGAGGTGACCATCACGATGCGGCCGCGGCCGACCTTGGCCATCGCGTGCCGGATGAACGCGCGGGTCAGCACGAGCGGGGCCGTCAGGTTGGTCTGGATGATCTGCGCGATGCGCTCGGGCGAGGTGTGCAGGTGCATCGAGTCCTGACCGATCGCGGCGTTGTTGACCAGCGAGTCGATCGGGCCGAGCGCGGCGGAGGCGTCCTTGAGGAACGTCTTGACGCCTGCCTCGTCGTTGATGTCGAGCGAGGCGATGAACAGCCGGTCGGGGTGCTCGTCGCGCAGCGCCTCGATCTCGGGGGTGAGCGTGCGCGAGAACGTCGCGACCTTGGCGCCCTGGGCCAGCGCGTCGCGGACGAGCTCGAGGCCCAGGCCCTTGGTGCCGCCGGTGATGAGCACGGTCTGTGCTGCGGGAATGGGGCCGGTGGGGTCAGACATCGCTCTTCAGGGTCTCCTTGATCGGGATCTCGGGCAGCACGCGCAGCCGGCGCGGCACGGAGTAGTCGGGCAGGCGCTCGGCGCACCACGCGGTGAGGTCGGCGTCAGTGGTCTGAGACCCGTCGGCCAGTACGACCTCGGCCATCACGACCTGGCCGACGAGCGGAGCCTTGCGACCGCGCACCGCCGCCCACTGCACGTCGGGGTGGTCGAGCAGCACACCACGGACCTTGGACGCCGAGGCCTTGGAGCCGCCGACGTTGATCTCGTCGGAGGCGATGCGGCCGGTGATCATGACGCGGTCGCCGACCACCTCGGCACGGTCGCCCGTGCGGATCGCGGCGTCCATGCCCTCGGCGGCCTTCGAGGAGGCGATGACCAGCTCACCGTCCTCGACGGTCAGCCGCGGGCGCCCTGGCGTCTCGCGGTCCAGCCAGGCGGCCGGGAAGCCCGCCTTGCCGTCGTGGACGGCGATCGCGGCACCTGCCTCGGACGAGGCGTAGATCCACGAGATACGAGCCTGCGGGAACACCTCACGCAGCGTGTCGAGCACGGCCTGGTCGACCGGCTCGCCGCCCAGGGTGATCTGCTCCAGCTGCAGCTGGGCCAGCGTCTCGCCCGAGCGGAACAGCGCCTGCCGCCAGAACGTCGGCGTACCCGACGCAGCAGTGACCCCGGCGTCGACCGCCATCTGCGGCCAGCGGTCGAGCTCGCCGGGCTCGACGAACAGCACGTCCTGCCCCGGCAGCGACAGCGACAGCGTGACGACCTGCCACCACGCGTAGGCACCGGTGGCGTAGGGGCACAGCCACGTACGCCGCGGCTGGTCACCGGCGACAGTCGTCAACGACTCGAGGGTGTGGGCCACCTGCTTGGGCCGGCCGGTGGACCCCGACGTCAGCAGCCAGACCCGCCCGGCCTCGGCATCGCGCTCGGCCAGCGGGGGCTGCACCTCGTCACCGCGTACGACGGTCAGCCCGCTCTCGCGGAACTCCTGCGCCTGCTCGTCCCCGACGCGTGTCGCGGCGGCGATCAACGTCTCGCGGTCGGTCGTCGCGGCCTGCCAGACCGCGCGTACGGCCTCGGTGTTGTCACGGACCAGGACGGCAGCAGCCGGCGGCAGGGCCGGCGTGTCGGCCAGCCCGGCCCAGGTGCCGTCGTACCCGGCCGTGATGATGCGGTTGCCCGCACCTACCGGGAGCGTCACGCCGACTGCAGCTGCTCGAGGAAGTCGAGCACGTCGCCCACGGTCTCGATGGAGCGCAGACCCGGAGCGTCGAAGTTGAGCTCCTCGTCGATCTCGTCCTCGACCCGCAGGGCCAGCTCGGAGAAGTCGAGCGAGCGGAAGCCGATCGTCTCCAGGCTCGCGCTGTCGTCGGCGGGGAGCTCCTTGCCCTGGGCGGACAGCACCTCGGCCATCATCGTGCGCACCTGGTCACGGCTCAGCGCGTTGCTCATTGATCCTCGCTGTCATCATCGTCATCGGGGGACTGTCCAAGACGCCCGCGGACGGGCTGCGATGTAGTGTAAATGCCGCTCTCGCCCTCTCCCCCACAACTCGTCGGAGGCTTCGTCATGCTTCGCCCCGCCACGGACGCCGACAAGGAGCTCGTCCGCGTCTGGCGCAACCACCTCGAGGTCCAGGCGGTGTCCCTCCAGCAGGACGAGATCACCCCCGAGATGCACGAGAAGTGGTGGTCGGCCGTCCAGCAGGACCCGACCCGCCTCGTGCTGATGTACGAGCGCCGCGGCGAGCCTGCGGGCGTCGTCACCTTCTTCGACCTCACGCCCGAGGGCAGCTCGCCGCGCAGCTCGATGTGGGGCTACTACCTCGACAACGAGGGCCTCGGCTCGGCTCTCCTGCCTGCGTGGATGCAGATCCAGCGCGAGGGCGTCCGCTACGCGTTCGATGAGCTCGGCCTCGACGTCCTCGAGGGCGAGGTGCTCGACCACAACGAGGCCGTGCGCAGCATGAACAAGCGCAACGGTTTCGTCGAGATCGACTCCTACGAGCGGGAGGTCGGCGGCGAGCCGACCCTCGTCCACAAGATCCGTCGTACCCGCGACCAGCAGAAGGCGTGACCCCATGACTGACATCAAGATCGGCCCGCACTCCATCGGCCCCGAGCACGAGCCGTACGTCATCGCGGAGATGTCGGGTAATCATGACGGGTCGTTGGACAAGGCTCTGGAGATCGTGCGGATGGCCGCGCGGCAGGGTGCGCATGCGGTGAAGCTGCAGACGTACAAGCCGGAGACGATCACGATCGAGTCGGATGCGCCGGACTTCCGGCTCTCGGATGGTCATGAGCTGTGGGGTGGTCGCACGTTGTGGGACCTGTACACCGAGGCGCACACGCCGTGGGAGTGGCACGAGCCGATCTTCGCTGAGGCGAAGAAGGCCGGGATCACGGTGTTCTCCTCCCCGTTCGATCCGACGGCGATCGACCTGCTGGAGGGGCTGGGGGCGCCGGCGTACAAGATCGCCTCTTCGGAGATCGTGGACCTGCCGTTGATCCGGGCCGCGGCTTCGAAGGGGAAGCCGGTGATCATCTCCACGGGGATGGCGTCGTTGGGTGAGATCAACGCGGCGGTCGAGGCGGCCCGCTCGACGGGTAATGAGCAGATCGTGGTGCTGGCGTGCACGGCGAACTACCCGGCTGACCCGTCGGAGTCGAATCTGCGGGGGATCCCGGTGATGGCGGATGCGTTCGGGACGTTGATCGGGTACTCGGATCACACGATCGGGATCGGTGCGGCGATCACGGCGGTCGCGTTGGGTGCGTGTGTGGTGGAGAAGCATGTGACGTTGCAGCGTGAGGGTGGTGGGGTGGACGCGGCGTTCTCCTCCGAGCCGGAGGAGCTGGCGGCGTTGGTGCGTGAGACGCGTACGGGGTGGCAGTGTCTGGGGCAGGCGCGGATCGGTGCGCGTCAGCAGGAGAAGGAAGGGCTGCGGTTCCGTCGGTCGTTGTACGTCGTGACCGATGTGAAGGCCGGTGACCGGGTCAGCGCGGACAACGTACGCTCCATCCGACCCGCGGGCGGCCTCGCACCCGACACGTTCAGCATCGTCGAGGGACGCACCTTCACGCAGGACACTCCCAAGGGCACGGCGTTGTCCTGGGACCTCGTCTGACTTGTACAGTGACCGACCGACGACGACCACCCAGTAGAAGGAACTCCATGTCGCCTCGGCTCAGCGTCGTCGTCCCGTTCTATGGCGTCGAGCACTACATCGGCGACTGCCTGGAGTCGATCCAGGTCCAAGAGCTGGAGGACATCGAGGTCGTCATGGTCGACGACGGCTCGCCCGACGGCAGCCGCGCGGTCGCCCAGACCTTCGTCGACGCCGACCCCCGCTTCCGGATCGTCACCCAGGAGAACGCCGGCCTCGGCCCCGCGCGCAACACCGGCACCGCGCACTCGACCGGTGACTACATCACCTTCATCGACAGCGACGACCTCGTCACCCGTCACGGGTTCCGGCGCATGGTCAACAGTCTCGAGGAGTCCGGCTCCTCGTTCGTGGGCGGCAACGCGCGCCGGTTCAACAACAGCTCCGGCGTCAAGCCGTCCTGGGCCCACCTGCACGCGTTCGCGCGGTCGATGCGCGCCACGCACGTGTTCGAGAACCCGGTGCTCGCCCGTGACCGGATGGTCTGGAACAAGGTCTACCGCCGGTCCTTCTGGGACGAGTTCGGCTACGAGTTCCCGCCGATCCGTTACGAGGACTACCCGGTCACGCTCAAGGCCCACATGGAGGCCGTGACGGTCGACATCATCTCCGACCCGGTCTACTACTGGCGTGAGCGCGAGTCCGGCGACTCCATCACCCAGCAGGTCTACCGCTACGACAACCTGCTCGACCGCGTCACGTCGGCCAGCATGGTCATCGACCTCGTGGCCGACGCGCCCGCAGCGGTCCGCCAGCGCACCCACATCATGCTGGCCGAGAGCGACTACATCGCCATCGTGCAGGCCTTCGCCGAGGTCCCCGACGACCAGGTCGACCAGATCCTCGAGCTCGGCCACAACCTCGTCGGCCGGATGGGCGTCGAGGCCATCAACAAGCGCACGCGCTACGACCAGCTGCAGTACCACGCGCTCATGGCGCGCGACGTCGAGCTGCTGCGTGAGCTCGCGGTGTTCCGTCGCGACGGCGGTCTGCGCGGTGGCGCGCGGGCGGTGCCGACTCCGCGCACGCTCGGACGCTACGAGTACCGCTACCCGGGCCACGGACGCAGCTATCTGCCGCGCGACCTGTTCCTCGCGCCGGCCAAGGAGATGTCGCTGCGCACCGCGGTGTCGGACGTCCGCTGGGACCACGATGACCTGCTCGTGCGCGGCGTCGCCGAGATCCGTCACATCCCGACCACCGAGCAGTCGACGCTCAAGGTCTGGGCCGTGACCAAGACCCGCAGGCACCTGCTCAGCACCCGCCGGTTCGACGACGTCGACTCCCACGGCGACCTGCGCCCTGTCGGGTTCGAGGTCCGCCTCGACGCCGACCTGCTCGCCAAGCTCGCGGCCGACGACCAGACGGTCTCCTTGGACGTCCAGCTCGGCAACCACAAGAAGAACCGTCGTGGGCTGCTGCGCGGGATGCGGCCGGGTAGCGCCACCTGGCCCCAGGGCGGCTGGGTCGAGGACCAGGTCTGGTTGCAGCCCGGCCCCAGCCGCGGTGGCGAGCTCAAGCTGCGCTGGGTGCGCGAGCCGTGGCAGATCGTCGACGCCTCGGTCGAAGGCACGCAGATGCGGCTCGTGTGCGACATCCCGCGCCCGCTGCAGATCGCCCAGCTGGTCATCGACGGCAACGCCTACTCCCCCGAGCTGCACTACCCCACGACGTGCACGATCGCGGACGGTCGTACCCGGGTCGAGGCGCTCATCCCGCTCGACGAGGTTCTCGACAACACCGAGAGCGACGACCCCTACCTGGCCACGACCACCCGCGCGGTCCGGCTGCGCGCGGCGGGCAAGCGCGAGATGCTGCTCTGGACCGGCCCGACCCGTTCGGTCGGCGCGGCCGTCGGCGAGCACCAGTTCCGGCTCACCCGCTCGCCGGCCGGGCTGCTCAACCTGCGTGAGACCGCCGTGCGCATGACGGCCGACAGCGTCGACCTGATCGGCGAGGGCGCCGACCAGCGGCTCGTCGTCCGCGGTCGCAACTGGAGCGACAGCAGCGACTGGACGCTCGACTGGCGACGCTTCATCCCGGGCTCCGACGACGCCGTCCGCGTCGCCTGCGAGCAGGACGTCGGCTCGAGCTGGTCGGCGACCGTACGCGCCGCAGACCTGCTCGGTGACGTCGGCGACCGCAGCCCCACCGACTCGTTGGCCAGCCTGGCCGACTGGACGTTGTTCGTCACCAGCGGCGACGGGTCCTTGGAGACGGCGGTCATCACCGAGCCGTTCCTCAACGCGACGCTGCCCCTCGACGTGTGCCTGGACGGGCTGCGAGGCCGGCTGCGTCCGCGCGCCGATACGTTACATCTCGACGTTCGTCACGACCGCCGAAGCGAGGTCTAGTGCACCACCACAACCACTACTACGGACACGCGCACATCTTGGCGCGGTACTGCGGGCTCAGCCCGGTCGCGCCGCCGCGGATCCGTGGTTACCTCCAGCACGGCTGGAACGTCGGAGACGGCTACAACCCGACCCACGAGTTCTTCGACGGGGCCTGGCGGTTCGTCTGGAGCGAGGCGCCGGCCCGCCGCGGCTACGCGCTCGGGCGACGCAACTACACCCCGGTCGGTGCTCCCTGGCTCTACCTGCTGCAGCAGGAGCCCAAGCTCGGTGCCGTTCCTGAGGACAAGCGCGAGGGCACCCTGTTCTTCCTCTTCCACGGCTGGGAGGGCGGCAAGATCCAGGGCGACCACCAGCGCCTCATCGACGAGATCCGCGAGACCGAGCCCGGTCCGGTGACGTTCAGCCTCTACTACACCGAGTACGACCGCCCCGAGGTCCGGGGCGCCTACCTGGACGCCGGCTTCGACGTGATCTGCTTCGGCCGCCGCGGGTTCTCCTACCTCGGCACCGACGACCAGTTCCTCTACAAGCAGCTCAAGGCCATGCGCCGGCACAAGCGCGTGGCCGGCAACCGCCTGGCCTCCGCGATGCTCTACGGCGCCTCGGTCGGCTGCGACATCGCGGTCTACGGCGACCCGATGCTGATGGACGGCGAGGACCCGCGGTTCGGCGGCGATGCACGCGTACGACGCCTGTGGCCCGAGCTGGTCGGCAAGGACGTCGACCAGAGCACCGCGCGCCAGATCGTCGGGCAGGAGCTCGGGCAGGACCACGTCCTGCCGCCGAAGGAACTACGACGGATGCTGTTCGATGGGAGCAAGAAATGACTGAGTCGTCCTCGGCCCGTGTGGAGGTCGTGCAGGGCGAGATGCAGGAGTGGACCGACTACTCCGGCGCGTCCTACGCCGCCGGTGGGCCCGTCCTGGAGCGTCTGCTCAGGGACGCGCTGCCGTCACGCGTGGGCTCGGCGCTCGCCGTCGGACCGCACTCCGCCGCCCTCATCTCGATCCTCGCCGGCACCGCCGACAAGGTGACCCTGCTGGTCCGGTCGATGAGCGACGCCCAGCGCCTCGCGACCGAGCTGCCCGACAACGTCACGGTCGTCGCCGGCGGGCTGGACTCCTTCAGCGCCGACCGACCCGGCTCGTACGACGCCCTCGTCGCGCTCGACGGCCTGGACCGCGTGCTGTCGTTCGACTCCGCCGGGCTGAGCTGGGTCGAGCGGCTGCGTGCTCTGCTGTCGCTCGGGGCCGATGACGCCTGGACGATCGTCGCCGGCGCCCACGAGCTCGCACCGGTCAACGTCCTGGACGCCCGTCCGAGCGCCGACCGCTACGCCGACGAGGAGTGGCGGCCGCTGCACAGCGACACCTCCCGTCCCGTCTCGCACGACGCGCTCGTCGCGACCCTCGCCGACCAGGGGCGCGGCGAACCGCTCGCGTGGCTCACGTTCGGCCCGACCTCCGCTGCTCGCACGGTCGTCGCCGCCACCGCGGCGGACCCGGCCGGCGACCTGCTCATCGACCAGGCGGTCGCCGGCGCCCTGGCCACCCGCCGCCCGCTGCTCGCCTCCCCCGCCGAGCTCGTGCGCGCGCACGCCCGGGCCGGCCGACTCCCTGATGCCGCTGACGGCTCCGTCGTCACGCTCGGCCAGGGCAGCCCCACCCGCGACCTCTACGCCGTCGTCAGCGGCGGCGCGCTGGTCGCCGCCGACCGCGCCGCCGACCGCTGGACGGTCCGCAGCAGCGACGACGTCTCCGCCACCGAGTGGGGTGACCAGCAGGTCGTCGCCGCGGGTGACCGCGACACGGCGCAGGGCTCCGAGACGATGCGCTACGTCGAGCCGCTCACCGAGCCGCAGGCGCCGTCACCGGTCGTACGCACCAGCACCGCCCTCGTACCCGCCGGAGTGTCGGCGTCGGCGTCGGTGCAGACCGAGCTGCTGCGACTGGCCGAGCAGCGCGACATCCCCGCGTTCCGCGACCTGGCTGCCCGCATCGGCCGCTACGTCGAGACCACCCCGGTCGCCGACCGGCGGGTGCTCACCCTCGACGACACGTTCGTCGACGGCATCGACCTGGTGCCGGGGCTGAGCGGTCGTGAGTGGAGCGAGACCGCCAGCACGGGAGTCGCCGCTGCCACAGCGTGGTATCGCTTCCAGGACGCGCTCGTCGAGGGCCACCACCGTCACCCCTGGCCGCACTACATGGTCGGAGACGACCTCGTGCAGACCTGGCTCGAGATGTCCGGCATCACGCTCGCCGAGGGTGACCTCGAGCGCGGGCGCGCGCTGGCCGACGCCATCGCCGCATCGACTCCTGCGCCGCTGCCCGACGTCCGCACAGCACTCGCCGACGCCGACGCCGCACGCCGCGAGGTCGAGGAGCTCAAGGGCCACATCTTCGGTCTGGAGCGCACCATCGGCTTCCGTGACAAGCAGCTGCTCACGCGCGAGCAGGTCATCCGCAAGCTGCGCTCGGGTGGCGGCGGCACCGCGGCGGGTGCCGCTGTGGGTGTCGGCAGCATCGGCCGGATCGCCCGACGCACGGCCCAGGTGCGCAGCGTCGACGAGCTCACCGCCGGCATCAAGCGGGTCCGTACCCGCGCCAAGCGCGCCCGCGGCAAGTAGGCCGCGACCCGCGTACGCCGAAGGGCGGTGGCACCAGCACGGTGCCGCCGCCCTTCGTCGTACGGGCGTGGACTCAGCGTGTGGGCGCGAGGACCTCGGGGTCATCAGTGGGCTCGGGTCGCCCCACCCCACCGCCGCCGGATCGCTTCAGGCCGGCCCGCTCGTCCCTCCAGGCAACGACGGAGCGTGACAGCCGCAGGAGCATGGTGCGGGCTGGCGTCTCGACGTAACGGTGCGCACCTTCGGCCACCACCAGCAGGACCGCGATCGTGAGCACCAGTGCGACGTACGGCCGGAGCCCCTCGCCCGTACGGATCTGATCACCGGTCGACAGCTGCCACACGAACCAACGATGCGTGAGGTACAGCGCATAGCTCGCCGTCCCGAGCGACACCATCACCCGCACGCTCAACGCCCGCGCGAGCCAGCCACGGTCAGCTGCCAACGAGAGCATGCCGACCGCGAACGGCAGCACGAAGAACGGTCCGAACGACCCTGCCGACCACGGCCCCGACCCGACGACGTGGAACATCCCCAGACCGAGGACGTACGCGACGACCCCACCCTGCACGAGGTGATGGGTCCGCGCCGACCAGCGACGGGCGTACGGCAGAGCGTGCGCGAGCGCGAGGCCGACCACGAACTCGACCAGGTGTGGCAACGGGTTGCGGTAGAGCCACCGGTGCGCCGACTGCCCGTCGGCCGCAGGCAGATCGGCGCGGCCGGTCACGACGAACCACGCCCACAGGCTGAGCGAGATCGCCGCGCCCGCCGCGACGAGCAGGGCGATGCCACGCAGACGGAAACGGTTGGCGAAGCGCGCCACGAGGGGCGCGACGAACGGGAACAGGGCGTAGAAGAACAGCTCGACACCGATCGACCAGCCCGGCCCGTTGTAGCGAGACTGTGCCGCGAGCACATCCGAGCCCCACGTCTGCACGGCGAAGATGTTCTGTACCAGGACGCCCGGATACTGCACGTGCCCGATCGCGAAGTAGAAGGCCACGCAGTAGGCGACCATCACCCAGTACAGCGGCATCACCCGGGCCACGCGCGCGACGTAGAACAGGACTGTGCGGCGACGGTCACCCGCGGTGAGGTCGGCGTAGTTGTACGCCAGCACGAAGCCCGACAGCATGAAGAACAGCGGCACACCGATGTGCCCCCAAGCTGCAAGCTTGACCAACGGCTCGGGCGCACTCTTGGGGATTCCGGTGTGAGAGACGACGACCGCCAGCGCCGCCACAGCGCGCAAACCGGTCAGAGCACGAAGCTCACTCTTCTTGATGTGAGGCCCCGCGGCCGATCCCCTAGTCACAAGGGCCTAAGGTACGGCCTCGATCCACCGTCCCGCTAATTCGGGCTGGTGCGCGTCTCCCAGCCGAGGCGATGGCGCAGCTCGGCGGGGGTGAGCAGATCGCCTACGCCGAGCTCGCGCGCCGCCACTGCACCGGCGACCTCACGCGGGACGGACGGCTGGTGCATCTCGGGCAGCAGCCGCAGCTGTCGCTCCATCCCGCCGAGGACGGCGTGATCGTTGTCGAGCACCATCGGGTCGCCGTACACCCCGATCTCGGCACCCACGCTCGCGCCGTAGAGCAGCGCGCTGCCCATCCGGTTGCTGACCACGCGACGGTGGCGACGCAGCTCGGTCAGCTGCCGGTCGAGGAAGTCGGTGTCGCCACCGACGTACATGTGGCCGCGGCGCCCGTGCGTGATGACCCGAAAACCCTTGCGTTCGTAGGTGTTTCGGACCTCGGGCTTGTCGTAGTCGTTCCAGTAGAGGCACATCGTGAGGGGTACGTCGCCCTCACGATCACGGACCTCGTCGGCGTACGACGCGTGGTCGCCGACGATCTGCTGCCCCTCCCAGCCGTGGAACGGGTAGACGATCGTGCCCTCACGCGGACCGTCCTCGTCTGGCCGTAGTCGCAGGAGGTAGGCCCACGGTGAGCCGACCACGACGTAGTCGCGCAGGCCCAACGCCCAGCCCCGCCGCGCGACCGCCTCGGACCACACCAGCTTGGGGTAGCCGGGCACGAAGTCGTGGCCGACGGCGAACCCGTCGTGGGTGTTCCAGCCGTGCTGGAGGTAGCCCCAGATCGTCGGCGCCGAGTCGAGCCCGCAGTAGCGAGCCAGGATCTCGGCGTGGCCGTAGAAGTGGTTGGCGTGGTGCACCGGCTCAGGCGCCGACGAACTCGCGTACCAGCTCGATGACCCGGTCGACGTCGGCGTCGGTGAGGTCGGGGAACATCGGCAGGCTGAGCTCCTGATCGGAGTACGCCTCGGCGACCGGGCACATGCCCTTGCGGTAGCCGCGGTCGGCGAAGTAGGGCTGCCAGTGCACCGGGATGTAGTTGACCTGGACGCCGATGCCGCCCGCACGCATGTGGTCGAACAGCTCGCGGCGGCGGCCGTCGAGGATGCGCAACGGGTAGAGATGCCACATCGGGTCGGCGCCCTCGCGGTGCGCCGGGGTGCGCAGTGCGTCGATGCCGGCCAGACCCTCGTTGTAGCGGTCGGTGATGGCCTGACGGCGCTTCTTGAACGTCTCGAGGCGCGTGAGCTGGCTGGAGCCGAGCGCCGCGAGCACGTCGGGCAGCCGGTAGTTCAGGCCGAGGTCCTGCATCTCGTAGTACCAGCCGCCCTGCTCACCCTCGGCGCGCCACTTGGACGCGTCGCGGGTGTAGCCGATGGCCTTGAACTCACCGGCGCGAGCCAGCAGGTCGGTGTCGTGCGAGACGACCGCGCCGCCCTCGGCCGTGGTGAGGTTCTTGGTCGGGAAGAACGAGAACGTCGTCACGTCGGCGAGCGAACCCACCGGGGTGCCGTCGAGCGCACCACCCACCGAGTGGGCGGCGTCCTCGAGCAGCAGGGCGCCCGCGCCGTGGGCGACCTTCGCCAGCGCGGGGGCGTCGATCGGGTGCCCGGCGTAGTCGGTGCCGGCGACGACCTTGGTGCGGTCGGTGACGGCAGCGGCCACGGCCTGCGGGTCGAGGTTGCCGGTGTCCTCGCTGACGTCGGCGAAGACGATCTCGGCGCCCTGCCAGATCGCACAGGTCGCCGTCGCGAAGAACGTCAGCGGCGTCGTGATGACCTGGTCACCCTCGCGCACCCCGGCCGCGGCGTACGCCGTGTGCAGCGCCGCGGTGCCCGAGGTGACCGCGACGGCCCCGGGTGTGCCGGCGACGCCGGCGATGTCCTTCTCGAACTGCGCGAGCGCCGGGCCGGTGGTCAGCCAGTCGCCGCGCAGGACCGCGGCGACCGCCTCGATGTCGGACTCGTCGACCGACTGACGGCCGTAGGGCAGCACCAAGGTCAGACCCCGGACTCGAGCACCTTGCGGATGTCGTCGGCGGACATCCACAGGTCGTTCTTGTCGGAGGCGCAGTGGAAGCCCTCGGGCACCGGCTCGGCGTCCTTGATCGGCGTGTAGCCCCACGAGGCCAGCTCGGGCTCGAGCACGTAGTACTTGCCGTCCATGACGATGACCGCGCGCCGGCCCTCCTCCGGGGAGATCATCTCCTCGTGGAGCTTCTCGCCGGGGCGCAGGCCGATGTCGTGCATCTTGGCGCCGGGCGCGATGGCCTGGGCGAGGTCGGTGACCTTGTGCGAGGGGATGTGCGGCACGACCAGCTCGCCGCCCTGCATCATCTCGAAGGTGTCGAGCACCATCTGGACGGCGTCCGGGAGGGTGATCAGGAAGCGGGTGCAGCGCAGGTCGGTGATCGGCAGCGACTCGCCGGCCTCGTGCAGCGCCTTGAACTTCGGGACGATCGAGCCGCGTGAGCCCGTGACGTTGCCGTAGCGGACGACGGCGAAGCGCGTGGGGTACGCCGCGGCGTAGTGGTTGCCGAGGATGAACAGCTTGTCGGCGGTCAGCTTGGTGGCGCCGTACAGGTTGATCGGGCTGGAGGCCTTGTCGGTCGACAGGGCGACGACCTTCTTGACGCCCGCGTCGATGGCGGCCTCGACGACGTTCTGGGAGCCCATGACGTTGGTCTTGACGAACTCGTACGGGTTGTACTCGCCGGTGTCGACCTGCTTCAGAGCGGCCGCGTGGACGACGTAGTCGATGCCGTGCATCGCACGCTGCAGGCGCGGGAGGTCGCGGACGTCGCCGATGAACCAGCGCAGGCGGGGGTCGTCGCCGAACTTCTGGCGGACCTCCCACTGCTTGAGCTCGTCACGCGAGTAGATGACCACACGTGCCGGGTCCAGCTCGTCCAGGAGGCGAGTGATGAACGCCTTGCCGAACGACCCGGTGCCTCCGGTGACGAGGATGGATGCTCCCTTGAGGATGCTCACGCAACTTCTCCCACAGATGGTCTGACTGATGTGGCCTGGCAGCGCGGTCGGCTGCAGGCCATCGCCGAGGTTATCAGCCGTCCTCCTACGATTCGGGCATGACCGAGGCCGCTGCCGCACATGTCGTCCTGCGCTGTGACGCCCACCCGTCGTTCGGGGTCGGTCACGTGGTGCGCTGCCTGGCCCTCGCCCAGGAGCTCATCGCTCGCGGGCACCGGGTGACGCTGCTCGGCGGGCTCGGCGAGATCGCCTGGTTGGAGCGGCTGGTCGACGAGACCGGCGTCGCCCTCGTCCGCCCCGGCGACGACCTCACCGCCGTCGTCGAGCAGGCCGTCGACCTCGGGGCCGACGCCGTCGTGATCGACGGCTACCACCTGGCCCCCGACCTCGGCGCCCGGCTGCGCGAGCGTGGCGTGGTCGTCCTCGCGATGGTCGACGGCTCGTTCGGGTCGGCTCAGGAGGCCGACGTCTACGTCGACCAGAACCTGCGCGCCACACCCCACACCGGCGGTCCGAACGGGTCCGTGGCACTCGCCGGCATCGAGCATGCGCTGTTCCGTGACAGCGTGCTCGAGCGTCGCCGCAGCAGCGTCCCGCAGCCGCACGACCCGCCCCGTGTACTCGCGGTGTTCGGCGGCACCGACCCGTACGACGCCGCGGTGACCGTCGTACCTCTGCTGCTCGAGACGGGCGCCCCCGTGCACGTCACCGTGGTGGCGGCACGCGACGAGGTCCGTACGACGCTCGCCGGCCTGGCCGTCGGCCCGCGCCAGCAGGTCGAGGTCGTCGATCCCGTGGCGGACCTCGGGGCTCTGGCCGTCACCTGCGACGCGGCGGTCAGCGCGTCCGGGTCGTCGGTCTGGGAGCTGCTGTGCCTCGGCGTCCCGACCGCCGTGGTGTGCGTCGTCGACAACCAGCGCCTGGGCTACGAGATGACGCTGGCGGAGCACGTCGTCGCCCCGGTGGGGCTGCTCGACGAGCTGCGCGCCGGCGTACCCGCTCCTGGCCTGCTGCCCCTGATCACCGATGCCGACGTGCGTGCCGACCTGGCCGAGCGTGGTCAGTCACTCGTCGACGGCCGCGGTCGGGAGCGGGTGGCCGATGCGCTGCTGGCTCGCGTGGGCAGCCGCTGACCTCAGCGTGCGGTCCAGCCGCCGTCGACCACGACGTTGCTGCCGGTCACGAACCGTGAGCGCGGCGAGGCGAGGTAGAGCAGCGCCGTCTGGATGTCCTCCGGCGCGCCGATCGTGCCGGTGAGGGTGCGGCTGGTGAGCTGCTCGACGAACGCCGGGTCGGCCTGCGCCGCCTGCGCCGGGAAGGGGCCGGGGGTGAGCGCGTTGACGCGGATGCCGTCGCGGCCGAGCTCGGACGCGGCATAGCGCGTGAGCTGCAGCAGGGCCGCCTTCGCCGCGCCGTAGAACGGCGGGTTGCGCCCCTCCTCGGTGGCGTACATCGACATGTCAGGGGCCACGACGCCGTACATCGAGGCGACGTTGACGACGCCCGGCGAGGAACCCGCCCGAACGGCCTCGAGCATGCCGTCGCGCGCTGCCTCGATGCCGCGCCAGGCCGCCTTGACGCCGAGCTCGAAGGCCTCGTCGAACTGGTCGGCGGTCGCGGTGCGCATCGACCCGCCCCGGCCGACGTGGGCGTTGTTGACGAGGACGTCGATGCGACCGAGGCCGGCGAGCAGCTGGGGCCAGGCGTCCGAGGTGACGTCACACGCGTGCAGGGTCAGCTGGGGGTCGTCAGCGCGGTCGCCCAGCGCCGAGCGCAGGCGACCGGTGTCGCGGCCGACAGCGTGCAGGTGCGCACCCGCATCGAGCAGCGCCGTGGCCATGGCAGCACCCAGCCATCCGGAGGCGCCGGTCACGACGGCGACGGTGCCGCGCAGTCCGAGGAGGTCGGTGGTCATGACGCCATCGTCCAACGGCTCGGGTCGACCAGCGTCTCCGGGCCTGCCGGAAGGACCTCGTGCACGCGCGCGATCTCGTCGGCGGTGAGGGGCGGGCGCGACATCAGCTCGGCCTGACCGCGGACCTGCTCGACGGTCTCGGCGCCGAGGACCACCGAGGTGACGAAGGCGTGCCCGCGGGCGTAGGCGACGCACAGGTCGACGGGGCCCTGCCGGCCGAGCTCGTCGACGAGCCGGGCGATGCCCGCGCGCACCTCGGAGGCGTCGAGACCCGCGTTGGCAGGCCACGGCACGGAGTCTCCACCGACGAGCAGACCCTGCAGGAACACGCTGCGCACGGTCACGATCACGTCGGGTCGAGCAGCGAGGGCGTCCTGCACCTGCGGCGCGAGCCAGCGCCGGTCGAGCGCGTTGAACGGCAGCTGGACGTAGCCCACGCGGTCGTCGGCGAGTGCCTCGAGCAGCTCGTCAGGAGTCGACAGCGACGCGCCGATCGCGGTCGTGATCCGTTCGTCGCGCAGTCGGGCGAGCCGGTCGGCAACGGCGCCCCCGCCGCGCTTCCAGTCGGCCCAGCGGTGCAGGAGCAGCGCGCTGACCCGGCTGCTGCGCAGCTGACGCAACGACTCGGCGACCGAGCTCTCGACCGCGGCCGAAGCCCAGGCTGCGGGTGCGTCGTCGGGCACGTCGTCCAGGGGCCGGATCTTCGTGACGACGCCGATGCGCTCACTCAGACCGTGCGCGAGGCTCTGCCCGATGCGGGCCTCGCTGTCGCCGTACGCGCGAGCCGTGTCGACGTGGGTGACACCACCGGCGGCCGCGAGCTGCAGCATCCGGGACGCCTGGCTTCCGACCGGTCGTCCGGTCGTGTTGGCGGCGCCGTAGCTCACGCCCAGCTGGACCGCGCCGAGCAGCCACGGCCCCTGGCCGATGGCGTTCTCGGCGGTCACCCGCACGCGGTCGGGCAGCGCTCCCCCTGCGTCGCCGAACGCGGCGAGCATCTGGTCCCACGGCACCGTGGTGGGGTCCTCGAGGTCGCGCACGACGGTGCACGCCACCGTGTAGTCGGTGAGCGTGTCGATCGTGCAGCGGATGCGCCGCTCGGAGGTGAGCGGGTGCGTCATGTCGTTGGTACGCCGGCGGATCCACGGCGTGACGTGCTCGCGGTCGTAGTCCTCGGTGGCCTCGGCGTCGGCCGCGCGCAGCAGCCCGACGGTGAAGACCTCGGCGCCCACGCCGTAGATCGTCTCGACGGCGACCCGGATGTAGGCCTCGCCCGAGGCGCGCATCGTGCGCACGAGGTCCTCGACGAACAGGCCGTCCGGGACGATGTTGTCGGCGGTCAGGCGCACCACGAGGTCGTCGTCGCCGAGGTCCTCGGTGGCCCCGGCGAACCGACGCAGCGGGTCGTCGAGCGAGCCACGGAACAGGCGTACGCCGGCCGCGTCGACGGCGTCGGCGATCGGGTCGTCCTCGGGCTGGTCGCTGGTGGCGACCATGACGTCCAGGCCGGTGCTGGCCGCGCGCTGCGCGGCGAGCACGACGACGGGCCGACCGGCGAGGTTGAGCATCGCCTTGCCCGGGAGCCGCGAGGAGGACATGCGGGACTGCAGGATCACCCGGACACTCATGGGACGCGACCCTACCCAGTCCCCCGCCGCCCACCGCGCGGTGGCGGCCGGCTGGCAGGATGAGCGCCCATGACCCCGGATGCCGTGTTGCTTCGCCTCCTGCGCACCGACCCGACGAGGCCGCGGGTCACCTTCTACGACGACGCCCCCGGGCCGACCCAGGGCGAGCGCATCGAGCTGTCCGCCAAGGTCCTCGCCAACTGGGTCGCCAAGGCGGGCAACCTGCTGCAGGACGAGCTCGACGTCGAGCCCGGCAGCACCGTCGCGCTGCGGCTGCCCGGCGAGCACTGGCGCACGCTGTACTGGGCGCTCGCTGCCTGGTCGGTCGGGGCCACCGTCGTCACGACGGACGACGATGCCGACGTCGTGGTGACCGCTGAGCCGGTCGACACCGACGGCACCCAGGTGCTCGCCACGCTCGCCGCACTGGCGCGGGCCGCCACCGTCGAGGTGCCCGCCGGTGCGATCGACGAGGCCCGAGAGCTCGCGACGTACGCCGACCAGCTGACGCCGTACGCCGAGCCCGCCGGCTCCGACGTCGCCCTGCGGACGCCGAGCGGTGAGGTGTCGTACGACGACCTGGTCGTGAGCGGCACCGGTGAGGCGGGCCGGCGCGAGCTGGTCACCGGCGACGTCGCGCACGTCGCGCAGGCGGCGCTCGCCGCGTGGGTCGACGACGGATCGGTCGTGCTCGTGCGCGAGGCCGACCCCACCCGGCTGGAGGACCGCCTCACCGCCGAGGGCGTCACGGTCCGCCCCTGACCACGGTGTGACCCGAGACACCAGCGGCCGGGCCGCTGGCTACAGTCGCCGGCATGGACAAAGTCGTGTCGCCTGCGGCCGCCGCGATCGAAGGCATCGAGTCGGGCGCATCGCTCGCGGTCGGTGGTTTCGGTCTGTGCGGTATCCCCTCGGTGCTGATTCGTGCGCTCCACGACTCCGGAGTCACCGACCTCGACATCACCTCGAACAACTGCGGTGTGGACGACTGGGGTCTGGGGATCCTGCTCAAGGACAAGCGCATCGCGCGCATCACCGCGTCCTACGTCGGTGAGAACAAGGAGTTCGCGCGCCAGTACCTCGAGGGCGAGCTGGAGGTCCACCTCACCCCGCAGGGCACGCTCGCCGAGAAGCTGCGCGCAGGAGGTGCGGGCATCCCGGCCTTCTACACCGCCACCGGCGTCGGCACCCAGATCGCCGACGGCGGTATGCCGTTGCGGTACGGCTCGGACGGGTCAGTGGTCAAGGAGTCCGAGCCCAAGGAGACGCGCGAGCTGACCCTGGGTGACCGGACCGGCACCTACGTGCTGGAGCACGCGATCGCCGCCGACTTCGGACTCGTACGAGCGTGGAAGGGCGACCGGCACGGCAACCTGGTGTTCCGTACGACGGCCCGCAACTTCAACCCGCTGTGCGCGATGTCCGGGCGCGTCAGCATCGCCGAGGTCGAGGAGCTCGTCGAGCCCGGCGAGCTCGACCCCGACGAGATCCACCTGCCGGGCATCTACGTGCAGCGGGTGCTGGCCCTCACGCCCGAGCAGGCGGCCGACAAGCGCATCGAGCGCGTCACCACCCGTCCGGCACCGGACGCGGTGTCGAGTGACCCCGACGTCGCCCTGTCCACCCCCACCGCCCGCTGAGGAGCGACGACATGCCTTTGAACCGCGACCAGATGGCGGCCCGCGCGGCGCAGGAGCTGCACGACGGCGACTACGTCAACCTCGGTATCGGTCTGCCCACGCTCGTGCCCAACTACGTCGCCGACGACGTCGAGCTGGTGCTGCAGTCCGAGAACGGCATCCTCGGTGTCGGCGCGTATCCCGTTGCGGGACAAGAGGACCCGGACCTCATCAACGCCGGCAAGGAGACCGTCACGCTGCGTCGTGGCGCCTCGATCTTCGACTCGGCGACCTCGTTCGGGATGATCCGCGGCGGCAAGGTCGATGCCGCGATCCTCGGCGCCATGCAGGTCTCGGCCCGCGGCGACATCGCCAACTGGATGATCCCCGGCAAGATGGTCAAGGGCATGGGCGGCGCCATGGACCTCGTCCACGGCGCCAAGAAGGTCATCGTGCTGATGGAGCACGTCGCCAAGGACGGCTCGCACAAGATCGTCGACGAGTGCACGCTGCCCTACACCGGTCTGGACGTCGTGCAGCGCATCATCACCGACCTGGCCGTCATCGACGTCACCGACACGGGTCTCGTCCTGCGCGAGCTCGCACCCGACGTGACCGAGGACGAGGTCCGCGACAAGACCGGGCCTGCGCTGACGGTCGCCCTGGCCTGAGGGCCCGCCGACCTCCCAGGACGAGACAACCCGCCGTACGCCTCGAGCGCGTACGGCGGGTTGTCTGATCCGTCAGGAGGCGACCGTCAGCCCTGACTCATGATGTCGGTGTTGTAGCGCTCGACCACCTCGTCGATCTCACCGTCGGCGACGAGCTCGCCGCCGCGCAGGTAGAGGCCTCGGGTGCAGAAGCGTTTGAGGTCGCCCTCGGAGTGCGACACCAGGAACAGGGTGCGACCCTGGCCGAGCAGGGCCTCCATCCGGTCGTAGCACTTCTCACGGAAGCCCTTGTCACCGACCGCGAGCACCTCGTCGACCAGGATGATCGGCTCGTCCAGACAGGTGATGACCGAGAAGCCGAGGCGGATCTGCATACCCGAGGAGAAGTGCCGGAACGGCTTGTCGATGCCGTCGCGGACCTGGGGGCCGGCGAACTCCACGATGTCGTCGAAGCGCTCGTCGATCTCCGCCTCGGACATGCCGTGCAGGCCCGCGGCGAGGTAGATGTTCTCGCGGGCGCTGAGCTCGCCGATGAAGCCACCGGTCAGCTCGATGAGCGGGGCGACGCCCTCGCGCACGGTCGCCTTGCCCTCGTCGGGGACGAGCGTGCCGGCGATCAGCTTGAGCAGCGTCGACTTGCCCTCACCGTTGCCGCCGACCAGGCCGACGGCCTCGCCGCGCCCGACCTCGAAGGAGATGTTGCGCAGTGGCCAGAACGTCTCCTTGTCGTGGCTCGTCGTGCGCTGGAACACGATCTCGCGCAGCGAGAGCTTGCGCTTGCGTCCGCGCAGGAACTCGATGCCGAGGTCCTCGACGGTGATCACGGGCTCGCCGGGCGCCGTACGCCACTGAACGGTGTCGGTCACGTCAGATCTCCTTCAGGACGGCCGACTCGAGCTTGCGGAAGACCCAGAGGCCGAACACCAGCCAGGCGACCGAGATGGCCGCAGCCGTGCCCCAGGCGGCCAGGTCGACCTCGACCGTGGTCGAGAGGCCCACTCGCCACATGTCCATGATCCCGACGAGCGGGTTGAACATCATCAGGTCACGCGCCCACGGGAGCTTGTCGTCGACGAGGTCCATGGCGTAGACGATCGGCGTGAAGTAGAAGAGCATCCGCAGCACGATGCGCACGATGCGGACGAAGTCGTCGACGAGTGCGGTCACGGGCGCCATCACCAGCCCCATCCCGATGCACAGGATGAACTGCAGGACCAGCGCCGGGATGATCGCGACGAGCCGCCAGTTGAGGCTGACGTCGCCGTCGCCGAGGTGGACTCCGGCCATCACCAGCACGACGAACAGCACGAGCACGGGCAACGACAGCAGGAACTCGATGCCCTTGGCGATCACGACCCGGATCACCCACATCTCACGCGGGATGTTGGTCGACCGCACGAGCAGCCGTTCGGCGTACAGGGCACGGGCGGTCTCGTTGATCGAGTTGTTGAACCAGTTCCACGGGAGCATGCCCGCGAGCAGGTAGACGATGAAGACCAGGTCGTTGGCGCCGGTGTGGCGTGCGAGCAGCACACCGAAGACGAAGAAGAAGACCAGGCCCATCGCGAGCGGGTCGATCAGGGTCCACAGGTAGCCGAGCCAGCTGCGGGCGTAGCGCACACGCAGGTCGCGCCGGACGAGGGTGTCGAGCACCTTGCGGTGAGACCAGATTCTCGCCAGCCGCGTGGTGTCCATGCCGTCCTTGCCTGGGTGGGGTGATGCCGTCGAAAACGCGCTCCGGTGAGCGCGCCGAGTCAGGCTACCGCCCCGTTGCTGGGAGTCGTCTGTGCCTCGCCCAGACCGGTCGGCTCGTCCTGCAGCCGGATCGTGCTGGTGAGGAAGCCCCACCCCCAGGTCATGTGCATGGTGGCCAGGACGGCGGGCATCCGCGCCATCACCGCGAGGCCGTCCGCACGGGCCACCGCCACGCCGCCGACCGTCACGGCCGCCACGTAGCCGGCCGGCAGCAGCCACAACGGGCTCCACAGCACGCCGCCGACCGCGCCGAGCGCCACGCCTGCCAGGGCCGCCGGCGGTGCGAGGTAGCGCAGGTTGATCGAGCCGGGGTGCTGGCGGGCGACCACACGGCGCCAGCGGCCGTAGTCGCGGTACTGACGAGCCAGCGCCCGGAACGACCCGCGCGGGCGGTACTCGACCCGCAGCTCGGGCGTGAACCACACCAGCCCGCCGGCCTGCCGGATCCGGTAGTTCATCTCCCAGTCCTGAGCGCGGCTGAACCGGCTGTCGTAGCCGCCGACACGCCGCAGCCACTCGCGACGGAACACCCCGAGGTAGACGGTCTCGGCCTCGCCCGCCTCACCGCCGAGCTTGAACCGGGCGCCACCGACTCCGAGCCGCGACTTCATCGCGGTCGCCACGGCGCGCTCGAACGACGTGGTGCCGACGGCGTCCATGATGCCGCCGACATTGGCGGCGCCGGTCTCGTCGAGCACGCGGACGGCCGTGGCGAGGTAGTCGGCCGAGAGGATCCCGTGCCCGTCGACCCGGACCACGACGTCGTACGCCGCCGCGGCGAGCGCTGCGTTGAGGGCGTCGGGCGTGCGTCCGCTCGGGTTGTCGACGAGGCGTACGCGCGCGTCGTCAGCCGCGAGCTGCTCGGCGACCTCGTGGGTGCGGTCGCTGCTCGGCCCGACCGCGAGGATGACCTCGACCGGGCCCGGGGCCGGCTGGCTCAGGACCGCCTCGACGGCGTGGGCGAGGTGACGCTCCTCGTTGAGGATGGGCATCACCACCGAGATACCGGTGGCTGTGGCTGCGGGCGCGCGGTCACCTGTGTCCTGTGTCATGGCGGCACGAGGCTACAGGCCGGCCGCGGGCGTGTGCGGGGTGTCCGGCACGTCGACGTCCCGGCAGCATGCACCTGCGGCCGCTACCCTGTCGCGGTGCCTCAGGACGACGAGCAGCAAGGACGCCGCGCAGGACGACCGGGCGGGCGACCCAGCCCCGACGACGCTTTCACGGTGGACACCCGCCGCGGCGGCGGGACGCGCCCTGCGCGACCCCGCGGCCCTCGGCCGGGCGCCGGTGGTGGGAGACCACCAGGCGGTGGAGCCCGCCCGATCCCGGTGCGCAGCAACGACCAGCGCCCGCAGTACGACGACGGCGGCGCCACCCAGGCGATGCCGAACCGTCCGCGCCCGGGCGGCGCACCGGCGTACGACGACACGCAGCGGCTCCCGGCCGGTCCGCGCCGCCCGGTGGACGACGGCGGCCACGGCGAGGTGCCGCCGCCCGGTGGGCCTGGCGGTCCTCGTGGCCCCCGCGGGCCTCGGCCGCCCGCCGGTGACCGGCCTGTCGGCGCTCCCCGTCGCCGGCGTCGTTGGCCCAGGTGGGTCGCGGCGTTCGTCGTGATCCTGCTGCTGTGGGTGGCCGCCATCGCCTGGGCGGGCAACGCGGTGTGGGGCAAGGTCGAGAAGGTCGACGCGCTCCCGACCGACGAGCGGCCCGCCGACGGCAAGGGCAAGAACTTCGTGCTGGTCGGCTCCGACAGCCGCGAAGGACTCACCAACGAGCAGAAGAAGACGCTCGGCACCGGCTCGTCCGCCGGCAAGCGCACCGACTCGATCATGGTGCTGCACATGCCGGACAGCGGTGACCCGACGTTGGTCAGCATCCCCCGCGACAGCTACGTCAAGATCCCCGGCCACCGCCGCAACAAGATCAACGCCTCGTTCTCCGAGGGCGGGCCCAAGCTGCTCATCCAGACCGTCGAGGACGCGACGGACCTGCGTATCGACGGCTACATGGAGATCGGGTTCGGCGGGTTCGCCTCGGTGGTCGACTCCGTCGGCGGCGTGAAGATGTGCCTGCCCAAGCCGATGAAGGACGAGAAGGCGCACATCGACCTGCCCGCCGGGTGCCAGAACCTCGACGGCAAGAACGCCCTCGGCTACGTCCGGGCGCGCTACTCCGACCCGCTCGGCGACCTCGGTCGCGCCAAGCGTCAGCGCGAGTTCCTCGGTGCGCTGATGAAGAAGATGGCGACGCCGAGCAACATCATCAACCCCTTCAAGCTCAAGAAGATGGGCACCTCCGGCGCCCAGGGCGTCGCGGTCGACCACGACATGGGCCCCATCCAGGCGCTGAAGATCATGTGGGCGCTCAAGGGCTTGTCGAGCGGCAAGGGTCAGTCGATCCAGGTGCCGGTCTCGGACAACAACCTCTCCACGCCCGCCGGCTCAGCCGTGAAGTGGGACAGCGACCAGGCCAAGGCGCTGTTCGAGGCCCTCAACAACGACCAGACCCCGACGGTGAAGCCGTAGCGCGTCCTGCGTCTCCTCCCCTACACAGCAGAAGGTTCGAGCGTCATGACGCTCGAACCTTCTGCTGTGGGTGGCGGGTGGGGCCTCGCTCAGCCCTTGAGGAGCTGGCGGGCCATCACCATGCGCTGGATCTGGTTGGTGCCTTCGTAGATCTGGGTGATCTTGGCGTCGCGCATCATGCGCTCGACCGGGTGGTCCTTGACGTAGCCGGCACCACCGAGCAGCTGCACGGCGTCGGTCGTGACCTCCATGGCGACGTCCGAGGCGAAGCACTTGGCGGCCGCACCGAAGAACGGGAGGTCGTCGTCGTGCCGCTCGGACTTGGCCGCGGCGACGTAGACCATCTGACGCGCCGCCTCGAGCTTCATGGCCATGTCGCCGAGCATGAACTGCAGACCCTGGAACTCGGCGATGGCCTTGCCGAACTGCTTGCGCTCCTTGACGTAGCCGAGGGCGTAGTCGAGCGCACCCTGGGCGATGCCGACGGCCTGGGCGCCGATCGTGACGCGCGTGTGGTCGAGCGTACGCAGCGCGATCTTCAGGCCCTCGCCCTCGGCGCCGACGAGACGATCGCCCGGGATGCGGCACTGGTCGAAGTGCAGCTCGCGGGTGGGGCTGCCCTTGATGCCGAGCTTGCGCTCGGGCTCACCGAAGCCGAAGCCCTCGTCGGACTTCTCGACGACGAACGCCGAGATGTTGCGGCCACGCTCACCGTCGGGGTCGGTGACGGCGAGGACGGTGTAGAACTGCGAGACACCGGCGTTGGTGATCCACGACTTCTGCCCGTTGAGGACGTAGTCGTCGCCGTCCTTCTTGGCGCGGCACTTCATCGAGGCGGTGTCGGAGCCGGCCTCACGCTCGGACAGGCCGTAGGAGAACATCGCCTCGCCCTTGGCCAGCGGCGGGAGGTACTTGGCCTTGACCTCCTCGGACGCCCCGAGGATGACCGGCATCGAGCCGAGCTTGTTGACCGCGGGGATCAGCGAGGACGACGCGCACGCACGCGCGACCTCCTCGATGACGATGCACGTCGCGAGCGCGTCGGCGCCGACACCGTCGTACTCCTCCGCGACGTGCGGAGCGTGGAAGTCGGCCGCGACGAGAGCTTCGAGTGCCGCCTGCGGGAACTCGCTCTTCTCGTCGACCTCAGCGGCGTGCGGCGCGATCTTGTCATCGGCGACGGCGCGGACGGCCTCGCGGAGGGCCTCGTGGTCCTCCGAGATCTTGTACAGGTCGAAGTCAGGGTTCCCAGTCACGGGGGGCACTCTACTTCGGGGCGGGCGTGCCCTCCGACGCCGTCTCGTGAGCGGCGGCGGCGATGCTCGGCAGCGCCGCGGCGTCGAAGCGGGACTTGTCGAGCGTGACCGAGACTCCGACACCAGGGCGCAGCAGCCACAGGATCTGGTCTCCTGCGAGCCAGGCATCGGTGCCGTGGACCTTCGTCGGTGTGTACGCCGCTTCCTCGCTCGGGCGCTCCTGCCACGGGACGACCCAGTCGTGGAACGCCGCCGGCGAGCTGAACCGGTCGGACCGTACGACGGTGACCGACAGGTCGACGACAGCGCCCTCGGCGTTGGTGGACTCCCAGACGCCGGTGGTGATCTGCACGCCGTCGTCCTCGGAGCCGAACGCGCTGTGCTCGCCGAGGCCGGCGGGCAGCTGGGGCAGCGTCACTCCCCCGACCTCGGCGGGAGCTGCACTGGGCTGGGCGGGACCGGGGTGGGACGTCATGGTGGTGTCTGCTCCTTGACTCCAGGACGGTGCGGCGGTGCCGACGGCTGCCAGCGCGGCGCACACCGCGACGAGGACGGGACGGATCATGGTGGGGCTCCTTCGAGGATCGGTGACTGATCCGATCCTGGGCTGGAGCACCCGGCTCGCACTATGCCCGACCGCGCGCCTGTGGACGGCGATGCGCGTACGACGAACGTGTGGACAGCAGGTGACGTCGGGGCGCTCAGAACAGCGGCTGCGGGAGCACACCCTCGAGCTCGAGCAGCCGTCGCTTGGTCTCGACCCCGCCGCCGAACCCGACCATCGAGCCGTCGGCCCCGACCACGCGATGGCAGGGCACGACGACCGGCAGCGGGTTGGACCCCATGGCGATGCCGACGGCCTGCGCGGCCTGCGGCTGGCCGACCCGGGCTGCGAGGTCGCCGTAGGCGACGACCGTGCCGTAGGCCACCCCTGACGCGAGCTCGCGCAGCACCTGCTGGTTGAACCCGGACGACAGCGACCAGTCGAGCGCGAGGTCGAAGTCGGTGCGGCGTCCGGCGAGGTAGTCCTCGACCTGACGCACCGGCTCCACCAGCAACGCGGTGCGGCACTCGACCGGCTCGGCATCGAGGCGGGCGCCGATGCGCTCGAGCGTGCGCTCGCGCACCTGCGGATCGGCGTGGAAGACGACCGACACCAGCCCCTGGGCCGTGGCCGCCAGCAGCAGCGGGCCGATGACCGTGTCGAGCACGGTCCACTCCAGACGCACGGGTCGAGTCACCTGCTCAGGCTAGGTGTGCGCACCGACAGACGCAGCCGGAGCGGGTACGCCGACGTCGCCCGTCGGCCGCCGACGTCGCGACTCCCGGCCCACAACACAGGCGAGGGCACCGATGACCAGCCCGACCAGGACGCCGAGGTCGGGTCGGGTGCCGATCAGCAGCCAGGTCAGCAACGCCGCCCCGGACGGGATGACGGCGAAGAGCATCGCCACCTGCGCGGCCCCGGCCTGCTTGACCGCGTGGAGGTACAGCGTCATCCCGAGCACCGAGCTGAGCACCACCATCGCGAGCACCGACAGCAGGGCTTGACGCGCGTCGTACACCTCGACGGGAGCGGTGAGCGAGAACGCGACCGCGAACGGGATGGACGCCGTGACCCCGATGGCGCTCACCGGGACGGCGTCGACACCGACGAGCCGCCGCTGCTGCAGCACCCCGCCGAGCGAGAGCCCGAGCAGCGCGACCAGCGGCGCGAGCGACGCGCTGTCGAGACCGCCCACGTCGGCCACGCGCCCGGCGAACGCCACCACCACCGCCACGAGGGCCAGCACGAGCGCGACCACGCGTCGTGCTGACACCCGCTCGCCGAGCAGGACAGCGGCGAGCAGCGTCGTCGCCAGCGGGTTCATCGCGACGACGAGCGCCACCAGCACGGGCGAGACACCGAGCCGCATGGCCTCGTAACAGCTGATGAACTGCACCGCCTCGGTGAGCAGGCCGACGACGACCGCATCCCGCAGCTGGGTGCCCCGCGGCCACCAAGCGCCACTCACCCGGGCGATCACGGCGAGCGCGATCGCCGACAGCACGAAGCGCGCGGTCAGCAACGGTCCGGGCGCCATCGCCTCGACGCCGAGGGCGCCGACCGGGTAGCCGAGGGCGTACAGGAACGCGACCGTCACGGCCAGACGTGGTTGCAACCTCATGTCGAACAGCGTCCGCCCACAACCGAACCCGCGTCCAACAATGATCGTGAATCACTATCAATCATGATTCGCGATCATTTATTGTCAGCAGGTGAGCACCCTCGACATCGCGCCGCTGCGGTCGCTCGTGGCCGTCGCCGCAGCCGGTGGCTTCCACCGCGCCGCCGCCACGCTGCACCTCACGCAGTCGGCCGTCAGCCAGCACGTCCGTCGGCTGGAGCAGGCGACCGGCGTACCCCTCGTCGAGCGCGTCGGCCGCCGCACCCGGTTCACGCCCGACGGCGAGAGGCTGCTCGTCGAGGCCCGGCGCATCCTCGCCGCCCACGACGCGGCGCTCGGCCTGTTCGAGCGCTCACGCGCCGACCTGCTCACGATCGCGGCCGCCCAGCACGCCGCCGAGATCCTGCTGCCCGAGATGATGCCGGCGGTGCGAGATCGCTTGCCGGACAAGGAGATTCGCCTGCGCCTCGATCGTTCGTACGCCGTCCAGGACATGGTCGAGTCCGGTGCGATCGACGTCGCAGTGTTCACCGAGCTCGGCGCAGCGCCGCCGCAGCAGCGCAGCCGGCTGCACCTGCAGTGGTACGCCACGCCGGGCTGGGAGCCCCCGGTCGACGCACCCGTCCCGCTCGTCGTCTTCGACGCGCCCTGCTCTCTGCGGCAGCCGGCGTTCGACACGCTCTCCGACAGCGGCCTGCGCTGGCAGATCGTGGTCGAGGTCGGTGACCTCTCCGGCGCGCAGTCAGCAGCGCGCGCCGGCCTCGGCGTGGTCCTGCTGCCGACGCTCGGTCGCTCGCCCGAGGGTTTGCAACCCGTCACAGACCTGCCCGAGCCACCGCCGGTGCACATGGGCGTGCACACCAGCGAGCGCACGCCCAAGGTCGTCGGCGAGACCGTACGCCGGGCGGTCCGGCGGGCGATGCAGGGCTGAGGTCAGCCCTGGGCGACCTGATCACGCAGCGCCTCGCCCTTGGCGTACGCCTGGTCCTTCAGCTCCTGCTGGAACTGCACCATCCGCTCGCGCAGGGCTGCCGCCTCGTCGTCAGTGCCGCTGGCGAGGATGCGTGCCGCGAGCAGCCCGGCGTTGCGCGCTCCGCCGATCGACACGGTCGCGACGGGTACGCCGGCCGGCATCTGCACGATCGACATCAGCGAGTCCATGCCGTCGAGGTACTTCAGCGGCACGGGGACGCCGATGACCGGCAGCGGCGTGACCGAGGCGAGCATGCCCGGCAGGTGGGCCGCTCCCCCGGCACCGGCGATGATCACGCGCAGACCGCGCTCGGCCGCGCGTGCGCCGTAGTCGATCATCTCGTGCGGCATGCGGTGCGCCGAGACGACATCGGCCTCGAACGCGACACCGAGCTCGCGCAGCGCGTCGGCCGCGAGCTGCATCACGGGCCAGTCGCTGTCGCTGCCCATGACGATGCCCACGGGGCCAACAGCCTTGGTGTCCAACATCATTCCCTCGGTCGCGCTCTGTCGCACTCCGCTTCGGCCGCGTGCTCGTTCCTCGCCCTCGACCTGCGCTACATGCTCGTCGCTGCTCATTCGGTGATCACTCCCTGCAGGTAGTCGGCTGCGTGCTGTGCCCGCGATCGCAGGTCGGCCAGGTCGTCACCGCTGACGTTGACGTGCCCGATCTTGCGACCCGGGCGCACGCCCTTGCCGTAGAGATGGACCTTCAGCCCGGGATCGCGGGCGAGGATGTGCCGGTACGCCGGGTAGAGCTCGGGGTAGTCGCCCCCGAGCACGTTGCCCATCACCGTCCACGGCGCCCGCGCGGCGACGGCGCCCAGCGGCAGGTCGAGCACGGCCCGAAGGTGCTGCTCGAACTGGCTCGTGACCGAGCCGTCGATGGTCCAGTGGCCGCTGTTGTGCGGTCGCATCGCGAGCTCGTTGACGACGAAGCCGCCGTCCACCTCGAACAGCTCGACCGCCATGACGCCCGTGACGTCGAGCTCGCCCACGATGCGCAGCGCGGCCTCGGTGGCGCCGGCCGCGAGCTCTTCGGGCAGGTCGGGCGCCGGCGCGAGTACCTCGGTGCAGATGCCGTCCGTCTGCACGGTCTCGACCACCGGCCACACCGCGGCCTGGCCGGACGGGCTACGCGCGACGAGCACGGCGAGCTCGCGCGTGAACGGCACGGCCTCCTCGGCGAGCAGGCCGCCGCTGTCGGCCGCACGCTCCAGCCAGTCCGACGCCTCGTCGGCGGACCGTACGACGCGCACCCCCTTGCCGTCGTACCCGCCGCGGGGTGTCTTCACGACGACCGGCCAGCCGTGCTCGTCCCCGAACGCCTGCAGGCCTGCCGTGTCGGTGACCTGGGCCCACGCGGGGCAGGGGACGCCGAGCTCGGTGAGCCGCCGGCGCATGGCGAGCTTGTCCTGGGCGTACACCAGTGCCGCCGGCGACGGGTGCAGCGTCACGCCGTCCGCCTCGAGGGCTGACAGGACCTCGGCGGGGACGTGCTCGTGGTCGAAGGTGACGACGTCGCACTCACGCGCGAAGGCTCGTACGGCCTCCAGGTCGGTGTGCTCACCGACCGGCGCGTGCGGCACGACCAGTGCGGCCGAGGCGTCCTCGCTCTCGGCGAGCACCGACAAGGTGATCGCGAGGTTGACCGCGGGCGGCTGCATCATCCGGGCCAGCTGACCACCGCCGATCACCCCGACGACGGGAAAACCTCCGGGCGCTCGAGGTGGGCTCGGGGTCTCCTGCGCATCGTTCACGGCGCACACCCTACGCGGAGGCGCAGCGGCCACGTCTACAGTCAGGGGGTGCCGTCCAGCGCTACCACCGAGACCCCTCACCTCCTCGACCGGGTGCGGGGTGCCGTCGACGTCCTGTGGCGCGAGATGGCCAAGTTCGGGATCGTCGGCGCCGTCTGCTTCGTCATCGACATGGGCGGGTTCAACCTGCTCGCCAACGGCGCCCTCGAGGACAAGATCACGACCGCCAAGATCGTGAGCGGTGCGTTCGCGACGCTGGTGGCCTGGGTCGGCAACCGCTACTGGACCTTCCGGCACCGGCGCAACCGACCGGTCGCCCACGAGGTCATCCTGTTCTTCGTCGTCAACGGCATCGCGCTCGGCATCGCCGCCGCCTGGTTGGCGTTCGCGCACTACACGCTCGACATGGACGGCCGTCTCGCCAACAACGTCAACGCCTTCATCGGCATCGGGCTCGGCACGCTCTTCCGGTTCTGGACGTACCGGCAGTTCGTGTTCGCCAACGAGCCGATCGGTGAGGACGAGCAGCAGGACGCTCTCACCACACGCTGACGCACCGGCGTACGGCCTGTCGACCCCGTCGTACGCCGGTGGCCGCTCACTGCGCGCCGGGCGCCTCCGACAGGAACAGCGCGAACTGCGGCGGGTGGATGCCGAGCAGCTCGAGACGGCCACCGTTGGACTGGGCCAGGTCGCGCGCGAGGGCCAGGCCGAGCCCGGTGCCGCCGGTGGTGACCTGCCGCTCGAAGATGTGCGCCGCGATCGCGGGGTCGATGCCTGGCCCCTCGTCGGTGACCTCGACGACCACGGACGGCCCGCTGCGACGCGCGTTGACCTCGACCCGCCCGTCGCCGTGCTTGAGGGAGTTCTCGAGCAGAGTGGAGATGATCTGGGCGAGGTGATCGGGTGAGGCCAGCACCTGCAGATCACGCTGACCCGAGACCTTGACGCTGCGCCGCGCCTGCTGGAAAGCCGGCAGCCACTCCAGCTGCAGGCTCGCGAGCACCGCGTCGAGCGAGACCGCCGGGACCTGGTCGTCCGGTGTCGCGCGCGAGCGGCGCAGGAGGTCGTCGACGACCCGGGTGAGGCGCTCGACCTGGTCGATGCAGATGTGCGCCTCCTCGCGCATCAGCACGGGGTCGTCCGACAGCGAGATCTCCTCGAGCCGGATCAGCAGCGCCGTGAGCGGCGTGCGCAGCTGATGGCTGGCGTCCGAGGCGAAGTCGCGCTCGTTGGCGAGCTGGCGCGCCAGGTCGGAGGCGCGCCGCTGGAGCACCCGCGACACCTTGTCGATCTCGGCGATGTCGGTGGTGAGCGCCTGGAACTTCGGCCGTCGTGCCCCGAGGTCCTCGGCGCGGTCGGCGAGCTGGGTCATCGGCACCGCGATCTCGTCGGCGTTGCGGCGGGCCAGGCGCGCCGCGACGCCGATCGCGAGCAGGCTCAGCACGACGACGAGCACGACGTGCACCGCGACCATGATCAGCGCCGAGCCGTGGCCCGTGGCGCGCAGGACGAACGTGGTGACGACGGCCACCAGCATGGGCGCACCGACGATCAGGACCGCGACGACGACCGTGGCGACGTTGGCCCGGACGAGACGGTCCCGCAGGTTCACTCAGTCACCCGCACCCGGCTCGAACCGGAAGCCCACCCCACGCACGGTCGTGATGAACTTCGGCGACGACGCGTCGTCGCCGAGCTTGCGGCGCAGCACCGACACGTGCATGTCGAGGGTCTTGGTCGACCCGAACCACGCGGTCTCCCAGATCTCACGCATGAGCTGCTCGCGCGAGACGACCTTGCCCTGCTCACGCACGAGCACCCGCAGCAGGTCGAACTCCTTGGCCGTGAGCTGGAGCTCGTCGTCGCCGAAGAACGCCCGACGGGCGTCGGCGTCGATGCGGACGAGCGGGGTGACACTCGCGGCGTCGGTGGGGCTGCGGCGCAGCAGCGCCCGGACGCGCGCGAGCAGCTCGGCGAGCCGGAACGGCTTGGTGACGTAGTCGTCGGCGCCGGCGTCGAGGCCGACCACCGTGTCGACCTCGTCGGCCCGGGCGGTCAGGATCAGGACCGGGACCGTACGACCGGACGCCCGCAGCCGCCGGCACACCTCGAGGCCGTCGATCTTGGGGAGTCCGAGGTCGAGCACGACGACGTCGGGGTTCTCCTTGGCGCCGGCAAGAGCGGCCTCGCCGTTGTCCCGGACGTCGACCTCGTAGCCCTCGCGGCGCAGCGCACGCGCCAGGGGCTCGGAGATGGTGGGGTCGTCCTCCGCGAGCAGAACCCGTGCCATCGGCAGGATCGTGGGGGCGTCACTCATCTGGGGGTCACCGCTTCCTCGTTGCCAACACTGTCATCGACCTGGCCACTGGGGCGCTCGCTTCTCGGCGAACGCCCGCACACCTTCTGCACGGTCACCGGAGAACGCGGTCGCCCGCCAGCAGGCGTCCTCGATCTCCAGTCCCGCATCAAGACTCACATCGTGCCCCAGCCGCATCGCTCGTTTGGCATTGCGTAGCCCCACGGGCGAGTTCGCTGCCACGGCGGCGGCCCACTCCAGTGCGTACGAGCGTGCCTCGCCGGCCGCAACGACCTCGTCGACCACGCCCACGCTGTGGGCGTCGCCGGCGTGCAGCCGGGCTGCGGAGAAGATCATCCGTGCGGCCCTGGACCAGCCGACCCGACGCGTCAGCAGCTGAGTGCCGCCGCCGCCAGGGATGACGCCGACCGAGACCTCGGGCAGGCCGACGACAGCCTTCTCGCCGCACACGATCAGGTCGCAGGACAGCGCGATCTCGAGTCCGCCGCCGAGCGCGAAGCCCTCGACCGCGGCCACGACCGGCATGGGGAGGTCGAGGACGCCGGTGTAGGCGGCCCGAGTGACCGGCCGCTGGGCGACCAGGTCGGCATCGGTGAAGCCGTTGCGCTCCTTGAGGTCAGCCCCGACGCAGAACGCCTTGGGGCTGGAGCTGCTCACGACGACGCACCGGACCGTGTCATCGGCGGCGAGGTCGGCGGTGGCGCGGCCCAGCTGCCGCGCCACCTCGGTGGAGATGGCGTTGAGTGCATCAGGTCGGTCGAGCACGAGCTCGGCCACGTGCTCACCGTGGCGACGGACCTGCACCAGGGTGTCGGTGCTCATGCGAGGTCACCGCGGATCGCAGCGAGGTACGAGCGGACGCCTTCGTGGGGTGCTCTCATCGTTCTCCTTCGTCGGCGCCGGTCGGGCGCTCGCGCCGTAGGGCCCAGGGCACGATCTCGCCGATGCCCGGGAGGTCGATCGGGTCGATCGCGGCGGTGCGGACCCCGGTCCGGTCGCGCACCACCTCGGCGACAGCAGCGTCGGCGAGCACCGTGCCCGGGCGTGCCTGGGCAGTGAGGCGCGCCGCTCGGTTGACCGTCGTGCCGTAGATGTCACCGAGGCGGGCCAGGACACGGCCGGTGGCCATCCCGACGCGCATACGAGGCACCAGGTCGTCAGCAGCGGCCGACTCGACCAGGTCGAACGCGATGTCGACCGCGCCACCGATCTCCTGGTGGGTGAACAGGACCTCGTCACCGACGGTCTTGACCAGCGCACCGCCGTGCGAGGAGACGATGTCGGAGGCGAGCGCCTCGAACCGCAGCACCAGCTGAGCCAGCTCGCGTTCGCTCAGCTGACGCACGAGCTGGGTGAAGCTCACCAGGTCGGCGAACCCGACGGTGCGCATGACGCCGATGTGGCTCTCGGGCTCGGAGTCGGCGACCATCCGCGAGATCGCGACCGCGAGGTTGCGTCGCCACGCGTAGACCAGCATCGGCTCGACCTGGTCGGCCATCTCGCCGATCAGCTCGGCGGTGCGCAGCGCGGTGTGGCGGTCGAGGCCGATGCCGTTGTCGCCGCTCACGAAGTCGGCGACCAGCTGCGTCTGCCACATCGCGAGCCGGTCGGTGGTGCGACCGAACGCCCGAGCCATCGACAACGCGGTCGCCTCGTCGATCTGCAGCTCCTGGACCAGGTCGGCCGAGGCACGCAGCGCGGCGACGTCGGTCTCGTTGAACATGACGTCCTCGTCGCGAGGACTGGCGAACCCGAGCGCGCGCCACAGCAGACGCGCGTCCTCGCTGGAGGCACCGGCGCGCTCTGCGACGTCCGCACGGCGCAGGGTGCGACCCGCACCCAGCAGGCGCGCCTCGATCTCGTCGACGTAGCGGGCGCTCTCGCGCTCCTCGGCCGACGTGGACGACGCGCTCGCGCTGGTCTGCGCGACCTCACCCTCGGTCGCGTCGGGCTCGGGCGGCCGGTCGGTCATCGGACCTCGCCCTGGTCATCGGCCACCGGTCGGGCGTGGACGATGTCGCCGACCGCGTGCGCCACCTCACCGTCTGCTGCGCGGACGACGAGTCGTCCGTCGGTGTCGGTCGCGGTGGCCTCGCCGCGGCGTACGGTCCCGTCGGGCAGGTGGACGTCGACCTGCCGGCCGAGCGTGACGCAGGCGTCGCGGTACGCCGACCGCAGGGTCTGCAGGTCACCCGCCGCCCAGGCGCGCTGGAGGTCGACGAGACCGCTCAGCAGTCGGGCGACGAGGGCCGTGCGGTCGACGGCCCCTGCTCCGCACAGCCGCAGCGACGTGGCCGTCTCGACAGGGAGCTCGTCGGCCTTCTGGTCGACGTTGAGCCCGACGCCGACAACCACGACAGGCGCGCCGCCGGCGGGTGTCGCGGTCTGGCACAGGATGCCGGCGAGCTTGCGCCACGGCTGCTCCCCTGAGCCGGACGGGCGCGCGAGCACGTCGTTGGGCCACTTCAGCCCGACGTCGACCGGGGCGAGATCACCGACTGCCGCGCGCACCGTCGTACCGACCAGGAGCGGGACCCAGCCCCAGTCGGCGTGGTCGCGCGGAAGGGGAAGGCTCGCCGACACCGCGATCGAGGACCGCGGCGGTGCCTGCCAGGTGCGGGTCAGGCGCCCGCGGCCGGCGGCCTGGTGGTCGGTGGTGACCACCCGCCACGGTGCAGGGTCGGCGAGCAGCTCGGCGTTGGTCGAGCCGATCGAGTCGTGGACGACCACGTCGGACCACGGCTGACCGGCCAGGGCAGCGACGAGCACGTCACGCTGCAAGGCCCTACGCTCCGGTAGCTCGACGTCCGCGATGTGGCTCACATCGCCAAGGCTATTGTCTCGCGCATGAGCAACGCCGCACAGCCCTCCGACGAGCCCGACCTGAGGACGACCGCGGGCCGCCTGGCTGACCTGCATCTGCGCAACGACGAGGCCGTTCACGCCGGATCCGCCCGCGCGGTCGAGAAGCAGCACGCCAAGGGCAAGCAGACCGCTCGCGAGCGCATCGAGATGCTGCTGGACGAGGGCTCGTTCATCGAGATGGACGAGCTGGCCCGCCACCGGTCGACGAACTTCGGGCAGGACGCCCACCGCCCCTACGGCGACGGGGTCGTCACCGGCTATGGCACGGTCGACGGTCGTACGGTCTGCGTGTTCTCCCAGGACTTCACCGTCTTCGGCGGGTCCCTGGGTGAGGTGTTCGGCGAGAAGATCGTCAAGGTCATGGACCTCGCCGCGAAGATCGGCTGCCCCGTGGTCGGGATCAACGACTCCGGCGGCGCGCGCATCCAGGAAGGCGTCGTCGCTCTGGGTCTGTACGCCGAGATCTTCCGCCGCAACGTGCACGCCTCCGGCGTCGTCCCCCAGATCTCGCTGGTGATGGGCCCGTGCGCCGGCGGTGCCGTCTACTCCCCCGCGATCACCGACTTCACCGTGATGGTCGACCAGACCTCGCACATGTTCATCACCGGCCCCGACGTCATCAAGACCGTGACCGGTGAGGACGTCGCGTTCGAGGACCTCGGCGGCGCCCGCGCCCACAACACCAAGTCCGGTGTCGCTCACTACATGGCCTCCGACGAGACCGACGCGATCGACTACGTCAAGGAGCTGCTGGCCTACCTGCCCTCCAACAACATGGACGAGCCCGTCGTCCACGACACCGAGGTCGACCTGGAGGTCACCGACGTCGACCGCGAGCTCGACACGCTCGTCCCCGACTCACCCAACATGCCGTACGACATCAAGACGGCCATCGACCACGTGCTCGACGACGGTGAGTTCCTCGAGACCCAGGAGCTGTTCGCGCCGAACATCGTCACCGGCTTCGGTCGGGTCGAGGGCCGCCCCGTCGGGGTCGTGGCCAACCAGCCGATGCAGCTGGCCGGCACCCTGGACATCAACGCCTCCGAGAAGGCCGCGCGGTTCGTGCGCACCTGCGACGCGTTCAACATCCCGGTGCTCACGTTCGTTGACGTGCCCGGCTTCCTGCCGGGCACCGACCAGGAGTGGGGCGGCATCATCCGCCGCGGCGCCAAGCTGCTGTACGCCTACGCCGAGGCGACCGTGCCGCTGGTGACGATCATCACCCGCAAGGCCTACGGCGGCGCGTACGACGTGATGGGTTCCAAGCACCTCGGTGCCGACATCAACCTCGCCTGGCCCACCGCGCAGATCGCGGTCATGGGCGCGCAGGGTGCGGCCAACATCCTCTACCGCAAGCAGATCGCCGCCGTCTCCGAGGAGACCGGCGGCGACACCGACGCCGTCGAGGCCAAGCGCCAAGAGCTCATCCAGCAGTACGAGGACGCCCTGGCCAACCCCTACATCGCGGCCGAGCGGGGCTACGTCGACTCGGTGATCCCGCCGTCGTACACCCGCACCTACGTCATCAAGGCGCTGCGTGCCCTGCGCACCAAGCGCGAGACCCTGCCGCCGCGCAAGCACGGCAACATCCCGCTGTGACCGGCGAGCAGTCCCCGCTGCGCGTCATCAGCGGCGACGCCTCGGCCGAGGAGGTCGCCGCCGTGCTGGCCGTGCTCTCGGCAGCCGGTGGCGGCGACCGGCCCGAGACTCCCGAGCCGCGCTCGCGCTGGGGTCGTCCGCGTCCGCGCGGCAGCGCCGGGGCCTCACCGGACGGGTGGGTGCGCTCGGGCCGACCCGGCTGAGCGACGACCCGCCCCGACCGTCTCACATTGAGTAATGGTCGGTTATTCCATCTAGCGCATCCTGTTATCGTCCGCTGGGCGAGGCACCCGCCTCTCCCGGATCGTTCAGGAGCACCACCATGCGCAGACTCGTCCTGCTGGCTCTCGTCGGCCTGGGCGCCCAGCTCGTCGACGGCAGTCTCGGGATGGCGTACGGCGTCACCTCCACGACGCTGCTGCTCGCGATCGGCACCAACCCGGCCGCGGCCTCGGCCACCGTGCACCTCGCCGAGATCGGGACGACGCTCATCTCGGGCACCTCGCACTGGAAGTTCGGCAACGTCGACTGGCCGGTCGTACTCAAGATCGGCCTCCCGGGTGCGGTCGGCGCGTTCGCCGGCGCGACGTTCCTGTCCAACCTGTCGACCGAGACGGCTGAGCCCGTGATGGCGCTGGTGCTGCTGACCCTGGGCCTATACGTCCTCACCCGCTTCACCCTGTGGGGCCTGAAGAAGAGCGAGCTCGGCAAGCCGTTGCGCAAGCGCTTCCTCGGTCCGCTCGGCCTGGTCGCGGGCTTCGTCGACGCCACCGGTGGCGGCGGCTGGGGGCCGGTCGGCACCCCGGCGATCCTCAGCTCGGGCCGCCTGGAGCCGCGCAAGGTGATCGGCTCGATCGACACCTCCGAGTTCCTGGTGGCGATCGCCGCGAGCCTGGGCTTCCTGACCGCGCTCGGATCGCAGGGCATCGACTTCGGCTGGGTCGCCGCGCTGCTCATCGGCGGCGCCATCGCAGCCCCGATCGCGGCCTGGCTGGTGCGGCACATCCCGCCGCGCATCCTGGGCTCGATGGTCGGCGGCGTCATCATCGTCACCAACTCACGCACCCTGCTCAAGAGCGACTGGATCGACGCCTCGGACGGCACGCGCTACGCCGTCTACGCCGTGCTGTACGCCGTCTGGGCGGCCGCGATCGCCCACTCCTTCCGTGCCTGGCGGCGCGAGGAGGCGTCGGCCGCTGCGACCACGGTCGAGGAGTCGTCCGAGCGCGCGTCCGAGCCCGCCCACGCCTGAGCCTCGCCTCTCCCGTTCACGTCACCGGCGCGGCGCCGAGAGTGCACGCCGTGTCGCCCTGGGCCGCGCCAGAACGACGCGGCGTGCACTCTCGGCCGGTGTGTCAGCGGGGTACGGCGGTCAGGCCGAGCGCGTCGGCGACCGAGCCCCAGCCGACGTAGGAGAAGTTCGTCGCGTCGCGCTCGGGGTCGACGTCCGCGCCGGTCTCGGGCTCGTCGTGCGAGACCAGCAGCCCGCGCGTGTACGGCCCGACCGGCCGGCTCGCGATCGCCAGGCCGTCGCTGCCGTTGACGTCGTCGGCACCGTCGACCCCACGGATGCGGAAGCTGCCGACGGCCCGGTTGCGTCCGGTCAGGCCGTAGACCGCGAAGGTGTCGTCGCCCTGGCTCGACACGACGACGTACCCCGTGCGGCCGGGGCCGTCGTACACGTCGACGCCCTCGGCGTCTGCGGTCAGCAGGTGGCCGCCGAGGCCGCGGTCCGGGCCGACCGGGTCGCACTCCTCGGTCTCGGGATTCCACCGGTCCTGGATGCCGAAGTCCGTGACCTTGTCGACGAGGCGCGGCTGCCCGGTGCCCAGCGGCAGCGGCACCCGCCAGAGCCCGACGTCCTCCTGCGCCGCGTACAGCGTGGAGGTGTCCTGATCGACGCCCAGGCCCTCGAGCTGCGGGCCGGTACCGGGCTCCTCGCACGGCGTCCAGGTGGTGCCGTCGGGCAGCGCGAACGAGCCCGGCATGCTCAGGTGCTGCACGTCGGAGTATCCGACACCGTTGGTACTGCTGGTGATTCGGGCGGTCGCGATGCGGGTGGTGCCCTCCTGGGTAATGACGGCGTACGCCTCGCCCGGCCGCGGCTGCCACACCGACACGCCGTACGCCGTGTGCTCGTCTCCCACCGCGTCACGGTCGGGGTTGAACAGGAACCCGAGCTCGGGCGCCGTGACCTCGGTGAGCGGCTGCCGGGTCGCAGATCCGGCCGGGTCGATCGTGAAGAACCGCAGCTGGTCGTTGTAACGATCCGACACGACGGCGAGGTCGACGGTGCGACCGCGGACGTTCATGCCATAGGCGATGTCGACGTTGTTGTAGCGACCGGCGACGCCGTCGGCGCGCGGCGCGGCGGTGGCCGGAAGCGACTGCAGCTCGCGCGAGCGCAGGTCGTAGACGCGTAGGCCGCCCTCCTTGGCGGTGGCGAGCACGACCGAGCGGCGTGAGTCGTGCGGGTGCACCCAGATCGCCGGGTCGTCGCCACTGGCGTTGCCGCCCTGCTCGTCGTCGTACAGCGCGGGCGTCTCGTTGTCCGTCGTGACGGCCACCGGGCCGTCGGGCGTCGGGCGGGCGTGGGCAGGCGCGGTGGCGGTGGCGGCCAGCAGCGCGACGGCGACCGAGGCCGTCAGCAGACTCGTCTTCATGGCTGCTCATGGTGGCGGCGCCGCCGGTCGCCCGGCCGACGGCCACGTGCACAGCAGCCGAACTTCTCAGGCCCTCCGGTCGACCGCTCCGTACGCCCTGCCGGGCCGTCGGAGCACTCACCACGGCGTTGTCTGGGACATTCAGCACGCGTAGACTCGTGGAGCGCGGGGCGTTGAGCCTCGCAAAGTGGACCCGAGACCCATCCGGACGGTTGTGGCGCTCGGGTTCTGCGCTGCCTAGGGCGCCACTCGTCGTATGTCGACGATCGGCGATATCAGCTGCCGCCACGCCCCGCCCTTCGCATAGCACCAGGCGATCACATCGGGAAGAGCGAGCAGCGGCGCCGTGCCTGCACGGCCTCGGCGATCGCCTCGGGCACGCGCTCCCCGCCCAGAGCCAACGGCTGCGACACGGCCGAGCCGGCTCGAAATGACGGATAGTGGGTCGCCTCAACCGTCCGACCTATTGGGCCAAGGTTACTGAGCCGCGCTGACAGGGGATCTCCCCTGGCCCCGGGGGGAGCGCGGGCGCTTGGCTCGGATGACAGATCAAGAACTGCATCTGGTCTGTGTGCTTCGGGAACCACTACCCACAGCAGAAGATCTTCTACTGGCCCAACAAGGGGATCTACACTTACCAGTACTACAACTTCGGGAGCGGCTGGAGGTACCAGCGAACAGATCACACGCCCTCAGAGCAGTCATCGCCTTCCTGATCCCTCAGGTGATCCTCCTTGTCGTGGGAACCGTCACCCAAGGAGGAATCTCGGGCCGCGAGATCTTCGCCGGTACGGTTCTCTCGGTGATCCTCGCAACCTGGGCGCTGAGGAAGCCAACACCCACTGCCCCACCTCATCCGTAACCGGACCAGTTCGGACCCTCCCCAGTCCGACATGGGCTTGCTAGTCGGTGTTGCAGCCTCTAGCGGGCCGCCCTGACGCGCAGGCCGTTCGGATCGAACTTCGATCCTCACACTGTCGAAAGGGGCGGTGGCACCATCACGGTGCCACCGCCCCTTTCGTTGTCGGAGCGTGGAGTCACCGGGTAGGCGCGGGGACCTCGGGGTCCTTCGAGGGAGCTTCAGCTCCGGCTCGAAATGACGGGCGGTACCTCACTGCACCGGCGAAGCAGCCGTCTTTCGAGCGCGTCATTGAGCCGTCACCTTGGCGCGGCGTGTCCCGACCCGCAGACGATCGTCAGTGAGCCGGGTCGATCGGCGGCATCACTTCGCGCGGGGTGGAGCCGATCGTGATGCTGGTGGCCTGCCGCAGCCATCGACCAGCCGTGAGCGCGTCGGGGCCTGCTCGCCGTTGTGCCCGAGAGCAGCTGTCGTTGCTCTGGTCGATGTGCCTGCCGATCGCGCAGCGCCCTTCGCCGCGCCAGGCGTCTCGAGTCCCCGAACGCTCAGTGGCGTCCCCGAGCTGCGCCGGGCTCATTCCGACGGCTCTTCTTTACGGGTCACCGCCGCCACACGAGCTGTGACGGCGGTGACTTCGGTTGTCAGGTGGTCTTGTACCCCGCTTCGCCGATGGCCGCGCGGACGGCGCCGGGGTCGGCGGTTCCGGTCACGGTGAGGGTTCCAGCTGCGATGTCGACCTCGGTGCCGTCAACGCCCATGATCGGGGAGACAGCGTTGGTGACCTTGCGTGCGCAGCTCGAGCAGGTCATGCCCTGGACGGTGTAGGTCGTGCTGGTCATCGTTGGTTCCTCTTCTCTCTTCGAAGGCGACAGGGATGTCCTGTCGCCGTTGTGGGTGCTGGGTCGGAGTGATCAGCAGTGGGTTGAGAGTGCGGGGCAGTGGCATAGGTCCGTCTACGACAAGCACCGCGCGATCGGCCTGCACGGGCTCCCGAGACAGCCTCCAGGCGCCATCAGCGGTCTCATGCCGGCTCGTGGACCGAGTTCGGTTCCGGCTGTCGCTCCCCGAGCGGAGCGGCAGCCTCGGGGCGAAGGTCGAGCCGCCGCAGGAGCTGGGCGTTGAGTGCGACCACCACAGTGGAGACCGACATCAGCACCGCTCCGACAGACATCGGCAGCACGAACCCGACGGGCGCGAGCACGCCCGCTGCGAGTGGTACCGCCGCCAGGTTGTAGCCGGCACCCCACGCCAGGTTCTGCATGCTCTTGCGGTACGTGGCGCGCGACAGCTCGATCACCGACAGCACCGAGCGGGGGTCGTCCGAGGCGAGGATGATCCCCGCCGAGCCGATAGCGACGTCGGTGCCGGCGCCGATCGCGATCCCCACGTCAGCCTTGGCCAGCGCGGGAGCGTCGTTGACCCCGTCCCCGACCATCGCCACCGTGCGCTCTTCTCCCTGAAGCTCAGCAACCTTGGACGACTTGTCCTCGGGGCGGACCCCGGCGTACACGCGGTCGATCCCGAGCTCATCGCCCACCGAGCGGGCCACGGCTTCGGCGTCGCCGGTGATCATGACCACCTGGACGCCGCGGTCGTGCAGGGCCTGTACAGCGGCACGGGACTCCTCACGGATCTCATCGGCCAGCCGCAGGGCACCCTCCACGTCGCCGTCGACGACGACGTGGAGGATGATCGCCCCTTCATCGCGCCAGGAGTCGGCGATCTCGAGCTCGTCACCTTCGACCTGTGAGAGCAGCGCGGGACCGCCGACCTGCACGGTGCGGCCGTCGACGACCGCAGAGACACCGACTGCGGGATGCGAGACGAAGTCGTGGGCCTTCGGCACTTCCAGGGCGCGGCGCTCAGCGGCCCGCACGATGGCGCGTGCCAACGGGTGCTCGGAGTCGGCCTCGGCAGCGGCAGCCAAGGACAGGACATCCTCGGATGACAGCGGGCTGCCGCCTGCCGGCTGCACAGCGGTGACCGTGGGCTGACCCTTGGTCAACGTCCCGGTCTTGTCGAACAGGACCGTGTCGACCGAGCGCATCGTCTCCATCGCAAGGCGATCCTTGACCAGCACTCCGCCACGAGCGGCGCGCTCAGTCGCGATCGAGATCACCAGCGGGATCGCCAGACCGAGCGCGTGGGGGCAGGCGATGACCAAGACCGTGATCGTTCGGATGACCCCGTCATCGGGCAGGCCCACCACGGCCCAGACGACGAACGTGATCACGGCCGACCCGAGGGCGAACCAGAACAGCCAACCGGCTGCGGTGTCGGCCAGCCGCTGCGCCCGGGAACCGGACGCCTGCGCGTCGGCGACGAGCTTCTGGATGCCGGCGAGCGTCGTCTTCTCTCCCGTGGCCGCAACCTCGACGCGGAGACCTGAGTCAGTCGCGATCGTGCCTGCGATCACCGGATCACCGGGCCCGCGCCGAACAGTGCGGGACTCACCTGTGATCATCGCCTCGTCCATCGAGGCCGAGCCTTGGACGACCCGCCCGTCAGCCGGGACACTGCCTCCGGGACGCACCACGACAATGTCACCGACGCGCAAGTCGCCCGGAGAGACAGTCACGACGTCGTCCCCCTCGACGCGCTCTGCCTCATCGGGCAGCAGCGCCGCGAGGGAGTCCAGGGCCGAGGTCGTACGCGCAAGAGAGCGCATCTCGATCCAGTGGCCGAGCAGCATGATCACGACCAGCAGAGCGAGCTCCCACCAGAAGTCGAGGTGGTGAGCGAGCACTCCGAGCGTGGATCCCCACGAGGCGACGAACGCGACCGTCAGCGCCAGCGCGACGAGCAGCATCATCCCGGGCTGACGAGACCGGATCTCGCTCACGGCACCCGAGAGGAAGGGACGACCGAACCACCCGTAGAGGACGGTGCCGAGAACCGGCGCGACGGCATCCACGACGAAGCTGTGCGGCAGCTCGTAACCAACCAGCTCGGCGAACATCCGCGACAGCAGCACGGTAGGCACCGCGACCAGGAGCGATCCCCAGAAGAGCCTCCGAAACATGGCCACGTGATCTCCGTGCCCATGGTGCCCGTGGCCGGCGCCGTCATGGCCGGCGTGCTCATTGTCGTGGCCGGGGCTGTGGTGACCATGCGCCTCTGCAACGTGCTGATCGTTCTCGCCCGGATGCGGTTGAGGCTGGTGCGTACTCACGACGACTCCTTCGTAAATACCCCTGGGGAGTATATGCACTGTCGGTCTAGCCAACCATGCAGCTGCTGCCACGATTCCCACGAACCATGGAGTTTTGACGAAGATCGTCTGGTGACTTGGCCGCTTCACCAGCCGTTGGCTGCACCGCGAGGTTCACGACGGTGAGACTGACCGGATGACGGTGCAGCAGAACGACCGCCGGTCCCGTGTGATGGTGGTCGATGACGAACGAGCCTTGGCAGGGATGATCGCGAACTACCTCGATCGTGCGGGCCATCACGTGCGAGTCGTCCACACCGGCACCGAGGCGGTTCCGGCCGCCCGCGAATGGGCCCCGGATGTTGTCGTCCTCGACCTTGGGCTTCCCGGCGTGGACGGTGTCGAGGTCTGCCGTCAGATCCGTACGTTCTCCGACTGCCTGGTGCTGATGGTCACCGCCAGGGACGGCGAGACCGACACGTTGATCGGCCTTTCAGTCGGGGCAGACGACTACATGAGTAAGCCGTTCAGCGTGCGGGAGCTCGTCGCACGCGTAGGTGTCCTGCTTCGACGGCCGCGCGCCTCGGCGTCCGTGCCTGCGGCCGGTCTGCGGCTGGGCGGCCTGCACGTGGACCCCCAGGCCCGGGAGGTGCTGCTCGACGGCTCGCCGGTCCATCTGACTCGTACCGAGTTCGAGCTGCTGGCGACGCTGCTCGCGCAGCCGCGACGCGCGTTTGGTCGACGAGCGTTGATCGATGAGATCTGGGGTCCGGACTGGGTGGGCGATGAGCACCTCGTCGACACACATGTCGCGCACGTGCGGCGCAAGCTCGACGACGATCCTGCGCGCCCTCGGTTCATCGAGACGGTCCGTGGCATCGGCTACCGAGCGGGTAGCGGGTCATGACCGTCAAGGACCAGGAGTCCCGGTGATCGATGTCGCCGACGACGGAGACGGCATCGCTGAGGAGCACCTGTCGCACGTGTTCGAACGCTTCTACCGGACGGACAGCGCCCGCGACCGGGACCACGGCGGCGCCGGCATCGGACTTGCGATCTGCCGCTCGGTGGTACGCGCTCACGGAGGGTCGATCATCGCCCGTAGCGGCGGACTCGGCACGGGCGCAACGTTCCGGATCACCCTGCCGACTTCATGAAATCTCCATAGAACCTCGGCCTCCGCGCAGCAACCGCGCGCAAGGCTGGAGCGTATGAAGTGGACCTCGCCCTCAGCCCTTGTCACCGGCGCCGTTGTCGTGGCGCTCACGCTCAGCGCCTGCGGAGACGACGACAACGGTCACGGCTCGGGCCACAGCCCGGGCATGGACGGAATGAGCTCCTCGGCGACGCCGTCCACGGCAGCGGGTCGCCAGGGGGACATCTCCTTCGCCCAGCAGATGATCCCGCACCACCGTCAGGCCGTGCAGATGGCCGACATGGCGTTGGGCAAGCAGGGCGTCTCCGCCGATGTCACCCGTCTCGCGACCGACATCAAGAAGGCGCAGGACCCCGAGATCACCAAGATGAGCGGGTGGCTCCGGTCGTGGGGTGCCGCGGTACCGAGCGCCGGTTCCCACGCCGGCCACGACATGAGCGGAATGCCCGGAATGATGTCCGAGCAGGACATGAGCGGGCTCGAGAAGGCAAGCGGTTCGACATTCGACCGGATGTGGCTGACGATGATGATCAAGCACCACCAGGGCGCAGTCACGATGGCCACCGACGTGAAGAAGACGACCAGCAACCCTCAGGTCACCAGCCTCGCTAACGCGATCATCAAGGGGCAGAACGCGGAGATCCGCACCATGCAGGGCCTGCTGAAGCCGTCGAGCTCCTGACTTGCTCACCCCGGTCACCAAGCCCGTGTCCCGACGCGCCGCCATCGCCGGCCTCGCCGGCACCGTCGGCCTCGTCGCGACAGCCTGCGGCCCGAAGAGCTCCTCCGACGCGCGCCCTGGGGCAGCGTCCTCACCGAGCGGACTCGCCGACGTCGTCATCACCCACATTCACGCGATCGCCCCGACGCCGCAGGAGCGTGGCGTGCTGCTGGCCACCCACGAAGGACTCTTCGAGGTGGTGGGCCGCCGTCCTCGGCGCATCGGGCCGGTGATTGACCTGATGGGATTCACCATCGCGCCGAGCGGGACCTACCTCGCCTCGGGTCACCCAGGGCCCGGGAGCCCACTGCCCGACCCGGTGGGACTGATCGCATCGACCGACCGAGGGCGAACCTGGAAAGCCCAGTCGCGAAGCGGAGTCTCCGACTTCCACGCCTTGGCCTCGACGACCTCGGCGACCCTCGCGTACGACAACGCCCTGCGCGTGACCAAGGACGGACGCACCTGGTTCACCGCGACCATGCCGGCCCCGCCTCGAGCCCTGGCCGCGTCTGCGGCGGGAACCGTGCTGGCGACGACCGAGAGGGGCCTGTTCCTTACCTACAACGACGGCCAGCGCTGGTCTCCGGTCCGCACGCCGCGCCTCCTGGTGGTCGCAACATGGGTGGGCTCATCAACGATCGTTGGCGCCGACGTCGACGGCCGGCTGGTCATCAGCGGTGATGCCGGACGCAGCTGGCAGACAGGGGCGCAGGTCGGCGCCGTCGATGCGATCTGCGCCCGCCGAACCGGTAGATCGGTCACCGTCGACTACGTCGTCGGCACTGCCGTGCGGCGTACCACCGACCTCGGGAGAGGTACGTCCGAGGTGTTTGCGGGATGACGCCAGCGGACCAGCCCATCTCCCCACGCCGGCCGGGCCGAGCGCTCACCCTCGAGCAGCCGTCCGTGTCCCGGCGCCGACGCCGCGAGGAGGGAGCTCGATCACCGCGTCATGCCGCGAAGTCGGACGCCGGCAGGCTGCTGGCCCTGGATGCCGCACGAGGCGTTGCTCTGGCAGGCATGGTGATCATCAATGTCGGGCCGGTGAAGGTGAACGGTCTACTGGATCGCCTCTACCTGGCTCCGTACGGCAGGGCGTCGATCCTCTTCGTCCTGGTCGCCGGCATCAGCATGACCTTCTTCCTCCGCTCACGCCGACGCGATGCGCGGCGCTGGCCCACCCTGGTGTGGCGCTCCGTGCTGTTCCTCTTCGGCGGTCTGCTGATGCAGTCACTCACCCCGGAGGTGAGCGTCATCCTGCCGATGTACGGAGTGCTGTTCGTGCTCGCCCTGGCCGTGCAGCGCCTCCCGCGGCAGGCCCTTCTCGGTCTTGCGGTAGCCATGGCTGCGCTGGGCCCAGCGGTGATCGTCACGCACGAGACACTGGATGGTCACGGGCAGCACTTCACGACAGCGCCGACGATCGCAGCCCCGATTCGGGGCATCGCCCACAGCGTGCTGCTGTCCGGCCCCTACCCGGTGCTCGCATGGGTCGTGCCGTTCCTCATCGGGATGTGGGTCGCCGGCCTTGACCTGTCCAGCCGGGTCACGCTCAACGCGATGATCGCCTGGGGCGCGCTCCTGACCACGACGGGCCTGGCCGGGGCCGTCGTCGGGCCTGCTCTGACCGGCCGCACGGACGGTTACGCCAAGCTGCTCACCGGCGCCGCTCACGGTCAGATGCCGCTGTGGCTGGTCAGCAGCATCAGTGGCGCGGTGTGCGCGGTGGCCGTCTTCTTGCGCTCCTGGCACGTCATCGGCCGTTACTGCGGCCTCCTGGTCACGGCCGGGCAGATGGCGCTCAGCCTGTACGTCGTCCACTTCCTCATCATTGCCGTGACCACGCGCGCCGACACCCGTGCCATCGGGGTCGTGATGAGCACAGCGCTCATCACCGCACTGCTGGCGTTCGCCCACGTCTGGCTCCGCCTGAGCGACATCGGCCCTCTCGAGCGAGTGATCCGCGCAGCATGGCTCCGCCGCGTCAGCGGTCCACCGCGGCGGGCTCGCGCATGACCGACAACTTGCCCGCGCCGAGCCGCCGCCAAGCTCTGGCGGGGATCGCCGCGCTAGGCCTCGCCGGATGCTCCACACCACCGAGCCCACCCCAGCCAACAGCGAGCCCACCCACCCTGCTGCCGCCCAGCGCGCCACCGAGCAGCACCACTGGCCGACTGAATGCCTACGGCGTCAGCTCCGGCCACCCCCTCGCCTCGCAGGCCGGGCTGAAGACCCTGTCCGCCGGCGGCACCGCAGTGGACGCGGCGATCGCTGCTGCCTTCGCCGATGCGGTACTGCAACCCGCGTCCTCAGGAATTGGCGGAGGCGGAGTCAGCATCGTCGTCCGCGATGGGCGTGCCCAGAACTACGACTACCGCGAGGTCGTCAACCGGGCCGGTCGAATCCCCCGCAGCGGCACCGGGATCCCCGGGTTCGTCGCCGGGATGGCCGCCCTGCACCGCGACCATGGGCGGCTGCCCTGGAGCACCCTCCTGCAACCAGCCATTGCGCTGGCCTCCGACGGTGCCCCGGTGTCCCGGTATCTCGCCGACACCATCAACGCCCCTCTTGGCCGACGTGTGACCAAAGCCCTCCCCCACTTCCACGCCAGCACCGGCAAGCCCCTCACCGCGGGTCAGCGACTCATCCAGGCCGAGCTGGCTCGCACCATGCAGCAGCTCGCACGCGACGGGGAGGACTACTTCTACCGCGGCGCGTTCACCCGAGCGCTCACCCAGGTCGAGGGCCTGGACGCATCGTCGTTGAATGCCTACCGGCTCCAGGTCTCCCAGCCGGCGAGCGGGCCCGTCGGCTCGTACACGATGCTCTCGGGGGCACCGGCCCTCCCCGGTGCGGCGATCATCCAAATGGTGCAGGTCGCACAGGCCGCCGGAATCGGCGACCTCGACCCCGACTCCGCCGCGTTCATCGACGTGCAGTCCCAGGCGTGGCAGATCGCCGACCAGTCAGTTCAGACCCTGTTCGGCGATCCCGCCTTCGTCACCGTGCCGGTGGCCCGGCTGACCGACCCGGCGGCCAACGCTGACCTGGCCCGGTCAATGAAGCGCCGGCCCACCGCGAGGATCGGCCCGAAGTACACCGGCGCACCCAACACCACTCACATCTCTGTCGTCGATGCCCACGGCACAGCCGTCTCGATGACCAACACGATCACCAACTACTGGGGATCTGGGCAGTACGTCGGCGGCTTCTTCCTCAACGACCAGATCGGACGCTTCGGCGACATCGGCACCACGAGGGCGAACACACCATCCCCCGGGCGACGGTCGGTGACCTGGAGCTCACCCTCCATGCTGCTCGATGACCAGAGCCGGCCCGCTCTGGTGATCGGAGCCCCTGGAGGCCGGCAGATCCCCAACACCACAGCCAGCGTGGTCCTGCGCTGGGCGCTGCATCACCAGTCCTTGCCAGACGCGGTGCGGGCACCACGATTCATCCTCGACGAGGGCGACCTGCGACTCGAAGCCGCGACCCACCGCAACGCTCTCACCAGGCTGGGGTACCGCGCCCGCGTGACGGCACCATCGACCCGCGCGAACTACGGATCCGTCCAAGCCCTCGACGTGTCCTGGGGCGATCAGGCAGTCCGCAGCTACGCCGACCCCCGCCGCTCGGCCGGGTACGCCGTTGCCACCGGCACCCCACCACCACCGTGACTCGCGCGCTGCGGACGCTGCAAGCTCAGAGGCTGTCCCGCCCTCAACGCGAACCCGCCGGGCTGGGGTGGACGGTCGCTGCTGTGAGACGGCGCACCCGATCCAGCAGACGAGCCTGGACGTCATGGGCGATGTCGTGGGCCTCGGCCTGGCTCAGGTCGGACGACACAGTGACGTCGACCTCTGCGCGCAAGGTGTGACCGATCCATCGAAGACGCAGCTCGCGCACGGCTTGCACTCCAGTTACCGAGAGCACCGCCGCCGTGGCCTGGTCGACCAGAGCAGCTGAGCAGTCACCCCGAGGCGCACTGACACGGTCCCCGCATGCGACTCTCCCTGCGAGTCGAACGGCGGGCCGCGCTGTCAGGCGTCGACGCGTCCTGGAGCAAGGACACCGGAGAACACGGTGCGCAGCACCAGATCGGGCGCTTCGTCGGCGGCGAGCCGCCCATCGGCGACATCCGTGGCGGCGCCGTGGATCAGGTGGTGCACCGCTGCGGCCATCCACCGACTCGGCAGATCCGACCTGAACGCCCCATCGCGCTGGCCTCGCCGGATCAGCTGCTCGACACGCTCTGCGGGCCGTGCGTGAAGATCCTGGATCCGGCCCGGCGGTAACACCTTCTGCGCCGCTTGCAGCAGCGCGCTGGACTTGGCGATGAGCTGCCAACCAGAGTCGATGAGCGCGGTGAGCACCTCGACAGGGTCACCCTCGAGGTCCAGACCATCCAGCACGGCATCACCCTCTGCCAGCACCTCGACCAGGGCCGCCTCGACGAGCTCCTCCCTGGTCGCGAAGTGGCTGTACAGCGTCACCCGGCCCACACCAGCCACCTTGGCGATCTCACTGGTGCTCGCGGACGCGTCCCGGCCAAGGCACTCGATCGCAGCGTGCACGATCTTGCGCATGCTTGCCTGCGCATCCGCACGCTTGGCCGGCGTCGTTGATCGCACCACCACAAGACTCCTAAGCCGAACGGGAATGTTCGGGTTACCCTATCGCTTGTAAAGCGAACACAACTGTTCGGATTAAGCGAAGGAGACCCCGTCATGACCCAGCCAGCCCCAGCGCCTACGGCCCAGGAGGCGCCCGACCCACGTCGTTGGCGCATCCTCGGGATGGTGGGCATCGCCCAGCTCATGCTCATCCTGGACGTCACAGTCGTGGCGATCGCTCTGCCGCACATGGGCGCCGACCTCGGGCTCTCGCGCGAGACCCTCACCTGGGTCGTCAGCGGGTACACACTCACCTTCGGCGGTCTGCTGCTGCTCGGCGGACGCGCCGCGGACCTCTTCGGCCCAAGACGACTCGTTCTCGCCGGACTCGCCGTGTTCGCCGCCGGCTCTCTCGCCGCCGGTCTTGCCGACAGCGGCGCAGTCCTGCTGAGCGGACGAATCGCCCAGGGCGTCGCCGCCGCGATGCTCTCCCCGGCCGCCCTGTCCCTGGTCGTGACGATCTTCGAAGGCGAAGAGCGCAACAAGGCCCTCGGCATCTGGTCCGCGCTCGGCGGCAGCGGCGCGGCGCTCGGTGTGCTCCTCGGAGGCTTGCTCACCGCTGGCCCCGGGTGGTCCTGGGTGTTCTTCGTCAATGTCCCGGTCGCCGTGATCCTGCTCGCAACCCTCGCCACCCAGCTGCCAGCACCGGGCCTGCCGGTGAACCGCTCCGGCGCCCCACGCGGTCGCCTCGACCTGCTCGGCGCCGCCCTGGCGACTGCCGGGACAGCAACCCTGATCTACGCCGTCATCCGCGCCGGCGAGCACGGCTGGGCGACCACCACCACATTCGGCCTGATCGCGGGATCTGTCGTGCTGTACGTCGCGTTCGTCGTCCGCCAGCGGACGTCAGCTCAGCCCCTGATGGACCTGGGCCTGCTCGCGCGACGCCCGGTCGCGGTCGGCACCCTGCTCATCATGGTCGCCACCGCGCTGATGATCGCAGTGTTCTTCCTCGGCACGTTCTACCTGCAGCACTACCAGGAGTACAGCGCGCTGAAGACCGGCCTGCTGTTCCTGCCGGTAGCTCTGGCCACGATGGCCGGCGCCAACCTCGCAGGCCGCAGCATCGGCTCGCTCGGCGCTCGCACGCTCGGCGTCCTCGGCCTGCTCGTGGCCGCTGCGGGGATGGCCATCCCCGCCCTCGCCTCCGGTACGACGATGCTGATCATCGGTGTTGCCATCGCCGCGTCGGGGACAGGCGTGATGTTCGTCGTCGCCTCAGCGACTGCACTAGGACAGGTCGCACCGCACGAGGCCGGCATCGCCTCGGGCATCGTCAGCACTTTCCACGAGTTCGGCGCCTCCCTCGGCGCTGCCGTGGTCTCCAGCGTCGCCGCCAGCAGCATCGCCGGCCGCGGAACGGCTGGGTTCGAGCACGGCTTCACCGCCGGCGCGATCACAGCATTGGTGACCGCCGTCGTCGCCTTCGTGCTCACCCCGAAGCCTCAAGCGACCACCTGAGGAAGTGACCACCGCAGCCGGAGGCCGGCGACCGGACCGGGTCGCCAGCCTCCGGCCAACGGTCCACCTCTGGGCTCATGGAGATTCCGTGGAGGTTCCGTGGAGATCGACGTGGAAGCCGTGCCCTGAGCGCTACCGACCTCGATGCTGGGTCCTCGCCACGTTGATGGCGAGGGGTGGAGTTCGCGACCGAGACCCACCCGTACCTGCTGACGACAACGCATCGAGACGGAGGCGACATGGGCGAGCACCGGGACCACCACAAACCGCTCAAGCGGGCGAGCAGAAGAGACGTGCTCGGCCTCGTCGCAGGCACGGCCGTGGCCGGGGCGTCGTGGCAGGCACTGCGAGTACTGGAGGCCATACCGCCCGCCCAGGCTCAGGCTGCGCCTGCCCCTACCGCCGAGACTCAGCCCGCTGTCTCGTTGAACGCGGACAAGTTCAGGTACCTGCGCCAGTCCGGCCCAGCCCGCACGATCGTCCAGGACGAGCACGGACGACTCGTCGCGACGTTCACCGACCAGTGCCGACTGGTGGCAGTGACCGGACCGACACGCACCTTCGCCGAACCGCAGGGCACCGGGGAAACCGTCCGCCACAGCTCGTGGGTCCGGATCGCTCCCCAGGCATGGACACCCGGCTCCGAGAAGAGCTGGGGCAAGCCCTGGCTGATAGCAGCGCTCCAGGACAAGAAGCCCGACGTCCTAGCCGTCGCCATGCAGTACATCCAAGGCTCCAGAGATCTCCAGGACACCCACGGTCGCCGGTACGCCGGCAACGCCTCCTTCGGACCGCCTGGGGGCCCCGGGCAGCCGCGACTGGAGGCGTCCGACTTCTACGACTACCTCGGCGTGCCCTGGACGTTCCCCGACGGCCGGGTCAAGACGCCGGAGCCGGCCCGTATCGGCGCGATGGACTGCTCGGGCTATCTGCGCATGGTCTTCGGCTACCGCCTTGGCTTCCCACTGATGAGCAAGAGCGAGCCCAAGCCCGGACCCGCACTGCCACGTCGTGCGTACGCCATGGCCGCCTACGCACCTGGAATCTCCGTGATCCCCAACCGCAACGCCCAACCGCCCGCGGCTGAACTGGCTAAGCTGCAACCCGGCGACATGGTGTTCTTCGAGACCGACACCGAGATCGGCATCGACCACTCCGGCATCTACATGGGCCTGGACAGCAGCCGACAGCACCGGTTCATCTCCAGCCGCGGCGAACCGGACGGACCCAACATGGGAGACATCGGACGCCACTCCACTCTCGACGGCCCGGGGCCCTTCACCCGCGGCTTCCGCACAGCACGCCGAATCTGACATCGCGCATCGCCACTCTCGAGCCGACTCGTGCGTGCGCAGCCGAAGGGAGGCCTGGGCCTGGCCCTCAGCGACCCTTGAGGTTCGACTCAAAACGATCGCCGCAACGTCAGCGAGCCGCGACCAGTTCGACTTTCGAATCGGTCACTGAGCCGTCACCTTCGCGCGGCGCGTCCCGACCCGAAAACGATCGACACCGAGCCGGCGCTGATTCGGCCGCTGTCACGTGGAAACACGACGTTATGGATCGACCGCGACAACTGGGAGCGCTAAAGCCAGCCAGTACTGTCCGGCCATGCCACTGGATCTCGTCACTCTCATCGTGGACGACTACGACCGAGCCATCGATTTCTTCGTCTCGACGCTCAACTTCGTTCTGAGTGAGGACTCCCCCGCCACCACCACAGACGGGCGAGCGAAGCGGTGGGTCGTGGTCCGCCCCGCCGACGGCGGCACCGGCATCGTGCTCGCACGGGCGGACGGAGCCGAGCAGGAGGCAGCCATCGGCCATCAGTTCGCCAGCCGCGTCGGGGTCTTTCTTCGTGTACCGGACTTCGACGCCACACTGCATCGGCTGACCACCTCAGGATGCGACATCGTCCGCCCGACCAGACACGAGCCGTACGGGCGCGTCTGCGTCTTCCGGGACCCCTGGGGCAACCAGTGGGACCTTCTCGGGCCGGCCGACCGTGCTCCCTCGACTGGCGAGGTGTAGCCCTGACGTCACATTCGAGCAACCGGTCGAAACTTCGATGCGCCTTCAGCTCGAGTTCGGAATGACGACCCCACCCTCACTGGACCGGCGAGCCGCCAGGTTTCGCGCGGGTCACTGAGCCGTCACCTTCGGCTGGCGTGTCCCGACCCGCAGACGATCGTCACTGAGTCAGCCACAATCTGGTCGCTCGATCCCACGGCCGACCACGGGCCGGCCAGGACGCTTGCCACCGACGCACGGTCGCGAGCAGCCGAACTTCTCAGGCCCTCCGGTCGACCGCCCGCTCCAGGTCGGCGTGCTCCGCCGGGTCGAGTACGCCGGCCGCGAGGACTTCACGTCCCGCGCCCAGATCACCCATGAATGCCGCGAACGTCACGGGCACCGTGATGTCATGGTCCGGGCGTGAGAGCACCTCGAGCTCGTCGCCGCGGGTGATGCGACCGGGCACCTCGATCGAGAGGTACCCGCCCGAACGCCCATGCGCCGCAAAGGTTTTCAGCCACCCCGGCTCGCCCATCCGCGCCGCGAACGTCAAGCACGGGATCCGCGGACCGGCCACGACAACCACCACGTCCGGGCCGATCCGCCAACGCTCGCCGATGAGAGCGGCATCGACCTCGTAGCCCTGCGTGGTGAGGTTCTCACCGAACATGCCGTCCGGCAGCGAGCGCCCGAGGCGCTGCTCCCAGCCGTCGAGCTCCTCGCGGGCGACGGCGTACAGCGCCTGGGTGGAGCCGCCGTGGTGCTGGCGGTCACCGATGAAGTCACCCACGACGCCACTGCCGTCACCGCCGTGCTTGGGGCCGGGATCTCGCACGTCGACATGATCGACAGGCCGCTTGCCGATGCCGGTCGGCAGTCCCTTGCCGCGCGCGATCGGCTCGGGTGCACCGACGTTGACGGAGAGCACGGTTGCCACGCGTTTCACCGTACGACCGCGCTGCGACGGTCAGTCGCGGCGGCGTCGCTTCCTCAGCCGCTCGAAGAACCCGGCGGTCGCGATGCCGCTCGCGACCGGACTCGTCTGGGACCCTCCGGCGGCGATGATGCCGGCCGCCATCCCCGTCGTCCGGTCGTCGCACGAGCGGCACACCGTGCGGCCGGTGACCGTCTTGATCGCCGTGCCCGAGCGGCTCCGGCCGTACTGATCGCAGGTGAATGCCATGGATCGCAACCTACGCCTGCAGCGGGCGCCAGGACGGCTGGTGCACAAACCCGCCAATCGTGTGGCCGCGGGCCGCTCACCGTGCCTAGGCTCGACCGGTGACCGAGACCACCTCCACGCGTACGCCCACCCGCATCGACGCGATCGCCGAGCGCTACCACGAAGCAGCGCTGGCCCTGAGCCCCATCGCCCAGACCTACCTCGGCATCGGGGGCCACGACTCCGAGCTCGACGACTTCTCGCCCGCGGGCCGCGAGGCGCACGCCGCGCTGCGGGCCGACGTGCTGCGCGAGCTGGACGCCGAGGAGCCCGTCGACGACGTCGACCGCGTGACGGTCTCGGCGATGCGTGACCGCCTGGGCGTCGCCCAGGAGATGTACGACGCCGGCCTCGACCACAGCGACCTCAACGTCATCGCCTCGCCGCTGCAGGAGATCCGCGACGTCCTCGACCTGATGCCGACCGACAGCGACGAGCACTGGACGCACATCGCGGGCCGACTGCGCGCGATGCCGCAGGCGCTCGACCAGTGGTTCGAGTCGCTGCAGGTCGGCGCAGAGCGGGGGCTGGTCTCGGCGCGCCGCCAGGTCGAGGCGTGCATCGCCCAGACGGTCGACCACACCGCCGACGACGGCTACTTCGCCACTCTCGTCCGCAGCGCGCACACCAACGGTGACGACCTGTCCGAGGCGATCCGCACCGACCTCGAGGACGCCGCCCAGGCCGCGGCGTCGGCGTACCAGCGGGCCGGCGAGCGACTGCGCGAGGAGATCCTGCCGCAGGCGCCCGAGGCCGACGGGGTCGGGCGTGAGGCCTACCCGTTGTACTCCCGCCAGTTCCTCGGCGCCGAGATCGACCTCGCCGAGACCTACGCCTGGGGGCAGGAGGAGCTCGCTCGAATCACCGACGAGATGACCCGCGTCGCCGACCAGGTCAGGCCGGGCGCATCGGTCAAGGAGGCGATGCAGGCGCTGGACGCCGACCCCGCGTACCAGCTGCACGGCACCGACGCGCTCAAGGCGTGGATGCAGGAGCGGGCCGACGAGGCGGTCGCCGCCCTCGGTGGCACGCACTTCGACATCCCGACACCCGTGCGCACGATCGAGTGCATGATCGCGCCGACCCAGTCCGGCGGCATCTACTACACCGGCCCGAGCGAGGACTTCTCCCGGCCCGGTCGCATGTGGTGGTCGGTGCCGAAAGGCGTCGAGCAGTTCGGCACCTGGCGCGAGCTCACGACGGTCTACCACGAGGGTGTGCCCGGTCATCACCTGCAGATCGGGCAGACGATGTACCGCTCGCAGCTGCTCAACTCCTGGCGGCGCATGGACGCCTGGACGTCGGGCCACGGCGAGGGCTGGGCGCTGTACGCCGAGCGCCTCATGGACGAGCTCGGCTACCTCGACGACCCCGGCACCCAGCTCGGCATGCTCGACGGTCAGTCGCTGCGCGCGGCTCGCGTCGTCCTCGACATCGGCGTGCACTGCGGGTTCGACGCGCCCGAGGAGGTCGGCGGCGGCTCCTGGACGTACGACAAGGCCTGGCAGTTCTTGAACGCCCACGCCGACATGGCCGAGGGCTTCCTGCGGTTCGAGCTGGACCGCTACCTCGGCTGGCCCGGCCAGGCACCGGCGTACAAGATCGGTGAACGGCTGTGGCTGCAGCTGCGCGAGGAGGTCAGCGCTCGCGAGGGTGAGGCGTTCGACCTCAAGGCGTTCCACCGCCGCGCGCTCGACATCGGTGGCGTCGGTCTCGACACGTTGCGTGAGGCGCTGCTGCGCTGAGGTCGCCGACCCCGGCGTAGTGGAAGGATGCTCGGGTGCACGTCGCGCTCCCCATCCTGCTGCTCGTCTCGACCGTGGTCGTCGTGGCGACGCTGTCGCGACGCGTCGGCCTCTCCGCGCCGCTGGTGCTCACCGCTCTCGGTGCGGTCGCGTCGTACCTGCCGTGGATGCCGACGCCGTTCGAGGTCGAGCCCGAGGTCATCCTGCTCGGGTTCCTGCCACCGCTGCTGTTCGCCGCCGCGTCCCAGACGTCGCTGATCGACCTGGGTCGCAACCGGCAGCAGATCGCCGCGCTGTCGGTGTTCCTGGTGCTCGCCACGGCGTTCGGGGTCGGGCTGGTCGCCTGGCTGCTGCTGCACGGCTGGGTCGGCCTCGACCTGCCGTTCGCGGCAGCGTTCGCGCTGGGCGCCGTGGTCGCGCCTCCGGACGCCGTGGCCGCCACGGCGATCGCCCGCAAGATCGGGCTCCCCCGGCGCGTCGTCACCATCCTCGAGGGCGAGTCGTTGTTCAACGACGCCACTGCGCTCGTCACGCTGCGGACGGCCATCGCTCTGACCGCCGGAGGCGCGAGCCTGCTGACGACCGGCCGCGACTTCCTGATCGCCGCCGTCGGCGGTGCGGTCGTCGGGCTCGTCGCCTTCAAGGTGCTCGCCTACATCCGCACGCACGTCACCGAGCCCGTCACCGACGTCGCGATCTCCTTCCTCACGCCGTGGCTGGCGTACCTGCCCGCTGAGCAGATCCACTACGACGGCGGTCACGCGTCGGGGGTGATCGCCGTCGTCGTCTGCGGCGTGCTGCTCGCGCACAAGGCACCGATCATCCAGACCGCCCAGTCGCGGGTGTCCGAGCGGATGAACTGGTCGACCATCCAGTTCCTGCTCGAGAACCTCGTCTTCCTGCTGATCGGTCTGCAGACGCGCACGATCGTCGACGCCGTCGTACGCGACCCGCACATCGGCCTCGGCCGCACCCTTCTCGTCGGGCTGGGCATCCTGCTCACGGTCATGGTGGTGCGACCGCTGTTCGTCATGCCGCTGACGTGGCTGTGGAAGCGCTGGCAGAGTCCCGACCAGGCCGTGTCCCTGCGCGAGGCCGCGATCATCTCCTGGGCCGGGATGCGCGGTGTGGTCACACTCGCCGCGGCGTTCGTGCTGCCCACCGGCTTCCCGCAGCGCGAGTCGCTCGTGCTCATCGCGCTCGTCGTCACGGTCGGCACCCTGGTGGTGCACGGGTTCTCGCTCGGCTGGCTCGCCCGCCGGCTCGACCTGCACGGGCCTGACCCGCGCGAGGACGCCCTGCAGGCCGCCCAGGTCACCCAGGCCGCCGTACGGGCCGGCAGCGCCGAGCTCAACCGGGTCATCGAGGACCCCGACTCCCCCGACGTGCCCGACGACGTCGAGCAGGCGCTGCGCAGCCAGTCCGAGCGGCGTGCCAACCTGGCCTGGGAGCGGCTCGGCGGCGGACGGGACGACGCGGAGGCACCGACCGCGGTCTACCGCCGACTGCGTACGGCGATGCTGCAGGCCGAGCGCACAAGGTGCTCAAGATGCGCGACGCCGGCTTCATCGAGCACGACGTCCTGCGCACCGTGATGACCTCGCTCGACGTCGAGGAGTCGATGATCGCCGCCATCGGTGAGCGCGAGCAGGACCTGCACGACCGGATGCTGCTGACCCCCGAGGCCCGGCAGGGCGGGTGCGAGGACCTGCGCGAGGCCGACTCCACGCGGGTCGAGCCCGAGACGCACGCCGAGTGCCCCGAGTGCTTGCGCGAAGGCACGACGTGGGTGCACCTGCGGCTGTGCCTCGCCTGCGGCAACGTCGGCTGCTGCGACTCCTCGGTCGGCCGGCACGCCACCCGTCACTACGAGGAGACCGGCCACCCGGTGATGCGCTCGTTCGAGCCGGGCGAGGCCTGGCGCTGGTGCTTCAAGCACGACCTGCTCGGCTGAGCGGCAGCCGACGTCCGAGGCCGAGGTCAGCACCCGGTGCGCGCGGTCGCCTGGTCTCGATACAGGCTCCGCAAGCGCTCCGGCCCGACTCGACCAGCGGGGTACGCCGACCCGACCGGTAACCTCCGGGCCATGGCGATCCCTCTGATCCTGGCCTCAGCGTCCCCTGCTCGCCTCGCGACTCTGCGCAGCGCGGGCGTCGAGCCGACCGTCCGTGCGTCCGCGGTCGACGAGCCCGCGCTCGTGCAGCGGGCCGAGACCGAGTTCGGCGAGCTGGAGGCCGAGGACGTCGCGCTGCTCCTCGCACGCGCCAAGTGCGAGGCGGTCGCCGCCGGGCTGGTCGAGGCCGGCGAGTCGGCCGATGCGCTGGTGCTCGGCTGCGACTCGGTCCTGGAGCTCGGCGGTCAGACCTTCGGCAAGCCGGCCGACGCCGCCGACGCGATCGCCCGCTGGCAGCAGATGAGCGGCGGGTCCGGTGTGCTGCACACCGGGCACTGGCTCATCGACGACCGCGACGAGGGCACCGACGCGACCTTCGGGGCGGTCGCCTCGACGACCGTGCACTTCGCCCGGCTGAGCCAGGACGAGATCGAGGCCTACGTCGCCACCGGCGAGCCGCTGGAGGTCGCCGGCGCGTTCAAGATCGACGGTCTGGCCGGGGCGTACATCCGGGGCATCGAGGGCGATTACCACAACGTCGTCGGGCTGAGCCTGCCGTTGCTGCGCGAGCTGCTGGCCGAGGTCGACGTCGCCTGGCACGAGCTGCGCGACTGAGCGGCGGCCGCGCACCGCGGCGAGGAGCTCAGGACGCCGTACGCGTGCGTCGTCGGGCGACGACCTCCTCGGCCGCCTGCAGCGCCGCCGTCGCGCCGGGGCCTGCAGCTGTATCGGGCTCCGTCTGCGGGGCCGGCGTGCTGTCGGAGCTGTCCGGGCTGGACGCGCTGAGGGGCCGCCACACCATCACGCCCGTCGCGACCATGAGCAGCCCCGAGACCACGAACACCGTGTCGACCGGCCCGAGGTGGGTGCCCGCCACGTCGATGTCGATGTCCTTCATGACCGTGCTGACCAGCCAGCCCGTGACGGCCATCGAGGTCAGACTCGCGACCTTGGGGAACACCGTCAGCACGACGGTCGTCCGTCCGAGCAGCTCGGACGGGACGCTGCGCATCACCATCGGCATGAACACCGTGTTGGCGGCGCCGAGCGGCATCGCGAGCAGGAAGAAGATCGCCACCGCCACCGGGAACGACGTCGTGCGCGAGTACGCGAGGATGCCGACGCCGACGAGCACGAACGACGAGGCGAAGATGACCGGGGCGCCGAGGCGGCGCTCGAGCCGGGGTGCGGTGAGCGTGCCGCACAGCGTGCCGATCGCGAAGAACATCAGCAGCACACCGACGAGCTCGGCGCGCCGGTGCAGCACGTCGGTCACGAAGAACACCTCGAGGACGTTGATCATGCCGGTGGCGAAGGTGACGACCGTCAAGGCGAAGGTGACCGCCGCCATCAGCCGGTTGCCGGCGACCGCGCGCGCACCGTGGCGCAGCGAGGCCCAGAAGGTCTGCTCCGCCGCCGCGCGCGCCGGCGCGGAGTCCCACTCGAACCTGCTGAGCAGGAACGAGGACACCAGGAACGACAGTGCGTTGACGGCCAGCGCGGCCTCGGCCCCGACGGCGAAGTACAGCGGCGCGGCCAGCGGCGGCCCGGCGATGGCGATCAGGCTGTTGGCCGAGCCCTGCCGGGAGTACGCCGAGGTGCGCAGCTCATCGGGGATCGTCGAGGCGATCATCGTGTTGCGGGCCTGGTTGAAGAACTGACCCGCGCCGTTGGTGACGACGATCGCCGCGAAGATCCAGGCCAGGTCGACGGCCCGGCTGGTGCGGTCGCCGAGCAGCGGGATCAGCAGGAGGCTGCCGATGGCGACTGCTTGCACGGTGTTGCTGCGGATCAGGAGCCGTTGGCGGTCGACGCGGTCGGCGTACACCCCCGCGATCGGACCGACCAGCAGTACCGGCAGCGCGGCGGCGATGAGCACGCCGCTCGCCGCGCCCGGGGCCCACGACTCGCCGCGGGCCAGGTCGGTGACGATCCACAGCATGACCGTGACGTCGAAGACGAAGTCGCCGAGGCGCGACACCACGGCGGCAGGAAAGGCGTAGCGCCAGGCCTTGATGGCCCAGAGCTGCTTGCCCGGCGACACAGTGGCGGCGCCCACCCGCAGTCCTCTCAGCAGTCGGCGGGTGAAGGCTCCCTGGGAGTCCGCACCCCGCGGTCCGCCGAAAGGCGACCGCGTCCAACAACGTACCTACCGCATGGTCAGCCGAGGTGCTTGAGCGTTCGACAATCTGGTCATGTGTTGTTCACCGCGGATCGTCCCGCCGTTCCGCGGCCAGGACGATCCGCGGCCGGCGCGATCAGACCGGCGGGATCGCCCGTCTGCGCGTACTGAACGCGCGGTCGCGACGGGCGGCGTACTGCAGCCGCTTGAGCAGCTCACCGCGCAGCTCGTCGGCCTCGATGATGCCGTCGATCACCAGGTCCGCGGCCAGGCGTTCGATGTCGACGTCCTGGAGGTACTCCTCGCGCTTGGCGGCGATGAACGCCTCACGCTCGGCCTCGTCCTCGATGGCGGCGATCTTGTTGGCGTAGACCGCGTTGGTGGCAGCCTCGGCCCCCATCACCGCAATGCGCGCGGACGGCAGCGCGAGCGTGGCGTCCGGTCCGAAACCGGGGCCGGCCATGGCGTACAGGCCGGCGCCGTACGCCTTGCGCAGCACCACGCAGAACTGCGGCACGGTCGCCTCGGAGACGGCGGAGACCATCTTGGCGCCGTGCCGGATGATGCCGCCGCGCTCGACCTCCGAGCCGATCATGAAGCCCGGCACGTCGGTGAGGTAGATCAGCGGGATGGAGTAGGCGTCGCAGGTCCAGATGAACCGCGCTGCCTTGTCGGCGCTGTCGGTGAACAGCACGCCGCCCTTGACCATGGAGTTGTTGGCGACGATGCCGACGGTCCTGCCGTCCATGCGGCCGAAGCCGACGACCAGCTCGGCGGCGAACAGCGGCTTGACCTCGAAGAAGCTGTCGTCGTCGACCAGTCCGTCGATGACGTCGTGCACGTCGAACGGCTGCGACTCGACCTCGGGCACGGTGGCCCGGGTGAGCGGCGCGCTCGGCTCCTCACCGACGTACGACGGTGGCTCGTCGCGCCAGGTCGAAGGTACGTAGGAGAAGTACAGCTTGGCGAGCTCGATGGCCTCGGTGTCGTCGGAGGCCAGCAGGTCACCGACGCCGCTCACGGTGCAGTGCATGCGCGCACCGCCCATCTCCTCCAGCGACACCTTCTCGCCGACGACCATCTCGGCCATGCGCGGGCTGCCGAGGTACATCGAGGCGTTGCCCTCGACCATGATGATCACGTCGGTGAAGCTCGGGATGTACGCACCGCCCGCGGCCGAGGGCCCGAACAGGCAGCAGATCTGCGGCACCTTGCCCGACAGCGCGACCTGGTTGTGGAAGATCCGCCCGGCGCCGCGACGGCCCGGGAACAGCTCGACCTGGTCGGTGATGCGCGCGCCGGCGGAGTCGACGAACCAGAACACCGGCAGCTCTTCCCGCAGCGCGGCCTCGGTGGCGCGGACGATCTTCTCGACCGTGCGCGCACCCCACGAGCCGGCCTTCACGGTCGGGTCGTTGGCGACCACGATCGCGGGCCGACCCTCGACGGTGCCACGCCCGGTGACCACGCCGTCGGCCGGCAGGCCCTCGGCGGTCGCGTTGGCGTAGCGGCCGTCCTCGACGAAGCTGCCCTCGTCGAACAGCAGCGCGATGCGGTCACGGACGTAGAGCTTGTTCTGGCTGTCGAGCTTGGCCTTGGCCTTCTCGGTGGGAGTGGCCGAGGCGTCGTACGCCGCCTGCAGCCTGTCCCGGACGTCGACGACGTGCGCGTCGTGTGCCTCCTGCGTCGTCACTTCGTCTGTCGCGCTCGGTCGGGCTCCGCTGCGGCCGCGTGCTCGTTCCTCGCCCGCAACCTTCGCTGCACCCTCCTCGCCGCTCACTGAGGCAGCCCCAGCCCGCGTGCGATCACCATGCGCTGCACCTCCGAGGTGCCCTCGCCGATCTCCAGGATCTTGGCGTCCCGGTAGAACCGGGCCACGGGGTACTCCTCCATGAACCCGTTGCCGCCGAAGATCTGCGTCGCGATCCGCGTCGCGGTCACAGCGGCCTCGGTGGAGTAGAGCTTGCAGATCGCGGCGGCCTGCTTGACCTCGGCGACGCTGCGGCGGCCGGCCTCCAGCTCGTCCTTGAGCCATGCGGCCTTGTAGGTCAGCAGCCGCGCCGCCTCGACCATCACGGCCAGGTCGGAGACCTGGAACGACACGCCCTGGTTGATCGCGATCGGCTTGCCGAACGCCGTGCGCGACTGGGAGTACGCGGTGACCTGCTCGAGGCACGCCTGCGCGAGGCCGACCGCGAGCGCGGAGATCGCAACACGTCCGTCATCGAGCGTCTTGAGGAACTGCTTGAACCCGGCGCCCCGCTCACCGAGCAGGTTCTCCTCCGGCACGACGCAGTTGGTGAACGTGAGGCCGTGGGTGTCGGACGCGTGCCAGCCGAGCTTGTCGTAGGCCGGCTCGACCGTGAAGCCCTCCGTGCCGGACGGCACCATGATCGCGCTGATCTCAGGCTTGCCGTCGGCGCGCTCGCCGGTCTTGGCCGTGACCGTGACGACGGACGTACGGTCGGTGCCCGAGTTGGTGATGAACGCCTTGGCGCCGTTGATGGTCCAGCTGCCGTCGGTGAGGGAGGCGCGCGTACGCGTGGCGCCGGCGTCCGAGCCGGCGTCCGGCTCGGTCAGGCCGAAGCCGGCGAGCGTCTTGCCGGCGACGAGGTCTGGCAGGAAGCGCTGCTTCTGCTCGTCGGTGCCGTAGGTCAGGATCGGGTTGATGCCGAGCCCGACACCGGCCGACAGCGTGATGCCGACCGACTGGTCGACCCGGCCGAGCTCCTCGATGGCGAGGCACAGGTAGGTGAAACCGCCCTCGTCCAGCCCGGCACCGCCGTACTCCTGCGGCACGACGAGCCCGAAGAACCCGAGCTCGCCCATCTGCGGCACGAGGTGCGACGGGAAGTGGTGGTCGCGGTCCCACTGCGCGATGTGCGGGGCCACCTCGCGCTCGGCGAAGTCCCGCACGACGTGGCGGAAGTCCTCGTGGTCCTTGGTCAGCTCGAACATCGGTGGCGGGCGCCTCTCCAACAGGTGACGATGGTCACGCACTTGACGTTGACGTCAACGTAAAGCACGCTGACTGGCCATGACAACCCGGACCCCTGCCCCCGCGACGAGCCGCACCTGGTCGATCGCCGAGCTGGCGGACGAGTTCGAGGTCACGCACCGCACGATCCGCCACTACGAAGAGCTCGGCCTGATCGAGCCCGAGCGCCGTGGCACGGTCCGCGTCTTCCACGCCCGCGACCGCATCCGGCTCTCCCTGATCCTGCGGGGCAAGCGCATCGGGTTCCCGTTGACCGAGATCCGCAAGATCATCGACATGTACGACGAGCAGCCGGGCGAGGCGGGCCAGCTCGCCTACCTGCTCGCCCAGATCGCCGACCGACGGGCGGACCTCGAGCGCCGCCGTCAGGACATCGAGGACTCGCTGCGCGAGCTCGCGACCCTCGAACGCCGCTGCCGCGCCGACCTGCGCGACCTCACCCACACGTAGACCGTCGGCGCGCGCCTCGCACTGGGGGTCACCGCGGGAGACATGGCTCCCGCTGCGACCTCCACGTTCAGCGACGTGGATCCGCCCGGCTGGGTCAGTCGGTGTCGATGTACAGGCAGAAGGGGTGGCCCGCCGGGTCGAGCATGACCCGGACATCGTCCTGCGGCTGGAAGTCGGCCAGCTCGGCCCCGAGACGCAGGGCGTCGGCCACGGCCGGCTCGAGCTCGCGCACACCGATGTCGAGGTGCAGCATCATGCCCTGCGTGCCGGGCTGCCCCGGCCAGGTCGGCCGCTCGTAGTGCTCCTCGGTCTGGAACGCCAGGTTGGCGTGGGACCCCGGGATACCCATCGCCACGAAGTCGGGGTCGTCGCCGACGAGCTCCCACCCGAGCAGGTCGCGGTAGAACGCCGTGAGCGTCCGCGCGTCCGGTGCTCCCAGCACCGTGCCGATCCACCCGCTCAACCCACGGATCCCAGCCATCCCCCGACCTTGGCACGGTGTCGCGCCTCGGACCACCGGCGTACGCAGGTCCCGACCTGCGCGAGGATGGGCGCATGAGTGTCGAGCACGAGCCCACGTTCACCTCGGTCGAGCAGGCGCAGTCGGCGCTGGCCGAGGTCGGCTACCTCGCCTCGTCCGCGATCGCGACGACCGCCTTCCTCGCCGACACGCTGGGCAAGCCGCTGCTCGTCGAAGGCCCGGCCGGTGTCGGCAAGACCGAGCTCGCCAAGGCCATCAGCCGCGCGAGCGGGGCCGAGCTCGTGCGCCTGCAGTGCTACGAGGGCGTCGACGAGGCGCGCGCGCTCTACGAGTGGAACCACGCCAAGCAGCTGCTGCGCATCACCGCCGAGCGCGACGCCGCCTGGGACGAGGTGCGCTCGGACATCTTCGCCGAGGAGTTCCTGCTCGCCCGACCGCTGCTCAAGGCTGTCCGCAGCGAGAAGCCCGTCGTGCTCCTGGTCGACGAGCTCGACAAGGCCGACGAGGAGATGGAGGGGCTGCTGCTGGAGATCCTGTCCGACTTCCAGGTGACCGTCCCCGAGCTCGGCACCATCACCGCGCGCACTCAGCCGTTCGTCGTCCTCACCTCCAACGCCACCCGCGAGCTGTCCGAGGCCTTGCGCCGGCGCTGCCTGTTCCTGCACGTCGACTACCCCGACGCCGACCTCGAGGAGCGCATCGTCCAGCTGCAGGCGCCCGAGCTGTCCGACGCCCTGAGCACGTCCGTCGTGCGCGTCGTCCGAGCGCTGCGCGACCTCAACCTGCGCAAGGCGCCTTCGATCGCCGAGACCGTCGACTGGGCCCGCACGCTGGTCGCGCTCGGCGCCGACGAGCTCGAGCCCGAGCTGGTCCGCAGCAGCCTCGGCGTCATCCTCAAGCACCAGGACGACATCACCACCGCCGCCAACACGCTCGACCTCGACCGTGCCCTCGCCGGCTGAGTCCGCTGCTCCCCCAGCGGTTTCCGCGCTGTCTCGACGCCTTGTCGAGGTGGCGACGTCGCTGCGCAGCCACGGCGTCAAGGTCGGTACGAGCGAGGTCGCCGATGCGGGCAAGGTGATCGGGGCGCTCGGCCTCGACGACCGCGAGACGTTGCGCGAGGGCCTGGCCAGCGCCTTCCTGCGCCGAGCCGGTCAGCGCAGCGTGTTCGACGAGGTCTTCGACATCTACTTCCCCGCCGGTGTCGGGTCGCGCTCCGGTACGCCGACCGGTGCCGACGACGAGTCCGCGTCACCTCGCGAGCGCGCGGACGGCGTACGAGACCTGCTCATGGAGGCGCTCGCGCGCGACGACCGGGCCGAGCTCGACCGTCTCGCGGCGCTCGCCCTGGACCGGCTCGGTGAGCTCGAGCGTGAGGGTTCTGGTTGGTCGGCCGCACAGGCGCTCGACCGGCTCGCCCCGCAGACCGCGATCGCCGGTGCCCTGCAGCGCGCTCGCCAGCTCGGCGCCGAGGGCGACGGGTCGCAGGACGAAGGCGAGCAGGGCGGCGGCAGCGGCACCCAGGGCTCGGGCGGCGGAGGCGGCTCGGGAGCCGGGTCGGGCGGCGTACGCGAACAGCTCACCGACCGCATCGAGCGCGACGAGATGCGTTCTCGCGTGGCGGCTTTCAGACGTCGGGTCGAGACCGAGGCGCGCCGGCGCAACTCCGAGCTGCGCGGCACCGACCGCATCGCGAAGTACGCCGTGCAGGACGCGTTCGACAAGCGTGACTTCCTCGCGCCGGGCGGGGGCGAGCTCGCCGAGATGCGCGCCGCCATCAACCCGCTCGCCCGCAAGCTCGCGGCCCGGCTGACCGCCCGACGGCGACAGCAGACGCGCGGCACGATCGACGTACGCAAGACCCTGCGCCGCTCACTCACCACCGGCGGCGTGCCGATCGACCCCGCGTACGCACACCGCCGCCCGCACCGGCCGGACCTGGTGCTGCTGTGCGACGTGAGCGGTTCGGTGGCCGGGTTCAGCGGATTCACGATGGCGCTGATGCAGGCGATCTCCGCACAGTTCAACAAGATTCGCGTGTTCGCATTCGTCAGCACCACCGACGAGATCACCGACCTCGTGCGAGCGGCCGGGCCCGAGGACGACGTCGTCAGCACCGCACTGCGCACCCGCAAGGTGCTCGGCTGGGGTGCGAGCAGCTCGTACGGCCAGTCGCTCGACAGCTTCGCCGCGAAGTTCATCGACGCCGTCGGGCCCCGCAGCACCGTGCTGATCCTCGGCGACGCCCGCTCCAACTACGGCCTCCCCCGCCTCGAGACGCTGCGGACGATCCGCGACCAGGCCCGCCAGGTCGCCTGGCTCAATCCTGAGCCCGTCTCGTCGTGGGGCACGGGCGACTCACTGGCCAAGGAGTACGCCCGTGTCGTCGACATGCACGAGTGCCGCAACATCGACCAGCTGCGCGCCTTCGTCAGCCGCGCCCTGCCCGTCTGAGCCGCGACCGATCCAGCGGTCAGCCATACTGGCGCCCGTGCGTGCCCGACTCCTTGCCGTCCTGACCACCTGCCTGCTGGGGTGTGCCGTCGTCGTCGGTGCACCGATGGCCGAGGCTGAGCCCGTCGCCTCGCCGACAGCCGACGCGCCGGCTGACTCAGCAGACGACGCAGGTTTCACGGTGCGCGGCCAGCAGCTCGACCTGCGGACCTCGTTGGGTTCGGCGCCGCAGGTGGAGCCCGGCCTCTACCGCGCGACGCTGCCGGCCGGGAAGTCGACGACCTACGCCAAGATCCAGCGACGCCCGGGCGAGACCCTCAACGTCGCGGTCAGCGGCGCGGCGCTCGAGCCCGGCAAGCCGTACTTCGCGACGGCCGATCACAGGCTCGCCGCCGACTTCGTGATCCCGTCCGAGTACGGCACGCCGACCACCTGCGGACGCTCGTCCTCATCGGCCGGCACCTACCTCTCCTCCGGCGACGCGTTCGGAGTGCTGACAGCGACCAACACCGCAGAGGGCGCCAAGACGCCGCGGACGATCGCCCCCAACGACGAGTGCTACCAGGCGACCACGCTCTACATCGAGATCTCCCGCGAGGCGCCGCCCGCGGCCGGTGCGATGCCGGTCGAGATCCAGGTGACGCGCGAGCCCAAGATCACCGGGACGCCGGACCAGCCCGTGACCAAGGCCGACCTCGCCAAGCTGCAGACGCTGCCCAAGGACGACGACGTCGTCGTTGCACCCGGTCGCGGCTACAGCGACGCTCCCGAGCTCAAGCCCGACGGCACCACGCGGCTGGACGTGCGGCTCGGCGAGACCTACTTCTACAAGGTCCGCGTCGGCTGGGGACAGCGCCTGGGTGCCTCGCTCGACGTGCCCGGACGGGCCGCTCCGAAAGCCCCCCAGGTCGACACCGAGGTCAGCCTCGGCCTGCGCAACCCGATGCGCCAGGGCGTCGGATCGACCACGTCGTCGCAGTCCGCTCAGCAACCGGGCGACGACACCGCCATCACCCCCGATGTCGCCGAGGTCTCGACAGCGCCCGTGCGGTGGGCCAACCGCTCCGTGGACAGCACGCTCTACGGCGACATCTCCTCCGACTCGGCACAGGCCACCACCGCCGCGGGCTGGTACTACGTGGTCGTCCGCGCCGACCCGTCCGACTCAGCCGAGACCAAGACCGGGGTGGCGCCGTACCGCACCCAGCTGACCGTCCAGGTGACCGGCACGGCAGGCTCCGGGCCGACGTTCGTCGACGCCAGCAACCAGGCGATGCCCGCGCCCAAGCCAGGCGAGCTCAGCATCGGCGGACAGGACGGCGGTTCGGGCTCGTCCCTGCCGTGGGCACGCATCGGTGGCGGCATCGCGGCGGCACTGCTCGCCGCGCTCGCCGTGGCCTGGGCACTGCGCGCGCGACGGAACGCCTGACCGCTGGTCGGCCGGTCAGCCGGCGGGCTCTGCCCAGCGGTAGCCGCCGTCCTTGAACACGCACTCCAGCCGGTGACCGCTGTTGTCACCCTCGAACGAGCCCACGTCGGGCCAGGCGCACGACCCGCCTTGCACGGCCTTGCCCGGTGACTGGGTCTCACCGCCGTCGCTGCCGGCCCACGGAGCCCACACGAGGAGCCCGATCACCAGCAGGGCGAGCAGTGGCGCGGCGATCAGCACGGCCAGCGGGCCCTTCGACGCGGCCGCTTTCGGGCCGCCCGCGGGCTGTGCCCCGTACGGGCGCGAGCCGACCGTGTGCGCGGTCGAGGCGGCGTACGAGGGCAGCCCACCCGGTCCGGCGTACGCCGGTGCCGCACCGGTCGGGGCTGCGTACGCCGCGGGCGCGGGTCGGGTGCCGTCGACGGGCTGGCGTCGGGTGTCGGCAGGTGACTGGGGCGCGGTCGCACCGGCGCCTGCAGGCGCGCTCGCCCCGGTCGTCGCATCGCGCAGGCCCATGGGCCGTGCGGTCGGGGTGGTGCCGACGCCCGTCGGGTCGGCCTGCTCGCCCGGACGCAGGAACTCACCCTCGCTCACACCGCGCAGCTCGGGCATCTGCCGGAAGACCTCGACGTCGTCCTGGTCGCGCCAGGCGAGCTCGGGGGCCGCAAGCACCCGAAGGGCCTCGTGCGCGGTCGATGGGCGACCGGTCGGGTCAGGGTCGGCGAGCCGGATCAAAAGGTCCCACAGCACGGCGGGCGTGCCTTCGGGGCGCGGCGGCAGGTCGAGGCGCTCCGAACGCATCTGCGGACGCGGTCGGTGCCCCGTAAGCATCTGGAACCCGACCATGCCCGCGGCGTACAGGTCAGACCGCGGGTCGGGGTCGGCGCCGCGCAGCTGTTCGGGCGCGAGGTAGCCCGGCGTACCCATGACCACCGACAGTGAGGTGAGGCGCGGCGCGTCGACCGCGACGGCCACACCGAAGTCGGTGAGCCACAGGTGCGGGCGGCCGGTGCCGGTGGCGTCGAGCAGCAGGTTGGCGGGCTTGATGTCACGGTGCACGACGCCGGTGTCGTGGACGCCCGCCAGCGCGCTCAGCATCTGACGCATCAGCTCGGCGGCGTACGACGCGGGCAGTGGGCCGAAGTCGCCGACCAGTGTGGAGACGGAGCCGCCCTCGACGATCGGCATCGTGAACAGCACCTTGTCGTCCTCACCGGCCCAGCCCAGCGGTGTGACGACGTGCGGGTGGTGGATGCGCATGCCCTGCTCGCGCATGAAGCGCAGCAACGAGCCGGCGTCGGACTGGCGCAGGACCTTGGCGGCGATGATGCGGTCGCGCTTGAGGTCGCGGACGCGCCACACGGCTCCCATCCCGCCCTCGCCGATCATGTCGATCAGCTCGTAGCGGCCGGCGAACACCTCACCCACGTCGACTCCTTCCTGCGGCCCGAGCCAGGATCTGGGCGAGCTCGGCAGAGATGGGTTCGACCGCGTGCGCCGCAGCGGCGAGCTGCTCGGCTGACGCGGCGGCGCGCAGCCCTCCCAGCAGTGACGCGCCGTCGCTGAGCGTAGACGCTCCGGACAGGGGTGCCTGGGCCGCCCGTACCTGCGCGAGCCGCTGCTCCAGCACGTCACGGTCTGCCGGGACGCCGGAGTCGACGAGATCGATGAGGGCCCGCAGGCGTACGACGACGGCCGGGTTGCCGATCTTGACCCGCCGGGCGCTCGCCAGCTGGGACAGCATCGGCGCGGACAGCCCGAGCAGCTCGGCCATGCGGGCCTGCGTGATGCCGAGGCCTGCGACGAGCCGGCGCAGGAGCGGGCCGAGAGGTTCGCCGTAGAGCTGAGCCTGCTGCGCCTGGTTGCGCGCGATCTCGGCGTGGTCGTCCACGGGGCTCCTTCGGCATGAACAGCGTCGCCGGCCCCGCCGAGGCGGCGGGACCGGCGATCAGCCTACGGGCTGGCAGGCGCTGGGACGGGGCTCAGGCGTCGAACGTCGCCGGGTCCGGGCCCAGACGCGTGCCGGCGTCCAGACCGGCGATGGCCGACAGGTCCTCGTCGTCCAGCTCGAAGCCCAGGACGTCGAAGTTCGCGGCGATGCGCTCCGGCGTGACCGACTTCGGGATGACGACGTTGCCGATCTGCAGGTGCCAGCGCAGGATCACCTGGGCCGGCGCACGACCGGCCTTCTGGGCGATCTCGGCGATCACGGGGTCGGCGAGCAGCTCGCCACCCTGGGCCAGCGGGCTCCACGCCTCGGTGTGGATCCCGTTCGCGGCGTGGAACTCGCGCAGCTGTGCCTGCTGCAGCAGCGGGTGCAGCTCGATCTGGTTGACGGCCGGGAACTCGCCGAGCTCGTCGTACACCCGCTGCAGGTGGTCGACGTTGAAGTTGCACACGCCGACGGCGCGGACGCGGCCGTCCTCACGCAGCTGCTGCAGCGCGCGGTAGGTGTCGACGTAGGCGTTCAGGTCGGGCCGCGGCCAGTGGATGAGGTAGAGGTCGGGTGCGGAGCCGAGCTTGTCGACGGAGGCGTCGAACGCCGCGAGCGTGGCGTCGTACCCCTGGTCGGCGTTCCACGCCTTCGTCGTGACGAAGACGTCCTCACGCGCGACGTCGGACTCGGCCAGCGCGCGGCCGACACCGCGCTCGTTGCCGTAGATCGCCGCCGTGTCGATGCTGCGGTAGCCCGTCTCGAGTGCGGTCCTCACCGCCGGCGTCGCCTCGTCGTCCGGCACCTGCCAGACGCCGAAGCCGAGCTGGGGCATCTCGACGGAGGCCGCGCCGGCTCGGAGGGAGACCGTGGGGACAGTGGTCGTGGCTGAATCGGTCATACCAAGGGCAAACTCCTCACCGCGGCGAGTTATGCCCCGGCGTCGGGTGTGACGCCCGACTCAGCAGTACGCGCGCGGGCCGCTAGAGTCCGGCCATGGAGTCACTGCACAAAGTCCTCATCGCCAACCGGGGTGAGATCGCTGTTCGCATCGCCCGCGCCTGCACCGACGCGGGCATCGCCTCGGTCGCGGTCTACGCCGAGCCCGACCGTGACGCGCTGCACGTCAAGGTCGCCGACGAGGCGTACGCCCTGGGCGGCCAGACGCCGGCGGACTCCTACCTGCTGCAGGACAAGCTGATCGAGGTGGCCCAGCAGTCCGGTGCGGACTCCGTGCACCCCGGCTACGGCTTCCTGGCCGAGAACGCCGAGTTCGCGCAGAAGGTCATCGACGCCGGCCTGGTGTGGATCGGCCCCTCCCCCGAGGCGATCGACGCCCTCGGTGACAAGGCCAAGGCCAAGCACATCGCCGTCAAGGCCGACGCCCCGCTCGCGCCGGGCACCAAGGACCCGGTCTCCGGCGCCGACGAGGTCGTCGCGCTCGCCGAGGAGTTCGGGCTACCCATCGCGATCAAGGCGGTGTACGGCGGCGGCGGGCGCGGCCTGAAGGTCGCCCGCACCATCGAGGAGATCCCCGACCTGTACGAGTCCGCGGTGCGTGAGGCCGTCACCGCGTTCGGTCGTGGCGAGTGCCTGGTCGAGAAGTTCCTCGACAAGCCGCGCCACGTCGAGACCCAGTGCCTGGCCGACGCCCACGGCAACGTCGTGGTCGTCTCCACCCGCGACTGCTCGTTGCAGCGCCGCAACCAGAAGCTCGTCGAGGAGGCCCCCGCGCCGTTCCTCACCGACGAGCAGCACGCCGAGCTCGTCCGCGCGTCCAAGGCGATCCTGCGCGAGGCCGGCTACGTCGGCGCCGGCACCTGCGAATACCTCGTCGCCCAGGACGGCACGATCTCCTTCCTCGAGGTCAACACCCGTCTGCAGGTCGAGCACCCGGTCTCCGAAGAGGTCACCGGCATCGACCTGGTCCGTGAGCAGCTGCGCATCGCCGCCGGCGAAGAGCTCGGCTACGACGACCCCGAGCCGCAGGCCCACTCCATCGAGTTCCGCATCAACGGCGAGGACGCCGGCCGCGGCTTCCTGCCCGCACCGGGCACGGTCACGCGTCTGGTCGTGCCGTCCGGTCCGGGTGTTCGTTGGGACGCCGGTCTGGTCGAGGGCGACACGGTCGCCGGCGCGTTCGACTCGATGATCGCCAAGCTCATCGTCACCGGCCGCACCCGTGAGCAGGCGTTGCAGCGATCCCGCCGTGCGCTCGCCGAGCTCGAGATCGACGGCATGCCCACGGTCACCCCGTTCCACCGTGCGGTCGTGTCCGACCCGGCGTTCGCGCCCGAGGGCGACGCGCCCTTCACCGTCCACACGCGCTGGATCGAGACCGAGTTCGACAACCAGATCGCCCCGTACGCCGGTGCCGTGGGCGCCGACGGCGAGGAGCCCACTCCTCGGCAGAGCCTGGTCGTCGAGGTCGGCGGCAAGCGTCTGGAGGTCTCCCTGCCGGGTGACCTCCAGCTCGGTGGCGGTGGCGGCGGCCCCGCCAAGAAGAAGGCCCCCAAGCGCAGCCGTTCGGGCGGCGGCGGTGCTGCGGCCTCGGGCGACTCCCTCACCGCACCCATGCAGGGCACCATCGTCAAGATCGCGGTCGAGGACGGCGCGAGCGTCGAGGTCGGCGACACGGTCCTGGTGCTGGAGGCCATGAAGATGGAGCAGCCCATCACCGCCCACAAGGCCGGCGTCGTCAGCGGGCTCACCGCACAGATCGGCCAGACCGTCACGGCTGGCAGCGTCCTCGCCGACATCAAGGACGCCTGAGCGGCTCACCGATGCGGGCGTCCCGAGCGAGAGCTCGGGGCGCCCGTCGTCAGTGTTCGGGCAGCTCCATGTCGGCGAGGCCGTGCACGACCAGCATCAACGTCTCGCGCAGGTAGTCGTCGCGGACGGCGTGCTCCTGGACGAGCGCGCTGATCAGCACACCTTCGAGGCTGGCCACGATCGCCTCGGCGCGCATCCGCGGCTGCGTCTTGTGACCGCGCTCGACGATGCCCTGAACCACGTCGACCATGTGCGCGCGCCACGGCTGGAACGCCGTCCGCAGCGACGGCGTACGGATCATCTCCAGGCCGAGCTCGGCCATGCAGATCAGGCCCGCCGGGAAGCGCAGCCACCCGCTCAGCAGCTCGACCGCGGCATCGATCGCCGGGTCGGCACCGGCCTCCTCGTCGGGCTCGGGCAGCACCGCACCCATGGCCTCGATCTGGTCACTCAGGTTGCCGGCGACATAACGGCTCAGGGCTGTGAGCAGCGCAAGGCGGGTCCGGAACGACACCGAGCAGGTGCCCTCGGGCACCTCGGCCTGCCGGTCGACGGCGCGGTGCGTGAGCCCGCGCAGCCCCGACTCGCCGACCACCTGCACGGCCGCCGTGAGCAGCTGCTCCTGCCGCGCCGTGAACGGCTCGACCTGCGTGGTCTCGGTCGTCCCGCCTGCCGTCATGCTGATGGATCCCTCTCGTCGCCGAAGCTGCCACCGGCCGCACCGGGCCGGCGGGTCATCCTCGCAGACCCGTGGACATGCCGCACGGCGCGCGAAACCGTAGCGGTTTCGCGCGCCGTGCGGTCGGTGCGTCGTGCTCAGCCCGCGGCCGGCGGCTGCTGACCCTGCTGAGGCGCCTGACCGCCCTGCGGCTGCTGGCCCTGCGGCTGCTGCGGGGCCTGCTGGCCCTGGGGCTGCTGTCCCTGCTGGGGAGCCTGGCCCTGCGGGGCACCCTCCTTGGGGATGCCGAGCTGGCCACCCACCGCGTCACCGGCCTGGTCGACCTTGTCGCGGTACTTGCCGCCGGTCTTGCTGTCGACGACGTCCTCGACCTTGTCGATCGCCTGACGTGCCTTGTCGGGTTTCTTCGAAGCCCACTGCTTGGCCTTGTTGACCAGATCCGAGATCGCCATGCCTGCCTCCTGAGTGACGAGTTGGTGTCGACCTCCCACGCTATCCGAGAAGGCCGGCCGTGCACCCGTACAGTGACGCCGTGACCACTGCCACACCCGTTCTGACCAGCCTGGCCGCCGCATCCTCCTCCGACGCGGGCAGCAAGATCCTCGGCGCCGGACTCCTGGTCGTGCTCGCCGCAGTGGTGCTGATGATCATCTGGTGGGCCCGGCCGCGCCTGCGCGAGCAGCGCCACAAGGCCTGGGAGAAGGCCGGTCTCCTGCCCGAGCAGCTCGAGCCCGAGGGCACCGCACAGCGACGGTCCGACGACGGCTCGACGCGCGACCCGCTCGACTGACCACCGTCGCACGACTGACCCCCGTCGTACGACGGGTGCCGCGGCCGCTGCGGCAGGTCAGACCTCGAGCGGGTGCAGGCGGCGAGCCGCCTCGGCGATCGACCCGGTCATCGACGGGTAGACCGAGAACGTGCTCGCGAGCTGGTCGACCGTCAGCTGGTTCTGCACGGCCAGGCCGATCGAGTAGATCAGCTCCGACGCCTGCGGAGCGACGACCACTCCGCCGATCACGGTGTTGCTGCCCGGGCGGGCGAACAGCTTGACGAAGCCGTCGCGGATGTTGCGCATCTTGGCGCGCGGGTTGGTCGACAGCGGCAGCGTGACGACCTGCGCCTCGACCCGACCCTCCTCGACGTCGGTCTGCGAGTAGCCGACGGTCGCGATCTCGGGGTCGGTGAAGATGTTGGCGCAGACGCCCCGCAGGTTGAGCGGTGCTACCGCGTCACCCAGGGCGTGGGCGACGGCGATGCGACCCTGCATGGCCGCGACCGACGCCAGCGGCAGGACACCGGTGCAGTCGCCCGCCGCGTAGATGCTCTGTGCCGACGTGCGCGAGACGCGGTCGACGACGATGTGGCCCGACGGTGTGAGCTCGACGCCCGCCTCCTCCAGGCCCATGTCCTTCGTACGCGGGATGGAGCCGACCGCGAACAGCGCGTGCGAGCCGTGCACCTCACGGCCGTCCTCGAGGGTCACGACGACGCCGTCGCCCTCGCGACGGGCGGCCTGGGCGCGGGAGCGGTTGAGGACCTTCATGCCACGGCGCCGGAAGACGTTCTCGATCACGGTCGCGGCGTCGGCGTCCTCACCGGGCAGCACCCGGTCGCGCGACGACACGAGCGTGACCTCGCAGCCGAGGCCGAGATAGGCGTGCGCGAGCTCGGCACCGGTCACACCGGACCCGACGACGATCAGGTGCTCGGGGAGCGCCTTGAGGTCGTAGATCTGCTGCCAGGTCAGGATGCGCTCGCCGTCGGGCACGGCCGTGTCGAGGACGCGCGGGCTGGTGCCGGTCGAGACGAGGATCGTGTCAGCGGTGAACGTGCGCGTGCCGCCGTCGACCAGGTCGGCCGTCACCTCGTGGGCGCCGGTGATGCGACCGGTGCCGCGCACGACACGGACGCCGACGGACTCCAGCTGGGCCTGGATGTCGCGGCTCTGCGCGGCGGCGAGATCCATGATGCGGCTGTTGACCTGCACGAGGTTGGCCTCGGCGTGCTGGTCATCGTCGGTGCCCTCGAAGCCGACACCGAGGCGGCCGGCGGACTCGAACCGCGACAGGAAGTCGGCGGTCGCGATCAGCGCCTTGCTGGGCACGCAGTCGGTGAGCACCGCGGCGCCACCGACGCCGTCACGGTCGATGACGGTCACCTCGGCACCGAGCTGGGCGGCCACCAGAGCCGACTCGTAGCCGCCGGGGCCACCCCCGATGATCACCATCGACTTCTGACGCGCACTCACGGGCTATATCCAACCATTCGCGGTCAAACTCGCCGGTATCGCGGGGTGAGACACCCTGGCCCGCGGTTAGCCTGTGCCGGTGAGCAACGAAGCCCTGGATCTCAACGATCCCGCGACTGATCCGTCCGACGTCGCCGCCGCTGCGGCCGCCGTGATCGCCGAGCGCAGTGGTGCAGATCACCACGACGTCGCCCTCGTGCTGGGGTCCGGCTGGGGTCAGACCGGTGACCTGATCGGCGAGACCGTCACCACCATCGACAACGCCGACGTCCCCGGCTTCGCCAAGGCGGCCGTCGCGGGCCACTCGGGCACCATGCGGTCGGTCCGCATCGGCGACACCGACCGCCGCGCCCTGGTCTACGGCACCCGCACCCACTACTACGAGGGCCGCGGGGTGCGCGCCGTCGTCCACGCCGTGCGTACGGCGGCCGCGGCCGGCTGCCGCACGATCGTGCTCACCAACGGCTGCGGCAGCATCAACCCCGCCTGGGCACCCGGTACGCCGGTGCTGATCCGCGACCACCTCAACCTCACGGCGGCTTCCCCCATCGAGGGTGCGACCTTCGTCGACCTCACCGACCTGTACTCCTCGCGACTGCGTGAGCTCGCCCGCACGGTCGACCCCGATCTCGACGAGGGCGTCTACGCGCAGTTCCGTGGGCCGCAGTACGAAACGCCTGCTGAGGTCCAGATGGCCAAGATCATCGGCGCCGACCTCGTCGGCATGTCGACCACCCTCGAGGCGATCGCCGCCCGCCAGGCCGGCCTGGAGCTGCTCGGCATCTCGCTCGTCACCAACCCTGCCGCAGGCACGTCCGACCAGGCGCTGTCGCACGACGAGGTCCTCGACGCCGGCAAGGCTGCGGCCGAACGCTGCGGCCGGCTGCTCGCGGCCGTCGTCCAGAAGATCGCGGTGAGCGAGGCGTGAGCACGGTCGACGTCCTCGACGAGGCGCGTGCCTGGATCGCCGACGACCCCGACGCCGCGACCCGAGCCGAGCTCGAGTCCGTGGTCGCCGCAGCCGAGTCCGGCGACGAGGCGGCCCGTGCCGACCTGCAGGACCGGTTCAGCGGACTGCTGGCGTTCGGCACCGCCGGCCTGCGCGGTGCGCTCGGCGCCGGCCCCAACCGCATGAACCGCGTCGTCGTCCAGCGTGCGGCAGCCGGCCTGACGGCGTACCTCCAGGAGACCGTCGGCAAGCGCGACGTCACGGTGGTCGTGGGATACGACGCCCGGCACAACTCCGACGTGTTCGCCCGCGACACCGCCGGCGTCGTCGTCGCGGCCGGCGGGCGGGCGATGGTGATGCCGCGTCCGCTGCCGACTCCGTTGCTGGCGTTCGCGATTCGCGAGCTCGGCTGCGACGCCGGCGTCATGGTGACCGCGTCGCACAACCCGCCTCAGGACAACGGCTACAAGGTCTACCTCGGCGACGGCTCGCAGATCGTGCCGCCGACCGACGGTGACATCAGCGACGCGATCGGCCGGTTCCCGACGGCGTCATCGGTGCAGGTGGCGACCGACGGCTGGGAGACGTTGTCCGACGAGATCGTCGACGCCTACGTCGCGGCGGCTTCCCAGGTCGTCGCTGCCGACAGCTCGCGTGACGTCTCGATCGTGCACACCTCACTGCACGGCGTCGGCAACGAGCTGCTCCAGAAGGCTTTCGTCGCAAGCGGATTCGCGGCTCCGACCACGGTCGACGAGCAGCGCGACCCCGACCCCGAGTTCCCGACGGTGTCGTTCCCCAACCCTGAGGAGCCGGGCGCCATCGACGCGGCCCTCGCGCTCGCCTCGCGCACCGACCCGGACATCGTCATCGCCAACGACCCCGACGCCGACCGGTGTGCGGTCGCGGTCCCGACGTCGGACGGCTGGCGGATGCTGCGCGGCGACGAGGTCGGCGCCCTGCTCGGTCACCATGCGCTCGCCTCCGCGCCGCGCGACGGTGTCGTCGCGTGCTCGATCGTCTCGTCGCAGCTGCTGCGCGCCATGGCGACCTCGACCGGCGTACGCCACGAGGAGACGCTGACCGGTTTCAAGTGGATCAGCCGCGTGCCGGGCCTGACCTACGGCTACGAGGAAGCCCTCGGCTACTGCGTCGCGCCCGAGCAGGTCCGCGACAAGGACGGCATCACCGCGGCCCTCGTGATCGCCGAGATGACAGCCGCACTGAAGGCCGACGGCCGCACCCTGCAGGACGTCCTCGACGACCTCGCGCGCGAGCACGGCGTCCACCAGACCGACTCCTTCTCCGTACGCGTCGACGACCTCTCCCTCATCGGCACCGTGATGGACCGGCTGCGTACGACCCCGCCGACTTCCGTTGCAGGACAGTCGGTCTCGCGCGCCGACGACCTCTCGGCCGAAGGCGGTGAGCTGCCCCCGACCGACGGGCTGCGCTACTACCTCGCCGACGGCACGCGCATCATCGTGCGCCCGAGCGGTACCGAGCCCAAGCTCAAGGTCTACTTCGAGGCCGTCGTGCCCGTGGAGGGCGACGACCTGGCGGACGCGCGCACCGAGGCGACCACGCGCCTGGCCGCCGTACGCACCGAGATGGAGCAGCTCACCACGCCGTGACACCCACCATCGAAACGTGGGTCTTCGACCTCGACAACACGCTGTACCCGCCCAGCACGGGTCTCGCCGACCAGATCGACGCGCACATCCACGCGTACGTCGGCGCACTCCTCGGAGTCGACGAGGCCGGTGCCCGCCGCGCCCAGCACGAGCTGCGCACGGAGCACGGTACGACGCTGCTCGGCCTGATGCGTACGCACGGAATCGACCCGGACGACTACCTCGCCTTCGAGGAGCGGCTCGACTACTCGGTGCTGTCGGTGTCGCCCCTGAGCAGTGCACTCGCAGCACTGCCCGGCCGCAAGATCGTCTTCACCAACGGCACCGAGCCCTATGCCCGGCGGGTGCTGCACCGGCTGGAACTGCACGACGCGTTCGACGCGGTCTTCGACCTGCGAGCAGCCGATCTGGTGCCCAAGCCGCACCGCGCGTGCTACGAGGCGTTCCTGTCCGCGTACGACATCGACGTGTCACGCTCGATCTTCTTCGACGACCTCGAGCGCAACCTGGTCGTGCCCCGCGCGCTCGGGATGCACACCGGTCTGGTCATGCCCGAGGAGCCTTCTGCCGCAACGCCGTTCGAGGTCCTCGACCGCGAGCCGCTGTCGCTGCGTGTCACTGACCTCGGGGCGACGTTGCAGCGACTGGCTGCGGCCTGACGCGGCGGCGGCTGACCAGCACGCCGGTGATGCACAGCACGCCACCGACCATCGCGAGCACCGTGGGCACCTCTCCCAAGAACACCCACGACATCACCACGGCGATGGCGGGCACGGCGAGTGACGCCGAGGCCGTACGCCCCGCGCTGGCTCGTGAGAGCGCGTACGCCCACAGGGTGAACGCGATGGCTGTCGGGAACACCCCGAGGTAGACCACAGCGGCGATCGCGCCGAAGGATGCGTCGCGCGCCTCGTCGACCGTCGCGGGCAGGAACGGCACGAGCACGGCCATGCCGATCGCGCACCCGACCCAGGTGGCCGACACCGGATCGACCGTGCGCAGGGCGACCTTCTGGGAGAGCACACCGGCGGCGTACAGCACGGCCGTGATCAGACCGAGTGCGACGCCCAGGCCGTCGCTGTGCGAGCCGACCCCACCGACCGCGATCAGCGCGACGCCGGCGAACGCGACGCCCACCCCGATGATGAGCGGTCGCGGAAACCCTTCTCCGAGAAGGAAACCCGCGGCAACCGCCACCAGGATGGGCGCGACGTTGACGAGCATGGCGGCCGTGCCCGCGTCGAGGTGGTGCTCGGCCGCGTTGAGGACGACGGTGTAGAGCGCGAACCACAGCACGCCGTAGAGCGCGACGAGCGCCAGGCCCCGGCCGCGAGGCAGCGGGCTCCGGTAGTACAGGCCGATCGCGCCGAGCGCGAGGGTGCCGACGACGAGCCGGCCGAAGGCGAGCGGGCCCGGCGAGAACGTGTCGCCCACTGCGCGGATCGCGATGAACGACGACGCCCAGAGCAGGAGGACGACGCCCACCGCCGCGGGGACGGCCCACGAAGGGCTCGGCGCCGAGGGTGTCTCGGCCGGTGTCGTACGACGGCCCACGGCCGCGTCCTGCTGCGTCGTCATGGCTCCAGCGTGACGGTCGCAGACAGTTCAGGACAAGCGAGAAATCGTCATCGCTTCTTCAGCACTGCTTACGTGTCGTCGACCCACCCGACCCGGTCGCCTGACGGGAACCCCGCCGGATGTCGGGCCTCTCGTCGGCCCACGGTCCGCACTCGACGACAGGTGGCGTTCTCGTGCCACTCAGGAGCCACTCCGCGGAGGGTTGCGGCACGAGGCCGGCTGGTCCGTGACCATGACCGCTGACGGCACGCGCACCCGAGCACCCGAACCAGCGCTCACGGGATAGGGCCCTCCGGAATGCCGGCCCGATCGACCGCCGCAGGTGGTCGCGGCATGCGCCACACGGCCCGGTGCGACGCACTGGGGGCCGGTCGGCTTGCGGCGGAGCCCGGCCGACAGACCACCGCGCTCAGAGGCCGCGCGCGGCCATTGCGTCGCCCACCTCGTCGGCCTCGCGCACCATCGTCACGACGACGGCCGGTACGACGACCGCCAGCCGTGGGCGTACACCTCGCCCGACCGCCGCCTCGCGCGCGCCCGACATCGCCGCGGCCACGCGCGGGACGCATCCGATCGTCAGCGCGAGGAGCAGCTCGACCCGATCACGCTGAATCCCGAATCGCCGCAACGGGATCGCGACCGCCGAGATGGTCCGCACCATCGCCGTGACCCTCGTCGTCATCATCACCAGGTTGGCGATCACGACGGCCACGACCAGCTGGCCGGCGACCTCGAGCGCGCGCACCGGCCCCTGCAGCCAGGTCTGGAACGCCACCAGCACCAGCGCGAACACCAGGATCGTGCGCATGCCGCGCCACAACAGCCGCAGCGAGAGCCCGGCCGAGACGTAGAGCGGCACGACCACGACGGCGATCGGCACGATCAGCCACCAGCGCGACACCACGCCCATCAGTGTGATCAGCACGAGGGTGGCCGCCAGCTTGGTCGACGGTGCGAGCCGGTGCAGCCACGAGTCACCCTCGACGTAGTAGCCCGTCATCGCGAAACCCTGTGCAGCACAACGTGATTCACGAGACGCGCGCTTCCATGAGGTCGTGGTAGAACGCCACCGACTCCCCCGGCACGCCGTCGTGCACGACCTGTCCGTCGTCGATCACGACGACGCGGTCGAAGTCGTCGAGCAGGTCCAGGTGATGGGTGAGCAGCACGACCTGCTGATCGAGCCCGGCGAGGGTGCGCCGCAGCCGCAGCTGGTTGTGCAGGTCGAGCAGCGTCGACGGCTCGTCGCACACCAGCACCTGCGGCTCACGCACCAGCACCGCGGCGAACGCCAGCATCTGCTTCTGCCCGCCCGAGAGCAGCTGCGCCGGATGGTCGCCGTAGCCCTCCAGCCCGTACGCCGACAGGGTCGCCTCGACGCGCGCGCTCACCTCGTCGGCGGTCAGGCCGTGGTCGCGCAGCGACAGCGCGATGTCCTCGGCGACGGTCGGCATCAGGATCTGCGCGGAGGCCTCGGAGAACATGAACCCGACCCGCCGCCGTACGGACCGCACGTCGTCGCGTACCGAGAGGCCGTCGACCCGGACGTCGCCGGCGTCGGGCGTGATCAGCCCGTTGAACGTGCGCGCCAGCGTCGACTTGCCCGAGCCGTTGGCACCGATGACACCGACGCGATGCTCGGCCAGCGTCAGGTCGATGCCCCGCAGCACCTCACGCTCACCCAGCCGGTGGCGTACGCCGCTGACCTCGATCACGCAGCGCCGACCCGCTCGCGCTCGGTGGACCGGCCCGGCGCACCGGTGATGGTCTCGATGGGCGGGTACGCCCGCACGACGGTCGTGGTGACCAGCGCGGCGATCACGCACTTGGCGAGGTCTCCGGGCAGGAACTGCACGGCGTTCTGGGCGACGGCGACCAGGCCGGAGTCGAGGCGCCAGGCGCAGTAGGGCACGCCGACCAGGTAGACGACGCCCATGCAGCCGATGACGGACGCGACGAACGGGCTGACCAGGTTGCGCCGGCCCCAACGCTGCACGAGCAGGCCGGTGAGGAACACACCCGGGATCGCGCCGAGCAGATAACCGCCGGACGGACCGGTGATGACGGCCATGCCGCCGTGGCCGCCCGCACCGATCGGCAGACCGGCGGCGAGCAGCAGGTCGAAGACGATCACGCTGAGCGCACCGCGCTTCGCACCGAGGATGCAGCCCGCGAGCATGAAGCCGAGCGTCTGGGCCGTGATCGGCACCGACCCGAAGAACGAGATGCCACCCGGCATCCCGAGGACAGCGACGAGCGCGGCGAACATCGCGACGAGCGCGAGGTCGCGCGGACTGAGCCTGGTCATGATCTCCTGCTCCTGCGGGTACGACGGTCGCCGCGGCTGCCGGGGCGGTGCCGGGGACCGTACTGAACGGCGTTCAGGATAGACATGACCCGTCGGTAAGGTGACATCCATGGCGATCCAGCGGCAGGACATCCTCGCGGCAGCGCAACGCATCCTGACCGCCCACGGGCTCGCCGACCTGACGATGCGACGGCTGGCCGCCGAGCTCGACGTGCAGGCGAGCGCGATCTACTGGCACATCCCCCACAAGCAGGCGCTGCTCGCCGAGGTCGCCGACGACCTGCTGGCCCGGGTGCCCGAGCCGTCGTCCCGACGCCGCTGGGACCGGCAGCTGCACCAGCTCGGCACCGACCTGCGTACGACACTGCTCGCCCAGCGCGACGGCGCCGAGGTGGTCGCCGCGAGCCGTGCGTCGTCACTCGACACGAGTCACCTCGGCAAGCGGGTCGTCGAGATCGTCGAGTCCGGCGGCCACACCCACGCGCACGCCGTGGCGTCGCGAGATGCGTTGCTGCACTTCGTGATCGGCTACACCTTCGACGAGCAGACCCACGCGGTCATGGCCGAGCACGGAGCGGCGCCGGCGCGGTTCGGCGACGCCGACGCGGCTTACACCGCGGCCCTCGACATCGTGATCGCCGGCATCCGCGCCTGACCCACCGCAGCGCCGGCCGAGCAGGGCGAGAACCCGGACACGTTCGTACGACAACGGTCTGGTCGGCACTCCATGCGGTGCCGGACAGACGGTTTTCGTACGAGGGGTGCGTGTCTCCCTGCTTCAGTCGGTCGGGCTCTCCATCTGACGGATCTCGTGGCTGAGCTCGGCCAGCTCGTCACCGCCTGCCATCTCGGCCGTCAGCTGGTCGAGCGTGAGGTCCTCGCGCTCCTCGTCGAGCGCGACCCGGCCGAGCTTGAGCACGAGGAAGTGGTTGCCGACGAGGTAGGCGTGGTGCGGGTTGTGGGTGATGAACACGACGCCGAGGCCGGCGTCGCGCGCCTTGACGATGTACTTCAGCACCACACCCGACTGCTTCACTCCCAGAGCGGCCGTGGGCTCGTCGAGGATGATCACCTTGGCGCCGAAGTAGATCGCGCGGGCGATGGCGATGCACTGGCGCTGACCACCCGACAGCGACGCGACCGGTCGGTCGAGGTCGGGGATGCTGATGCCCATCCGGGTGAGCTCCTCGCCGGTGACGCGCTCCATCTCCTTGCTGTCGAGCAGCCGCAGCGGACCCTTGCGCAGCTCGTTGCCGAGGAAGAAGTTGCGCCACACGGACATCAGCGGGGCGAGCGCGAGGTCCTGGTAGACCGTCGCAATGCCCGAGCCGAGCGCCTCACGCGGCGACCCGAAGTGCCGGGCCTCACCGCCGACGAACATCTGCCCGGCGTCGTAGTCGTGCAGCCCCGACATGATCTTGATCAGCGTGGACTTGCCGGCGCCGTTGTCGCCGAGCACACAGGTGACCTCGCCCTGGCGCACCGACAGGTTGATCTCGCGCAGGGCCGCGACGTTGCCGTAGGCCTTGCCGATGTCGACCAGCCGGACGACCTCGGTGGTCGGGCCGCTGTCGTCGGTGGGCAGCGTGTCATCCGTGACGGGAGTACTCATCGGGCGTCCGCCTTCTTCTTGACCCACAGGTTGACCAGCGTCGCGAGCACGAGCATCACGCCGAGGAACGTCTTGAACCAGTCGGGGTTCCAGCCGGCGTAGTTGATGCCGAGCTGGGTCATCGCGAAGATCAGCGCCCCGATCGAGGCACCGACCGCCGACCCGTAGCCGCCGGTCAGCAGGCAGCCGCCCACGACCGCAGCGATGATGAAGATGAACTCGTTGCCGACACCGTCACCGGACTGCACCGTGTTGAACTCGAACAGCAGGTGCATCCCGGCGAGCCAGGCGCAGAATCCGACGAACATGTAGAGCACGAGTCGTACGAGGTGCACGGGTACGCCGACCGCGCGCGCTGCGTCGGCGTCGCCACCGACCGCGAAGATCCAGTTGCCGAACCGTGTCTTGAGCAGGACGACCGCGGCGACGACCGTGATCACCAACCAGTAGACGACCGGCGCCTTGATGGCGACCGATCCGATCGAGGCCTCCCAGGCGAAGACGTGCTGGGCCGACTCGAAGCCCTGCATGTCGCTGATGTTGTTGGAGGCGACGTTGCCGGTGACGACCTTGGTCATGCCGAGGTTGACACCCTGCAGGATGAAGAACGTGCCGAGCGTGACCAGGAACGACGGCAGGCCGGTGCGGTTGAGCATCGTACCGTTGAAGGCGCCGATCGCCAGCGAGATCAGCAGGGCCAGCAGCACGGCGAACCACACGTGGAAGTTGAAGTACCAGGCCAGCAGGGATGCGGCCAGCCCCGCTGACGTGACAGCGACACCGGCCGACAGGTCGAACTCACCGCCCACCATCAGCAGCGCCACCGGCACCGCCATGATCCCGATGGTCGCGGCGCCGTAGAGGATCGTGCCCACGTTGTCGACGTTGCGGAACGCCGACGCCACGATCAGGAAGAACACGCACACGACGACGGCGCCGAGCAGCGCGCCGATCTCGGGCCGCCGGAGCAGCCGGACGCTGCCCGACCGGGGGGCGACGCGGTCGTCGACGGCCGCGGCCGGCGTACTGGCAGAGGTGCCCACGTGACTCACCGACGCCCGCTGGCCGCGAACTTCTCGACCGCGGCGACGTTGCTCTTGTCGATGAACGCCGGACCGGTCAGCACCGGCTGCCCGCCGCCGACGATGTTGCCGTTGGTCTTGAGCAGCCACAGCTGGTCGACCGCGAGGTAGCCCTGCAGGTAGGGCTGCTGGTCGACCGCCCACTGCACGGTGCCCGCCTTGATGGCGTTGATGAGGTCCTGGCTGGTGTCGAAGGTGACGATCTTGGCCGTGCTCGCCGCACTCGCCTTGGACTGCACCGCGACCGTCGCGATCGGGCCGCCCAGGGTGAGCACGTAGTCGATCGCCTTGTCCTGCTGCAGCTTGGAGGTGATCGCGGTCTGCATGCTCGCCGGCGACTTGCCGTCGACGTAGAGCAGCTGGGTGGCCGGGATGCGCTGCTTGACGCCGGCGCAGCGGTCCTCGAGGCCGACGTTGCCCTGCTCGTGGATGACGCAGATCGGGTGCTTGGCGCCCTCCTTGAGCATCCGGTCGCCCGCCTGCTGGCCCGCGATCTTCTCGTCCTGCCCGAAGTACGACGTGACGCCCATGGCCTTCCACCGGTCGAGGCCGCCGTTGAGGGCGACGACGGGGATCTTGGCGGCGACGGCCTTCTTGACCACGCCCTGCATGGCGTCCGGCTTGGCGAGCGTGAGAGCGATGCCGTCGACCTTCTTGTCGATGGCCTGCTGCACCAGGTTGGCCTGCTTGGCGCCGTCGGGGTCGGCGGTGTACTGCAGGTCGACGTTGTCCTTGGCGGCAGCGTCCTGGGCGCCCTTGCGGACGATGTCCCAGAACGTGTCGCCCGGCCCCGAGTGGGTGACCAGCGCGATCGTCATCTTCGGGGTCGTGGCCTTGCCGGCATTGCGTGCCCGCTCGGCGTCCTCGACGGCCTTGCGCCCACCGGTCGAGCTGCACGCCGCGAGCGCGGCCACCAGCACGGTCGTCGCGACCACGGCGGTGGCCCTTCGGGTACGGCTGCTCATTGCTGTGTCCTTTCAGCCACCCCGGGGGCATCACGCCGAAGGTCGGCGCGACGACGAGCCGGGGCGAGTCACATGTCGGCCCCAGTCTGCCGAGTCCGGGCGCTGCGCGCAGGATCCACGCCGGACCGGGTCGGGGCGAGCAGCGGGCGTTGCGCCTTGCGGTGGTCGACGTAGTCGTCGTACGCCGTCCGCGTGGTGTCCAGGTCGCTCACCTCGGCGACAGGGACGTCCCACCACGCGCCGTTGTCGGGCCCGGGCGCACTCGGGTCGGTCTCGACGTGGATGACGAACGGGCCGAAGTCGCGCGGTGCGGCCTTCGCCTCTCGGATCGCGGTGTGCAGCTCCTCGACCGAGGCGACCTCGACGACGTGGGCTCCGAGGCTGCGCGCGTTGGCCGCGAGGTCGACGGGCAGGTGCGGGCCGTCGAGGCGGCCGTCGTCGCTGCGGTAGCGGTACTGCGTCCCGAAACGTTGCGATCCCAGCGACTCCGACAGCGCGCCGATCGAGCCGAACCCGTGGTTCTGCACGATCACGACGACGATCTTGACCCGCTCCTGGACCGCGACGACCAGCTCGCTCGGCATCATGAGGTACGACCCGTCCCCGACGAGCACGAACACGTCGCGGTCGGGCTGGGCGAGGCGGACGCCGATACCGCCCGGGATCTCGTAGCCCATGCACGAGTAGCCGTACTCGACGTGGTAGCCGCCGCGGTCGCGTACGCGCCAGAGCTGGTGCAGGTCGCCCGGCATCGACCCCGCCGCGCACACGACGACGTCCCGCGGGTCGCTGTGCTCGTTGACCGCGCCGAGCACCTGGCCCTGGGTGAGCACGCCGTCCGCGAGCTGGTCGGTGACCTCGGCCGGTGGGTGATGGATCGCCTCGACGTGCTCGTCCCACTGCTGCCACTCGCGACCGATGCGCTCGGTGTACGACGCGTCGGTGCGGTGGCCGTCGAGCTGCGCCGTGAGTGCGGTGAGGGCCTCGCGGGCGTCGCCGACGAGTGCGAGACCGGCGTGCTTGCCCGCGTCGAAGCGGCCGACGTTGATGTTGATGAAGCGAACTCCGTTGTCCTGGAAGGCCGTTCGCGACGCGGTGGTGAAGTCGGACCACCTCGTGCCGACACCGATGACCAGGTCGGCGTCACGCGCGAAGGCGTTGGCGGCCGTCGTACCGGTCGATCCGATCGCGCCGAGCAGCTGCGGGTGGCCGTGGACAAGTGAGCCCTTGCCGGCCTGCGTCTCGCCGACCGCGATGCCGGTGGCCTCGCAGAAGGCGGCCAGGGCGTCCTCGGCACCGCTGTAGTGCACTCCCCCGCCGGCAACGACGAGCGGCCGCTGCGCGTTGCGGATCAGATCGGCGGTCGCCGCGACCTGCGACGGCTCGGCCGGCGGGCGGGCGATGTGCCAGACGCGCTCGTCGAACAGGTCGTCCGGGAAGTCGTGGGCCTGCGCCTGCACGTCCTGGGGCAGCGCGATCGTGACGGCGCCGGTCTCGACCGGGTCGGTCAGCACGCGCATCGCCTGCATCAGCGCGTCAGCCAGCTGCTCAGGTCGGCTCACCCGGTCGAACCAGCGCGACACCGGACGCAGCGCGTCGTTGACCGTGACGTCGCCGGCGACCGGCAACTCCAGCTGCTGCAGCACGCTGCCGGTCGCGCGGGTCGCAAAGGTCCCTGACGGCAGCAGCAGCACGGGCAGCCGGTTGACCGTGGCGAGCGCAGCGCCCGTGACCATGTTGGTCGAGCCGGGACCGACCGAGGCGGTGCACGCCCACATGCGCAGCCGGTTGCTGGCGCGGGCGTACGCCGTGGCGGTGTGCACCATCGCCTGCTCGTTGCGCGCGAGGACGTAGGGCAGCGCCGGCACACCGGTGCGTTCGTCCTGCAGCAGGGCCTGCCCGAGCCCGGCGACGTTGCCGTGCCCGAAGATGCCGAGACACCCCGCGAACGCCGGGTGCAGCTCGCCGTCACGCTCGGTCAGCTGCTGCCCGAGGAACCGCACGACCGCCTGCCCCACCGTGAGCCTCATCGAGTCTCATCCCCGAACGGGAGCCGTGGGTCCATCGTCTGCCCCTCCCAGGTGTCGCGCACCCAGCCGTGCGCCGGGTCGTCGCAGATCAGCCAGGCACGCTCTGCACCCGGGCCGGCCATCACATTGAGGTAGTACAGGTCGTAGCCGGGCGGCGCTGTCGCCGGCCCGTGCCAGCCGTGGGGTACGAGCACGACGTCTCCGGTCCGCACCTCTGCCAGCACATCGATCGGCCGATCCTCCGTGCCGTAGACCCGTTGGTAAGCAACGGGATCCGCGCCTTCCGGTCCGGCGATGTGGTCGACCTCGAAGTAGTAGATCTCCTCGAGCTCGGTCTCAGCACCGGCACGCTCCTCGTCGTGCTTGTGCGGCGGGTAGGAGCTCCAGTTGCCGGCAGGCGTCAGCACCTCGCACGCGATGATCCGGTCGGCGTCGAGCACGTCGGGCGTGCCGAAGTTGCGGACCTCCCGGCTCGCCTGACCAGCGCCCCGCAGCTCGACCGGCACGGCTGCGGCAGCGATGTGTCTCGGAGAACGCCGACCCGGCGTACGCACCCTGGCCGTGCACACCGCCACACGTGCCGCGTCCGTCGCCGTGAGCGTCAGACTCCCGCCCGCGGGCAGGTACGCGACATCGGTGGGCCCGGCGAACACCGACGGCCGCCCGACGAGGTCGTACGCCGCGCCACCGGACCACGCGACGTGCACGCCGCCTGCCAGGGGTACGACGACCGCCTCCCTCCCTGCCAGCTCGACCGTGACCGGTCGCCCGGGAACCAGGTCGGCCACGTGGAGCCCGGTGTGCTGCCAGCCGTCGTGGCTGATGTCCACGACGACCGAGAACCCTTCAGCCGCAGTCGAACCCAGCGGCAGAACCCAACGAGCGTTGTCTCGTCCGAGGCCTGTCATCTGTCACCTCCGTGCACGAGCTCGACCGCCGTACGCACTGCCGCGCCGACGTCTCCGTCGAGTGGGTACAGCAGGGCGCGTCCGACGACGAGCCCCCGCACCGACGGGAGGGTGAGCGCATCGGCCCACGCGGCGTACGTCTGCTCCGGGGCCTCGTGCGGGTCGCCACCGAGCAGCAGCGTCGGCAGCGTGGTGGCGTCCATGACGCGCGCCATGTTGTCGACGACGGGCAGCTTGAGCCAGGTGTACGCGCTCGTCGCACCGAGACCGCTCGCGACGACCACCGATCTCACGACTGAGTCGGTGTCGAGCTGGTTGACCATCCGGTCGTCCTCGAAGCGGGACAGGAACGGTTCGATCATCATCGGCAGGCGCCGCTCGGCGAGTGCGCTGACGGCGTGACCGGTCGCCTCGAGCGTCGCGGCCGTGCCGGGCTCGTCCAGGCACACGCGCATCAGGGCCTTGCCGCCGTCGAGCCCCAGGCGGTCGAGGGTCTCGGGGTCGTACGCCGTGTAGCGGTCGTCGGCCTCGAAAACCGCGCCCTGGAGGCCGCCGCGGTTCATCGACCCGATCGCGACCTTGCCGTCGAGCGCACCGAGCAGCAGCAGGTCCTCGAGCACGTCGGGGCTGCCGAGAACGCCGTCGACGCCGGGCACCGCCAGGGCGACCTGCAGCCGTCCCAGGAGGTCGGTGCGGCTGGCCATCGCCATCGGCTGGTCACGCACCCCGAGCGCATTGCGTGCCGGGTGGTCGGCAGCGACCAGCAGCAGGCGACCGTCGTCAGCGAGCAGAGGACGACGTCGCCTGGCGGCCCAGGAATCTGCGACCCGACCCGGGTCGGTGGCCCGGATCTCGTTGATTTGCAACGGATCGAGCGTCATGCGACTCGCCCTCTCGACGACGCCGCGTCGACCTCGTCCGTGGTCGGCATCGCCGTCGAGCACTCCAGCCTCGACGCGACGATGGCACCGGCGACGTTGGCGAACCGCAGCGTCCGCGCCAGCGGCCACTCGGCCAGCAGACCGTGACACAGCGCCCCGCCGAACGCATCGCCCGCACCGAGGCCGTTGAGGACCTCGACCGGGAACGCCGGCAGGTCGACCCGCTCGTCAGGGGTCGCCGCGAGCACACCGGCCGGGCCGCGCTTGACGACCGCCAGGTCGAGCCCTCGCGCGAGGAGCGCGTCGGCGGCTCTGTCGGCGTCGGTCTCACCCGTGGCGACCTCGCACTCCTCGCGGTTGCCGACGGCCACCGTGACGTGGTCGAGCGCCGCGTCGACCTCGCGTCGCGCGGCTGCAGGATCTGCCCAGAACATCGGTCGATAGTCGAGGTCGAGCACGGTGTGCGCCCGCCGCCCGCGCGCGTCCCACGCGGCGTGGTGGGCGGCGCGGCTCGGCTCCTGGCTGAGTCCGGTCACGGTGGCCCAGAAGATCGTGGCCTCACGAATCGCGTTCAACGGCAACGTGTTCGGCTCGATCATGAGGTCAGGTGCCGTCGGGTAGCGGTAGAACCACAACGGGAAGTCGTCCGGAGGGAACACCTCGCAGAACGTCACCGGCGTGGGAGGTCCGTCGACGGCCGACACGAACACGTCGTCGACACCCAGCCGTCGCAGCTCACGGTGCACGTAGCGACCGAACGCGTCGTCTCCGGTGCGCGTGATCACTGCCGTACGCCGGCCGTGCCGCGCCGCAGCCACCGTCACGTTGGTGGCGCTCCCGCCGAGGAACTTCTCGAACGTCCGCACCTCCTCCAACGGCACCCGGTGCTGGAGCGGATAGATGTCGACACCGACCCGCCCCATGGCGATCAGGTCGTACGCGCCGGTCACGGCCTGGCTCCACGTTCACCGGCCGCGAGCCACCCGCGGCTCGCTCGTACGTCGGCGGTCGCAGGTGCCGCGTCGTCATCCGCCATGACTCGGTCCTGCTCCAGCGCGTACCAGCCCGAGTACCCCTGCTGCTCAAGGGATTCGACGATCCGCCCGATGTCGACCGCGCCCTCGCCGAGCGGCACGTAGATGCCCTGCTCGACCGCCTCGCCGTACGCGAGCGAACCGTCGACCACCCGGTCTAGCAGGTCCTGACGGACGTCCTTGAGGTGGACGTGGGCGATCCGCGCGGCGTGCTGCTCGGCCAGTCGCACCGGGTCGCTCCCACCGATGAGCAGATGCCCGGTGTCCAGGCACAGCGGTGCGGCCGATCCGTCGAGGACCCGCCGCACCTCGGCGTCCGACTCGATCATCGTGCCGACGTGCGGGTGGAGCACGACGTCGAGCCCGGCGTCACGACCACGCGCGACCAGGTCGTCGAGCAGCCCGAGTGCACGCTCCCAGGCGGGCTCCGTCCAGGCCGGCCGGTCGTCGTACCCCTGTTGCCCGGTGGAGGCGGCGAGCACGACCGTCGTACCACCGCTGACGCTCAAAGCCGTTGCGGTGCGGTCGAACTCGGCCCGCGGGTCGTGCGTCTCGTCGTGGATCACCACGGGGAGGAACTGCGCCACGGCTCGCAGCCCGAAGCGGTCCAGCTGCGCGCGAGGATCGGCGTCGAGGAATCCGGTCGGGCCCAGCTCGGTGGCCGTGAGACCGACCTCGCGGATGGCGCCGAGCACCTGGTCGACGGGCAGCTGCACACCCCACCCCTCGACCTCCGACACGCCCCACGAGATAGGGGCGGCCGCGACGCGGTCGAGGAGCCCGGTCACAGGTCCGCGACCTCCGCGAGCGGCACGACCCGGCCCTCACGCCACGACCGGTCGCACGCCTCGGCCGTACGGAACGCCTGCAGCGCATCGGCCACCGTGCACGGCGACGGCGTCTCACCGCGCGCCACCGCGGCGAACGCCGTGAGCTCGGCGACGTAGGCCGGCTGGAAGCGGTCCATGAACGTCGCGTGCCCCGGCCCCGGCGGGAACGTCACGCCCTCCTCGGCCGATCGCATCGCCAGCGAGTCGTCGAGACCGGCCGTGAGTGTGCCCTTGCTGCCCATCGCCTCCAGGCGCACGTCGTGGCCCGCACCGTTGTAGCGCGTCGACGACACCAGGCAGGTCGTGCCGTCGACGAGACGCAGCAGCGCGGCGCCGGAGTCGACGTCGCCCGCGTCGACGAAGAACTGCTCACCCTTGTTGCCGCCCGTGGCGTACGCCGACTCGACCTCCTGGCCCGTCACGAACCGGATCGCGTCGAAGTCGTGCACGTTGCAGTCGCGGAAGATGCCGCCGCTCGTCGGGATGTACGACGCGTGCGGCGGGGTCTGGTCGTGGGTGTTGGCGCGGATCGTGTGCACGAACCCGAGCTCGTCGGCGGCGATCGCGTCACGCACCCGCTGGTAGCCCGCGTCGAAGCGCCGCTGGAAGCCGATGTGCACCGGCGTGCTGCTCTCGGCCTCGAGACGAGCGAGCTCGAGCGTCTCGTCCAGCGTGCGCGCGACGGGTTTCTCGCAGAACGTGGGTACGCCGGCCGCGATCCCCTGTCGCAGCAGCTCGGCGTGCGCGGGGGTCGCCGCCGCGATCACGAAGCCGTCGATGCCCGAGCCGAGCAGACCGTCGACGTCACCGGCGTGCTCGGCACCGATCTCAGCGGCCACGCGCTGGGCGGCCGCATCGTCGGCATCCGCGACCACGAGGCTGTCGACGTCGTCCAGCCCCAGCAGGGTGCGGGCGTGGAACGCACCGATCCGACCGACTCCGACAAGACCGATCCGCATCGGCGAGTTCCGTTCTGCTGCAGGGAGACTGGAGGTTGGTGCCGGCGGTGCGCGACCGTCGTACCGCTGTCCAGGCTCTCCCCCAGGCGGACCCGTGTCAAGAAATGTCCTGACATTCTCTTGTCCTGCCTTTGAGCGCACATTCGGCGCTACGCTGCGACGCGTGGTCGAACCCGTGCCCGTGACTCTCGATCGTGGGTCACCCGTGCCGCTCTACCACCAGCTCGCCGAGCAGCTGCGTGACGCCGTGACGTCCGGGCGCCTGCAGCCCGGCGACCCGTTCGAGAACGAGATGGCAATGGCGCAGCGCCTCGGTCTGTCCAGGCCGACCGTCCGTCGCGCGATCCAGGACCTGGTCGCCCAAGGCCTCCTGCTGCGGCGGCGCGGGCTCGGCACCACCGTCGCCAACCGGCAGATCCATCGCCGGGCCGAGCTCACCAGCCTGTACGACGACCTGCAGCGCGGCGGCGAGGTGCCGTCGACGACCGTGCTCGACCTGCGGTCGGTGCCGGACGAGACCGCGGCCCTGGCGCTCGGCGTCCCTGTCGACGTCGACCTCACGCGGATCACGCGGGTGCGGACCGTCGGCGAGCAGCCGTTCGCGCTGATGCGCAACTGGTTGCCGCCCGCGCTCGGTGCGGTGACGCGTGACCAGCTCGAGCGGGACGGGCTCTACGCGCTGCTGCGCGAGCGCGGCGTCCGACCGGTCGTGGCGCACCAGACGATCGGGGCCCGCCGTCCCACAGCCGCCGAACGACGGCGTCTCGGGCTCCGGCCCTCGGAGCCGGTGCTGACCATGACGCGGGCCGCGTTCGACGCCGCCGGCAACCCGGTGGAGTACGGCGACCACATCTACCGGGCGGACTCGTACACCATCGACGTCACCGTCGACGAGCGCTGACCCACGTACGAATCTCGTCTGTCCGGCGCTCCATGCACTGCCGGACAGACAGACTTCGCCGCACCCTCGTACGAAACCCGTCTACCCGGCACTCCATGCACTGCCGAGCAGACAGCCTTCGTACGCCATCGGTCTCGCGAGCCCGAACCTGTGGATGACTGCAGCCAGCTGCGTCAGACGGGAGTGGAGCCCCGCCGCGCGCGCGACGGGACGCCGTCGTTCCACGTCGTGCGCCACGGCGTGTGCATCGACGCTGACACCTGGGCCTCGCTGGGGGCGGACGAGCGCTACCGCGCGTTCGTCCACGCCACGGCGTTGATGGCTCGGTCGGGTCCGCACGTGTTCTCTCATGAGTCCGCTGCCGTCCTGTGGGGCCTGCCCGTGGTGACGCCGTGGCCACGCAAAGCGCACGTCGTCGTGGACCCCCGAAAGGCTCGCAGCACAGCCCTCATCGTCAGGCACGAGCACGAGGACACCCGCGCCGAGGAGGTCGACGGCCAGCGGGCGACATCGGCGGCCCGGACGATCATCGACCTCGCGCGCGACAGCGGTCTGCTCGATGCGGTCGCCGCTGCGGACCACGCACTGCGCATCGGCCTGTGCACCCGCGAGGACCTTGAGCGCGAGGCACGACTCCTCCCTGTGCACACGCCGGGTTCGGGCCAGGCTCGCCTGGCCGCCGAGCTGGCGGACCCAGCGTCGGAGTCACCGGGCGAGAGTCTCAGCCGGGCACAGATGTTCCTCTTGCGCTTTCCCCGCCCCCGACTGCAGGTCGAGCACCGCGACGCCGACGGGCTGATCGGTGTCGTCGACTTCGACTGGGACGGCTGCGTCGGTGAGTTCGACGGCTACACGAAGTACTCGTCCAGATACGCACCGACCGTCGATGACGCACGAGCAATCGTCTACCGGGAGAAGCTCCGCGAGGACCGAGTTCGCGCACTCCCCCGCAACGTGGCCCGCTGGGGGTGGGACCACGCGCTCGCTGGAGCGCCCATGGCACAGCGGCTCTGCGCACAGGGTGTCCGACCGGAACCACGCCGACAGTGGTTCACCGTGCCCGGGCTGCCCGGCAATGACTGACTGTCCGGCACTCCATGCACTGCCGGACAGACAGACTTCGCCGGGCCCTCGTACGAAACCCGTCTGTTCGGCACGCCATGCACTGCCGGACAGACGGGTTTGAGTGAAGGGGTCGGTCAGGTGAGGACGGCCACGGCGGCCATGGCGACCGCGGCGACGAGAGCCGCGATCGCGAGCACCGCGGGGCGTACGACGACCGGCCCGGTCTGCGGCTCCAGCAGGCCCTCCCCGACCGCCTTGTCGTACTCCTCACGCTGGAGCCGGATCTGCTGGGCCAGGTCTCCGGCTGAGCCGCGCCGCTCGCGACGGACGACCTCGTCGGCGTTGGCACCGCCCGCGATCCGTCCCAGGCCAGCCATCGGGCCGAGCAAGGACGCCTTGCTCCCCTCGGGCGCACTGGCACGAGGGCGCTGCGCGGAGATCGCCCACGCGGAGTAGCCGTCGTCGTCGGGCGTGAACACCTTGAGGTTCCAACGGCTCTCGAGCACGTCGACCTGAGGCCAGGGCAGGTGCACGTCGCGCACGAGGTTGTGGATGTGCACACCGTCCTGCCGCAGCTGCACCGACGGGCGCAGCAGGACGACCCAGGCGATGAGCGCGACGGCTCCGGACCACAGCAGGATCTCGACCTTGCCATTGGCATCCTCGAGCAGCGACAGCAGTGAGAGGCCTGCGGCGACGACCACCAGGAACCACCCCGCGACCTGCGCAGTCATCTGCCGGAAGACGTGGCGGGGCGGCTTCGCGGCTGGCTCTGGGGTGCTCGACATGCGGATAGAGTTACCCGGTGAGCACAAGCACTGCAACGTCGCGGGCTCGGGACCTGCTCGGGGTGTCTGCCCTGACCAACGCCTCCTTGACGACCTGGCTGCACGGACTGCCCGGCGTCGACCACGTCGGCGCCGATGCTCGAGCCGCCGCCCTCAGTACGCGTTCGATCAAGACCACCAGCAAGGCGTGGGCGATCGACACCGCCATCAGCATGATCGACCTCACCACGCTCGAGGGCGCCGACACCGAGGGCAAGGTCCGCTCGTTGTGCGCCAAGGCGATCACCCCTGACCCGCTCGACCCGACCACTCCGCACGTCGCCGCGGTCTGCGTCTACAACGACATGGTCGGCGTCGCCAAGGACGCCCTCAAGGGTACCGACATCAACGTCGCTGCTGTCGCCACCGCGTTCCCCTCGGGCCGCGCGAGCCTGCCGGTCAAGGTCGCCGACACCAAGGACGCCGTCGATGCCGGCGCCGATGAGATCGACATGGTCATCGACCGCGGTGCGTTCCTCTCGGGCCGCTACCGCCAGGTGTTCGACGAGATCGTCGCCACGAAGGAGGCCTGCGGTCAGGCTCACCTCAAGGTCATCCTCGAGACCGGCGAGCTCGTGACCTACGACAACGTGCGCCGCGCGTCGTGGCTCGCGATGCTCGCGGGCGCCGACTTCATCAAGACCTCCACCGGCAAGATCCAGCCGGCCGCCACCCTGCCCGTCACCCTGATCATGCTCGAGGCCGTCCGCGACTGGCGTGAGCAGACCGGCGAGATGATCGGGGTCAAGCCCGCCGGCGGCATCCGCACCACCAAGGACGCGGTCAAGTTCCTCGTGACGGTCAACGAGATCGCCGGCGACGACTGGCTGACGCCGCAGTGGTTCCGGTTCGGCGCGTCCAGCCTGCTCACCGACCTGCAGCTGCAGCGCCAGAAGCTCGCGACGGGCGCCTACTCCGGCCCCGACTACGTGACGATCGACTGAGGAAGAACCATGGCGAAGTTCGAGTACGCCCCCGCCCCCGAGTCGCGCGCGGTCGTCGACCTGCGGTCCTCGTACGGACTGTTCATCAACGGTGAGTTCGTCGACGGCACGGGTGGGTCGTTCAAGACGATCAACCCGGCGACCGAGGAGCACCTGGCCGACATCTGCGAGGCGAGCGCCGCCGACGTCGACCGTGCCGTCAAGGCCGCGCGCACGGCGTACACCCGCGTCTGGAGCCGCATGTCGGGCGCCGACCGCGGCAAGTACCTGTTCCGGATCGCCCGCATCATGCAGGAGCGGGCTCGCGAGCTGGCCGTGCTCGAGACACTCGACAACGGCAAGCCGATCAAGGAGTCGCGCGACGTCGACGTGCCGACCGCTGCGGCGCACTTCTTCTACCACGCGGGCTGGGCCGACAAGCTCGAGTACGCCGGCCTCTCGCCTGCCGGTTCGCCCCCGCCGAAGCCCCTGGGTGTCGTCGGTCAGGTCGTCCCGTGGAACTTCCCGCTGCTGATGCTGGCCTGGAAGATCGCGCCCGCGCTCGCGACGGGCAACACCGTCGTGCTGAAGCCGGCCGAGACCACGCCACTGACCGCCCTGCTGTTCGCCGAGATCTGCCAGCAGGCCGACCTGCCGCCGGGCGTCGTCAACATCGTCACCGGCGCCGGTGAGACCGGCCAGGCACTCGTCGAGCACCCGGGTGTCGACAAGATCGCCTTCACGGGTTCGACCGACGTCGGCAAGGCGATCGCGCGCTCGATCGCCGGCACCCGCAAGCGCGCCACGCTCGAGCTCGGCGGCAAGGCCGCCAACATCGTCTTCGAGGACGCGGCGGTCGACCAGGCCGTCGAGGGCATCGTCAACGGCATCTTCTTCAACCAGGGCCACGTGTGCTGCGCCGGTTCGCGGCTGCTCGTGCAGGAGTCGGTGGCCGACGACGTCGTACGCCGCCTCGAGCGTCGGATGAAGACCCTGCGCTTGGGCGACCCGCTCGACAAGAACACCGACGTCGGCGCCATCAACTCCAGCGCTCAGCTGCAGCGCATCCGCGAGCTCACTGACGCCGGCGAGGCCGAGGGCGCCACCCGCTGGTCCGCCCCGTGCGAGCTGCCCGAGCGCGGATTCTGGTTCGCACCAACGGTTTTCACCGACGTGTCGCAGACGCACCGCATCGCCACCGAGGAGATCTTCGGCCCGGTCCTGTCGGTGCTGACGTTCCGCACGCCCCAGGAAGCCGTCGCCAAGGCCAACAACACCCCCTACGGCCTGTCGGCCGGCATCTGGACCGAGAAGGGCTCGCGCATCCTGTGGATGGCCGACCAGCTCAAGGCCGGTGTGGTGTGGGCCAACACGTTCAACCGGTTCGACCCGACCTCGCCGTTCGGCGGCTACAAGGAGAGCGGCTACGGCCGTGAGGGTGGCCGGCACGGCCTCGAGGCGTACCTGCAGACAGGAGACGAGGCATGAGCCCCGCCAAGACCAAGAAGGCCGCCAAGGCCACCGCACCGCCCGCGCCGAAGCGGCTCGACGTCCGCAAGACCTACAAGCTGTACGTCGGGGGCGCCTTCCCGCGCAGCGAGTCCGGTCGCTCGTACGAGATCACCGACGCCCAGGGGAAGTTCGTCGCCAACGCGGCCCAGGGCTCGCGCAAGGACATCCGCGACGCGGTCGTCAAGGCTCGCGCGGCACAGGCGGGGTGGGCCGGCGCGACGGCGTACAACCGCGGCCAGGTCCTCTACCGCGTGGGCGAGGTCCTCGAGGGTCGGCGTGAGCAGTTCGTGGCCGAGGTCAGCGCCGGCGAGGGGCTGACCAGGGCCCAGGCCGGCACGGTCGTCGACCAGGCCATCGACCGCTGGGTCTGGTACGCCGGGTGGTCCGACAAGGTCGCGCAGGTGCTCGGTGGCCTCAACCCGGTCGCCGGGCCGTACTTCGACATCTCGGCGCCCGAGCCGACCGGAGTCGTGGGAGTCCTTGCGCCGCAACGCAGCTCGCTGCTCGGCCTGGTCTCGGTGATCGCTCCTGCGATCGTCACCGGCAACACCGTCGTGGTCATCACCAGCGAGGACCGTCCGTTGCCGGCGATCTCGCTCGGTGAGGTGCTCGCGACCTCCGACGTGCCCGGTGGTGTCGTCAACCTGATCTCGGGCCGCACCGCCGAGATGGCGCCGTGGCTCGCCTCGCACCGCGACGTCAACGCCATCGACCTCACCGGCGCGGCCGACGCGGTCGACGTCGACTGGGCCGACCTCGAGGTCAAGGCAGCCGACAACCTCAAGCGCGTCCTGCGTCCGGCCGGCGCCGGCGGCGACGCGGTCGAGCCCGACTGGAGCATCGCGCCCGACCTGTCCCGCATCCGCGCCTACCTCGAGACCAAGACGGTCTGGCACCCCAAGGGCAAGTGACCACGCACGACCACGACCCGGCACCTCCCGCCATGCATCGCGACGGTCCCGTCCGGCAGGTGATCCTGCTGTCGGGTCCGAGCGGTGCGGGCAAGACCCGCCTGGCCCACCGACTGCGCGAGCGGCACGGCTGGCCGTTCGTGCGGCTCGACGACTTCTACAAGGACGGCGACGACCCCACGCTGCCCATGCTCGAGATGGGCATCCCCGACTGGGACCACCTCGGCTCCTACGACCTCGACCGGGCGGTCGACGCCCTGGAGCAGCTGTGCCGCACCGGCGTCGTCGACCTGCCCGACTACGACATCTCGACGTCCCGGGTCACGGGTACGACGCGCCTCACCGCGGGTGAGGCGCGCATCGTGGTCGCCGAGGGCATCTTCGCCGCACACGCCGCCCGCCCTCTGGCCGACCGCGGGCTGCTCGCCGCGGCGTACTGCGTGCGGCAGAACCGCTGGGTGACGTTCGGTCGCCGGTTCCTGCGTGACCTCGCCGAGCGCCGCAAACCGCCGCTGGTGCTGCTGCGCCGTGGGCTGCGGCTGTGCCGGCTCGAACCCTCGATCGTCGCCGAGCAGGCCGCCCTCGGTGCCCGGCCGATGACTCCTCCACAGGCCGAGGCCGACGCACAGCGGTGCGCCACGCACGCGGGCTAGGGTTGCGGCCAGACCGCAACCATCGCGTGGGGGACCCTTGAGCAACAGCTGGACCAGCCCGTCGGGCGACGAGGCGCCACCGCCCGAGCAGCGGCCGCCGTACGAGCAGAACCCACCGGCGTACGGCCAGCAGACCGGATACGGGCAGAACCCAGCGGCGTACGGCCAGCAGCCCCCGTACGCAGGGCAGCCGGGTCAGCCCTACCCTCCGGCGGCTCCGATCGCCGGTCCGTACGCCGGCGGGCCGTACGGCGGTTGGGCGCCGTTCGCAGCGATCCGCCCCGGCGTGATCCCGCTGCGAGCCCTCACCCTCAGTGACATCTTCGACGGGGCCGTGCGCACGATCCGCGGCAACCCCGGCGCCACTCTCGGGCTGTCGTTCGTGATCTCACTGGTCGTCGCTCTGCCGGCAGTCGGGCTGCTGCTCGGCCTGGACCAGCTCGACCCGGGCGACAACGAGATCGCGCGCGATCTGGTCTACAACCTCAGCCAGCAAGGCACGTCGTTGCTGCAGCAGCTCGGCGGCGTCGTGCTCGCCGGCATGCTCACGGTCGTGCTCGCGGACGCGGTCCTCGGGCGGCGGCTGTCGATCGGCGGCGCCTGGAGCAGGGTCAAGGGTCGGCTGCTGCCGCTGATCGGCATGACCCTGCTGATCTATCTCGCGCTGGCGCTGCTCGTCGGGTCGGTCGTCCTGATCGGCGTCCTGCTGATCGTGTTCGTCAACGAGGTGGCCGGCGTGATCGTCCTCCTCGTCGGGCTGATCGGTGCGCTCCTCGCCGTGGTCTTCCTCTGGGTCAAGTGGGCGTTCGCGAGTGCGTGCGTCGTGCTCGAGCGGCAGGGGCCGATCGCGGCGCTCAAGCGGTCGTGGGCTCTGACCCGCGGTCAGTGGTGGCGGGTGTTCGGCATCTCGTTGCTGGCCGTGGTCGTCGTCGGGGTGATCGCCTCCATCCTGCTGATCCCGTTCGCGATCGGACTCGCGATCACGATGAGTCCGGACGACCCCGACGCGCTGCCACCCCTCGGTTTCCTGCTCGGCCTCCAAGGCGTCAGTCTCGTCATCAATACGATCACCGCACCGTTCATCGCGAGTGTGACCGGTCTGCTCTACCTCGACCAGCGCATCCGCAAGGAGGCGCTCGACGTCACGCTGATCGCGGCTTCCCAGTCGCAGCAGCCGGGCTGAGTCCGTCGTGCTCCTGCAGGCCGCGTGCGTCCGCCTGGCGGTTCCCGCCGATCCGCCGCTCGACCCTTCGGGCGAGCAGGGGCGCGAGCTGCTGCGCGCTGAGCTGCGCAAGCTCCCGTACGGCGACCGTCGCAGCCTGCGCGAGCGCATCATGGACTGGATCGGCGAGCAGCTCGACCGGGCGGCCGCCTCGGGAGCGTCGACCATCGGCAAGATCGTGCTGCTGGTCGCCGCAGCCCTGCTCCTGGCGGTGATCGCGTACGCCGCCACCCGGGTGCGCGCCGGCCGTCGCGCGCGCGGCGCACCGGCCACCGACGCAGTGCTGCACGAGCCCGGGCTCTCCGCTGCCGACTACCGTCGCCGGGCCGCTGCTGCGGACAGCTCGGGTGAGCACTCCGCGGCGTTGCTCGACTGGTTCCGCGCGATCGTGCGCAGCGGCGAAGAACGCGCGCTGCTGGACGACCGGCCCGGTGGCACGGCTCACGAGCTGGCGGCCGCGCTCGGTGGGTTCTTCCCGGCCGAGGCGAGCGCGCTGCGTACGGCGGGTGACAGCTTCGACGGTGTGCGTTACGGCGGTCGTCGCGCCGACGCCGCGGCGTCCACGGCCATGCGTGAGCTCGACGACCGGACGGCTCGCGCCCGCCCGGAGCACGCGGCTGCGCAGGGCGACGACGGGCTGGTCGCCCCGGGGCGGTGGGCACCATGACCGCGCTCGACACCGACCGCGTGACCGCTGCCTCCCGACCCGGCGCCCGGCGATTCCTCCGTCCGCGCGTCGTCCTGGCCGTCCTTGCAGCGCTGGTCGTCAGCGGCCTCGCGGCGCTGCTGCTGCTCGGCACACGCGAGTCCGGCACACCCCTCGACCCCGACAACCCGAGCCGCAGCGGTGGCCAGGCGATGGCGCGCGTGCTCGCCGACCAAGGCGTCGACGTCCAGGCAGTGCGCAGCCGAGATGCGTTGCAGGACAAGCAGATCGGCCAGGGCACGACCGTCGTCGTCACCCAGGCGCAGCTGGTCACCACTGCCATGTGGCGTGATGTCCTGCGTACGACGAGCGGCGCCGACCGCGTGGTGCTCGTGGCGCCCGGCGGAGCCGCGCTGCGTGCACTCGACGCACCGTTGTCACGTCGGTCGGGTGGCTTCAGTGACTCCAGCCCCGCAGGGTGCGATGCGCCGCTCGCGCGCGGTCTCACCCTCGAGGGCGGCACCGAGCGCTACGACCCGAGCGACGGCGCCGACGCCCAGGTGTGCTTCCGACCCGGCGGCGGGTTCGGCGCCGGCGGCGACCAGGGCGGCTACGTCGCCCTGCTCCCCCGCACCGCCGAGCACGCCGAGGTCGTCCTGCTCGGCGCACCCGAGACGATCCGCAACAGCGATGTCCGCGACGCCGACAACGCAGCCGTCGGGCTGCGTACGCTCGGGCAGTCACCGACCCTGGTGTGGTGGAGCGTGTCGGCCACCGACATCCCGGCGGGCGACGCCGACAAGCCGGTCTTCCCGCGCTGGTTCGCCCCCACGGTCGCGATGCTCGCGGTGACGGTCCTTGCGCTCATGGTGCTGCGCGGGCGACGCCTCGGCCGACTCGTCGACGAGCCCCTGCCCGTCGTCGTCCGCGCCCGTGAGACCACGGAGAGCCGCGGGCAGCTCTACCGCAGGTCCGGCGACGCCGGACGCGCCTCGGCCGTGCTCCGTTCGGCGACGCGCCGCCGCCTGAGCCGCTCCCTCGGTGTCGCCCCCGGCAGCTCACCGCAGACCCTCACCGACGCCGTCGCCGCCTCCACCGGGCGCGCACCGGGCGAGATCCACGACCTGATCCACGGCGCACCCGCCGCCGGTGACGACGCCCTCGTCACGCTCGCGGGCCAGCTCAGCCAGCTCGAGAGAGAGGTCCGACACCGATGACCGACCACGCGTCGTACGCCGGTCCGCCCGCGGAAGGTGCCCGTCCAGCCGGCGGCGCCCGCCCCGCCGGTGCGCCGTCCCCCGCGCCCGAGGCCGACCAGGCCCGCGAGTCGTTGCTCGCCGTCCGCCGCGAGGTGGGCAAGGCGGTGGTCGGGCAGGACGCCGCCGTCACCGGGATGATCATCGCGCTGCTCGCCCGCGGTCACGTGCTGCTGGAGGGCGTGCCCGGTGTCGCCAAGACGCTGCTCGTGCGCTCGGTCGCCGCCGCCCTGTCGGTCGAGACCAAGCGGGTGCAGTTCACCCCCGACCTGATGCCCGGCGACATCACCGGCTCGCTGGTCTACGACGCCCGCTCGTCGGACTTCGCGTTCCGGCCGGGTCCGGTCTTCACCAACCTCCTGCTCGCCGACGAGATCAACCGCACCCCGCCCAAGACGCAGTCCTCGCTGCTGGAGGCGATGGAGGAGCGGCAGGTGTCGGTCGACGGTCAGCCGCGTGCGCTGCCCGACCCGTTCCTGGTCGCCGCGACCCAGAACCCCGTCGAGTACGAAGGCACCTATCCGCTCCCCGAGGCCCAGCTCGACCGCTTCCTGCTCAAGGTCACCGTGCCGCTGCCTCAGCGTGAGCACGAGCTCGAGGTCCTGCAGCGGCACGCCGCCGGGTTCGACCCTCGTGACCTGAGGGCGGCCGGCGTCCAGGCGGTCGCCGGCCCGGCCGACCTCGCTGCGGGAGCCACGGCCGTACGCCAGGTGCAGGTCTCCCCCGAGGTCGCCGCCTACATCGTCGACATCGCACGCGCGACCCGGCAGTCACCGTCCCTGTCCCTGGGCGTCTCGCCTCGAGGCGCGACCGCGCTGCTGGCGACCTCGCGGGCCTGGGCGTGGCTCAACGGCCGCGCGTTCGTCACGCCTGACGACGTCAAGGCCCTCGTGCACTCGACGCTCGCCCACCGGCTCTCGCTGCGACCGGAGGCCGAGCTCGAGGGCATCGGCGTCGGCAGCGTCCTCGACTCCGCCGTCGGCTCGGTGCCCGTGCCCCGCTGATGGCGATCACGAGCAGGGCCGTCCTGCTGACGGCGTCCGGGCTGGTCCCGGTGGTGCTGTGGCCGAGCACGGCCACGGTGCTGCTGTGGGCTGCGTTCGTGCTGCTCGTGATCGGTCTCGACGTCCTGCTCGCGGTCCGCCCTGACCGGCTGGTCCTCCAGCGCTCGCCGGACCCGCAGGTCCGGCTGGGCGAGTCGGCCGAGTCGGTGCTGACCGTGCGCAACCCGACGTCGAGGCGGTTCCGCGGCGTGCTGCGCGATGCGTGGCAGCCCTCCGCCGGCGCGACCGGCGAGCGCCACCGCCTCGACCTGCCCGGCGGTGAGCAGCGCAGGTTCACCACGAGGCTGGCGCCGACCCGCCGCGGCGACCGCCTCGCGTCCCTGGTCGCGATCCGCAGCATCGGCCCCCTCGGAGTCGCAGCCCGGCAGCGGACCCGCTCGGTCGACGGCTACGTCCGGTCGCTGCCCCCGTTCCACTCACGCCGTCATCTGCCGAGCCGCCTCGCCATGCTGCGCCAGATCGACGGGCGCTCGGCCGTGCGCACGCGCGGTCAGGGCACCGAGTTCGACTCGTTGCGTGACTACGTCGACGGCGACGACGTCCGCAGCATCGACTGGCGTGCGACCGCCCGCCGCCAGCACCTCGTCGTCCGGACGTGGCAGCCCGAACGCGACCGGCGCATCGTGCTCCTCCTCGACACCTCGCGCACGAGCGCCGGACGCATCGGCGACGTCCCGCGCCTGGACGCCGCGATGGATGCCGCCCTGCTGCTCGCCGCTCTCGCCTCACGCGCCGGCGACCGGGTGCAGCTGCTCGCAGGCGACCGGCGCATCACCGCACGCATCACCTCGGCCACCGACCGCAACCAGCTGCTCCACGAGCTCGTCACGGCGATGGCGCCCCTGGAGCCCTCCCTCGTCGAGGCGAGCTGGTCACGGCTGGCAGGCGCCGTCAACGCGTTGTCGCGGCGGCGGGCACTCGTCGTGCTGCTCACACCACTCGAACCTGCGGCGATCGAGGAGGGCCTGCTGCCTGTGCTGCCGAGCCTGGTGCAGCACCACCGGGTCGTCGTCGCCTCGGTCGCCGACCCCTCGGTCGACGCCATGGCCGCGCGTCGGGCCGACGCCGCTCAGGCCTACGACGCCGCCGCAGCCGAGCGTGCCATCGCGCTGAAGGAGCGCACCAGCGAGGCGCTCTCACGGCTGGGGGTCACCGTCATCGACGCCGACCCCGAGCAGCTGCCCGTCCGCCTGGCCGACCACTACCTCCTGCTGAAGTCCCAGGGGCTGCTCTGAACAGCCGTTGGGACTGCTGCACGAACAGGTGACAGTTGGTAGTCATGCCGCCTGATCGGCTGGCGTGGTCATGATCGTCTCGTACTCGATGGGGGTCAACTGGCCGAGGCGGTCTTGGCGTCGACGCCGGTGGTAGGTGCGTTCGGTCCAGGTGATGATCGCGATCCGCAGGTCTTCGCGGGTGTCCCAGGTGCGGCGGTTCAGGACGTTCTTCTGCAGCAGCGCGAAGAAGGACTCCATCGCGGCGTTGTCACCGGCAGCGCCGACCCGGCCCATCGACCCGGTCAGCGCGTGCTGGTTCAAGGCGTGCACGAACTTGCGTGAGCGGAACTGGCTACCGCGGTCGGAGTGCACGATGCACCCGGTGACGTCCTGACCCTGCGCGCGTCGCCGCGCGACGGCCGAGTCCAGGGCTGCGACCGCGAGGGTGGACTTCATCCGGTCGCTGATGGAGTAGCCCACGATCCGCCCGGAGCAGGCGTCCTTGATCGCGCACAGATACAGCTTCCCCTCACCAGTGCGGTGCTCGGTGATGTCGGTCAGCCACACCTGGTTCGGCGCGGCGGCGGTGAAGGAGTGCCGGATCACACCGTGCTCGTCCTGACCAGCGAGCAGGTCATCGTGCACCGGTGGCCCGGGCTTCTTGCCGTGGCTGCCGCGCTTCTTGCCGAAGACCGACCACCACGCGTTCGCCGAACAGAACCGCCACGCCGTGCGCGGCGTCATCACCTCACCCGCGCCGGCGGCCTCCACAAGCAAGTACCGGTACCCGAACTCCGGATCATCACGGTGGGCATCGAACAACGCGTTGGCCCGGTAGGCCGCCTGCAGCTCACGACCGGTGACCGGACTGGCCAGCCAGGCGTAATACTTCTGACGGTGGAGCTTCAGGACCCGGCACGTGACCGTCACGGGAATCCCGTCAGCGGCCAGCTCACTCACGAGCGGGTAGAGCCTTTTCCCGGCAGATGCGCCTGAGACAGGTAGGCCGCCGCCCGGCGCAGCACCTCGTTCTCCTGCTCCAGCAGCCGTATCCGCCGGTTGGCCTCCCGCAGGTCAGCAGACTCAGCCGTGGTCGTGCCCGGCTTGTCGCCATCATCGATCGCGGCCTGGCGCAACCACTTGTTCAACGTCATCGGGTGGACACCGAAGTCCTTGGCGACCTGCTCCAGCGTCACACCCGGCTCACGACCGCGGGCGACGCGCACGACATCATCACGAAACTCTCGGGGGTAGGCCTTAGGCACAGCAACATCCTTCCAGGCCACCCTCACGGGCAAGCCAGATCAGATGTCACCTGTTCGTGCAGCAGTCCCGTTCCTTGGGCGTTAACGTCGGCGGCACCATGGACATCCACGAGATCGAGAAGCAACTATTACAGGCAATTCGAGTGATCTCGGCGGGCCGCCTTGACGCGATCGATACCTGGCCAGATCCAAGAACCGCTATCAACATAGTTAGCGGATTCGAAATCGACAACCATGGGTTTCACGACACCGAAGCCCAGAAACGGCTGACCAGCCTCCAGCGCCAATGCAAACAGTTCATCGCCTCCACCCCCACCACCCCTTTTGCTCACTATGTCGAAGACCCGACCTGGAACGCACTACGCGCCAACGCCACACAGATCCTCAGTGACATCAACGATCGCCAAACGAACGATGGATTCTTATCCGCACCCGGCTCGACGTACGAGTCCCAGCGCAAAGTTGTGGCCGCGATCTGGCCAACGCGCGGACTCGCGGTCACGATTCTTCTGCTTATAGTCGGCCTCACCCTGGTGTCCAGATCGCAGGTGATCCTTGGAGTCGGGATCTCCGCGTACGTCCTAGTACCATGGATTGCAAGCATGTGGGTTGCTGGAACCACGCCTCCAGCTCGAAGCCTCGCTTCGCTCTCAGTGCTCTCACAAAAAATTACCTGGCTGTTCCGATACTCAGCCGCGGTGGCAACGATGATTGCCGGCGCCGTAATTGGCTACGATGTTCAATCGAACTTCGAGTCCGCGGCGAAGAATCGCAGAAATATTGACGACGTCATGCATGCCACGATCTACGAGCCGATGGGGCAGATTCTCACGTTCGGATTCATTCTCACGACATACTTGGCTTGGTGGGGTCTTCTTCGCGCAGGGCCAGCTAGGCGCAAGGTAGGAATATCGCGATGCATTTCTCAAATTGAGCGTGCGACAGGGAGACTGCCCAAGGTACTGCGCCATTGGCTCCATGATTTTCTCGATACCGCGAGCAACCCATGGAGTTCTCTCTTGGTCGTCTATCTTGCTCCCATCGTGGTCATCTTGGTCGGTGCAACGATTACTGGGTTGGGCGGACCGATGATGCGATTGTGGTAGACGCTATACCGCGACGGGCAGGCTGTCGCCGAGGTCGCGCTCACCGAGGTCGCCGGTCTCACCGCGCTGCGCAGCCCACCTGCCGAGGGTGAACACGTAGGCGAAGAACGCGATCTCGGCGATCACGCCGATGCCGACCCGAACCCACGTGGGCAGCCCGGACGGGGTCACGAACCCCTCGATCACACCGGTGACGAACAGCACCACGACCAGACCGAGGGCGATGCCGACCCCGGCCCGCGCCTCGGCCGCGAGCGCTGCCATGCGCGTACGAGGACCGGGGTCGACCCAGGACCAGAAGATCCGCAGCCCGACCCCGCCGGCGACGAAGACCGCGGTGAGCTCGAGCAGTCCGTGCGGCAGGATCAGCCCGAAGAACAACGACGTCTTGTCGTGAGCGGCGAGCAGCCCGCCCATGACGCCGAGGTTGAGGACGTTCTGCCACAGCACGTAGATCACCGGGACGCCGAGGACCCCGAGGACGATGCACTGAGCGGTCACCCAGGCGTTGTTGGTCCAGACGCGGGCTGCGAAGTCGTGCGCGGCGTACTCGGAGTAGTAGCCCTCGAACTCGTGGTTGACCAGCTGGTCGACCTGCTCGGGCGGGATGAACCCGGTCTGGACGCCGGGGTTGCGCACGACCCAGACGCCGATGACCAGCGCGACCAGCACGTTGAGCGCAGCCACGCTGAGCCACCAGCGCCGGGCTCGGTAGAGCGCTGCGGGGAACGACTCGGTGAAGAACCGGCCGAGGTCTGCCCACCCGACGGTGCGTACGCCGGAGGTGCGCTGGCGGGTGCGTGCCAGGAGTGTCGAGAGGTACTGCACGACCGAGGGGTCGGGTGCGCCGGAGCGCACGATCGACAGGTGCGTGGCGGTGCGCTGGTAGAGGTCGAGCAGCTCATCGACCTCGTCCCCGCTGAGGCGCCGCCGCTCGGACAGCACCCGCAGTCGCTCCCACTCGTGGTGGTGCGCCATCACGAAGGCATCGAGGTCCACGGCGACCACCCTAGGTGGCGCGAGGCCGGCGTACGGCGTCGATCCACAGCCCAGGGCCGTCACACCGCAGCCCTCCGGCGGGCCGCATAGGCTGCGGGGCGTGAGTCACCCGCCGAGCACCGAGCAGCCACGCGCCCTGCGCGGCAGTGAGCGCGAGGAGCTCATCACCGGCGAGGCGGTGCTGCTGGACGTCCCGCCGGCGAGCCTGCCGGCACGGCTCGGGTCCGGTGCGATCGACATGATCGTCAACGTCATCGGCATGCTGCTCACCCTCTGGGCGCTGGTGACGCTCGCGCTCGACGCCAGCGAGGCGAGCATCCAGACGTTGTTCCTGCTCGACCTGGTCACCTGGCTGGTCGCCGTTCCGGTCGCCGTCGAGACCCTCACCCGAGGGCGCACCCTCGGCAAGCTCGTCTTCAAGCTGCGCACGGTGCGTGACGACGGAGGGCCGATCGTCTTCCGGCACGCGCTGACCCGCGGGCTCGTCGGCTTCGTCGAGCTCTACCTGTTGTCGGGCGTGCCCGCTCTGCTGTCGGCGATGGCCTCGACACGAGCCCGCCGCCTCGGCGACCTCGCAGCCGGCACCTACGTCGTGCGCGAGGCCAACCACATCCGCATCGGTCCGCCGCCCATGCCGCCGCCCGGCCTCGACTCCTGGGCGCGCAGCGCAGACATCGCGGCGCTTCCCGACGGTGTCGCCCTCGCCGTCCGCCAGTACCTCCAGCGGGTCGCGGGGCTGAGCCCGGCCGCCCGTCACACGATCGGCCAGGGCCTGCTCGTCCAGGTGCTGCCCCTGGTCTCACCGCCGCCCCCGTCAGGCGCTCCGGCTGAGGCTGTGCTGGCCGCGGTGCTCGCCGAACGCCGACGCCGAGACTCCGAGCGCATCGCGCGCGAGGACGACGTACGCCGCCGCCTCCTGCCGCCGGACCGCTTCTAGCCGCGAGCGCCGGCCGCGTCGTACCCCGGCTTGATGACGTCGTCGATCAGCGCGAGGCGCTCGTCGAACGGGATGAACGCCGACTTCATCGCGTTGGTCGTCGCCCACCGCAGGTCGTCGAGGCTCCAGCCGGCCTCGTCGAGGAGCAGCTGCATCTCGCGCGACATGGACGTGCCGCTCATCAGCCGGTTGTCGGTGTTGACGGTGACCCTGAACCGCAGCTCCTTGAGCAGCGAGATCGGGTGTGCCGCAAAGGATTTCGCGGCTCCGGTCTGGATGTTGGACGACGGCGCCATCTCGAGGGGGATGCGGGTGTCACGCACGTACGCCGCCAGCCGGCCCAGGCGCACGTCGCCGGACTCGAACGCGCCGGGAGCGTCGTCGTCGCCCAGTGAGCGGTCACCCACGAACAGGTCGTCGACGATCCGGACGCCGTGCCCGAGCCGCTCGGCGCCGCACCACTGGATGGCCTCCCAGATGCTCGGCAGCCCGAACGCCTCACCCGCGTGGATCGTGAAGTGGGCGTTCTCGCGACGGAGGTACTCGAACGCGTCGAGGTGTCGCGTGGGCGGGAACCCGGCCTCGGCGCCCGCGATGTCGAAGCCGCTCACGCCGTCGTCGCGGTAGCGGACCACGAGCTCGGCGATCTCGGTGCTCTTGGCCGCGTGCCGCATCGCGGTGAGCAGGGCGGTGACGCGGATCGGGTGCCCGGCCTCTGCGGCGAGCCGCTCGCCCTCCCGGAACCCGGCGCTGACCGCCTCGACGACCTCTTCGAGCGACAGGTCGCGCTCGAGGTGCTGCTCGGGGGCGTAGCGCACCTCGGCGTAGACGACGCCGTCGGCCGCGAGGTCCTGCGCGCACTCGGAGGCGACCCGGCGCAGAGCGTCAGCGGTCTGCATGACGCCGACGGTGTGGCTGAACGTCTCGAGGTAGCGCTCCAGCGAACCCGAGTCGGCAGCGTCGCGGAACCACGTGCCGAGCTCGGCCACGTCGGTCGTGGGCAGCTGGTCGTACCCGCTCTGCTCGGCGAGCTCGACGACCGTCTGCGGCCTCAGGCCGCCGTCGAGGTGGTCGTGCAGCAGGACCTTCGGGAGGCCGATGACCTCAGGGCGGACGTCCATCACTCGCCCTCTCGGTTGACGGTCTCGGGGCTGAACGCCGGCAGGCACACTGCGACGTACTCGGCGCCCTCGGGGCCGCACGAGTAGCGGATGCGCTCGCCGCCCTGGGTCACGACGGACTGGCCGGCGGTGACCTCGAGGCGGCCGCCGTCGTGGTCGACGACGACGGTGCCCTTGATCACGACGGTGATCTCGTCGAACTCCGGCGTCTGGAACGGCTCGTCCCAGCCCGCCGGGGCGACCATGTGGGCGACCGACACCGACCGCTCCCCCGTGCTGGCCAGCCCGACGTGCTCCTCGATGAGCTTGCCGCCGGGGACAGGGATGCGGACGGGTTCGGTCAGCAGCTTCGGCATGCGTTCAGACTAGACGGCCGCGACTACCGTGAACGCGCATGAGCCAGATCACCGACGACGCCGGCTTCACCGACGCCGTGAGCCGGCACGAGCGTGAGCTGACGGTGCACTGCTACCGCATGACCGGTTCGCATGACGACGCCCGCGAGCTGGTCCAGGAGACGTTCCTACGGGCCTGGTCGGCGCGGTCGTCGTACGAGGGTCGGGCCTCGGTGCGCACGTGGCTCTACCGCATCGCCACCAACCTGTGCCTCGACACGCTCGCGCACTCCAGCAGACGCGTCCTGCCGTACGAGCTCGGCCCGCCCGCGCCCGCCGGCGAGATGGAGGTGCGCGCGGATCTGCCCTGGTTGCAGCCGTTTCCGACGACCGACGACGAGCCGGCGGAGGCCGCAGTGGCGCGCGAGACGATCGAGCTGGCGTTCATCGTGGCGCTGCAGCACCTGCCTCCGCGGCAGCGGTGCGCGCTCGTGCTGCGCGACGTCCTGGGCTGGCCCACGGCCGAGGTCGCGGCCACGCTCGACGCGAGCGTGCCGTCGACCAACAGCGCCCTGCAACGCGCTCGTGAGGCGATGCGCACCCGGCTGCCCGCCGACCGGTCGAGCTGGTCGCCCGCAGCGCCGAACCCGGACGAGCTCGCCCTCGCTCGTCGCTACGCCGCCGCCGTCGAGCGTGCCGACATCGAGGCGGTCGTCGCACTGCTGGCCGACGACGTCCGCGCGACGATGCCGCCCTGGCCGTACTGGATGGCCGACCGCTCGTCGGTCGAGCAGGCGCTGCGCGAGAGCTGGGAGCCGAGCAGCCCGTCGTACGTCGGCCGGTTCCGGCACGTGCCTCTCGTCGTCAACGGCTCGCCCGGCGCGGCGTCGTACACCCGGGTCGGCGACACCGGTCCGTACCTCCCGTTCGCGCTCGGGGTGCTGCGCATCGAGGGCGACCGGATCGTCGAGCTGACGGCCTTCCACGACACGTCGCTGTTCGCGGCGTTCGGGCTGCCCGCCGAGCACCGATGAGTTCTGGCCGCTCGCCCGTCCGTACCTGGTGACCGCCCGTTCCACACCAGGAGGACCCATGACCCGCATCGTCTACGCCGCCGCCATGTCGTTCGACGGCTACATCGCCGGGCCCGAGCACGACATGCAGTGGCTGACCCCGCACTTCGCGCCCAACCCCGACGCCGACGACCTCATGCACCGGGCCGGCTCCCTGCTCGTCGGCCGCACGACCTACGGCAGCGACGACCCCAACGCCGGCACCGACGCCGAGGGTCCGTTCGGCGGGCGCTGGCACGGGCTGCAGGTCGTGCTGACGCACCGGGTGCCGGACGAGCCGGTCGAGGGAGTCGAGTTCTACGACGACCTCGACCGCGCGCTCGCCCGGGCACGCGAGGCCGCCGGCGACAAGGACGTCGAGATCCTCGGCGCCGACATCGCGCGTCAGTGCCTGGAGCGCGGGCTCGTCGACGAGATCGTCATGCTCGTCGTGCCCGTCCTGCTCGGCGACGGAGTGCGGATGTTCCACGAGGCCGGCGGGCACGAGATCCGGCTGAAGCAGACCCGCGCCGCCCAGTCGGGCGCCGGGGCCCTGCTGGCGTACGAGGTCGTGCGCTGACCGCGACGACGATCAAGCGCGGTCCGGTCCCGGCGGAGGATGCTGACAGGCATGGACCCCTGGGACCGGATCGCCGCACACCTCGAAGCCACCGACGGCGTACGCCTGCACACCGACCGGCGCGGGCGCCGCTGGTGCGTGTCGAACCGGCTCGTCGCGCGACCGTACGACGCGTCGATCCTGGTGATCCGCAGCGGTTTTCGTGAGCGTGAGCACCTGCTGGAGCAGCACCCGGAGACGTTCTCGGTGCGCCCCGAGCTGGAGGCGCACCAGAAGGTCCTGGCCGACGTCATGGGCGGTGACCTCGACGCGATCTGCGCCGCCATCGACGCGGCAGTGGCCCTGCAGCGCCGCTGACCGGCTCAGTCGACCCGGTCGATGACCAGCGGCGTACGACCCGCGCCACCCTCCCCGATCGTCCAGGCGCCGGCCAGCGACTCCTGGGCGCGCGCGAACTTCTCGGGGGTGTCGGTGTGCAGGGTCAGCAGCGGCTGTCCCTTGCGTACGACGTCGCCGGGCTTGGCGTGCATCTCGACGCCGGCGCCGGCCTGCACCGGGTCCTCCTTGCGAGCGCGGCCCGCGCCGAGACGCCAGGCCGCCACACCGACCTGCAGGGCATCGAGCCGGGTGAGCGTGCCGTCGGCATCTGCCTCGACGACCTGGGTCTCCTTCGCCACCGGCAGCTCGGCGTCAGGGTCGCCGCCCTGCGCGCGGATCATGCGCTTCCAGACGTCCATCGCGCGGCCGTCCTTGAGCGCGTCGGCCGGGTCGTCACTGTCGACGCCGGCGGCGGCGAGCATCTCGCGGGCGAGGGTGACGGTGAGCTCGACGACGTCAGCCGGGCCGCCGCCGGCGAGGACCTCGACCGACTCGCGCACCTCGAGCGCGTTGCCTGCGGTGAGACCGAGCGGCGTCGACATGTCGGTGAGCAGCGCGACGGTCTTCACACCGGCATCGGTGCCGAGCGCGACCATCGTGCGGGCGAGCTCGGCGGCCTGCTCGGCGTCCTTCATGAACGCACCTGAGCCGACCTTGACGTCGAGCACCAGGGAGCCGGTGCCCTCGGCGATCTTCTTGCTCATGATCGAGCTGGCGATCAGCGGGATCGCCTCGACGGTGCCCGTGACGTCGCGCAGCGCGTAGAGCTTCTTGTCGGCCGGCGCGAGGCCGTCGCCGGCCGCACAGATGACGGCACCGACGTCGTCGAGCTGAGCGAGCATCGCGTCGTTGGACAGGGTCGCCTGCCAGCCGGGGATCGACTCCAGCTTGTCGAGGGTGCCGCCGGTGTGGCCGAGACCGCGCCCGGACAGCTGCGGCACGGCTGCACCGCAGGCTGCGACCAGGGGCGCGAGCGGAAGCGTGATCTTGTCGCCGACGCCACCGGTCGAGTGCTTGTCCGCGGTCGGGCGGCTCAACGAGGAGAAGTCCATGCGCTCGCCCGAGGCGATCATCGCAGCCGTCCAGCGCGCGATCTCGCGGCGCTCCATGCCGTTGAGCAGGACCGCCATCGCCAGCGACGACATCTGCTCGTCCGCGACCGCACCACGGGTGTAGGCGTCGATCACCCAGTCGATCTGCTCGTCGGACAGCGGCTGACGGTCTCTCTTGGCCCGGATGACATCGACGGCATCGAACGCTTCGCTCATGCCCCGAATCTTTTCAGAGATCCCGCGGAACCGATCACGTCCACCCCACGTCAGACGCGCACTGTGGCACCCCTCTGCCCAGATCGCCGAAAGGGACGCCGATGCACCGTACGCCGACCGCCCGCACCTTGCTGACCGGCCTGACCCTTGCCGCGCTGCCGCTGCTGCTCACCGGCTGCGGTGGCGACGGTGACCCGAAGTCCTCCGGTGAGGAGCCCGCGGCGACCAGCTCTGCCCCTGCGTCCTCGGCCAGCACGCCGTCGGCGACTCCGTCCGAGGCTCCTTCGTCCGAGGCGGGCCAGGAGCGCCCCACCCGTGAGGCGGTCGCGGCCGGCGTGAAGTCGGCGTACGGCACCGGTCCGGCCCAGGCCGTGCTCGACACCGACAAGCTCGCCACGTGCATCACCGACGACGTCTACGACGCCGTCAGCCCCGAGACGCTGCAGGCCCTCGCCGCCAGCAAGCCGGCCGACATCCGCAACGCCCAGGACGCCCGGAGCGTCACGCAGGCTGTCGGCACCTGCACCCCACAGGCCAAGCGCAAGGGGCTCCCGTCCCTGCCGTCGGACCTGCCGACCAGCCTGCCGTCCCTGCCGACCGACATCCCCGGCCTCTGACCGCACCGCAACCCGTCGTGCCCGTACGACGTCACACGACCGGCCTCTGACCATCCAGCTCCCGGCACCGCTACGTTCTGCACCGTCGACCGCACTCGATCGTCAGCCACGACCGGCTGACGGCAACGGAAGGAAACCATGAACCGCACCGCTCGTCTCCGCCTCGCCACCTGCGGGCTGCTGCTCGCCGCTCCGCTCGCGCTGACCGCGTGCGGCAGCTCCGACGACAGCAAGGGCGGCGACCAGACCTCCGCCCCCGCCGCCGCGACGTCGTCGGCCCCCGAGGGCATCGCCTCGGGTGAGCCCACGCCGGGCGTCAACACCGAGACCGGTGGCGGCGACGCGGCCGGCAAGCCGTCCAAGTCCGAGGTCGCCACCGGGATCAAGGGGATCTACGACAAGCAGCCGGAGTCCGGCAAGCTGTTCGACACCCAGAAGCTCGCCGACTGCATCGTCGACAAGACCTACGACTCGATGTCCCCGAAGTCGCTCAACGCGCTCAAGGACGGCAAGATCCAGGACCTCGACTCGGCCGACCAGCAGAAGCTCACGACCACGGCCGGTGAGTGCGGGCCGAAGTCGCTCAAGGGCGGCGGCAGCATCCCGACGGGTCTGCCGACCGGCAGCTGAGCCTCCGTCGTACGCCGAACGGCCCCGCCCACCTCACCGGTGGACGGGGCCGTTCGTCGTGTCCTAGGCCGTGGGCCGCTCGCCGGTGACGTGCTCGATGTCGGCGAGCCCGAACGCCTGCGGTAGCACCTGCGTCATCGGCAACACACCCTGCGGCGTGAGCAGCTCACACGTCGGGCCACCGTGCTCCCACAGCAGCTGTCGGCAGCGGCCGCACGGCATCAGCGGCTCGCCCTCAGCGTTGACGCACGCGACCGCGACCAGCCGGCCGCCGCCCGTGCGATGCAGCTCGGAGACCATGCCGCACTCGGCGCACAGCGCGACGCCGTACGCGGCGTTCTCGACGTTGCAGCCGCTCACGACCCGGCCGTCGTCGACGAGGCCGGCGACGCCGACCGGGAAGTGGCTGTACGGCGCGTACGCCGTCCGCATCGCCTCGACCGCCTCGGCCTTCAGCGCATCCCAGTCAACCGTCACGACAGATCACCGCTCGTCGACGATCCCGACTCGCTGGTCGGCATCAATGACCCTCGCCGCGACGGTAGACCTTGCCGTTGGCCGCCGGCATCCGCAGGCGTTGCGAGGCCAGAGCCATGACCAGCAGGGTCACGACGTAGGGCGTGGTGCCGGCGAGCTCGCTGCTGATCTCGTCGGTGAACAGGTAGAGCAGCAGCGCACCCACGCCGACCACGATCGCGATCACGCCCTGCAGGATGCGGCCCTTGCGCAACAGCTGCCACAGGCCGACGGCCACCAGCAGCACGGCTGCGAGCAGGATCAGCGCATGCACGGTGCTGCCGCCCCGCAGTCGCGCAGCGTCGGTGTAGCCGAACAGCAGCGAACCGCCGGCGAGACCGCCGGGCCGCCAGTTGCCGAACAGCATCGCGGCGAGACCGATGTAACCGCGACCACCGGTCTGGCCCTCGCGGTAGGCGTTGGCCGCGACCTGAACGAGGAAGGCACCCGCCAGGCCGGCGAGCGCGCCGGAGGCGAGGACGCCGTAGACCTTGTAGAGGTAGACGTTGACGCCGAGCGTCTCGGCCGCGACCGGGGACTCACCGCACGAGCGCAGACGCAGGCCGAACGGCGTACGCCACAGCACCCACCAGGTCAGGACGACCAGGCCGATCGCGATGATCGTCAGCACCGACAGGTTGGTGAGCAGGCCGCGCAAGATGCCCGCGATGTCGGACAGCAGGAACCAGTGCTTGGTCTCGAGGTCCTGCAGCGGGTCAGCGATGCCCGGCACCGAGATCCGCGGCAGCGGATCGACCTGGGGCGACTGCGTCGGGCCGCCACCCTGCATACCGGTGAACGTGCGCGAGGCCAGATAGCTGGTGGCGCCCGGCGCGATGACGTTAAGGGCCACACCCGAGACGATGTGGTCGACGCCGAACCCGATCGTGGCGAGCGCGTGGATCGCCGCGCCCACGAGACCGGCGACGACGCCGCCGACCAGGCCCATCCACGGGCCCCACTTGATGCCGGCCCAGGCCGCACCCCAGGTGCCGAGGATCATCATGCCCTCGAGGCCGATGTTGACCACGCCCGCCCGCTCGGACCACAGGCCACCGAGGGCGGCCAGACCGATGGGCACGGCGCCGATGAGGGCGGCGCTGATGATGCCGCCGGAGTCGATGTCGTTGGCGCCCGTGATCCAGCGCAGCAGCGACAGCAGCACGAGGCCGATGACACCAGAGGCGATGAGGTACGTGGTCGGGATCCTGCGGCTGCGCGGCGTCTCGCGGACGACCTTGCTGCCGATCTCGAGGCCGGCGGTCATGCCGAGGCTCCTTCCGGGGCAGGCTCGGCATCCTGTGCCGCGAGCTGTGTGGTGACCTGCTGCTGCTCGAGGCGCTGGCCGACGCGGCGTACGACCTCGTAGGCGATGACGACGGCCAGCACCATCACGCCCTGGATGATCTTGACGATCGAGTCGTCGACGTCGGTGGCGATGGGCAGCGTGACGGCCTGCTTCTCCAGGTAGGACCACAGCAGCGCGCCGAGCCCGATGCCGACGGCGTTGTTGCGGCCGATCAGCGCGATCGCGATGCCCGAGAAGCCGAGGCCGGCCTGGAAGTCGGTGCCGTAGTTGTAGTTCTCGCCCAGCAGGAGGGGCAGGCCGACCATGCCGGCGACGGCACCCGACAGCAGCATCGAGATGAGAACCATCCGCTTGACGTTGACACCGCTCGCGACCGCAGCGCTCTCGGAACGGCCGGTCGCGCGCAGGTCGAAGCCGAAGCGGGTGCGGTTGATGACGAACCAGTAGAGGAAGCCGACGAGCACCGCCAGGATGACGAGGGCGTAGACCTTCTTCTGGGTGCCGCCGAGCAGCACGAACCCGTCGAGGTGGGAGGAGTCGGGCAGCCGCTTGGTGCCGATGTCGTTGCTGCCCTCGGCCTGGTCGGCTGCGACCTTGTGCAGCAGCCAGGCCACCACGCCGGTCGCGATCGAGTTGAGCATGATCGTGGAGATGACCTCGCTGACACCGCGGGTGACCTTGAGCCAGGCGGCGATGCCGGCCCACAGCGCACCGGTCGCCATGGCGACCAGCAGGATCAGCACGATGTTGAGCGGACCGGGCAGGAACGCCTCACCACCGACCGCCGCCGCAGCGAACGCCGCCACGCGGTACTGGCCGTCGACGCCGATGTTGAACAGGTTCATGCGGAACCCGATCGCGACCGCGATGGCCGAGAAGTACAGGACGGTCGCGTTGTTGATCATGTCGGTCGCCTGGCCCGGCTTGGGCGCCTTGAGCATCTGGCTCCAGACGTCACCGACCGGGTCGCCGGTGATCAGCAGGATGAGCGAGGTGACCAGCACCGCGACGAGCAGCGCCAGGACCGGGGCGGCGATGCCGAGCGCGAGGCGGCGGGGTTCGAAGCGCGCCATCATGCCGGCTCCTCCTTCGTGTCGGCACCGGTCATGGCAGCACCGAGCTGCTCGGCGGTGACGGAGTCGGGGTCGAACTCGCCGGACAGCCGGCCGCGCAGGATCACCCGGATGGTGTCGGACAGGCCGATGAGCTCGTCGAGGTCGGCCGAGATGAGCAGGACGCCGAGGCCCTCACGTCGCGCCTCACGGATGTGGTCCCAGATCGCCGACTGGGCACCGACGTCGACACCGCGGGTCGGATGGGCGGCGACCAGCACCTTGGGCGCATGGCTCATCTCGCGACCGATGATGAGCTTCTGCTGGTTGCCACCGGACAGCGAGCCGGCGGTGACGTGGATCGACGGCGTGCGCACGTCGTACTGGTCGACGATGCGCTGGGTGTCGGCCTTGGCGTCCTTGGCGTCGATGAGGAAGCCGTTGATGTTGGGCTCCTCGGTCTGGTGACCGAGGATGCGGTTCTCCCACAGCGGCGCGTCGAGCAGCAGCGCGTGCCGGTGACGGTCCTCGGGGATGTAGCCGATGCCCGCCTCGCGGATCTCACGGGTGTGCCAGTCGGTGATGTCGACGTCACCGAATCGGATGCGCCCCGCGTCGGCGTCGCGCATGCCCATGACGACCTCGACGAGCTCGGCCTGGCCGTTGCCCTCGACACCGGCGATGCCGACGACCTCACCCGCGTGGATGGTCAGGTCGATGTCGTCCAGGACCTTGGGGCCCGCGCCTGCGCTGAGCGTGACGTCGCGGATCTCCAGCGCCACCGTGTCGGTGACCGTGGACTCCTCGGTCTGCGGGGTGGGCAGCTCGGAGCCGACCATCAGCTCGGCGAGCTGGCGCGCGGTCACGGACTTCGGGTCGACCGTCTGGACCGTGGTGCCGCGCCGGATCACCGTGATGTCGTCGGCGACCTTGAGGACCTCGTCGAGCTTGTGCGAGATGAACAGCACGGTCAGGCCCTCGGCCTTGAGCTCGGCGAGGTTGTCGAACAGCTCGTCGACCTCCTGCGGCACGAGCACTGCGGTCGGCTCGTCGAGGATGAGGATCTTGGCGCCGCGGTAGAGGACCTTGAGGATCTCGACCCGCTGACGTGCGCCGACGCCGAGGTCGGCGACCAGGTCGCCGGGGCGTACGCCGAGCCCGTAGGCCTGCGAGATGCGCTCGATCTCCTTGCGTGCACCACCACCGATGCCGTGGAGCTTCTCGGCGCCGAGGACGACGTTCTCCAGGACGGTCAGGTTGTCGGCGAGCATGAAGTGCTGGAACACCATGCCGATGCCGGCCTTGATCGCGTCGGTCGGGCTGTGCAGGTCGACCTGCTGCCCGTTGACGGCGATCGCCCCCTCGTCCGGCCGCTGCACGCCGTACAGGATCTTCATCAGCGTGGACTTGCCCGCGCCGTTCTCACCGACGATCGCGTGCACGGTGCCGCGACGCACCGTGATCTCGACGTCGTGGTTGGCGACGACTCCGGGGAAGCGTTTGGTGATGCCGTGGAGCTCGACGGCGACCTCGGTCTGAGGCACCGCCTGCGCGGCACTGGCAGTGGTGGCGATGACGACACACTCCTGGCCTGTGAAGCCCTCGCGGTGGCGACGGGCTGCGTACGAGAGAGAGAAGGGGACGAACGAGGGTGGGACGGTGATGACCCGGGTGCACGCTACCGCGACACCCGGGTCATCGAGCCCAAGCCAGTCAGGCTCAGGGAGTGGTGGCCGGCACCTTGATGGAGCCGGCGATGATCTGCTCGCGCAGCTGGTCGAGCTGGGCCTTGATGTCGTTGATCTGACCGCCCGTGGTCGCCACGCTGACGCCACCGTCCTTGAGGGCGAACTCGCGCTTGCCGCCCTTGAAGGAGCCGTCCTTGACCGACTTGATGAAGTCGAAGACGCCGACGTTGACGTTCTTGACCATCGAGGTCATGATCAGCGACCGCACGCTCGGGTCGGCGGTCAGCGCCTGGTCGGAGTCGACGCCGATGGCGAGGTGACCGGCGCCGGCGTTCTTGGCAGCGGTGAAGACACCCGCACCCGAACCACCCGCGGCGTGGTAGATGATGTCGGCGCCACCCTGGAACTGACCGTCAGCGGCCGTCTTGCCCTTGGCCGGGTCGGCGAAGCCGCTGAAGTCCGGCGGCTGGGTGAGGTAGGTGGTGTCGACCTTGATCGACGGCTTGATCTTCTTGGCGCCCGCGAGGTAGCCGGCCTCGAACTTCTTGATCAGCGGGGTCTGCACACCGCCGACGAAGCCGATGTGGTTCTTCTTGGACTTCAGCGCGGCGGCCGCACCGATGAGGTAGGAGCCCTCGTTCTCGGCGAAGGTGATCTGCGCGACGTTCGTGCCGGCGGAGTCGGCCGAGGCGTCGTCGATGATCGCGAACTTCACATCGGGGTTGTCCTTGGCGACCTTGCCGACGGCCTTGGCGTAGGCGAAGCCGACCGCGATGATCGTGTTGTAGCCGCCGTCGATCAGCGTCTGCAGGCGCTGCTCACGGGCCGACTCGGGCTCGCCCTGGTTGGCCTCGGACTCCTTGGAGGTGACGCCGAGCTCCTGCTTGGCCTGGTCCAGGCCCTTGGCGGCGGAGTCGTTGAACGACTGGTCGCCACGGCCACCCACGTCATAGGCGAGGCCGACCTTGATGCCGCCGCCGCCGGCGCCACCGGAGGCGCTGCCGGAACCGGAGCCGCCGGTGTCGGTGTCCGAGCCGCACGCGGCCAGACCGAGAGTCAGGGTCGACGCAGCGACCGCCATGGTGAGAACGCGACGCAAGGGGGAACTCCTCGTTTGCTGGAGGGCCCCGGTGCCACGCACCTGCGGGGCCGCTGCCGGGACCGATCAGGTCGGATCGAGACCTGATCGGGGGGACTCTACCTGCGGGTTGCGCGAGATCACGACTTGCGCGAGATGCGGTGACAGAACCGTTATCGGAGGGGTGAGTCGTCCTCGTGCGTCGCGTGATAGAGCGCCGCCGATGCGAGCAGTCTCGCTCCCCCGGTGATCGCCCGCTCGTCGACGACGAGGTCGCCCTGGTGCAGCTCGTACGTCGGCCCGTCGGGCGTACGCGTCCCGAGCCGGGCCATCGCCCCGGGGACGTGCGTGAGGTACCAGGAGAAGTCCTCACCCCCGAGCGACTGGCGGGTCGGCACGACGGCGTCCGCGCCGAACGCGGCAGCGGCTGCTCGGCTCAAAGACAGCACGGCCGCCGCGGAGTTGACGACCGGCGGCACCCCGCGCACGTGATGGGTGCGGGCGGCGACGGCGTACGGCGCGACGACCTCGTTGACGAGCTGCTCGACCAGACCGTCGGCCTCGCGCCACACGTCGACGTCGAGCAGCCGCAGGGTGCCCGAGACCATGCCCTCGGCCGGGATGACGTTGGAGGCGTTGCCGGCCTGAACGTGACCCCAGACCAGGGCAGCGCCGGCGCGCGGGTCGAGCCGACGGGACAACGCGGCGGGCACGTCGGTGACGACCTTGGCGAGGGCGAAGGTGAGGTCCTGGGTCAGGTGCGGGCGCGAGGTGTGACCGCCCTTGCCCGTCAGCGTCACGGTGACCGCGTCGCAGGCCGAGGTGAGGGCGCCGGTGACCAGACCGACCCGACCCACGTCGATGCTCGGGTCGCAGTGCACTGCGAACACCTGGTGGACGTCCTCGAGGCCGCCGTGGTCGATGACGTGGTGCGAGCCGCCCGGGATGACCTCCTCGGCCGGCTGGAACAGGAAACGCACCGCCCGCCCGTGCGCGGCCAGCTCCGACTCGTGCTGCTTGAGCGCGAGCGCGGCACCGAGCACGGCGGTGGTGTGCACGTCGTGACCGCACGCGTGGGCCGCACCGTCGTCGGCCGAGGCGTAGGACAGCCCGGTCGCGTCGTGGACGGGAAGGGCGTCGATGTCGGCGCGGAGCGCGACCCGCTGCTCGGCGTCCGCGGGGCCGATGTCGGCGATCAGGCCCGTGCCCGGCAGCAGCCGGTGCTCGACACCGGCGGCGGCGAGCTGCTCGGCGATGACCGCGGTCGTCCGGGTCTCCTGCCAGGACAGCTCGGGGTGCACGTGCAGGTCGCGCCGGACCTGGACCAGCAGGGCCTGCAGGTCGTCGACCCGCGCGCGCACCGCAGCCACCAGGTCGTTGCCGAGGTGCTGGGTGGGAAGTCGCGGGTTCACAGTCCAGCGATGCTAGCCCGCGATCAGCACGACGACGAAACCACCCTCGCCCTCGTCAGCACGCTCCTGCAGGATCTCCACGGCCGTACGCCGGACCGCCGGGTCGACGTCGTCGCTGCCGGTCCACGCCACCAGAACCCCCGGTTCGGCGCGCAGGTCGGACAGCGCGTCAGCCAGAGCGTCCCAGTTGCGACCGAACCAGTCGGGCAGGGCCAGGTCTCGCTGGACCGCCTCGAGCAGCGCGACCTTGTCGGGAGCCGCTGTGGTGTCCAGGTGCAGCGCGGTCCAGCCCTCACGGCGGGCCAGGTCGAGGACCTGCTCGGCAGGCGCGGCGCCGTCGTACAGACCGGAGCCGCGCTCGCGCAGGACGGCCTGCAGGTCGTCGGGTCGCGCGCTCATCGGCGGATCCTCTTGAAGGACTCGTAGTGGTCGTCGGTGTAGTAGAGCGTGCCGCGGCGTTCTTTGATGATGCGCCGGGCGCCGCGGTCACGCTCATCCGGAGTCACGACGGTGAACTCCTGGTAGCGACCGTCGGCCGGCAGCAGGCGTTCGCGGTTGCGGAACGTCATGCCGTCCTGCTTGTACGGGTAGGGGCCGCCCCGGGCGATCAGCCCCAGCGTCGTCTTCGCCTCGCGCGGCAGGTCGGCGTACGCGATCGTCGGCAGGTCGTCCTGCTGCCCTGTCGGGTCGCTCGCCGCGCCGGAGGCGCCCGCGCTGCTGTCCGCGGTCGCCGCGGGTCGGGTCGTCGGGATGACCTCGTCCGGGGTGCCGCCGCGGGCACCCCACACGATCACCAGGATCAGCAGCAGGAGACTGACGATCACCAGGACCCAGTTCTTCCAGACCCAGGCGAGCCCGCTCTTGGCGTCAGCCATGTCGCAGCTCGTGGTTGAGCTCGGCGACCAGCGCCGGGCCGCGGTAGATGAAGCCGGTGTAGATCTGCACGAGGTCTGCTCCTGCGTCGATGAGCGCGCGCCCGTCGGCTGCGGTCATGACCCCGCCGACGCCGATCACGGGCAGGTCGGTCTCGCCGGCCAGTCGGCGTACGACGTAGCGGGCCCGCCGCGTCAGCGGCGCGCCGGACAGTCCGCCGACCTCCTCGGCGAGAGGGAGATCGCTCGCGGCGACACCGTCGCGCGACAGCGTCGTGTTGGTGGCGATGATGCCGCTGACATCGGTCTCGTGGACGACCTCGAGCACCTCGTCGAGCGCCTCGTCGGTGAGGTCGGGCGCCACCTTGACGAAGATCGGCGTGGGCCTCGACAGCCGGCGACGGCCCAGGTGGGCGGCCTCGGAGGTGATCGCGGCGAGCAGCTCGCGCAACGGCTCGCGGTCCTGCAACGAACGCAGACCGGGAGTGTTGGGACTCGACACGTTGACGGCGACGTAGCTCGCGAGGCCGTCGAGCGCCCGCAGACTGGCGAGGTAGTCGCCCACCGCGTCACCGACCGCGGTCGTCTTGGTCTTGCCGATGCTCACGCCGATCGGGATGCCGGGGTCGCCTGCCCGCCGGAGGGTCTCGGCCAGCGCCTCGGACCCGGCGTTGTTGAAGCCCATGCGGTTGATGACGCCCTGGCTGTCGACGAGCCGGAACAGCCGCGGCTTGTCGTTGCCGGGCTGCGGTCGAGCGGTCACGGTGCCGAGCTCGACGTGACCGAAGCCGAGTGAGTCCCAGGCCTTGACGCCGACACCGTCCTTGTCGACGCCGGCAGCCAGGCCGACACGACCGGGGAACCGGATGCCCGCGAGCGTCACCGGGTCGGTGGGTACGCGCAGCGCACGACGCAGCTGGGCCAGCACACGGGGGCGCTCCCCCAGCTGAGCGAGCCGGCGCAACGTCGTGTGGTGGGCGTGCTCGGCATCACCGTGGCCGAGCCGGAACAGGGTCGGACGCACGAGCGAGCGGTAGCCCAGGTCGAGGGCTCGAGGTGTCACGGTCGGCACCCCCCGACCCTAGAACGGCGGGCCGCCATCAGGTGAGGTACTCGCGGCCGGACAGCTTGAGCCGCTCGACGATCTTCTTGACGTCCTGGGCGCGCTCCTGGGTCGTGACCAGGACGGCGTCCTCGGTGTCGACCACCACGACGTCGTCCAGTCCGAGCGCGACGACGGTGCGCCCGGACTGGGGCGCGACGAAGCCCGTGGCGTCCTGCATGACCACGAGGTCGGGCTCGCCGAGCACCTTGACGCCCGGGGTGCCCTCCGCCTCGACCACGAGCGACGCGAGAGAGGCGTAGTCGCCCACGTCGTCCCAGTCGAACGTGCCAGGGACGACGGCCACCCGTCCGTCGACCGCCGCGGGCTCGGCGATGGCCGGGTCGATGGCGATCTTGGTCAGGCGCGGCCACAGCTCGTTGAGACGCAGCGGGTTGGCCGCGATCGAGCGCAGGTAGTTGGCCATCACGGGCTGGTAGCGAGCGAGCATGTCGAGCAGGTCAGCGGCACCGACGACGAACATGCCGGCGTTCCACCGGTATTCGCCGCTCTCGAGGTAGCGCTGGGCCGTGACGCCGTCGGGCTTCTCGACGAACGCCTGGACTCCACGCGCGTCGGGTGCGCCCTCGACCTCGAGCTCCTTGCCGATCTGGATGTAGCCGAAACCGGTCGAGGCGTGGGTCGGCTCGATGCCCAGCGTGACGAGCTTGCCGGTGCGCGCGACCGCGACGGCCTGGCGTACGCACTCGCGGAAGCCCTCGTCGTCGCGGATCACGTGGTCGGCGGCGAACGAGCCCAGCACGGCCTCAGGGTCTCGGCGCTCGAGGATCGCGGCGGCCAGACCGATCGCGGGCATGGAGTCGCGCGGGGACGGCTCGACGATGAGGTCGTCCTCGCCCAGGTCGGGCAGCTGCTCGCGGGCGGCCTCGGCGTGCAGACCGCCCGTCACGACCATCAGTCGCTCACCGGACAAGGGTGCGAGCCGGTCGACCGTGCCCTGCAGCAGCGAGCGGCCGGTGCCGGTCAGGTCGTAGAGGAACTTCGGCGAACCCGCGCGGGACAACGGCCACAGCCGTGTGCCCGAGCCGCCCGCAGGCACCACGGCCCAGAAGCCCTCGATCTCGCCACCCGAGTCAGACATGGCGCCGACGGTAACTCACGCCGTTCACCCGACGCTCACCGGACACTCAGGTCGCAGACCACCGGGTGCCACCCGACGTCGGGACCGTGAAGGTGTGCGAATCGCCATTGTGACCGAGTCGTTCCTGCCGACGCTCAACGGTGTGACCACCAGCGTCTGCCGCGTCCTGGACTGCCTGCGCGCAGCCGGGCACGACGCCCTGGTGATCTGCCCCGGCCCGGCGCCCGCGTCGTACGCCGGGTTCCCCGTCCACACGGTGATGGGCGTGACGCTGCGCCAGTTCCGGGTGGGCCTTCCGTCGTACGGCATCGAGAAGATCCTCAAGGACTTCCGCCCGGACGTCGTGCACGCCGCCTCGCCGTTCGGCCTGGGAGCACGCGGCCTCGCCGCCGCCCGCAACCTGCGCATCCCCGCCGTCGCGATCTACCAGACCGACATGCCGAGCTATCTCAAGCAGCACGGCGGCCCCGCCGGCGGCTTCGTCGAGAAGGCGTCCTGGCGCTGGATCCGGCACATGCACACGCTCGCCGACCTCACGCTCGTCCCCAGCACCCAGACGCTGAGCGAGCTGCGCGGCCACGGCGTACCCCGCACGGCCCTGTGGCGTCGCGGCGTCGACACCGAGATGTTCGACCCGGCCCGGCGCGAGGAGAGCGCCGTGCAGGACCTGCGCGAGATGCTCGCCCCCGCCGGCGAGACAATCGTCGGGTACGTCGGCCGGCTGGCTCCCGAGAAGGAGGTCCGCCGGCTCGCCGAGGTCGCCGACCTGCCGGGCGTGAGCCTGTGCATCGTCGGTGACGGCCCGTCGCGTGCGTCGCTGGAGCGGTTGCTGCCGAAGGCGAGCTTCCTCGGCTACCGCTCGGGTCTGCCCCTGGCGCAGGCGTACGCCGCCCTCGACGTGTTCGCGCACACCGGCACCAAGGAGACGTTCGGGCAGACACTGCAGGAGGCGATGGCCGCGGGCCTGCCGGTCGTCGCTCCCGCCGCGGGTGGCCCGCTCGACATCGTCAAGCCCGGCGTGACCGGTCTGCTGTTCGACCCCGACCACGACGGTGCACTCCGCCAGGCGGTCGGTGGCCTGGTCGCCGACGGTTCGATGCGTGACCGGATGGGTACGGCCGCGCGGGCCAAGGTCGCCGACCGCTCGTGGATGTCGCTGGTCGAGGAGCTCATCGCCTACTACGACACCGTGATCTCGCCGAGCTGGTCGACCCGCTCCCCCGCCGCCGCCTGAGCCTCTCGGCGAAAGCTGGCGAGCAGCACACCCATACCTGTGCAGCTCGCCACCTTCTGCCGCATCCTCTGACGAATCTCGGCTGTCCGGCACTCCATGCACTGCCGAACAGACGAGATTCGCCGCATGCGGAAGGCCCGGCCCGCCGTGCTGGCGGACCGGGCCCTCGTCGTACGACGACTGCGTCAGGCCTGCTTGGCCTTGCGGAAGTCGCTGTTGAGCGTCGAGATCACGTCGAGCGGGATCTCCTTCGGGCACGCGGCCGAGCACTCACCGATGTTGGTGCAGCCGCCGAAGCCCTCGTGGTCGTGCTGGTTGACCATCGACACCACGCGCGCGTCACGCTGGGACTGGCCCTGCGGCAGCTCGGACAGGTGCGTGATCTTGGCGCCGAGGAACAGCATGCCCGAGGCGTTGGGGCAGGCCGCCACGCACGCACCGCAGCCGATGCAGGTCGCGGCGTCGAAGGCCCGGTCGGCCTTCGGCTTGGCGACAGGGAGGTTGTTGGCCTCCGGCGCAGCACCGGTGTTGACCGAGATGAACCCGCCCGACTGGATGATGCGGTCGAACGCCGACCGGTCGACGACCAGGTCGCGCACGACCGGGAACGCCTCGGCACGCCACGGCTCGACGGTGATGGTGTCGCCGTCCTTGAACGAACGCATGTGCAGCTGGCAGGTCGTGGTGACCTCCGGGCCGTGCGCCTGACCGCTGATCATCAGACCGCACATGCCGCAGATGCCCTCACGGCAGTCGCTGTCGAACGCGACGGGCTCCTCGCCCTGGGCCGTGAGCTGCTCGTTGAGGACGTCGAGCATCTCCAGGAACGACATGTCGTCGGTGATGTCGCTGACCTTGTAGGTCACCAGGCGACCGGAGTCGTTCGGACCTTCCTGGCGCCAGATCTTCAGAGTGAGGTTCATTACTTGTAGCTCCGCTGCTTCAGCTCGATGAAGTTGTAGACCAGGTCTTCCTTGTGGAGCACCGGTGCACCGCCCTCGCCGCCGAACTCCCAGGCCGCGACGTACGCGAACTCCTCGTCGTGACGCAGCGCCTCGCCGTCCTCGGTCTGGGACTCCGCACGGAAGTGACCACCGCAGGACTCGCGACGGTGCAGGGCGTCGATGCACATGAGCTCGCCGAGCTCGAGGAAGTCGGCCACCCGGCCGGCCTTCTCTAGCGACTGGTTGAGCGTGTCGGCCGAGCCGAGCACCCGCACGTTGCGCCAGAACTCGTCCTTGAGCGCGCGGATGAGGTCGATGGCCTTGCGCAGGCCCTCCTCGGTGCGCTCCATGCCGCAGTACTCCCACATGATGTTGCCGAGCTCCTTGTGGAAGGAGTCGACCGAGCGCTCGCCGTTGATCGACAGCAGCGTCGAGATGCGGCTCTCGACGGACTGACGTGCTTCGACGACCTCAGGAGCGTCCTCGCTGACCGGCTCGTACGGGCCGGACGCGAGGTAGTTGCGGATCGTGTTGGGCAGGACGAAGTAGCCGTCGGCCAGGCACTGCATCAGCGACGAGGCGCCGAGACGGTTGGCGCCGTGGTCGGAGAAGTTGGCCTCGCCCGCGGCGTACAGGCCCGGGATGTTGGTCTCCAGGTCGTAGTCGACCCACAGGCCACCCATCGTGTAGTGCACGGCCGGGTAGATGCGCATCGGGACGACCCGCGGGTCCTCGCCGGTGATGCGCTGGTACATGTCGAAGAGGTTGCCGTACTTGGCGTCGATCTGCTCACGCGTCATGCGCGACAGCGCGTCGGAGAAGTCGAGGTAGACGCCGCGACGGAAGTCGCCGACCATCGGGCCGACACCGCGGCCCTCGTCGCACATGTACTTGGCCTGCCGCGAGGCGATGTCGCGCGGGACCAGGTTGCCGAACGCCGGGTAGATGCGCTCCAGGTAGTAGTCGCGGTCCTCCTCGGCGATGTCGCGCGGGTCCTTGTCGCAGTCCTCGCGGCGCTTGGGCACCCAGATGCGACCGTCGTTGCGCAGCGACTCCGACATCAGCGTGAGCTTGGACTGGTGGTCGCCGCTCACGGGGATGCAGGTCGGGTGGATCTGCGTGTAGCACGGGTTGCCGAAGTAGGCGCCCTTGCGGTGCGCGCGCCAGGTGGCCGTGACGTTGCAGCCCATCGCGTTGGTCGACAGGAAGAACACGTTGCCGTAGCCGCCGGAGGCGAGGACGACGGCGTCGGCCAGGTGCGTCTCGATCTCACCGGTGACCATGTCGCGGGCGATGATGCCGCGGGCCTTGCCCTTGACGACGATCAGCTCGAGCATCTCGTGGCGGGTGAACTGCTCGACCGTGCCGGCCGCGACCTGACGCTCCATCGCCTGGTAGGCGCCGATCAGCAGCTGCTGACCCGTCTGGCCACGCGCGTAGAACGTACGGGCCACCTGCACACCACCGAACGAGCGGTTGTCGAGCAGGCCGCCGTAGTCGCGGGCGAACGGCACGCCCTGCGCCACGCACTGGTCGATGATGTTGGTCGACACCTCGGCCAGGCGGTAGACGTTGGTCTCACGCGAGCGGTAGTCGCCGCCCTTGACCGTGTCGTAGAAGAGGCGGTAGGTCGAGTCGCCGTCGTCGTTGTAGTTCTTGGCGGCGTTGATGCCGCCCTGCGCGGCGATCGAGTGGGCGCGACGCGGGCTGTCCTGGTAGCAGAACGACTTCACGTGGTAGCCGGCCTCGCCGAGCGTGGCGGCTGCCGAGGCACCGGCCAGGCCGGTGCCGACGATGATCACCGACAGCTTGCGGCGGTTGGCCGGGTTGACCAGCTTGTTGTCGAACTTGGCCGTGGTCCACATCTGCTCGATGGGGCCGCCCGGCGCCTTGGTGTCGGCGATCGGCTCGCCGACGGTGAACATGTCACCGCCGGGGAGGTCCTGGGTCTGGGTGTCAGTCATGGGTCGATGAGTCCTTAGTCGATCACGCCGAAGAGCACGAACAGCGGGGGCAGCACGAAGCCGACCGCGACCACCAGGGCGACGGCGATCGCGACCAGGTTGGCCGTACGACGAGCGCTCGCCGTACCCGTGAGGCCGAGCGTCTGCGAGGCGCTCCAGATGCCGTGCCGCAGGTGCATGCCGAGCGCGACCATCGCCAGCAGGTAGATCAGCGTCAGCCACCAGACCTGGAAGGAGTCGACCACCAGGGCGTACGGGTTGTGCTTGATGTCCGGACCGTTGCCCTGGTCACCGACGTTCACCTTGGGGAGGGTGAAGTTGATGATGTGCCAGATCACGAACAGCAGCAGCGCGAGGCCGCCCCAGCGCATCCAGCGCGCCGAGAAGGTCTGAGCGACGCGCTTCTTGACGGCGTACTTCTGGGGGCGGGCCTGGCTCGCACGCTTGGCGAGCTGCGCTGCGGAGTAGACGTGCAGGATCAGGCTGAGGACGAGGACGACCTCGATGATCGTGAGTAGCCCGTGCCGGGGCAGGATCGGCTCGCCGAAGGTCCGCAGGTGCTCGGAGTACTCGTTGAACGACTCCTCCCCCGCGAAGAGCTTGAGGTTGCCGTACATGTGAGCGATGACGTAAAGGACGAAGATGATGCCCGTCGAGGCCATCAACGTCTTCAGGAAGATCGTGCTGCCGACCTTCCCCGTCCGCTTCTTCGCGGGGAGGGTGTTCGTTGCCACGTCGCGAACTTTACTGGCACGTCGTTCGTTCGCGCCCGGTGAGGGCAACCTTGCGTGACCGCGGTCACACGCCGAACGCGAACCGCCGCACGGATCGCCACACCTGGTCCTCGCCGTGCTCGTACAGGTCGAAGCCGTTGACCTCGAAGGAGCACTCGTACGACGACAGCGCGGCGAACGCGCGGTCCAGCGCCTCCTCGTCGATGCCGTGGGCGATCGTGACGTGCGGGTGGTAAGGGAACTCCAGGCGGCGTTCGACCGGACCGGATCGCACCTGCTGCTCGAGCAGCTCACACGCACCGATGCCCTCGGCGACCGCGACGAACACCACCGGCGAGATCGGCCGGAAGGTGCCGGTGCCGCGCAAGGTCATCCGGAACGGCCGGGCCCACGACGCCGACCGCTCCAGGTGCTCGGCCAGCGCGTCACGGTCGGCGTCCTCGACGGGCGTGGGGGGCATGAGCGTCACGTGGGAGGGCACGGCGTCGGCGAGCGGGTCGCCCACCTCGCGGCGTACGTCCTGCAGCTGCTCGCCGTACGGCGAGGGCACCGGGATCGAGACACCAATCGTGCGGGTCATGGGATCGAACTCTGCCCGACGTCAGCGAGCCGCGGGGAGGAAGCCGACGGCGTCGTACACGCGAGCGAGCGTCGCGGAGGCGACCTCACGCGCGCGCTCAGCACCGCGTGCGAGCACCCGGTCGAGCTCGGCCGGGTCACCGACGAGCTCGTCGACGCGCGCCTTGAACGGCTCCTGCACCTCGGCGACGAGCGCGGCGACGTCGGTCTTGAGCGCGCCGTACTTGTTCTCGCCGGCGTACTGCTCGACGAGGGCGTCGACCTTCTCGCCCGAGAGCGCCGAGTGGATGCGCAGCAGGTTGGCGATGCCGGGCTTGGCCTCGGGGTCGTAGCGCACGGCGTTGTCGGTGTCGGTGACGGCCGACTTGATCTTCTTGGTGTTGGCCTTGGGCGCGTCGAGCATCATCAGGTTGCCGGCCTGGTTGTCGGCCGACTTGCTCATCTTGGCGGTGGGCTCCTGCAGCGACATGATCTTGGCGGTCTCGGCCGGGATGTGGGCCTCGGGGATCACGAACGTCGTGCCGTAGCGCGCGTTGAACCGCTGCGCCAGGTCACGGGTGAGCTCGAGGTGCTGGCGCTGGTCCTCGCCCACCGGGACGGCCGTCGCGTCGTACAGCAGGATGTCGGCGGCCATCAGCATCGGGTAGGTGAACAGCCCGACGTTGGTGCCCTCGGTGCCGCGCTTGCCGGCCTTGTCCTTGAACTGCGTCATGCGGGCGGCCTCGCCGTAGCCGGTCAGGCAGTTGAGGACCCACGCGAGCTGGGAGTGCTCGGGCACGTGGCTCTGGACGAAGACGGTGGAGCGCTCGGGGTCGATGCCACCGGCGAGGTACTGGGCGGCGGTGACGCGCGTACGACGGCGCAGCTCCTCGGGCGTCGGGCCCACGGTCAGCGCGTGCTGGTCGACCACGCAGAAGAACGCGTCGAAGTCGGACTGCATCCGCACCCAGCTGACCTGCGCTCCGAGGTAGTTGCCCAGGTGGAGCGAGTCGTGCGTGGGCTGCATACCCGAGAGGATCCTCGGCGTGGGCGTGGTGGTGTCCAACGACGGCATGCGCTGATTGTGCCGTGCGGACCTGCCACGATCCCACCCGACCCCGGCCGTTCACACGCGGGAACGCCCACTGCCTGACAGGTACGGTGTCGGTTCCTGTTACTTGTGCGTCACCGCCGCCGCATCCACGCACGCTGGGAGGTTCGATGCTGGCACGACAGCGGCAGGAGCTGATCCTGCGGGAGGTCGAGCAGAACGGCGGCGTCCGCGTCTCCGAGCTCGTCACGGCGCTCGGCGTCTCCGACATGACGGTTCGCCGCGACATCGAGACGCTCGCCGGCAAGAAGCTCGTCCTGAAGGTCCACGGCGGCGCCGCCGCGGTCGGCGAGCGCCACCCGGACGAGCCGGGCTTCTCGGTGAAGTCGGAGATGAACCCGGTCCGCAAGTCCGAGATCGCCCGGACGGCCGCGTCGCTGATCGCGCCCGGAAGCACCATCGCGGTCTCGGCGGGCACGACCGCCTACGCCGTCGCCGACGAGCTGCGGCCGATCAAGCGACTGACCGTCGTCACCAACTCGCCGCGCGTCGCCGAGCTGCTGTACGACCCCGTCCGCGACGACCAGCTCGTCGTGCTCACCGGCGGTGTGCGTACGCCGTCGGACGCCCTCGCAGGGCCCGTCGCCAACGCGATGCTCGCCACCATGCACGTCGAGACGCTCATCCTCGGCGTCCACGGCATCGACCTCGCCGCGGGGCTCACGACGCCGAATCTTCAAGAAGCACAGACCAATCGGGCGCTCATCAAGTGTGCGCAGAAGATCGTCGTCGTCGCCGACCACAGCAAGTGGGGCGTCGTCGGCCTGCAGACCATCGCGATGCTCGACCAGGTCGACACACTCGTCACCGACGCCGAGCTGGGTGACGACGCGCGCCGTGCCATCGCCGACCTCGGCGTGCACCTGATCGTCGCCCCGCGCAGCGACCTCGACGCTCAGGACGCCTGACGGCGAGCTCGTCCGCGGAGCGCACCGAGCAGCTCCCAGGTGCGGCGCTGACTCTGCGGCCCGCCCAGGTCGGTCTGCGTCGCGTAGATCTCGGTGACTCCGGCGTCGGCGTACCGCTGGAGGCCGGCGGCGACGGTCTCCTCGTCGCCGATGAGCGCCATGTCGGCTGCGCGCTCGGCGCCCTCGGCGTCCAGGACCGCGCGGTAAGAGGGCAGCGTCTCGTAGAACGCCATCTGCTCCAGGGCCGTCGCACGGACCGTCTCGACGTCGTCGGTCACGACTGTGACGACGCCCGCGGCGATCGTCGGCGTCGGACGTCCGGCCCGAGCGGCCGTCCGGTCCAGATCGGGCCGCAGCCGGCTGCCGATGAACCGCGGGCCGGCGAGGAACGGGATCGAGCCGTCGGCCAGCTCGCCCGTGGCTCGCACCGCCTGCGGACCCATCGCGGCGACCAGGACGGGTACGCCGCTGCCGCCGGCCACGGTGGTCGGCAGCACCGGGCGCGCCGTCAGCGTCTCGCCCTCGAAGTCGGCGCCGTCACCCTCGATGAGGTCGTGCAGCACCCGCAGGTACTCGCGCAGCCGCGCGATCGGCCGCTCCGTCGTGAGTCCGAACGTCCGCTGCTCCAGGGCCTTGCCGCCCAGCCCGAGGCCCAGCGTGAAGCGGCCGTGGCTCGCCGCCTGCGCGGTCATCGCCTGCGAGGCGACCACCACCGGATGGCGCGGATTGATCGGCACGACCGACGTGCCGACCCGAAGGCCGGGCACGCTCGCGCCGACGGTCGCCGCGAGCGAGAGCGAGTCCAGGTCGTACGTCTGGCCGAACCAGACCGCATCAACACCCAGGTCGTGCACCGTGCGCGCCTGGTCGATGACGTCGTGCACGGCGTTGACGGCGCCGGGCCGCGGCCAGCGGGCGACACCCAGCGGCAGGGAGAGGCTCATGTGAGGCCCAGCCTCGGGCGCCGGGCGCTTATTCCGCGGCCGGTGCGAACTGCTCGATGAGCGGGACGACGTCGGCGATCGACTCGACCACCCGCGTCGGCACGAACGGGTGCCGGTCGACCTGGTGCGGCCGGGTCGAGCCGGTCAGCACCAGGATCGTGCGCAGGCCCGCCTCGAGGCCGCTGACGATGTCGGTGTCCATGCGGTCGCCGATCATCACCGTCGTCTCGGAGTGGGCGTCGATGCGGTTGAGGGCGCTGCGCATCATCAGCGGGTTGGGCTTGCCGACGTAGTACGGCTCGACGCCCGTCGCCTTGGTGATCAGCGCCGCGATGGAGCCGGTGGCCGGCAGCGGCCCCTGCGGGCTCGGGCCGGTCGCGTCGGGGTTGGTCGCGATGAACCGGGCGCCGTCCTCGATGAGCCGGATCGCGCGCGTGATCGCCTCGAAGGAGTACGTGCGCGTCTCGCCCAGCACGACGTAGTCGGGGTCGCGCTCGGTCATGATGTAGCCGGCGTCGTGCAGCGCCGTCGTGAGTCCGGCCTCACCGATGACGTATGCGGACCCGCCCTCGCGCTGGTCCTGCAGGAACTGCGCGGTCGCGAGCGCCGACGTCCAGATCGACTCCTCGGGCAGGTCGATGCCCGAAGCGCTCAGCCGCGCTCGCAGGTCACGCGGGGTGTAGATCGAGTTGTTGGTCAGCACCAGGAAGCGGCGACCGGCGTCCTGGAGCCGCTTGAGGAAGTCTGCGGCGCCCGGGATCGCCTGCTCCTCGTGCACGAGGACGCCGTCCATGTCGGTCAGCCAGCACTCCACCGGCCTGCGGTTGGTCATCCCGGCCTCCTCGTCTCGTGGGCGGTCGCGCCCAGTCTGTCAGTCCAGGACGTAGTCGACGACGACCGCGGCGTGATCGCTCCAGCGCTCTGCGTAGGTCGCCGCACGACCGACCTCGGCGTGCTTGACCAGAGCGCCCAGTGCGGGACTCGCGATCTGGTAGTCGATGCGCCAGCCGGCGTCGTTGTCGAACGCCTTGCCCCGCCAGGACCACCACGTGTAGGGGCCGTCGACGTCACCGGCGTACGCCCGGCCGACGTCGACCCACCCGTCGTCGAACCAGGTGCTCAGACGCGCCTGCTCGTCCGGGAGGAACCCCGCCTTGCCGCGGTTGCCCTTCCAGTTCTTCAGATCGCGCTGGGTGTGGCACACGTTGAGGTCACCGGTCAGCACCACGTGCCCGTCGCGCAGCTGCGCGAGACGCGTGGTGGCCGCGTCGAGCAGGGCGTACTTGTCGTCCTGCTTGGGGGTGCCGGCCTCACCGGTGTGGACGTAGGTCGAGATCACGGTGACGCAGTCGCCGCTCTCGGTACGGATGTCGGCCTCGACCCAGCGGCCCTCGTCGGGCAGCCCGGGGAGGTGAGCCGACCGGCGTACGACGGGCAGCCGGCTGAGCACGGCCACGCCGGCGCGCCCGGCCGCAGGGCCGGGCGCGTCGACGATGTGCCAGGTGTCGAACGGGGTCTGCTCGAGCGCGGCGGACAGCTGCTCGGAGGTGGCGCGCACCTCTTGCAGCGTCACCACGTCGGGCTGCTGAGCGGCGAGCCAGTCGAGCCCGCCGCGGCGCAGCGTCGCGCGAATCCCGTTGACGTTGGCGCTGATCAGGCGCAAGACCGTCAGGCCATCGCCTTCTGGAGGTTCTCGTCCAGGGCGGCGAGGAACTCCTCGGTCGTGAGGAACGGCTGGTCCTTGCTGATGAGCAGGGCGAGGTCCTTGGTCATCTTGCCCTCCTCGACCGTCTCGATGCAGACGCGCTCGAGGGTCTCGGCGAACTGGGTGACCTCGGGGGTGCCGTCGAGCTTGCCGCGGTGAGCCAGGCCACGGGTCCACGCGAAGATCGAGGCGATCGGGTTGGTGGAGGTCGCCTTGCCCTGCTGGTGCTGGCGGTAGTGACGGGTCACCGTGCCGTGGGCCGCCTCGGCCTCGACCGTCTTGCCGTCGGGGCTCATCAAAACCGAGGTCATCAGACCGAGCGAGCCGAAGCCTTGCGCCACGGTGTCGGACTGCACGTCACCGTCGTAGTTCTTGCAGGCCCAGACGTAGCCGCCCTCCCACTTCATCGCGGAGGCGACCATGTCGTCGATCAGGCGGTGCTCGTACGTCAGGCCGAGCGCGTCGAACTGCGGCTTGAACTCCTTGTCGAACACCTCCTGGAAGATGTCCTTGAAGGCGCCGTCGTAGGCCTTGAGGATGGTGTTCTTGGTCGACATGTAGACCGGCACCTTGCGCTGCAGGCCGTAGTTGAACGACGCGCGAGCGAAGTCCTCGATCGACTTGTTGTAGTTGTACATCGCCATCGCGACGCCGCCGTTCTCGTCGTACTGGGCGACCTCGTGGACCTGCGGCTCACCGCCGTCGGCGGGCGTGTAGGTGATGGTGACGGTGCCCGGGCCGGGGACCTTGAAGTTCTGCGACTTGTACTGGTCACCGTGGGCGTGGCGACCGATGATGATCGGCTTCGTCCAGCCCGGCACCAGGCGCGGCACGTTGCTGATGATGATCGGCTCGCGGAAGATCACGCCGCCGAGGATGTTGCGGATCGTGCCGTTGGGGCTCTTCCACATCTCCTTGAGGCCGAACTCCTCGACACGGGCCTCGTCCGGGGTGATCGTCGCGCACTTGACGCCGACGCCGTACTCCTTGATGGCGTTGGCGGAGTCGATGGTCACCTGGTCGTCGGTCGCGTCGCGGTTCTCGATGCCCAGGTCGAAGTACTTCAGGTCAACATCGAGGTAAGGGTGAATCAGCCGGTCCTTGATGAACTGCCAGATGATGCGCGTCATCTCGTCGCCGTCGAGCTCGACGACGGGGTTCTTGACCTTGATCTTCTCCATGCTGACTTCTGGCTCCTGTGGGATGAGGTGGAACGGCGCGCGGTGGCGGCCCCAGCAGGCTACGCCTCCGCCTGCGCGGCCCGTGAATCGGTCGGCCGGTTCGTGCGGCGCCCTTCGGTAGCCTCCCCGCCATGCGAGACGGGGAGCTGCTGCTGATCTTCGGCCCGCCGGCCGTCGGCAAGATGACGGTCGGCCGGGCGGTCTGCGCGCGCTCGGGCTTCCGCCTCTTCCACAACCACCACACGATCGAGCCGCTGATCGAGGTGTTCGACCACGGCACACCCCCGTTCAACCTCCTGAACGCCGAGTTCCGCCGCCGGGTCATCGAGGAGGCAGCCGCCTCGGGAACCCGCCTGGTCTTCACCTACGCCTTCGCCGTCGACCTGGTCGAGGACGTCGCTGAGGTCGAGCGACTGATCGCGCCGTACGCCGACGCCGGCCTGCCCGTCTCGGCCGTCGAGCTGCAGGCCGACCTCGACACACGCCTGGCCCGCAACCGCGGTGCCGACCGGATCGCGGCCAAGCCGTCGAAGCGCGACCTCGCCTGGTCGGACGACCACGTACGTTCGACCCACGCGACCTATCGGATGCACACCGCCCCCGACGACCCGTCCGCGGCCGACGCGCTGCTCGCGCGCATGCCCCACCTGCGGCTCGACAACACCTCGCTGAGCCCGCAGGCCGCGGCCGGCGCGATCCTGGACTGGCTCCCGACCACCCGCTGAGGAGCTGGGGGTCGCACGGGGAGCCATGACTCCCCCCTGGACCCCCAGTTCCTGCTCGTTCCGGAGTTGTCCACAGGCCGCCCGCGCCGATCTGCCACGCCCGGCACACTCCGTGTCCGTGGACGAGCCCTCGAAGAGACGACCGCGCCGCGCATGGCGCGCAGCTGTGACCGCCGACGTCGCTGCGGCGCAAGGTGGGGCGCTCTCGCGCGCCCAGCTGAGGGCTCGTGGCGTCACTCGCTACGACGTCCGCGAGGAGGTGGCAGCCGGACGGTGGTCCGTTCGGGGGCATCAGACCGTGTTCATCCCGCCGGTGGAGCAAGAGCTCGCGGACCGGTGGTCAGCCGTGTTCGAGGTCGGCGCCGGAGCACGGCTCGACGGAGTGACGGCGCTGCTCCAGGCAGGGCTCAAGGGCTGGAGCCAGGAGGTGATCGACGTGTCGGTCCCGCACCACAAGAAGGTGCGCCGGGTACCCGGAGTCAGGATCCATGCCGTGCGCGCACTCGAGGCGCTCACAACCCACGCTCTACCACGTACGCGCACGGAGATCGCGACGATCCGCGCCGCTGTGTGGGCGGTGTCCGACCGACAGGCGGCGACGTTCATCGCGATGGCCGTGCAACAGCGGCTGGTGGCCAAGCCGGCGCTGCTCGAGGCATGGGACCAGATGTCGTACGTGCGCAACGCCGCCTTCCTCGGGCAGATCATCCGAGACGTGTGCGCCGGAGCCGAGTCGTTGGGAGAGCTCGACTTCGCCCGACTCTGCCGCCAGTACGGCCTCCCTGAGCCTGAGCGGCAGGTCGTGCGCCGCGAGGGCAAGAGCCGCGTCTACCTCGACGTGCGTTGGCGTGACCGCGCGGTCGTCGTCGAGGTGGACGGCGCTCAGCACTTCAGCGGGCTCACCCCCGTCGACGATGCTCTGCGGCAGAACGCGGTCGTCCTCGGCGGTGACGCTGTTCTGCGGATCCCCGTCCTGGGCCTGCGTCTTTACGAGAGCCAGTTCATGGAGCAGGTGCGCGCAGCGCTCGCCGCCGAGGTGCGCCGTACTGCGTAGGGGTGGGGGTCGTCATGGGAGGTATGGCTCCCGCTACGACCCCCAGCTCGGGCCGGCGCGGCTCAGGCGAGCGGCGTACGCCCGGCGCGGGTGATCGTCGCCCGCGCCAGCGAGTCGACCGAGTCGACCAGGCGCGGGTCGGACGAGAGGCGGTGCTCGTCGTACGCGACCGACAGCTCGGTGCAGCCGAGAACCACTGCGGCACAACCCTTCTCGACCATCGCGTCGACGAGTCGGAGCAGCGCGTCGAGGTCGGACGGCTGCCCGGCCTTGACCTGGTCGTAGATGATCCGCATGACCTCGCGCTGCTCGTCGTCGGTCGTGTCGACCGGCTCGACGCCGAGGTCGCGCAGCGCGGTGGCGTAGATGCCGGCCGCTCGGGTGCCGTCGGTCGCGAGGACGCCGACGCGCGGTGCGGACTCCCCCGACGTCGTACGAGCCCGCTCGGCTGCCGCCGCCGCAGTCACGTCGACGATGTCGATCAGCGGGACCTCGACCTGGCCCTGCACCTGGTGCAAGAACTCGTGGGCGGTGTTGCACGGCACCGCGATGAACGCGGCCCCGATCGCCTGCAGCCGCAACGCATCCGCGAGCAGCACGGGCGTCGGGTCGGGCGCCGAGGCGTCCTTGATGCGCGCGGTGCGGTCAGGCGTCGTCGCGTGGCTGAGCAGCACGGCGTCCAGGTGCTCCTGGTCGTTCGTGGCAGGCGTCAGCAGCGTGAGCACGCGCAGGAAGGTCGCACCGGCGAGCGGACCGAGACCGCCCATGATGCCGACCGTCGGCGAGGACCAGCCCTGCTCGGGGGTGACCCGAGCCTCGGTCTCGATACGGCTCGCCCTGGGGGGCTCGCCTACTCGACCAGCGGGAATGTCTTTGGTGGTCATCACTTCTCACGCTTCGGCGGCGGGTAGACGCGGGCGTACTTGCGCACCTGGTTGGCGCCGTACGCCATGACGTAGGCCCAGCGCTTGGGGTGCGGGTCGCGGGCGTACATCAGGGGGTTGGTGACCCGGCCGCGGGCGACCATCGAGACGACCTTCTTGCGCAGATCGCCCGGCAGATAACGCAGCAGCAGCGGCACCGGCAGCGAGGTGTAGAGCTCCTCCTTGGACGACTCCAGCAGCGCCGGCTCGTCGGACAGGTCGGACCCCTCGACGTGCTCCTCGACGTAGTAGCGGACCGGGTTGTGACCGGACGCGGTGACGTAGAAGTTGGAGCGGCCCAGGCGCGGGTTGAGCTCGAAGAACTTGGTGCGCCCGTCGCGCGGGTCGTACTTGAGGTCGAAGTTGGCGAAGCCGGTCCATCCGACGTGCTCGAGCAGCCGCGTGGCCTCCTGCACGACGTCGTGGTTGTGACCGGTGATGATCGCTGCGGGGACGCCGAGCGTGGCCGGCAGGTGCTCCTCCATGAGCACCTGCCCGAACGACGCGAACCGCACCTTGCCGCGCTGGTCGCTGTAGGTCGTGAGGATGCGCATGCCCTCGTCGTAGCCGGGGATCATGTCCTGCAGGATGAACGTGCCCGGGTAGCCGCTGTCGTGCACCCGCTGCATCAGGTCGAGCAGGTCCTCGCGTGAGGCGGCCGTGTGGACCTTCTGCTTCCCGACGAAGTCGTACTGGTGGTAGAGCGCGCTGTTGCCGGTCTTGGCGATGATCGGGAACTCCAGCCCGGCCAGCAGCTGCGGGTCGTCCTTGAGCTCGTCGTGCCGTCGCACGTCGTAGACGACGGTCTCGGGGTGGGCGATGCCGAGCTCGGTGCACAGCCGGCTGAACTCCGCCTTGTCGGTCATCTTCTCGATGAGCGCGAGCGAGGTGTAGGGGATCGTGTAGCGCGGCTCCAGCCGGTCACGCAGCTCGACGATCCGGCGGACGAGGAAGTCGGTGCTGCTGAGCAGGATCAGCGGCGTGTCACCGAATCGCTCGCCCAGCTCGGTGAGGTGCGCGACCAGTGCCTCGGGGTCGTCCAGGTCGGACACCCGCGAGGTCTCGATGATGCGCGAGCTGGCCACCGCCCCCGCACCCAGCCGCGACACCGCGACCGAGACGACGTCGTACTCCTCGTGAAAGCTGCGGGCCAGGCTGTACGTCGAGGCGTCGGCCCCGAGCAGGACCGGGACGAAGGGCTGGGTGTCGGGTACGCGCGTCACAGCGCACCACCCTAAAGGCGGCGGTGACCGACGCTCGTACGACGCTCGGCGGTCTGCGCGGTGTCGATGTTGTACGCAGGGCTGTGGTCGGTGCGCTGCGGCAGCGTGCTGACCACCAGCCCGCCGGACACGTTGGGCACCCAGTACGCGAAGGAAAGATCACTCATAATCGCACGTTATTCATATCCTCACGATTGGTTGTAGCGGCCGTCCGTGAGGTGAGACGTTGAGACCGATGCCGGAGCGGCGCCCTTGCGCTGCTACGGTCCGAGACGTTATTGACCCACGCCTGCTCGAAGGGGAATCCGTGAGCACCACGCCCATCAAGGTCGCCGTCACCGGCGCAGCCGGCAACATCGGCTACAGCCTTCTGTTCCGCATCGCCAGCGGTGCGCTGTTCGGGCAGGACCAGCCCGTCGAGCTCCGCCTGCTCGAGATCACGCCCGCGCTGAAGGCCCTCGAGGGCGTCGTCATGGAGCTCGACGACAGCGCGTTCCCGACGCTCGCCGGTGTCGAGATCGGCGACGACCCCACCAAGGTCTTCGACGGCGTCAACCACGCCCTCCTCGTCGGTGCGCGTCCGCGCGGTCCGGGCATGGAGCGCGGCGACCTGCTCGAGGCCAACGGCGGCATCTTCGCCCCGCAGGGCAAGGCCCTCAACGAGGTCGCGGCCGACGACATCAAGGTCACCGTCACCGGCAACCCGGCCAACACCAACGCGCTGATCGCGCAGAGCAACGCGCCCGACATCCCGTCCTCGCGCTTCTCCGCGCTGACGCGTCTGGACCACAACCGCGCCATCGCCCAGCTCGCGGCCAAGACCGGCGCCACCGTGGCCGACATCAAGAAGATGACGATCTGGGGCAACCACTCCGCGACCCAGTACCCCGACCTGTTCCACGCCGAGGTCAAGGGTCAGAACGCCGCCGAGCTGGTCAACGACCAGGAGTGGCTGGAGGGCACCTACATCCCGACCGTCGCCAAGCGCGGCGCGGCGATCATCGACGCCCGCGGCGCCTCCTCGGCCGCCTCGGCCGCGTCCGCCACGATCGACCACGCCCGCGACTGGCAGCTCGGCACCGCCGAGGGCGACTGGACCTCCATGTCGGTCGTCTCCGACGGCTCGTACGACGTGCCCGAGGGCCTCATCTCCTCCTTCCCGGTGACGGTCAAGGACGGCGAGTGGACCATCGTCCAGGGCCTGGAGATCGACGAGTTCTCGCGCGGCAAGATCGACGCCTCCGTCAAGGAGCTCGAGGGCGAGCGCGACACCGTCAAGAAGCTCGGCCTCATCTGAGCCACCCCGCTGTACGACGAAGGGCCCGGTCCGAGGTGGACCGGGCCCTTCGTCGTACAGCACCCTCAGGGGTGTGCCGGTCCGCTCGTCGGCGGCGGCGCATGGCGGACGCCGCGGTCGGACGCACGGGCGATCACCGCGCCGATGAGGGCACCGATCGCGATGCTGAAGAACGCCGCGAGCGCTGCGAACACGCCGTCGGCCGCCGTGTCACCGCTGCCGAGCTCGACCTGCGAGGCGTTGAGCAGCCCGAACGACCCGGGCGCGACGACGAGGAACGCCGGCAGGTAGGTGATGCGCCACATCGGGCCGTGCGGCAGGCGTGAGATGACGACGGCGGTCACGGCGGCAGCGAGCGCTCCGGCCAGACCGCCGAGGGCCGCACCGTGGACCGCGCCCAGCCCGACCTGGGCGAGCGCGGCCACCGCGATGACCGCGACCGTCGAGCCGATGTGCTCCAGCGGCGGGTAGAAGTTGATGACCAGCCCGACCGTCGCCAGCGCCACGCCCAGCACCGAGGGCCACCAGCCGGGATGGGCGATCTGCTCGTTGTCCAGGTGCGACAGGGAGGTGCCGGTGACAGCGGCGGCGCCGACGACACCGGCGAAGAAGAGCGCGAGCTGCACCAGGGCCGCGACGAGCCGGGACGCTCCTGCCGAGACGGCGCGGGAGGCCGTCTCGGTCAGACCGGTCACGATCTCACTGCCCGGCAGCAGCAGCGCGAGCGTCGCGACGATGGTGCGCAGCGGCCCGTCGAGCCACCCGGCGTTGAACGCACCGAGCACGACGAGCGAGACCAAGAACGCCGAGGCGACCGGCAGGAGGCTGCGCAACGACGGCCACCGCCTGGTGATGGCGAGGAGGCCGGCGACCACGAGCGAGCCGAGCGCGGCGAACAGCACGTTGACCGCTGAGGGCTGCAGCAGCAGGCACAGACCGACGCCGATCGGGACCGCCCCGAGCTCGGCCACCCACACCGGCCACGGCGGAGGCTCGCGGCGGATCTCGGCGAGCTCGACCTGAGCGGCCGCGACGTCGAGCCGCCCGGTCCGCAGCCGCTGGATCACGTCGAAGACATCGGACACCTGGTCGAACCGCAGCCCCGCGCCGGCCGACTGCACGGCGGTGCTGGAGTCGGGGCTGAGCCCGACGAACAGCCCCGTCGACCACGCCGCCACCTGCACCTCGGGCGCACCGATGGGACGGCCGAGCGCCCGCAGCTCGTCCTCGACGTCACCGACCGGCGTACCGCCCCCGAGCAGGGTGGCACCGATGTCGAGCAGCAGCCGGCGACGCGGGTCGCCGTCGTGACGGTCCTGGCGTCCGACCATGGCGGCTCCCTCCTGTTCGACGGGCTACGGCAGCTTGACCTGCGCGAAGATCACGACGACCGCGACCGCGAGCGCGGCGTACGTCGCCGCGTCGAGCCCCCGCGAACGCACTGCCACCCCGTCGCACAGACCGGCCGGGAGCGCGAGGCGAGCGAGGCCGACGAGGGCGAGCACGGCGGCCAGCAGGTAGCCCCCGGCGCGCACGGGGCCGACGAGCATCAGGACCACCGAGGTCAGGCACCCCGCGACGAGGACCCACCACACCGGCCCGAGCCGGCTCGGGATCACCCCGCCTGCCGTTCGGCGGCAGCGACGACGTTGGTGAGGAGCATCGCGCGGGTCATCGGTCCGACGCCGCCCGGGTTGGGCGAGACGAACCCGGCGACCTCGGCCACGTCGTCCGCGACGTCGCCGGCGATCTTGCCGTCGACGCGCGAGACGCCCACGTCGAGCACGGCCGCACCGGGCTTGACCATGTCATGGGTGATGAGACCGGGGACGCCGGCCGCGGCCACCACGATGTCGGCCTCCCGCACGTGTGCGGCCAGGTCGCGGGTGCCCGTGTGGCACAGCGTGGTCGTGGCGTTCTCCGAACGCCGGGTCAGCAGCAGACCGAGCGGCCGGCCGACCGTCAGCCCGCGACCGACCACCACGACGTCGGCGCCGGCGATCGGCACGTCGTACCGGCGCAACAGCTCGATCGCCCCGATGGGCGTGCACGGCAGCGGACCGTCCTCGCCGAGGACGAGCTTGCCGAGGTTGACCGGGTGCAGACCGTCGACGTCCTTGTCGGGCGCGACGCGCGACAACAGGGCGAACTCATCGAGGCCGGTCGGCTGCTGGACGAGGAAGCCGGTGCAGGCCGGGTCGGCGTTGAGCTCGTCGATGACGGCCTCGACCTCGGCCTGGGTCGCGCTCGCCGGGAGGTCCTTGCGGATGGAGGTGATCCCGATCGAGGCGCAGTCCTTGTGCTTGGCCCCGACGTACCAGTGCGAGCCCGGGTCGTCGCCCACCAGCACCGTGCCGAGCCCGGGCGTGATGCCCTGGGCCTGCAGAGCGGCCACCCGCTCGCGCAGCTCGTTCTTGATCGTGGCCAGAGTGGCCTTACCGTCCATCAGCGTCGCCGTCACGGGTGCTTATCCTGCCACGGTGAGGTATGCACCCGGCTGGACGCTCCAGAGCGTCCCCTACGACGACCCGGTGGCCCAGGAGCTGGTCGCCGAGCTGACGGCCGACCTGTCCCGCCGCTACGGCGGCGAGGGCGACGCCACACCGGTCTCCCCTCACCAGTTCGCTCCCCCGTCGGGCACGTTCCTGGTCGCCTCCGACTCACAAGGCCTCGTCGGGTGCGCCGGTATGCGCATCCACGGAGCCGACGCCGAGCTCAAGCGGATGTTCGTCCGGCCGTCGCGCCGGCGTGAGGGTCACGGGCGACGCCTGCTCGAGGCGATCGAGACCTACGCCCGGGGCCGCGGGTTCAGCCGCGTCATCCTCGAGACCGGCACCGCCCAGCCCGAGGCCATCGCGCTGTACGAGAGCGCCGGCTACGTGCCGATCCCGGCCTACGGCTACTACCGCGAGGAGCCCGACTGCCGCTGCTTCGCCCGCTGGATCTGACGAGCCGCCGCCTCTTCCGGTCGAGTGCGCATGTCGCGCTCGTTGCCGGCCCGCTCAACTAGCGCGACATGCGCACTCGGCCTGGCGAGGGGCCGAGCTCTGCTCGGATCAGCCCGGCAGGAACGACAGGCGCACGCTGCGGTCGAGGTTGTCGACGTTGAGGTCGACCAGGCAGATGCTCTGCCAGGTGCCGAGGGCGAGACGTCCGTCGATGACGGGCACGGTGGCGTACGGCGGCACGAGCGCCGGCATGACATGTGACCTGCCGTGACCGCGGCTGCCGTGCCGGTGTGACCAGCGGTCGTCGGCGGGCAGCAGGTCGGCGAGCGCAGCGAGCAGGTCGTCGTCGCTGCCCGCGCCGGTCTCGATGATCGCGATGCCGGCGGTGGCGTGCGGCACGAACACGTGCAGCAGGCCGTCGCCCTCGTCGGCGACGACGTCGCGGCAGTCGGTGGTGATGTCGAGGACGACCCCGCGGTCGCCGGTGCGGTACTCCCGGATGGTCGAGCGCATGCCCCCATGCTGGCACGCCCCGAGCCCCCACTCCCAGGGCGAGATGTGACTTCACGAGTGCGCATAGCAGCCCTTGAAGTCACATCTCGCCTGGGGCTCGGGCTCAGGCGGTGGTACGCCAGTCGCGCTCGTGCCACTCGCGCTGCAGGATCCCGTAGGTGTAGCCGTCGACCCAGCCGAGCTCGCTGTGCCAGGAGTCCTCGACGCCGTGCTGCTCGCGCCGCATCCCGAGCGACTCCATGATCCGCCAGGACGGGGTGTTGTCGGCGAAGCAGCCGGCCGTCACCCGGCGTACGCCGACCTCCTCGAACGCCACCGCGACCATCTCGGCTGCGGCCTCCCCCGCGAAGCCGCGGCCGGCGTACGCAGGATCGATGACGTAGCCGAGCAGCGCCTCGACCCGCTGGGACGCCTCGGTGCGGTCCTGTCCCATGCCGTCCTCGACCTCGAGGTTGACCCAGCCGATGACCGTGCCGTCGAGCTCGATCACCGCCGAGTGGTCGTGCGGATCGGTCACGGACTTCTCCCACCCCGCGACGAGCTCGGTCGGGTCGACACGGGTCTTCATCAGCCACCGCCACACGTCGGGCTGGTTGCGGATCTGCACCAGGCGGTCGGCATCGGCGTCGAGGTAGGGGCGAAGGAGCAGACGCTCGGTGCGCCGCGGCCAGGTCACGTCCGTGGAGGTCACGGCACAGGCGTACCACCTCGGACCCGTTGTCGCCCAACGGTTTTGCGGCTCAGGCGCGCGAGGCGGCCCACCCGGCGCCGGCCGCCGCGACGAGCGTGATGAGCAGGCCGAGGACCAGCTGTACGCCGACGTCGTCGCGTGCGGACGCGTCGATGAGGTCGAGCACGAGCGCTGCGAGCAGCTGACCGGCGACCGACACGAGACCGAACACGAGCACGCCGATCTCACCCACGGCCCACGCCATGATGCCGATGACGCCGATGCCGAGCAGCCCACCGAACCACGCCCACCAGGGGGCGCCGGTCGGCAGCGTCCACGGCCCCTCGGACACGATCGCCTGCACTGCGGCGACCAGCACCAGCACGACCACGCCGACGAAGAAGTTCTGCCAGGTCGTCGCCATGGTGTGACCGACCACCTTGTTGACGCGGCCGTTGACCGCCTGCTGGGCCGCGAGCAGCAGCCCGACCCCGAACGCGGCGGCGGCCGGAGCGAACGACACGTCCTGCCCTCCGCTGTGCGCTGTGGCCGACACGACCACGCCGATGACCGCGAGTGCTGCTGCGGCGACCCGCGCCACGGTGATGTGCTGTACGCCGCCCGGCCCGAGCCCGGCACGGTCGACCACGAGCGCGCTGAGGGTCTGCCCGCCGACGACGCCGATGCTGAAGATCGCGACGCCGACGAGCGGCACCGACCACGACTGCACGGCCACCAGCAGGCCGCCGGACGCTCCGCCGATGCACTGCCACCAGCGAAGTCTGTTGTCGCGCAACGCTTTCGGGATCTCGGCGAGCGCGCGACGAATCCGCGGCACGAGCAGCACCATCAACGTGAGTACGACGAGTCCGGAGCCGAAGCTCCACAGCGCCGCCTCGACCGGGCGGCCGCTGTGCTCGCTGATGACCCCGTTCATCCGCGACTGCACCGACAGCAGCGAGCCGGAGGTGGCCGCGCCGATCAGCGCGAGCGCACGCCCGCTCGGCGCCCGCCTGGTGACGGACGCCGAGCGGGTCGTGCTGTGCGCGTCCGGCCGCGTCACGACGCTGCCGAATCGACGGAGCCGGCGACGTCGACCGGAGGCGGAGTGACGCGAGACGACTCAGTGCGCGAAATGGCGGGTTCCGGTGAAGTAGAGCGTGACGCCGGCCTTCTCGGCCGCCTCGACCACCTCGGGGTCGCGCTTCGAACCACCAGGCGCGACAACGGCTTTCACGCCGGCGTCGAGCAGCACCTGCAGCCCGTCGGCGAACGGGAAGAACGCGTCGGACGCCGCCACCGCACCGCGGGCACGCTCCTCGCCGGCGCGCTTGACCGCGAGCTCGCACGAGTCGACCCGGTTGACCTGACCCATGCCGACACCGACCGACGCGCCGTCCTTGGCGAGCAGGATCGCGTTGGACTTCACCGCACGGATGGCCTTCCAGGCGAACTGCAGGTCGGCGAGCGTCGACTCGTCGGCCGCCTCCCCCGCGACCAGACGCCAGCGCGAGGCGTCGTCGCCGCCCGGGATGTCGCCCTCGACGACCGCGTCGAGGCGGTCGGGCTGCTGCACGAGCAGACCGCCGCTGATGGCCCGCGTCTCGATCGGGTCCGCGTACTTCGCCATGTCGGCGGGCAGCTTGAGCAGCCGCAGGTTCTTCTTGGTCTTCAGCAGCTCGAGCGCCTCGGGCTCGAAGTCGGGCGCCGCGACGACCTCGGTGAAGATGTCCTTGACGGTCTCGGCCATCGCCTTCGTGACGGGCCGGTTGGTGGCGATGATGCCGCCGTACGCCGACAGCGGGTCGCACTCGTGCGCCTTGCGGTGAGCCTCGGCGACGTCCGAACCTACAGCGATACCACAGGGATTGGCGTGCTTGATGATCGCGACGGTCGGCTGGTCACCGTGGTCGTGGGCGGCGCGGACGGCGGCGTCGGTGTCGACGTAGTTGTTGTACGACATCTCCTTGCCGCCGAGCTGCTCGGCGCTCGCGAGGCCCGGGCGCCAGTGCGTGTAGACCGCGGCCTTCTGGTGCGGGTTCTCGCCGTAGCGCAGCGTCGCCGACTTGGTGAACGTCGCGCCGGTCCAGGCCGGGAAGCCGGTGCCGTCACTGGTGTCGACGTAGACGTTGCCGAGCCAGTTGGCGACCGCGTTGTCGTAGTCGGCCGTGTGCACGAACGCCTCGGCGGCGAGCCGCTTGCGCTGCTCGAGCGTGAACCCGCCGTCGGCCACGGCCGCCAGCACCGCGTCGTACGACGACGGGCTGGTGACGATGGCGACGCTCGCGTGGTTCTTGGCGGACGCGCGCACCATCGACGGGCCGCCGATGTCGATCTGCTCGATGCACTCATCGGGCGTGGCGCCCGATGCGACGGTCTCGCGGAACGGGTAGAGGTTGGAGATCACCAGGTCGAACGGCTCGACGCCGAGGTCTGCGAGCTGGGCGACGTGGTCGGGGTTGCGGGTGTCGGCGAGCAGGCCGGCGTGCACCTTGGGGTGCAGCGTCTTGACCCGGCCGTCGAGGCACTCGGGGAAGCCGGTGAGGTCCTCGACCTTGGTGACCGGGATGCCGAGGCCGTCGATGAGCTTGGCCGAGCCACCGGTCGAGACCAGCTCGACGCCGGCCTCGTGCAGGCCGCGGGCCAGGTCTTCGAGGCCGGTCTTGTCGTAGACGGAGACGAGCGCGCGCGTGATCGGGCGGCGGGCGTCGGTTGAGGTCACAGCGAACTCCTGAAGGACGTCGTCATGTGAGCAGCACCCAGGCGTTCGATGCGCTCGACTTCACTCCCTGGTGGTGGCCCACCTGCGCCAGTCGTGTGGCACCAGGCTACCGACCCGCGGCCGGTGCTCGGTCATCCACCGATGCGTACGCGCCGCCCGTCGACCACGAACCCCTCGCGCACCAGCCGGCCCACGTTGTCGACGAGCATCTCGCGCTCCTGCACCTTGATGCGCTCGTGCAGCGACTCCTCGGTGTCGTCGGGCTCGACCCGCACGACGCGCTGCTCCAGGATCGGGCCGGTGTCGACGCCCGCATCGACGAGGTGACACGTGGTGCCGGTGACGGCAACGCCGTAAGCCAGCGCGTCTCGTACGCCGTGGGCACCCGGGAAGCTCGGCAGGAGCGCCGGGTGGGTGTTGACCACCTCGTGCTGGAGCATGCGAGCGCCCAGGATCTTCATGAACCCGGCCGTGACGACGAGGGCAGGGTCGTACGCCGCCACGTCGTCCGCGAGCGCCGCGTCCCACCCCTCGCGACTCGCGAAGTCGCGCACCCGGCGTACGAACGTCGGGATGCCCGCACGCTCGGCGCGGGCCAGCCCCTCGATGCCGTCGCGGTCGGCGCCGACGGCTGCGATGCGCACGCCGTACGCCGGGTCGGCGGCGGCGTCGATGAGCGCCTGCAGGAGGGTCCCCGAGCCGGAGACGAGGACGACGATCTGGGCCGTTGCGGTCACGCGGTGAGGCTACCGAGCCCGCGCGCGTGCGCGGACAGTGCGTGGGAGAGGATGAGCACCGACCCCGAGGAGTGATGTGACCGAGCAGAAGCGCGTGCTGCCGCCTGGCGCACTCAACTCACGACGTGCCGCGTTCTACCTGCTGCTCGGGTTCCTCGCCTCGTTGATGCCGATGCCGTTCAACGCGGTCGCTCTCGTGCCGCTGGCGTTCTCGGTCTGGGAGTCGGTGCGTTGCCTGAAGGCACTCGGCGACGCCGGCGCCCCGCGCAGTATGCGCGCCTGGAGCGGCATCGGCCTGGCGCTCACGGTGATGCTGCTCGTGGTCGTCGCGATCCCGTACGCGTTCTACGGCTCGACGCGCGACTACCAGGACTGCCTGGCCGGGGCCAACACGCACGTGGCCGAGCAGGCGTGCCAGACGCAGTTCGGTGAGAGCTCAGACCTGCTCCAGCGCTTCCTGGAGGACTGAACGGCATCCCGGTACGCCGGTCGAGCCCGTCCCCTCCGCCGGCAGAAGGTGGCGAGCTGCACACGCATGGATGTGCTGCTCGCCAACATCTGCCGAGCACCGTCCGCGGTGCCACTGCCGACCACTCGGCGGCGCGTCAGCGGTGAGTGCGCCAGTAGTGCAGCACCGTCGCCGTGAGCACGGCACCGACGACGACCTCGGCGATCAGCAGCGGCACCGCCATCAGCGACGGACCGACGTGGTCGAGCGCGGTGCCGTCGACACCCATGCTGCCGACGTAGGCGAGCAGGAGCAGGCCAGCAGCGGCCAGCGCGCCCGCGATGGTCGCGGTCTGGACCTTCGCCTTGAGCGAGGCCAGCACGGTGAGTCCGCGCAGCGTGCGCCAGCCGACGAAGCCACCGACGGCCACGGGCACGAGCGGGACGAACGGTGCCCACCACGGGCCCGCACCGGCCTCCGGGACCGCGCCGAGCACCGGAACCATCGGGAGGATCCCGGGGGTGATGGCCGCGTGCCCCACGGTCACCGAACCCAGGTGGATGCTCGCGCCGCTCAGCCAGGTCATTGCGTACGCCGCGAAGTTGGGTGCCGCGGTCAGCTGCGCACCGGTCAGCAGCGTGCCGCCGACGACACCGGGCCGCAGCTCGCCGTTGATCTCACTGACCCGGCCCCAGGACAGCGCGACCGCGACGAGCACCAGCACCAGCCCGACCGCGAGCAGCGCCCAGACTCCGACCAGGGCGGGGCGCAGCGCTCGGACGAGCACGGCCGGGAGCCTGTTGCCCCAGGCCGTGAGCTGCTCGGTGGCGATGCCGTCACCGCGCACGTGATCGCGCCAGATTGCCCAGCCCATGCCGATGGCCGCCACGACCAACGCCCCGGGGACGACCAGCACGAACCCGGGCTTGCCCGGTCCGATGCGGCCGACGAACGCGAGGACCAGGCCCGTGACGGCGTACCCACCGGCGTACGACAGGGCGACGCGGGGCCACAGACCCCGCGTCCTGGAGCTGAGCTGCTGCAGGGCAGCGGCTCCGGCCATCCGTGCCAGCAGGACGGCGAGCGCCGTGAGCAGCAGCGGCGGCGCCGTCACCGTGAGGTCACCGGCCGGCACCCCGAGCGAACCGCGATGCGCGAGCACCCAGCTGTCGGCGGCGAACGTGAGCGCGTCGCTCCAGCTGACCGTGCTCTGCGAGTCGGCGAGCCAGGCGATCGTCACCGGGACGACCAGCAGCAGGACCAGCGACAGTGCGCCCACGGCGCCGTAGCCCGCGGCCACCAGCAGTGGGTTCATCGGGCGGTCGGAGGAGGACGGCGTCGGGACGAACTGACGGGTGCGCTCAAGCAGACTCATGACGGGACCCATCGTCGCCGGTCGGGTGACGATTCGCCGGGAGCCGCGCCGCGCGTACGCCGACGGCCGGCCACCTCCGCAGAGGTGACCGGCCGTCGTACCGGGAGATCCCGAAGGGCTCAGAGGCCCTTGAGGATCTCGCGCATCAGGTCTGCCGTCTCGGACGGCGTCTTGCCGACCTTGACGCCGGCGGCCTCGAGGGCCTCCTTCTTGGCCTGCGCCGTGCCGGACGAGCCGGACACGATCGCACCCGCGTGGCCCATGGTCTTGCCCTCGGGGGCGGTGAAGCCGGCGACGTAGCCGACGACCGGCTTGGTGACGTTGGCCTTGATGTAGTCGGCAGCCCGCTCCTCGGCGTCGCCGCCGATCTCGCCGATCATGACGATCGCCTTGGTGTCGGGGTCGGCCTCGAACGCCTCGAGAGCGTCGATGTGCGTGGTGCCGATGACCGGGTCACCGCCGATGCCGATGGCGGTGGTGAAGCCGAAGTCACGCAGCTCGTACATCATCTGGTAGGTCAGGGTGCCCGACTTGGAGACCAGACCGATCGGACCCTTGCCCGCGATGGTGTGCGGCGTGATGCCGGCCAGCGACTCCTCGGGCGTGATGATGCCGGGGCAGTTCGGGCCGATGATGCGGGTCTTCTTGCCGATGGAGTAGTTGAAGAACTCCGCGGAGTCCTTGACCGGGATGCCCTCGGTGATGACGACCAGCAGCGGGATCTCGGCGTCGATGGCCTCGATCGCGGCGTCCTTGGCGAACTTCGGCGGCACGAACGCGACCGACACGTTGGCGCCGGTGGCCTCCATGGCCTCCTTGACCGTGCCGAAGACGGGCAGCTCCTGGCCACCGATCTCGGCCGTGGTGCCGGCCTTGCGGGCGTTGACGCCACCCACGATGTTGGAGCCCGCCTCGAGCATGAGCGCGGTGTGCTTGGAGCCCATGCCACCGGTCATGCCCTGCACGATGATCTTGCTGTCAGCGTTCAGGAAGATTGACATTTTTGCGATTCCTTCAGTTCGTCTGCTGGCAGCGGGTCACTTGGCGGCGAGCTCGGCGGCCTTGGCCGCGGCGCCGTCCATCGTGTCGACCTGGGTGACGAGCGGGTGCGCGAGCTCGTTGAGGATCGCCCGGCCCTCCTCGACGTTGTTGCCGTCGAGACGGACGACGAGCGGCTTGGTCGCGTTGTCACCGAGGATCTCCAGGGCACCCTTGATGCCGTTAGCGACCTCGTCGCACGCGGTGATGCCGCCGAAGACGTTGACGAACACGGCCTTGACCTGCTCGTCGTTGAGGATGACGTCGAGGCCGTCGGCCATCACCTGGGCGTTGGCGCCGCCGCCGATGTCGAGGAAGTTCGCCGGCTTGACGCCGCCGTGCTCCTCACCGGCGTACGCGACGACGTCGAGCGTCGACATGACCAGGCCCGCGCCGTTGCCGATGATGCCGACCTGGCCGTCGAGCTTGACGTAGTTGAGGCCCTTGGCCTTGGCCTTGGCCTCGAGCGGGTCGGCCGCGGCCTTGTCCTCGAGCGCCTCGTGGTCGGGGTGGCGGAAGTCGGCGTTGCCGTCGAGCGTCACCTTGCCGTCGAGGGCGATGATCTCGCCGTCCTCGCTCTTGACGAGCGGGTTGACCTCGACGAGGGTCGCGTCCTCCTCGCGGTAGACGTCCCAGAGCTTCTGCAGGACCGGGACGATCTTGGCGCCGGTCTCGGCGTCGAAGCCCGCGGCCTCGACGATCTCCTTCGCCTTGGCCTCGTCGACGCCGACGTTGGGGTCGACCGCGATGCGGGCCAGTGCCTCGGGGCGCTCGACGGCGAGCGTCTCGATGTCGACACCGCCCTCCTTGGAGCACATCGCGAGGTAGCGGCGCTCGGCCCGGTCGAGCAGGATCGAGAAGTAGTACTCCTCGGCGATCTTGGCGCCCTGCGCGATCATCACGGTGCCGACGGTGTGGCCCTTGATGTCCATGCCGAGGATCTGCTCGGCGTACTGCTCGGCCTCATCGGCCGACTTCGCGACCTTGACGCCGCCGGCCTTGCCGCGGCCGCCGGTCTTGACCTGCGCCTTGACGACGGTGACCCCGCCTGACTTGGCGCCGATCTCCTCGGCCGCAGCCTTGGCCTGCTCCGGAGTGGTGGCGGTCTTGCCAGCCAGCACCGGCACGCCGTGCGCCTCGAACACGTCGCGCGCTTGGTACTCGAAAAGATCCACGGGGAATCCGTCCTCGACATTGAAGGGATCGTCCTTGGCGAGCGTAGCGGCCGACCGGGCGACCGTCGGCCGCGCTGCCAGGGCTCACACCCACGCGAAACGTTGTACACCCGAACGCCGGGTGACCTGTAACCGGGCGACCTCTGCGTGAGGCGGCTCACACGCGCTCAGGCGGCCGGAGCGTTCACCGTCCCCAGGTCCTTGCCGGCGTACGACCACACCATCGCGCCGATCGCGTCGGTGTTCTTGTCCAGGGCGTCGGTGTCGATGTTGTCGATCCCGTCGCACGAGCGGTGGTAGCACGCGTCGAACTCGGCGCCCGCCTGGCCGCCCCACCTGTCGGCCTGCTCCTGGCTCTTGGTCTCCTCGCCGCCGCTGTAGATGCCGCCCGTCGGGATGCCCGCGTCGATGAAGGCCGCGTGGTCGCTGCGGCCCTGCGGGTCGGTGTACTCCCACGGGATGCCGACCTCGTCGTAGTGAGCGGTGAGCGAGTCCCGCACGCCGGTGCCGGCGGGGTTGTCGTCGTACACGAAGTAGCCGGGGTTGGGCGAGGCGATCATGTCGACGTTGAGGTACGCCCCGATCGCCGCCTTGTCGCTGCTGCTGAGCGAGTCGACGTAGTGGCTGGAGCCGTAGAGTCCCTGCTCCTCGGCACCCCAGAACGCGAACCGCACCGTGTTGGTGGGCTTCTCACCGGACGCGGCGTACGACAGGGCGGTCTGGAGTACGCCGGCGCTGCCGCTCCCGTTGTCGTTGATGCCCGGGCCGGCCTCGACGCTGTCCAGGTGCGAGCCGAACATCACGACGTGCTCGGGCGCGGTGCCCGGCAGCTCGGCGATGACGTCGGACGAGCTGCCGTGGGGCGTCTGGAACGTCTGGACGCTGGTGGTGAACCCCGCTGCGTCGAGCTTGCCCTTCACGTAGGCGACCGACCCATGGATGGTTTCTCCTCCGAGTGGCGGGCGGCCGACGGTTCGCCGGCGCGTGCCCACGCTGACGGCGCCGGCGTTCCGTGTGAACCCGGTCTGTCACGCCCCGACCCGTTCCGGCCCGGAACATGAACGCCCGCCGACGTGGCCCAGACGCACGTGACCCCCGCGGCCGGTCGGCCGCGGGGGTCACGTGGAGGGCGTTCAGCAGGTCACGGGGTCTCGGACTGCTGGGGTACGCCGATGGCCGAGAACGCGTTGGCGACGCCGACGCTCTGGGCCGAGCCCGCGCCGTACAGGTCCTTGGCGGCCTTGACCGCCGCGTCACGGGCAGCGGGGTAGTCGCTGCGCTTGGTGAGGTAGACCGACAGCGCGCGGTACCAGACCTTCTCGGCGACGTCGCGACCCACGCCCGCGACGGTCGAACCGTCACAGGTCGGGCTGTTGTAGGCGACACCGTTGACCGTCTTGGCGCCCGAGCCCTCGGAGGCGAGGTAGAACCAGTGGTTCAGCGGGCCCGAGGAGTAGTGCGGGTCGAGCCGCTTGACCGTGGTGTCCCAGCAGTCGCGCGAGCGCCCGTCCTTGGACGGCTGGTCCATGTAGCGCAGCGGCTTGCCGTCACCGCGGATGTTGATCTCCTCGCCGATGAGGTAGTCACCCGGGTCGGAGACGTTGCCGGCGTGCCACTCGACGGCCGTACCGAAGATGTCGGACGTGGCCTCGTTGAGACCGCCCGCGTCGCCGCGGTAGACCAGGCCCGCGGTGTTCTCGGTGACGCCGTGGCTCATCTCGTGGCCCGCGACGTCGATGGCCGTCAGCGGGTTGGCGTTGTTGATGCCGTCGCCGTAGGTCATCTGGGTGCCGTCCCAGAACGCGTTGACGTAGGCGTTGCCGTAGTGGACCCGCGAGGGCGCGCCCTTGCCGGTGTCCCAGATGCCGGCTCGGCCGAGCACCTCGTTGTAGTAGTCGTACGTCTTGTCGGCGCCGTACTGCGCGTCGACGGCGGCGGACTGACGATCGGTCGTCGAGCCGTTGCCCCACACGTCGTCGGCGTCGGTGAACAGCGTGCCCGTGCCCTTGGTCGCGCCGTTGAGGTCGGTCGTGTGCGCACCGGTCGTCGGGTTGGTGAGGGAGTACGACGGTGCCGCACCGCTCGTGGCCAGCTCGACGTCACCGACGTGGACACCATGACCGGTGCCGTCGGCGATCTCGTCCCAGCTGTCGAGGACCTTGCCGTTGCGAGCGTCGACGAACGTGTGCAGGCGCGAGGGCGTCTGGTCGGCGCGGACGCCGGTGGTGAGGACGTCGTACGCCAGTCGCGGACCGTGGTCGGTGACGAGGACGACGAGCTCGGACGTCGTTGCGGCCGAACGCAGCTCGCGGGCGGAGGCCTTCGCCGACGCAGCGGACTTCGTCAGGGACGGCGAGACCGATGCGACGGCGACGGCCGCACGACCGGACGTGCCGGCGACGGCGCCGCGCGCGTTGCGGTGAGCGATGAAGTCGCCACCGACGACGCGGAGCCCGTTGAACGTGCGCTCGTAGCGGACGTGGCTCGTGCCGTCGCGGTCCTGCACGATGGACTTCACCGACAGGGTTTCGCCGGCGCCCAGGTGCAGCGCGGCGGACATGTCGGAGATGCGTGCCTTCTCCGCAGCCACGGAGGCGCGGGCGGCGGGTGCCGCGGCGCGCTCGTTGTGGGAGGCGGCGTGGGCGGACAAGGGTGCGACTACGGCCAGGGCCAGGCAGGTGGTGCTGGCTGCCAGTGTCACTCGCTTCACGGGGAGATGCTCCTCTCGGACGCGGTCGCCCGCGGGGCGCGGCAACGACCGGTGCAGGGAGCATGCCCGAATCGACGTCACCAGGACGGGATTTCGGCAGTCGGACTGATCCGCCCGGAACGCCTCCGTCGTACGCCGGTCAGGCGTCCGCGGTGTCGGCACCCACGTTGCTGCGGACCCAGTCGACGATCTCGGTCGTCGTCGCGCCCGGGGTGAACACGGTGGCGACGCCCATGCGCGAGAGCTCGGGGAGGTCCTCCTCGGGGATGATGCCGCCGCCGAAGACCACGATGTCGGCCGCGTCACGCTCGCGCAGCAGCTCGGTCACCTTGGCGAACTGCGTCATGTGCGCACCGGACAGCACCGACAGACCCACGGCGTCGGCGTCCTCCTGGATCGCCGCCTCGACGATCTGCTCGGGCGTCTGGTGCAGGCCGGTGTAGATGACCTCCATGCCCGCATCGCGCAGGGCACGGGCGACGACCTTGGCGCCGCGGTCGTGCCCGTCCAGACCGGGCTTGGCGACGACGATGCGCAGCGGAGCGGCACTCATGGCAGGCAGCGTATCCGGGCGTGAGACGCCGCTCACACCGGGCCGCCGTCCGTAACGCACGCGGCTCGGAGCGCGATAACCCTGCTCGAACCCTCGTGGAGGATCACCGGCCACGGTCCTTGTTCACAGCGGATACCGCGCCGTAGCAACGCTGCTGCACACGGATATCCACCGATTTTCGCCGTTCGATGCACGCATCACGAACAGGTCACGTTAGGGTTCCCCTCGGCCACCGTCCCCCAATTGAAGTTGGTGCGTCTCTTGTCCCGGAACTACCAGGGCCGCCACCGCGCTCTGCCGGCATCCCCCTTGCAGACCGCACGTGTCGCCCTCCCCGCCATCGCGGCGGCGTCACTGACCGTCGCTGCAGCCGGCACCGCGTTCGCCACCGAGTCGGGATCCGACACCGCGACCGACCACCGCGCCACCGGCGCGATGGACACCACGCAGTGGACCCGGAGCGGTGTCGACACCTCGTCGCGTTCGCTGCAGTCCTCGACCACGTCCCCCGCTGCGTCGTCCGCCGCCACTGCGGCCCGCACCTCCGCGGCGGCCAAGGCCAAGGCTCGTGTCGACGCCGCCAACCGCGCGCTGACCGCCAAGAACGCCGCATCCCGTCGTGCCGCGCTCACCGCGATCGACTCCGGCGACGGCGCGATGACGAGCTACACCGCACCGACCCCCAAGCCCAGCCCGTCGCGGACCACCGCTGCTGCGGCTGCCAGCCCCTCGAGCAGCTCCTCCTCCAGCAGCTCCTCCTCCAGCAGCTCCTCGTCCAGCGACTCGGGTGAGTCGCGCAGCAGCGGCTGGGTCCGCCCGCTCATCGGTGGCACCTACACCTCCGGCTACGGCACCCGCTGGGGTCGCCTCCACGCCGGCGTCGACTTCGCCTGCCCGGTCGGCACGACCCTGCGCGCGATGAACGATGCCAAGGTCATCGCCACCGGCTGGTACGGCGGTCAGGGCAAGCGCGTTGTCATCGAGTTCGACAACGGCACCCAGGCGGTCTACGCCCACATGTCCAGCATCAGCGTCTCCGTCGGTGAGCGCCTCGCCAAGGGTGAGCGCCTCGGCTACTCCGGCAACACGGGCAACTCGACCGGCCCGCACCTCCACCTGGAGATCCACGTGGGCGGCGAGCCGATCAACCCCTACCCCTGGCTCGAGGCGCGCGGTCTGATCTGACCCGCCCCCCTGCTCGGTGGCCACACGAGAGGCCGTCTCCCTTCGCGGGAGGCGGCCTCTCGTCGTACGCCGGCGCGGGCCCTGGCCGCCACCTTGCCGATAGGTCACACCGCGACCAGCCGCACGCAGTCCGTCACACCGAGCGCGCAGCCGCCACGTCGCGACAGGTCACACCGACACCACCAGCACGCGGTCCGCCACACCGCGACGGGCGGCGGGCGACCGATCGGGGTGAGACTCAGAGCTTCTCGACCGGGGCGTACCGCAGCAGCAGCCGCTTCACACCGGTGTCACCGCCGAAGTCGATGTGCGCCATCGCGCGCTCGCCCTGGCCCTCCACCCGCACGACCGTGCCGAGGCCGAACGAGTCGTGGGTGACCTTGTCGCCGGAGTCGAGCGAGATGACCGGGCGGTTGCCGGGGCTGCGGACGCCGGGGCGGCCGGCCAGCCGCGCCACGGCCGGTGTCGAGGAGCCCGCCGAACCCGTCGGCGCGATGCGCTCCCAGTCGATCAGGTGCGTCGGGATCTCGTCGAGGAAGCGCGAGGGCGGGTTGTACTGCGGGGCACCCCACGCCGAGCGCACCTGAGCCCGTGACAGGTGCAGCCGCTCACGCGCGCGAGTGATGCCGACGTACGCCAGGCGCCGCTCCTCCTCGAGCTCGGCGTTGTCACCGAGCGCTCGCAGGTGCGGGAACGTGCCGTCCTCCATGCCGGTGAGGAACACGACCGGGAACTCCAGCCCCTTGGCGGTGTGCAGCGTCATCATCGTGATGACCCCGCCGTCCTGCGCCTGCTCGGCGCCCTCCTCGTCGGGGATCTCGTCGGCGTCGGCGACGAGCGACACCTGCTCGAGGAAGTCCTCGAGCGAGCCGTCGGGATAGGCCTCGTCGAACTCACGCGCCACCGCGACCAGCTCAGCGAGATTTTCGATGCGGGTCTCGTCCTGCGGGTCGTGGCTCTCACGCAGCTCGGCGAGGTAGCCGGACCGGTCGAGGATCGCCTCGAGCAGGTCGCCGGCTCCCGCCCCCGCGTCATGGGTCTCGCGCAGGCCCTCCAGCAGCGAGGTGAACCCACGGATGGCGGTGACCGATCGGGTCGCGATGCCGGGGGCGTCCTCGGCCTGCCCGAGCGCGGCGATGAACGGGATGCGCTCGCGCTCGGCCAGGGCCGACACGCACGCCTCGGCACGATCGCCGATACCGCGCTTGGGCACGTTGAGGATGCGGCGCAGGTTGACGGTGTCGGCCGGGTTGGAGACGACCCGCAGGTACGCCAGCGCGTCCTTGACCTCGCGGCGCTCGTAGAAGCGGGTGCCGCCGACGACCTTGTAGGGCAGGCCGACCCGGACGAAGACCTCCTCGATCGCGCGGGACTGGGCGTTGGTGCGGTAGAACACCGCGACGTCCTTGGGCTTGACGCCGTCCTTGTCGCCGAGCCGGTCGATCTGCCGGGCGATGAACGCGGCCTCGTCGTGCTCGGAGTCGGCGACGTAGCCGACGATCGCGGCACCGTCGCCGGAGTCGGTCCACAGGTTCTTCTTACGACGGTCGGGGTTCTTCTCGATGACCGCGTTGGCGGCCTGCAGGATCGTCTGGGTCGAGCGGTAGTTCTGCTCGAGCAGGACGGTGCGCGCGTCGGGGTAGTCCTGCTCGAACTCGACGATGTTGCGGATGGTCGCCCCGCGGAAGGCGTAGATCGACTGGTCGGCGTCACCGACGACGCACAGCTCGGCCGGCGGCACCTGGCCCAGGGCCTCGTCGTCGACCTGGTGACCGACGAGCTCCTTGACGAGCTGGTACTGCGCGTGGTTGGTGTCCTGGTACTCGTCGACCATGACGTGCCGGAACCGGCGGCGGTAGTGCTCGGCGACGTCGGGGAACGCCTGCAGGATGTTGACGGTGGTCATGATCAGGTCGTCGAAGTCCATCGCGTTGGCCTGCCGCAGCCGGCGCTGGTACGACGCGTAGGCCTCGGCGACCATCCGCTCCTGATGGGTGCCCTCGACGACCTGCGAGGCGTAGGTCTCCTCGTCGATCAGCTCGTTCTTGAGGTTGCTGACCTGGTTGCTGAACGAACGCGGCTGGTAGCGCTTGGGATCGAGGTCCATGTCGCGCAGGACCATCGCCATCAGCCGCTGGCTGTCGGCGGAGTCGTAGATCGAGAAGGTCGACTTCATGCCGATCTTGCCGGCCTCGCGTCGCAGGATGCGCACGCACGCGGAGTGGAACGTCGAGACCCACATCGCCTTGGCCGCTCCCCCGACCAGGTCGGCGACGCGCTCGCGCATCTCGGCAGCGGCCTTGTTGGTGAACGTGATCGCGAGGATCTGCCCCGGCTGCACCCCGCGCTCGGCCAACAGGTAAGCGATGCGGTGAGTGAGCACCCGGGTCTTGCCCGAGCCGGCGCCGGCGACGATCAGCAGCGGGGTGCCGTGGTGCACCACGGCCTCGCGCTGCTGGTCGTTGAGGCCTTCGAGCAGCTGTGCGGCGTCGGGACCGGCATGGCCACCACCGGCCTCGTCGGGGCCGTGCCCGAGGCTCGCCCAGGTCGGCACACCGCGCTCGTCGACCTCACCCGCGCGGTGCTGCGGGTGATCGAGGATCTCGGTCGTGGGGGCCGCCTGGGACGGCTGGAGTCCGGGCAGGGGAAGGTCATCGAACAGGCTGCTCATATCGCGCTCCAGCCTACGGTCCGCAGCCGACAGCGCCCGCCCCGACCGCACGTCGTACGACGGTGGCGCAGTCTCCTCAACCGACCGTCTGCTCGCACGCACCCTCGGCGACCGGGCAGCGGTCGCGACCTGCAGGTACGACGGTCGCGGCCGGGCCGCGAGACGTTCGGGTCGAACCGGCCGCCGCGCCGAGCACGAGCAGCAGCTCGAACGCGCCGTACCCGACGAGCGTGGGCCGCAGGCCGTACTCCTGCACCGCGAACCCGGCCACGAGGGCAGGGATGCTGAACGCGGAGTAGCTCACCACGAAGGTGGTCGCGAACACGCGGCCGCGCTCGGTGGCCGGGGTCGCTGCGGCGATGGCACCCATGACGTTCTGGAACGTCCAGCCGAAGCCGAGCCCGGCGACGGCCGAGGCCAGCAGGTAGGTCGTGAGCGATCCGACGAGGGCGCCGACGACGCTCAGCGCGATGCCGGCGCCGAGGGCCGCGAAGCCGGCCGACCGTCGTACGCGCTCGGGCAGTGCGCCGTTGACCAGGACCGCGACACCGCCGGCGCCGAACATCGCCGCGAGCACGAGCCCGGCGAGCAGGTGGTTGGCGACGTGCAGCTCGCGGCCGACGACCGAGGCGCCCAAGGACAGGTAGAGCCCACCGAGCGACCAGGTGGCGGCGATCGCGGGGACCTGCGCGAGGAACAGCCCACGCATCGACCGGGGTACGCCGGCGCTGGGGCGCAACGACGCCAGGAGCGCACGCCACGACCGCGGCTGGTCGCGGACGGCCTCGGGCTGGAACCACATGACCACGACGAGGGCGAGGGCGAGCACGAGGAACACCTCGTAGACGAGGTGCCGCGGCTCGGGGGCGTACTCGACCAGGCCACCGGACAGGACGGCTCCGAACGCCATGCCGACCGCGGGGGTCGCGCTGGTGACGTTGGTGCCGACGCGCTGCGACGGCTGCAGGTCGGCGAGCGAGGCGCTCAGGGTGCCGGTGGCCGCCCCGACTGCGATGCCCTGCACGATGCGCGCGGCGACCAGGCCACCGACGCCGTCGGCGACGCGGAACAGCACCATCGCCACGGCGAGCAGCAGGAGCGCGGCGATGATCACCGGTCGTCGCCCGACGTGGTCGGAGACCGACCCGATCGTGAGCAGCGCGCCGAGGAGCGCGAAGACGTAGACGGCGAAGACGAGCGGGAGCGTGATCGAGGAGAAGCCCCACGCCTGCTGGTAGACGGGGTAGAGCGGTGAGGGTGCGGCGGATGCGCCGAGCAGCACGCCCAGGGTCAGCGCCGCGATCGCGAAGGCGATGCGTCGGTCGAGCGTGGAGGTCACGACCTGCTCTTTAAGGCAAAAATCTTGGCTTTAGCGCGATCACGCTATCAACGTGCAGCGCTAAAGCCAAGACCTTTGCAATAATCATGGCATGACTTCCTCGACCACCTCACGTCCCGGCGGGCGCAGCGCCAAGGTCCGCGACGCGGTCTACACCGCCGTCGGCCAGCTGATGGGTGAGGGCACCGCGTCGATCACCGTGCCCGCCGTCGCCCAGCGCGCCGGGGTCAACCCGACGAGCGTCTACCGCCGCTGGGGCGACATCGACACCTTGCTCGAGGAGGTCGCCGTCGCCGCGCTGACCCGCGAGGGCGACCAGCCGCCCGACACCGGCTCACTCGTCGGCGACCTCACCCAGTGGGCGCAGATCATCGTCGACGACGTCACCCGCCCGCACCGCACCCGCTACCTGCGCGCGATGGTCTCCGCGCGCAGCGGCGAGGTCGAGGCGTGCCCGTGCTGGGAGCAGCGCCGCGGGCAGAGCCGCACGATCATCGAGCGCGCCCAGGACCGCGGCGAGCTCGTGCCGACCGTCGACCAGGTCCTCGACCACCTCATCGCGCCGATCTACCACCACGTGGTGTTCGGGCTGAGCGCCGACCACGCGTACGCCGACCGCCTCGTGCGCGACGTGGTCGCACTGAGCGCTCGCTGATAACGCGTCGCGCGAGGTGACCGGCCGTCGTACGGTCACCCTCATGATCCGTCTCATCGCGCCGACCACCGACCTGCACACCTCCTGGCTGGAGGCGGTCGACGAGTTCGACGGAGGTCAGCCGCACGGGTTCGGCTTCAGCTACGGCATCCTGCCCTGGAGCCGCGAATCCCTTTCAACACCAGAGGGATTCGCCGACTTCGTCGAGACCCGCAACCAGTGGAGCGTGCCCGGCTCCCCCATGCCGGACGGCCTGGTCAACGACTCGATCTTCTGGATCGTCGACGACACCGAGCCCGACCGCGTGCTCGGCTCGCTGAGCCTGCGCCACGAGCTCAACGACTTCCTCCTCAACGCGGGCGGCCACATCGGCTACGGCGTACGGCCGAGCGCCCGCGGGCGCGGCGTCGCGACGGCAGCGCTCATCGCTGCTCTCGACGAGGCACGCGCCCTTGGTCTGGACCGGGTGCTCGTCAGCTGCGACGCCGACAACGAGGCCTCGCGCCGCACCATCGTGCGCGGCGGAGGCGTGCTGGAGGACACCCGTGAAGGCATCGAGCGCTACTGGATCGACCTGACCTGAGCGCAGCCGTGGACGCCGTCCGACCTGCGGAGGATCATGGTCGGAGCGGCTGCCGCGCCGTCGGCGGTGACCGCACCCGGCCGGACGGAGGGCGCCATGGAGGCCGAGTTCTCGGCATACCTCGATCGGGTACGCGCCCACCGCGCCGAGCTGCGCGACTCCGTCGCGGCGGTCGACGAGGCGCTCGCCTCCCCCATCGCCCGCGGCGGCGCCTGGCGCGAACGGGTGCGTGCTGCGCTCGCCGAGCTCGCCCACGACTTCCGCGACCACGTCGAGCTGACCGAGGGACCGGGCGGGATCTACGACCAGCTGTCGCGTGAGGCGCCTCGGCTGAGCGCGGCCGTCGACCGGCTGACCCGTGAGCACCGCACCTACGCCGACGCCGTCCAGGGCTACCTCACGGTGCTGGAGCACGGCGGGACGATCGCCGACCTGCCGGCCTTCCGCGAGGAGGTCACCACACTGATGGGACAGCTGGTCCGGCACCGGCAGAAAGGCGCCGACCTGGTCTACGAGGCGTACGACGTCGACCTCGGCGGATCGGGCTGAGCCACGACCTGCGCCCTGTGGCAGATTTGACGGCATGCCGCTCACGCCCACCACGGCCCAGCACCTCGACGCCCGACTCGCGAACGAGCAGGCGCAGCAACGACTTCCGTCGATCACCGCTTCCCTCCTGCGCGGCGGAGAGGTCGTGTGGTCGGGCGCTGCGGGCACGGTCGACGCCCGGGCCGACGGTGTGGCCGCCACGCCCGACACCCAGTACCGCATCGGCTCGATCACCAAGACGATGGTCGCTGTCGGCGTCATGCGACTGGTCGCCGACGGCCACGTGCGGCTGACCGACGCGATCCGCACCCACCTGCCCGAGCTCGACCCTGCGTTCGACGGGGTCAGCCTCACCGCGCTGCTGACCCAGTCGTCCGGCCTGTACGCCGAGACGCTCGGCCCGTGGTGGGAGCGCTCCCCCGGAGTCGGCTGGGCCGACCTCCTGCCCTCGATCCGGCTCGCGCACGACCCCGGCCGCCGCTTCCACTACAGCAACGTCGGGTTCGCGGTGCTCGGACGGCTGCTCGAGGTCGTCCGTGACCGGCCGTGGTTCGACGTGCTCGCCGACGAGCTGTTCGCTCCCCTGTCGATGACCCGCACGTCGTACGACGCCGTGGCGCCGAGCGCTCCCGGTCTGGCCGTGCACCCGCTCACCGACCAGGTGCACGACGAGCCGTCGCAGGACACCGGCGCGATGGCGCCCGCGGGTCAGATCTGGTCGACGAGCGACGACCTGTGCCGCTGGGGCGCCTTCGTGCAGGGCGGCGACGACCGGGTGCTGCCCGACGACCTGCGCCGGGCGATGCACGTGCCGTCGGTCGTCGATGACACCCCGGGCCGGCCGTGGACCCGCGCCTACGGCCTCGGGCTCGACGTCGTCAACCGCGACGGCGTGCGCTACATCGGGCACGGCGGCTCGATGCCCGGGTTCCAGGCTGCGGTCCGCGTCGATACCCGGACCGGTGACGGCGTCGCCGTGCTCACCAACTCCACGACCGGGCCGGGCGGCGACCTGGTCGGTGACCTGCTCGACCTCGTGCAGCAGCACGACCCCCGTCCGGCCGCGGCGTGGCACACCGACCCCGCCTCGGCCGACGCTGCGCGGCTGGCCGGCCACTGGCACTGGGGTCCGCGCCGCTACGACCTGCGCACCACGCCCGGCGGCGGGCTCGAGCTCAGCCTGGCCGGCGGCTCGGGAGTCTGGTCCCGCTTCGACGCCGCAGCCGACGGCACCTGGACCGGACGCGACGACTACTGGGCCGGCGAGACCCTGCGGCCCTTCGGCGACGGCGAGCGACCGGCGTACCTCGACCTCGGCTCGTTCCGCCTGACCCGCGACCCCTACGACCCCGACGCCGACATCCCGGGCGGGGTCGAGGACGTCGGCTGGCACTCCTGAGACGACAATGCTCGCGTGCACATCGACCACTGGCTGCTGACGATCCCGCCGATCGCGGTCTCCCTGCTGGCGGGCGGGTTCGTCGGCGTCGAGAGCCTCGGCATCCCGCTGCCCGGCGAGGTCGTCCTCGTCGCCGCGGCCGTGCTCTCCAGCCGGCACGAGCTCGACGTCAGCCCGCACGGCGTCGCGCTCGCTGCCGTGGTCGGCGCGGTGGTCGGCGACTCGATCGGCTACGGCATCGGACGGCGCTACGGCGAGCGGCTGTTCGCGGTGCTCGGCCGCCGGTTCCCTGACCACGTCGACGACGACGTGCTGGCGTACGCGCGCCACGTCTTCGGCCGCTACGGCATGGTCGCGGTGTTCTTCGGGCGGTTCGTGGCGCTGCTGCGGATCTTCGCGGGCCCGCTGTCGGGGTCGCTGCACATGCACTACCCGCGGTTCCTGGTCGCCAACGTGTGCGGCGCGATCGCCTGGGCGGGCGGCACGACCTACCTCGTGTACTACCTCGGCACGGCCGCCGAGTCCTGGCTCAAGGGCTTCTCGTTCGTGGGCCTCGCCGTCGCGCTCGCGCTGGGCGTCGCGATCTCGACGGTGCTGCGCCACCGGCTGCAGCGCAACGTCGAGGCGTACGCCGCGCGCCGTCGCGCGGGCGAGGTCGCCTGAGGCGTCAGTTCCAGGCTGCTGCGACGACGACGTTGAGGACGGCCAGCCACCCGGCCGCGCTCGCGAGACCGGGCTCGGCGCGACCGCGCTTGCCCCGCGCGGCCGAGATCTCGGCGAACGCCACGACCGCGAGCGCGATCAGCAGCTTGAGGCCGATCTTGGCGTGGTCGGGGTCCTTGTCGAGCGAGTCGACGCCCTCGGCGAGCCCGACCAGGACGAGCCCGGTGACGATCTGCAGCCGAGCGCCCCAGAGCATCGGTGCGGTGACTCGCGGCTCCTTCACGACCGCGAACCACCCACCCACCAGGGCGGCCATCCCGAGCAGGTGAGCGATCACGACGACGTCGTACACCAGGTCCATGGTCGGTGAGCCTAGCCAGTGCGATCACGCGCAGGGATGAACTCCCGGCACACCCGGTCGTTCGATCCCGCGCGCGTCGAGGATCTGCTCCAGCAGCGTCGGCCGCGCGGGCATCAGGCCGTCGGCGCAGGTGTCGATCATCCGGTTGTACGTCGCCTCGTCGTCGGGCGCGGTGCCGCTGAACCACACGTGCACGGCGTAGCCGTCGGCGTGCGCCTTGGCGACGAACTCCTGTGTGACCACAGGGAATCCGGCGTAGGTGACCGGCACCTGGAGCGCCACGGTGCCCTCGATCGGGCGCACGCCGGCGAGGACGTACTGCAGCAGGCCGTTCATCCCCGGCGCGAGGGGCACCTGCGGCGCGCGCTCGTGGAAGTCGGCGATGGCCGCGTCGTTGAACGACGTGACGATCACGTCGGTGCGCCCGGACCGGTCGAGCAGGTCGGCGAGCAGGCGGCCCGTACGCAGGAACGACGCGGTGTCGGCGTCGGACGTGCCCTTGATCTCGATGTTGATCGGCGTCGTCGGGAACGCCTTCAGCACCTCGCGCAACGTCGGCACGGTGAAGTCCTGGGGCTTGTAGCCCGGCACCTTCGGGTGGTTGTGGCGGGCACCGCGCAGGACGTACGCGTCGTCGGGCAGCCCGTGCACGGCGCTGCGCCCCGGGACGAACCAGTACGCCGCGTCGAGGCTCTTGATCTCATCGAGCGTCTTGTCGACCACGCGGCCGGTGCCGTTGGTGGTCTCGTCGACCGTGGCGTTGTGCATGACGACCACCTGGCCGTCAGCGGTCGACTGCACGTCGAGCTCGAGCATGTCGGCGCCGAGGGCGGCAGCCCGGCGGAAGGCGTACATGGTGTTCATCGGCGCCTCGTCCTCACCACCGGAGTGCGCCATGTTCATGACCCGCTGCGCGAGCCACGGGTTGGGCGGCGTGGCGCCGGCCGTGGTGGTCGCCGACGCCGTGAGCACGAGGGCGAGGAGAGCGACCAGAAGGGTACGAGCGCGCATGGCCCGAGACTAGCTGTAACTGAGCATGAGGTTGGTGACGCCGGCTGGCAGTCGTGAGGCCGGCGGCTGATCGCCCGCGGCGGTGTGGGGGCGATGGTAGTTGTAGTGGACCTGCCACACCTGGAGCTGGTCGCGACGCTGCTGCTCGGACTCGTACGCGGCGGCGTAGAGGACCTCGTGGGTGTAGGTCTGCTGGTAGCGCTCGACCTTGCCGTTGTGCTTGGGCGTGAACGCCTTGATCCGCTGATGCTTGGCCGCGAAGGAGTGCACGGCCCGGGTGAACGCACTGGCGCGGTAGCAGGACCCGTTGTCAGTCACGATCCGGGTGAAGCGGGTGATGCCGTGCGCGGCGAAGAACACCCGGGCACGGAACAAGAACCCGATCGCGGTGACGGCCTTCTCGTCGTCGTGGGCTTCGGTGTAGGCCAGCCGGGAGAACCCGTCGAGGGCGGAGTGCAGGTAGGTGTACCCGGTGCGGGCGCCACGGGTCTTGGCCCGGTCGGCGGCCTTGGCCTGGGCCGACCCGCGACCGTGCACCCGCCACCCGCCGCCGTCGGGGATGCGCCCGACCTTCTTCACGTCCAGGTGGGTCATGTGCCCGGGGTACCGGGCAGTGATCTTTCCCGGCGCCCGCAACGGTTCCCCGTCAACGTCCAGGTGCCGCAGCCGGTTCAGTCCGTGCCGGACCAGGATCCGGCTGATCGTGCACACCGCGATCCTGACGCCCTGGGCGCTCAGCTCCAGATGGATCCGCCGCGCGGACCACTTGCGTTTGCGCAACGCGATGACCTGTTCCACCACCTGCGGCGGTGTGGCGGTCGGGGAACGGCGGGGCCGGCTGGTCCGGTCGTGCAACCCTTCGTCGCCGTGCTCACGCCACCGGGCGTACCACTTCGACAAGCACTGCCGCGAGACCGCGGCCTCCGCTGCGACGTGCGCGATCGGGCGGTGCTGGCACCGGCGCACCAGGCGACGACGTCCTTCGAACGACAGGGCGGCTTTACTGTGGGGCATAGGGCAGGTTCCTTCGGCTGACTCGACGTGATGAACGGCTTGACACCTTCATCCTGTCGCCGCAGGGACCTGCCCGCCCTTAGCTACCCGGCCGTGTCACCAACCTCATGCGCCGCAACAACTAGCCACCGAGAAGTGTCCGCGTGACTTCCATCACGCAACGTTGCCGCAGCAGTAACGTGACCGTTCAGTAGGCCCGACGACGTCCCGCGGGCCCCGTGACAAGGGAGAGACGAACATGGCTCATCCGACACCTTCCGGTGCCCCCAAGGCCGCCCCGAGCTCGGACCTCAACGCGCGGCAGGAGTTCGTGCTGTGGAGTGTCGCGTCGGTCGGCTTCCTCGCGATCCTCCTGGTGCTCAGCGCCGTGTTCCCTCCTGACGACTCTTCGCTGCCCGGCCCGGCCTGGCTGACCGCGCCGGTGCTCGGCTGGGTCCTCGGACTGATCGTGGCCGCGGTGATCCAGCCGCACCGGATCAAGGCCCCGTCGCTCGCGATCGTGGCCGCCGGCGTGATCCTCGTGGCCCTGTGCGCCGTGGTGTTCCAGGGCGACTGGGTCGCGTTCGGGCGCGGCGTCGCAGGGTTCGTGATCGGTCTGCTGAGCGGCGTCCTGATCTTCCGTGCGCTGCATGCGCAGCGCGCTGCCGACCGCGTCTGAGCGCGTCCGCCGCACGCACAAGCGCCCCACCCGATCACTCGGGTGGGGCGCTCGCGTTCGTGGCATGACGCCACGAGCAACGGGGCGCCGCAGCGCTCCGCGAACGTAGACCGCTTGTACCGACTACAGGAGGTCGTACGCCCTCAGCTCCGGCTCGGTCATCAACCGGGACCGGATCAAGAATCGTACGCCTTCGGGCGCCTCGAGACTGAATCCGCTGCCCCGTCCCTGGACCACGTCGACCGTGAGGTGGGTGTGCTTCCAGTACTCGTACTGCGACACCGACATCCAGAACGGGATGGGCTCGGCGACGCCCTCGACCACCAGGTCCTGCAGGTGCACGTCCGCGTCGCTGGTGATGAACTCGCCCGCCGCGAAGCACATCGGTGAGCTGCCGTCACAGCAGCCGCCCGACTGGTGGAACATCAGCGGTCCGTGCGTACCGGCGAGACGGCGCAGCAGGTCCGCCGCCTCGCCGGTGAGCTCGACCCGCGTGGGTGTGGTCATCGGCTCAGAAGAACCCGAGGGCGTCGGGCGAGTAGGACACCAGCAGGTTCTTGGTCTGCTGGTAGTGGTCGAGCATCATCTTGTGGTTCTCGCGGCCGATGCCCGACTGCTTGTACCCACCGAACGCGGCGTGCGCCGGGTACTGGTGGTAGCAGTTGGTCCACACTCGGCCGGCCTTGATGCCGCGGCCCATCCGGTACGCCCGGCCACCGTCGCGCGACCACACCCCGGCACCGAGCCCGTACAACGTGTCGTTGGCGGTCTTGAGGGCATCGGCCTCGTCGTTGAACTGCGCGACCGAGACGACCGGTCCGAAGATCTCCTCCTGGAAGATGCGCATCGAGTTGTCGCCCTCGAAGACGGTGGGCTGCACGTAGTAGCCACCCGCGAGGTCGCCCTCGAGCGTGGCCTGCTCGCCGCCGGTGAGGACCTTGGCGCCCTCCTGCTTGCCGATGTCGAGGTAGGACTTGATCTTCTCCAGCTGGTCGTTGCTGGCCTGGGCGCCCATCGTGGTCTCGGTGTCGAGCGGGTTGCCCATCTTGATCTTCTCGACGCGGGCGACGGCGTCCTTCATGAAGTCGCTGTAGATGCTGCTCTGGACGAGCGCGCGCGACGGGCAGGTGCAGACCTCGCCCTGGTTGAGCGCGAACATCGCAAAGCCTTCGAGCGACTTGTCGTAGAACGCGTCCCGCTCGGCAGCGACGTCGTCGAAGAAGATGTTCGGCGACTTGCCACCGAGCTCCAGCGTGACCGGGATGAGGTTCTGGCTGGCGTACTGCATGATCAGCCGCCCGGTCGTGGTCTCACCGGTGAACGCCACCTTCGCGATGCGCTTGTTGGACGCCAGCGGCTTGCCCGCCTCGGCCCCGAAACCGTTGACCACGTTGAGGACTCCGGCCGGCAGCAGGTCGCCGATGAGCTCGACCAGCTTCAGGATCGACCACGGCGTCTGCTCGGCCGGCTTGAGGACGACGGCGTTGCCGGCGGCCAGGGCGGGCGCGAGCTTCCAGGTCGCCATGAGCAGCGGGAAGTTCCACGGGATGATCTGGCCGACCACGCCCAGCGGCTCGTGGAAGTGGTAGGCGATGGTGTTCTCGTCGATCTCGGAGATGCCGCCCTCCTGCGCCCGCAGCGTGCCGGCGAAGTAGCGGAAGTGATCAACGGCCAGCGGAAGGTCGGCCGCGAGGGTCTCGCGCACGGCCTTGCCGTTGTCCCACGACTCGATGACCGCGAGATCCTCGAGGTTGGCCTCGATCGTGTCCGCGATCTTGAGCAGGACGTTGGCGCGGTCGGTCGTGCTCGTACGACCCCACGCGTCGGCGGCGTTGTGCGCAGCGTCGAGCGCCGCCTCGATGTCCTCCTCGGTGCCTCGGCCGACCTGGGTGAAGACCTCACCCGTCTGCGGCGCGTAGTTCTCGAAGTAGCCGCCCTTCTTCGGGTCGACGAACTCGCCACCGATGAAGTGGCCGTACTTCTCCTCGACCTTGATCTTGGACCCGGACGTACCGGGCCGCTCGTAGACCGTCATGGCATTTCTCCCATCACCGTTGTGTGCTTCCTTGTGACGCTAGTCACGCTGACGTTGCATGCAGGTTGCGCGCTGAGGCGCCCGCACCAAGGGTCTGCACGAACCCCTCGGGCAGCAGGACGTCGTCCCGTACGAGGTCGTGCACGCTCGCGCGGCCGAGGCCCATGAGCGTGGCGTCGATACCGCCGCGCAGGACGTCGAGGACGTTCTCGACGCCGGCCTGTCCGCCCGCGCCGAGACCCCACAGATAGGCCCGGCCGATGAGCACAGCGCGGGCCCCGAGGGCGAGTGCCTTCACGACGTCACTGCCCCGGCGTACGCCGCCGTCCATCAGCACCTCGACCTGGTCGCCGACCGCGTCCGCGACTGCGGGCAGGCAGCGGATCGCCGCGGGCGTGCTGTCGAGGTTGTTGCCGCCGTGGTTGGAGACCGAGATCGCCGAGACGCCGGCGTCGACCGCCCGCTTGGCGTCGTCCACGCGGGTCACCCCCTTGAGGACGAACGTGCCGCCCCACTGCTCGCGCATCCAGGCGATGTCGTCCCACGTGGGCGGCGGGGTCTGCATCCACTGGAAGTACGCGTCGAAGAACCCGGGCGCCGGCTCGTCGCCCTCGACCAGATTGGGCGCGAGCAGGCCCGGCGGGCGGCCGGTGCGCGCGTACTCCAGCAACCAGCTCGGGCGGCGCAAGCCCTCCGGGGCCCGGCGCAGGATCGTCTTGAGGTCCATCTTCTGCGGGATCGCCGGGCTGCCCCAGTCGCGACCGTTGGAGAAGGACCAGTCGGTGGTGGCGATCAGGCCGACGGCTCCCGCGGCACGCGCACGCTCCATTCGCCGGGCCATCGAGTCGCGGTCGCCCATCCAGTACATCTGGAACAGCGTCTGCGGGTTGGCGGCCACGACCTCCTCGACCGGCTTGCTCGCGAACGACGACAGGCCCATCGCCACTCCGCGTGCGGCGGCGGCCCTCGCGACGGCGACCTCACCGTCGGGGTGAACGGCCTGGACGCCGGTCGGCGAGATGATCACCGGCATCGAGACGTCCTGCCCGAGGACCCGGGTCGCGAGATCTCGCTCGGCGGGCTGGCCGACGACGTGCGGAGCGAGGCCGATGTCACCGAACGAGGACATGTTGGCCTGGTAGGTCACGCCCTTCTCGGTGCCGGCGAGGAGCGCCTTGTAGACCGACGGGGGCAGACGACGGCGCGCTCGCTCCTGGGCGATCGCAACGGTCTCGAACCACTTGTGCTCGGACATCAGAGTTTCCTTTCGTGGAGGCTCGGGAGCAGAGCGCGTGCCGAGCGGGCGCGCCAGGCACCCGCCCACAGGCCCCAGCCGTAGGCCAGGTCGTCGAGGCGGTGCGCGACGGCGTAACGCGCGAGGTCGAGGTCCGGACGGACCCGGCGGTGATCGGCGACGGCCTCGGCGACCGCTGCCACGACGACCGCCCGGCGCGCACGCTGCGAGACGAGGGCGGCAGCCACGGCCGCCGGCCAGTGGTGACGAGTCAGGGACGAGGCCGTCTGCCAGAGCGCACCCGCGCCGGTCATCGCGGTGAGTGCCGCGGCCGTGCGGACGGGGTGGTCGACCGACCGCAGCCGGTACGCCGACCGCGTGCCCCCCGCGGCGAGTGCGGTCACCGCGACGGGCGCCGACCATGGACGCTGGGCGAGGACCGCAGCTACCGCGAGTGCGGACGACGCACTCAGTCGCATCGGAGCGACGAGGTCGCCGTGCCGCTCGGCCAGCAGCTGAGCACCGCTGCCGTAGAACACTTTTCGGTTCATCCAGTCGCGAACGTCGATGCGGTGCTCGTGGCGGACGACCGCCTCGGGTGCGTAGCGCACCTCGTGTCCTGCTGAGGTGAGGCGCCAGATGAGGTCGACGTCCTCGGCCACCTGCATCGACCCGTCGAACCCGTCGCCGAGCGCGGCGCGGCGTACGAGCAGGGCAGCGCTCGGGAGATAGGAGACGCGTGTCCCCGGCGCCACTCGGGCGGGCCGGGGGCCGAGGTCCAGCGAGGACCGCGCTGCTTCGTACCGCGCGATCCAGCCGGTGGGGCGCTGCTCGATGGACAGCACGCGCGGTCCGACAACGGCGACCGCGGGGTCGTCCAGGTGACGTCGGAGCGTGGTCAGCGTGCCGGGCTCGAGCAGGACGTCGGAGTCGATGAGAGCGACCAGTCCGGTTGTAGCAGAACGGATTCCGGCGTTGCGCGCCTCCGCGGGACCGCGCGACCGGTCGTGCCGGAGCAGGCCGGCGCCGTGCTCGGCGGCCACCGCTGCGACCGATGACGGGTCGGTCGAGCCGTCGTCGACGACCATCACCGGTACGCTGGCCGGCACGGTCGCGAGCAGGCGGTCCAGCTGGCGCGGCCGGTCACGCACCGGCACGACCACGGTGAGGTCCGACAGGTCGCGACGGGACGAGTCGTCCGACCACGCTGGGTCGGCAAGACCGCGCACCAGCAGCGCGCGGGCCAGCGTGGCCGAGGTCGCATCGCTGACGACCAGCGCGCGACCGCGGAGTCGTTCGACCGCGTGCGGACGCAGCCGCAGCACGACTCCGCTGGAGGTGCCGAGGAGCAGACGTCCACCGTCACACACCTTGGTGTCATCGGACAGCTCAACCCGAAACCCCTGCGGCAGAGCCGGTTTCGCGAGTCGATGGGGCGTCAGCACAGTCACTCCGCGAACCCTCCGTCGGCGCTCAGCACCGAGCCGTGCACGACCGGTCCTGCCGTGCACGCGGTCTCGACGAGACGGGCGACCTCATCCGGATCCAACGGGGCACCGGTCGTCTGGGTACGAGCGAGCTGCGTGCTGTCGTCGAGCCCGTAGAGGGCGGCGGTCGCGTCGAGCATCGCGGTGGCCGTGGAGCCGGGTGAGACACCGGCGACGGTCACTCCCCTGCCGTGCAGGTCGGCCGCAAGACCACGCACGAGCCCGACCACGGCGTGCTTGACCGCGCAGTAGGCCGACAGGTGCCACAGGCCACGGTGGCCGGCAGTCGACGCGATCGCCACGAACGACGGCTGTCCTCCGGCGTCGGCTGTGGCGAGCAGGGTCGGCGTTGTCGCCACCGCCGTGTTCCACACCCCGACGAGGTCGACATCCCACAGTCGTTGGAGCACAGCGGGTTTCGTCGACCAGAGGTCATCGCCGCCATCGACCACGGCCGCTGCTGCGACGACGGCCGTGAGGGGGCCGAGGTCGTTCGCGAGGCGCACGGCGTCGGCCAGCGCGTCCGGGTCACGCACATCGGCGACGACGCCGGTCACGCGGTCCGTGCTGTCAGCCAGCGCGTCGAGGTCGGCCTTGGTGGCGAGGTCGTATGCCACGTCCGCCTCGGAGCCCTCGCACGAGTCGATCGCGACGACCACGAAGCCGGAGGCGACCAGCCGGCGTACGACGGCGGCGCCGATGCCGCGCGCGGCGCCCGTCACGAGTGCGACCTGGACGGTCATGAAGCCGTCACCCCGCTCGGCGCTGCGAGCATCCCGTGCTCACCGACCTCGAGCAGTCGCAGCCGCGCGACCACGTCGTCGACCACGCGAGCCAGCACGTGCCCGCCCTCCGCCGCGGTCGCGCCCGCGGGGTCACCGAGGACACCGTTGGGCGAGACCTCGTGCACTCCCCCGGCACGCAGCCGACCGAGCATGGTGCTCACGGGCGCCGTCGGACCCGCCTCGGCGAGGTCGAGGCGTACGGCGTCGGGCAGCAGGTGCAGCATCAGGCTGGTCTCGGTGCGACCCGCGTGGGCATCGCCGTCGGCGACGCCGGCCGCGACCCACGCGACCGCGCGACCCTCGAAGCGCAGCCGCTCCACCGCTCGTGCCAGCGGGACGGCGTTGCCGCCGTGCGCGTTGACGAGCACCACGCCACGCGCCCATCGGCATGCCGAGCGCCCGAGCTCGAGCACCACGGCGCCGAGCGCGTCCTGCCCGATCGACACCGTGCCCGCAAACCCCTCGTGCTCACCCGAGGCGCCGAACGCGATCGCGGGCGCGACCGTGACCGGGTGCTCGGGATCGTCGACCAGGGCGGCAGCGCGGGCTGCGACCGCCTGAGCGACGAGCGTGTCGGTGCCGAGCGGCAGGTGCGGGCCGTGCTGCTCGACCGACCCGACCGGCACGAGCACCAGAGGCGCCGCATCGGCGACCTGTGGTGAACGCTGCCAGGCCAGGACGGCCGGCGGGTGGGCGGCGACGTCCATCAGCGCGCCGTGAAACCCGCGAGCGGGTTCTCGTCGCACGCCCGGTCGGGCGGGCGGCGTCCGATGGTCACCGGCACGGGCTGGTTGCGGACCGGGCTCTTGTGCGAGTGGTCCTGCGACGGCGCCGGCAGGGTCGCGTCGGCCGGGATCACGCCGTTGCCCTTGACGCACTCCGGGTCAGGCCCGTCCAGTGGCATACCGGTGAAGAACTTCGCCGCCATGCAGCCGCCACGGCAGCTGTCGAACGCGGAGCACTGGGTGCACGCACCACCGGTCTGCGGCGTACGCAGCTGCGTGAACAGCTCCGACTCGCGCCAGACGGCACCGAACCCGGCCTCGCGGATATTGCCCGCAAGGAAGTTGTCGTGGATCGCGAACGGGCACGCGTAGACGTCGCCGACCGGGTCGACGAGGCAGACGACGCGACCGGCGCCGCACAGGTTGAGCCCGGGCAACGCCTCGCCGTACGCCGACAGGTGGAAGAACGAGTCACCGGTCAGGACGTCCTCGCCGTGCGCCATCAACCAGTCGTAGAGCTCGCGCTGCTGCTCGGGCAGCGGGTGCAGGTCGCCCCAGCTGTCCGCGCCACGACCCGCCGGACGCAGTCGTGTCAGCCGCAGCTGGGCGCCGAATCGGTCTGCGATTGCTTTGAACTCGTCGAGCTGGCCGATGTTGTGGCGCGTGCATACGACCGAGATCTTGATGTCCTTCATACCCGCTGCCTGCAGGTTGCCGAGCGCCTCCAAGGCCTTGTCGTACGTGCCGCGACCGCGGACGGCATCGTTGACCTCTGCCGTCGCGCCGTCGAGCGAGATCTGGACGTCGACGTAGTCGGTCGCCGCAAGCCGGCGCGCCCGCTCGGGCGTGATCCGAAATCCGTTGGTGGAGAACTTGACTCCCACGTCGTGCGCGACGGCGTAGTCGACGATCTCCCAGAAGTCCGGACGCACGGTCGGCTCACCACCGCCGATGTTGACGTAGAAGATCTGCATCCGCTGGAACTCGTCGATGAGGTCCTTGCACTCCTGCGTCGTCAGCTCACGCGGGTCGCGCCGACCCGACGAGGACAGGCAGTGCACGCAGGCGAGGTTGCACGCGTACGTCAGCTCCCAGGTCAGGCAGATCGGGGCCTGCAGCCCCTCCTCGAACCGGTCGACCAGACGGCCGGTGCGGGGACGTTCCTGTACGACGGTCATGCCGCTGCTCCTGTCCTTGTCAGCATCCCCGTCGCGGCCAGCGAACGGAGCGCCTCCACGTAGCGGTCCCATTCCCTCTCCTGCACGCCGGCCGCGCTCAACGCGTGGGCGACGTCGCCGGAGTCGGCCAGCCGGCGTACGACGTCGACCAGCTCGGTCGACTTCAGGAAGGTGAGACGTCGGGTCGTGAAGTCGTAGGCGAGAGCGCCGAACGGCTCGGGACGTAGCGCCACCGAGCCGTTCAGCGCCCAGGTCTCGTGCAGCATCAGTAGACGCCGCACATGCCGTCGATCGAGACGTCCTCGACCAGGCTGTCCTCGAGGACCTCGACCTCGGTCGACTCCTCGGGGGCGGTGTCCTCGTTGTGCTCCGGCATGGCTCTCTCCTCGCCGTCGGTGGGGCTGGTGTGACTCACGCTAGGAAGCGCACGTGATCCACATCACCCTCCGCACGGTGGGTTCGCCCTGCCCGAACGGGCAGGTTCGGCGGCCTCGCCTCGGCGAGTTCGGTGGGGTCGGGAGCGGCGGCCGGTCGGCTGCTCGCGCGCTCCCTTTGAGGTGTCGTGAGCTCCAGCTCCCACTTCCTCAAAGGGTGCTCCGATGACAACGCCGCAACGGTTCAGGGGGCGACCTACCCGTTCGGCCAGGTCGCCCCGCGCCACCCGGCCAGGTGACCACCGCGAGACCGGCCAGTCTTTGCGTCCTGGACTGTGCCCCACATCACAGCGCGACCTAGCGTCCGAGTCGACATCGCAACCGACAAGGAGGTCGCCATGCAGGTTGACGAGCTGCTGAAGCCGTTCCCCATCAAGGAGTTCCACCCGTTCCCGCGTGCCCTGATGGGCCCCGGCGCGCACGAGATGATCGGCCCCGAGGCGCTGAAGATCGGGTTTCGCAAGACCCTCGTGATGACGTCGGGCCTGCGCGGCACCGACATCGTCCACAAGATCGTGGAGTCGATGAAGTATCACGGCCTGGAGGTCGTGGTCTACGACAAGGTCGAGTCCAACCCCAAGGACTACAACACGATGGACGCCGTCGCGCTCTACCAGGAGAACGAGTGCGACTCGTTCGTCTCCATCGGTGGCGGCTCGTCCCACGACGCATGCAAGGGCGCGCGCATCTCCGTCGCGCACGACGGCCGCAACGTCAATGAGTTCGAGGGCTTCAACAAGTCGGAGAACCCGAAGAACCCGCCCCACATCGCCGTATCCACCACTGCTGGAACGGGATCCGAGACCTCATGGGCGTACGTCATCACCGACACCACCACCGATCCTGACAACCCGCACAAGTACGTCGCGTTCGACGACGCCTCCGTCACGACGCTCGCGATCGACGACCCCGTGCTGTACTACGACTGCCCGACGGACTACACCGCCCAGTGCGGTTTCGACGTGCTCGCCCACGCGAGTGAGCCCTACGTCTCGCGCCTCAACTTCCAGCCGTCGCTCGGCAACGCGCTGCACGCCATCAAGCTGACCAGCGAGCACCTGCGTCAGGCGACCTGGAACGGTCAGGACCTCGCCGGCCGCGAGGGGATGATGTACGCGCAGTACATCGCCGCGCAGGCGTTCAACTCCGGCGGTCTCGGCATCATCCACTCCATCTCGCACGCCGTCAGCGCGTTCTACGACACCCACCACGGGCTCAACAACGCGATCGCGCTGCCCCGTGTCTGGGCGTTCAACATGGCCGCCAACTACGAGCGATTCGCCGACATCGCCGAGGCCATGGGCATCGACACCCACGGCATGACCAAGGCTCAGGCCGCCGACGCCGCCCTCGCCGCCGCGATCCGGCTGCTGCGCGACGTGGGCATCCCGGAGAAGTTCACCGACGTCACCCAGGACAGCTACTCCAAGAACCGCCTCGGCCAGGGCCCGACGAAGTACTACGAGAACGCGTCCAAGATCGTCGGCGACGCCAAGGACGTCGAGCGCATCACCAACCACGTGCTCGGTGACGCGTGCACGCCCGGCAACGCCCGCGAGTGCACGTTCGAGACGGTCTCGCCCGTCGTCGACCACTGCATGAACGGCGACCTGGACGACCTGCTCACCTGACAGGTCCCAGACCCGGCGTACGCCGACTGAGCCACGAGCCGGCCGGCGTACGCCGCCCCCACCTTTCCGCTGCCGCCCGCGCCCCCGAAGGAGCCACCCGTGAGTGAACTCGCCTGTTCGGACGCCGCCGTCCTCGACGCCGTCGACGCTCCGACCACACCCGACTTCGCCGACGTGCAGGACGCACGGACCCGGCTCGCAGAAGGTGGTTACCTCGCCGACGACCGGCTCGCCACCACGGTGTTCCTGCAGAGCCGGCTCGGCAAGCCCCTGCTGCTCGAAGGACCGGCCGGTGTCGGCAAGACCCAGCTGGCGGCCTCGCTCGCCGAGGTCACCGGCCGACGACTGCTGCGCCTGCAGTGCTACGAAGGTCAGGACGAGAGCAAGGCGCTGTACGAGTGGGACTACGGCAAGCAGCTGCTCTACACCCAGATCCTGCGCGAGAAGATCGGCCAGGTCGTCGAGGACACCGCCACCCTGGAGGAGGCGGTCGACCGGATCGCCGCACAGGACAGCGTGTTCTTCTCCTCGCGCTTCCTCGCCCACCGCCCGCTGCTGGAGGCGCTGGTCTCCGAGGAGCCCGTCGTGCTGCTCGTCGACGAGATCGACCGCGCCGACGAAGCCCTGGAGGCGGTGCTGCTCGAGCTGCTCGCGGAGTTCCAGATCTCCATCCCCGAGATCGGCACGGTGACGGCGAACCACCAACCGCTGGTCATCCTGACCTCCAACAACACCCGCGACCTGTCGGCCGCGCTCAAACGCCGCTGCCTGCACCTGTTCCTGGAGTATCCCGACGCCCAGCGCGAGCTGGACATCATCCGCTCCAAGGACACCGGCCTGCCCGACGCGCTCGCCGCTCAGCTGGTCGAGGTCGTCCGCGGGCTGCGCGAGCTCGACCTGCGCAAGTCGCCGAGCATCTCCGAGACGATCGACTGGGCACGCACGCTGTCGGTGCTCGGCGCCTCCGAGCTGACCGCCCAGCTGCTGTCGGACACCCTCAACGTCGTCGTGAAGTACGAGCGCGACCTTGCCACCGCGGGTCGGTCACTCCCCCGTCTGGTCGACCCCAACGCCGATGTGCCCGACCATCTGCACGGGCACGGCCACGGGCACTCGCACGGCAACCACTCACACAGCCACGTGGGCGAGGACCACGCGCACGACGACGGACCGGACGGAGCTGCCGTCCGACGATCCAAGGACGAACCCGGTCGGCACGACGACAACTACTACGGCGCACCGGGATCCACGCTTCGGACGCGGACTCCGGACCCCTCGTCCTCGACCGCCCGCAGCGCCCGCAAGCGGAAGCTGTGACGTCGTGGAGGGGGCGCTTCACCGGTTCATCCGACTGCTGCGGCTGCACGGTGTACGCATCAGCGTCGCCGAGTCGCTCGACGCCATGCAGGCCGCCGCGCAGCCGAGCGTCCTGATCGACCGTGACGTGCTGCGCGCGGCGCTCGTCTCGACCCTGGTCAAGGACCGACGAGACCTCCTGACGTTCGAGCGGGTCTTCGACCGGTTCTTCGCGCTCGCACCGGTCGTCGAGGACGGCGAGCACGACCACACGCACGAGCACGACGACCTCAGCGACGAGGGCGACCTGGAGCAGTTCACGCTGTCGGACGCCCCTGGCGAGCTCCCCGCCCAGGGGCACGAGCACGGCAAGCCGCAGGACATCCGCCAGTTCTTCAGGCCCGAGGACCTGGCTCAGCAGTACAACCTGCACCAGGAGGCCAACAAGCTCGACATGGCCTCCACCACGGACGAGGTGGTGCTGTCCAAGGACGCACTCGATCAGACCGCGCAGGTGGCGCGAGTCCAGCTGTCGACCACACGGCTGCACAACCCGGGCGTCCCCCGTGAGCTCGCCAAGCAGCCCGGTATGCAGGTGGACGCCGACCTGTCGGTCGCCGAGGAGATGGCCCTTCTCGGCTGGCTCGGCGAGCAGGACCTCCCGGACGAGCTCGACGACGAGGCACCTGACCTCGCCGCACTGCGCGCCCGGCTCGCTCCGCTGCTCGCCGATCTGCCCGAGCGGCTGCGTGAGCACCTGCAACAGCTGATGTCGGTGGAGCACGAGATCGAGACGCGTGAGCACGAGGCCGCCAGGGCCGAGTCCATCGACGAGACAGACCGATTCGCGCTCGAGGAGTCGATCCGACGCATCCTGCGCAACCTGCACGGCTCACCTCGCCCGCGTCGTTCGGTCGCAGCTCAGGGAGTCGTCGACGCACGTCGAACGATGAGGCGCAACATGCGCTACGACGGCGTACCGTTCCGTCCGGTCACCGTGCGCAAGGCGCACGACCGGCCGCGACTCGTCGTCCTCGCCGACGCGTCCCTGTCGGTGCGTGCGACCGCGCGGTTCACCCTCAACCTCGTGCACTCTCTGCAGTCCGTCGCCGCGTCGGTACGCACGTTCGTGTTCGTCGACGACGTCGCTGAGGTGACGGACATGTTCGCCGAGCACCGCATCGACGACGCTCTCACCCGCATCATGTCGGGCCAGGCCGCCGGCGGTCCGCTCGACGTGGACGCCGACTCCGACTACGGCCGCGCCTTCGGCACGTTCCTGGACGAGTTCGGCTCGGTGCTCACCCGGCGTACGACGCTGCTCGTGCTCGGCGACGGCCGCGGCAACGGCCACGACCCCGGTCTGCGGTCCTTCGAGGAGATGGGCCGGCGCGCACGGCACACACTGTGGCTCACGCCCGAGCCCAGGTACTCATGGGGGCTCGGCCGGTGCGATCTGCCGTTGTACGCCGAGCACTGCGACCGGGTGCAGGTCGTGCGCGGCCTCGACACCCTTGAGGACCTGTCGCACGCGATGTCCGAGCCGGTGCGATGAGCCAGGTCACCGGCGTACCGATCGATCCCCTCGGGCCGACCACCGGAGGCGTCTACCGCGACGGGCGGGTCGAGGTGGTGCGCGCCGGCGGAGTGCCACGGCGCGAGGCACGAGCCATCACGCACACCCGCCACTTCGACCTGGAGTCGCTCGGCGGCCGGTTGCGCCTCACACACCGCCTCGCACCCGCCCACATCGACGAAGACCTCACCGCACTGCTCACGACCGAGCTGTTCGACCCCGGCTGGGTACGCGGCTCCGACCTGTTCGAGCGGCTGTTCACCGGGGTCGTCCGCACCATCGATGACGACCCTGCTGTGGCGTGGGAAGCGTTCTACCGCAACACGATTCGTCGTTTTGGGGAGGCTGGGGCCGGCGTGCCCGACAGCATCCACGGGAGCATCGAAGGCTTCGCCCCGGTCTACGACCACGTCGCGGAGCTGACGCCGGCGGGCTCGGTGCTCGAGCTCGGCTGCTGCTTCGGGTTCTTGTCGTTGCGGCTGGCAGTCTCACACGACGTCATCGCCTCTGACGTGTCGGCGGGGACGGTCCGTCTGGTGTCGGCCGTCGCGCCACGGCTCGGTGCGCACGTGCGCACCCTCACCGCCGACGCGGCCCATGTGCCGCTGCCCGACCGCAGTGTCGACACCGTGCTCGCGATCCATCTGCTCGAACACCTCGATCACGGCCATGGCGACCGAGTCGTCGCCGAGGCGGTGCGCATCGCCCGCAGGCGCGTCGTGGTCGCTGTCCCCTACGAGGAGGTGGCCGACGAGGCCTTCGGGCACGTCCGCACGGTCGACGCTGCGGACCTGCGGCGGTGGGGTCGGGCGAGCGGGTCGGCGTACGACGTGCACGACCTGCACGGCGGCTGGTTGGTGATCGACCGGGACCGCTCAGATCACGCCGAGCTTGCTCGCCTCGTAGACCGCCTCGGCCCGACGTGAGACGCCGAGCTTGCGCAGGATGTTGCCGACGTGGAACTTCGCCGTCGCCTCCGAGATGAACAGCTGCGCACCGATGTCCTTGTTGGACAGACCACGAGCCAGCATCTGCAGCACCTCACGCTCGCGGTCGGTGAGGTCCTCGGCGCGCTGCTGCGGTGGTGCGCTCAGACCACGCACCATCGCCGCCGCGCTGCACGCGTCGAAAGCGCTCTCGCCCCGGCTGACATCGCGGATGGCCCGCACGAGGCCACTCGTGTCGACGTCCTTGACGACGTAGCCCTGCGCTCCTGCGCGGACCGCCTTGAGCACGAGCTGCTCGTCGAGGAACGTCGTGAGGACGAGGACCGCCGCCTGCGGATGCTCCTCACGCAGCCGCGCACACAGGTCGAGGCCTTCGGTGTCGGACGCCGAGGAGAGCTTGAGGTCGAGCAGCACGACGCGGGGCCGGCAGTGCGCCACCACCGCGAGCGCCTCCGAGGCGGAGGATGCCTCGCCCACGATGCGCAGGTCGGGCTCGCGCTCCAGGATCGAGCGCAGCCCTTGGCGCAGGATCGCGTGGTCGTCGACGAGCATCACCCCGACTGCGACCGCACCGGGCGCACGGTCGGCCGCCGGGTCGAACGTCGTGGTCGCCCAGGCCTCAGGCTTCGACACGGTCTGCATGGTCGGTTCTCCGTCCGGTCGGTTCGCGGCGTACGAGATGGTCGATGAGGACGCCGTCGCCGTGGCCGACGATCGGCAGGGGCAGCCGCATCTCGACCCGCAGGCCGCCGAGGCGGGCGCGCCGCAGCGCGATCGAGCCGCCCAGGTCTGCGATGCGACGCTGCATGCTCACGAGTCCGCGGTGGCGGCCGTCGCCGTCCGCCGCTGCGGCCAGGCGCAGCATCTGTCGTACGCGCCGCGGGTCGCCTCGACCGTCGTCGGCCACGGTGACGGTGATGGCCTCAGGGCGGTAGCGCAGGCGTACGACGGCGCGGGTCGCCACGGCGTGCATGGCCACGTTGAACAACGCCTCGCCGACCGCACGGGTGACCTCGTGCCCGGCTCCCTCGGGCAGCTCGATGACGTCGCCCTCGACGACGAGGCGTACATCGAGCGTCTGCTGGTGCTGGCGGGCGACCTGCTCGAGCAGCTCGGGCAGAGTGCGCAACGCGTCCTCGTCGTCCTGGTGCAGCGCGTAGATCGCTCGTCGCAGCTGCTCGACCGCGTGCTGTGACAGGTCCTTGGCCCGACCCAGTCCATCGACGACCGACTGCGCTCCGGCACCCAGCGCGGCTGCCTCACCGCGGGCGAGCTCGACCGCCATACCCACCGACAGCACCTGCTGCGACACGGTGTCGTGCAGCTCGCGGGCGATGCGATGCCGCTCGGCGTCGACGACGCGGTGCTGGTTGGCGACGACCAGGCGGCGTTCGGCCTGGCGCAACGACGCGGTGCGCTCGGCGAGGTCGCGCGCCTGGATCGCCGTCTCGTCGTTGAGCTGCTGCGCCCGGCGATGCAGAGCGAGCCCGGCCTGGAACTGCTCGCTGGTGTGCAGAGCGACCGCGGCCTGGTTGGCCAGGATGCGCAGCACGGTCAGGTCGCCGGGCTCCGGGTCGGCGGACAGGCGGTGGCGGGCGACGAGCCGGCCGACCGTCGTACCGTCGAGTGTCATCGCGACCCGCACCCAGCCGGTGTCGTCAACGGCGGACAGCGCATGCCCCGCGCGGATGATCCCGAGCTCGCGGCGGATCGACGCGGGCAGCTCGGCCTCGTCCTGGACCACCCCGGCGTCGCCGTCGACCGCGACGAATCTCGGTCGGGCCCCCGTCAGCCGACCATCGGCGAGACCGAGCACGGTCCAGTCGGCATCGAGGTGCGCGCACGCCGCCCTGGCGACCTGTTCGAGCAGCCCGCGCGGCCCCTCCGCCGTGCGCACCAGTGCCTGCGAGATCGAGTCGAGCGCATGCACCGCACGCTGGAGCCGTTCGTCCGAGCGGCGGTACTCGCGGTAGTAGGACCGCTTGCCGGACCGGACGCCGGTGAGCGCGGCGAGGTCGGGCCGCCTCTCGTTCACAGCGCCGCCCGGAACAGGGCCTCGATCTCGCGGACCGACGCGCTGCGGGGGTTCGTGGTGAGGCAGGCGTCCTCGAGGGTGTTGAGCGCGAGGACAGGCACGTCCTGCTCGGTCACACCGAGGGCCGACAGGCCTGCGGGTACGCCGACGTCGTCGGACAGGCGGCGGATGCGCTCGGCCAGCACCTCGGCGGCCTCCTCACCGGGCATCCCGTGCACCGGCAGGCCCGCTGCGAGCGCCACGTCGAGGAACCGGTCGGGTGTCGCCCTGGCGTTGTAGCGCACCACGTGCGGCAGCAGCACACCGTTGATCACCCCGTGCGGTGCGTCGAGCAGGCCGCCGACCTGGTGGCTCATGGCGTGCGTCGCACCGAGGATCGCGTTGCTGAACGCCAGTCCCGCGTTGAGGCTCGCCTCGGCCATCGCACACCGTGCAGGTTGCTCGGCCGGCTTGTCGACCGTCATGCGCAGGTGAGCCAGCACCCCTCGTACGGCTGAGAGCGCATGGATGTCGGCCAGTGGGTTGTGCGCGAGCGAGACGAACGCCTCGATGCCGTGGGTCAGCGCGTCCAGACCCGTGGCCGCGCTGAGCGCCGTCGGCATCGTCGCCAGCAGCCGGGGATCGGTGATCGAGATGTCGGGTACGAGCGCACGGCCCATGATCGTGACCTTCACCGCGCGCTCGGTGTCGGTGACGATGCAGAACTGCGACACGTCGGCGCCTGTCCCGGACGTCGACGGGATCATCAGCAGCGGCGGGATCGCGTCATGCAGCTGGTCGACACCGCGGTAGGCGAGGATGTCGCCGCCGTTGCCCGCGAGCACCGCGACACCCTTGGCCGCGTCGAGGCAGGAGCCTCCGCCGATGCCGACGATGACGTCACCCTCGTGCTCCCGATAGGCGTCGTACGCCGCCGTGATCTCGTGGTCCTTGGGGTTGGACGTGACCGCCGACCAGATGCGCGGGCGCAACCCGACGTCGGTGAGGTGGTCGAGCAGCTCATCGACCCAACCGGCCTCGATGATCCCGGGATCGGTGACGACGAACGGGCGGCGAGCACCCAGCCGCGTCGCTGCGAAGCCCGCCTCACCCAGCGACCCCGGACCGAACACGATCTCCGGGGCGTGGAACTTCACCAGCGCCGCCGAGGCGTCGACCCCCACCTGCTCGGCTCCCTGGGCGGGCACCGGCTCGGTCGCCGGCAAGGTCAGCGGCGCCGCGAGGTCGTACGCCAGATCCGTCACAGGTCTCCGATCGCCGTTGTGATGTGTCTCACAAAACTACCCACGGCGACGTTGCATACAGGTTGCGCTCACCGTTCACGGTGACCGCGGCGTGATTGTGGCCGGTCGCCTCAGCGCAGCTCGGCGTCGATGCGGTCGATCTGCGCCTGTGCGAGTCGCCGCATCGGCGAGGCCGTGGGCAGTGCCTCGCGCAGCGCGCCCCAGGCGCCGTTGTCGTCCGCGCCCCAGGTGCTGCGGGTCCAGGACGAGAGCAGGTCGGCCCGGCCACTCGTGAGCACCGCCGACGACATCGCGGCGTGGACGCGATCACGCACGTGGACGACCCCCGGTGCTACCGAGTGCGGCAGCAACGGCCCTCGATAGGCACGCACGGCCCCGACCACGTCGCCGACCGCCAGCCGCGCCTCGACACCCGTCCAGTCGGTGACGATGTCGGCGTGCAGGCGATAGGGGCGCGAGCGCAGCACGTCGTCGCCGAGCACCCGCCGCAGCCGGATCAGCTCGGCGCGCACCGTCGAGTCAGCCGTGCCGGACTCGTAGAGACCGCAAGCGATCTCGTCGCCCGACAACCCACGCTCAGCATCGATCAGGAGGGCCAGCACCTCGCTGTGGCGCGGGCTCAGCCGGGTCGTGCGACCGCCAATCGTGAGCCGCATCTCGTCCCGCCCGAGACCGACGACCTCGAGACGCGAACCCCCGCCCTGGGACTCCCGTACGACGGTGAGACCGCCGCCGGCGTCGGGCCGAGAGAGCTCGACCTCGGCGAGCCGAGCGGCCGCCCGCAGCATCGCCATCGTCTGGGGTACGACGATCTCGTCGCCACCGGTCACGTCGAGGATGCCGAGCAGCGAGCCCGAGCGCAGGTCGTGGATCGGGACCGCCGCGCACGACCAGTCCTGCACGGACGAGCGGAAGTGCTCAGCGCGCACGACCTGGACGGGGCGATCGAGCGTGAGCGCCGTGCCGGGCGCGTTGGTGCCGGCAACGCGCTCGTCCCAGGAGCTGCCCTCGACGAAGCCGATCTCCTCGGCGCGACGCAAGGTGGTCGGCGTACCGCACACCCACAGCAGCTGGCCGTGCTCGTCGGAGACAGCCATGAGCGCGTCGCTGGCCCGCGCCGCGTCGGCGAGAACGTCCTCCAGCACCGGGAACGCCCGCGCCAACGGGTGTGCAGCGCGGTAGTCGCTGATCTCGTCGCGGGCGATCGTGATGGGCGCCTCGGCGAGGTCGACCTCGACCCCGGCTGCGGCCGACCGCAGCCACGAGTCCGCCACGAGCGGCCTGGATGTGTGACCCATGTCACTAGTACACCTCGTCGGCGCGACCGCCGCGACCGAAGCCCGCCATCCGATGACGCACCCGTTCCGGCCTCACCGCTGAGTGCGCATGTCGCGCTAGTTCGCGGCGATCTCAACGAGCGCGACATGCGCACTCGGCCAGGAGAGGACGAAGTCGTGCCTGTGGATATCGGTCAGGGCCATCGCGCAGCACCCAAGGTGCTCGCATGCATCCGCCGCGCCCGCTGCCCGCCGCCTGCGGTGCGGTGTTCCTCGTGCGCGAGGTCACCGCCCTCGGCGTCCCGCTCCACCGCCTGCGAGCACGCACCCTGCACACGCCGACGCCCGGCGTACGCACCACGACCGCAGCCTCATCCGTCGCCGATCGTGCCCGCGCGTTCGCTCCGACCCTTCCGCACGACGCGATGCTCAGCCACGAAACCGCTGCCTGTCTGCTGGGGCTCCCGCTCCCGGCGCGGCTCGACCGCACTGATCGTCCGCTGCACGTCATGACACCGACGGGTACGCCGGCGGTCCGGCGGGCTGGTGTCATCGGTCATCGCGGGGCTGAGCTCAGGACCGGCGTACCCGTCAGCGACCACCTCCGCGTGACGTCGCGCCGTGACACCTGGCTCGACCTCGCGCCGCACCTTTCGCTGGAGGACCTCGTCATCCTGGGCGACGCCGTGGTTGGCACCGACGCCGACGAGCTGCTCGCCCTGCGCCACCTCGTACGCCGAAGCCGTGGCATTCGCGGCGTTGTACGCGCTCGCGACGCGCTCGACCTCGTACGGCTCGGCAGTCGCTCACCCCGCGAGTCGTTGACCCGCGTGATCTTCGCCCAGGGCGGGCTGCCCGAGCCCGAGCTCAACGCAGACGTCCTGGACGAGCACGGCGGGTGGCTCGCACAGGTCGACTTCCTCTGGCGGGAGCAGCGGGTCATCGTCGAGTACGACGGCGAGGTTCACGCCGATGCGACCCAGCGCCGCAAGGACGCCCAGCGCCGCAGGCAGCTGATCGCAGCGGGATGGCGGGTGATCGTCCTGACCCGCGATGACATCCCACGCCGGGCTCACGAGGTCGTCCGTGACGTGGCCGGCCTGCTCGCAGCCTGACCCACACACGCCGAGTGCGCATGTCGCGCACCTTCACCGACCCCACTCTCCGCGTCGAGTGCGCATGTCGCGCTAGTTCGCGGCGATCTCAACTAGCGCGACATGCGCACTCGGCCAGAAAGGGCGGGGCTGCCGGGCGCGGAGGCGGCCAGGAGCCGGGGCTCACCTCAGAGCAGGCGGCGCGACATCGCCCACGACGTCAGCTCGTGCCGCGACGAGAGCTGCAGCTTGCGCAGCACCGACGACACGTGGGTCTCGACCGTCTTGACCGAGATGAACAGCTCCTTGGCGACTTCCTTGTACTGGTAGCCGCGCGCGATCAGCCGCATGACCTCGCGCTCGCGGGCGCTCAGCCGGTCGAGCTCCTCGTCGACCTCGGCCACCTCACCGGCCGCCGCCCCGAACGCGTCGAGCACGAAACCGGCCAGCCGCGGCGAGAACACCGCGTCACCGTCGGCGACCCGATGGACCGACCGGATGAGGTCGGCCGGCGAGATCGTCTTGGTGACGTATCCCCTTGCGCCAGAACGGATCACGGCGATGACGTCCTCGGCGGCGTCGGACACCGACAGGGCGAGAAAGCGCACCGGCTTGCCGGACTCGGTGGTCAGGCCGGGGCATCCGCGGACGACGTCGGAGCCGCCGTTGCCCATGCCTCCGGGCAGGTGCACGTCGAGCAGCACGACGTCGGGTCGGGTCTCACGGACGACGGCGATCGCGGTGTCGACGTCGGGTGCCTCGCCCACGATCTCGATCATGTCGTCGAGCTCGGCCTTGACCCCTGAGCGGAACATCCGGTGGTCGTCGACCAGGACGACTCGGGTCCTCGCCGCCGAAGGCTGTGCGGTCATGGCGTGGCCTCCTCGGCCGTCGGGATGGGCAGGTGAAGGCTGACCTCGGTGCCGTCCTCGCGTCGTCGCACCGTAGCCGAGCCGCCGTGCCGCTCCATACGTCCCACGATCGACTCGCGTACGCCGGCGCGGTCACTCGGCACGTCGTCGAGCTCGAACCCGGCGCCGTGGTCGCGCACGAACGCCTCGACCTCGCGGACCCCGACCTCGACGTACGCCGAGATGGGCGGGGCCGCGTGTCGCACCGCGTTGGCGAGGGCCTCACGCAAGGCGCGTACGAGCGCGGCGCCGTCGTCGTCGAGCGCCCGGTCGCCGGTGACGACGAGATCGATCGGCACACCGTGCAGGTCCTCGATCTCATGGGCCGCTTCGGCGACTGCGGTGGCGAGGGTGGCGGCGGACGGCGCGGCGTCGGCGTACAGCCACTGACGCAGCTCGCGCTCCTGTGCGCGTGCGAGCCGCTGCACCGAGGTGGGGTCGTCGGCCCGACGCTGCACGAGCGCGAGCGTCTGCAGCACGGAGTCATGCAGATGGGCGGCGATGTCGGCCTTCTCGGTGGCACGGATGCGCGCGGTCTGCTCCTGGCGGAAGTTGTCCCAGGCACGGATCACGAACGGCGCCGCGAGCAGGACCGTCCCGACGAGGACGACGAGCGTCGCGAGCAGGACGTCGCGCAGGCCGGCGAGTCCGCGCCCCTGGGACGCGACCAGGATGAGTCCGCCGAGGACGAGGAATCCGCCGATCCCGATGCGTAGCAACGACTCTCGGCGGGTGAGGTCGCGGCTGGCGAGCCACTGCTCACGACGCGACCGGTCGAGCATCGACCAGGTGATCAGCAGTCCGACCGCGATCGCCACGAACGGCAGGACGACCCGCGGCGCGATCCGCGCGCCGACGAACGCGCTCGAGGCCACAGCGCCCAGCGCGACGACCCCGCCGATCAGCAGCGCCGTCTTGGGGACGCTCTTGGTGGGTGGGGCCGAGACGTTGTGCTCGCCCTCGGGCATCGTCAGCCACAAGAACCCGTAGACGGCCCAGCCGACCGCGAAGATGCCGGTCACGACGAAGAAGACGCGGACGCCCTCGACCGGGAGGCCGAGGTGACGGGCCACACCGGCCGCCACGCCGCCCAGGTAGCGGCCGTGGCGGGGCCGCAGCAGCGCTGGGCGCTCCTGGACCCCGGCGCCCGGACCGCCGGGTGCGGCGTGCATCGGTGTGGTCATGGCTCCATCTTGACCCACGTCACGCGCCCCGAACGACCGTGAGAGGCCCGACCAGGGGTCGGTCAGGGCGGGTTCAGGGTCGACCCTCATGGCAGCGGACGGCACGCGCCGCCAGAGTGGAGAGCGTGACAGACCAGACTCCGCCTCCGCCCCCGCAGCAGGGGCCACCCACCGGCTCGACGTCGTACGACGGCCAGGGCGCCGCACCCGGGCAGTCCCACGGCCAGCCGCACGGACAGGCCCATGGCGGTGCGTCGTACGACGGCCGCACCGGCACGTGGTCGCACGGCACCGGTGGCTCGGGGCACGACATCTCGTTCGACCGGTTCCTCGGCGCGCTGCGAGACCGCGGGCTGCCGCACCGCTCGGACGAGAAGTGGATCGGCGGCGTGTGCGCCGGCATCGCCGAGCGCCTGCGGGTCGACCCGCTGATCGTGCGCGCGGGTTTCATCCTGCTGGGTCTCGTGCTCGGCGCGGGCGTCACGCTCTACCTGATCGCGTGGCTGCTGCTGCCCGACCGCCGCGGCACGATCCTGCTGGAGCGGGCCGTGCGACACAGTGACGGCGGCGCGATCACGCTCATGGTCGTCACCGTCCTCGTGGTGTCGAGCGGCTTCGGCTGGATGTGGGGCTGGGGCAGCGGCTGGGGCCCTGGCCCGTTGATCCCGCTGCTCGTGATCGGCCTGTGCGTCTGGGCGTACCTGTCCTCCCGCACCGGGCAGCCCGGCGTGGCGCCCACGAGCGACTCCCCCTACAGCAGCGGCGGCAGCATGCCGACACCCGACATGACGCAGGCTCCGGCAGCACCGGCGTACGCCAGTGCCGCGGCCCCGACCACACAGCCGCGGTACGCGTCGACCGCGCCGCCGTCGTCCTGGACGTCGGGCGACGGCCGCACTCCTCCCCCAGCTCCCGTCCCGCGCACACGGATCGAGCCTCAGCCGCCGCGGCCGCGTCGGCGCCCGCTCGGTGCCGCGCTCTCGTGGGCGCTGCTCGGCCTCGCCGCAGCTGTCGGCGGAGTGACCTCGGTCGTCCTGCAGCAGACCGCTCAGGACGACGTCGCGGGCCGGGTCGGCATCGCGGCCGCCCTCGGCGCGATCGGCGCGGGGCTGCTCGCCGCAGGGTTCGCCGGGCGCAAGGCTGCCGGCGTCGCCTTCGTCGGCTGGCTCCTCGCGCTGGTGACCGCCGTGCTGGTGATCCTGCCGAAGGACCTCACCCTCAACGGCGAGTACGGCGACGCGACCTGGACGCCCAGCGCCGCGACGACGCAGAAGTACGAGCTCGCCACCGGCGACGGCCGTCTCGACCTGACGGGTGTGGCGGCTCCGACGTCGCAGGTCGTCGTCCCCGCGAAGGTGTCGTTCGGGCAGCTCACCGTGGTGGTCCCTGCGGGCGTCCCCGTCGAGATCCGCACCCACGTCGGACTCGGCGCACTCGAGGTCGAGGACGGCATCGAGCATGAGATCGGTTGGAAGTCCGACACCGGCGGCAAGGACGTCGACCGCACCATCCGCCTGGGCGCGCAGCCCGCCACGCTGGTCGTCGACGCCAACGTCGGCATCGGCGCGATCTCGATCGAGAGGAAGCCCGCCCGATGAGCACGCCCCAGACCCCGCAGCCGGCCGACTCCGCCGGGCACGACCCGATGCTGCCGACGTGGCGTGACACCCCGACGTACGCCACGGCTGAGCCCGCGGCGCCGGAGCGCACCGATGCAGTCGACGCGGAGCCGAAGCCCGCCGAAACCGTTGACACGCAACAGATCTCGGACGACCAGACCACTGAGGCGCCGGTCGAGCAGCCGGTCGCCGACGAGGCGGCGCCCCCGGAAGGACCCGCAGCTCAGGAGGATGCGGACTCCTACGGGGGCGCCACGGCGGCGGTGCCGGACGACGGGCCTGCACCCGTCGTACCGCCCGCACCGCCGACCCAGCAGTGGGTCCGCGGGCCGTCACCGTTCACGGTGGCTGTCGGCGTGATGTTCCTGGTCGGTGCGGTGCTCGCGATCATCGCGATGACCCAGGACTGGGACCCCGACTGGGCGCTTGTCGGCCCGGGCACGGTGGCGGCGATCGGACTGCTCCTGGCCGCCGCGGGTGTCGCAGCCGCGGTCAGGCGTACGTCCGACTGAGCAGCGGTTGCGCCCATCGCGAGAGGCGGGCGCGCGACAGCTGCACGCCGTCCATCCAGGCCGACGCGGCCGTCGTACCGCCCACGTCGTGGACCACGGGGTCGGTGGGCGTGCGGCACTCGGCGCCGTAGACGAGGCGGATCGCATGGAAGTCCTCGAGCCGGCCGCTGGGCGCACGCCCGACCCAGTGCTGGGTGACGACGTCGAGGGGGCCCGTCAGCTGGACGTGCTGACCGGTCTCCTCCCACACCTCACGCAGCACGGCGTCGTCGGGTTCTTCGTGGTCGTCGAGGCCGCCACCGGGCAGGCCCCACTGACCGGCCACACCCGTACGCCGCGACGCCTGGCTGACCAGGATGCCGCGCGAGCTGGTGACGACGGCGTACGCCGCGACGCGCTGGTAGCGCACCGGGAGCTCGTTGTCGCCGACCACCAGACCGGGAGCGTGGGGCACCGACCGCGCCGCCCGGGGCCGGGCGGGCACGCGTGTGACGCGGTAGGTCACGACGATCTGCACCTGTGGCGTGCGGGCCGAGGCGATGCTGACGAGCTGACCGGCCTCCCAGCCCTGCTCGCGCAGTGCGGTCTGCGGGTCGTCGCCGTGCCGCAGCGGGCGTTCGACGCAGACGCTGCCGCCGCGGTCGATGCCGCGCACCAGCACCTGTGGTGCCGCGTGGGCACCCTGGGTCGCCATCGGTCATCCCCCTGTCTGCTGCTGCGCGGCCCGGGAGTACAGCGCGATCGTCTCGTCGACGACCCGCGGCCAGGCCTGACGCGGCTGCGTCTGCACATTGTGCCGCCGCATCCGCGAGCGCAGCACCTCATCGCGAGCAAGCCGCGCGATGGCTCCGGCCATCTGGCTGTCGTCGTCGACGAGCAGACCGTTGACCTCGTCGTCGACGAACTCGGTGATGCCGCTGTGGTGAGGGCCGATGACCGGCAGCCCCGTCGTGCGCGCCTCGAGCGCCGCGATGCCGAACGCCTCGAGGTCGGCGGGCGCGATGTAGAGGTCGGACTCGACGTAGCGCTGGTGCAGCTCGTGGCGCGAGAGACGCCCGGGCAGGCTCACCCAGTCGTGGGCGCCGTGCTGCTCGACCCACTTCTCCATGCGGCCGCGCTGCGAGCCCTCGCCGAGGACCTCCAGGTGCAGGTCGACGCCGGGCGCCAGCGCGCGCGCCTGGCGCATGACCTCCAGCAGCTCGACCGGGCGCTTGCGCACCGCGAGCCGCATCGCCGTCACGGCGCGTACGGAGTCGTGGGGCTTCTTGTCGACCGAGACCCAGCGCTCGACGTCGATGCCGTTGGGCAGCACCGACACGGGTACGCCGGGCACCATCGCCCGCAGCGGCTCGGCAGCGACGTCGGACACCGCGGACAGTGCGGCGCCCCGGCGTGCCCAGCGGCCGAGGTATCCGTGCGTGCGCACGGCAGGTGCGGCCCAGGCCAGGACGCAGTGCCAGGTCACCGCCGTCGGCATCCCGAGGCCGAGAGTCACGCGCGTGGCGTCCATCGCGAACGGGCTGACCACGCCCATGTGGACGTGGGCGACGTCGAAGCCGCCGTCGAGCAGCCGCCTGCGCAGCTCGGGCGGCGCGAAGGGGTTGACCGGCAGGTCACCGGGCAGCGGGATCGCGAGGCGGTGCACCGGGATGTCGTCGATGACCTCGGTGACCTTGCGCTCGCCCGAGGCGGCGCGGGTCGCGGTGAACGCCTCGACCTCGTGCCCGGCGTCACGCAGATGGCGCGCGAGATCGTGGACCTGGACCTCGATGCCACCGAGCCGAGGCAGGTAGCAGTCCGACAGCAGGGCCACCTTCACGGGTCACAGCCTGTCATGCGTCAGGATGTCTCCTGATGCCGCACACGCTGGTCACCTTTCACGCCCACCCTGACGACGAGGCGCTGCTCACCGCAGGCACGATGGCGCGCGCCGCCGCCGAGGGGCACCGGGTCGTGCTCGTCGTCGCCACCGACGGCGACCTCGGACTGGCGGCGTCGTCGTACGGCTCGGGTGAGTCCCTCGGTTCACGACGCCTCGCCGAGCTGCGTGAGAGCGCCGCAGCGATCGGGGTCCACCGGGTCGAGCACCTCGGCTATGCCGACAGCGGCCTCGGGCCTGAGCTGTACGAGGACCCTCCTGGCCGTACCCGGTTCGTGCGCGCACCGGTCGAGGAGTCGGCGCAGCGCCTGGCCGACATCCTGCGCGAGGAGCAGGCCGACGTCCTCATGCACTACGACCCTGCGGGCGGCTACGGCCACCGCGACCACGTCCAGGTCCACCGCGTCGGCACGCGTGCGGCCGAGCTCGCCGGCACACCGCGGGTGCTGCAGGCGACGGTGCCGCGTGACCTGATCGCCCGGGCCGTCGGCCTGGTCGCGAAGGTCTACCGGTTCCCGCCCGACTTCGACCTGCCGGCGTTCCAGCGCTCGTTCAGCGCACGCGCCGACATCACCGACCGCATCTCCGTACGCCGACACATCGCGGCCAAGCGGGCGGCGATGCGGGCGCACGCGTCACAGGCCTCGGCCGACGACGGCGCGGACCGCACGCTCGCGATGTTCCTGAAGATCCCCCGCCCGCTGTACGACGTGGTGTTCGGTCGGGAGTGGTTCGTCGACCCGGCGTACGACGGGCGCGTGCGGCGCGACATCTTCGAGGGACTGTGATGGCAGACGAGAAGCTCGAGGTCGACCCGGCCGAGGCTCCGACGATGCCGCAGCTGAGCCCGCGCACGATCATCCAGGCGGTCGTGGGGCTGTCGCTCGCCGTCGCGATCATCGCGTGGGGGCTGCCGCACTTCGCCGAGACCAGCTGGAGCCAGATCGGCCACCACCTGGACCGGGTCGGCTGGATGGTGACGCTGGAGCTGCTGGGCCTGGTGTTCTTCGGGCTGTGGCTCTACACGTTCACGCTGACCGGTTCGCTGCCGGGGCTCACGCACGGCAAGGCTCTGATGATGAATGTCGCCGGCTCGGCCGTCGGCAACCTGCTGCCCGGAGGCGGCGCAGCCGGGGTGGCCGTCACCTATCTGTTCGGCCGCAGCTGGGGTTTCTCACGCCTGGCGATCTCGACGTCGGTGATCGTGAGCGGGGTCTGGAACGTCCTGGCGCGGGTCGGTCTGCCGTTCCTCGGCATCGCCATGCTCTCGCTCGACCAGACGGCACTACCGAGGTCCGTACGGCAGGGCGCGCTGATCGGCGGTCTCGGCGGGCTGATCGTCCTGCTGGTGTTCATCGCGATGGTCGTCAGCGAGCGCTGGGCGGGGCGCCTGGGTGTCCTGCTCGACCGGTGGTTCGGCCACTGGATCGCCCGACTGCGCCGGGGTGACAAGAAGGGCGAGCGCATCGACCTCAAGGCCGTCCTGCAGAACCAGCGTTCGCGGCTCGCGAGCGTCACCAAGACGGGCTGGTTCCCGATGACGGTCGGGGTGACCGGCTTCCTCGGGATCTACTTCGTGCTGTTCTGGCGCACGATGGCCGCGGTGGGTGTCGACATCCCGACCCCCAAGCTGTTCGCCGCGTACGCCATCGGCCGGCTGCTCACCGCGGTCGGGGTGACGCCCGGCGGGCTCGGCGTCACCGAGGCCGGCACGTTGGCGGTGCTGGTGGCGTGGGGCGCCGACAAGCCGGCAGCGGCCGCGGGTGTGCTGCTGTTCGCGATCTTCACCCACATCGCCGAGGTGCCGTTGGGGGCGCTGGGCTGGCTCGGCTGGAGCCTCACCCCGAAGGTCGTCCCACCGGACTGAGGCAGGTCGCCGTCGCGCGCGGCACTCGCAGACGGGCGGGTGGTCGGTGGGGCGGCCCTCAACCGCGCTCGGCTCGCTCCTTGAGTCGCTGCAGGGTGGCCTGGATGTTGGCCGTGTTGGTGGTGACCCGGTCGCTCACACCGGTGAACGGCGTCGTCACCGGCTTGAACCAGCCCGGACGCCGGTCCCAGGTGCTCTCGACGACGCGGCAGCCGGTGCTGGTCGGCTCGATGGCGTACTCCCAGCGCGACACCGGGATGCCGAGCTCGTTGACGTCGAACGCGAACCGGCGGCCCGGCTCGGCGTCGGCGATCCGGCTGATCGTGGGCCAGCGGCGCCAGCCGTTCTGGTTGAGCCCGACGAAGTAGGCACCCTGACGGCCGGCGTCCTGGCGACGGTGCAGCACCTTCGTCGTCTCGGAGGAGATCGCGGCGAGGCCGCGCGGGTCGCTCACGATGGCGTAGACCGCCTCGGCGGGGGCGTCGATGTCGATCTGGGCGGAGGCGCTCGGGCTCGTCATGGCCCGATCCTGTCAGGCCCGACGTGCCCCTGTGAGGCCGAGACCGGCGTACGGGACGGACCGGTCAGGTGAGGTGACGGTCGGCGTACGACGCGGCCCACACGATCGTGCCGGACACCGCGAGCCCGATGGCCCCGAGCGCCACCACGGCCAGCCCGAGGTTGACGTCGCCGTCGGCCGGGCGGATGCCCCACGACACCAGCAGCATCCCGACGAACGCTCCTCCGACCAGTGCCAGCCACGACCGCGCGGTGGGCACCTCCGGTGCGACCGTACGACGACGCTGGGCCGCCGAGACGAGCAGGAGCGCCAGGCCGGTCCAGGCGAGGACGACACCGGCCGCCGCGACCACGTCGGAGGGGCGGTGCCAGTGACCGACGATCGTGCCCGCGGCGACGAACGTCGCGACGAAGCCCGCAGCCGGGATGATCACCCAGCGCCACACGGCCGGCGCGACGAGCACGGCGGCCACGGCGACCGACAACGACACCGTGGTGTGCCCGCTCGGTGAGCTGTTGCTGACGTCGTCGATGCGCTCGAAGACCTTGTACTTCAGCACCTGCGTGGTGACGTTGGCGCCCACGATCAGCACCACCGCACCGGCCGCGAGCGCGAACCGACCGCGCAGCAGCGCCACCGTCGTACACCCCACGAGGCACAGCCCGACGCTGAGCATCGTGACCGAGGTGAGGACGTCGACCATCTTCATCCACGCCACCGCCGAGTCGCCGAGCGAGCGCATCATCCGGTCGTCGAGGGTGATGCCGCGCCCGGAGCGCAGCCCGAACGTCACGCACGCCGCGACCAGGCCGACCCCGAACACGATCATCAGCAACGGGGTCGTCACCGCCACACGACGCGACGCATCAGGCACCGCGGCCTGCGTCGGTCGGCGTACGGCACGGATGGTCATGTCCCCAGTGTGCGTGCCGGTCTTGAACGTCTCCTGGATGGCACCTGGGCAGGTATTCATTCGATCTGCGCGCACTCCTGAACCCTGTCAACGGCGCCGCTCGCCCGGGCGTCCTTGATGTCGAAGCACCGCACCACGGGGGCGCGGTGCCCGTGACCTCGGGGGAAGTCATGTCACACGCATCGATCACTGCTGCCGTCTGCGCAGCCGCAACAGCCGTCGTCGTCGCAGGCGGCGCGACCGTCGTACCGGCCAGGGCCTCGGGTACGCCGGCCACGACCTCGGCGGCACCGGCTGCGACGGCCGCGTTCACGGACATCTACTTCACGTTCGACGACGGCCCGCACCCGACGTGGACTCCACGCGTGCTCGCCGTGCTGCGCAAGTACAACGCGAGGGCGACGTTCTTCATGGTCGGCCAGAACGTCGTCCGCTATCCGTACCTGCTCAGCAGCGTCCGCGCCTACGGGCATCACACGTCCAACCACACCTGGTCGCACCCGAACCTCACCCAGCTGAGCACCGCGAGCGTCACCTGGCAGCTGAACAAGACCGACGCAGCGATGGGCAGCACGCGACGCAAGTGCGTGCGGCCGCCGTACGGTGCGACCAACGACCGGATCCGTTCGATCATCAGCGCCCGCGGCCAGCGGCAGGTGCTGTGGAACATCGACACCCGCGACTGGTCGCGGCCCGGGACGACGACGATCTACAACCGGATCGTCTACAACGCCCGGCCCGGCCGGATCGTCCTGATGCACGACGGCGGCGGCGACCGCTCACAGACGGTGGCCGCCCTCGACCGCGCGCTCGCCAACCTGCGGTCACGGGGCTACACGTTCAGGTACATCCCGTACTGCTGACCCGCCTCACGCCCGGCTCGCGCTGCGCGCCCGTCTTCAGCGTGCGCTGGTCACTCCCACTCGATGGTGCCCGGCGGCTTGCTCGTCACGTCGAGCACGACGCGGTTGACCTCGGGCACCTCGTTGGTGATGCGATTGGAGATCTTGGCGAGCACGTCGTACGGCAGGCGGGTCCAGTCGGCGGTCATGGCGTCCTCGGACGAGACCGGGCGCAGCACGATCGGGTGGCCGTAGGTGCGGCCGTCACCCTGCACCCCGACCGAGCGCACGTCGGCGAGCAGCACGACCGGGCACTGCCAGATGTCGCGGTCGAGCTCGGCGGCGGTGAGCTCTTCGCGGGCGATCTTGTCGGCGGCGCGCAGGATCTCGAGGCGCTCGGCCGTGATCTCGCCGACGATGCGGATGCCGAGGCCCGGGCCGGGGAACGGCTGACGCCACACGATGCCCTCGGGCACGCCCAGCTCGAGACCGACCTGGCGTACCTCGTCCTTGAACAGCGCCTTGAGCGGCTCGACCAGCGAGAACTTCAGGTCGTCAGGCAGGCCGCCGACGTTGTGGTGGCTCTTGATGTTGGCCGCGCCGGCGCCGCCGCCGGACTCGACGACGTCGGGGTAGAGCGTGCCCTGGACCAGGAACTCGACCGGGTGCTCGTTGTCGCCTCGGTCCTGCACGATGTCGCGCGCGGCCTGCTCGAACACGCGGATGAACTCGCGCCCGATGATCTTGCGCTTCTCCTCGGGGTCGCTCACACCGGCGAGCGCTTCGAGGTAGCGGTCCTTGGCGTCGATGACGACCAGGTCGACACCGGTCGCCGCGACGAAGTCCTTCTCGACCTGTTCGGCCTCACCGTCGCGCAGCAGCCCGTGGTCGACGAACACACACGTGAGCCGGTCGCCGATGGCCTTCTGCACCAGCGCCGCGGCCACCGAGGAGTCGACGCCGCCGGACATCGCGCAGATCGCCCGCGACTCGCCCACCTGCTCACGCACCTGCTCGACGAGCTCCTCGGCCATGTTGGCCGGAGTCCAGTCGGCCTCCAGCCCGGCGCCGCGCAGGAGGAAGTTCTCCAGCACACGCTGGCCGAACGTGGAGTGCAGGACCTCGGGGTGCCACTGCACGCCGTACAGCTTGCGCTCGTCGTCCTCGAACGCTGCGACCTCGGTGCCGGAGGTGCGGGCCGTGACGCGTACGCCGTCGGGCGCCTCGCTGACCGAGTCGCCGTGCGACATCCACACCGACTGCTGGTCGGGCTGGCCGTTGAACAGCGTCGAGGAGGTGTCGATGACAGCGGCCATCGTCGCGCCGTACTCGCGCAGACCGGTCTGAGCGACCGTGCCGCCGAGGGCGTTGACCATCGCCTGGAAGCCGTAGCAGATACCGAAGACCGGCACGCCCGCGTCGAGCAGTGCTGCGTCGATGCCCGGGGCGTCGTCGGCGTAGACGGACGAGGGGCCACCGGACAGCACGATCGCCTGCGGCTGCCGGGCGAGCATCTCGGAGACGGGCATCGTGTGCGGGACGACCTCGCTGTAGAGCGCGGCCTCGCGCACGCGGCGCGCGATCAGCTGGGCGTACTGGGCGCCGAAGTCGACGACGAGGACGGGACGGTCCTGGAGGGGGGCTTCGCTCACCGGGTCAGGCTACCGGGCGGCCTGCTGGGACGGCGCGGCCGCCAGCTGCGCCTCGGCGTCGCCGGCCACCTTGCGCTCGACCCAGAACGACAGGAACGGCACGCACCCGGCGAGGACCACGAGCACCGTACGACCCAGCGGCCAGCGCAGCTCGAGCCCGAGGAGCACGGTCGCGAGGACGTACACGATGAAGATGAAGCCGTGCGGCTGCGGCCACCAGTCGAGGGCGCCGTTGTCGAAGCCGTAGTGCAGCACCATCTCGAGGCAGAGCACGAGCAGCCCGATGCCGACGATGAACGCCATCACCTTGAAGAAGGTCAGCCGCTTGCGCGCCTTGTCGGCGTCGATGCGGGCGGGCTGGGCGACGGGGTCAGACATGGACATCCTTCGTGGTGTGGGGCGAGCGGTCGGTCTCGGGGTCGGGCTCGGCGGCAGCACGCGCGGCGAGCTCGTCGCGGTGGTCCTCCTGGACGCTGCGCCACCAGAAGTACAGCGCGAACGCCGCGAACGCCCACCACTGCAGGGCGTATCCGACGTTGCGCCAGTCGCGGCTGCCGCCGTCGGGCTGCGGCGGTGGCACCTTGGTGATCGTGGCCGTAGTGGCGACGGGCTGCTCGCTCATGCCGAACACGAACGCGTTGTACGCGTTGCCACCCCAGACGTTGAGCAGGGCGCCGATGTCGACCGAGCCGATCTGCCCGGCGGGATAGGCCTGCTCCCCCTCGGCGGGTGACTCACTCGGTGCGAGCGCCCCCACCACGGTGGTGCGGCGTACGACGGGCGGTGTCGCCTGCGCGGGCGAGGTCACGAACCCGCGGACCACCGCGAGGCGGGCGTTCGTGCCGTCCACCACCAGCGGCGTCACGACCCACAGTCCGTCGCGACCGTCGAGTCGGCGGTCCGGGACGAGCACCTGGTGAGCGACGTCGTAGCTGCCGGTGGCGCGCACGCGCCGCAGCGACCCGTCCTTCGGGAAGTCGGCGTGCGGCTGCACGTAGTCGGTGAGGGCGACGACGGGCTGCTGCGGGCCCTTGCGCAGCGCATCAGCGCGCGCGTCGTCACCGGCGACGCCCCACTGCCAGCGACCGAGCAGCACGAACACCACCGCGGCGATCAGCGCGACCGCCAGCAGCACGATGTTGCGCGGTCGGCGCGCGGTCTGCAGCACGCCCTCCAGAGTAAGTCGCGCGCCTGAGCGGCCGGTCACCGCCGGTCCCCCGGTGTCTGCCGGCCCCACCCCGGCCGTTGACGAGGACCCCGACGTCCGACGGGGCTCTCGTCAGCGGGACGGGGCGTCTCCTCGAGAGGCGGGGTTGTCGTCGTACGCACAGGGCCGGCCTCCCCGCACGGGGAGACCGGCCCTGTCGGCGTACGACGGTCGCTCAGCTGGCGGGACGCACCGCCGGCAGGCCGAGGTCGACACCCGGCACCCGGGCCGGCTCGCTCGGAAGGCGGCGGTAGGGCTCACCCTGCACGGGTCGCGGATCGGCCTGACCCTTGGCGGGCCACATCGACAGCGCCCGCTCCGCCTGCGCGGTGATCGTCAAGGACGGGTTGACGCCGAGGTTGGCGGAGATGGCGGTGCCGTCGACGACGTGCAGGCCGGGGTAGCCCCAGACGCGCTGGTAGGGGTCGACCACACCGCTCGCCGGCGACTCGGAGATGACCGCGCCTCCGAGGAAGTGCGCGGTCATCGGGACGCCGAACACCTCCGCCCAGTTGCCGCCGGCGATCACCGGGGTCTCGGCGCGCTCACCGAACTTCTTCGCGAGCGCACGCACGGCCCGCTGACCGGCCGGGATGTAGGTCGGGCTCGGGACGCCGTGACCCTGGCGGCTGGTGAGGACCCGTCGGCCGAAGCGCTTCTTGGGCGACACGGTGATCGAGTTGTCGAGCGTCTGCATGACCAGGGCGATCACCGTGCGCTCGCTCCAGTGCGGCGACAGCAGGGCGCGCATGTTGGGGACGAAGTTGCCGAGCAGCTCCTTGCCGAAGCCGACCGCACGCTTGACCGGAGGCTCGTCACCGTTGACGAGCAGCGTCTGCAGCAGGCCCATCGCGTTGGAGCCCTTGCCGTAGCGGACGTTCTCGATGTGCGTGGTCTCGTCGACGTGGAACGACGTCGTGATCGCGACGCCCTTGTCGACCTCCATGTGCTCGGGCACCGTGATGGCGGCCGCGCCCTCGATGGCCTCGGAGTTGGTGCGGGTCAGCACACCGAGCCGGTCGGAGACGTCGGGCAGCACGCCCTCGTCGCGCAGCTTGTGCAGCAGCGTCTGGGTGCCCCAGGTGCCCGCCGCGAACACGACCTGCTCGGCCGTGACGACTTCCTGGCGCTTGGCGACCCATGCTCCGGTCTCTTCGGTGACGACCCGAAAACCCTTGTCCCCCAACGGTTCGACGGACACGACCGTACGACGGGCGCGGATCTCGACGCCCTTGCGCTCGGCGAGGGCGATGTAGTTCTTCATCAGGGTGTTCTTGGCGCCGACCCGACAGCCGACCATGCAGTTGCCGCACTCGGTGCAGCCGGTGCGTGCCGGACCCTCGCCGCCGAAGTAGGGGTCGTCGACGGTCGTACCGGGCTCACCGAAGTAGACGCCCACCGGCGTCTTGCGGAAGGAGTCACCGACGCCGAGCTCGTCCGCGGTGTCCTTCATCAGCTGCTCGATCGGCCCGAAGCAGGGGTTCTCCTCGACCACGCCGAGCATCCGCTTGGCGGTGTCGTAGTGCGGCGCGAGCTCGGTCTCCCAGTCGGTGATGTCGCTCCACTGGGCGTCCTTGAAGAACGGCGTCGGCGGCACGTAGAGGGTGTTGGCGTAGTTGAGTGAACCACCACCGACGCCCGCGCCGGCGAGGATCATCACATCGGGCAGCCGGTGCAGGCGCTGCACACCGAAGCACTTCAGCTTGGGCGCCCACAGATAACGCGGGAGGTTCCAGGAGGTCTTGGCGAAGTCGTCGTCCTCGAACCGGCGACCGGCTTCGTAGACCAGGACGTCGTAGCCCTTCTCCACGGCGCGCAGTGCGGTGACCGCCCCGCCGAAGCCGGAGCCGATGACCACGACGTCGTGGTCATACGTGCGCGACGACGTCGCGGTGCTCAGGGGGGTGCTCACGAGATGCGACCTGCCTTCATGGCCTTGAGACCGAGCGCCATCGCGCCGGCCCAGGCCTTCTCGGGGACGCCCTTGGGCGGGGCGATCGGGACGAGGTGCTGGACCGCGACGGTCTGCGCCTCGGTGTACTTGTGGATGCCCTCAGCGCCGTGGCGACGACCGAGGCCGGACTGACGCATACCGCCCATCGGGGCGCCGTTGCTGCCCCAGGCTGCGGCGTAGCCCTCGTTGACGTTGACCGTGCCGGCCTTGATGCGTGCGGCGAGCGCCCGACCGCGCGCGGTGTCGCGGGTGAAGACCGAGGCGTTGAGGCCGTACGTCGTGTCGTTGGCGAGCTCGACGGCCTCGTCGTCGGTGGCGACGCGGTAGATCGACACGAGCGGGCCGAACGTCTCCTCGTCGCGGCACTTCATCACAGCGGTCACGCCCTCGAGGACGGTCGGCTCGTAGAAGTACGGGCCGATCTCGGGCCGGGCTCGGCCGCCCGCGAGCACGGTCGCGCCCTTGCTGCGGGCGTCCTCGACATGCGCGACGACGGTGTCGAGCTGCTGCTGCGAGATGAGCGAACCCATGTCGTTGCCCCAGCCGAGCTCGGGGCCGATCTTCATGCTGCGGACGCGCTTGACGAACAGCGCGGTGAACTCGTCGGCCACCGCCTCGTGGACGATCAGTCGCTCGATGGAGATGCACAGCTGGCCGGCCGAGGAGAACACCGAGCGCACCGCGGCGTCGGCAGCAGCCTTGAGGTTGGCGTCGGCGGCGACGTACATCGGGTTCTTGCCGCCCAGCTCGAGCGATGCCCCCACGAGGCGCTCGCCGGCGTCGCGGGCGACGCCCCGACCGGTCTTGGTGGAGCCGGTGAACATGACGTAGTCGGCGCGGTCGAGGACCGCCTTGCCGACGGTCGGGCCGTCACCGAGGACGACCTGCACGAGGCCCTCGGGCACGCCGGCCTGGTCGAGCAGCTCGAACGAGCGCAGCGCGGTGAGCGCGGACTTCTCGTCGGGGCGTACGACGACGGCGTTGCCGGCGAGGATCGCAGGGATCAGGTCGGTGACCGACATCGACAGCGGGTAGTTCCACGGCGCGACGACGCCGACGACGCCCTTGGGGTGGCGCAGCTCGACGGTCTGCGTGAGCACGGGCAGCGCACCCAGGCGCTTGCGCGGCTTGAGGTAGTCGTCGGCCTTGCGCGCGTAGTGGCGGCACACGCCCGCGACGTCCATGACCTCCTCGAAGGCCTGGCGGCGGGTCTTGCCCGACTCCAGCTGGATGAGGTCGAGCAGCTCGTCGCGGTGGCGCAGCACCAGGTCGTGCAGGCGCAGCAGCACCTTGGCCCGGTCGGCGACCGGCTGGGCGGCCCAGCGCGTCTGCGCCTCGCGCGCCGTGCGGTAGGCGTGGTCGACGCTGTCGATGGTGCTGACCGGCAGGTCAGCGAGGTGGCCACCCGTGAGCGGGGTGACGCAGGCCTGGGTCTCGGCCCGGGCCGGCGCGACGACGCGGCGCGCGAGGCGGTCTGCGAGACCAGCGGGGACGACGTACGGCGCGGGCGACGGCTTCGGAGCTGCGGGCGCGGTCGGGGCGACGAGCGAGTCGGTCATTACCCCACGGTAACCGTGCGCAGCCGTTCGTGGGCCAGATCACGTTTCGACAGTTGAGACTATTCTGTAAAGTCGCGCAGAAAAGCCCGGAATCCCGCCGGACATCAGCGTCGGCGGGACCCGGGCATTTCGTCTGGTGGTCGGTCAGGAGCGCTGGTACGGCGCGACGACGACCTCGACGCGCTGGAACTCCTTGAGGTCGGAGTAGCCGGTCGTCGCCATCGCACGACGCAGCGCCCCGAGCATGTTGGTGGTGCCGTCGGCGCCCCGGCCCGGTCCGTTGAGGATCTCCTGCAGGGTGCCGACCGTGCCGACCTCGACCCGCTCACCTCGGGGCAGGTCGTGGTGGTGCGCCTCGGAGCCCCAGTGGAACCCGCGGCCCGGTGCGTCACTCGCGCGCGCCAGTGCCGCACCGAGCATCACGGCGTCGGCACCGCACGCGACAGCCTTCACGACGTCGCCGGACCGGCCCATCCCGCCATCGGCGATGACGTGGACGTAGCGGCCGCCGGACTCGTCCATGTAGTCACGACGCGCGGCCGCGACATCGGCCACCGCACTCGCCATCGGCGCGTGGAGGCCGAGCGTCTGGCGCGTGGTGTGCGCCGCTCCCCCGCCGAACCCGACGAGAACGCCGGCCGCTCCCGTACGCATGAGGTGCAGGGCCGCGGTGTAGGTGCCGGCGCCACCGACGATCACCGGCACGTCGAGCTCGTAGATGAAGCGCTTGAGGTTGAGCGGCTCGGCCTTGCCGGACACGTGCTCGGCGCTCACCGTCGTACCGCGGATGACGAACAGGTCGACGCCCGCGTCGACGACGGTCTTCCAGTGCTCCTGGGTGCGCTGCGGGCTCAGAGCACCGGCGACGGTGATGCCGGCGTCGCGAATCTCCTTGAGCCGCAACGTGATCAGCTCAGGATTGATCGGCTCGGCATAGATCTCACGCATCCGCGCGGTGGCGTTGGCCGGGTCGAGACCGGCGATCTCGGCGAGCAGCGGCTCGGGCGTCTCGTAGCGGGTCCACAGGCCCTCGAGGTCGAGCACGGGCAGGCCACCGAGCTGACCGAACGCGATCGCGGTCTGCGGCGACATCACCGAGTCCATCGGGGCGGCCATCACGGGCAGCTCGAAGTGGTAGGCGTCGATCTGCCAGCCGGTCGAGACCTCCTCCGGGTCACGGGTCCGGCGCGAAGGCACCACCGCGATGTCGTCGAAGGAGTACGCGCGACGGCCGCGCTTGCCTCTGCCGATCTCGATCTCAGTCACCGGCACAGGCTACTGGCCGACGGCGTACGACGACCGCCTCGGTTCACCGGGCGGGCTTCGGCTTCGGCGGCGACCCCGGCAACGTCACGAGCACCGCGTCGGTCTGGTTGGCGAGCTTGCGGTCGAACGTGTGGAGCGGCGCACGGCGCCGCTGCCCGGCGGCAACGACGAGATAGCAGTCCTGGATCGACAGCTTGGGGTGTCCCACGTACAGATCGAAGACGTCCTCGAACAGGTCCAGGCTCGCGGAGATCGACGGCTGCCTCAGCACGCCCATCGTCGCCTCGCGCTGCTGTGACCTGTCGAGGCCGTATGCGCGGCCGAGGACGAAGACGACCTCGATCACGGCGACGTCATCCACGAACCACTGCGACCCTGCGCGGATCAGGTCGCGGGCGGCGCGACCCTGATCGGGGATGTCGTCGATCAGGGCTCGAAGCAGCACGTTGGCGTCGAGCGAGCCGTCGCTCACGCCTCGGGGTCCCAGTGCTCGGCCATGTAGTCGCCCACGCTGCGCACGGGATCCACCTGTGCTGCGAGCGCCGTGAACTTCGTGGACAGCTCGTCGAGGTCAGGGACCCGCTCAATGCGCATCGAGTCACCGCCCTCGTCGACGGTCACCGACAAGCGGTCCCCGTCGCGGATCCGCAGCCTTTCGCGGATCGCCGCAGGCACAGTGAGCTGGCCCTTGGTGCTGATCGTGACCGTTGCATGCATGTAAGAAATTCTACTCTCGGTAAGCACAGATCGCACGGGTCGGAAAAATTGCTCTGGCTCGGATCCCTCGTGACTCGGCCGTGATCGCTCGGCGCGGAAATCAGCGCCTCAGCTCAGGGCGCCGAGGGCCATAGCGTGTCAACCATGGCTCCCACGAACGACGATGTCCTGCGCCTGTACGACCCCGACCGACCGCTCGGGGCGGTGGGCTCGGTGTCAGGGCACGCACTGCAACCCTTCAGCCGGGCTGGCATGGAGGCGGCCGACAACCTGCTCCGCAAGGCCAAGCGCGCTCTCGCCGCAGGCGACGACCAGCGCGCGCAGCGCTTTGTGGACCGCGCCCTGAGCCTGCCGTACGACGAGCACGAGCACACCCGGCCCGCACTCTTCTCAGCGCACATGGCGCTCTTCAATGTCGTGATGGATGCGTTGGAGCGCTGCCCCGAGGACGACTCGACCTGGCTCGACGCCGCGCTCGACGTCCTCGCCCGGTTGGAGGGCACGGCACGCGACGATCTACGCGAGGTCCTGGCCGTCGTCGACACGGACTACGCCATCAAGCGCGCTGAAAGCCACCGCCTCCAAGCCGCGATCCGCGGCATCCCGGAGCGCACGGCTCTCATCGAGCGAGACGACCTGCCGCCCGAGACACTGCCGACCGTCGTACTCGCACTCCTGCGTGCCGTGCTGGCCTACGAAAACCGGCTGGCCGCAGACGACCTCACGCGAGAGTGAGTCGCGGGAGCAGGTCGTCGAGCAGCTCGGTGATGCGCAGGCTGGTACGGATCGCCATCCGACCGCCGCGGCCGTACGGGTCCTGGACGTCGTCGTCCTCACGCGCGGCCTGCCGCTGCTGCCCGGCCTCCTCGATGAGCGCAGCGCCGCGCAGCCGAGGCAGGCTGCGGGCGACGTCGGCCAGCTGACCGAGGGTGAACGTGCGGCGTACGACGGCCGGGTGGTCGCGCAGGCCCGCGACACGGGCACCGGGTTGACCAGATCGAACACCCGTTCGATCATGGAGGGGTGACCCAGACCGCCGGCGACGTCGTCTCCGCCCTGCAGGAGCAGCTCCAGCAGCGCGGTACGACGACCGGTGCGCCCGCGCTTCCGGTGCACCCGCGGCTGGCCCCGGCGTTCCCCTCCGGTTTGCGTCCGGGCGTCGTCTACTCGTTGCTCGGGTCGGTCTCGATCGCGCTCGCGCTGCTCGCCGGCCCGTCTCAGCGTGGCGCCTGGTGCGGTGTCGTGGGGCTGCCCGACCTGGGTGTCGAGGCGGCCGCCGCCTGGGGTGTCGACCTCGACCGGCTGGTGCTGGTGCCTGCTCCGACCGAGCAGTGGGTCTCCACCGTCGCGGCTCTGGCCGAGGTCGCCGGTCTGGTCGTGGCGTCGGCTCCGGGGCGGCTCAGCCCGGGCGAGGTGCAGCGGCTGACCGCTCGGCTGCGCACGCGGCGTACGTCTCTGGTCGTCATCGGCAACTGGCCGCGAGCGGCCGCGACGGTGCACGCCACGACCGTCGGCTGGGATGGCCTGGCCCAAGGGCACGGCGCGCTCACCCGCCAGCACGTCCGCCTCGACATCACCGAGCGTCACCAGCGGCGCAGCGTGTGCCTGACCATCCCGGAGCAGCCATGAGCGGCGAGGAGGATGCAGCGAAGGCTGGGGGCGAGGGACGAGCACCCGGCCGCAGCGGGGCACTGCGAGTGCTGCTGGTGTGGTGCCCCGACTGGTCGATCGGGGCGGTTCAGCGGGCGCAGGGGTTCGACCCCGACGAGCAGCTCGCCCTCGTCGACCGCGGCATCGTCGTCGCCTGCTCGGCCACCGCTCGCGAGGAGGGCGTCGAGCCCGGGCTGCGTGTGCGTCAGGCGCAGCACCGCTGCCCCGACATGACTGTGCTGCCTCATGATCCGGCGCTCGAGCTGCACGAGTTCGAGCCGGTGATGCGGGCGATCGAGGACAAGATCCCGGGCGTCCACCTGGTCCGGCCCGGCCTCGCCGCGGTGCGGTCCAAAGGCGCCAGCCGGTTCTACGGCAGCGACCGCGCAGCCGCGCAGACGCTGCTCACCCACCTGCGCTCGTACGTCGACCACGACGTCCGGGTCGCCGTCGCCGACGGCCTGTTCGCGGCCGAGCAGGCGGCGTACACCACGAGCATCGAGTCGCCGGTCGCCCACCTCGCACCGCGCGAGTCGGCGACCTTCCTGGCCCACCTGCCGATCAGTGCGCTCGAGCACGAGATCAGCAGCCCGCGCATGCTGAACGTCCTGCGGCGCATGGGAATTCGCACGCTCGGCGACCTGGCCACGCTCCCCCGCCCCGACGTGCACTCACGCTTCGGAGCCGCCGGGCTGCGGGCTCACCAGCTGGCTCAGGGGGCCGACGCGCCGGCCCTCGACCCGCGCCGGGTGCCACGCGACCTCACCGCTGCGACCACCTTCGAGCCGGGCACCGACCAGGTCGAGCACATCGTCGCGACGTGCTCACCGAGCGTCGACGACCTGATGGCGTCGCTCACCTCTGATGCCTTGCTGTGCAACGGGATTCGCGTCGTCATCCACACCGACGACGGCCGCGTCAGCCGACGGGTGTGGCGTCACCCGTGGCACTTCACCGCCGCCGAGGTGCTCGACCGGGTGCGCTGGCAGCTCGACGACCTGTCGGCCGACAGCGAGTGCGACGACCTCACCGGCGAGTTCCTCACCCGCATGATCACCTCGGTCCACGTCGAGCCCGAGTCCGTCGACTCCGCAGCCCATCACGCACCCGGGCTGTGGGGCGACCGCCCTGACGAGCACGTCGTGCAGACCCTCACCGGCCTGCAGCACCAGCTCGGTCACGAGGGCGTCCTCGTGTCGGCGGTCAGCGGAGGCCGCCTGCTCGACGAGCGTCGAGTGCTGCGGCCGTGGGGCGACGCGCTGCCCGTCCCGCGCGAACGCCGGCTCGAGCAGCCCTGGCCGGGCACCGTTCCCGGGCCACCGCCCGCGACGGTGTTCGCCGAGGCACGCCCGGTGCAGGTGCTCACCGACGACCGTGCCGGTGTCGTCGTCGACGACCGCGGCGAGGTCAGTGCTGCCCCCACTGTGCTCGCCAGCGACGGCCCGCAGCGCATCACCGCATGGGCCGGGCCCTGGCCGGTGCAGCAGCGGTGGTGGCGCGGCGGGGCGGCGTACCACCGGTTCCAGGTCGTCGACGCCGGCGGGCGGGCGTGGCTGCTGCTGACCGACGGCCGCCGATGGTGGGCGGAGGCTCGCTATGACTGACCGCTCCCTCGTACAAAAACTGTCTGGTCGGCACTCCATGCACTGCCGAACAGACAGACTTCGCCGCACCCTCGTTCGAATCTCGACTGGTCGGCACTCCATGCACTGCCGGGCAGACGGTTTTCGTACAGGCTGGGAGGGGTGAGCTAGCGATGGGGTGGGACAACCCACCGATCCCGTGGTCGCAGCTCGAGAAGGCGCTGTCCGACGGCGTACGACCGGCGAGCTGGTCGGCCTACCCCGCTGACGGCGGCGACGGGCCGGGCTGGTCGCGCAAGCGCATGCCGTTCCGCCCCAAGCAGATTCGCGACGACGGCCGACCACATGTGCCGTACGCCGAGCTGCACGCCCACTCGCACTACAGCTTTCTCGACGGCGCGTCCTCCCCCGAGGACCTCATGACCGAGGGCGTCCGGCAGGGCTTGCAGGGCATGGCGCTCACCGATCACGACGGGCTCTACGGCGTGGTGCGCTTCGCCGAGGCGGCCGAGGCCTACAACCCGACCGACGGCCCGCCGCGGATCAGCACCTGCTTCGGCGCCGAGCTGTCCCTCGGGCTGAGCGGCCCGCAGAACGGCAACGCCGACCCCGAGGGCAGCCACCTCGTCGTGATCGCCCGACAGCAGGAGGGCTACCGCCGCCTCGCGCGTGCGCTCACCGAGGCTCATCTCGCCGACGGCGCCGAGAAGGGCCGCCCGGTCTACGACCTCGCCCGCCTCTCCGACGAGGCGGCCGGTCAGTGGACGGTGCTCACGGGGTGCCGCAAGGGCGCCGTACGCCAGGCCCTCGCCGACCGCGGCGTCGAGGCAGCCGTCCGCGAGGTCGAGCAGCTCAAGGACGCCTTCGGCGCCGACCGCGTGCTCGTCGAGCTCACCGACCACGGCGACCCGCGCGACAGCCACCGCAACGACCAGCTCGCCCAGGTGGCTCAGCTGGCCGGCGTCCCCGTCGTCGCCACCAACACCGTCCACTACGCCACACCCGACCGATTCCCTTTGGCCACAGCGGTTTCGGCCGTACGAGCACGCCGCAGCCTCGAAGACCTCGACGGCTGGCTGCCCGCCTCCTCACAGGCTCACGTGCGCAGCGGCGCCGAGATGGCACGCCGGTTCGCACGTTTTCCGGGAGCGGTCGAGCTCACCGTCGACGTCGCCCAGGACTGCGGCTTCCCGTTGCGCTCGGCCTCACCGCGCCTGCCCAAGGTCGACCTGCCCGACGGCCGTACGCCGATGAGCTGGCTGCGCGAGCTCGTCGAGACCCGCGGCCCGGAGTTCTACCCGCGCGACAACACCGCCGCGTGGGAGCGCATCGAGCGCGAGCTGAGGGTCATCGAGGAGAAGGACTTCCCGGGCTACTTCCTCATCGTCCACGACATCGTGACGTTCGCCCGCGAGCACGGAATCCTGTACCAGGGGAGAGGATCCGCGGCTGCGTCCGTCGTCTGCTACATCCTCGGCATCACCGTCATCGACTCGATCCACTACGGCCTGCCGTTCGAGCGCTTCCTGTCCGAGCTGCGTGAGGAGGCCCCCGACATCGACGTCGACTTCGACTCCGGCCGCCGCGAGGAGGTCATCCAGTACGTCTACGCGAAGTACGGCCGGCGCCAGGCCGCCCAGGTCGCCAACGTCATCACCTACCGTCCCAAGAACGCCGTCCGCGACATGGCCAAGGCGCTCGGTCACAGCCAGGGCCAGCAGGACGCGTACACCAAGCAGGTCGAGCGCTGGGGTGCCGACGTCAGCAGCCAGGACCACGAGATCCCTTCGGACGTCATCGGACTCGCATCGCAGGTGCTGAGCTTTCCTCGCCACCTCGGCATCCACTCCGGCGGCATGGTGCTCACCGAGCGGCCCGTCGGCGAGGTCTGCCCCATCGAGCACGCGCGCATGGAGGACCGCACCGTCCTGCAGTGGGACAAGGACGACTGCGCCTGGATGGGCCTGGTCAAGTTCGACCTGCTCGGGCTCGGCATGCTGCAGGCGCTGCAGCACACGTTCGACATGATCGCGGTGCACCTGGGTGAGAAGTGGCGCATCGAGACGATCCCCAAGGCCGAGCCCGGCGTCTACGACATGCTCGACCGGGCCGACTCGATCGGGGTGTTCCAGGTCGAGAGCCGCGCTCAGATGGGCACGCTCCCCCGGTTGAAGCCGCGCAGCTTCTACGACCTCACCATCGAGATCGCGCTCATCCGCCCCGGCCCGATCCAGGGAGGGGCGGTGCACCCGTACATCCGCCGGCGCACCGGCGAGGAGCCCATCACCTATCCGCACCCGCTGCTCGAGCCCGTCCTGCGTCGCACCAAGGGGGTGCCGCTGTTCCAGGAGCAGCTGATGCAGATGGCGGTCGTGGTCGGCAACTTCTCACCCGCCGACGCCGACGCCCTGCGCCGCGCGATGGGGTCCAAGCGCGGCGTCGAGAAGATCGACGCGCTGCGCGAAAAGCTCTACGCCGGAATGGCTTCCAACGGCATCGAGGGCCGGCTGGCCGACGAGATCTACCACCGCATCGAGGCGTTCGCCAACTTCGGCTTCGCCGAGTCGCACGCCCTCAGCTTCGCCGTGCTCGTCTACGCCAGCTCGTGGCTCAAGCTGCACTACCCCGCGGCGTTCCTCGCGGCGCTGCTGCGGTCGCAGCCGATGGGGTTCTACTCGGGGCAGACGTTGGTGGGCGACGCGCGCCGGCACGGTGTCGTCGTACGCCCGCCCGACCTCTCCCTGTCCGGCGTGCACGCCGACCTCGAGCTGCTCACCCCTGACACGGTGCCCGAGCCCAGCGGTCGCGACGACTGCCTGCTCGACCGGGTCGAGGACGACATCCCGCCGTTCGACCCGAGCGCACCCGACGACACCGCCGCTCACCGGCGCGACGAGCCGTACGCCGTACGCCTGGGCCTGGCCGACATCAGCAGGCTCGGTGAGCGCACGGCCGAGCGCATCGTGGCCGCCCGCGAGCGCGACGGCGAGTTCACCGACCTGGCCGACCTCGCGCGCCGGGCCGAGCTCGACACCGAACAGCTCGAGGCGTTGTCGATGTCAGGCGCGCTCGACGGCCTCGCCGGCTCACGCCGCAACGCCCTGTGGCAGTCGGGTGAGGCCGCGGCCGCCCGACCGGGTCAGCTCGACGTGCCGGTCGCGTACCAACCGCCGCTGCTGCCGCTCATGACACCCGGCGAGACCCTCGTGCAGGACCTGCAGTCGACCGGCATCAGTCCCGAGGACCACCCGATGCGCCACTGTCGCGACCTGCTCACGGCTCGTGGGGTGCTGAGCATCGAGGCGACGATGTCGGCCGAGTCGGGGCGCCGGTTCGAGGTGGGCGGTGTCGTCACCCACCGGCAGCGTCCGGCGACGGCGAGCGGCATCACGTTCGTCAACCTCGAGGACGAAACCGGCATCCTGAATGTCGTTGTCAGCAAAGGGGTCTGGCACCGCTACCGACGGATCGCCCGCACCTCGAAGGCGATGGTGATCCGCGGCATCGTCGAACGCTCCGAGGAGGGCGTCGTCAACCTGCTCGCCGACCGCATCGAGCACCTGCCGCTCACGGTACAGATGCGTTCGCGCGACTTCCGCTGACGCCGCGCTCACAGACGACGCTCATCGGCGCAGACGACGCTGACATGTGCGCGTCGTCTGCGCCGAGGAGCGTCGTCTGGCTCCCTCGGACGGGGGACGTCGGCGTACGACGGCCGCTCGCCCGCGCGATGTGCAGGCACCCGACACCGCCGGACAGTGACTCGCATGAGCACCGCAACCGCTGACGTACGGACCGGAACCCGACTGCCGAAGGCCGCCCACCGAGAGCAGCCCTGGCGCATCCACGAGCTCACGCCCGACTTCGAGCTGGAAGACGTCTGGTCGCTGCCGACTCCGGGTGGCCCGGACGACTTCCCCCTGCTGCTGCAGATGAACTCCGGCGCTGACGCGTACAACCACCCGAGCCTCGTCGTGCGCACCATGATGAACCTGCGCTGGCGGCTCGGCGCGCTGCTCGGCTGGGACGGCGACGCGGACGGCGTCGGGCAGCGCGTCCCGTCGATGCGCGACCGGCTGCCGCAGGACCTGCGCGACGGCCCGCGCGGTCACGAGAGCAAGAACGGCCTCTTCCAGCCGCTGTACCTCACCGACACCGAGTTCGCCGACGAGTACGCCAACAAGACCGTGCATCTGGTCGGTCACATCAGCTGGGTGCGTACGCCGGACGGCGGCTACCGCGGCCAGATGGCCATGCTCGTCAAGCCCAACGGACGGTTCGGCAGCCTCTACATGAAGGCGATCAAACCGTTCCGGTACTACCTGGTCTACCCGGCGCTGATGCGCAGCATGGCCGGCGACTGGCGCCGCCTGAAGGCCGAGCAGATCGGAGCAGCCGCATGACCAACGCAACCCTCGGCGTACGCCTGCCGAAGTCCGCCCACACCGAGCAGCCCTGGCGTATCCATGAGCTCACGACCGACTTCGAGCTCGAGGACGTCTGGTCGCTGCCGACTCCGGGCGGCCCTGGCGACTTCCCGTTGCTGCTGCAGCTGCTCGAGAAGGCGGACGCCTACGACAACCCCGGCTTCGTCGAACGCATCATGCTGGGCATCAGATGGAAGCTCGGCGCGATGCTCGGCTGGGACGGCGACGAGGACGGCATCGGGCACCGCGTCACCTCGTTGCGCGATCGGCTGCCACAGGACCTGCGCGAGGGGCCGCGCGGTCCGAACCCGCCGAACGCACCGTTCGAACCGGTCTACCTCACCGATGACGAGTCGGTCGACGAGTATGCCAACAAGACGATGCACCTGATCGGGCACACCGGATGGGTGCGTACGCCGGACGGCGGCTACCACGGGCAGATGGCGGTCTACGTCAAGCCGAACGGCCGCATGGGCGCGCTCTACATGGCGGCGATCAAGCCGTTCCGCTACTACCTGGTCTACCCGGCCATGATGCGCCGCATCGCGGCCGACTGGCGCCGCCTCAAAGAGCAGACCGCCTGAGACCGCCGGTCAGCCGGGTTGGCCGGCTCGGCTGACCGGCACTCCCGGTGTGACCCACCGCGAGCAGCGCCACTCGGTGTGACCCACCGCGAGCAGCGACCACGATCGACCCGTGCTACTGCGGGCCGACGCCCGACATGACCCGGAAGCGCAGGTGCTGGCCCGGCCGCGCCTGGGCTGTGCGGTCGACGTCATCACCGACGACCACTCCGATGACCGGGTAGCCACCGGTGACGGGATGGTCGGCGAGGAACAGCGTCGGCTGACCGGTCGGCGGCACCTGCAGCGCCCCACGCACCATGCCCTCACTGGGCAGCTCGCCGTCACGGGCGCGTTCGAGCACCGGCCCGGACAGGCGCATCCCGACCCGGTTGCTGTCGGCCGTCACCTCGTACGCCGACGAGCCCAGCCTCGCGACGGCGTCTCCGGCGAACCAGTCGGCCCGCGGACCGGCGAGTACCCGCACCTCGATCTCGTCGGCCGGCATCGTGCGCACGGGGGCGACGTCGACACCCGGCACGGGTCCGGTCGGAGCGCCGACGGGCAGCACGGCCCCGGGCGCGAGCACCGCAGGACCGATGCCCGACATCGTGTCGGTCGCCCGTGAGCCCAGCACGGGCTCGACGGCGAGGCCGCCGCGTACGGCGACGTAGGTCCGCAGGCCGACGGGCGGCACGCCGAGCTCGACCTGCGCACCGGCAGGCACGCGTACGGGAGCGTTCGGCCCGATCCCGAACCCGCCGGCCGTCGCCGGGCAGGGCGCGCCGGTCATGGCGATGACCAGGTCATCGACCGCACGGAACGCCAGCCCGCCGAACGTCACCTCGATCGCTGCCGCACCCGGGTCGTTGCCGACGAGCCGGTTGGCGAGCCGGAGGCTGCCGCGGTCGGCGGCACCGCTGACCCCGACACCGAGACCGGCCAGGCCCGGCCGGCCGAGGTCCTGCACGGTGGCGAGCGCGCCCGTACGCACGATCTCGATGCTCATCGCGCGACCTCCACGAACCGGACGCGTACGCCGGGCGACAGCAGCGCGGGCGGCTCGCGGTGCAGGTCCCACGAGACCAGGTCGGTGCGGCCGATCAGCTGCCAGCCACCCGGCGACTCGCGCGGATAGACACCGCTGAACTCGCCTGCCAGTGCTACGGATCCGGTCGGGACCTTCGTACGCGGGTCGGTGCGTCGAGGCACGTGCAACCGGTCGTCCTCACCGACGAGGTAGCCGAATCCAGGAGCGAACCCGCAGAACGCCACGGTCCACTCCTGACCGGTGTGCGCGGCGACGACCTCGCGCTCGCTCAGGCCGGTGAGAGATGCGACGTCCGCGAGGTCAGCTCCGTCGTAAACCACTGGTACGTCGAGCTTTTCGGCGTCGCCGCGGTCACCACCACGCAGCTCGACCGAGCGCACGGCCGTCGCGACGCGGCCGAGGTCGGTGACGTCGGACGCGAAGGTGACCAGCAGCGTACGAGCGGCCGGCACGAGGTCGATCACACCATCGGGCCGCTCTCGGTCGAGCCCGGCGAACAGCGCGAGCACCTCGTCGCGGTCGGCGAGCTCGACGAGCAGGCCTGCGTCGCCACAAGGCAGCAACCTCACGGTGTCTCCTCGGCGAACGCTCGCACCTCGACGCCCGCCGCGTCGAGCGCCGCCCTGACGCGGCGCGCCACCTCGACCGCGCCGGCGGTGTCGCCGTGCACGCACAACGAGGCGGCCGGTGCGGCGACCGACGAGCCGTCGACGGCCGTCACCCGACCGGTCTGCGCGATCGCGACGCACCGCTCGGCGATCTCGTCGGCGTCGTGCAGCACCGCGCCCGCCTCACGGCGCGACACCAGCGTGCCCTCCGGGGTGTACGCACGGTCGGCGAACGCCTCCTGTACGACGGTCAGTCCGGCCACCCCCGCCAGCCGCAGCCACGCCGAGCCCGGGAGACCGAGCACGGGCAGCGACGCGTCGTACCGGCGTACGGCGTCGACGACGGCTGCGGCCTGCTCCTCGTGATGGACGATCGCGTTGTAGAGCGCGCCGTGCGGTTTGACGTAGCGCACGTGGGTGCCGGCGTTGCGGGCGAACGCCTCGAGCGCGCCGATCTGGTAGAGGACGTCGTTGGTCAGCTCGGCCGGTGCGACGTCGATGAACCGGCGGCCGAACCCGGGCAGGTCGCGATAGCCGACCTGCGCCCCGATCGCCACGCCTCGCTCGGCCGCCCAGTCGCACGCCTGCCGCAGCACGGTCGGGTCGCCGGCGTGGAAGCCGCATGCGACGTTGGCGCTGGTGACGACGTCGAGCAGCGCGCGGTCGTCGCCGAGGGTCCACTGGCCGAAGCTCTCGCCGAGGTCGGCGTTGAGATCGATGCGGGTCATGGCGCTGCTCACTTCCACAGGTCGGCGATGCCGCTGAGCGACTCCCAGCCGAGATAGACGGTCAGCGCCCATGCTGCGACACCGATCAGCGCCAGCCACTTCGGGTAGGCGTAGCCACCGAGCAGGTCACGGCGCCACAGCGCCACCCACACCAGGATGCCGAGGCCGAACGGCAGGATCAGCCCGTTCAGCGCGCCGGCCAGGATGAGCAGCGTCGACGGCGACTTGCCGAGCGCGACGTAGACCAGCCCCGAGATCGCGATGAACGCGACGACCACCGCGTTGCGGTGCTTGGACAGCCCCGCGCTGAACGTCGTGAGGAACGACACCGAGGTGTACGACGCGCCGATCACGCTGGTGATGCTGGCCGCCCACAGGATGACGCCGAACAGGTGCAGGCCGGCGTCGCCGAGAGCGTGCTGGAACGCCTCGGCGGGCTTGTTGTCACTGACCAGCTTCGTCCCGCCGGCGACCACACCGAGCACGGCCAGGAACAGCAGACCGCGCATCACGGCGGTCACCAGGATGCCGATCACCGAGCCGCGGCTGATCTGGGCGACCTGACCCGGCCCCTTGATGCCGGAGTCGATCAGCCGGTGGGCGCCGGCGTACGTGATGTAGCCGCCGACCGTGCCGCCGATCAGCGTCGTGATGATCAGGACGTCCACCGTGTCGGGGGCGACCGTCTGCTTCAGCGCGTCGCCGTACGGCGGGTCGGTGGTCACCGCGGCCACCGCGATCATCACGATCATCAGCGCGCCGAGCACGACGACGATGCGGTCCATCGCGACGCCCGCTCGCTTGCTGAGGAAGATCGCGATCGCGACCAGCGCCGAGATCGCGCCGCCGACGCGCGCGTCCGCCCCGATCATCGCGTTGACGCCGAGCCCGGTGCCGCCGATGTTGCCGATGTTGAACACCAGCCCGCCGAACACCACGAGCCCGGCGAGGACGTACCCGAACCCCGGCACGACCCGGTTGGCGAGGTCCTGAGCGCGCATCCCGCTGACGCCGATGACCCGCCACACGTTGAGCTGCACGGCGATGTCGACGAGCACCGACAGCAGGATCGCGAACGCGAACGCCGCACCGAGCTCGGCCGTGAACTCGGTGGTCTGGGCGATGAAGCCCGGCCCGATCGCGCTCGTGGCCATCAGGAACATCGCGCCGAGCAGGGCGCCCTTGCCCGAGGCGGAGCTCAGCTCGTCCGGTTCGGTGCTGGGCGGTTCGGTGGTGGGGTGTGCCATGACTCGGTCTCCCGGGGTCGGGGCGCCGGAACGGGGTGTGCGGGCTGGGCGCTGCTGCGTCTCCAGTGTGGCGCCGGTCACGTGACCGTACTGGTTGTTGAACAATCCTGCAATATGTCGATCCACGAATCGTCGTTAAGATCGTCGTGACCCACGCCACGTCGAGTCGGCCCAGGAGACGCATGCCCCCCTCGCCCACGCAGTCCGCGCCGTGGATCAGCACGCTCGCCGACGACCGCAGCAGCATCGGTCGGTCCAGCACGGCGGCGCGGGTCGCCGACGTCCTGCGCAGCCGCGTCATCGAGGGCCTGCTCTCCCCCGGCACCCGCCTGTCCGAGGAGGAGATCGGCGAGGCGCTCGGCGTCTCGCGCAACACCCTGCGCGAGGCGTTCCGCCTGCTCACCCACGAACGCCTGCTGGAGCACCAGTTCAACCGGGGCGTGTTCGTGCGGTCGCTCACCAGCGACGACATCCGCGACCTCTACCAGCTCCGTCGGATGCTGGAGTGCGGTGCGCTGCGGTACGCCGCCGCGGCCGACGGCGTCGACCTCACCGCCGTGCGCGCTGCGGTCGCCGACGGCGAGCAGGCCGGCGAGGCACAGGACTGGCCCGCGGTCGGCACCGCCAACATGCACTTCCACCAGGCCATCGGGGCGCTCGCCCGCAGCGCCCGCATCGACGAGTCCATGCAGCACCTGCTCGCCGAGCTGCGCCTGGTCTTCCACGTGATGAACGACCCGCACGCGTTCCACCAGCCCTACCTCGTCGAGAACCGCGCCCTGCTGGACCTGCTCGACGCCGGCCGCTACGACGACGCGGTCGACGAGCTGTCGGCGTACCTCGACCGCGCCGAGCAGCAGCTGCTCGACGCGATGGCCTGACCGCTCGTACGACGACCGGCTCGGTCCGCGACGTCCTAACCTGAGCGGCGTGAGCCGCGAGCAGGAGGACATCAACCGGCGCCTGCTGCGCGCCCGCGACCTCATGGACCGCACGTTCGCCGAGCCGCTCGACGTCGCCGCGCTCGCACGGGTCGCGTACATGTCCGACGCGCACTTCATCCGCGAGTTCAAGCGCGTGTTCGGCGAGCCGCCGTACCGCTATCTGCAGCGGCGGCGCGTCGAGCGGGCCATGTTCCTGCTGCAGCACCGCGACACCCCGGTCACCGACATCTGCATGGCGGTCGGGTTCGCCAGCCTCGGGACGTTCAGCCGCACCTTCACGGCGATCGTCGGTGAGTCGCCGACGGCGTACCGCGTCCGCACCCGCGGCCTGCCCCATGTCGCGCCGACGATGTTCGCGATGCGGTGGAACCGGCCGAGCAGTTTCGGAGAAGCCCGCGGCCGATCGGGCGAATAACGTCAGTCCCGTTGAACAGCAACGGAACTCGGACTCAAGGAGTACGCCATGAAGCTCGGCCGCAACAACCTGTCCCAGATCTTCGTCCTCGACCAGGACGAGGCCAAGGCGTTCTACGTCGACGTGCTCGGCCTGGAGGTGTCGGCCGACATGGACTTCGGCCCGATGCGCTGGCTCAGCGTGCGGGTGCCCGGCGACTCGCACGAGATCTTCCTGGAGAAGCCCGGCCCGCCCGGGTGGGACGACGCCACCGCCGAGCAGATCCGCGAGATGGTCACCAAGGGCGCGAGCGGCGGGTGGCTCGCGTTCACGACCGACGACGTGCACGCGACGTTCGCCGAGCTCAAGGACAAGGGCGTCGAGATCACGCAGGAGCCGATGGAGCAGCCGTACGGCACCGACTTCGGCATCCGCGACCCGTTCGGCAACAACATCCGCATCGGCCAGCTCAACGAGGGCTGAAACCCTCACCCCCCAGGCGAAATGTGACTTCAAGGGCTGCTGTGCGCACTCGTGAAGTCACATTTCGCCTTGTCAGTGGGCGCTATCGGCGTACGCGGTAGTGCAGATGGGTGACCCGCTCGCCCTGGACGACCGTCGGGTCGTCCAGGAGTCGCTCTCCCCCGGCGTACGCACCGAAGAACCGCTTGCCCGAGCCGAGCACGACCGGCGCGACGTCCATCTCGACCTCGTCGACCAGTCCGGCCGCGAACGCCTGGCCGCCGACGTCGCCCGCACAGACGCAGACCAGGTCGTCCCCGGCCAGCGCCTTCGCCCGCGTGAGCGCCGTCTCGACATCGGTCGCGAACTCGTACGGCGCATCGGGGTGCTCGGCCCGCCAGTCCGTCGGCTCCGGGTGGTGGCTGACCACGATGACCCGACCTCCGTCGGTCGGTGGCTTGCCGCCCCAGCCGCCGGTGATGTCGAACAGGTGGCGCCCGATGACCTGCACCCGCATCCGGTCCCACATCGGCAGCAGATGGTCGGCGGACGCCCGCGAGATGCGCAGCGGCTGATCGCCCCCGAACAGCGGCGCGTCGACGTCGCCGTTCTCGTACCACGCGAACATCGCCCCGACGTCGTCCTGGTCATCGGCGATGAAGCCGTCCACCGAGCAGACCGCCTGCAGGATCACCGTGCTCATCGCGATCACCTTTCTCAACCAAGAGGTTGAGTCGGACGCTACGCGCCCCGCTCGCGGTCGTCAACTACTTGGTTGAATACCATGCGAAATGTGACTTCACGGGCTGCTGTGCGCACTCTGGAAGTCACATCTCGCCTGGGAGCCGGCGGTACGACGACGCCGCCGGCCTCCCCGAGGGAGACCGGCGGCGTGCCTGGTGTCAGCGGCGGCTCAGCGGCCGGCGTAGTTGGGCGCCTCGACGATGCCCTGGATGTCGTGCGGGTGGGACTCCTTGAGCCCGGCCGTCGTGATGCGCACGAACTGAGCGCGCTCCTTCAGCTCGGGCACCGTGCGCGCACCGGTGTAGAACATCGACTGGTGCAGTCCGCCGACGAGCTGGTGGACCACCGTGCCGAGCGGACCGCGGTAGGGCACCCGGCCCTCGATGCCCTCGGGCACGAGCTCGTCGTCGCTGGCCACGTCGGCCTGGAAGTAGCGGTCCTTGGAGAAGGACTTCTTGCCGCGCGAGGCCATCGCGCCCATCGAGCCCATACCGCGGTAGATCTTGAACTGCTTGCCGTTGACCAGCATCAGCTCACCGGGCGACTCCTCGCACCCGGCGAGGAGCGAGCCGATCATGACGGTGTCCGCGCCGGCGACGAGCGCCTTGGCGATGTCACCGGAGTGCTGCAGACCGCCGTCACCGATGACGGGTACGCCGGCCGGCCGGCAGGCCTGCGCGGCCTCGTAGATGGCCGTCACCTGCGGGACGCCCACGCCCGCGACGACACGCGTGGTGCAGATCGAGCCGGGGCCGACACCGACCTTGACCGCGTCGACGCCCGCGTCGACGAGGGCCTGCGCGCCGGCCCGGGTCGCGACGTTGCCGCCGATGATCTGCACGTGCCGGGTGGCCGGGTCGGACTTCAGCTTGCGGATCATGTCGAGCATGAGGCGTGCATGGCCGTTGGCGACGTCGGGCACGAGCACGTCGACGCCGGCCTCGACCAGCGTGGTCGCGCGCTCCCAGGCGTCGCCGAAGTATCCGATCGCGCCGGCGACGAGCAGGCGGCCGTCGGCGTCCTTGGACGCATCGGGGAACTGCTCGGACTTGACGAAGTCCTTGACGGTGATGAGGCCGACCAGGCGACCGTCGTCGTCGACCAGCGGCAGCCGCTCCCGCTTGTGCTGACGCAGCAGAGCGGTGGCTTCGTCGCGGCTGATGCCCTCGTGCCCGGTGATCAGGGGCATCGTGCTCATGACCTCGCTGACCTTGGTGGTCGCCCACTCGGCCACGGGCGTGAAGCGCAGGTCGCGGTTGGTGCAGATGCCGATCAGGTGGTTGTCGACGTCCACCACCGGCAGACCCGACACGCGGTAGCGGCCGCAGGTCTCGTCGAGGTCCTCGAGCGTCGCGTCGGGGCCGATCGTGACGGGGTTGGAGATGATGCCGGTCTGGGTGCGCTTGACGAGGTCGACCTGCTCGGCCTGGTCCTCGATCGACAGGTTGCGGTGCAGGACGCCGATGCCGCCCTGACGCGCCATCGCGATCGCCATCCGCGACTCGGTGACCGTGTCCATGGCCGCCGAGACCAGCGGCACGCGCAGCGACAGCTCGCGTGTGAGGCGGGTCGTGGTGTCGACCTCACTGGGGATCACGTCGGTCTCTCCCGGAAGCAGGAGGACGTCGTCGTAAGTGAGTCCCAGCTGACCGAAATGCGCTGGGATCGAAGGCTGCTCGGTCATGGGCGACGGGTCGGGCGAGGTGGCCATTGCCCAATTGTAGGCGCCGCGGGGAGCGCTCCGGACCACGGTCCGGCGAGCGCTCAGCGAGCGGCGACGCTGGCGGCCGAGAGCACCTCGGGCAGCGCCGTGCGCGTCTGGCCGGGTGCGTGCGTGCGGCCGAGACCGCTCTGCTCACGACCGACGCCGCGTCAGGGCTTGTCGCTGCTCGCGGTCGAGCCGGACGGCGTCGCGGACGAGCCGTCGGTCGCGCCGCTCTGCGACGGCGCGGGCGTGCTGCTGCCGGACGAGGTCGTGCCTGCCGAGGACGACCCGTCGGACTGCTCATGGCCCGGCGCCGTGCCGCTCGCCCCGGGTCGAGCCGCCGTCGAGGTCGGGCTCTGCGACGACGTGCTGCTCGGCGCGGTGGTCGAGGAGGACGTGCCCGACTGCGTACGCGGCGACGCCTCGGCGGCACCGTCGGCCGACTCCGGCGCCTGCTGCGGGGTGAACCCACTGATCGGCGGCAGCGTCGGGAGCTTCCAGCGACTGCTCGACGGGCTCGGTGTCGTCGTGCCGGACGGAGCCGTGGTCGACGGCGTCGGGAACGGAGGCGGCGTCGTGGTCGTCGACGGGGCCGTGGTCGTACCGCTCGGACGCGTGGTCGACGGCGTGCTGGACGACGTGGACGAGTCCTGGGCGCTCGTGCTGGAGCTGGTCCTGCGTGTGGACGCGCTCGACGGACGCGACGGCGGCGCCGGGGTGTCATGCGGCACCGGCTGCGGCTGCGCGCGACGCTCCGACGTGGTCTCGCGCGCCGAGGTCTGCGGGAGGGTCGGCGGCAGAGAGGCCGCGCCCGTACCCGACGTCGCGGAGTGCGTACCCGTGGCGGAGAAGGACGGCACCGTCGTGCTGGCGGCGCTGTCGTCACCCGAGACGTGGGTGTGCTCGTCGGAGCTGGAGGAGTCCAGGGCCCCACCGGGACCCGGCGTCGCCGAGGTGGTGCCGCCGAAGATGCCGCCCATCGTGCCGAGCTGGTGCAGCACGGGCACCTGGGCACCGGTCACCGCTGCAGCGACCGACGACAGGGACAGACCGGCGAACGCGACACCGGCTGCGGCACCCGTCTGCAGCAGACGGCGACGCAGCCGGGCGCTGTGAGTGGACGCGGCCTGCGGCTCTCGGTCGATCTCGTCGACCCACGCCTGCAGCATGCCGGCGACGTCGGTGCCGTCACCGGCTCCGCTGCGCCCGCCGAGCGAGTCGAGCAGCTGGTCGTCCTTGCGAATACGGTCGATGGAAGGTGGCGTCATGAAAGTCCCTCGGCGCCGGCCTTGACCATGTCTCGCAGCCGTCCGAGGGCCCGGTGCTGTGCCACACGCACGGCACCGGCCGTCATTCCGAGCGCCTGAGCGGTCTCCTCTGCGGACATGCCCACCGCGATGCGCAGCGTGAGGATCTCACGGTGCTGCGGTGAGAGCTTGTCCATGAGGGACCAGACCTGAGCGGCCTGGTCGTTGCGCAGGACGTGCTCCTCGGGCCCGACAGAGCCGTCGACACTGTCGGGGACCTCCTCGGTCGGCACGGGGCGGCGCATGACTCCGCGCTGCACGTCGGCGACCTTGTGGGAGGCGATGCGATAGACGAAGGCCTCGAACGGGACCCCACGGTCGGCATAACGAGGGAGTGCTGTCAGCACGGCCACGCACACCTCCTGGGCCGCGTCCTGGGCGGCATCTGCTGCTCCGGCGAACGCTCCCAGACGGGCGCGGGCATAACGCACCGCGAGCTGGTGAACGGCCCCCATGAGCTGATCGGTCGCAGCCTGGTCGCCCTCACGGGCAGCGGCCGCGAGATCACCCAGCGGAACCTGAGCGATCTGTCCGTCTATCGCCTGGGACTGATAAAGCGTTACGCGACTGGACATGTCGGAGTCGGCGGATGCGCGCCACGGCTCCTCAGCCGTGGTCAGCTCTCCTGCTCCTGTGCTCCCCGAACGCACCAGGCCTCCGATCAGATCTTCTCCATGGCCATCGCGACCGCGGGCCACCGTAGGCAGACCTCCCACGGTGGCGTCAAAACGCCTGCGTCGTACCGGGTCCAGGCGGCCCGGTGCACCACAGTGACGGACGCCCGGTCGATCGGCAAGCGGTTCGGTGGGACGATGCGGCCATGACGTCCGAACCGGTCATCGAGGTCCCCATTCACGACGACGCCATCCGGCTCGGCCAGCTGCTCAAGCTGTCCGGGGTCGTCGAGGACGGCGCCGAGGCGCGAGAGCTCATCCAGACCGGGCGTGTGAGCGTCGATGGCGAGGTCGAGACCCGCCGCGCCCACCAGGTCGCACCGGGCTCCCGGGTGGAGCTCCCGGGAGTCGTCCTCACCGTCGTTCACGCCGGAACAGAAAGTTGACGCCTCAACCCCGCTGAACCACCTCTCACCGGGTACGACGAAGGGCCGGGTCCGCGTGCTGCGGACCCGGCCCTCGTCCGTGAGGCGGGCGACGATCAGTGACCGTGGCCGTGACCGGCGGCGGCCGCCGGCTCCTCCTCCTCGGGCTTGTCGACGACGAGCGTGTCGGTGGTGAGCACCATCGACGCGATCGACGCGGCGTTGATGAGCGCCGAGCGGGTGACCTTGACCGGGTCGATGACGCCGGCCTTGATCAGGTCGCCGTACTCACCGGTGGCGGCGTTGAGACCGCTGCCGGCCTCCAGCTCCTTGACCTTGGACACCGCGACGTAGCCCTCGAGGCCGGCGTTCTCGGCGATCCAGCGCAGCGGCTCGACGACCGCGGTGCCGACCAGCGTGGCACCGGTGGCCTCGTCGCCCTCGAGCGCGAGGTTCTGCAGCGCGGCCGAGGCGTGCACCAGGGCCGAGCCACCGCCGGCGACGATGCCCTCCTCGATGGCCGCACGGGTCGCCGAGATGGCGTCCTCGATGCGGTGCTTCTTCTCCTTGAGCTCGACCTCGGTGTGGGCACCGACCTTGATCACGCAGACGCCGCCGGCGAGCTTGGCGAGGCGCTCCTGGAGCTTCTCGCGGTCCCAGTCGGAGTCGGTGCGCTCGATCTCGGCCTTGAGCTCCTTGACGCGACCGTCGACGTCGGCGCCGTCACCGGAGCCGTCGATGATGGTGGTCGTGTCCTTGGTGAGGACGACGCGGCGGGCCTGGCCCAGCACGTCCAGGTCGGCCTGGTCGAGCTTGAGGCCGACCTCCTCGGCGATGACCTGGCCGCCGGTCAGGATCGCGATGTCCTGCAGCATCGCCTTGCGACGGTCGCCGAAGCCGGGAGCCTTGACCGCGGCGACGTTGAACGCACCGCGCATCTTGTTGACGACCAGCGTCGACAGGGCCTCGCCCTCGACGTCCTCGGCGATGATCAGCAGCGGCTTGCCGGTCTGGACGACCTTCTCCAGCAGCGGCAGCACGTCGGCGATCGCGGAGATCTTGCCCTGGTTGATGAGGATGTAGGCGTCCTCGAGGACGGTCTCCATGCGCTCGGCGTCGGTCACGAAGTACTGCGACAGGTAGCCCTTGTCGAACTGCATGCCCTCGGTGAACTCCAGCTCGGTCGCCGTCGTCGAGGACTCCTCGACGGTGATGACGCCGTCCTTGCCGACCTTGTCGAACGCCTCGGCGATCAGGCCGCCGATGGTGGAGTCCTGCGCGGACAGAGTCGCGACCTGCGCGATCTCGTCCTTGCCCTCGACCTCGCGCGCGTTGCTCACGAGACGCTCGTTGATGGCCTCGACCGCCTGGTCGATACCGCGCTTGAGCGCGGCCGGACCGGCGCCCGCGGCGACGTTGCGCAGGCCCTCCTTGACCAGGGCCTGGGCGAGGACGGTCGCGGTCGTCGTACCGTCACCGGCGACGTCGTTGGTCTTGGTCGCGACCTCCTTGGCGAGCTGCGCGCCGAGGTTCTCGTACGGGTCGTCCAGCTCGACCTCGCGAGCGATGGTGACACCGTCGTTGGTGATCGTGGGGGCGCCCCACTTCTTGTCGATGACGACGTTGCGGCCCTTGGGGCCGAGCGTCACCTTGACCGCGTTGGCGAGGGCGTCGACGCCCCGCTCCAGCGACTTGCGCGCGGAGTCGTCGAACTCCAGCTGCTTAGCCATGTGGCTTCCTTTCGGAGTGGTCTCTCAGGGGGTGTACGACGGACGCCCCGGCCTCCCGGCCTGGGTGCAGGCGGGACCGGGGCGACCGTCGTACTGAAGGAGATCGGCGTCAGCCGACCGCTCGGAGGCGGTCGATCAGCCGATGACCGCGAGCACGTCGCGGGCCGAGAGGATGAGCAGCTCCTCGCCGGAGTACTTGACCTCGGTGCCGCCGTACTTGCTGTAGATGACCTTGTCGCCGACCTTGACGTCGAGCGGAACGCGCTGGCCGTTGTCGTCGATACGACCCGGACCGATGGCCAGGACCTCGCCCTCCTGGGGCTTCTCCTTGGCGGTGTCCGGGATGACCAGACCGGATGCGGTCGTCTGCTCGGCCTCGACCGACTTGACGACGATGCGGTCCTCGAGCGGCTTGATGTTCACCGACACGGTGTGACCTTCCTTGTGCGTGAAAGGCCTGCCCAGACGGGCAGGGATGGATGCGTGCCGCCTGGGTCGTGCCGACCGGTCGCGGGCGCCGCCGTCGCGGGGGTCGACGCTCGTACCGTGGCTGGCACTTGCCCCAGGCGAGTGCCAGGTCCGAATCTAAGTCGACGCTGGCACTCGGTCAACTCGAGTGCCAGAAGTGCTCTCTGCGGGTCGCGCTGCTCAGGTCGGCGGAACTGTCCGGGAGAAGCTGTCCATGGCCGTGACCGGTGCGGTCACGGCGGCAGCGTCCTTGTCGGTCGGGTCGGCCACCAGTCGTTGCGTGTAGGTCAGGGAGATGGTCGGTGACGCGTCGCTGTCGATGACGTACGCCGCCGTCGGACGAGTCACCGAGCTCGCCGACACCGCCGCCGTTCCCACGGTCCGCGACGGTGCGCCGACGTCGCTGACGGTGAGGTCGAGCCGGCCCGGGCCTGCCGCCCTGGCCTGCACGTCCTCGCCGCCTGCGGCGCTGATGGAGGGCACGGAGAACCGGGATGTGTGGGCCCGGGCGTCCCTGACCACCAGCCAGTCCTTGCCTGCGGGCGCCCAGCCCAGCCCCGCGACCCACGGCGCGCGCTCTGCCTGGAAGACGGGGACGAATCCTGTCGTCGTGTGCGGGGTCGTGCTCTCCGGGGGCGATGCGGAGTGGGAGGAGTAGTCACGGCCGCGGGCGATGTCCTCCCGCCCAGCGGACGTCGTGTGCACCTCGACCCCGGCCTCGTCGGGCGCGAGGATCACGGCCCGCGCCGAGCCGCCGTTGCTGCTGGGGTACACGCGCGGTGCGACGACGTAGCGGTGGCCGCCGACCACGACCGCGACCTCGCTCGGGACCTCGGTGCGCTGCGCAGCCGTGGCGCCGGGCCAGATGAACGGCGTCCTGGACCGTCAGCGGGACCGTCGCCCGGACGCGCACATCGAGCGCGTCGCCGTACGGCGCCTTGAACGCCACCGTCCCGGGCGCAAACCGGTGAGTCCCGGTGGGCGCGCTCCCGTCGGGAGGGGCCAGGGTGCGTACGGGCCCGCTGCCGTTGACCGTGAGCGAGCCCCGCACGGTGCCGGCCTTGTAGTAGGTGGACTCGGTGGCATTCGGACCGGACGTCCAGCTCACGTCGTACGAGCCGCTCAGCAGCGCCGCGTGAGCGCCTCGCACGAGCACCCACTCCTGACCGTGGGGCGCCCAGCCGAGTCCGGCGGCGTACGGCGTGCGCGTGACCAGCCCGCGACTCGCCGACCCGTACCAGTCGAAACCACTGTGCTCCGAAGCCCGGACCGATCCGGTCGCGCGGGCGTAGACCTCGCGGGTCTCCGTGCGATAAAGCCCGGCGAAGTCGCCCAGGACGCGGCGGCCGGACCAGGCGTGCACGCTCTGGCCCCGGCCGTCGTAGTGCAGCACGATCTCCAGGTCGTCGACATCGCCCTCGACCGCCACCACCGCCGAGCGGTCGTCGTCGTCATCACCCGACGGGTGCGGCACGAGCCGGTCGTCGAGCACGTACGTGCGCCCGTGCGTACGCAGCGCCAGGCGGGCGGGCTCGTCCGGCACCGGCGGCTCGCCGGGCTGCTCGTACGTGGTGGGCCGCGGCATCGCCCACTGGACCGAGACGAAGTGCCCGCCGCGAGGCGCCCTGAGGTCGCCGCGATCGTCGTCGTAGTCGTCAGGAGTGATGGTGTCGCCGACCTCGACGGCCGCGGTGACCGAACCCGACGGCGTCTTGAGCTGGACGTCGGTGCTGCTGCTGCTTCCGCCCCAGATGCGGTAGCCCTGCTCGACCTTCCCGACGCCGACACGGCCCTTCTCGACGACGGCGTAGGTGATGCCGGCGACGAGCGCCGCGACCACCGCGAGCAGCGCCACCCACCGAACCGCCCGCCGGCGAGGGCGGATCGCGGTGAGGTCGTCGGGCACGTCGGTCATGGGCCTGCGACGCCGCACCGCTCGGGGCGGTTCCTAGGCCGTACGCCGGTCGTAGTCGTCGCGGTGGACCTGCACGTCGTCCATGTGGGTCTCGGCCCACTGCTTCATCTGGGCGACGACGACGAGCAGCGAACGACCGAGGTCGGTGACGGCGTAGTCGACCGTGACGGGGACGGTCGGGGTCACGGTGCGCGTGACGAGCCCGTCGCGCTCCAGCGAGCGCAGCGTCTGCGTCAGCATCTTCTGGCTGACGCCGGCGATGTGCCGGGCGATCTGGGAGTAGCGCATCGACTCACCGCTGTCGCCCAGCGTGCACAGCACGAGCGTGACCCACTTGTCGGACAGCCGGTCGAGCAGCTGGCGGCTCTTGCACTGAGCCAGGAACACGTCGTACTCCATCTTGGCCTCGGCCCGTCTGCGGGCTGCGGTCTTGGTCGCCATCACGTGCCCTTCGAGAGACTTACGCACTTGGAGGTGCCTACTTACCAGCAGAGAGTAGATCACCGATAGTGGTGCGCGTAACCAGCAACCCGAGCAGGAGGTCCATCCCATGCGCGCAGCCGTCGTCCGCCGACCCGGAACCCCGGTGGAGATCATCGAGACGCCCGTCCCCGAGCCCGGCCCCGACGAGATCCGTGTCCGTGTCCTCGGCGCCACCGTCAATCCGGTCGACGTCGGCACCGCACAGGGCGTGTTCCACGAGCTCGGCTGGATCGACCAGCCCGAGCACACCGGCCTCGGCTGGGACGTCGCCGGCGAGGTGTCCGCCGTCGGGTCCACCGTCACCGGGTTCGCCGTCGGCGACCGCGTCGCCGCCCTGTCCGCGGGTGTCGACAAGGCCCTCGGCCCGTACGCCGACGAGGTGGTCGTCCCGGCCCACGCCGCGGCTGCGCTCCCGGCCGGGCTCTCCCCCACCGACGCGGCGACCGTGCCGCTCAACACGCTCACGGCCCAGCAGGCGCTCGACCTGCTCGGCGACCCCGACGGCCGCACGCTCCTCGTGACCGGAGCCGCAGGTGCGGTCGGTGAGTACGCCGTCCGCCTGGCCGCCGCACGCGGCTGGACGGTCACCGGCCTGGCTCGCCCGACGGACGAGGCCACCGTGACCGCAGCGGGTGCGACGCACGTGACCGCACTGGACGGGACCGCACCGTTCGACGCCGCGCTCGACACCGCGGCGCTGGCGGGCGACGCGGTCGCAGCCGTCCGCGACGACGGCCACTACGTCGGTGTGCTCCCACCCGCCGTCCCCGAGCCGGAGCGCGGCATCACCACCGAGGCGGTCGACGTGCAGGCCGACGGCGAGGCGCTGGCCACGCTGCTGGCGTGGACCGCGGCAGGCGAGCTGCCCACGCGCGTGCACGCCGTCGTACCGCTCGACCAGCTCGCAGCCGTGCACGACAAGGTCGCAGCGGGTGGCGTACGGGGGCGGTACGTGCTGGTGCCGTGATCTCGCACGGTCGCGTACGGGTGTCGGGACGTGCGCTCCTACACCCGTACGCGACCGTCAGCCGAGCGGCAGCTTGGCCTGGGGCGGTGGCGCGTGGGTGGGGTCGACCCCGTCGAACAGGCTGCTCACCGACTCGCCGGCGTGGATGCGTGCGATGGCCTGCGCGAACAGGTCTGCGACCGAACGCACCTGCAGATCGGGCCAGTCCGGCGCCGGGACGGTGTCGGTCGTGACGACCTCGCTGATCATCGGGTGACTGCTCAACCGCTCGACGGCCGGCCCGGCGAACAACCCGTGCGTACAGGCCACCGCCGCCTCGGTGCACCCGAACTCCTTGAGCCGTTCCATCAGCTCGACGACCGAGCCGCCCGTGGCGATCGCGTCGTCGAGCACGATGGCCCGCTTGCCGGCCACGTCACCGACGATCGCGTCGATGACGACCTTGTCGTCGGCCTTGCGCTGCTTGCTGCCGGCGGCGACGGGCAGCCCCAGCAGGCGGGCGAACTGCGTGGCGGTCTTGGCGTTGCCGAGGTCCGGTGAGACCACGACCGTGTCGGTGAGGTCACGCTGATGAGGTGACGCTCCATGACGGGGGAACAGGCGCGGGCCTGGCGATGGGTTCTGGTGTCGGTGCTCGCGCTCGGCATCGGCTCGCTGCTGTCGAACATCACGACCGACGCCGACGACCAGATCTTCTTCGGTGTACGCCGGACGCTGAGCCTCGTGCTCAACTCCGGCACCGCGTGGGCCGGGATCTCGGTGCTGGCCGGGTGGCTGCTGCGTCGGCCTGTGCCGGCTGCGGCCGCCGGGCTGCTGGCCGGCTCGGGCGCGCTGATCGTGCACTACTCGCTGGGTGAGGTCACCGGCATCCTGCCGACCGGCTCGTTCGGCGCCAACGCGTCGTGGTTCGTGATCGCGGCGGCGACCGGCGGACCGCTCGGCCTCGTCGGCGCGGCCGCTCGCTCGGCCAGGCGGTGGGGCTACGTGGCCCGCCTCGTCGTACCGGCCGGGGCACCGGGTGGTGGCAAGCCTCCGCGCACGACAGCCCGGCCGCGCGCGTGTCGTCGATCGCGGCCGCCGTCGTGCTGTCTGCGGTGGGCCTGATCGGCGGCTGCCTGGCCGCACGGCCGCGCCGAGAACTGCACCGAGCGGGCAGTTCTCAGGTCGCAGCCACCGGTCGCCGCTGAGAACCGCGCCCAGTGGGCAGTTCTCAGACTGATGATCGGTCGCGCCGAAGCCGATGGGAGTGTCAGACACCCTCGGTCGTACTGGCGGATCAGCGGTGTCGAAAGGGGGTGTCATGACACACCTTTCGACAGCAGTTGGCTGCCGCAGGTCGGCGGCGGGTCAGACCTTGCTGCGAGTGGCGGCCCGGCTGAACTGCTCGACCTTGGCCGTCGAGCCGCAGACCACCAGCTCGTGCCCGCGCTGGATGAGCGTCTCTGGCCGGGCGTAGGTGAAGTCCTCGTGCAGCTTCTTGACGCCCACGACGGTGACGTCGAACTTCGTCCGCAGCGCGACCTCGGCGAGCGTCTGGTCCCACGCCCACGACGGCGCCGTCGTACGGGCGATCGCGAACCCGTCGTCGAACTCGATGTAGTCCGACAGCGCGCCGCCGACCATGTGGGCGACCCGCTCCCCCATCGCCGACTCGGGGTAGACGACGTGGTGGGCGCCGATGCGTTCGAGGATCTTGCCGTGCTGCTTGGTGATGGCCTTGGCCCAGATGACCTGGACGCCGAGGTCGACCAGGTTGACGACCGTGAGCACGCTCGCCTCGACGTCGGTGCCGATCGCGACGATGCCGCGGCTGATCTCGGCGACGCCCAGCTGGCGCAGGGCCTCCTCGTCGGTGGAGTCGACGACGGCCGTGTGGGTCAGGTCGTCGGCCCACTTCTGGACGAGCTCGGGGTCCTCGTCGACCGCCACGACGTCCCAGCCCTGCTCGACCAGGCTGCGTGCGGTCGCGGTGCCGAACCGGCCCAGCCCGACGACCAGCACCGCGCGCTCGGTCGGCGCAGGCGCCTTGCGGAATCCCATCGAACGTCGTCCCTCTCTCGCACTCACCCGACGGCCGGGCTCACCCGGCTGCTGGGGTCACCCGACGATCGGGCGCTCCTCGGCCAGCCTGAACCGCCGGTGCCGCCGGTTCATCGCCAGCGACGTCATCACGGTGATCGTGCCGACTCGACCGATGAACATCAACACCATCAGCACCACCTCGGCCGATGCAGGCAGGTGTGCTGTCAGGTTGGCCGACAGACCGACCGTCGCGAACGCCGACATCGCCTCGAACGCGACGATCTGGAACGGCTGCTCGGTGAGCAGCGTGAGCGCGATCGTGCCGGCCATGACACAGCCGATCCCGCCGAGGGCGATCGTGATCGCCTGGCGCTGGGTGTCCTCGGGGATGCGGCGGTGGGAGATCACGACGTCACGCTCACCGCGCACCTCGGCCCACATGACGTACGCGAGCACCAGGAACGTCGTGATCTTGATGCCGCCCGCGGTGCCGGCGCTGCCACCACCGATGAACATCAGCACCATGTGCGTCAGCATCGACTCGTCGGAGATCGCGCCGTAGTCGACGGTGTTGAACCCGGCCGTCCTCGGGAAGATGCCACCGGCGAGTGCACCGACGACCTTGTCGTGCACCGACAGCGGCCCCATCGTGCCCGGGTTGGTCCACTCGAACGCGAGGAAGCTCGTACACCCGATGACGAGCAGCCCCACCGAACCCCAGAACGTCATCCGGGTGTGCACCGACCAGCTCCGCGGACGCCGCCACCGCTCACGCAGCTCGAACAGCACCGGGTAGCCGAGACCGCCGACGAAGACGCCGACGCACATCGCGCCGACGACCCACCAGTCGCCGACGAACCGCACCATGCTGTCGGGGTAGAGCGCGATGCCCGCGGAGTTGCCGGCCGAGACGCCGTGGAAGAGGCCGTACCAGGACGCCTTGCCCCACGACATGTCGTACGCCAGCGCGAACCGCAGCGTCAGCACCACCACGACGAACAGCTCGAGCGCGACGTAGAAGCGGACGATCCGCGCGAGCAGCCCGCGCACGTCGCCGGGCGAGAGGGTGTGCGCGTCGCGCTGGGCCATCATCCGGTCGCGGACACCGAGGCGGCCGCGCACGAACAGGGCGGCCAGCGTGCCGAGGGTGACGATCCCGAGACCGCCGACCTGGACGAGCCCGAGGATGACGGCCTGCCCGAACGGCGTCCAGTAGGTGCCGATGTCGACCGTCGAGAGCCCCGTGATGCAGACGCTGGACACCGACGCGAACATCGCCGTGATGATCGGCGGGCTGCCCGGCCCGGACGAGGCGATGGGCAGGAGCAGCAGCACGGTGCCGATCAGGGCGACGGCGAGGTAGGCCATGCTCACCAGCTGCGTCGGGCCCCACGCGCGACGCGACCGCGTGTCGGCGCCGGTCTCGTCGGCCATCGCACCTCCTCACGTCGCGCTCCCGGTCGTGCGCCAGGATGGCACCATGGACCGCTCCTTGGTGCAGCGGCTCACGTCCGGTGAGGGCTGGGGCCTGCTGCAGTCGCTGCCGCCGTACGACGCCCGGTCGGCGTTGTCGCTCGGCGCCCGGCTGCGGGACGCCGGCTTCGCCCCCGACCTGATCGCGGCGGCCCTCACCCAGTCCGAGCTGCGAGCGCGCGCCGCCGACAAGCTCGGCCCGTCGGCGGCCGAGATGCTGCTGACCCGCGACGGTCTGGAGCAGGCCACCCGGCGTACGGTCGCCGACTCCCACGCCGCGCGGTTCGTCGACGCCGGGGTGCGTCAGGTGCACGACCTCGGCTGTGGGATCGGTTCGGACGCCATGGCTTTCGCCGCTGCAGGCCTGCAGGTCGACGCGATCGACGCCGACGACGTCACCGCCGCGATCGCGGCGGTCAACCTGCGTCCGTGGGAGCGCGCCCGCGCCGAGCAGGGGCGCGCCGAGGACGTGACGCTCCCCCGAGGTGAGGCGGCGCGTACGACCGGGGTGTGGCTCGACCCCGCACGCCGCACTCCTGGGGTCGCCGACGTCAACGGCCGCACCCGGCGACTGTTCCGGCTCGACGAGCTCAGCCCCTCCTGGCAGACCGTGCGTGACCTCGCGGGCCGCGTGCCGGCAGCGGGCGCCAAGCTGTCGCCGGGCTTCCCGCACGCGCAGGTGCCGCCGGACGCCGAGGCCGAGTGGACGTCGTACGACGGCGAGGTCGTCGAGTGCGCGCTGTGGTGGGGCTCGCTCGTACGCCGCACCGGTCGGTCCGCGCGCGTGCTCGGAGCCCGGGTCGACACCACCGTCCACGAGAGCGACGCCGCCGACGCCGACCCGACACTCGCCGAGCTCGACCGCATGAATCCCTATCTGTACGAACCTGATCGGGCGATCATCCGCGCCGGGCTGGTCGGTGCGCTCACCAACGCCGTCGACGGTCGCGAGCTGTCGCCCGGCCTCGGCTACGTCAACGCCGCGCGCGACGTCCGGCTGCCGTGGGCGCGCCGTTATGCGATCACCGACGTGATCCCGTTCAACGTCAAGGGACTTCGCGCGCTGCTGCGTGACCGCGACGCCGGCCGCGTGACGATCAAGAAGCGCGGCGTCACCATCGACGCCGACCAGCTGCGCCGCCAGCTGCGGCTGACAGGCAACCAGGAGGTCACGATCGTGCTGACGAGGCTGCGCCAGACCCAGGTCGCCCTGGTCGTCACACCGTTCTGACCTGCGAGGACGCCGCCTAGACTCGCGGCCATGTCTCATCCTTCCGACGACCCGTTCGCGCCGCCGCCCGCGGGCCAGCAGCCGAACCACGACCAGGGCCCGCCGACGCCACAGCCGCAGTACGGGCAGAACCCGCCCGCGCCGCAGTACGGCCAGAACCCGCCGGCCCCGCAGTACGGCCAGAACCCGCCCGCCCCGCAGTACGGGCAGAACCCGGCGCCGGCGTACGGCCAGGCCCCGCAGTACGGCCAGGCACCGGCGTACGGCCAGGCACCGGCGTACGGCCAGCAGCCCTACCCGTACGCCGGTGGCGGTTATCCCGGCCAGCCGGGCTATCCCGCCGGCCCGGTCGGTCGACCCGGCACCCTGATGGCCGCGAGCATCCTCACCTGGATCGGCAGTGCGTTCGGCCTGCTCTTCGGCCTCGTCATCATGGCCGCGTCCGGGTCGAGTGAGCTGAGCGACGAGCTCGACACCGCCGACACCGGCGTCATCACCGTCGTCGGCGGCATCGTGGCGGTGTTCTGCCTGGTCGCGATCGTCATGGCGGTCTTGGCCTTCAAGGGCAAGATGTGGGCGGCGATCGTCCTCACCGTGCTCGGCGGTCTCCTCATCCTCGGCGGCCTGACGTCGCTGGCGCAGGGCTCCCTTGGAAGCATCGTGAGCATCGTGTGGATCGGCCTCGCGATCGGCCTCTTCTGGGCCACCCCGTCACGCGAGTACTACAAGCGCACCTGACCTTCCACCGAAGCCCCACTCACCAGGCGAAATGTGACTTCGAGGGCTGCTATGCGCACTCTCGAAGTCACATTTCGCCTTGTCAGTAAGCCGTAGGCTGACGCCATGCGTTGGCACCCGCGCTCCAGCCTCAGGGCCCTGTTGCTGTTCAGTTTCCTGGGCGCGCTGATCGGCGCCGGCGCGGTGGTCGCACTGACCGGTGCTGACGCCTACGAGCGGACCGACTCACTCATCGGCACCTCAGCCATGGGCATGCTCGGTGGCTTCGCGTACGGCCTGCTCTCGATCACGGTGCGCCGCGCGTCGGCTGCACGGCGCAGCTGAGCTCCCACAAGGTCGATCAACATGCGCAGGCGACGCAGCCTGCCCTGTGCACTGACGAGTACACTGACATCTGTCGGGGTGGTCGTCATCGGGTGGGGCCCTGGTGAGGAGCCGGTGATGAAGGGTTAGGAGCAGCCGGAGCCGGTCTTCCAGCGGCCGACGTCGACAGGCAGTGTGCCGGGCGCGGTGCGCTTGCCGGTCAGCACCTCGATGACCGCCTCGAACGTCGCCGGCGTCCGCCCGTACGCCGCGATCCTGGCTGAGCCCGACGGCCCGCCGGCGAGGGCGTACGGCGTGTCGAGCCCGACCATGACGTCGCCGCTGCCGCCCTCCGCACCGCTCGCCTTGCCGCTGCCGGCGTTGTAGGCACCGCCGCCGAGCAGCCGCACCGTCGTACCCGACCCGACCGACAGGCCAGCCCTGCGCGCCGCGGCGGAGAAGCGGGACCGGTCCTGCGCCGTGCCGCCCGAGACGCGAACACCCTTGGACACCAACGGCTTTCCGCAGGTGCCGGAGATCTGCGTGACGGATGCGCGAGCGAGCGCGAGGGCGTCAGCCCGGTGCGAGCCCACGGCAGACGCGGCGGGCTGCGCCGACGTCGTACGCCGCATGGTCGCCACGATCCGCGCCGCCGACTCGATGAGCCGGTCGCGCGTGACCTCGCCGGAGTCGACCGCCTTCGTCAGCGCCGCGACCGACTGGCTCGGCTCGGCCGGCATGAGCAGCACGTCGGCTCCGGCCTTGACCGCCGCGACGGCACCACGGCCCGAGCCGTAACGCTGGTCGACCGCGCCCATCTGCAGCGCGTCGGTGATCACGAGCCCCTTGAACCCGAGCTGCTGGCGCAGCAGGCCGGTCAGGACGCCGTGGCTCATGGTGGACGGCGCCTGGCGATCGACGGCGTCGAGCACGACGTGGGCCGACATCACAGCCGGCGCACCACTGCGGACGAGCTGCTGGAACGGCACCAGGTCGCGCTGCTTCAGCGCGTCGAGCGACGCGCGCTGCCGCGGGAGACCCACGTGGCTGTCGGTGGTGACCGAGCCGTGGCCCGGGAAGTGCTTCACGACGGGTACGACGCCCGCCTGGGTATAGCCGCGAGCCTGCGCCGCCGCCGTCTGCGCCACCCGCTGCGGGTCCGATCCCGGCGACCGTACGCCGATGGTCGGGTCCTGGACGCCGATCGTGACGTCGGCGTCGGGCGCGAACACCATCGTCATGCCGAGCGCCCGCAGCTCGGCACCGATGCCCTGCGAGACGCGCGTCGACAGCGCGGGGTCGTGCGCGGCGCCGTACGCCATCCCTGCTGGCAGCTCGGTGACCGGAGCACCCAGCCGGGCCACCGGACCGCCCTCCTGGTCGACCGAGATGATGGCCGGCCAGTCACGGCCGTCGGCCTTCATCGCACGCTGAGCGTTGGCGGCGTTGGTGCGCAGCCCGGAGACGAGCGACTCGCGATCGGGCACGTTGCCCGGGAACAGGATCACACCGCCGAGGTGCTGGTTGCGGATGACGTTGGCGGCAGCCTCCGAGCCCTTGCCGTCGAAGAAGCCGACGATCAGCTGGGCTGCCAGCCGGTCGGTGGGGAGCTTGCTGACGTCGGCACGGGCCTTGGCCAGCTCCGCTTCCGTGGGTACGCCGATGCCTGACTTCGCTGCAGGCGCAGGAGTTTTCGTCGGCTGCCCTGCCGGCGCTGACGTCGACGAAGCGCTCGCGGCGGCCGAGGGAGCGACCGTGGACGACGTCGGGCTCGCGCTCGCCCCGCTCGGGTCCGCGCTGCCGTCACTGCCCGAGCAACCAGCGAGAAGCGTTGCGGCACAGGCGAACCCAGCCACTCGGCGTACGGGGAATGTCATGCCTGCACCGTCGCGACCGGCATCGACGAGTCGGCCGGAAGCGCCAGATCCGACGGCGGCAGGCCACGCATCACCATCTGCGACCCGAGCGCAGCGACCATCGCGCCGTTGTCGGTGCACAGGCGGATCCGGGGGACGCGCAAGCGGATGCCGGCCTCGGCGCACCGTTCTTCGGCCATCGCGCGCAGCTGGGAGTTGGCGGTCACGCCGCCGCCGATCTGCAGGTCGGAGATCCCGAGCTCGGTGCACGCCAGCACCGCCTTGCGCGTGAGCACGTCGGCGACCGCGCGGCTGAAGCTCGCGGCGACGTCGTTGACGGGCACCTGCTCACCAGCACGCTCGCGGGCCTCGACCCACCGCACCACGGCGGTCTTGAGACCCGAGAACGAGTAGTCGAACCGGTGCCGTTCCATGTCCTTGCGCGAGGTCAGCCCGCGCGGGAAGGCGATCGCCTCGGGGTCACCCTCGCGAGCGGCCTGGTCGATGTGCGGGCCACCCGGGTAGGGCAGGCCGAGCACGCGGGCGACCTTGTCGTAGGCCTCCCCCGCGGCGTCGTCGATCGTCGAGCCGAGCTCCTCGACGTCGGAGGCGATGTCGCGGACGACGAGCAGGTTGGTGTGACCACCCGAGACCAGCAGCGCGACGGTCGGCTCGGGCAGCGGGCCGTGGTCGAGCACGTCGGCGCACACGTGGGCGGCGAGATGGTTGACGCCGTAGAGAGGCTTGTCGAGGCAGAGCGCGAGCGCCTTGGCCGAGGCGACACCGACCATCAGCGCTCCGGCGAGCCCGGGCCCGGACGTCACGGCGATGGCGTCGACGTCGTCGAGGTCGTGACCGGCCTCGGCGGACGCGCGCTCCAGCATCGGGATGATCGACTCCAGGTGTGCGCGGCTCGCGACCTCGGGCACGACTCCCCCGAACCTCGCGTGCTCGTCGACGCTGCTGGCGAGCGCGTCGCCGACCAGCGTCGTGCCGCGCACGAACGCCACACCGGTCTCGTCACAGCTCGACTCGATGCCGAGTACCAGAGGCTGGTCAGCCACGGTCTTCCTCCTTGAGCAGGCGTCGCAGGATCACGGCGTCGACGTCGCCGTAGTAGCGACGACGCACGGAGATCTGCTCAAAACCGTTGCGGTCGTAGAGCTTTCGGGCTGCGTCGTTGTCTGCGCGGACCTCGAGCAGCAGCGACTCGGCGCCGCTGTCGCGCACGGTCGCCGTCATCCAGTCCATGAGCCGCTGCCCCAGCCCGGCCCCCTGGGCGGCCGGCGCCACCGCCACCGTCATCACGTCAGCGACGTCACCGCCCTGGTCGACACCGGCGTACCCGACGAGGTCGCCGGCGCTCTCGGCGACGACGTACGCCCGCCGCGGACGGCCCGCGAGCTCGCCCCACCAGCTCTCGGCGGTCCAGGCGTCACCCGCGAAGAGGGCCTGCTCCAGCGACACGAGCGTGTCGATGTCGCCCCAGCGCATCTCGCGCAGCGTCACCGGGCTCACGACGTCACCGGTGTGGCCGGCTTGCGCTCGGCCTGAGGGACGGCGTCGGGGCGGCGCAGGTAGAGGGGCTGCGGGTCGAGCAGCGTCTCGCCTCGGCGCAGAGCACCTGTTACGAACGTCGCGAGTGCACCGGCGCTGACGTCACGCTGCGGGAGCGCGTGCGGCAGCGCCTCGGGGTAGAGGTCGACGCCTCGACCCGCGGTCGGGAGACCACGCAGATGTGCGGGCAGGTCGACCGCGCGCGCGACATCAGGGCCGTCGGTGCGGCGGACGCCCTGCTCGGTGACGTCGTACGCCGCCCAGTAGACCTCCTTGCGGCGCGCGTCGCTCGCGACGAGGAAACGCTGCTGCTGGCCGGCGGCGAGCACGGCGTGCGCGATCGCGTCGAGGCTGCAGACGCCGTGGACCGGGATGCCGAGGGCGAGGCCCATCGTGCGGGCGGTGACCACGCCGACGCGCAGACCGGTGAACGGCCCGGGTCCGACCCCGACCGCGATCGCGCTCAGGTCGCGCGGTCGCAGGCCGGCCTCGCGCAGCACGTCGCTGATCGTCGGCGCGAGCAGCTCGGTGTGGCGGCGGGTGTCGTCGTGGGCCTGCTCGGCGACGACCGTGGCGCCGTCGTGAACGGCGACGGTGACCGCCTGGGTTGCGGTGTCGATGGCGAGCAGCACGCCCGTCAGGCTATCCAGCGACCCCGTCCGCGACCGAATCTCACGCGCGCAGCGCGGACAGCACGTCGTCCCAGCGCTCGCCGACGGCGTGGATCTCGATGCGCCGCTCGTCGTCCCCGGTGAGCACCAGCGTGAGGTAGGTCTCGCTCAGGCTCTCGGCCAGACCGGCGCCCCACTCGACCACCGTGACCGCCTCGTCGAGCTCGGCGTCGAGGTCGAGGTCGTCGAGCTCGGCCGCACCACCCAGCCTGTACGCGTCGACGTGCACCAGCTCGGGGCCGTCGGTCAGCGACGGGTGCACGCGCGCCACGACGAACGTCGGCGAGGTGATCGGACCGCGTACGCCGAGACCGCGCGCGAGACCCTGCGTGAACGTCGTCTTGCCTGCGCCGAGCCCGCCCGTCAGCACCAGCAGGTCGCCGGCCCGCAGCATGCCGCCGAGCCGCTCACCGAACGCCTGCGTCGCCTCGGCGTCAGCGGTGCGTACGACGACCGGGTCGGGCTGGGGAGTCGCCTGCGGCTCAGACACCGGCGCGGCCTTTGGCACGACCGGACGGGGACGCACCCCGGCGACGCCCGGCGAGCTCGGTGACCGTGCGGCGGACGCGAGTGGTCCGGCGCTTGGCGGGGCGTTCGAGCGCCCGCTCGGCCCGGTGCAGCAGGTCGAGCAGCTGGTCGTTGACGACGTCGGGGTGCTCGAGCATCAGCACGTGCCCACCGTCGGCCACCACGACGTGCTCGGCACCCGGCACCGCTGCGACGATGGCCTCGGAGTGGGCAGGTGGCGTCAGGCGGTCCTCGGTGCCGTTCATGATCAGCGTCTCGATGCCGTCGAACGCCGCCAGCCCGTCGAACCGGTGGTGCTCCATCAGCGTCGGCAGGAACTGGCCGATCACGTGCAGCCGCGTCGCGAAGATCATGTCGGCCGTGAGCCGGATGATCGACTGCGGCACGTGCGACCCGAACGAGAAGTGGTGGACCGCGAGCTCCTCGACCTCCTTGCCGGCCTTCAGCGCCTGCGCCACCAGCGCCTGCTGGTCCGACAGTCGGGTCATCGCGGCCGGGCCGAGCCGGTGCACGACGGCCGCGACGTGCTGCCCCAGGCCCCAGTGGACGTTGCGCAGCTCACCGGCACTCGTCGACAGCAGCGCCGTACCGATCACCCGCTCGCGCAGCACCTCCGGGTGCTGCTCGGCGAACGCCATGATCGTCATCCCGCCCATCGAGTGCCCGGCCAGCACGACCGGCCCCTCGGGTGCGGCGGCCCCGATGACCGAGCCGAGGTCACGACCGAGCTGGGCGATGTCGTACGAGCTGTCCTCGCCCTCCTCCGAACGCCCGTGCCCGCGGTGATCCCACAGCACGACGCGGTAGCCGGCCTCACGCAATGCCCGCCGCTGGAAGACCCAGCCGGTGAGGTTGAGGGTGTAGCCGTGGGTGAGGACCACCGTCGTACGCCGGGGCGAGTCGCCTCGTGGGTGGTCGATCTCGACGTGCAGAGGGACGCCGTCGTCGGCGATGACGACGCGCTCCTCGTCGGGCGTCTCGACGTAGTCGACGTCCTCGCCCTCGGGGCGGGCCGTGCGATCACGACGCACGAGCTGCCCGACGGCGACACCGGCGACGCCAGCAGCACCGGCCACGGCCGCCCCGACGCCCCAGCGCAGCACGTTCTGTCTGGTCGAAGTCACGCCCGCCAGTGTCGCACCGCCGGGCCGTGGCCGCGGTCACACCCGCCGCGTCGGCGATGTGGCGTCGGTCCTAGTGAGCCCCGTCACCCACGTAGCGGCGCGGCAGCCGGCCACTCATGCGCGTGACGATCTCGTAGGAGATCGTGCCGATCGCCTCGGCCCAGTCCTGGGCGGTCGGCTCACCACGGTCACCCGCTCCGAACAGCACGATCTCCGACCCCGCCTGCGCCGGCAGGTCGCCCACATCGATCATGAACTGGTCCATGCAGACGCGCCCCGACACGGTGAACCGGTGCCCGTCGACCTGGACCGGCCCGACCCCCGAGGCGTGGCGCGGGACGCCGTCGGCGTAGCCGATCGGCACGTCGACCAGCGTCGTCTCACGCGGGGTGACGTAGGTGTGGCCGTAGCTCACGCCCTGCCCGGCGGGTACGCGCTTGGCGACGGTCGCGCGTGCCGTCACGGTCATGGCGGGCCGCAGCCCGAACGACGCCGGGTCGCCCAGGTCGGGTACGGGGCTCAGGCCGTAGACCGCGAGGCCCGGCCGGACCATGTCCCAGGCGGCGCCCGGTGTGGTGAGGGTGGCTGCGGAGTTGGACATGTGGCGTACGCCGACGGCCAGGCCCGCACGGTCGGCGTCGGCCACGCGCTCGGCGAACAGCTCCTGCTGCTGCAGCACGGTCGGGTGCTGCGGCGAGTCGGCGTAGGCGAAGTGGGTGAACAGGCCCGTGACGTCGATGACGCCCTCGGCCTGCAGACGGGCGGCGGCGTCGCGCAGCAGGTCCCAGTCCTTGCCGTACGCGCCGTTGCGGGCCAGCCCGGTGTCGGCCTTGAGCTGGACGCGGGCGGTGGTGCCGGCAGCCCTGGCCGCGGCCGCGACCTCGTCGAGCTCCCAGACGGCCGGGACGCCGATGTCGATGCCCTGCTGCACGGCCGGGCCGAAGTCGGTGCCGGGTGCGTGCAGCCAGGTGAGCACGGGGGCCTGGATGCCGGCGGCCCGCAGCTGGAGCGCCTCAGCCATCTGAGCCACACCCAGCCACGACGCCCCACCGCGCAGAGCGGCGCGTGCGCTCGGCAGGAGTCCGTGGCCGTACGCGTCACCCTTGACGACGGCCATCACCTCGGCGTTGCCGGCCCGCCGCTTGAGCTCACCGACGTTGTGCGCGATCGCGTCGAGGTCGATGGTCACCCACGCGGTCATCTGCTCAGTGCTCACCCGGCCAAGCATCCCACCGTCGGGACACGCCTCCCGCCTCGGCCGGTCGAGTGCGCATGTCGCGCGCCCGCGCTTCTCGTCGAGTGCGCATGTCGTGCTGGTTCGCGCGGCTCCGAACCAGCACGACATGCGCACTCGGCCGGACAGGTGAGCAGTCGGGTCGCGAACGCCGAGCCCGCGTAGCCTCAGCGAGACAGCAGGCGGGCGACCGTGCGGCCGAGCTGGTGAGCCACGTCCATCGCGCGCACCGGCCCGCCCGGGTTGGCGTCGTCGGCAGCCACACCGTGCACGAGCGCGGCCAACGAACCCGCGTCGAGCGGCGACAACCCGGCCGCCAGCAATGCGCCCGCCAGCCCGGCGAGCACGTCACCTGACCCCGCTGTCGACAGCCACGACGGACCGTCGGCCTGAGTGCGCACGGGCAGGCCGGATGCGCTCGGCGGTACGACGGCGGTCACCGCCCCCTTGAGCAGCACCGTCGCGTCGAGCCGGTCGGCGACCAGGCGCGCGATCGAGACCGGCGCACGGCGTACGGCGTCGTCGTCGAGATCGCCCACCTCAAGACGTCGCGCCAGGCGCAGCAGCTCGCCGGCGTGAGGCGTGAGAAGTGTTGGTGCCGAACGGGATTCGTCGATCAGGTCGAGACCGCCGGCATCGAGCAGCACCGGCAGGTCGGACTCCAGCGCCTCGCGTGCGATGCGCAGCTGTTCGTCGTCGGCATGCTCGACGTCGAGGCCAGACCCGATCGCCCACGCCTGCACACGCCCCTCACCGAACACGCACTCGGGCACGAGCGAGCGCAGCAGGTCGGTGGGCTGCCGCGGCCCGACGTACCGGACCATCCCCACACCGGCAGTGACGGCGGCGGTGACGTTCATGAGGGGCGCACCGGTGTAGCGCTCTCCCCCGGAGACGATGCCGAGGACGCCCCGTGAGTACTTGTCGTCGTCCGGCCCGGGCACCGGCCACAGGGCAGGTAGGTCCGCGTGGGTCAGCCGCTCGACCGCCGGCACAGCGGGCTCGGCCACCCCGATGTCGACCACCGTGAGCAGGCCGGTCGCGGGCTCGGTCGGCGGCATCAGGTGCACGGGCTTGGCGAAGCTGAACGTCACCGTCTCGTCGGCGTAGACCGCGTCGGACCGCTGGAGACCGGCCGGGTCAGTGCCCGAGGGCAGGTCGACGGCCAGGACGTAGGCGTCGTCGCCGATCAGGTCGGGCAGCGCGAGCAGGTGCGGCCGCAGCCCGGGGCGTCCGCCGATGCCGGTGACGCCGTCGAGGACCAGGTCGGCGTCGGCGAGCGCCGCCACGACCTCGCCGGCCGGTACGCCGTCGCGCCACTCGGCGACCACGGCGCCGGCCGATCTGGCGGCCTCCAGACCGCTCTCGTGGGCGCTCGAACCGACGAGCACCGCGACCACGGACCGGCCGTCGTTCGCGAGCTCGGCACCGGCGTACAACGCGTCACCACCGTTGTCGCCAGAACCGACCAGGACGACGACCCGCTCGCCACCCTGCTCGTCCAGACGCGCCGCTGCGACCGCGGCCACACCCGCGGCCGCACGCTGCATGAGCTCGCCCTCGCCGAACCCGTCGGTGGCGGCCTCGGCCTCCCGGACGTCGTCGATGGCGTACGCGCGAATCACGGTGTGGCTCCTAGCCTTCGGCGACCACGACGGCCGACGCGATGCCTGCGTCATGACTGATCGACAGGTGCAGCGTGTTGACACCCATGGCGTCGACACGCGAGCGCACCGTGCCCTGCGTGACGAGGTAGGGCTGGCCGGCGTCGGTGCGTACGACGGTCACGTCGGTCCAGTGCAGACCCGCCGGTGCGCCGAGGGCCTTGGCCAGCGCTTCCTTCGCCGCGAACCGGGCGGCGAGCGAGTTGATCGGCAGGTCGGCCTCGTCGGCGGTGAACAGCCGCGCGCGCAGCCCCGGCGTGCGTTCGAGCGTCTGCTCGAACCGCGCCACGTCGACGACGTCGATGCCCACCCCGACGATCACGCGTGGCTCACTCGACCGTGACGGACTTGGCGAGGTTGCGCGGCTGGTCGACGTCCAGGCCCTTGGCCGTCGACAGGTGCAGGGCGAAGACCTGCAGGGGTACGACGGTCAGCAGCGGCGCAAGCATCGGCGACGTCGCGGGCACCCGGATGATCTCGTCGGCGAACGGCTCGACCGCGGTGTCGCCCTCCTGGGCGATCACCAGGGTGCGGGCGCCGCGGGCGCGGATCTCCTGGATGTTGGAGACGACCTTGCCGTGCAGCCCGTGCGGGGTGTCGGGGCCGGGCACGACGATGAACACCGGCTGACCGGGCTCGATCAGCGCGATCGGGCCGTGCTTGAGCTCACCGGCGGCGAAGCCCTCGGCGTGGATGTAGGCGAGCTCCTTGAGCTTGAGCGCGCCCTCCATCGCGATCGGATAGCCCACGTGGCGTCCCAGGAACAGCACCGACCGCGTGTCGGCCATGAACCGGGCGATCTCCTGGACGCGGTCCATCGAGCCGAGCAGCTCGGCGATCTTGTCAGGCACCTCGTGCAGGTCCTTGAGGACAGCGGCCGCGTCGTCGGCGTACGAACCGCCGCGCAGCTGGGCGAGGTAGAGGCCCAGGACGTAGCAGGCGGTGATCTGGGCCAGGAACGCCTTGGTCGAGGCGACCGCGATCTCGGGGCCGGCGTGGGTGTAGAGGACGGCGTCGGACTCGCGCGGGATCGTCGAGCCGTGCGTGTTGCAGACCGACACCGTCAGCGCGCCGAGCTCGCGGGCGTGCTTGACCGCCATCAGCGTGTCCATGGTCTCGCCGGACTGGCTGATCGAGACCACGAGCGTGCGCTCGCTGACGATCGGGTCGCAGTAGCGGAACTCGTGCGCGAGCGCGACCTCGACGGGGATGCGGGTCCAGTGCTCGATGGCGTACTTGGCGACCATGCCGGCGTACGCCGCGGTGCCGCACGCGACGATCGTGATGCGGTCGACGTTCTTCAGCTGCTCCTCGGAGATGCGCAGCTCGTCGAGGACGAGCCGGCCGTCCTCGTCCGTACGACCCAGCAGCGTGTCGCCGACGGCCTGCGGCTGCTCGTGGATCTCCTTCTCCATGAAGGTGTCGTAGCCACCCTTCTCGGCGGCCGCGGCGTCCCAGGTGACCTCGAACGCCTTGCCCTCAGCGGGCGTGCCGTCGAAGTTGATGACGGTCGCACCCTCGGGCGTGATCGTGACGATCTGGTCCTGCTCCAGCTCCATCGCGTTGCGGGTGTAGCCGATGAACGCCGCGACGTCGGAGCCGAGGAAGTTCTCACCCTCGCCCAGACCCACGACCAGAGGCGAGTTGCGGCGGGCGCCGACGACGACGTCGGGCTGGTCGGCGTGCACGGCCAGCAGCGTGAACGCACCCTCCAGCCGGGCGACGACCTCACGCATCGCGGCCGTCAGGTCACCGTCGTACGCCTGCGCGAGCAGCTGGGCGACGACCTCGGTGTCGGTCTCGGAGGTGAACTCGACGCCCGCCTCGAGCAGCTCGGACTTCAGGGCGTGGAAGTTCTCGATGATGCCGTTGTGGATGAGCGCGAGCTTGCCGTCGGTGCCACCACGGTGCGGGTGGGCGTTGGCGTCGGTCGGGCCGCCGTGCGTGGCCCAGCGGGTGTGCCCGATGCCGGTGCCGGACGCGGGCAGCGGCTGCTCCTCGAGGGCGCCGCGCAGGTTGGCCAGCTTGCCGGCCTTCTTCTGGGTCGCGACCGCATCGCCGTCGACGAGCGCCACACCGGCCGAGTCGTAGCCGCGGTACTCCAGGCGGGCCAGGCCCTCCAGCACGACGTCCAGGGCCTTGCCGTCAGCGCTCGGGCCGACGTATCCGACGATTCCACACATGGCCGGAAGCCTAAGGCCTCACTGCACCGCCCCGGACTGCTGGCACCCCTGATCCCGCTGGCCAAGGCTCCTCCTCCGGCCGCCGTCGCAGGCTCCGGCGGGCCGGCATCGTCGCCTGGCACCCCTGAGCCTTCTCGCCAGGCTCCTCCTCCGGCCGCCGTCGCAGGCTCCGGCGGGCCGGCATCGTCGCCTGGCACCATATGCGGGTGACTCGACACACCGGCGAGCTGGCCATCCCCCTGCTGCCCTCCCCGTACGTGCAGCTGGACCGTGAGGACTGGGCCCGGCTGCGCAAGGCCCACCCGATGAGCCTCGACGCCGCCGATGTGCAGCGGTTGTCCGGCCTCGGCGAGCCCGTCGACCTGCTCGAGGTCGAGGAGGTCTACCTGCCGATCTCGCGGCTGCTCAACTTCTACGTCGGCGCCATGTCGAGCCTGCACCGGGTCACGTCGGCGTTCCTGGACGAGCAGCCCGCCCAGACCAAGACGCCGTTCATCATCGGCATCGCCGGCTCGGTCGCCGCGGGCAAGTCGACGACCGCCCGCGTGCTGCGCGAGCTGCTGTCGCGCTGGGAGGACACCCCACGCGTCGAGCTGATCACCACCGACGGGTTCCTGCTGCCCAACGCCGAGCTGGAGAAGCGCGGGCTGCTCGAGCGCAAGGGCTTCCCCGAGTCCTACGACCGCCGCGCGCTGATCAGGTTCGTCTCGGAGGTGAAGTCCGGCCGTCCCGAGGTGACCGCGCCGGTGTACTCGCACCTGTCGTACGACATCGTCCCCGGCGAGAAGATCGTCGTCCGTCAGCCCGACGTGCTGATCGTCGAGGGCCTCAACGTCCTGCAGCCGGCGCCGAGCAGTGGTGAGCTGCGCTCGACCGTCGCGCTGTCGGACTTCTTCGACTTCACGGTCTACGTCGACGCCTCCGAGCGTGACATCCGCCGCTGGTACGTCGACCGCTTCCTGTCGCTGCGCAAGACCGCCTTCGCCGACCCGCAGTCCTACTTCCACCGGTTCGCGTCACTGTCCGACGAGGACGCCGTCGCCCTCGCCACTGACATCTGGCAGCGGATCAACTACCCCAACCTGATCGACAACATCGAGACCACCCGCGGGCGCGCGACGCTGGTCATGCAGAAGGGCGCCGACCACACGGTGCAGCAGGTGCTGCTGCGCAAGCTCTGAGGCGTCACTCGGCGAGCCGGCGGTCGCTCTCGCTCACGTCGTCGATGAAGGCGCCGTCGTCGTCGATGAGCAGGTCGGCCAGGTCGTCCTCGGCGTCGTGCTCCGGGACCTGCTCGGTCGTACGCCGGTGCCGGGCCCACGCGAGCATCCACACCCCGGCGAACACTGCCGCCAGTGCCGCGGCGCCGATGCAGAACCCGATCACTCCGAACAGGAATCGCGCGCCGCTCGTGGCCGCCGCGCCCTCCTCGACGGTGCCGAGCTCGGGCGCCCACGACCGGCCGAGCACAGCCCCACCGACCCCGGCGAGCACGGACAGCACGAACGCCACGACCCAGTAGAGGATCGCGACGGGGCGGCGCCACAGATGCTGCATGCCCCCATAATGACGGCTCGCCCCGACGTTCGCGATTCGTCCCGCGATTCAGCCCTCTGGGCTCATCGAGGGCCGCCCACCTGCCGGGCGCATGATGGACGCATGGCTGATCAGATGCGGACCGAGCACGACTCGATGGGCGAGGTCGAAGTACCCGCCGACGCGCTGTACGGCGCCCAGACGGCTCGTGCGGTCGAGAACTTCCCGATCTCCGGCGAACGGGTGCCCCGGGCCGTGGTCCACGCGCTCGCGCGGCTCAAGGCGGCTGCTGCGCAGGTCAACGCCGACCTCGGAGTCCTCGACCGTGAGCGGGCCGACGCGATCACGTCCGCCGCGACCGAGGTCGCCGACGGGCAACACGACGAGCACTTCCCGATCGACGTGTTCCAGACGGGGTCGGGCACCTCGACCAACATGAACGTCAACGAGGTCGTCGCGCGGCTCGCACACCTCGCCGGTGTCGAGGTGCACCCCAACGACCACGTCAACGCCGGCCAGTCCAGCAACGACACGTTCCCGAGCGCGATCCGACTGGCGGCCGCGCTGGCGCTTGCGGAGCAGCTCGACCCCGCGCTCGCGACGCTGCAGACGTCGCTCACCGGTCGCGCCGAGGCGTTCGCCGACGTCGTGAAGTCCGGCCGTACCCACCTGATGGACGCCGTCCCGGTCACCCTGGGTCAGGAGTTCGGCGGCTATGCGCGGCAGATCGAGCTGAGCCGCGCGCGGATCGCCGAGGCGGCGGCGTACGTGCACGAGCTCCCGCTGGGCGGTACGGCAGCGGGCACCGGCCTCAACGCACGCCCCGGGTTCGCCGCTGCGGTGATCGAACGGGTCGCCCAGGACACCGGCCTGCAGCTGCGCGAGGCGAGTGACCACTTCGAGGCGCAGTCGACCCAGGACGCTGTCGTCGCGCTGTCCGGCGCACTGCGCACGCTCGCGGTGTCGCTGACCAAGATCTGCAACGACCTGCGCTGGATGGGCTCCGGCCCACGCGCAGGCCTCGCCGAGATCCACCTGCCCGACCTGCAGCCGGGGTCGAGCATCATGCCGGGCAAGGTCAACCCGGTCCTTCCGGAGGCGACGCTCATGGTGTGCGCGCAGGTCATCGGTCACGACGCGACCATCACGGCGGCCGGTGCGAGCGGCGCGTTCGAGCTCAACGTCATGCTGCCCGTGATCGGTCGCGCTGTGATGGAGCAGATCACCTTCCTCGCCGGAGCGGCCCGCACCCTCGCGACGCGCTGCGTCGACGGCATCACCGCCGATGAGGAGCGCTGCCGCACGTACGCCGAGTCCTCACCCTCGATCGTCACACCGCTGAACTCCGCGATCGGGTACGAGGCCGCGGCCGCGGTCGCGAAGCAGGCGCTGAAGGAGGGCCGCACGATCCGCGAGGTCGTGATCGACCGCGGCCACGTCGCGTCCGGTGAGCTGACCGAGGCCCAGCTCGACGCGGCGCTCGACGTCCTGGCGATGGCGCGGCCGGCCCGGGACTGACCGCCCCTCACACATGACGGCGGCCCGCCGCCCTCAGGGGAGACGGGCCGCCGACGCCATGATGGAGCGATCACACTCCGGTCGAGGAAAGCGCGGAGAACCTCAGTACCAGTTCACGTCGACCGAGTGACCCCATGCGGAGCAGGGGGTGCCGTAGCGCTCCTTGATGTAGCCCAGGCCCCACTCGATCTGCGTGGCGGGGTTGGTACGCCAGTCGTCACCGGCCGAGGCCATCCGGCTGCCGGGCAGCGCCTGCGGGATGCCGTACGCGCTGGAGCTCGGGTTGTCGGCGGAGGTGCTCCAGCCGCTCTCCTTGGTCCACAGCTTGTCGAGGCAGCTGAACTGGCTGGAGCTCCAGCCGTAGGAGGAGAGCATGGAACGGGCGATGCTGCGCGGGTCGCCGTGGCGGACACGCTCGACCGTGCGCTCGACGGCGCGGGAAGCGCGCTCGACGATCTTGGGCTTGGGCTTGGGTGCGACCTTGGCTGCCACCATGTCCTGCGCCTGACTGGTGCGGCTGCTCACCATGCTGCGCAGAGCGCTCACGCTGGCCTGGTTGGCCGAGGCCTGCAGACGCTTGGAGTCGGCGATGCGCTTGGCGAGCAGGCTCTTGTCACGCGCGGTGACGGCCGAACGCGACCGCGAGGCGCTCTGCTTGGAGGCGAGCACGCTCGAGCGGTCGAAGCTCTGGTAGGCCTGCGCCTTGGGAGCCGAGGAGAGTCCGTCGACCCCGGTCATGCTGCCGGCCGCGCTGGCGGGCTCCAGATCGGTGGCCGAGGCGTAGCCGGCTGCCGAGACGGCGAGCGCGGAGAGTGTTGCGGTGGCCGCGACCGCGGGTCGACGCAGTGTGGCCTGCCGAGGGGCGCGATGCCGTCCGACGGGTGAAGACATACCGGGGGACCTCCTGAGCTCGGTCATGGCGCTGTGGAGCCACGCCCGAACAGGGTGAGCAGTGATGCAACGGGGGATGCTGGCCGGCAGCCTTGGGGGACGCTGCAGACCGGCGCAAGCGCCTCGTCGCGGGGAACTACTTCGGTCCCTCTGGCGAGACGCCAGGAAAGGTCTACCGGTTGTGGACGGGCGCGTGGCGCGTTAGCCGCGACGCCGTTACCAAACCGTGACCAGCGCCAATACTGTGCAGTACCCCGTGCAGATCGTCCAATCCGATGCGGTATGAGACGGCGCCCTGCACCTCTGGTGACAGAGGTGCAGGGCGCCGTGATCAGGCGGTGGCGGTCAGACCTCGCCGCCCTCCAGCAGGTCGGTCACCAGGGCGGCGATCGGGCTGCGCTCGGAGCGGTGCAGGGTGACGTGCCCGAACAACGGGTGGCCCTTGAGCTTCTCGATCACGGCGGCCACGCCGTCGTGCCGGCCGACCCGCAGGTTGTCGCGCTGGGCGACGTCGTGGGTGAGCACGACCCGCGAGTTCTGACCGATGCGCGACAGCACGGTCAGCAGCACGTTGCGCTCGAGCGACTGTGCCTCGTCGACGATCACGAACGCGTCGTGCAGCGACCGGCCACGGATGTGCGTCAGCGGCAGGACCTCGAGCAGCTCACGGTCGACGACCTCCTCGACCACCTCGCGCGAGACGACGGCGTTGAGGGTGTCGAACACCGCCTGCGCCCACGGCCCCATCTTGTCGTTCTCGCTGCCGGGGAGGTAGCCGAGCTCCTGGCCGCCGACGGCGTACAGCGGACGGAACACCAGCACCTTGCGGTGCTGACGCCGCTCCATGACCGCCTCCAGGCCGGCGCACAGCGCGAGCGCCGACTTGCCGGTGCCGGCGCGGCCACCGAGGCTGACGATGCCGACGTCGGGGTCGAGCAGCATGTCGAGAGCGATGCGCTGCTCGGCGCTGCGCCCGTGCAGCCCGAACGCGTCACGGTCGCCGCGGACGAGGCGGACGGACTTGTCGGCCATGACCCGGCCGAGGGCGCTGCCGTTCGGGCCGAGCAGCACCGTGCCGGTGTTGCACGGCAGCTCGGCGGCCGCGTCGTGCTCGAGCCGCGCCTCGTCGTACAGCGTCGACATCTGCGCGTCGTCGACCTCCAGCTCGGCGATGCCCGTCCAGCCCGACTCGACCGCGAGCTCGGCGCGGTACTCCTCGGCGTGCAGGCCGACCGCGGACGCCTTGACCCGCATCGGCAGGTCCTTGCTGACCACCGTGACGTCGCGGCCCTCGTTGGCCAGGTTGCGCGAGACCGCCAGGATCCTCGTGTCGTTGTCGCCCAGCCGGAAGCCGGCGGGCAGCGACTCGGGGTCGGTGTGGTTGAGCTCGACCCGGAGCGTCCCTCCCTCGTCACCGATCGGCACCGCGTCGTCGAGGCGACCGTGCGTGACGCGCAGGTCGTCCAGCGTGCGCAGGGCCTGCCGGGCGAAGTAGCCCAGCTCGGGGTGGTGCCGCTTGGCCTCCAGCTCGGTGACCACGACGACCGGCAGCACGACCTCGTGCTCGGCGAAGCGGTTCATCGCGCGGGGGTCGGACAGGAGCACCGAGGTGTCGAGCACGTACGTGCGGTTGCCGGCCGGGGCGGATTTCGCCTTGGCTCGGGCGCGCGGCTGCGAGGACGAGGAACGGGAGGACTGACGGGCAGATGCCATGGTCGATCTCCTTGCCGCAACAGCGTTGCCGCTGTGCGGACCTACTCTCGGACGAGGTGCCGGGACCGGGCCGACCGCGGACGGTGGAGCCGGTGCCGGCCCTCCGTCCGGAGCAACGATCGCTCCATGTGGTGGGCCTCCCGAACGCGGTGACGGGTGCCTCCGCGCTACGGCGACGGTACGACGGCGGACCGACAATGGGGAGCACTCGAGGCCGCGCGCCGCGGAAGTTGCGTTCGCGTTTGCCGCCCGTTCAGACTCGCCGGCACCACGCGTCACACCCGTCACAGCAACGGCGCGTACGCCGAAGCCCGGGCCCCGGCGTACGCGTCAGTGCCGAACCGTCAGTGCTCCAGGACGGCGCGCAGGAAGCGCTGGGTGCGCTCGTGCTGGGGTGCCTTGAGCACCTGAGCGGGCGGCCCCTGCTCGACCACCGAGCCGGAGTCGAACATCACGACCTGGTCGGAGATCTCCTCGGCGAACCGCATCTCGTGCGTGACCATCAGCATGGTCATGTCCGACCGGTGCGCGAGGTCGCGGATGACCGCGAGCACGTCGCCGATCAGCTCGGGGTCGAGGGCGGAGGTGGGCTCGTCGAACAGCAGCACGCGCGGCTTCATCGCCAGGGCGCGTGCGATCGCGACCCGCTGCTGCTGACCGCCCGAGAGCTTCGGAGGCTTCTTGTCGACGTGGTCGGCGAGGCCGACCACGTCGAGCAGCTCCAGGGCCTCGGAGCGGGCCTGCTCCTTGGGCACCTTCGCGACCTTGACCGGCGCCTCCATGACGTTGGCCAGCGCGGTCATGTGGGGGAACAGGTTGAACGACTGGAAGACCATCCCGATGTCACGACGGGCAGCACGGGTCTCGCCGGTCTCCTTGGCCTTGCCACCCTGCGGCACGTCCCACAACGTCCGGCCCCCGACGCGGACAACGCCCTCGCCAGGTGTCTCGAGGGTCATCAGGATGCGCAGGATGGTGGTCTTGCCCGAGCCGGACGGCCCGATGATCGAGACCTTCTCGCCGGGCTGCACCTGGAAGTCGAGCGAGCGCAGCACGTGGTTGTCGCCCCACGACTTGCTGACGCCCTCGAAGGTGATCATCGGCTCTCCGGCCGGCAGTCCGCCGCTTCCCGCGGTCGGTGTGTCAGGCGTTGACGGCAAAGCGACGCTCCATCACTCGGAAGAAGATGCTGGCGGGGATGCTGATGACCAGGTAGAGCAGGCCGGCCAGCACCATGGGCTCGACGAACCGATAGCTGTCCTGGCCGAAGATGTTGGCCGAGTTCAGCAGCTCGACCACACCGATGCCGAGCAGCACGGCGGAGTCCTTGAACATCTGCACCAGGTAGTTGCCGAGGATCGGGATGACCCGGCGGATCGCCTGCGGCAGCACGATGCGGCCCCAGGTCGTCGCGCTCGGCAGGCTGAGCGCCGTCGCGGCCTCCCACTGGCCGACCGGGACGTCCTCGATCCCCGCGCGGTAGACCTCGGCGCAGTAGGCGCTGTAGTTGACGCCCAGCACGACGACGCCGGCCTGGAACAGGCTCAGGCTGATGCTGCCGGGCAGCTTGGGCAGCACGAAGTAGACGAAGATCGCCTGCACCAGCAACGGCGTACCGCGGATGAACAGCACGTAGAAGCTGAACAGGTGCGAGAGCACCGGGACCTTCGACCGGCGTACGACGGCCACCACCAGTCCCAGCACTGCCGCGAGCACGAACCCGAGCAGGCTGATCTCGACCGTGAGCCTCAGACCCTGGAGCAGCATGGGCAGCGCGTCGGCGGCGAAGTCGTTGTCCCACTGGAACTCGGACGGGATCATCACGATCACACCCCCGGCCCGGCACTTGTACGCAGGAACCTGCTGTTGAACAGCCGACTCCCGGAGTCGACGGCGAAGCGGCGTTCGATCAACCACATGAGCCCGGCGACGATCATTGCCAGCACGAAGTAGAAGACCAGCAAAGCGGTGAAGATCGCGACGGTGTGACCTTCGGACTTCCAGACCTGCTGGGTCTGGTAGGTCAGCTCACCGACGGTCACCAGCGACACCAGCGACGTCGCCTTCAACGTGTCGACGGCGACGTTGCCGAACGGCGGCAGCATCGCCGGGATCGACTGCGGGATGAGGATGCGCCGCATCCGCAGTGACTTGCTCATGCCGAGTGCGATGCCGGCCTCGTCCTGGCCCTTGGCACGGGCCGCGATGGTGCCGCGGACGATCTCGGACGCGTAGGCGCCCTCGTTGAACCCCAGCGCCAGCACCGCGCAGGTGAACGGTGTGAACTCCAGCCCGAACGGCGGCAGCACGTAGAACAGGATGAACATCTGGACGAGCACCGAGGTGCCCCGCCAGAACTCCACCCACGCCACGACCGGCCAGCGCACCCAGCGGTACTCGGACAACCCGGCGATGCCGAGCACGAACGCGACGACGACGGCGAGCGCGAGCCCGACCACGAAGACCTGGACGGTGAGCCAGAGCCCGTCGAGGAGCAGGCTGCGGTACTCCCACAACGCGCTCATCGCACGGGCCTGACCGGTCGTGGCCGAGCGAACAGGCTCAGCCCTCCGCCTTGCACAGCTCGGCCTTGGTGGCCTTGCGCGAGGCGTCGGCGTCGAAGCCCCACTTCTTCATGAGCGCGTCGAACTCCGGCGTCGCCTTGTACTTCTTCAGCTGCACGTTGTACGCCGCGACGAACTTCGCGTCGCCCTTGCGGAAGCCGCTGCCGGCACCGGTCACGGGCACGTCCTGCACGGGCGCGGTGACCTCGAAGTCCTTGTCGGTCTTGGCGAGGTCGTTGAGCGAGAGGGTCGGCAGGAAGAACGCGTCAGCGCGGCCCGACTTGACCATCTCGATGCCCGTGCGGCCGTCCTTGGCGGGCAGCAGCTGGCTGGTCGGGACCTTCTTGCCCTTGAGGATGCCTTCCTCGAAGCCACCACCGATGACGGCGATCTTGAGGTCCTTGTTCTTGACCACGTCGGCGGCGGTGAGGATCTTCTTGGGGTTGCCCTTCTTGACGCCGAACGACTCGGTCGAGACGACGGTCGGCTCGGAGTAGTCGATCTGCGCGCAGCGCGACTGCTTCATGAACAGGCCCGCTGTGACGGCGTCCCAGCGGTTGGCGTTGAGGCCCGGGATCATCGCGTCGTAGCCGGCGACGGTGCCCTGGATGTCGTTGATGCCGAGCAGCTTGCAGACGGCCCGGAAGATGTCGGGCTCGGCGCCGGTGACCGTGCCGTCGGGCTCGACCTTGGTGTAGGGCGGCTCGTTGGCGATCGCGACCCGCAGGTAGCCCTGCTTCTTGCCCTTGGCGAGCAGGTCCTCGCCGGCGGTGGCGCCGCCTCCGCCCCCACGGGCGGGATCGCTGGAGTCGCTGCAGGCGACCAGTGGCGCGGTGACGGCGACCAGGCCGGCCGAGCGGATGAGCGTGCGTCGTGAGATCTCGAGTGTCATGCGGACTCGTCTCCTCGTAGGTGGATCCTCGTAGGTGCTGCGTCCGACCGCCCGTGCGCGCGGCTCCCCTGCATCCGCGACGGCCTCGATCCCTCTCGACGTTAGTGGTGTGACTGTGAGCCACGTCACTCGCGCCGGATCAGTTACCGGTCCGTGACCAAATCCCACCCGTCACACGAGTCCCACCCACCGCGCCTCGGCGTGTCGCCCGGGACACGCCGTCGTACGCGCCGTCCCCGGGTACGACGAGAGGCCCGCCCCTCCCCGTGGTCGTACCGGACCGGTACGCCCGAGGAAGGACGAGCCTCTGCGGCGAGCGCGCTGCAGCCGTCAGGCCGCGCCGGTCAGCGTGCTGGCGTCGATGACCGCGCGATAGCGGACCCCGCCGCTCACGACCTTGTCGTACATCTCGTTGACCTGGTCGGCGCCGATGACCTCGACGGTCGCGGTGATGCCGTGCTCGGCGCAGAAGTCGAGCATCTCCTGGGTCTCGGGCAGGCCACCGACCAGGGAGCCGGCGAGCGAGCGACGGTTGACCAGCAGCGAGAAGGCGCTGGCGGTGAGCGAGTCGCTCGGCGCGCCGAGGTTGACGATCGTGCCGCCACGACCGAGCAGCCCGATGTAGGCGTCGAGGTCGACCGCGTCGCCCACCGTGTTGAGGATGAGGTCGAAGGAGCCGGCCAGCTCACCGAAGACGGTGCCGTCCTGCGTCGCGCGGTAGTCCGCTGCGCCGAACTCCAGGCCGTCCTGCTTCTTGGAGTCGGTACGGCTGAAGACCGTGACCTCGGCACCCATGGCCGCGGCGATCTTGACCCCCACGTGGCCGAGGCCACCGAGGCCGATCACACCGACCTTGCGGCCCGGACCGGCGCCGTAGCGCTTGAGGGGTGCGTACGTCGTGATGCCGGCGCACAGCAGGGGCGTGGTGCCGGCGAGGTCGACACCGTCGGGGATGCTCACGACGAAGTGGTCGCGGACGACGACCTGACCGCTGTAACCGCCCTGGGTGACCTCGCCGTAGTAGTCGGTGCTGGCGTACGTCTGGATCACGCCGCGCTCACAGAACTGCTCCTCGCCGTCCTTGCACGCGGCGCACTCGAGACAGGCGTCGACGAAGCAGCCGACACCGACGACGTCGCCGACCGCGTGGCGGGTGACGTCAGCGCCCACCTCGGCCACGGTGCCCACGATCTCGTGGCCGGGCGTGACCGGGAACGGCTGGTCGCCCCACTCACCGCGCACGGTGTGGATGTCGCTGTGGCAGATGCCGGCGTAGGTGATGTCGATGCGGACGTCGTCGGGGCGCAGGTCGCGTCGCGTGAGGTCGACGGGCTCGAACGGAGCCCCGGCCTTCGGGACGGCCAGGGCGGGAACGGTGGTGGTCACGTGGTCTGTCTCCTCGTGCTCGACGTGTGCGTGAGGCCGTGGGCCCGTTGAGACAACACCGCACCCGGCCGGGACTGTTCCCGGCTGCGTCTCAGATCACGTCAGGAGCCGTAGCGGCGCTCGCGCTCGGCGTACGCCCGCAGCCCGCGCAGGAAGTCGACCTTGCGGAAGTCGGGCCAGTACGCCTCACAGAAGTAGAACTCCGAGTGGGTGCTCTGCCACAGCAGGAACCCGCCGAGCCGCTGCTCGCCGGAGGTCCGGATGACGAGGTCGGGGTCGGGCTGGCCCTTGGTGTAGAGGTGCTCGGCGATGTGGTCGACGTCGAGCACCTCGGCGAGCTCTTCGATGGACGTGCCCTTGGCGGCGTGCTCCTGCAGCAGCGAACGAACGGCGTCGGCGATCTCGCGGCGACCGCCGTAGCCGACGGCGATGTTGACGACCAGGCCGCTGACGTCGCGGGTCGCGTCGGCGGCGTCCTTGAGCACGGTGGCCGTGCGCTGCGGCAGCAGGTCGAGCGCACCGACCGCGTTGAGGCGCCAGCGACGCGCGGCGGCGAGGTCGCCGACGACGTCCTCGATGATCGTGAGCAGGGGCGCGAGCTCGGCCGCCGGACGGTTGAGGTTGTCGGTCGAGAGGAGCCAGAGCGTGACGACCTCGATGTCGAGGTCCTCGCACCAGCCGAGGAACGGCTCGATGTTGTCGGCGCCGGCGCGGTGGCCGTGCTCGGTGTCGTGACCGCGCAGCTTGGCCCAGCGGCGGTTGCCGTCGAGCATGACCCCGACGTGCCGGGGCAGCCGCTCCTGAGGAAGGGCCCTGGTGAGCTGCCGCTCGTAGGCGCCGTACACCAGGTCGCTCAACCCGCGCATCGATAGATCTCCTCGTCAACCACTGATCGCCCGCCCCGATGTCACCCTGACGTTACCGTCGGAACGTGAGCCGTCATCAGGACGTTCGACAGACCGGTGCGGTTGCGCGCCGACCCGAGCGATCCACAACTTACGCTCGCGTAAGTTAGGCTGGCTCCCCATGATCGCCCGTTCCGGCCGCCCGCTCGACGAGGTCCACGAGACCGCGTCCGAGCTCGTACGCCTCGTCAAGCCCCATCTCCGCGGCTGGCTGCACACCGGGATGGCGCCGCTCGCGCTCGCCGCCTCGATCGTGCTCGTCGCGCTCGCGCCGACCACGCGGGGACGTATCGGTGCGACGGTGTTCGGCATCACGGCGGTGCTGCTGTTCACGACGTCAGCGGTCTATCACCGCGGCACGTGGTCGCCCCGCGTGCACGGTCTGCTCAAGCGCATGGACCACGCCAACATCTTCCTGATCATCGCGGGCACCTACACGCCGTTCGCGCTCACGCTGCTGTCGGATCACCAGGCGACCCAGCTGCTCGCGATCGTCTGGGGCGGCGCCGTCCTCGGGGTGCTGTTCCGGGTGCTGTGGGTCGGGGCGCCTCGTTGGCTCTACACCCCGGTCTACGTCGCGCTCGGCTGGGTCGCGGTCTTCTACTTCGAGCCGCTCCTGCACGCCGGCGGCGCCGCGGTCGTGACGCTGATCGTGGTCGGGGGCGCGCTCTACACCCTCGGCGCAGTCGTCTACGGCACGAAGCGGCCCGACCCCTCACCGCGCTGGTTCGGGTTCCACGAGGTCTTCCACGCGTTCACGATCGCGGCGTTCGTCGTGCACTACATCGCCGTGTCGCTCGCCCTCCACCGCTGAGCCCTCGCCACCGCGCCGATCAGGGAGAGCTCACCGGCGTCGTACGATCGCGCGTCCACGCCACCGCGAACGCGACGGTGAACGCCAGGTGCACCACCACGAACACCCGGGCCGCGTCCCGGGCGTCGCCCGTGATCACACCCTCGATGTCGTTGATCGTGCTGAGGGCGAACGCGACCAGGTTGGCCAGCAGCACCGTGCCGCGCAGCTGCGACCCGTCGATCGAGCGCGACCGCCAGTTGAGCACCGCGATGCCGATGAGCGGGCCGCCGAGCAGCCGCAGCAGAGCGATGAGAGCCGGCGACGGGTCGTCCGGGACCGCGTCCACGCCGAACTGCGCGGGCACGATCAGCAGCGCGGCACCGATCGCGCCGACGTAGACCGCCGCCGCCGTGAGCACGCCCTTGACCATGCGGTGGCCTCCTCGAACTCGACTCCTCACATCGTCGACCGACCGGCGACCCCGCGACGACGTCACCGCCGGCTGCGTCCGAAATCCTGGCCGAGCGGTCATGCGAACCCGGGCTGAGCGACCGCCACCGGCCTACGATGCGCGAGTGGCGGACGAGGTGTTCGAGCAGCTGGTCATCCGCCTGTCGGGCGACCTCGACCGGCTCACCGACAGTGCCTCGACGCTCGCTGCCGACGCGCACTTCTCGCGCTACCACTACGAACGCATGATCACCGCGATCGCCGGTGAGAGCCCGACGGCGTTCCGGCGGCGCATCCTGCTGGAGCGCGCGGCGTACCGGATGATCACCACCGACCGCCCCCTGCTCGACATCGCGCTCGAGGCCGGGTTCGGCTCGCACAGGGCGTTCACCCGGGCGTTCCAGCGCGCGTACGACGTGGCACCCGCCACCTGGCGCCGCCGCCCCACGAAGTACCAGCTCACCAGCCCCAACGACGTGCACTTCCACCCACCCGCGGGCCTGCGACTGCCCGCCCGGACGGAGATGAGCAGCATGGACCTCGTCGAGCTCCTCGTACGCCACCACGTCTGGGTGGTCGAGCAGCTGGTCGACCGCGCGCGCCGCCTCGACGACGAGCAGCTCGACGCGCCGCTGAGCGCCCCGGTCGACGGCATCGACGGCGAGTCGTTGCGCTGGCTGCTGTCGCGGCTGATCGGCCAGATGGAGATGTGGCTCGCCGCGATGCACGACCGCGAGTACGACTTCGGGGTCGAGCAGGCCGAGTCGCTCACCTCGATGCGGCGCCGGATCGCCACCGTCGGGCCCGCGTTCGCCCGGTCCGTCGACGAGGTCGCGCGCGAGCGCAGGTTCGACGAGACGTTCGTCGACGCGTTCGCGTCACCGCCGATGGTCGTGACCTACGGCGCGATGGTGGCGCACGTCCTGACGTTCGCGGCACACCACCGGCTGCTCGCGCTCGACCGGCTGCGCGCCTGCGGCATCGACGACCTCGGCTTCGGCGACCCCAAGGAGTGGCTCATCCAGCCGCTCACCGACCAGCGCTAAACGGGTCAAACCGCCGTCCTCCGGTGCGTGGACGCTGGTCCGCATGACCGATCCGACCTGCTGGTTCTGCTCCGACGACGTCCGCACCGACCCGCCCCCGGGCGGCTGGGTGTACGACGACGCCCACTGGCGCGTCGGCCACGCCCCCGCGTCCTACGCCGTCGCGGGGACGACGATCCTGGAGTCACGTCGGCACGTCGCCGACGAGCGCGGCATGTCCGACGCCGAACGGGCCACACTGGCCGACGTCACCGCTCGCACGGTCGAGGCCGTCACGCGGGCGACCGGCTGCGACCGGGTGTACAGGTGGGCGACGATGGACGCGTACGCCCACTTCCACCTCTGGCTGGTGCCCTGGTGGGAGACGTCACCGCTGCGCGGGCCGCGTCGCCTCGTCGACGCCGTCGTCACCGGCGGCGGTACGACGCCCGAGCGCGCGACCGAGACCGCCGCCCGTATCCGCGACGCACTGAGCGCCTCAGTGTGAGCCGGGCTCCGGCGTGCTGCCGTCAGCGCCCTTGCTCTCCTCGCGCTGCTGCGCCTCCTGCTCCTCGCGGTAGCGCACACCGCGCAGCCGGTTGTTCATGCTGCGGAACAGGAAGAAGCAGACCACCGCGAGACCGAACAGCACGACGAAGCCACCCAGGCCCGCCGTGATCTGTGTGCTCGCTGCACCCGAACCACCCATCTCAGGCCTCCTCGCGCGCGCGTACGTCATCCACCACGAGCGTGCGATCGCCCGTCGTGGCCAGCTGGTCGGCGTCGTCCGCCGAGCCCAGGCCGGCGAACAGGTCGTCCTCGACGCCTTCGCCAGGCTGGACGTAGGACAACGTCAGGTCGAAGTCCTCGGTCGGCCAGACCCTGGCCTGCATCTCCTTGGTGATGCGGAAGAAGTTGCCGTCCGGGTCGACCTGGGTGGCATGGGCGAGCAGCGCCTGCTCGCGCTTGCCGAAGTAGTCCGAGCAGGGCACGCGCGTGGTGATGCGCCCCTCCGGCCGGTCACCCCAGTTGGCGATCCACTCGGCGTACGGCGACTCGATGCCCGCCTCGGTCAGCGCCTCGTGGAACGCCGTGAGCTTGGCCCGCGAGAACCCGCGGTCGTAGTAGAGCTTCAGCGGCTGCCACGGCTCGCCTGCGTGCGGGTACGCCGACGCGTCGCCCGCCGCCCGGAACGCCGCGACCGACACCACGTGGCACATGATGTGGTCGGGGTGGGGGTAGCCGCCGTTCTCGTCGTACGTCGTGATCACGTGCGGGCGGAACTCGCGGATCACGCGCACCAGGGCCTCGGTCGTGACGTCGAGCGGCTCGAGCGCGAAGCAGCCCTCGGGCAGCGGCGGCAGCGGATCGCCCTCGGGCAGACCGGAGTCGACGAAGCCCAGCCAGGTGTGCTGCACGCCGAGGATCGCCTGCGCCGCCGCCATCTCACGTCGGCGCACCTTGGGCAGGTCGCGCTCGATCTCGGCATCGCCCTGGAGCCGCGGGTTGAGCACGTCGCCGCGCTCGCCGCCGGTGCACGAGACCACCATGACCTCGTGGCCCTCGGCGGAGTAGCGGGCGAGCGTCGCCGCGCCCTTGCTCGACTCGTCGTCAGGGTGCGCGTGCACGGCCATCAGCCGCAGGCGGTCAGACACGAAAGGCCCCTCGTGGTCAGTCAGTGACGTCGTCATGCGGCTCCCGCCCGGTCAGGGCAGCAGCCGCACCTCCCGCTCGCCCGGTCACGAGCAGGACAACAACGCCTCCTATCCTCTCACTCGGGTCCCGCGCCAGACCGCCTGGCCACCCGAGCACGAGGAGCAGCCGTGGCCATCTCCCGCCCAGCGCCCGGTGAGGGCAAGTGGTGGGTCCTCGGCACGATCGGCGTCCTGCTGGGCGTCGTGCTCGCGACCTGGTGGGGTGTGTCGGCCACCCAGGGTGTGTCGTGGAACGACGCGGGCAACAAGGTGGTCTCCGACCGGTCGGTGCAGGTCCGCTTCGACGTCACGGCCGACACCAGCAAGGGCGTCACGTGCAAGGTGAAGGCCCTCGCCGTCGACCACTCGGTGGTCGGGTCCAAGCAGGTCACCTACCCGCCGAGCAAGCACAGCTCCACGCGCTACGTCGAGACGATCGCGACGACCCAGCGCGCGACCACCGCGACCGTCGACTCCTGCGACTACACGCCCTGAGCGACCACGCTTCGGAGTGGCTTTGGCCACAGAAGTTGCTACACTCGTAGGTTCACCGAGGGTCTGGGATCGACTTCGCGAGGCGAAGCGACCCGGGCCTCGTTGTTTGGCCGCCGACCGTTTCGGGGGTGTGCGGCCAGACCCCGTACCCATGCAAGGAGAACCATCGTGACCGACACCGCCAGTGCATCGGCGAGCTTCCTGACGCAGGAGGCCTACGACCGCCTCAAGGCCGAGCTCGAGCAGCTGTCTGGCGAGGGCCGCACCGAGATCGCCAAGCGCATCGAGGCGGCTCGCGAGGAGGGCGACCTCAAGGAGAACGGCGGCTACCACGCGGCCAAGGAGGAGCAGGGCAAGATGGAGGCCCGCATCCGCCAGCTCACCGAGCTGCTGCGCAACGCCACCGTCGGCCAGGCCCCCAAGGACGACGGCATCGTCGAGCCCGGCATGGTCGTGACCGTCGAGATGTTCGGCGGCGAGGAGAAGTTCCTGCTCGGCAGCCGGGAGATCGCCGGCGACTCCGACCTCGACGTCTACAGCGAGAAGTCGCCCCTCGGCGCCGCCATCAACGGCAAGAAGGTCGGCGACGAGACCTCCTACGAGGCGCCCAACGGCAAGACCATCGCGGTCAAGGTCATCGCGGCCACGCCGTACGCCGCCTGAGGCCCCCAGCACGACTCGAAGGCCCGGTCCCGCACCTCGCGGGACCGGGCCTTCTGCGTTGCGTCTCGTCACCCGAGACGCCAACTTGCCTGACTCTTATGCATTGCATAACTTTCACTTAGGTCTTGAGCTCCAGCGCACAGCCCCGGCTTGCTGGACAGCAACCCTCCACCGCGGTGGGGTGCTCCGGGTGACGACCTGGCCCGACCATCCGGTCGGCGCAAGCGCGGACTCTCCCCCGAGGGTCCTCCTCACCGAGGGAGCTCGACGATGACCGCTCACCACGGCTCACGTCTCTTCGCGGCGCACGCCCACCGGGCGGCGTACCGCCTGCACATCGACCTGATGCGCGTCTGCGCCGGGTCCTGCTGACCGCACGCCTTCACCTCGGGCCTCCGCCCGCCCACGCACCCACCTCTCGCTCCGCCTCACCGGACCGACCCCTGGGAGACAGCCATGTCCACGTCATCGACGCTGCCCGCACCCGCCACGCTCGACCCACCCGCACCCGACGCCCGCCCGGCCCTGCAGGTCGTGCCCCGCCGTCGGCCCTGGCGCTGGGTCGGCACCGCGCTCGTCGTCGTCCTGCTCGCGCAGCTGGTCAACGGCCTGGTGACCAACCCCGCCTGGGAGTGGTCGACCGTCGGGGACTACCTGTTCACCACCACGATCCTGCGTGCGCTGCTCACCACGATCCAGCTGACCGTGCTCGGCACCGTGCTCGGCTTCGCCCTCGGCGTCGTGCTCGCGGCGATGCGGCTGTCGGGCAGCGCGTTCCTGCAAGGGGTCGCCTGGACCTACGTCTGGGCGTTCCGCTCGATCCCGCTGATCGTGCAGCTGCTGTTCTGGTTCAACATCGCCTACCTCTACAAGCAGCTCAGCATCGGCGTGCCGTTCGGACCGGAGCTGTTCACCTTCAGCACCAGCAACGTCATCGGGGCGATGGGCGCAGCGGTGCTCGGCCTCGCCCTGCACCAGGCGGCGTACGCGGCCGAGATCATCCGGGGCGGCATCGCCTCCGTCGACCCCGGACAGCTGGAAGCCGCTGCGGCACTGGGGATTCCGCGCCGCAGGCAGTTCTTCAAGATCGTGCTCCCGCAGGCGATGCGCTCGATCCTGCCCAACGCCACCAACGAGGTGATCAGCCTCTTCAAGGGCACCTCGATCGTGTCGGTGCTGGCGATCCCCGAGCTCTTCTACCAGGTGCAGGTGATCTACGGACGGACCTCGCGCGTCGTACCCCTGCTCATCGTCGCCACCATCTGGTACGTCGTCCTCACGACCGCGTTGTCCATCGGGCAGTACTACCTGGAGCGGCACTACGCCAAGGGCAGCACCCGAGTCGTACCGCCAACACCGTTGCAGCGCTTACGTTCTCGCATCTCGGCCTGCCGCACTGATGCCGCCGCCGCACGTGGCGAGGTGACCCGATGAGCGCCGCCGAGGCCGTACGCCGGCCGGTCGTCGACGTCGACCACGTCACCAAGTCCTTCGGTGACCATGTCGTCCTTCGCGACATCTCGCTGAGCGTCGAGCAGGGCAGCGTCACCGTCGTGCTCGGTCCGTCCGGCTCGGGGAAGTCGACCCTGCTGCGCACGATCAATCATCTCGAGAAGGTCGACCGAGGACAGATCCACGTCGACGGCGACCTCATCGGCTATCGCCGTCAAGGCGATCGGTTGCACGAGCTGCGTGAGCGGGACGTGCTGCGTCAGCGTTCGCGGATCGGGTTCGTCTTCCAGGACTTCAACCTGTTCCCGCACCTCACGGTGCTGCAGAACGTCGCCGAGGCCCCCGTGTCCGCGCAAGGGCGCAAGCGTGCCGAGGTCGAGGCGCTGGCAGAGCGGCTGCTCGCCCGAGTCGGCCTGTCGGACAAGGCTTCTGCCTATCCGCGGCAGCTGTCCGGCGGTCAGCAGCAGCGCGTCGCCATCGCCCGAGCGCTGGCCCTGGAGCCGAAGGTGCTGCTGTTCGACGAGCCGACCTCGGCGCTCGACCCCGAGCTGGTCGGCGAGGTGCTCGACGTCATCCGGTCACTCGCCGACGAGGGCGCCACGCTCGTCGTCGTCACGCACGAGATCGGCTTCGCCCGCGAGATCGCCGACACGGTCGTGTTCATGGACCACGGCCAGGTCGTCGAGTCCGGGCCGCCTGCGCAGGTCATCGACTCCCCCACCCACGAGCGCACCCGCGCCTTCATCCGCCGCGTCCTCTGACACGCACTCACGAAGCGAGAAACCATGCACACCAACGCTGTTCGACGTCGTACGACGATCGCCGCCGTCATCGGACTCGGCCTGACCGCGCTGGCCGGCTGCTCCGAGCCGCAGGAGGCCGCGACCAAGGCCACCATCGCGCCGGCGGCCGGTGAGGCGAAGGCACAGGTCGTCAGCTACGACACCTCACCGGCCCAGTCGGAGCGCATCACGGGCGTGCGCGACGCGGCGCTCAACGCCCAGCTGCCCGAGGCGATCCGCAAGCGCGGCACGATCATCGTCGGCAGCGGGTCCGCTGCGGGCGGAAGCCCGCCGCTGGGGTTCACCGCCACGGACAACAAGACGCCGGTGGGCGTCGAGACCGACATCGCGCACCTGATCAGCGACATCCTCGGGGTCAAGCCGCAGGTGAGCACGACGTCGTTCGAGAACCTGTTCGTCGGCATCGACTCCGACCGCTACGACGTCGCCCTGTCCAACGTGGGCGTGAGCGAGCAGCGCAAGGAGAAGTACGACTTCGCGACCTACCGCCTCGGTCTGCACGCGTTCGAGGTGCCGAAGGACTCGACCCTGAAGGTCCGCGGTGCCGCGGACGTGTCCGGCAAGCGGGTCGGCGTCAGCTCGGGCACCCTGCAGGAGGACGTCCTGCTGCGCTGGAACGCCGAGAACACCAAGGCCGGACGTGCGCCGGCCAAGGTCGTCTACTACCAGAACCAGGCCGACTACTACCTCGCGCTCGCGTCGGGCCGCATCGACGCGTTCCTCGGGCCGAACCCCACCGCGACCTACCACGTCGCCACCGACGGCAAGACCAAGATCGTCGGCACGGTCTCGTCGAGCTATCCCGTGCAGGGCAAGGTCGGTGTCCTCACCAAGAAGGGCAGCGGCCTCGCCCCGCTGGCGCAGAAGGCGCTCAACAAGGCCATCGCCGACGGCTCGTACGCCAAGGTGCTCAAGCGCTGGGGGCTGACGTCCGAGTCCGTGCCCACGTCCGAGCTCAACCCGCCCGGTCTGCCGAAGCCGGCGGGGTCGTGAGCCCGGCTCAGCTGGTCCTCGTGGGTGGTGGTCCGCGCGCCCTCGGCGTGCTCGAACGCCTCTCCGCGAGCCTTCCCGGGCTCGCACCGGGCCTGGTGCTCGACGTGCACGTGATCGACCCGCACCCGGTCGGCGGCGGGCGCGTGTGGCGGCGCGAGCAGTCCGAGCTGCTGTGGATGAACTCGACGGCGGCGGACATCACGGTGTTCACCGACGAGTCGGTGACGTGCGACGGCCCGGTGCGGCCCGGTCCCTCGCTCGCCGAGTGGGCGGCCGGTCCCGGCCGAGTCCGTCTGCACGCCCTCGGCCTCGAGTCTCCCGTGCAGCCAGGCGATTTCGCGCCCCGTTGGGTCCAGGCGGAGTACCTGCGCTGGGTCTGGGACCGCCTCGTCGCCGACCTGCCCGACTCGGTGCGGCTGTACGAGCACGGTGAGCGCGCTGTCGCCCTCGACGAGGTACGCCGGGGCGGGCGGCCCGCCGGTCAGCGCGTCACGCTGGAGTCCGGTCAGCAGATCGACGCCGACCTGGTCGTGCTCGCGCAGGGCTACCTCGACCACGAGCCGACGTCCGAGCAGGCGCAGTGGCTGCGCGCGAGCACCTCGCGCGGGCTGACCTACGTGCCGCCCGGCTACACCGCCGACCTCGACCTGTCCGGGCTGCGTCCGGGCGAGCCGGTGATCGTGCGCGGCATGGGCCTGGCGTTCGTCGACCTGTGCGTGCTGGTCGCCCAGGGACGCGGCGGTCGGTTCAGCGGCTCGGGCTCCGAGCTGACCTACCACCCGTCGGGTCGGGAGCCGGTGCTGTACGCCGGGTCGCGGCGCGGGGTGCCGTACCACTCCAAGCTCGGCTACGACATCGGCGCGACCGGTCCGGCCCCGACCCGGCACCTGCGACCCGAGGCTCTCGCCGGCATCGGCACACTCGACTTCGACGCTCAGGTCCGACCGCTCGTCGCGCGCGAGATGACGGATCTGCACTACCGCCGCCTGTTCCAGGCCCACCCGGAGCGGACCGTCGGCTCGTTCGACGACCTCGAGGCGCTCATCGCGACCTCCGACGTCACCTCCCAGGGGTTCCTCGACGCGGCGGCCCGGCAGGTGCCCGACCCGCGTGACCGCTTCGACCTCGCACTCGTGGACCGCCCGATGGGGGCGGGTCGGTGGGCCGACCGGTCTGCGTACGAGCAGGACGTCGTGCGTCACGTCGAGGACGACGTACGCCGCCGAGCCGATCCGGCGTACTCCAGCGACCGGGCGGTCTTCGACGGGCTGCTGTCGATCTACGCGGTCATCGCCGGTCTCGCGTCCGCCGGGCGGCTCACCCCCACCGACCGCGTGCTGCGGCTGGAGCAGGAGTTCCACGGCTTCTTCTCGTTCCTGGCCAGTGGTCCGCCGCCGCGTCGGCTCGCCGAGCTGCTCGCTCTGCACCGCGCCGGCGTCCTGCGGTTCATCGGGCCGGACACGCGAGTCTCGTTGACCGACAACGGTTTTCGTGCGGAGTCGCCCGCGGTCGGTGGCGCCGTCGAGTCTCGTGCGCTGGTCGACGCGCGGTTGCCCCGCCCGGACGTGCTCGCCAGCACCGACCCCCTCATCCGCGGTCTGCTGCGGCGCGGCGAGCTCGCGGCCGACAGCGTGTACGACGCCGAGGGCGGCCGCGTGCGCGGTGGTCAGCTCCTGTCGGACGAGCACTGCCGCGCGGTCCGCGCCGACGGCACCTCGCACCCGAGCCGGTTCCTCGTCGGACCGTCCGTCTCGGGCAGCGTCGGGGCCGGCGGCTTCACCCGACCTCGCTTCAACGGCGCGGGCCTGCGCCAGAACGACGCGCTGGCCCGCCACCTGCTCACCCGGCTCGCGCATCCCGCCGCGAGCGTCCTTCGATCACCGCACAAGGAGCACCGTCATGCCAGTTGAGTTCCTGGGTATGGCCGCCAACCACGACGGCACCGAGACGCACGCCCGCACGGGCGGCGCGCTCGATCTCGCCTACGCCGCCAAGCTCGCCCGGGCGCACGAGGACAACGGCTGGGACCGGATCCTGTTCGCCTACCACTCCGGGTCACCCGACCCGGCCCAGGTCGCGGCGTACCTCGCCGGCCAGACCGACCACCTGCGCCTGGTCGTCGCCCACCGCCCCAACACCGCGGCGCCGACGCTCACCGCCAAGACGCTCGCCACGCTCGACCACATCAGCGGCGGCCGGGTCGAGGTCCATGTCATCACCGGTGGCTCCACGGCCGACCAAGCGGCTGAGGGCGATCACCTCGACAAGGACGCCCGCTACGGCCGCACCCGCGAGTTCATCCAGATCCTCAAGCAGGCGTGGACCTCCGCCGAGCCGTTCGACTACGCCGGCGAGCACTACCGCCTGCAGAACTTCCTGGCCGACATCAGGCCGCTCCAGCAGCCGCGTCCGCGCATCTCGTTCGGCGGCTCGTCCGCGGCGGCGTACGACGTGGGCGCGCAGGAGGCCGACGTCTTCGCCCTCTGGGGTGAGCCGCTCGCCGGCACACGGGAGCAGATCGACACGATCCGCACCGCAGCGGCGCACGTCGGCCGTCCGCTGCCGACGATCCAGGTCGCCTTCCGGCCGATCCTCGCAGCGACCGACGAGCTCGCCTGGGAGAAGGCCCAGCGCACACTCGGTCAGATCACCGCCACGCCGAGCCCGCGCGGACGACTTCGGCAGGGCGCCCCGGAGAACGCCGGGTCGCAGCGCCTGCTCGCCGCCGCCGCGGACGGCGAACGTCACGACCGCGCGCTGTGGACCGCCACCTCCGCAGCGACCGGAGGCGGCGGCAACTCGACCGCGCTCGTCGGCACGCCCGAGACCGTCGCCGCCGCGCTGCTCGACTACTACGACCTCGGCGTGCGCATCTTCTCCGCACGCGGCTATCACCTGTACGACGACGCGGTCGACTTCGGGCGGCACGTCATCCCTCTCGTGCGCGACGAGGTCGCTCGACGTGAGCGCGCAGCGGGCCACGCCGACCACGAGGCGCCCGCGGCGGTGGCGTCATGAGCGCCGTGACCGATGACATCCGCGCCGAGGTCGAGTGGGAGCGGTGGCACGTCCAGCGGGAGGCCGACCTCGCGACCGACTACGGCTGGTTGTCACTGACCGGTTTCAGCTGGCTCGCCGACAGCCCCTCCACCGTGGGTGGTCTGCCCGGTCAGTGGTGGGCCACCGACACCGGCGCCCACCTGCGGGCGGAGCCCGCAGGTGGGCGCCGGCGTACGGGTCGGCGGTGAACCCGTGAGCGGTGACTCGACCGCGGTCGTCGACGAAGCCGGCTCGCTGGACTGGGCCGAGGTCGGCGCCACTCGCGTCCAGCTGCTGCGCCGCGGAGGCCGGTTCGCCCTGCGGACCCGTGACCCGCTCGCGCCCACCCGGAAGCGGTTCAGCTCGGTGCCCGTCTTCGACTTCGACCCCGACTGGGTGGTCGAGGGCCGCCTGACCCGGTATGCCGCCCCGCTCCGGGTCGAGGTGTCGACCGCGCGCCCCGACCTGCGTCAGCACGTGACCGTCATCGGCGAGCTCGCGCTCGACGTGCACGGCCACGAGTACCGGCTGCGAGCCGGCGAGAACGCCGACGGCACCCTGCAGGTGCTCTTCCACGACACCACCAACGGCACCGAGACCGCCGGATGGCGCACCGTCACCACGCGCCGGCCGGGGCCTGACGGCGACGTCCTCGTCGACCTCAACCGCGCGGTCAACCTGCCGTACGCGTTCACCGAGTTCGGCACCTGCCCGGCGCCGCCCGAGGGCAACGTGATCGACGTGCCCGTGACCGCCGGCGAGAGGAAGCCCGCGTGAGGCTGTGCACGTACACCCTGATCGACAACAGCCCGGATCCTGTTTCAGGGCAAGCGCTTTCGCCGCACGACCGGTTCCAGCACGTCGTGCGTCAGGCGCAGTGGGCCGAGGAGCTCGGGTTCGACGCGTACGGCGTCGGCGAACGCCACGCACAGCGGTTCGTGTCGTCCTCGCCGCCGGTCGTGCTGTCGTACATCGCTGCCCGCACGTCGCGGATCCGGCTGCTCACCACGGTCACGGTGCTCTCACTCCTGGACCCCGTCCGGGTGGCCGAGGACTACGCGACCCTCGACCAGCTGAGCGGCGGCCGGCTCGACATCATCATCGGCAAGGGCAACGACCCTGAGCAGAACGCGCTGTTCGGGTACGACCTCGAGGGCCAGTGGGACCGCAACCGCGAGAAGTACGAGCTGCTGCGCCGGCTGCTGCACGAGGAGAACGTGACCTGGTCGGGCCGCTACCGCCCCGATCTCGTCGACGCGACCACGCAGCCACGACCGCTGCAGCAGCCGAGCATCCCGGTCTGGCACGGCTCGGCATCATCCACCGAGTCCACCGAGCTCGCGGCGCGCTTCGGCGAGCCGCTCTTCTCTGCCAACGGCTTTCACCCGTTGGAGAAGTACGCCGCCCTGATCCGCCACTACCGCGAGCGCTGGGAGGCTCATGGCCACGCCCCGGCGGACGCGGTCGTGGGCGCCGGATTCATCGCCCTGCTCGTCGCTCCCACCTCACAGGAGGCGGTCCGGACGTACCGGCCGGCGTTCGAGGCGTTCGTCCGCTCCCCCGGCGCGCAGCACAACCAGCTGCCGTTCACGACCGTCGAGGAGTTCATCGAGCAGGGCTCGGCCCTGGTCGGCTCGCGTGAGCAGGTGATCGACAAGCTCGGCCGCTACCACGAGGCGTTCGGGCACGAGCTGACCGGCATCCCGCTGGAGGTGCCCGGCCTGCCCGACGACGTCGTACGCCGATCGGTCGAGACGTTCGTCAGCGACATCGCCCCGCAGCTGCGGACGACGTACTCCTCACGCGTCTGGCCCGACCTGGCTCGACCCGCCGCCTGAGTCGCGCGCAGGTACGACGAAGCCCGGTCCCAGCGTGCGGGACCGGGCTTCGTCGTACCTGCTCAGGTCAGCGGGCGACGGCCTTCTTGTACGCGGCCGTCGACAGCGGGACGAAGATCGCGAGCAGCAGCACGATCCAGCCGAGGGTGTAGATCTCGGCGTGCTGGAGCGCCCAGGTGTACTCGATCTCGTCGAGGCGGGCCGCCTGGGAGCGACCGCCCGGATCGGGCATCGCGAACAGGTTGCCGAAGTTGTCGCGCGCCGCATGCGTGATCGTCGAGATCGGGTTCCAGCCGGCGATGGCCTTCAGGACGCCGGGCATGTTCTCGGCCGGCACGAACGTGTTGGCGATGAACGTCAGCGGGAAGATCACCATGAACGCCGCGTTGTTGACGATCTCGGGCGCCCGCACCTTGAGCCCGACGTAGGCGAACACCCACGAGAACGCGTAGGCGAACAGCAGCATCAGGCCGTACGCGACCAGGGCGCCGACCACGCCTTCGCGGATGCGCCAGCCGATCAGCAGGCCGGTGAGTGACATGACGATCAGGACGATGACGTTGTTGAGCAGGTCGGAGACCGTGCGACCGGCCAGCACCGAGCTCGGGTGCATCGGCAGCGTACGGAACCGGTCGATGACGCCCTTCTGCATGTCCTCGGCCATGCCGGAGCCGGTGATCGTGGCGCCGAAGACGATGGTCTGCGCGAAGATGCCGGCCATCATGAACTCGCGGTAGCCCTGCGGGTCGGCCGGGGCCAGGCTGCCGAACACGAAGCCGAACAGCAGCACGAACATGATCGGCTGCATCGTGGTGAAGACCAGCAGGTCGGGGACCCGCTTGATCTTGATGAGGTTGCGACGGGCGACCGTGGTCGCGTCGCCCACCAGGGTGGCTGCACTCATGCTCGCTGTGCCTCTCGCTCGCGCTCGTCCTCGGGCTCGCCCTGCTCCTGCTGATCGTCCTCGGCCTTGTGACCGGTCAGTGAGAGGAAGGCGTCGTCGAGGGTCGGGCGACGAATCCCGATGTCCTGCACCGTGATCGAACGGTCGTCGAGCTGGCGCACGGCGAGCAGCAGCGACTCGACGCCGCCGCTCACCGGCGCGATGACCGTCCGGGTGTGCTCGTCGATCTCGCCGGCTCCGGACCCGAGCCGGCCGAGCAGCTCGGCGACCTCGGGCAGTCGGGCCGCGTCGGCGACGGTCACCGAGAGGCGTTCGCCGCCGACCTGGTCCTTGAGCTGGTCGGCGGTGCCCTCGGCGATCACCTGCCCGCGGTCGACGACGATGATGTTGTCGGCCAGGCGGTCGGCCTCTTCGAGGTATTGCGTCGTGAGCAGCAGCGACGTGCCCTCACGGACGAGGCCGGCGATGACCTCCCACATGTCACCGCGGCTGCGCGGGTCGAGGCCGGTGGTCGGCTCGTCGAGGAAGATCACCGGCGGGCGCGCGACCAGTGCACCGGCGAGGTCGAGGCGTCGGCGCATACCGCCGGAGTACGTCTTCGCCGGACGGTCTGCAGCGTCCTCCAGCCGGAACTCGGCCAGCAGCTCACGCGCGCGAGCGCGAGAGGCCGAGCCGCCCAGGTGGTAGAGCCGACCGATCATCTCGAGGTTCTCGTAGCCCGTGAGGTATTCGTCGACCGCGGCGTACTGACCCGACACCCCGATCAGGCTGCGCACCTCGTCGGGTTCTTTGACGATGTCGCGGCCGGCGACGGTGGCCGTGCCCGCGTCGGGCTTGATGAGGGTCGTCAGCACCCGCACCGTCGTGGTCTTGCCCGCGCCGTTGGGCCCGAGCACGCCGAGGACCGTACCCTCGGGCACGCTCAGCGACACACCGTCGATCGCCTTGACGTCCTTGTAGTGCTTGACGAGGCCTTCTGCTCGCACTGCTTCAGTCACGAGCGACATCGTCGCAGTGACCACCGACAGAGGGCATCTCCATTTCTGCGCAGATGCCCTATGGAAAGCCCTGATGCAGCGCATCAACGCCGCCTTCGGGTTCGAGAGGCTGGAGGTCATGCACGAGATGGAGCTGCGACGCGGCTGACCGCCCCGATCCTGCTCAGTTCGGGCGCCAAGCGTTGTCGTACGCCGTCGCGGGTGCCAGCCTCGAACCGACGCCACCACCCGAGGAGACGGAGCCCGCCGATGTCCGCACGACCTGACCTGCACGCCGCCACCACCCTGGTCGCCCGCACCGTCGAGGCGGTGCCCGACGACCGGCTCGACGCCCCCACGCCATGTCCCGACTACTCCGTCGGCGACCTGCTCGACCACGTCGCCGGCCTGTCGACCGCGTTCACCTGGGCGGCGCGCAAGGAGGGCCTCGACCGGCTGAGCGAGCCGCCTGCACCGGGCAGCCGCGACAACCTTGTCGACGACTGGCGCACGGTCATCCCGGCCCGGCTGCGCGACCTCGCCACAGCCTGGGAGTCCCCCGACGCCTGGGACGGCATGACCCAGGCGGGCGGTGTCGAGATGCCCGGCGAGGTCGGCGGCCTCGTCGCGCTCAACGAGGTGCTCGTACATGGGTGGGACCTCGCCGCGGCGACCGGTCAGTCGTACGAGCCTGATGCGGCCTCCCTGCAGAGCGGCCTGACGTTCGCGAGCCAGTTCGACGAGGGCGGCTCGGGTGAGGCGTTCGGTCCGAAGGTGGCGACGCCCGCCGGCGCGCCCGAGCTGCAGCAGCTGCTCGCGCACAACGGCCGCGACATCGCCTGGCGCCCCTAGCCCACAGCCTCGGCCGCGCCGTCAGCGCTCCCCCGCCTCTCGCCGTCAGAACTGAGTCCTGGTGATGTGACGCAGTTCGAACCCGGTCATACCAACAGGACTCAGTTCTGACGCGAGCCCGACGCTCACTCGGAGCCCGGGCGGATGGCTCGGACCGCGGTCAGGCGCCGAGGGCCTGCTCGAGATCGGCGATCAGGTCGTCGGCGTCCTCGATGCCGGTCGACAGGCGGATCAGGTCGGCCGGCACCTCCAGCTCGGTGCCCGCGACGCTCGCGTGGGTCATGCGCCCCGGGTGCTCGATCAGCGACTCGACGCCGCCGAGCGACTCACCGAGGGTCCAGACCTTCGTACGACCCACGACGTCGAGCGCGCGGTCGACCCCGCCCTCGATCTGGAAGCTCACCATGCCGCCGAACCGCTTCATCTGCTTGGCGGCGATGTCGTGGCCGGGGTGGGAGTCCAGGCCCGGGTAGTGGATGTGCGTGACGTCCTTGCGTGACTGCAGGAACTCGACGACCTTCTCGGCGTTGTCGCTGTGCCGCTCCATGCGTACGGCGAGGGTCTTCAGGCCGCGCAGCGTGAGCCAGGAGTCCATCGGACCGGCGACCGCTCCCATGGAGTTCTGGTGGAACCCGATGCGCTCGGCCGCGTCCGAGAACTCTTGCACCGCAACGTCTTTCGCGACCACGACAGCGCCGCCGACGACGTCGGAGTGACCGCCGCAGTACTTCGTGGTGGAGTGCACGACGATGTCGGCGCCGAGCGAGATCGGCTGCTGCAGGTAGGGCGACGCGAACGTGTTGTCGACGACCAGCAGCGCGCCCGCCTCGTGAGCGATCTCGGCGACCGCGGCGATGTCGGAGATGCCGAGCATCGGGTTGGTGGGCGTCTCGATCCACACCATCTTGGTGACGCCGGGGCGGATCTCGCCGCGGATCGCGTCGGGCTGGCTGACCTTGGCGAGGCTGTGGTCGACGCCCCAGGCCCGCTGCACCTTGTTGATGAGGCGGTAGGTGCCGCCGTACGCGTCGGTCGGGACGATCATGTGCTGCCCGGGCGCGAGCAGGGCCCGCATGATCGTGTCCTCACCGGCGAGACCGGACGCGAACGCGAATCCTCGTGCGCCGCCTTCGAGCTCGGCGATGCAGGTCTCCAACGCCGTACGCGTGGGGTTGGCCGAGCGGGAGTACTCATACCCCTCGCGGAAGCCACCGACGCCGTCCTGCTTGTAGGTCGAGGTCTGGTAGATCGCGGGGACGACGGCTCCGGTGCGCGGGTCCGGCTCCTGGCCGGCGTGGATCGCACGCGTGGAGAACCCTGGCTGCGCTGACTGCTCTGTCATGAGCCCAGGCTAGGCCCGCGCGACGCCGACCATGCACCGCCTCCGCCGACCCGCTGTGCCCCGCCGCGCCGGGATCGGCGGCTCAGGCGATGGCGGTGTGCAGCGCCTGCCAGTCGATGCCGCGCGGCGCACGTGACACGACCGTCTGCAGCAGCCCGAGCCGGGCGGCCTTCACGTCCGCGTCCTCGGCCATCACGAGCACGTCGTCGAAGAACCGGCCGAGCGGCTCGACGAGCGCACCGGCGTCAGCAGCCCACTCGGGGATCGAGTCGGCCGCGTGGTCGGGCAGACCGTCGACCGCGTCCGCGAGCGCGACCTCGGCGGGCTCGGTCAGGTGCGCACGGTCGTACGACGGCTGCGTGCCCTCGGGGACGATGCGCGTGATGCGCTGAACGGCCTCGACGAGCGGCGCGAACGTGTCGCTGTGCCGCACCGATGCGATGTCGCCGAGCGCCTGCTCGGCCTTGCCCGGCGAGCCGGCGAGCGAGCTGACGGACGACACGAGATCGACCGACACGCCTTCGTCGCGCAGCTGCTGACCGAACCGGCCGATCACGAACTCCGTTGCGGCGTCGACGGACTCGCTGCTCACGTCGAGGCCCTGCTGGCGCAGGCGGTCGGCCGCAGCCGCCAGCCCGGACGCGACGGTGACCGTGCTGAGGGCGTCGTGCTTGCGCAGGATCGACACCACACCGAGCGCGGCACGACGCAGCGCGAACGGGTCGGACGAACCGGTCGGCTTGGCGCCGAGCGCGAACATCGCCATGAGCAGGTCGAACCGGTCGGCGAGCGCGAGCAGCGCACCCGGGCGCGACTCGGGCACCGCGTCACCGGCTGAGCGCGGCTGCTCCATCTCGAGCAGCGCGGAGGCGACCTCCGGGGTCTCACCGGCGCGGGCTGCGTACTCCTTGGCCATGGTGCCCGCGAGCGAGGAGAGCTCGACGACCATCTGCGACGACAGGTCGAACTTGGCCAGCTCGCCGGCGCGCGCGAGGGTCTTCGACTCCTCGGCCGACAGCGACATCGACGACGCCAGCGCAGCGGCCACGTCGCGAATGCGGTCGGCGCGGTCGGCCATGGAGCCGACCCGGTCCTCGAAGGTCAGCTTGCTGATCTGAGCGCGCAGGTCGGTCAGCGGCACCTTGAGGTCGGCGTCGTAGAAGAACGCCGCGTCCTCGTAGCGCGCGCGGATGACCGACTCGTTGCCGAGGCGGACCAGCTCGTCGTCGCAGTCGCCGTTGGCGATGGTGACGAAGTACGGCATGAGCTCGCCGGCCTCGTCGCGCACGGGCAGGTAGCGCTGGTGCTTGCGCATGACCGTGGTGAGGATCTGCTCGGGCAGCTCGAGGTACTTCGGGCCGTAGGAGCCGAGGATGCCTTGCGGCTGCTCGACCAGGTTGGTGATCTCGTCGACCAGGGCCGACTCGCCGTCGAAGTCGATGGTGCCGCCGACCGACGCCGCCAGCGTGCGCGCCGCGTCGACGACCTGCGTACGACGGACGACCGGGTCGAGCACGAGCCCGTGGGCCTCGAGGGTGTTGCGCAGCGAGGCGGCGTCCTTGACCTCGACGAGCGGGTCGACGTCGGTGCGGTGCACGTAGGTGGTGCGGCCCGCGCGCAGCGACGACACCTCGGCCGGCACCACGGTGGCACCCCACAGGGCCACCAGCCACCGGATCGGACGGCTGTAGGCCAGCTGGGGGTCGCTCCACCGCATGTTCTTGTCGGCGCGCAGGCTCGTCACGAGGTCGGCGACCAGCTGCTCGGCCACCTCGATGACCGGGCGGCCCTTCTCGGTCACCGTGACGGCGACGTGCTCGGCGCCATCAAATTCAGCACGAACGAGGCTCGATGGATCGACCTTCTGGCCGCGGGCGAAGCCCTCGCACGCCTTGGTGGGGTTGCCGTCGGCGTCGTACGCCGCCGCGACCTTGGGCCCCTTGCGCAGCGACTCGGCGTCGGGCTCGTGGGCCGACACATCAGCGACCGTGGCCACGATGCGCCGCGGCGTGCCGACGACGTCGATCGCGCCGTGCGTCAGGCGGGTCGCGCCGAGGCGCTCGGTGAGCGTCGTACGGACCTGCTCGATCGCCTGGACGACCACGTGCGGGGGCAGCTCCTCGACACCGATCTCGATGGCCAGGGGCTGCGAGTCGTGAGACGTGGCAACGGTTTCGGGCGCCTCAGCGTCCGGGCGGGGCGGCATGATCGCGGAGCGGACCTGCACCTTGACGTCGGTCTGCGACTTCATCAGCGGGAAGTCGAGCTCCTCGCGCCGCTCGACCCACAGCCGGGCCACCTCGCGGGCGAGGCGGCGCATCGTCGAGAACGCCTTGGCGCGCTCGGTCGTGGAGATCGCACCGCGGGAGTCGAGGACGTTGAACGCGTGCGAGGACTTCAGCACGTAGTTGTGCGCCGGGATCGGCAGGCGTGCGTCGACCAGGCGCTGGGCCTCGGCGGTGTAGTGCTCGAACAGGTCGCGGTTGGCGTCGACGTCGGCGTCGTCGAGGTAGTAACGAGACATCTCGTACTCCTGCTGCCCGAACGCCTCGCCGTAGGTGACGCCCGGCGCGTACTGCAGGTCCTTGAAGTGCGTGACGCCCTGCTGGGCCATCATGATGCGCTCGATGCCGTAGGTGAGCTCGACGCTCACCGGGTCGAGGTTCTGCCCGCCCACCTGCTGGAAGTAGGTGAACTGGGTGATCTCCATCCCGTCGAGCCAGACCTCCCAGCCCAGGCCCCACGCGCCGATGGCCGGCTGCGCCCAGTTGTCCTCGACGAAGCGCACGTCGTGGGCATGGATGTCGATGTCGAGGGCCTCGAGCGACTCCAGGTAGAGCTCCTGCGGGTTGCCCGGGTCGGGCTTGAGGATCACCTGGAACTGGGTGTGCGTCTGCAGCCGGTTGGGGTTCTCGCCGTAACGGCTGTCGTCAGGACGCACCGACGGCTCGACGTACGCCGCCCGCCACGGCTCGGGTCCGAGCACCCGCATGAGGGTGGCGGGGTTCATCGTCCCGGCTCCGACCTCGGAGTTGTAGGGCTGGACGACCATGCAGCCACGGTCGGTCCAGAACTTCTGCAGGCGGATGAGGGCGTCTTGCACGGTCAGCACCCGGCAAGGTTACCGGCGCGACACCGCTGCCCTCGAACGCGTTGCTCAGGCGAGACCGTGCCGGACCCACACGTTGGGCTCGACGTAGACCGCCAGGTCCTCAGCGAGGTGACAGCGCACGGGTGCGAGCGCCTGAGGTACGACGACGTCGCCGTCCTCGTCGAACGGCAGCCCGGTCCACTCGCGCCACTCCTGCAGCGAGCCCGGGACGACCATCGAGGCCGGCGCGACCTCCTCGATCGTGGCCCCCGCTCGCACGTGCACCCGCAACCACGGGTCGACCGGCAGACCGTCGGGGCGGGTGAGCGCGGCGTACTCACTCATCGGCTGGTGCGGGTCGGTCTTGCCGTTGGGTCGCACGGGTGCATACAGCGTCGAGATTCCTTGTGCTGCAACGGATTCGCGCAGCGCTCCCACTAGTACGGGCGACAGCCCCTGGCCCCGATAAGGCGTGCCGATCTGGATCTCCAGCGCGCTGGCGGCGGTGGGCTTCACGCCGGCCTCGTGGTCGAGCATCGCCCAGATCAGGGCGCGGTCCCAGCCGCTCGCGGGCAGCTCAGCACGCTCCTGCGTGGGGTACGCGAACGGCACCGACCTGCCTCGCGCGACCACCTCGTCGCCGCGGGTCGCGACGACGGCGTACTCGGGGAACATCCGCAGCGTGGTGTCCCAGAGCGCGTCACCGATCGGGTCGTGCCCGATGAACGTGGGCCAGGAGGACTCGACGTCGTACCAGCGGTCGACCAGGTCGGGGCGCTCGGCGAGGGTGGCGATCTGCAGTCCGTCCATGAAGCAACAGCCTCGCAGCGGACCGCGCGACGGGCACCTGAATTACGCGGGGTCGCCGATCGCGCGCAGCACGGCGCGGTAGGTGATGTCCTCGGTGCCCTCGGGGCACTCGATGACCACGGCGTGCGGACGGGTGGCCACGAGCTCCACGAGCCGCGCCCGCATCGCAGCCAGTGACTCGGGGCCCTCGTCCTGGATGCCGGCCGCCGCGGCGACGTGCTCGATCCGGGTGGCGGCGGCCGTGCGCTCGGCGAACCGCTGCTCCAGCCGCTGCTCACTGTCCATCAGGACGATCTCGTGGAAGTCGGCGCCGACCTCGGCGGCCAGCCCTTCGAGCGCCTCGAGGTAGTCGGGGCGCCCGAGGTACTGCGGCACCACGACGTCGCGGCCCGCACGCAGGTGCGCACGGGCCGCGCCGAGCGCGAGGTCTCGGGTGGCGTTCATCGCGGGTACGCCGGCGACGTCGGCAGCGCCGAACGCCAGCAGCCGCAACCGGTCCAGGTCGAGAGCGATCGCGAGCCGGTGCTCGTCGACGTAGCGCGACGCGAGGGTCGACTTGCCCACCGCGGGTGGACCGTTGAGGACGATGAGTCGCGGCACCTCGCCAGCGTAGGTGCCGCCGACGCGCGTCAGCCGTGCGGCTCGACTCGCACCATGGTCCAGACACCGGTCTCGGTGGCCCAGCGGAAGGCTCCGGACCGTAGGGCATGGTCGCCCGGGTGCTCGACGAGCGCCACGACGTCCTCCGTGGTGCCGCCGGCGATGCCGGACAGCGAGCCCACCCACGCGGACCCAGGCACCCACGGCGCCACGGGCCAGGCCAGGCCGTGCACGGTCAGCGTGTGCTGACGTGGCTTGTCACCCGCGCCGACCACGCGCAGCCACAGAGGTACGCCCTGCTCGACCGTCGCCAGCGGCGGACCGGCCAACGCCCCGTGCGGAGGCCGGCCGCGGTGCATCAGCGCCGTCCGATGGTTCAGGCCCTTCTGGCCACGGTCCTCCGGATCGCCACCGGGATCGTTGTCGGGCACCGGCAGCTCCGGGTGTCCGTCCACGGACAGCCGCAGGCCGTCCTGCATCAGCACCACCGCCTCGTGCGCGACGACCGCTCCGCGACGGTCGCGCATCTCGGCGGCCACACCGGCGTACCCATCGGGCCGTCGTGCCCGCGAGCGCCGTCGGTACGGGCGCACGTCTCCCGGCTCCACCACGATCGCGCCGATCAGCCCGTGGTGGCGGTGGTTGCGCACGTCGGCCACGTCGTGCAGCAGGCACACCTGTCCGGGGCCGTCCGCGTGACTGGCCGGTGCGAGCTGTTCGTCCGCGTACCACCACAGCTCGCGCCAGTTCTCCCGCGCATGGTGTCGGTCGCCCAGCACGACGCGTCCGGCGCCCTCGTCCTCGGGCTCGTGCTCGTGCGCGCTCTGGGTACGCAGCGGCGAGACCGTGCCGTCGACGTTGCGGCCGACGTGCGCGCCGTCGTGGGTGCGTACGTCGTACTGCAGCAGCGCCGCATGGATCGAGACGCGCGGTGTCACCGTCCGGCGGTCCGGCTGACCGAGGTCATCGAGGTGCTCCAGCGGCAGCCGCGGCGGGTTGGGCTCGACGCCGAACCTCGGTAGCCGGACGGCTTCGGCGTCGTCGTCGCGCAGCACCTCGTTGACGAGGAACAGCCGGATCCACTCGCCTCGGTGCACGCGCAGCACGAGCGGTCCCTCGCTCGGCTGTACGACGGACGGTCGCCACTCCCCCTCACGCCGCGCCTCGGCGTACTCCTGCGGGTCCATCTCGGCGAGCAGGTAGGTGAGGCCCCACGGGTCGGTGAGGTGGCGTCCGGTGTGCAGGTGCTCGGTGCGGCGTGCGACGACGACGTAGGTGCGGACCGACTCGTCGTACTCGTCGTCCGCGATGCGCTGCGGCCGGGGCGGTGTGGCGCGCGCCGACCTCATCCGCTCGTCCGCCTCGGCGGCACTCTCACCGGGTCTCGGCAGCGGCGGAAGCGCGGCGTAGGACTCGGTCCTGGGTTGGTTGATGCGCACGTACCCCCAGCAGCCGACCCAGGTGTCGTCGATGTCGCCGAGGCGCCACAGGTGGTCGCCCGGTCCGTAGCGGCCGGCGTCGACCGGGTCGATGTCGACGGTGAACGCCTCGGAGATGCCGATGGTCTGCTGGTTCACCAGCCGGGACCGGGGCTGGTGCCAGTCACGACGCCAGCGCATGCCGTGGATGCCGAACGAGTGCTGCTCCTCGTGCGAGCCCTGCACGAGCCGGATGCGCAGCCGTTCGTCCGGATAGCCTTGCAGCACAGGGGTGTCCGGGTCGCCACGAGTGCCGTGGAAGCTGATGTCACTACGCGCGCTCGTGCTGAACCAGCGCGACGGGTCGTCGCCTCTGAAGGTCAGGGGTGCGGACCGATAGCCCACGCCCATCGACCCCGGGTCGTCGTCACCCCCGAGCTCGCCGGGCGGGTTCAGCGTACGGCCTCCGCGGTCGAGCAGCGGGATGAAGTCGCCGACGCCGAGGCACGCCTCGCGGTAGGCCGGCAGGCCCGTCTCCGCCGGGGGCACGATGACCGCCTGCGGCTCGTGCCAGGCGGTGCGGGTCTGGTCGCTGGTGTGCCACTGGGCACCGTACGGCTGCACCTGGAGCGCCGACCAGAGCCCGCGCTTCTGCCGATAGTTGGCGAGCAGGTGGTCGTGGAAGAAGCACGGCCCGAACTCCTCGTCGACCACCCACCGGTGCCGGCTCACGGTGCGCAGCTCACCCGGGCGGTCCGGCCCGACGACCTCGCGACAGCTGGCCCCGGACAGGTAGTTGAAGCCCGTCGAGGACCCGTCGGACGCGAGCACGTCGAACTTCACGAGGTGCACGTGCAAGCCGCACTCCACCGGCAGCTGGGCCAGGTCGTACTGGTCGGCCGGGAAGCTCCCGAGCGCGTTGTGCAGTCGCAGCTCGACGATGTCGCCGTGGTTGGCGCGCGGAAAGACCGGCTCGGGGTTGCCCTCCCGGGTCAGGTCGAACCACTCCTCCTCGACGACCGTCTCCCTGCCCTGGTCGTCGACCTCCCGGATCTGCGCGGCGAGCAGGCGGTAGCGATGGCCGTTCGGGTCGTGCCATCCGTCGATGTTGTAGTCGATACGACTGGTCAGCACCTCGATGTCGTACGACAGCACGCGCGGCCGTGGCAGACCGCACCGTTCGTTCCACGCGGCAGCATCACCGTCGAGGTCGACGAACAGCGCGCCGGGCTGCTCACCGTCACGGCAGGCCGGGTGCATCGCGGCGCGCTCCCGATCGGAGGCGGGAGGCATCCCGAGCAGCCGCCTGCGCCCGTCGACCTGGTCAGCGACGGCTGCGGGCGGTGGCGGTGACTTCATCGGGTGCACCGCGTCGATGAACCACGGGAAGCCCGGGTGCTCGCGGTCCGGCGCGGGAGGCGTACGACCCGGCAGCGGCACCAGCGCACGGCACGGTGTGCCGTCGGGAAGGGCTCGCGTGCCGTCGACCAACCGGTCGAAGCTGCGCCACAGGCCCCACATGCCGTGGTGGAAGTGGGGATAGAGGTGGCAGTGCCAGATGATGTCGCCAAGCGCCTCCTGCCGACTGCCCGAGCCGTACAGCGGCTCGATCGTGAAGGCTGTCTGGGGACCGATCGTGATGGAGTCGATCAGCTGAGAACCCCTGCGCCGCAACGCTCCTGACGCATCCAGGCCCCACGTGCCGGGAGGTGCGGTGTCGGCAGCAACCGCCCGCCACTGGTGCACGTGCAGGTGGTAGACGTGTGTCTCCTTCACACCGCCGTGGATCAGCCGGATCCGGCACGGGTCGCCCCGGTAGGCGCGCAGGATCGGAGTCACGGGGTCACCGAACAGCCACGAGCTGTGGTGCTGCTCCTCCCCCGCAACCCGTTCGAGCCAGTCGCCCTCGGGCGTTCGGGCGGTCCAGAACACCTCGTCCAGGTCGGGGCCGAGCTCCCACTTCACCGCCGACCGGTCGACGCTCTGCTGGTCGTCCGGTGGCTCCGCAGATGTGCGTTCGGCCAGCCGGCGCATGCGGTGGGGTAGTCGGTTGCCCATCGGCTCGGCGCGATACGAGATCGGCATCACCGTGTGCTCGCTGCCCAGGTGCAACGCCGAGTGGACCTCCGGCTCGTCGTGCATGAACACCGTGAACTCACGATGGCTGCGGGGCACGTCGTCCAGGTTGAAGTCGACGAAGTCCGCGTGCTCAGGCGTCCCCGGCCGCTCGTCCGGCATGATCACGTCGACGTGCTGCAGCCCGCAGTACGACGTCTCGGTCAGGTCCTCACCCGTCTCCGGGTCGTGCCAGTGCGAGCCCTCCGGCTCGACCAGCAGCGCACCGAACAGGCCGTGGACGTTGGAGCCGTCCTGCCTTCCCCGCACGTCGGCCAGGTCGTTGATCGGCCAGGCGCCTTCGTGCCGTGCGGCATAGGTGAACGTCGCCCGCTCGCCGTACGCCAGCGTCGTGTCGGGGTTGCCGCCGACGTGAGCGCCGTCGCCGTGCCGCACCCCTTTGCCGCCCGGCCCGGCCAGCCCGTCGCCCTGCAGGTGGAAGCCGAGCCGCCTGCCGCGGATCTGGTTCTCGACCTCCACCGTGACGCGCTCACCGACGTGGGTGCGCAGCACCAGGGGTGCCACGACCGGCACCGGTCGCATCGGGTTGAACCGGTCGTACGCCGGGGTGAGCTCGCCGCGTCCGCTCACGCCACGCCGGTGGTCGTTGAGCACGAGCCGGCGGACCCGGCGCTCGGGCATCCCGGACGCCTCGGCGAGCGCCGCCGCGTCGAAGCGGCGCTCGGGATCGGACTCCATCCGTTCGAAGCAGGTCGCGATGGCGTCGTCGAGGATGCGGATCTGTTCCTGCCAGCTGGCTCTCCAGGCCGCCCGTTGACCGCGGCTGAGGCCGACGACCCGCAGCGGCAGGTCCTCGTCGTCGGTGCCCTCGCCATCATCGGACTCCTCGTCCACCTCGTCCTCCGCGTCGGCCTCCGGCTCCAGCGGCGGGTGGGTGAGGTCGCGCCACTGCGGGAGGCCGTCGGTGTCACTGAGCTCGGTCAGCGCGAGCCGCAGCTCCTCCAGGGTGCGGTGGACGTTGGTGCGCACGGCGCCCGCGTTAGACGACCGTCGGCGTGGCCCGTGGGACAGCCGGTCCTCGGGTTCGTCGTACTCCGGCACCTGCTCCCGGCGCAGGAGGTCGGTCAGCAGCCGCAGATCGTCGTCGTCCCCGCTGCGCAGCCGCTCGATCATCAGCTCGAGCCGCGCCAGGTTGTCGACGACGACCTGGGCGAGCTGGCGCCGACGGTGCAGTCGCGGCAGCCGTTCGTCGTCGTCCTCCCAGCGATCGCGGACCCATTCCAGCAGCGGGCGGTGCGCCTGGAGCGCGAACATCAGACCGTCAGGGTCGTGGTCGCCGTCACCGTCGTAGACGATGGGCATCTGTATCGCGACGACCCGGTGGTGGGTAGGGGTCATGATCGTGTCCTCTCTGTCCGAGGTGGGCGTCAGTGGCTGGTGCCCAACGCAGCGGGGACGATCCCCGCGAGCACCAGGAGGCCGAGCGCGATCGACCCGACCGCGACGGCGGGTACGAGTGGGCGCACGTGTGGGAGCAACCGCTCAGCGCTCATGACGACGGCCGCGACGAGCATCACTGGCAGCGCAGCGACGCCGACTGCGAGCGTCAGCAGCATCAGCGCCCAGCAGCAGCCGACGCAGATCGCGCCGTAGAGCGCGCCGACCGCGGCGCCCTCGACGACCGGCGGTCGGGCGCCCGTCCACACGGTCAGCACGACCGACCGGGGCGTACGACACGCGGACAGGCACGCGCGTTTCCACGGCGTCAGCTGGTAAGCGTCCGTCGCGACGACCGCGAGCCCGGCCGGCACCTGCGGGTGGGCGTGCAGGATCGCGAGCCGGTCGACGTACGCCGCGGCCAGCCTGTCGGCGCCGAGGTAGAGCACTCCGACGCCGGTCCAGACCCCGACGAAGGCGAGCAGACAGGCGGTGACCAAGGTCCCGGGACGGGTACGGCGCGTGGCGACCTGCCGGATGGTCCTCAGTAACGGCAGGGCCGGCGGCAGCATCATCGCGACGACCATCAGCGCCCACCCGGCGAACCACAGCCCGGCGCCGGGCTCTGCGGCGTGGCCGGCGTGAGCAGCGGCTCCGTGCGCGCCGCCTCCATGGGCACCGCTCCCATGGGCGGCGCGCCCGACCGGCAGGGTCGCGAGGACGAGCCAGGCCGCGCCGGCAGCCGCGAGCACGACTGCCGTGACGAGCGCCGTCGACCGTGCGGACCCGCCCGGCCGCGTCGTTCGTCCCGGGCTCTCGCCGCGCAGCTGCGTCATGTGCTGCGTCGGCTCAGTCGTCGTCATCGTCGTCGTCATCGTCGTCGGCGTTGTCGTCGACGTCGTCGTCGCGACCGTCGTGGCGGTAGCGGAACCGACCGGTCATCCCCGAACGACGCTCGATGTCCACCGGTGCCCCGGGCAGGGCCGAGACGTTGACCTCCAGGTTGTCACTGATCTGAGCGACGACGGGGTCGGCACCGGTGCCGAGCTCGTCGGCGAGCGCGGTGTGGGCCAGGGTCAGCGGGTGCGCGCTCGCATCGAGGTGCTTCGGCGAGCCGCTCGCGTTGACCAGCCGGGCGGCGCCGGAGTGCACGGTGAGCGTCCAGCCGGTCGCTTCGTGCTCGACGGCGACCTTCGCGGTGCCCGAGGCAACGACGTCACCGGTGACGGGTGCCAGCTCGGCGAGCGGCCCGCCCGCCCGACCGGCGAACGCCCGCTCGATCACCGCGGCTGCTGCCCCGCCCAGCCGCTCGTCGACGTAGATCGCCGACTCGTTGGCTCCCCCGCGCCGCCCGTCGCTGTGCACGGTGACGCTGACGACGCTGTGGCCGCCGACATCGTGCGAACCGATGCGCGAGCCCTCGTCGAACGTCCACGCGAACACGCCGGTGCAATGGTCCTCGTCGGGACTCTCGTCGACCCAGCACGGGCAGACGACCTTGCAGTTGCACGTCTCGAGGAACGTGCCGGTCAGCTCGTAACGCATGGTGGACTCCTCAGGCTCGGATGCTGACGGGTACGACGACCGGCTCGCTGCCCGGAGTGCTCGCCTCCACACGCGAGCCCACACCCGGCACGAGCTCGGGCTCCGCCGCGGTGACGGTGCGTCGTACGTCCCAGTCGCCGGTCGCGGTCACGGGGCCTCGCCCGATCTCGGTGCCGTCGAATGTCACAGTGACCTCGTCCGCCTGCGCGCCCGATGCCGTACCAGCGATCCTGAACTGGCCTGTGCGAGTGCGGAACTCGGCTCGGTCGACGGTGACGTCATTTGGTGGAGGCGCGGGCGTGACCACCACGTCGAGGGAGTCGGTGGCCGAACCTCCCGGACCGTCGACGGTGAGCGCGAACGTGAGGGCGCCGGGCTCGGGCGCGGTGAACGTCGGCGCGATCGCGCTCGGGTCGTCGAGCGTGACTGCGGTGCCTGCCTGCTGGGTCCAGCGGCCACGGACGATGTCACCGCGCGAGGACGACCCGTCGAGGGTCACCACCCGGCCGGTGATGGCGGTCTGGTCGGGTCCGGCGTCGGCGACCACGGGCAGCGCGTCCGGCACGGCTCCGGCGAGCACGACCGGTAGATCGGCGCGTCCGCCGGCGCTGGAGGTGATCGTCAGCGTGGACGGCACAGCGGTCACCCCGTCGAAGGTGTGCTCCGGAGCGGGCAGGTCGCCAATCCCTTCGACCGTGAGCTTCGGCGCCTGGGCGTCGGAGGACTGAGCCTGTACGAGCAGGGTGCGCGCCGTCGGGTCGTACGTCGCTCGGCCGATCACCTCATCCACGACCGGCACCTCGGTGCGCGTGATCGGCACGTCGAGCACGTTCGCGATCTCGACCCGCTGCGGTGGCGCGGGCACCTGGGCACGCGCCACGTAGTCGCCCTCCGACGCGACGAACGCCGTACGCGGCACGCCACGTCCGAGCAGCTCGACCTCCTGACCCGGTGCGGTGCGCGCGAAGGCGTCGACGATCGTCGTACCGTCCTGTCCTCGGCTGTACGTCATGCGGGTCGGCTCGGCGCCGAACGCGGTGGCGAGGCGTCCCTGCACCACGAACAGGTCTGTCTGGATCCTGTCGATGTTGTCCGGGTCGTCGGGATCGGTGGGGCCACCGGCGTCGCCCACGCGTGGGCCGTCGACGCGAAACATGTTGGTACCGAACGGACTTCCTGTCACGGGTGTCTCGGAGGCTCCGTCGCCGAGGTGCCCGTCGGGTGCGTCGGTGGCTCGCAGGAACGGTGCGACGTGACCCGAGCGCAGCACCGTCTCGAAGTCCTCCTCAGCGACGCCCAGGTCCTCCGTGTCGATGACGCGACCGTCCTCGTCGGCGATCAGCGGGCGGGTCTGGCCGTACGGGTGCGTGACGACGTACTCCGCGCCCGGGATCACGTCGTCCATCCGAACCCTTATGCGCGAGAACACGACTCGCGTTCCCTCCGCTGGTTCGCCGGTGCCGCTGAAGGCTGCCTCGAGAGCCAGGATCAGTCGTGCTCGCCCCACCTGGCCAGCCCCGCCGACGGCCATCTCGGCGTCGGCGGTGAAGTAGAAGCCCTCGTCCGGGAAGTTGTCCGGGAACGACACCGGTCGTGCCGGGAACGGCAGCCCACCGGTCTCGGGCGCGAACCGGTCGGGCGTGAGGACCAGGTCCAGCCGGGTGCCGGTCTCGTCCTCGAACCACATCGGGAACCTGTGGTCCGGGTCGGGCGGGCCGACGTACGTCAGGCGATGGTTGTTGTCGACGGGCATGCGCGTGCTCCCCCACGTCACGGGAGATCGGATGAGAACGACGCGCGCGGCGTCTCTGACCGGCCGCCGGCTCCCCCGAGCAACGGTCGTGCGGACCCCCAGTCCGCGTGCCGGCCTTCCCCTGTGCTGCTGCCGGATGTCTCCCCCACCACGGCAACGTTTTCAACGGTACGACGACCGGTCGCCCGCTGTGAACCCCCTGGGCATCACGGAATCGTGATGTATCAGATGGGCGGGGTCCTGCTCCGCGCCCGGACAGGACAACCGGTGTCGGAATGCGTGTCATGGCACGCATTCCGACACCCGAAGGGTCGGCTCGTACGGCAGTCAGCCGCGGGAGCGGCTGACCATCTCCTCGCGCGGCACGACCTTGACCCGCAGCCGGCCCTGCTCCTCACCGAGCGCCATCTCGTGGGCGTCCAGGCGACCCCAGTCCTCCCAGGACGTCACCTCGACACCCCGCTCGACCAGGTGCTGCACGATCGCGTCGGGGTCGCTGACCTCGGCCGGCTGCAGCGAGTCGACATCCTCCAGCAGGCAGTCGATGGTCTGCGAGGCGTCGGACTTGGTGTGGCCGATGAGGCCCACCGGGCCGCGCTTGATCCAGCCGGTGACGTAGGTGCCGGGCTGGTGGTTGCCGTCCATGTCGATGACGCGACCGGCCTCGTTGGGAATGACCCCGGCCTGGTGGTCGAAGGGCAGGTCGACCAGCGGCGAGGACAGGTAGCCCACCGCGCGGTAGACCGCCTGGACAGGCCAGTCGGTCGTCTCGCCGGTGCCACGGGCACTGCCGTCGACCAGCTCGGTGCGCTCGGTGCGGAACGCCTCGACCTTGCCGTCGCCGAGGATCTCGACGGGCGACTGGCACATGTGGATGTGGATGCGGTGGGGCGCACCCGTCGGCTCGGTCTCGACGTACTTCAGCAGCGTGTTGACGACCATCTTGGTCTGCTTGGAGGAGTTGATCGCCTCCTGACCGGCCTCGTCGATCTCGAACCCCTCGGGGTGCACGATCACGTCGACGTTGGGCGAGTGCGACAGCTCGCGCAGCTCCATCGGCGAGAACTTGATCTGCGCGGGGCCGCGACGGGCGAAGACGTGGACGTCGGTGCAGGCGTTGGCCTTCAGCCCGTCGTACACGTTGGCGGGGATCTCGGTGGTCAGCTGCTCGTCGGCGGTCTTGACGAGCATCCGGGCGACGTCGAGCGCGACGTTGCCGGCGCCGACGACGGCGACCTCCTTGGCCTCCAGCGGCCACTCGCGCGGCACGTCGGGGTGACCGTCGTACCAGCTCACGAAGTCGGCTGCGCCGTAGCTGCCGGGCAGGTCGACGCCGGGGATGTCCAGCGGTCGGTCGGCCATCGCGCCGGTCGAGAAGATGACGGCGTCGTAGAAGCGGCGCAGATCGCTCATCTTCAGGTCGGTGCCGTAGTCGACGTTGCCGAGGAAGCGGATCTGCGGCTGCGAGAGCACCCGGTGCAGCGCCTTGATGATCTCCTTGATGCGCGGGTGGTCGGGCGCGACGCCGTAGCGGACCAGACCGTAGGGCGCGGGCAGCCGTTCGATGACGTCGACCGATGCGTTCGGATACGCCTTGGTCAGGATGTCTGCTGCATAGATGCCGGCGGGTCCTCCACCGACGACTGCGACCCGGATGTCTCTCACGCGCACGTTCCTCTCGCCTGGCTGTGCCGTTAGGACAGCCTAAGAAACGCGCAGGTACGCCGTGTCACCGCCTGCCATGTGGACAGCGGTTTGTGGCCTGAGTCACAGTCGCTTCTGCCACTCGCGCAGGTAGGCGCCGGGCTCGTACCCGAGGTCGGCGTTGACCGCGAGCATGTGCGTGTTGTCGTCGGCGTTCCAGGTGCGTACGCCGGCCACGCCCGGCAGCTCGTCCATCAGCTCCAGGGCGGCGCGGGCCTTCATCCGCAGGCCGAGGCCGTTGCCTCGCGCCTCGGTCAGCACGAGTGTGTCCTGCTGGTAGGCCACCTCGGGCGAGTCCTGCGACACCTGGACCTGGGTGAAGCCGACGAGCCGGTCGACCGACAGGTCGCGGGCGACGACGACCACCAGCCGGCGACCGGCGTCCAGCGCCCACTGCAGCTCGGACCGCACTCGCTCGGCGTCCCAGTCCTCTTCCTCGAGCGCGAGGTCACCCATCGGGGCGTCGGTGCTCATGCGCTGCTCCAGCACGGCGAGGTCGTCCAACCAGGCCTCGGGTACGCCGTCCCAGCTCGCCTCGACCGCGAACGCCGCGGCGTCCTCGACACCGTCGCCGTCGGCGTACGACTCCAGCTTGTGGCGGTCGGCGGGCAACGGCATCACGCTGCGCAGCATCGTCTGGGCCGGCTCGTACCCCTGGCTCGCGGCGAACGCGTCGCCCGGCCCGTCGACACCGGTTCGCGAGCCCTCGGTGGAGGCCTGGACGAGCGCGCGGCCGTGAGCGCGTACGACACTCTCGGCCTCGGCGAGCAGGAGGCGTCCGACGCCCCGGCGGCGTGCCGTGGGCAGGACGGACAGCTTGACCAGGGCGAGCTCGTGGTTGTCGTGCAGCGGTTCGGCGACGCTCAGCATGCCGACGACCCGCCCGCCCTCGCCCACCGCGGCGCGATCGGTGAACTGGTGGGTGCTGCCCCGGCGTCGGCCGCGGACCTCGTCCGCGGACCACGCGCTGTGGTCGGGGCCGAAGACGTCGCGCTGAGACGTCGTCTCGACATCCAGCCAGTCACTGAACAGCTGCCGCTGCTCAGCGTCCTCCGACAGCGGGTCCACCGCGATCACGTCCACCACCCGCCCGACCCTTCCACCCCGAGCTGCTCTCGGCGACCGAGTTGTGGTCGGAGAGTCGTGCGCGACACCACCCCGCCGGTTGATGAACACCCCGACATCCGTCGGGCGTCTGGTCAGCCGGCGGGTGCACGCCACGGCATGACGCACTCGATCCACTGTGAACGAAGGACCGTCGCCGGGATGGCGAAGGGGCTGACGTGCGTTGATGCAGGTGTGAGACTCGAACCCATGATCTTCGGCACCGGACGACGTACGACGATGGTCTCCCCCGAGCAGGCCCTGCCCGGACGCGAGGATCCGCTGCCCGGTGTCCCCGAGGTGCACGAGGTCCTCGGCACCCCGATGCGCGGCCCGTGGCCCGAGGGCACCGAGGTGCTGTACGTCGCGATGGGCTGCTTCTGGGGCACCGAGCGCATCTTCTGGCAGCTGCCCGGCGTGGTCACGACCGCAGCCGGCTACATGGGCGGCTTCACCAAGAACCCGACCTACGAGGAGACCTGCACCGGGCGGACAGGTCACACCGAGGCCGTGCTCGTGGCGTACGACCCGTCGCGCACCTCCCCCGAGCAGCTGCTGAAGGCGTTCTGGGAGAACCACGACCCGACGACCGCCAACCAGCAGGGCAACGACATCGGCACGCAGTACCGCTCGGCGATCTACTGGACGACGCCCGAGCAGGAGAGCGCTGCTCTCGCGACGCGCGATGCGTTCCAGAAAGTGTTGCAGGACAACGGTTTCGGCGAGATCACGACCGAGATGCGACCAGCGTCGGAGGCCGGTGAGTTCTACTACGCCGAGGGCTACCACCAGCAGTACCTCCACAAGAACCCCGGCGGCTACTGCAACCACGGCCCCAACGGCATGACCTGCCCGGTCGGCGTCGTCAAGCAGGACCAGCTGCCGAGCCAGCAGTCCGTCCACCCGCCGCGTGGCTGACGGCAGCGCCGTCGTCGAGGCCCACGTCGCGGCGTTCAACGCCCAGGACATCGACGCGCTGATGGCCGGGTTCTGCGACGACGCGTCGTGGGTGACCGGCACCGATGTCGTCCCCACTTCCGAGCTGCGCGCGTTCTTCACCGCAGCGTTCGAGCACCTCACGCCTCGGCTGAGCGTCGAGCGCGTCATCGACGGCGGCGACGCGGTCGCGGCACAGATGCGTGAGACGTGGTCGCACGAGGGCGAGTCGCGGTCCGCCTCGATCATCGGGGTGTACGACGTCTCGGCCGGGCTCATCCGCAGGGGCAAGATCTACCGCGAGGGCTCGGCCGACGCCTGACTCCGTCGTGTGTCGATGCTGGGGGTACTCGTGCGTCATCACCGTGACCCGTCCATGACACCAGGAGACGACCGATGATCCGCTCGGCCCAGATCAACCTCTACACCGACGACCTGCCGCGGCTCGTGGCCTTCTACGCCGGCCTCGGGCTGCGCGAGACCTTCCGTACGCCGGTGGAGGGCGACGCGGAGCACGTCGAGCTGCGGGTCGACGGGTTCACCCTCGGCATCGCGACCGTCGAGGCAGCACGACGGGTCCACGGGCTCGACCCCGACCTGACCGGCAACCGGTTCGAGATCGTGCTGTGGACCGACGACCTCGACGGTGACTTCGCACGCCTGCACGTCGACGGCGTCCACGTGCTGAGTGAGCCGCGCGACTTCGGCGAGCGCCTGCGGGTCGCCTGGGTGACCGACCCGGACGGCAGCTCGGTGCAGCTCGTCCAGAGCCGCGACTGACCTCCCTCAACAACGTCTGACCGGGGCCGGCTCAGCCGTCGCCGTACGGGCGCTGGAACCCGTGCCGCACCTGCAGCACGACCGCCCACACCAGGGCGGCGCACGCGAGCACCATCAGCAAGACGATCTCGACGGCCGCGTCCTCACCCCACACCAGCGCGGTGACGCCCGCGAGCACGAACGCGAGCAGCGCCAGGCCGTGCGCGATCAGTCTCAGCCGCCACGCCATCGGAACCCGCGCCCACCACGACATCGCCTCCCACGGTAATCGGCGATCGAGATGACCTCCGTCATGCAGGAGCGGTGCCATGACACTGCTCCTGCATGACGGGGCGCTACTGCTCCATCACCTGCGCGACGAACTTCTCCGACCGCTCTCGCAGGCCGTCGATCCGGCGCTCGATGTACCGCTGTCGGTCGCCGGGGTCGTCACTGCCGACCTCGGACGCGGTCGGCGTACGCCGCACGTTCTGCGAGCACAACAGGTTGGTGCAGATCATCGTGCCGACCGTGTTGCCGCGGCGGCCCGAGGCGCCGGCGCGCTTGGTGACGTACATGCTCACGTCCACGCCGACGACGACGTCCTGGCACCACGAGCACAGGCCGGCCCGCCGGCCCTCCACCCGTGGGGCGGTGCGCAGCAGCAGCCCGGTCGGGGTGCCGGCCACCTCCACGACGACGTAGGCGTTGAGCGGCCGCTTGGCGTCGCGCCAGCCGAGGTAGTCCAGGGAGTCCCAGTCGAGGGTGTCAAGGTCGGGCAGGGTCGCCTGCGACCTCTCACGACGCGAGGCGTTGACGAAGGATGAACGGATGTCGTTCTCGGTCAAGGGGTTCATGAGATGTGCTCCAGTCGATGGGACCGCTCAGGGCGCGCCGAGGCGCCACCGGCGGTCACGGGTGAGGGACGAGGTGTCCTCGTACGACGGCAGCCCGCGGCTGGTCGTCGTACGGGTGAAAGGGGTCAAGCGGTGGCAGGGCATGCGACAGCTGAGCAGGCCCCATGGGCCACCTCGCTCGCTGCGATGACGCGCTGCATCACTCGCTCCTCGTCCTGTCGTCGACTGTGCTCGGCCGCACCGGAAGGAAGCGACCGTCTTCCAGGGTGCCTCAGACGGCGCCCGGATGTCACGCCGGATTCGTCCCGTCCGCCCGTACGCCGGTGCGCGGCGGCCGCACTACGGTCGCCGCATGAGCGGACGTCCGACCGACCCCTTCACGACGGCCGTGCAGGTCAGCAGCGGCGACGTACACCTGCACGTCGCCACGGTCGACCACCTCGACGGCCCGGTGGTCGTCCTGCTGCACGGACTCGGCGGCTGGCACGGCGAGTGGGCACGCACGGCCGCCGCACTCGCACCGCACGTCCGGGTGGTCGCGTTCGACCAGCGCGGGCACGGGCTGAGCAGCACCAGACCTTCCGACCTGTCGCGTGCGGCCCACGCCGACGACGTGGTCGCGGTCCTCGACGCGCTCGGGGTGCCGGCGGCTACTCTCGTCGGCCAGTCCGCCGGAGGCCACACGGCCCTGGTCACCGCGGCCGCACACCCGGAGCGTGTCGACCGCCTCGTCCTGGTCGAGGCCGGCGTCGGTGGTGACAGCTCCTCCAACCAGCAGGCCACGATCGACTGGTTCCGTTCCTGGCCCTCGCCGGTCAGCGATGTCGACGAGCTCACGTCGGTCCTTGGCACCACCACGCAGGTGGCCGAGGTCTGGTGGGACGGGCTCGCACACGCCCCCGACGGCGGCCGGCCCCGCTGGGACGCCGATGTGCTGGCGCAGGTCCTGGCCGGGATCGGCGAGCGCGAGCACTGGGACGAGTGGGACGCGGTCGCCTGCCCGACCACCCTCGTACGCGCGACCCGCAGCGCGATCCCCGACGCCCAGATCACCCGGATGGCAGGGCGTCCGGGCGTCGACCTCGCCGAGGTCGACGCGGGGCACGACCTCCACCTGGAGCAGCCCGAGGCCTGGCACGACGTGCTGCTGGCCGCGCTGTCCTTGCACGCCTGAGCAGCAGGAGCCGTTCACCGGATCGACCGCAAGCGCTCGCTCGCAGGTCACCTCGGCGGAGCAGAGTCCGCTCGGTTGCTCATCGCCTGCCCATGGAGGACGCATGTCCCGTCGTACCGCCCTTGTCGCCGTCGCCGCACTCGCGTGCGCGTCGGCCGCCGTTCCCGCCGCCTCGGCCCGCCCGCACCACGGTCATGACGACCCGCGTGCGGCCGTGCGCACCTACTCCCAGGACGTCGGCCCGCTGGCCACGATCGGCGGAGTCAGGATCGACGGTGCGGCGTACGGCTCGTCGTTCACCGCCAAGCCGGGCGCGCGCAACACGTTCTACGGGCTGACCGACCGCGGTCCGAACGTCGACGGCCCGGACAAGGTCAAGGTCGAGCCGGTGCCCGACTTCACGCCGGCCATCGGCGAGTTCGTGCTGCGCGGCGGCAAGGCCGTACTGGTCCGCAAGATCACGCTCAAGGCTGCGGACGGTACGCCGTTCAACGGTCAGGTCATCTCTCCCGGCGGCACGGGCGAGACGATCGTCGGCCTCGACGGCAAGGCCCTGCCCGCGAGCCCGTACGGCTACGACCCCGAGGGGCTGGCCGCGATGCGCGACGGCTCGTTCTGGGTGTCGGACGAGTACGGCCCGTTCATCACCCACTTCTCGCGGGACGGCCGCGAGATCGAGCGCCTGAGCCCGTTCGGCCATGGCCTGCCCGGAGAGCTCGCCGAGCGCGAGCCCAACAAGGGCATGGAAGGTCTGACGGTCACTCCTGACGGGCGCACGCTCGTCGGCATCATGCAGGCCGGGCTCAACGCACCCGACGGCCCGAAGTCCAAGACCGTGCCGTTCACCCGCATCGTCACGATCGACCTGCGTACGCGCGCCGTTCGCCAGTACGTCTACCTCCTGCACACCACCGCCAAGGGCGTCACCACGGCCAACAGCGAGATCTCGGCGATCAGCAACCACGAGCTCCTCGTCGACGAGCGCGACGGCGCGATGCAGCCCGGCGCCGACAAGAAGCTCTACAAGGTCGACCTGCGCAAGGCGACCGATGTGAGCAGCGCCCGCAGCGTCAAGGGCAGCACGTACGACGCCGCCAAGGGCGGCCTGCTCATCGACGGCACGTCGCTGGAAAGCGTTGTGGGACAGGCGAGTACGACGGAGGCGGACGCAGCCCTGCGCGGCGTGGGTGTGCGGCCGGTGCGGTCCGAGCTGTTCCTCGACGTCGCCGGCCTGGTGAGCGCGATCGACCCGACCGGCGGGTTCTTCGGGCACGACAAGGTCGAGGGTGTCGCGGTCCTCGATCACGGCCGCCGGCTCGTGATCTCCAACGACAGCGACTTCGGCATCGACGGCCTCGCCAACGACACGGCGCCCTTCCAGCTGAAGGCCAAGACGCTGCCGAACGGCCAGCAGGACACCGGTGAGCTGCTCGACGTCGACATGCGCAAGGTGCCTCACCAGTTCCGGTGAGCACGTCGTCCGGTCGGTGCGATCCTGGGCAGCATGCACCGACCGGACTGGCCGCTGACCGACCTCGGACTGGCGTGCGGCGACGTCACGTTGCGCCCGGTCCGTGACGCCGATCTCGACGTCCTCGTCGACCGTCTCCCGGACGACTTCGAGCACGACCCGCGTGCCGAGCTGCTCCCGTGGCTGGACCTGGCCGCCAACCGTCGTCGCCTGCTGCGCCAGGATGTCTGGCGCGCTCGTGGCACCTGGGCCCCGAGCTCGTGGCGGCTCGACCTCACGGTGTCCGCGCAGGGGCGACCGGTCGGCGTACAGACGCTCGAAACGGACGACCTCGCCGGCATCGGCACCGTCGACACCACGTCCTGGCTGGTGAGCGACGTCCGCGGACGCGGGTACGGGGTGGCCATGCGGCGGGCCGTTCTCGGGCTGGCGTTCGACCACCTCGGGGCCGCTGCCGCCGTCACGTCCGCCCGCGAGGACAACGCGTCCTCGCTCGGGGTGTCCCGGCGCATCGGCTACGCCGACAACGGTGTCAGCCTGAACGCCTCCGGCACGGGCCGCGTACGACTCCAGCACCTACGGCTCACGGCCGAGCAGTGGCATACGTCCGGACAGGGTCGGCTGGTCACCGTGAGCGGCGTCGAACGCTGCCTGCCGTGGTTCGGTACGCCGAGCTGACGGGCTGGGCTCAGACCTGAGCCTTCTTGCGTGGTGTGGCCTGAGCCGCCAGTGCAGCCGCGGTGCCGGTCGCTCCCCTGAGCGGTCGGCGTACCCGACGCACCTCGCGGGGCCAGGCGATGAGCGCGCCGACGACGATGACGTACCAGCCGACGAGGACGTCGCTCACCCAGTGGTTGCCCGTGCCGATGACGACCAGCGCGGTGATGAGCGCGTGGGCGCTGCCGAGGAGCCGCCAGTGCAGCCTGGGCGTCCAGACGAACACCACGATCGCGACCCACAGGGCCCAGCCGGCGTGCAGCGACGGCATCGCGGCCAGCTCGTTGGTCATCCCGCCGAGCCCCTTGGGCGCCGAGGCGTCCGAACCCCACCAGCCCGCTGATGCGTGCTCGGCGAGGACGTCGACGTAGCCGAGGTCGGTGAGCCGCGGCGGTGCGGTCGGCAGCAGGAGGTACATCACCAGGCCGAGCACGGTCGAGACCACGAGGGCGCGGCGGGCACGGACGTACAGCTCGCCACCGCGGCGGTAGAGCATCAGCAGCACCAGGGCGGTCACGATGTAGTGCGCCGAGGCGTAGTAGTAGCTCGCCAGGATGCCCACGACGTCATGGGTCGCGAACCAGTGCCCTAGCCCGGACTCACCGTCGAGACCGACGGCCTTCTCCCAGTCGAGGATGCGATGGGCACGCTCCTGCGCGGCGGCCAGGTCGTCGCTGGCGAGCAGCCGGGAGGCGCTGTAGCCGACGTACAGGATCGCGATCAGCCCGAGCTCGATGAGGCCGGGCCGGTTCCTGATCCAGGTCAGCACCGCGTCACCCGCACGCGTGTGCGGCAGTACGCGGTCGAAGTGCCGAGTCGTCACCAGATCACCGTCCCGTCCTGCGCCCGGCCGCACCATCGGTGACATCCCCGAAGGTGCCCGGGTGAACCCCTGAGGTCTCGGGGCTCTTCCACACAAGGAAGACGTCTGCCGAGGCCTGATACGTGACAGCGGTCAGCGGCGTCCGCGCGAGTCCGTGACCCTGCGGGCGCTGCATGTCCTGAATGCTGACCTGCCGCACGGTAGATAGATTACCTGCCGCCCGGTAGGCTGTGCAAAGAGGTTTGTCCGTCGGGGTTCATGGAAGGCTGTCGGCCCATGGCCAGAGATACCAAGTCCGACATCTGCAAGGCCGCGCTCGACGTGATCGCGGCCAAGGGTGTCGAGGGTGCGAGTCTGCGTGAGATCGCCGAGGCTGTCGGCATCACGAAGGCGTCGTTGTACTACCACTACGCGTCCAAGCAGGAGCTCGTGAGCGCCCTGCTGATGCCGCTGGTCGACGACATGCGGCAGGCCCTGCAGGGGCTGGACGAGCGCACCTGGTCTCCCGCCGCCACCCGCGAGGTCCTCGAGAACTTCATCGATGCCCTGATCCGTCACCGCGACGTCGGCGTGTGGCTCGCGCGCGACCTCGGAGCCCTGACGGCGTTCGAGGACGTGCTCGGCGAGATGTTCGCCCTCACCGGCCGCCTGCACCGCTGGCTCGCAGGTCCGGATGCCAGCGTCGAGGACCGCATCCGCGCCGTGGCGGCGACCGAGGTCGTGGGCGGCGTCCTGTCCTCCTCCATCACGGTCGGAGAAGCGACCGACACGGTGCTGCGCGAGACCCTGCTGGAGGCCTCGCTCGACGTCCTCAAGGCGTCGGTGCGCCAGCCGGCCGCCTGACCGGCCGAGGTCTCGCCTCAGCCTCCGGCCCTCGTGAGAGTCGGCGCATGAAGCTGACGACGGAGCTGGAGAAGGCGTTCAACGACCAGATCACCCTCGAGTTCGAGGCGTCGATCGTCTACCGGCAGCTCGCGATCGAGATGGAGATCCGCGACCTGCCCGGCATGGCCGCGTGGCTGCGTCACCAGGCCGACGAGGAGATCGTCCACGCCAACAAGTTCATCGACCACGTCAACGACCGCGACAACCACGCGGTCATCGGCACCGTCCCGGGCCCGAAGGTCGAGGTCAAGACCGTCCTCGATGCGTTCCAGGCGGCGCTCAAGCACGAGCAGCGCGTCTCCGAGGCGATCCGCGAGCTCTACCGCAAGACCGACGAGGCCGGCGACCTGGACTCCCGACCGCTGCTCAACTGGTTCATCAGCGAGCAGCTCGAGGAGGAGGCGACGGTCAGCGAGATCGTCGGCCGCATCGAGCTCATCGACGACGACGGCCCCGGCCTGCTGCGCCTCGACGAGGAGCTCGGCCAGCGACCGGCGCGCACCACCGAGAACACCGGCGGCTGAGCCACCGCGACGACGCTCGTACGACGGGCCCGGCACCTCTCCCCGAGGTGCCGGGCCTTCGCCGTGCTCAGTTGCGTTGGTACGCCTAGGCGTTCGGCCGTACGAACGGGAATGCCAACGTCGACCTGATGCCTGTGCCGAGCAGCATCATGATGACGCGGTCGACGCCGAGCCCGAGGCCACCGGTCGGCGGCATGGCGTACTCCAGCGCCTGGAGGAACGCCTCGTCGAGCTGCATGGCCTCCAGATCGCCGGCCGATGCAGCCATCGACTGCTCGGTCAGCCGTCGCCGCTGGTCGACCGGGTCGGTGAGCTCGCTGTACGCCGTGCCGATCTCCGCCCCGAACGCGACCAGGTCCCAGCGCTCCGCCAGGGCCGGGTCGCTCCGGTGCCGACGTGTGAGCGGTGAGGTCTCGAGCGGGAAGTCGGTGTAGAACGTCGGGAACGTCGTCTGCTTCTCGACCAGCGCCTCGTACAGCTCGACCACCAGCCGGCCCGCGCTGGTGCCGGGCGCCGCGGCCACGCTGTGGGACCGGCACACCACCGCGACCTCCTCGGCGGTCGACGCCGATGTGAGTCGTACGCCGGTCGCCCGACTGACCGCCTCGTGCACCGTGAGCACGGGCCAGGGCACGTCGAGGTCGACCTCGCCCTCGGGGCGCCGCGCGACGGGTCGGCCGTTGACCGCGGTCGCCACCTCCAGCAGCACCTCGCGCGTCAGCTCACGCATCGTGGAGTAGTCGGCGTACGCCTGGTAGGCCTCCAGCGACGTGAACTCGGGGTTGTGCGTGGCGTCGACACCTACGTTGCGGAAGTTGCGGCCGAGCTCGAACACGCGCTGCATCCCCCCGACGCAGAGCCGTTTGAGGTAGAGCTCGGGTGCGATTCGCAGGTAGAGGTCCATGTCGTACGCGTTGATGTGGGTGCGGAACGGGCGAGCCGCCGCGCCGCCGTGGACGGCCTGCAGCACGGGTGTCTCGACCTCGGCGTACTCACGTCGGCCGAACGCGTCACGCAACGCGCGCACACCCGCTGACCGCAGTCGCAGGGCCTCGACGGAGCCGGGCGTGACGATCAGGTCCAGCGCACGCTGCCGCGCGCGAGCGTCGTCCGAGAGGGTCGCGTGCAGGTCCGGTACGGGGCTCAGGCACTTGCCCGCGAGCTCCCACGACTCCATCAGCACCGACAGCTCGCCGGTGCGCGATGCCGCGACCGTGCCGGTGACGCTCACGAGGTCGCCGAGGTCGACGACCTCGTCCCAGCCCTGTCGAGCCGGCGCAGGGGTCTCGTCGCGCGTGATCATGACCTGGATGCGCACGGCCTCGTCCTCGAGGACCGCGAACGCCACGCCGCCGAGATCGCGCAGGGCCCGGATCCGTCCCGCTACCGCGACCACGTCCGCTGTGCGGGTACCGGGTGCCGGCGACGGGTACGCCGCACGCACCTGCGCGACCCGGTGGGTGCGGCGTACGCCGGCCGGGTAGCCCTCCTGCCCCGCCGCCTCCCAGCGGCGCAGCTTGTCCTGCCGGACCCGCTGCTGCTCGCTCGAGGTCGTCACCGGCGCGACCGGGGTGAGCAGCTGCTCCTCCTGGCGCAGCACCTGTTGCACGAAGCCGGGCTCGTCACGCGGCGGCTGGACGTCCGACACCTTCGGCCCGACCAGGAAGCGCGGTCCGACGAGCGGGAGGAAGCCCTCGGCGACACCCATCGCGATCCCGGCGCGGGCGACCGTCAGAGCGGGGTCGTAGCACAGCAGACGCGGCACCCACTGCGGGTGGTACTTGTCGTTGGCGCGGTACAACGTCTCGAGCTGGTAGAACCGCGACGCGAACGACAAGAAGGCATCGGTCAGTCTCGTCACCGGCCCGGCACCGAGCTGGTCGGCGCTGCTGAACACGTTGCGGAACACCGCGAAGTTCAACGAGATCCGTCGTACGCCGATGCTCGGGGCGGCCTCCACCAGCCGCGCGACCATGAACTCGTTGAGGCCGTTCTCGGCGGCCCGGTCACGCCGCATCAGGTCCAGCGACAGCCCGCGTGCACCCCACGGCACGAAGGACAGGAACCCGCGGATGCGGCCGTCCTTGTCGTGCGCGGTGATGAGTGCGCAGCGTCCGTCGGCCGGATCGGCCAGGCGGTTGAGCGCCATCGAGAAGCCGCGCTCGGTCTCGTCACCGCGCCAGGCCTGCGCCAGGTCGGCGATCTGCTGCAGCTCGTCCTGGCTGAGATCGGCATGCCGTCGCACCTGGGTCGTGTAGCCCGCTCGACTGATCCGGGTGACGGCCTGCCGCACAGGGCGCATGGATCGGCCACGCAGCCGGAACCGGTCGACGTCGATGATCGCCTCGTCGCCCAGGGCGAACGCCTTGAGACCGGCGTCGACGTAATGGCGGGTGCCCTCCTCACTGGAGGACAGCACGGCGGCGTACCAGCCGTGTCGGCGGCACTCGGCCAACCAGGCCTCGACAGCGCCGGGCCACGAGCTGTGCCGTCCGATCGGGTCGGCGCTCGCCACGCTCACGCTGCCCTCGACGCGGTAGGTGACCGCAGCCTGACCGTCCGGTGCGAACACCACGCTCTTGTCACGGCGGGTGGCGAAGTAGCCCAGTGAGTCCGACTCGCCGTACTGCAGGAGCAGCCGGCGCACCGCCAGCTCCTCCTCCGCGTCCTGGTGCTGGCCCGAACGCCCCGAGCGCCACAGCACCAGGATCGCCAGGACGAGGGCACCGGCCGACAGCACGCCGGCGCAGGAGTAGATCCAGTGGTGGCCCAGGTGGCCGCGAAAGCCCGGCTCATCCGGCGGGGTCGTGATGCCGAACACCGACCGCAACGACCAGGCCAGCTTCTCCAGCGGTCCGTCCAGTGTGCGGGGGAAGACGAACGTCAGCGCTGACGTCACGGCCATCGAGATCGCAAGACCACAGACCAGGACCACCGCGGCCGTACGCCGTGACCCCGGCGTGAGCCGTGCGGTGAACGCCGGACGCGCGGACCACGCGATCACGAGAACCGCCACGCCGACCACCAGCGCGATCAGGTTGAGCGGCAGCTCGTTGCGCCAGTCCCACCAGACCCGGGCGAAGCCGTGGAACGGGTTCTCGGGGAAGCCCGGTGACGCGATGACCTTGACGATCCAGCGCACCTGCTCGGCAACGGACAGGCCCATGACGACGACCGTCACCAGATGAGCCGCACGGAACCGACGGCGCACCGCACCGGACCACGCCAGCAGCAGCGCCACGACGAACAGGCTCGGCTCGGCGGGGATGTTGAGCATCTCGAACAGGTCCGACACCACTGCCGGGATCCCACGGTGCTTGATCGGAATGCTGATGAGCGACCACAGCGCCGCCAGCAGGAGAACTCTGCCGAGCCACTGCGCGATGCGCTCCGCACCCGAAGGGGCCGGCACCTTCGACGCCGCTGCGCCGCCATAGGGCTGGAACGTGCCCTTGAGGGGCTGCAACATCTGCCTGTCTCCTGACAACGACCCCTGACCTGCCAGGGCGACCGTCCTCCATGATGACCGAACGCACGGCCTCACGTGGCAACTCGCAGGAGACGCTCTGCAAACCATGTGCGGACATACAGAAATGGCCAGCACCCTCAGGTGCTGGCCATTTCTGGAATGTTTGTCCGGCGGTGTCCTACTCTCCCACACCGTTCCCAGTGCAGTACCATCGGCGCTGAAGGGCTTAGCTTCCGGGTTCGGAATGTGACCGGGCGTTTCCCACTTCGCTATAACCGCCGTAACCCTGTGGAACTCTTCGGCTACGGGTTACGTTGCCTGTATTCACCTGTCAAACCATCAAGACCATCTTCCCCTTGCCCACTGGTGGGTGGTGGGGTTGTGGTCTCTGGGTGGTGTGTTGTTCCAGAGTTGCATAGTGGACGCGTAGCTTCTTTGTGGTATCAAGTTATCGGCTTATTAGTACCGGTCAGCTCCACACATTACTGTGCTTCCACGTCCGGCCTATCAACCCAGTCGTCTAGCTGGGAGCCTCTCCAGGAAATCCTGATGGAAGCCTCATCTTGAAGCGTGCTTCCCGCTTAGATGCTTTCAGCGGTTATCACTTCCGAACGTAGCTAATCAGCGGTGCTCTTGGCAGAACAACTGACACACCAGAGGTTCGTCCATCCCGGTCCTCTCGTACTAGGGACAGGTCTTCTCAAGCTTCCTACGCGCACAGCGGATAGGGACCGAACTGTCTCACGACGTTCTAAACCCAGCTCGCGTACCGCTTTAATGGGCGAACAGCCCAACCCTTGGGACCTACTCCAGCCCCAGGATGCGACGAGCCGACATCGAGGTGCCAAACCATGCCGTCGATATGAGCTCTTGGGCAAGATCAGCCTGTTATCCCCGGGGTACCTTTTATCCGTTGAGCGACGGCGCTTCCACAAGCCACCATCGGGTCACTAGTCCCGACTTTCGTCCCTGCTCGACATGTCTGTCTCACAGTCAAGCTCCCTTGTGCACTTACACTCGAAACCTGATTGCCAACCAGGCTGAGGGAACCTTTGGGCGCCTCCGTTACCTTTTGGGAGGCAACCGCCCCAGTTAAACTACCCACCAGGCACTGTCCCTGAACCAGATCATGGTCCGAAGTTAGGAGCCCAGAACGACCAGAGTGGTATTTCAACGATGACTCCACACTAGCTGGCGCTAATGCTTCACAGTCTCCCACCTATCCTACACAAGCCGCACCGAACACCAATACCAAGCTGTAGTAAAGGTCCCGGGGTCTTTCCGTCCTGCTGCGCGTAACGAGCATCTTTACTCGTAGTGCAATTTCGCCGAGTTCGTGGTTGAGACAGTGGAGAAGTCGTTACGCCATTCGTGCAGGTCGGAACTTACCCGACAAGGAATTTCGCTACCTTAGGATGGTTATAGTTACCACCGCCGTTTACTGGCGCTTAAGTTCTCAGCTTCGCCACAAGTGACTAACCGGTCCCCTTAACGTTCCAGCACCGGGCAGGCGTCAGTCCGTATACATCGAATTGCTTCTTCGCACGGACCTGTGTTTTTAGTAAACAGTCGCTTCTCCCTGGTCTCTGCGGCCCTCACCCCTAGAGAGCAAGTCTCTTCAGGGATTGGGCCCCCCTTCTCCCGAAGTTACGGGGGCATTTTGCCGAATTCCTTAACCACGATTCACTCGATCGCCTTGGTATTCTCTACCTAACCACCTGAGTCGGTTTGGGGTACGGGCGGCTCGAACCTCGCTAGAAGTTTTTCTCGGCAGCATAGGATCACCCTGCTTCCCACATTACGTGGTCACTATCAAGTCTCAGCCATATGGTCAGCGGATTTGCCTACTGACCGGCCTACACTCTTGGACGTGGACAACCATCGCCACGCGGAGGCTACCTTCCTGCGTCACTCCATTGCTTACCTACTACAAGATCGGGTCCCACGCTCCCCCAGCAACACCACAACCGAAGGTGTGGAACGTCGTGGGTTCGGGTGGTTAGCATCCCTTGATTCGATATGGGCGGTTCTTCGCCGGTTCCGGAATATCAACCGGATGTCCATCGACTACGCCTGTCGGCCTCGCCTTAGGTCCCGACTTACCCAGGGCAGATTAGCTTGACCCTGGAACCCTTGGTTATTCGGCGCGAGAGTTTCTCACTCTCGATTCGCTACTCATGCCTGCATTCTCACTCGTGTGGCATCCACGACTGGATCACTCCGCCGCTTCACTCGCCACACGACGCTCCCCTACCCAACAACACCCCTGAGGAAAACCTAGGGAAGTGTGTCATTGCCACAGCTTCGGTGGTGTGCTTGAGCCCCGCTACATTGTCGGCGCGGAATCACTTGACCAGTGAGCTATTACGCACTCTTTAAAGGGTGGCTGCTTCTAAGCCAACCTCCTGGTTGTCACAGCAACTCCACATCCTTTTCCACTTAGCACACGCTTAGGGACCTTAGCTGGTGATCTGGGCTGTTTCCCTCTCGACTACGAAGCTTATCCCCCGCAGTCTCACTGCCACGCTCTCACTTACCGGCATTCGGAGTTTGGCTGACGTCAGTAACCTGGTGAGGCCCATTAGCCATCCAGTAGCTCTACCTCCGGTAAGAAACACGTGACGCTGCACCTAAATGCATTTCGGGGAGAACCAGCTATCACGGAGTTTGATTGGCCTTTCACCCCTACCCACAGCTCATCCCCTCAGTTTTCAACCTAAGTGGGTTCGGTCCTCCACGCCGTCTTACCGGCGCTTCAACCTGGCCATGGGTAGATCACTCCGCTTCGGGTCTAGACCCAGCGACTCAAACGCCCTATTCGGACTCGCTTTCGCTACGGCTTCCCCACACGGGTTAACCTCGCCACTGAGCACTAACTCGCAGGCTCATTCTTCAAAAGGCACGCCATCACCCCAACCAGGGGGGCTCTGACGGATTGTAGGCGCACGGTTTCAGGTACTATTTCACTCCCCTCCCGGGGTACTTTTCACCTTTCCCTCACGGTACTAGTCCGCTATCGGTCACCAGGGAATATTTAGGCTTAGCAGGTGGTCCTGCCAGATTCACACGGGATTCCTCGAGCCCCGTGCTACTTGGGATCCCCTTCAGGAGTCATGAATGTTTCGGTTACGGGGGTTCCACCCTCTACGCCACAGCATTCAAGCTGCTTCACCTACACCCATGATTTCTTACTCCCCGTCAGCGTGTCAGCACTGACCAAAAGGTCCCACAACCCCCATTCCGCAACCCCTGACAGGTATCACACGAAACAGGTTTAGCCTCATCCGCTTTCGCTCGCCACTACTCACGGAATCACTGTTGTTTTCTCTTCCTGTGGGTACTGAGATGTTTCACTTCCCCACGTTCCCTCCACACACCCTATATATTCAGGTGCGGGTGACAAGAAATGACTCTTGCCGGGTTTCCCCATTCGGGTACCCTCGGATCACAGTCTGGTTATCGACTCCCCGAGGCTTATCGCAGATTCCTACGCCCTTCATCGGTTCCTGGTGCCAAGGCATCCACCGTACGCCCTTAAAAACTTGGCCACAAAGATGCTCGCGTCCACTATGCAATTCTCAAACAACACACGGAAAACCCACCAACCAACACACAACCGCATGTAAGCCGGACAGGCCCGTCACCCAACAGAAGCAACAACCACCACAAGCTCCGAAGAACCCGCAGCCGGCTGTCCCCTCAGGACCCAACAACGTGTCGACACCACACCCCACCAGACACCAACACTTTCCTCACCCCTGGACAAACCAGGAAGCTGTACTTGCATCAGCACCCAATCAGACACGGCACTATGATTGATGATCCACCCATGAGCACACCCCCACCACACACTCGGTGATGAAAGGGCTTAGCAGCTCCTTAGAAAGGAGGTGATCCAGCCGCACCTTCCGGTACGGCTACCTTGTTACGACTTAGTCCCAATCGCCAGTCCCACCTTCGACCACTCCCTCCACAAGGGTTAGGCCGTGGGCTTCGGGTGTTACCGACTTTCGTGACTTGACGGGCGGTGTGTACAAGGCCCGGGAACGTATTCACCGCAGCGTTGCTGATCTGCGATTACTAGCGACTCCGACTTCATGGGGTCGAGTTGCAGACCCCAATCCGAACTGAGACCAGTTTTAAGGGATTCGCTCCACCTCACGGTCTCGCAACCCTCTGTACCGGCCATTGTAGCATGCGTGAAGCCCAAGACATAAGGGGCATGATGATTTGACGTCATCCCCACCTTCCTCCGAGTTGACCCCGGCAGTCTCCCATGAGTCCCCACCATTACGTGCTGGCAACATGGAACGAGGGTTGCGCTCGTTGCGGGACTTAACCCAACATCTCACGACACGAGCTGACGACAACCATGCACCACCTGTACACCAGTCCGAAGACTCACACATCTCTGCATGATTCCGGTGTATGTCAAGCCTTGGTAAGGTTCTTCGCGTTGCATCGAATTAATCCGCATGCTCCGCCGCTTGTGCGGGCCCCCGTCAATTCCTTTGAGTTTTAGCCTTGCGGCCGTACTCCCCAGGCGGGGAACTTAATGCGTTAGCTACGGCACGGACCTCGTGGAATGAGGCCCACACCTAGTTCCCAACGTTTACGGCATGGACTACCAGGGTATCTAATCCTGTTCGCTCCCCATGCTTTCGCTTCTCAGCGTCAGTAGTGGCCCAGAGACCTGCCTTCGCCATCGGTGTTCCTCCTGATATCTGCGCATTTCACCGCTACACCAGGAATTCCAGTCTCCCCTACCACACTCTAGTCTGCCCGTACCCACTGCAGAACCGGAGTTAAGCCCCGGTCTTTCACAGCAGACGCGACAAACCGCCTACAAGCTCTTTACGCCCAATAATTCCGGACAACGCTCGCACCCTACGTATTACCGCGGCTGCTGGCACGTAGTTAGCCGGTGCTTCTTCTCCAGGTACCGTCACTTGCGCTTCGTCCCTGGCGAAAGCGGTTTACAACCCGAAGGCCGTCATCCCGCACGCGGCGTCGCTGCATCAGGCTTTCGCCCATTGTGCAATATTCCCCACTGCTGCCTCCCGTAGGAGTCTGGGCCGTGTCTCAGTCCCAGTGTGGCCGGTCGCCCTCTCAGGCCGGCTAACCGTCAAAGCCTTGGTAGGCCACTACCCCACCAACAAGCTGATAGTCCGCGAGTCCATCTTCCACCGAAAAACTTTCCACCAACCGCCATGCGACAGTCAGTCATATCCAGTATTAGACCCAGTTTCCCAGGCTTATCCCAGAGTGAAAGGCAGGTTACTCACGTGTTACTCACCCGTTCGCCACTAATCCACCCGAGCAAGCTCGGGCTTCATCGTTCGACTTGCATGTGTTAAGCACGCCGCCAGCGTTCGTCCTGAGCCAGGATCAAACTCTCCGTAGAAAATCAAAACCTGGCCGAAATTGAAAGAGATTCAAATCAAACGACTTGAACTTGATCAATATCAACCAAACAAACATTTGGCATCAATCATTCGACACGCTGTTGAGTTCTCAAGAAACAGCCGCACACTCGGTTTCACGCTCTTTCAAGCGCTGCCCCGTGAGGCGTTCTTTCTCTAGTGTTTCCTACCCGGCTCTTGGGCGTCAAATCGGCGTTCTCGCTGTAACGATCTGCCAGATTCTCGCGCGCTTGGCTCCGAGTGGAGTTCCAGGTTAGCACACTCAGTGAGTGGCTTTCCCCGGTGGGCCGGCCCTCTCGGTCCGGCCCCGCCTGCCCTGTCGGGCTGACATCGAGAACATTAGGGCACGCCTGCCGCGATGTACAAATCGAGGCTGTCGACGCCCCGACTGCGGCCCCCGGACACGCGTCGACCCCGCCTGCCACGAGGGCCGGCGGGGTCGACGAACGACCGGGTCTGACTAGTCGATCAGGACGTTGAGCAGGTCCGCGCGCGTGAGGACGCCGACCGGCTTGCCGTCCTGGACGACCATCACGGCGTCGTTCTTCTCGAGGTCGGCACGGACCTCACTGACGGACTCGCCCGCACCGATCAGCGGGAGCGGGGCGGACATGTGCTTCTCGACGGAGTCGGCCAGGTGGGCCGCACCGGCGTACAGGGCATCGAGCAGCTCGCGCTCACTGACCGAGCCGGCGACCTCGCCGGCCATGATCGGCGGCTCGGCCTTGACGACCGGCATCTGCGAGACGCCGTACTCGTGGAGGATCTCGATCGCGTCGCGCACGGTCTCGTTGGGGTGGGTGTGCACCAGCGCCGGCATCCGGCCGTCCTTGCCGGCCAGCACCTCGCCCACCGTGCGCTCGCCGGACTCACGCAGGAAGCCGTAGGAGCTCATCCAGTCGTCGTCGAAGATCTTGGACATGTAGCCGCGGCCGGAGTCCGGCAGCAGCACGACGACCGTGGCGTCGGCCGGGAGCGTGGCCGCGTGGCGCAGTGCGGCGACGACGGCCATGCCGCACGAGCCGCCGACCAGCAGGCCCTCCTCACGGGCCAGGCGCCGGGTCATCGCGAACGACTCGGCGTCGCTGACCGCGATCACCTCGTCCGGGACCTTGGGGTCGTACGCGCGGGGCCACATGTCCTCGCCGACACCCTCGACGAGGTAGGGCCGCCCCGTCCCGCCGGAGTAGACCGAGCCCTCGGGGTCGGCGCCGACGATGTGCACGCGTCCGCCCTCGCGCTCGGCCGACACGTCGCGCAGGTAGCGACCCGTACCGGTGATCGTGCCGCCGGTGCCGATGCCCGCCACGAACGAGGTGACGCGACCGTCGGTGTCGTCCCAGATCTCGGGCCCGGTCGAGTCGTAGTGGGAGGCCGGCCCGTTGGGGTTGGAGTACTGGTCGGGCTTCCACCCGCCCGGCGTCTCGGCGGCGATCCGGTCGGACACCGAGTAGTAGCTGTCCGGGTGCTCGGGCGGAACCGACGTCGGGGTGACCACCACCTCGGCGCCGTAGGCGCGCAGCACGTTGCGCTTGTCCTCGCTGACCTTGTCAGGGCAGACGAAGACGCACTTGTACCCCTTGCGTTGAGCGATGAGTGCGAGTCCCACTCCGGTGTTGCCGGACGTCGGCTCGACGATCGTGCCGCCGGGCTGCAGCTCACCGGCCTTCTCGGCGGCCTCGATCATCCGCAGGGCGATCCGGTCTTTCACCGACCCGCCCGGATTGAGGTACTCCACCTTGGCGAGCACCGTGCAGGCGATGCCTTCGGTGACCGACGAGAGCTTGACGAGCGGCGTGTGGCCGACCAGGTCTGCGATGTGTTCCGCGTACTTCACCCGTGCATCGTCTCAGGTTCTGGACACGGTGGTGGCCCATGGGCACGACTCCGTCCGGTGAGACGATGGTTCCCAGGGCGGACAGAGAGGTTGACCAGGGATGGGACGAGCGAGGCGAGCGCGCAAGATCGCGGCCAAGGCCGCGTACGGCGGGGGCGTGACCGCGGCAGGGGCCGCAGCCAGCGCGGCCGCGGCGTACGGCATCCTGCGCGCCGAGGCTCAGATCGCCCGTCGCGTCGTCGGCACCCCGTTCGACGACACCCCTGATGACTCCGGCACCTACGGGCACGGCTTCGGCGACCCGGTCCACCTGCTCGTCATCGGCGACTCCAGCGCCCGCGGCATGGGCGTCGACACCAAATGGCAGACCGTCGGCAGCATCGTCTCGGTCGCGGTCGCCGCGCTCACCGGTCGGCCCGTGCAGCTCACCAACGTCTCGGTCGTCGGCGCCGAGTCGACCGACCTCGACGGCCAGATCGACCTTGCACTGGAGCAGGTGCCCGAGCCCGACGTCGCGCTGATCATGGTCGGCGCCAACGACATCACCCATCGGTTGAGCCGGTCGACGTCCGTACGCCACCTGGCCATGGCCGTCCACCGGCTGCGGGAGGTGGGTGCCGAGGTCGTCGTCGGCACCTGCCCCGACCTCGGCACGGTCAGGCCGCTCCCCCAGCCGTTGCGCGCGGTCGCGCGGCGCTACTCCCGCGACCTCGCCGCCGCCCAGACCGTCGCCGTGGTCGAGGAAGGCGGCCGGACCGTCTCGCTCGGCGACCTCATCGGCCCGGACTTCGACGAGCGGCCGACGGTGATGTTCAGCAAGGACCAGTTCCACCCCTCGCCCGCCGGCTATGCCAGGGCGGCGTCGGCGCTGCTGCCGAGCGTGCTGGACGCTCTCGGGCACGCCACGCCTGACGCCGGCCACGTGCCCGACCGGCGCCGCGGCGAGAGTGTCGGCCCCGTCTCCGAGACCGCCGTCCGCGCCGTGCGTGACCCGGGCAGCGAGGTCAGCGGCACCGACGTGCACGGGAGCCAGGTCGGCCATCGCGGACGCTGGGCCGTGCTGCGCAGGCGGCGTCGCCAGCCGATGCCCGATGCGGGCGAGGCGCAGGCCGAGCAGGTCGACGAAGCTCCTTCGGACCACGAGCAGCCCGGCGAGGACTCCGACCGCAGCGCCTGAACGTGGCCGACCCGGCGACCGTCGTACGGACCGGGCACCCCGGCGCTGACCGCCCACGTAGAGTGGATGGCTGTGCGGTGCGGCGCTGCTGGCCGCCCGCGAGCCGGCCCGGTCACGGGCCCCGCGATCTGGAGGACACATGCCTGAAGCCGTCATCGTCTCTGCAGCGCGTACGCCGATCGGGCGCGCGTTCAAGGGCAGCCTGAAAGACATGCGCCCGGACGACCTCACCGTGCTGGCCATCAAGGCCGCGCTGGAGAAGGTGCCCGGTCTGGACCCGACCCTCATCGAGGACCTCTACCTCGGCTGCGCCGAGCCGTGGGGCGAGCAGGGCAACAACATGGCTCGCCTCGTCGCCGTCCTCGCCGGGTTCGACCACCTGCCGGGTGCCACGATCAACCGCTTCTGCTCCTCGTCGGTGCAGACCACCCGCATGGCCGCGCACGCGATCAAGGCCGGTGAGGGCGAGGTCTTCCTGTCGGCCGGTGTCGAGACCGTCTCGCGCTACGCCGATGTGAGCGGCGCGGGCACCTCACCCGACGAGTGGAAGAACACGGTCTTCGCCGACGCCGAGGCGCGGACGGCCGACATCGCCAAGAACAACGCCACCTGGACCGACCCGCGCTCCGAGGGCGGCCTGCCCGACATCTACATCCAGATGGGTCAGACCGCCGAGAACGTCGCGACCTACCGCAACGTGTCGCGCGAGCGTCAGGACGAGTGGGCCGTCACCTCGCAGAACCGCGCGGAGAAGGCCATCGCCGCCGGTTTCTTCGAGCGGGAGATCACGCCCGTCACGCTGCCCGACGGCACCGTCATCAGCAAGGACGACGGCCCCCGCGCCGGCACCACGCTGGAGAAGGTGTCGACGATGCAGCCGGTGTTCCGTGAGAACGGCACCGTCACCGCCGCCAACTGCTGCTCACTCAACGACGGTGCTGCCGCGCTCGTCGTCATGAGCGACACCAAGGCCAAGGAGCTCGGCCTCACGCCGCTGGCCCGCGTCGTCTCGACCGGAGTGTCGGCGCTGTCCCCCGAGATCATGGGTCTCGGCCCGGTCGAGGCATCGAAGCAGGCCCTCGCCCGTGCGGGCATGACCATCAAGGACATGGACCTGTACGAGATCAACGAGGCCTTCGCCGCGCAGGTGCTGCCGTCGGCCGACGACCTCGAGATGGACTTCGACAAGCTCAACGTGCACGGCGGCGCGATCGCGCTCGGCCACCCCTTCGGCATGACCGGTGCGCGCATCACCACGACGCTGCTCAACGGCCTGCAGTCCACGGACGGCACGTTCGGCCTCGAGACGATGTGCGTCGGTGGCGGCCAGGGCATGGCCGTGATCTACGAGCGTCTCAGCTGAGGCTGCCCGCATGACGAAGGCCCCGACCACGACGGTCGGGGCCTTCGTCGTACGGAGCAGGAGCTCGCCGTGCCCGGTCAGAGGGCCGGCCGAGGCGGCAGCACTGTGGTGGTCCAGTCGTCGCCGTCGCAGCGCCAGATCATCGTCGACTCCTCGACGCGGATGCTGTCGGGCAGCTCGCCGAAGTCCATGCCGGCGGCCGTGACCTTCTCACCGTGCGCACTCCAGGCCGCCTTGTGCTCGGCCCGGATCCGGGTCACGTCGTCGCCGGGCATGTAGGCCATCATCGCCGCCGGCACGTCGCGCGGCTGCGTGCTGCCGTCGACCTGCAGCACCGACCACCGCTCATCGGTCATGCGGTGCGAGGACCGCACCTCGAGCGCACCGTCGGTGTGCCAGCACCACCGGATCGACCAGCCCCTCGCGTAGAGGGTGCCGTCTCGGTGCTGCTCGATAGCAGGAGCAGGCAGCGTCACCGCCCACGACGCGAACTCGTCGGCGAATCTCGTTGCCACATCAGCGGACTCGGTCACGATGCGCGAGCCTATCGACCGTGAGGTGACCGCGGGCGGCTACGCGAGGAGCCGTCGTACGCCGGCGAGCCGGGTCGCGAGGTCGAGGTCGGCTGCGAGGCCGGCAGCGCACACGTCGTACGCCATGACGGTGAGCTGGTCGGGCAGGACAGCGGGGCCGAGGTCGGGTACGGCGGCGGGCTCGCGACCCTGCGCCGTCGCGGTCGCGTCGGCCAGCTGCTGGACCAGCTCGCGGACGGCCGGCGCATGAGAAAGCGCGCGGTCCAACGGCAGCTGATGCCACCGCTGGACCACGCGCCTCAGCTCGACCGCCACGTCATCGGTGACCGGCGAGCGATGAGTCATGCGATCAGTCGCGCAGACGCGCGAGCAGGCGCAGGATCTCGAGGTAGAGCCACACGACGCTCACGATCAGACCGTGGGCCATGAGCCACGAGTACTTCTCGGGCAGTCCCGCGCGCACGCCCTGGTCGATCGTGTCGAAGTCGATCGCGAGGGAGTACGACGCCAGGCCGACTGCGAAGATCGAGATGCCGATGCCCAACGGGCCAGAGCCGCCCAGGCCGAACGGCTCGTCGAAAACGCCGACGAGCTGGAGCACCAGGTTGACCAGGGCGAAGAGCACGTACCCGATGAGCATCAGGCCGAAGATCCGGCGCGAGCGCGCGGTCACCTTGATGACCCCGAACTTCCAGCCGGCGAACATGCCGGCGAACACGCACAGCGTCGCCAGGACTGCCTGGAAGACGATGCCTTCGTAGCCGGGAATGTCGTTGAACGTCTGGCTGATCGCACCGACGAACAGGCCCTCGAGCGCGGCGTACAGCACGATCAGAGGGACGGAGATCGTCTTCTTGAACGCGATGACCAGTCCGAGGACGAGCGTGCCGACCAGGCCGACGCCCCACAGCCCCATCCCGGCCGACTCGTTCTGCGATGAGAGGTACCAGGCGCCTCCGGCGAAGACGAGCACGATCGCGAACAGGCCGAGCGTCTTCATGACGACGTCGTCGAGCGTCATCCGACCCGTCTGCTGCGGCGTTGCGGTGCCCGCGTTGTACATCTGCTCCAGCTGCTGGTTGCTCAGCTGGTCCTGGGCACCCCACGCAGCGCCCATCCCGGCACCCTGCTGCGGCTGCTGACCCCACTGCGGCTGACCCTGCGGCCCACCCTGCTGACCGAACTGCGGCTGGGAGGGCATGCCCTGCTGGGGCTGGCCCTGACCCTGCTGGCCGAACCCGGCGTACCGGCCCTCGGACAGCTCCTTCTCGAACCGGTTGAACACCGGGTTGCTTGCCATTGCTCCTCCAGGCGTCATGGTGTACGCGTCCAACGCGCGTCTGACTCACAGTGTAGAAGCGACGGCGCCGCCTGAGAGTTCCCGAGCCACGAACGTGACTTGAACGAGTCCAGAAAACCTCCCCGCAAAGTCTTAACTCGTTCCAGATTGGCCGTGAGGGTGGTCACATGGCCCCGGCTTACGAGGACGTGCTCCGCGGTGCCGGTCTGCGGGTGACGCGGCCGCGCACTGCTGTGCTCGCCGTGCTCGAGCACCACCCCCACTCCGACAGCGCGGCCGTCTTCGACGCGGTCCGGGCCGACCTGCCCACCGTCTCGCGCCAGGCGGTCTACGACTGCCTCGCCGCGCTCAGCGGGGCCGGGCTCGTACGCCGCATCCAGCCGGCCGGGTCGAGCGCGCTACGAGCTACGCGTCGGCGACAACCACCACCACCTCGTGTGCCGCTCGTGCGGGGCGGTCGTCGACACCGACTGCGCCGACGGCGCCGCGCCGTGCCTGCACCCCACCGACGACCACGGCTTCGCGATCGACGAGGCCGAGGTCATCTTCTGGGGCGTGTGCCCCGCCTGCAGCTCCGCCTCTTCCACGACCACCCAGCACCACACGAAAGGATCCTGATGTCCGTGAACGAGTCCGGCGAGCACGTCGACCAGACCACCGAGGTCGGCGAGATGAACGACGAGGGCGCCACCAACGGGTGCCCCGTCGTCCACGACCTGATCCCGCCGACCCAGGGCGACGCCAACCAGCAGTGGTGGCCGAAGCGGCTCAACCTGCGCATCCTCGCCAAGAACCCGGCTGTCGCCAACCCGCTCGGTGAGCAGTTCGACTACGCCGCAGCGTTCAACGCGCTCGACCTGGCAGCCGTGAAGAAGGACATCGCCGAGGTGCTCACCACCTCACAGGACTGGTGGCCCGCCGACTTCGGCCACTACGGACCGCTGATGATCCGGATGGCCTGGCACTCGGCCGGCACCTACCGCATCAGCGACGGACGCGGCGGAGCCGGCAGCGGCCAGCAGCGGTTCGCACCGCTGAACAGCTGGCCCGACAACGGCAACCTCGACAAGGCCCGCCGCCTGCTGTGGCCGGTCAAGCGCAAGTACGGCGAGAGCCTGTCGTGGGCCGACCTGCTCGTGCTCACCGGCAACGTGGCCCTGGAGTCGATGGGCTTCTCGACGTTCGGGTACGCCGGCGGTCGCGTCGACGCGTGGGAGCCGGACGACGACGTGTACTGGGGCTCGGAGACCACCTGGCTCGGCGACGCCCGCTACACCGGCGAGCGCGACCTGGAGCGTCCGCTCGCGGCCGTCCAGATGGGCCTGATCTACGTCAACCCCGAGGGCCCCAACGGCGAGCCCGACTCGGTCAAGGCGGCCGTCGACATCCGCGAGACGTTCCGTCGTATGGCGATGAACGACGAGGAGACCGTCGCGCTGATCGCCGGCGGTCACACGTTCGGCAAGACCCACGGTGCGGCCGATCCCGAGGCGCACGTCGGCCCCGAGCCCGAGGGCGCTCCGCTGGAGCAGGGCGGCCTCGGCTGGAAGAACAGCTTCGGCAGCGGCAAGGGTCGCGACGCCATCACCAGCGGCATCGAGGTCACCTGGACCGCGACGCCGACCGCCTGGGACAACAGCTTCTTCGAGACGTTGTTCGCGCACGAGTGGGAGCTCACCCAGAGCCCGGCCGGCGCCAACCAGTGGCAGCCCGAGGACGGCGGCGGAGCCAACACCGTGCCCGACCCCGAGGACGGCACCCTCAACCGCCCGCCGACCATGCTCACCACCGACCTGTCGCTGCGGTTCGACCCGGCGTACGAGAAGATCTCGCGCCGTTTCCTGGAGAACCCGCAGGAGTTCGCCGACGCCTTCGCCCGCGCGTGGTTCAAGCTGACCCACCGCGACATGGGCCCGAAGGTGCGCTACCTCGGACCGGAGGTGCCGCAGGAGGAGCTCATCTGGCAGGACCCGGTGCCGGCAGCCGAGGGAACGCTCGTCAGCGAGTCCGACGTCGCCGACCTCAAGGCGCGCATCCGCGAGAGCGGACTCGGTGTCGACCGCCTCGTCTCGACCGCGTGGGCCGCAGCGGGCTCGTTCCGCGGCAGCGACAAGCGGGGCGGCGCCAACGGTGCACGCATCCGCCTGGAGCCGCAGCGCAGCTGGGAGGCCAACGACCCGCAGCAGCTGCAGGAGGTGCTCGGCGTGCTCGAGGGCGTGCAGAAGGCGTTCAACGACGCCGGTGGCGCGCAGGTCTCGCTCGCCGACCTGATCGTGCTCGCCGGTGGCGTGGGCGTCGAGGACGCGGCCCAGGCCGCGGGCTCCGACGTGCAGGTGCCGTTCCGACCGGGCCGCACGGACGCCACCCAGGAGCAGACCGACGTCGAGTCGTTCGAGCCGCTGGAGCCGCGCATCGACGGCTTCCGCAACTATGACGCCGGCGACACCGGCATGCCCGCCGAGCACGCGCTCGTCGACCGGGCCAACCTGCTCAACCTGTCGGCACCCGAGATGACCGTCCTCGTCGGCGGTCTGCGCGTGCTCGGCGCCAACTCCGGTGGCTCGCAGGTCGGCGTCCTCACCGACAAGCCCGGCCAGCTGACCAACGACTACTTCGTCAACCTGCTCGACCTCGGGACGACGTGGCAGCCGGCCGGCGGCAACGGCCGGTACGCCGGCACCGGCGCCCACGGTCAGAGCTGGACGGGCAGCCGCGCCGACCTGGTGTTCAGCAGCAACGCCGAGCTGCGCGCGGTCGCCGAGGTCTACGCCTCCGACGACGCCCGCGAGAAGTTCGTGCAGGACTTCGTCGCCGCCTGGACCAAGGTCATGGAGCTCGACAGGTTCGACCTGCGCTGACGCGCACCCGTCGTACGACGACGGCGTACGGCACGAGGCCCGCAGCGACGCGCTGCGGGCCTCGTGCATGCCAGGTGCCGTGCCCTCGACGGGACTCGAACCCGCACCGGAAGCGATTTTAAGTCGCCTGCCTCTGCCAGTTGGGCCACGAGGGCGCACTCAGCGTACGGGCGCGGGGCCTGCGCCCTCACGGCAGCGCTCGTCCTCGCGCCGGGCCGAGACCGAAGGAATACCGCGCCTTTTGGCGATTTCCTGACGTTCTCGGCACAAAGGTGGTGCGATGGGGCGTTGTCACGGGGACTGGGCCGACGAGGAGAGACGTCACGACGATGGAGCAGACGCGCGAAGTGGGCACGGCGCCCACGATCCCGGACCGGGACCCCACGGGTGCCGAGTTCGCCCGGGTGCTGCACGCCTCGATCCTGACCCGCGGTCTCGCGCTGAGCCGGTTGCGCGACCATCTCGCGGCACGCGGCCAGCACGTCGGCGTGAGCACCCTGTCGTACTGGCAGAACGGCGCGCGTCGCCCCACGACGCGGTCGCTGCCGGTGATCCAGGCGCTCGAGGAGGTGCTCGACATCCCTGCGGGCACGCTCACGACCCTGCTGCCCGCCGACCTCGAACGCGCCTCCCGCCAGGGCCGCTTCAGCGCGGCCGCGAGCTTTGCCGGCACCGTCGACCGCCTCGTCCGCGAGATGGGTACGACCGGCCCCGGCCACACCGTCAACCTCAGCGTCATCGAACGCCTCGTGATCGGCAGCACCGGTGCCCTGGAGCACAAGGAGGTGCACCAGGTCATCCGCGCCATCGACGACGTCGACCGGCAGATCGTCACCTACCAGGGCGAGCGCGGCTGCGACGTCGAGCTGCTGCGCCTGGAGGCCACGAGCGGCTGCCGCGTCGGCCGCACCCGCACCGACGCCGAGGCGGGTCTGCTGCTGGTCGAGCTGCTCTTCGACCGCAACCTGCGCCGCCACGAGCCGCACGTCTTCCAGTACCGCATCACCGACGGCAACAGCCTGCCGATGACCGAGCACTACCGCCTGCACATCCAGCGCGGCGGTATCCACGTCGCCGAGATCGAGTTCCAGCCGGACCGGTTGCCGTCCCAGGTCGAGGAGTTCTACCGCCGCAACCTCGAGGAGCCCGACGTACGCCGACGCGTCGTCGACCTCCAGGACGGCAACCGGGCCTACCTGGTCACCGAACAGCTCGTCCCCGGGATCTCAGGGCTGTCCTGGTCCTGGGACTGAGCGCCACCGCACCGGCTGCGAGCGCGGCCACACCGCCCGCACCCCACACGACACCGTGGGTCGTGCCGGCAGCCTTCGGCGCCGACACCGCGTAGCCACCGGCGTAGCCCGAGGTGTCGTACGCGCTGCCCGGCAGCTTGTCGGAGTAGCGGTCGTGCACCAGGGCGGCGTACTCCGCGACGGTTGCCGAACCCTTGCCGAGCGCCGAGCGGGCATCAGTGTCGAGGGCGACGACCCGGCCGCCACGCACCGCGTACCACGCATCGACCTGCGGCTCGTGCAGCAGCGGGCTGCCCTGCGCGGCCGCAGCCATCCGGGCCTCGGTGTCTCCGGAGGCGACGTTGACCGCCCGCCAGACGCCGTCGGCCTGTGGTGCTGAGGCCACCGAGGCCTTCTCCGAGCCGAGCGCGTACGTCGTCACGGCGTACCTCGCCTCACCGACCGGCCCGGCACCCGAACGGACGAAGGCCGGGCTGAGCTCGTACACGGGCACCGCGTCGGCTGCCTTCTGCGGGACGGCGTCCCTGCTCGGTGCGACTCCGGTCGCCTTGGCCTTCTCGGTGGCGTAGCGCTGGAGCACGCCGTCCGAGACGGCTCGTGAGGCGGCGGCGTCGGCCGAGGCGGCGTACGACGACCCGACGGGGCCGCAGGGCACCACCGTCGGCCGAGGCCGACGCGATCGGCAGGAACGTGAGGGCGCCGGCTCCGATGAGGCCGACGGTGAGAGCACGTGTGGTCATCGTCAGGCCCCGATCCCGTAGAGCGAGTGCGTCCAGCTGAACGAGCCGTTGCTGCGGTACCAGCTGTAGGACCCGTAGTTGTAGCGGCTGTCGTCCGGCCACGGGTTGTACCAGCTGACCTCGCCGTAGGAGTCGTCGTAGCCGTAGATCGACATCATGTGGCCGCCGCCGGAGGACCACTGGATGCGGGTGTTGAGCGGCCGACCGGCGTTGACGTCGGCGACGACCGTGGCGAAGTTGACCGGGTACGACACGTAGTAGCCGGGGTTGATGCCGAGGGCGTCGAACGCCCGCTGGTCGTTGCCGAGCGTGGCCTGGTCGTTGGGGCACTGATAGCTCGTGCTGCGCCCGAACGCCAGGTTGCAGAACGTGTTCTGCGAGACCGAGACGCCGTGGTACGCCGCGATCGTGTTGCCCGTGGCCGCCCAGCACCAGTTCGACTGCTGCTGCGCCTGCCCGTAGATGTTGAGGTCCCGCGACGTCGCGTGCGCGGGGACCGCCGTGCTGACGACGGCTCCTGCGAGCACGACGGCCGCACCGGCGCGTCTCAGATGAGGGGAGATTCGTCTCATGGGGGGCACTTCCTCTCTCGAAGTGGCCCAAAGATGGTGCGATGAGGTCGGCAGCGCCAGACCCGCCCGAGCCACGGTGAACGTTCCACCGCGCGCAGGCGGCGTCGATGCGGCCACAGGACTGGCATCCGGTGAACGTTCACCCCACACCCGCGGGTCGTGAACGCCGCCCGAGAGGAGGTGCCCGTCGACGACACGGCACGAGTCGTACGCCGCCGCGGCCATGCGTCGTTCGACGACGTCCTGCGATCGGCCATCGCCGAACGCGGCCTGGCTCTCGGACGCGTCCGCGAGCACCTCGCCGCCCGCGGTCAGCACGTCGGGGTCAGCACCCTGTCGTACTGGCAGAACGGCGAGCGCCAACCCACCGAGCGGTCGCTGCCGGTGGTCGAGGCGCTGGAGCAGGTGCTGCGGCTGACGCCCGGCTCGCTGTCCGCGCTCGTCGCCGTCGGCGAGCAGCGCGAACCGCGACGCAGCAAGATCGCCGGGCTCACGTCGTACGCCACCACCGTCGACGAGCTCATCCGCGACATGGGCAGTACGACGATGGGTGCCGCCACCAACCTCAGCACGATCGAGGGCATCACCATCGGGCGTGAGCGTTCGCTGGAGACCAAGCACGTGCACCAGGTCGTGCGCGCCGGCCACGAGGTCGACCGGCAGGTCGTGACCTATCAGGGCGAGATCGGTGCCGACCCGTCGCTGCTCACCCTGGAGGCCGTCGCCGGTTGCCGGGTCGGGCGCGTGCGACACCACGAGCCGACCGCGCTGCTGGTGGCCGAGCTGCTCTTCGACCGGCTGCTCGCGCCGGGTGAGTCGCACGTGTTCCAGTACGCCGTCAAGGACGACAACCGCGTCGCCACGTCCGAGCACTACCGGATGCACCTGCACCGCGGCGGCATCCACGTGGTGGAGCTGCAGTTCGACCCGGCCGCTCTGCCCGTGCGGGTCGAGGAGTTCCTGCGGCGCCGGCTGGAGGACCCCGACACCCGTCGACGCCCGGTGCCGATCCATCACGGCAACCGCGTGCACCTGGTCACCGAGCCGACGGGGCCGTGCATCAGCGGGCTCTCGTGGGAGTACGACTGAGTCCGCCCGGCTGATCTCACGGTGAGTCACACCGCGACCCGTGCCGCTCGGTGGGTCACACCGCAGCAGCCGGCCTCACCTCGCGATCCGTCACACCGCGACCACCGCCGCGCCGTACGTCACACCGCGCGCGACCAGCCGGCCGGTGCGTCAGGCGATCGACAGCGCGATGCCGTCGAGGATGTCCTTCTCGCTCGCGACGACCTCGGTGATGCCGGACCGGTCGACGAGCCGCTCGACGACTGTGCGCCACACCAGCGCCCCCGCACCGATGACGTCGACCCGGCCGGGGTGCATGAACCCCAGCTCGGCCCGCTCGGCGCGCGTGCGGTGCAGCAGGTCGTCGCAGGCGCCGTGGACGGCCTCGACCGACAGGCGTGCTCCGTGGATGGCGCTGGAGTCGTAGGCCGGCAGCCCGAGGGCGTGGGCCGTGATCGTCGTGACCGAACCGGCCAGACCGACGAGCGTGCCGATGCCGCTGAGGTCGACCGTCTGCTCGGCGAGGTCGAGCGCGGCGTGGATGTCGCTCAGCGCGCCCGCGATCTCGGTGTCGGTCGGCGGGTCCGAACGCAGGTGCCGCTCGGTCATGCGCACGCACCCGATGTCGACCGACCGCGCGGCCTCGACGGTGCGGTCACCACGCACCAGCTCGGTCGAGCCACCGCCCAGGTCGACCACGAGGTACGGCGGTCGCGCACCTGCCGCGATCACGTCACCGGTCGCGCCCGTGAAGCTCAGCGCGGCCTCCTCGTCACCGGACACGACCTCGGGCTCGACGTCGAATCCGTCGAACGCAGAACGGATCCCGGCGACGAACTCACTCGCGTTGGACGCGTCGCGCGAGGCCGAGGTGGCGACGAAACGGACACGCTCGGCGCCCAGCTCACGGCACTGAGCGGCGTACTCGGCGGCCTGTCGCAGCGTGCGCTCCATCGCCTCGGGCGCGATCGCCCCAGTGACGTCGACGCCCTGGCCGAGCCGGACGATCTCCATGCGACGCACCACGTCGGTGAGACGGCCGCCGTCGATGTCGGCGATCAGGAGGCGAATCGAGTTGGTACCGCAGTCAATGGCTCCGACACGGGTCACGAACGGTCGTCCTCCTGGGGTCGACAGCAGCCGCCCTCCCACCAGCGCGGCAGCGCTGCCAGGGCTTCGTCGCCGAGCGGGTTGACGCCGGGCCCCACTGCGAGCGAGTGGGCGACCAGCACGTGCAGGCACTTGACGCGGGTGGGCATGCCGCCCGCGGAGATGCCGTCGATCTCGGGCACGTCGCCGAGCTCGCCGCGACGCCGCAGGTAGTCGTCGTGGGCCTTCGAATAGGCCTGCGCCAGAACGGGATCCGCCTGCAGCCGCTCGCTCATCTCGCGCATCAGGCCCGAGGACTCCAGCGTGCTGATGGCGCCGGTGAGGCGCGGGCAGGTGGCGTAGAACGACGTCGGGAACGGCGTGCCGTCCGGCAGCCGCGGCAGGGTGCGTACGACGGTCGGGCACCCGCACTCGCAGCGGTGGGCGATCTCGACGATGCCACGCGGCAGCCGGCCCAGCTGGTGCTGGATCAGGTCGAGGTCGGCCTGGGCGATGTCGGGCGCGTTGCCCGTGTCAGCGGCGCTCACTGGGCCGGAGCCGTGCCGCCGGAGCCCTTGACGGACTCCCAGACCTGGCCGTACCAAGGCCGGTCAGCATGCTTGGTGTCGTTGGCCACGCCGTCCTCCGCGGGCGCCTCGTGCTTGGCGCCCTTGTCGTCGATCAGGATGTAGGCGCGCTCCCCCGGCTTGGCGAAGCCGAGCCGCTGACGCGCCTGCTGCTGGATGTAGGCCGGGTTGGCCCAGCGGTCGCGCTCGGCCTTCAGCGAGCCCACCGACTGCTGCTGGGTCGCGACCTTGTCGTTGAGGCTGTCGATCTGCGAACGCTGGTGCAGGTAGTTGCGCAGCGTCGGGATGATCAGCACCGCGAGGAACACCAGGATCAGACCGAGCGTCACCATGCGCCGCATCGACTGCGGACGCCGGCGACGCGGACCGGCAGCACCGGTCGCCGTGCCCGCGGCACGCACCGTCGGACGGGACGTGCCGCGGGTGCGCGAGGTCGTACGAGCCGTGCCCGAGCGTGAGCCCGGGCGGCTGCCCGCGGACGGTCGTCCACGGCCGGCCGTCGTCGTACGTCGGTCGCGCGCCATGCGATCAGGCCTTGAACCTCGGGAAGGCGCTCTTGCCGGCGTAGACCGCGGCGTCGTCGAGCTCTTCCTCGATGCGCAGGAGCTGGTTGTACTTGGCGACACGGTCCGAGCGCGCCGGGGCACCGGTCTTGATCTGGCCGCAGTTGGTGGCGACGGCCAGGTCGGCGATCGTGGTGTCCTCGGTCTCACCCGAGCGGTGGCTCATCATGGACGTGTAGCCGCTGCGCGAGGCCAGCGACACCGCGTCGAGGGTCTCGGTGAGCGTGCCGATCTGGTTGACCTTGACCAGCAGCGAGTTGGCGGTGTCGGTGTCGATGCCCTTCTGCAGGCGCGTCGGGTTGGTGACGAACAGGTCGTCGCCGACCAGCTGCACCTTGTCGCCGAGCTCGGCAGTGATGTGTGCCCAGCCCTCCCAGTCCTCCTCGTCGAGCGGGTCCTCGATGGAGACGAGCGGGTAGGCGGCGACCAGCTCGGCGTAGTACGCCGACATCTCGGCCGCGGTCTTGGCCTGGCCCTCGAAGGTGTAGGTGCCCTTGTCGTGGAACTCGCTGGCCGCGACGTCGAGCGCGAGCGCGATCTGGGTGCCCGGCTCGTAGCCCGCCGCCTTGATGGCCTCGACGATCAGGTCGAGCGCCGCACGGTTGGACTCCAGGTTGGGGGCGAAACCACCCTCGTCACCGAGGCCGGTGGACAGGCCGCGCTCCTGCAGGACCTTCTTGAGGGCGTGGTAGACCTCAGCGCCCCAGCGCAGGGCCTCGCGGAACGTCTCGGCGCCGATCGGCGCGATCATGAACTCCTGGATGTCGACGTTGGAGTCGGCGTGCGCTCCACCGTTGAGGATGTTCATCATCGGGACTGGCAGGACGTGCGCGTTAGGACCACCGACGTAGCGGAACAGCGGCAGGTCGGAGGAGTCGGCGGCGGCCTTGGCCACGGCCAGGCTGACGCCGAGGATCGCGTTGGCGCCGATCGAGCCCTTGTTGTCGGTGCCGTCCAGGTCGAGCATCGCGGCGTCGACGAGACGCTGCTCGCTGGCCTCGTAGCCGAGCAGGGCCGGGGCGATCTGCTCGAGCACGGCGTCGACGGCGTCCTCGACACCCTTGCCGCCGTAGCGCTTCTTGTCGCCGTCACGGCGCTCGACGGCCTCGAACTGGCCGGTGGACGCACCGCTCGGAACGGCCGCGCGGGCGATGGTGCCGTCGTCCAGGGCGACCTCGACCTCGACGGTGGGGTTGCCGCGAGAGTCCAGGATCTCGCGGGCGCCGATTGCTTCGATGGTGGCCAAGGGATGTCTCCTGCACGTGCGTGGAAGCGGGTCTCGGATGCCCTGTGGCGTCCTCGCCGAGCGTAGCCGGTAGGCCTTCAGCGACCAGGGACCGACCCGCACTGCGAACGTTCCGGCGGAGCAGCGCAGCAGCGCAGCAGCGCAGGCAACTGCGTCGCCCGAGTCGGACGAACTTGTATGCCGGTCGAACTCAGGAGACGCAGTTGCCTAAGAGGCGACGCAGTTGCCTGCGGGGTGCGAGACGGGATCGGTTCAGGTGCTGGCGCGGCGGAGGGCGTCGACGATCGGCGGCAAGGAGGCGTGCACCTGCTGCGCCGCCTGCGCGAACACGTCAGGCCCGCGACGGTAGGGATCGATGACGTCGGCGTCCGAGGCGGCGCGAGGCATGACGGAGGACCGGTTGGCCGACGCGGCCCGGACGACCTCGCCGACGGGGTTGGGCGCGGGCCGGACGCGGGCACCGTCGAGCAGGTCCGCGAGGTCGGTGAGGGCGAACACCCGGCGTACGGCACGCGGCAGCAGCTGCACCACGGCCGAGCGATGGTCGCGGGTCGCGGTGATCACCAGATCGGCGGACGCGACCAGGTCGGGTTCGAGCTGGCGAGCGATGAAGCCCTCGGCGTCGATGCCCTCGCGAGCCAGGGCGCGCCGCGCCTCGACGTCCATCGGCCGACCGACGAGCGCACCGGTACCAGCGCTGGTCACGGTGATGCCCGTGCCTCCGAGCTGGTCGCGCAGCACGCGCTCGAGATAGGGCGAGCGGCACACGTTGCCCGTGCACACGACGAGCACGTTCCCCCGCATCCTGAGCGCTGCCACGGCGGCGACCCTACCCCTGCGCCGCCGCGACTCGGTGCGGGCGGGAGCCGCCACCGGCGTACTGTCCACGCATGCGGCGGGTGCTGATCACGGGGCTGTCCGGTGTGGGCAAGTCGACCGTCCTGGCCCGGCTGGCCGCACTCGGTCACCGCGTGATCGAGACCGACGACGACGGCTGGCTGCGCGACGTGCAGGTCGAGGGCCCGGACGGGCGTACGACGACCGAACCCCTCCTGGTCACCGAGCGTCTCGACGCTGCGCTGGCCGACGAGAAGGGCGAGCTGCTCGTGGTGGTCGCCACGGCGCGCAACCAGGGCGAGCTCTACGACCGGTTCGATGCGATCGTCCTGCTCACCGCACCCGTGGAGGTGATGGCGCACCGGCTCATGACGCGGACGACCAATCCGTACGGCAAGGATCCGGCAGAGCGCGCGGCGGCGCTGACGTACAAGGAGACGGTCGAGCCGCTGCTCCGACGCGGCACGACGCTCGAGATCGACACCGGCCGGACGGGAGTCGAGGACGTGGTCGCGCAGATCCTGCGGCACATCGGCCTCGCGACGCCATAAGCCCCACTTGCAAGGCGAAATGTGACTTCGGGGGTCGGTATGCCGACCCGTGAAGTCACATTTCGCCCGGTGAGTGGGCGTTCGGGAAAGCGGCGGTGCGGGGTTGTCAGCTCAGCAGGTCGCGCAGGCGGTCGCGGTCGCGCTCGACCTGCGCCACTGCCTCGTCACCCAAGGCCGCCAGGCGGCCGTCGAGGGTCTCGTCACCGCCACGCCGTCGTACGCGGGCGCGCACCTTCGCGACGACCAGCGGCAACGGCAGCGAGGCCGGGATGCCGGCGAGCAGGTCATCGCGCTCACGGTCGGGCTTCTCGGCAGCCTTGATCTGCTCCCACGACGCCTCGACCTCATCGGGCGTCGACGCGTCGCCGTCGCCGAAGACGTGAGGGTGGCGGCGTACGAGCTTGGCGACGAGGCCCGCCGCGACGTCGTCGATGTCGAACGGCGCCTCGTCGTGCTCCTGCGCGACCCGCGAGTGGAACAGCACCTGGAGCAGGACGTCGCCGAGCTCTTCCTCGAGGTGGCCGAGGTCGCCGGACTCGATCGCCTCGACCGTCTCGTGGGCCTCCTCGAGCAGGTACGGCGTCAGGCTCTGGTGGGTCTGCTCGGCGTCCCACGGGCAGCCACCCGGCGAGCGCAGACGGTCCATGACAGCGACCGCGTCGAGCAGCCGCGCACCGGTCACGTCCCAGGAGCCGACGAGCACCTCGACCTCGGGCGGCTCGTCCGCGCGCGAGAGCTCGGCTGCCAGGGCGTCGGTGAGCCCGGGGTCGCCGTCGGGTGACCCGATCCAGACGACGTCGGCCGACGTCGCCGACTCGACCAGCCGGCGTGCGAGCGGGAGGCCGGCGTCGTCGACCTGCTCGACCGAGATGCCTGATGCCGCAACGGCGCTCGCGGTCGGCTCGTCAGGATCAGCGGTGAGCACGTGGGCCGCGTCGCCGAGGACGGTCCAGGCATCACGGGTGAGCAGCCCGGCCGCGACACGGGGGCTGCAGACGAGCAGGGTGAGACGGCCCGGCACGCCGATCAGGACGCCGGGGTCGGCGTCGGCGTCGCTGCCACGCGCGCCAGCCAGTTGTTCTTGGCGGCGGGCTCGCCGGGGCCCTGACCCTTGACCCACGTGCCGTAGCGCGGGTTGAGGTCGATGTCGGCCTCGTTGATCAGCCGCTGGACCGCGGCCTGGCTGCGGGGGTCCTCACGCAACGCCGCGAGCGCGTTGTTGGACTGGACCGTGTCGATCGCCGCAGCGCTCGGGTCGGGGACCGAGGTCAGCGAGTCTGCGGCCTGGTCGCGCGAGACCCCGATGCCGTAGCGCCCGGCGAGCGCGGTGAGCTGCGGGCGCAGCGCGAGGAACACCGCGACGGTCTGACCGTCGACCCCACCCGGCGAGGCCTTGGTGAGGTCGCTGAGCGCGTCCTGGACCTGTTGCGTGGTCACCGTGGTGTCGCCATAGCTGGCGGCCTTGCTGCCGTCGGTCATCAGCCCGCCACCGCACCCGGTGAGGGTGAGCGTGGCGGCGACGACGAGCGCCGGTGCGACATGGCGCGGTGAACGGAACACGTGAGGTCCTCTCGCTGGGTCTGCCGAGAACATGATGCCAGTCACACTTCGGGTCAGCGCGCCGAGGCCGCAGCCGCCGCCGGGACGTCGTCAAGCAGCACCGCGCGCACCAGCTGACCGGCCCACTGGAGCACCTCGGTGTTGCGCAGCGGCTTGCCGGCGACCGGCGCGGTCATCGGCACCGGCACGAGCACCTGATGCTGCGCCTCCTTGATGAGCGTGCCCTTGTAGAGGCGCTGGATGCGCATCGCCTGGCTCTCGCGCAGGTCGACCGGGCCGAACCGCACGAACTTGCCCTGCACGGCGATGTCGGCGACGCCCGCCTGGCGGGCGATCGTGCGCAGCCGGGCGACCTCGATGAGGTGCTGCACCGGCTCGGGCAGCGGACCGTAGCGGTCGACGAGCTCGTCGACGATCTCCTGCAGACCGGCCTCGTCCTGCACGGTCGCGAGCTTCTTGTACGCCTCGAGCCGCAGCCGCTCACCCGGCACGTAGTCGTGGGGCAGGTGCGCGTCGACGGGCAGCTCGATCTTGACCTCGACCGGCCCGGTGTCGCCGCCCTCACCGCGGAAGTCGGCGACGGCCTCGCCGACCATCCGGGCGTAGAGGTCGAACCCCACGCCCGCGATGTGACCGGACTGCTCACCGCCGAGCAGGTTGCCGGCGCCGCGGATCTCCAGGTCCTTCATCGCGACCTGCATACCGGCGCCGAGGTCGGTGTGGCTCGCGATCGTCTCGAGGCGGTCGTGCGCGGTCTCGGTCAGCGGCTTGTCGGGCGGGAAGAGGAAGTACGCGTACGCGCGCTCGCGCCCACGGCCCACACGGCCGCGCAGCTGGTGCAGCTGAGAGAGACCGAGCACGTCGGACCGCTCGACGATGAGGGTGTTGGCGTTGGAGATGTCCAGGCCGGTCTCGACGATCGTGGTGCAGACCAGCACGTCGGAGCGGCGCTCCCAGAAGTCGACGACGACCTCCTCGAGGCGCTGCTCGCTCATCTTGCCGTGGGCGGTCGCGACGCGCGCCTCAGGGACGAGCTCGCGCAACCGGGCGGCGGTCTTCTCGATCGACTGGACCTTGTTGTGGACGAAGAACACCTGACCGTCGCGCATCAGCTCGCGGCGGATCGCGGCGGTGATCTGCTTCTCGTCGTAGCCGCCGACGAACGTCAGCACGGGGTGCCGCTCCTCGGGAGGCGTTGCGAGAGTGGACATCTCGCGGATGCCGGTCACCGCCATCTCGAGGGTGCGCGGGATCGGCGTCGCTGACATGGCGAGCACGTCGACGGCCGTACGCAGCTGCTTGAGCTGCTCCTTGTGCTCGACACCGAAGCGCTGCTCCTCGTCGACCACGACCAGGCCGAGGTCCTTGAACTGGACCTCCTTGGACAGCAGCCGGTGGGTCCCGATGACCAGGTCGACGCTGCCGTCGGCGAGACCGTCGATGACCTCGCGGGCCTCCTTGTCGGTCTGGAACCGGGACAGCGACTTCACCACGACCGGGAACCCGGCGTACCGCTCGGAGAAGGTCTGCTGGTGCTGCTTGACCAGCAGCGTCGTCGGCACGAGCACCGCGACCTGCTTGCCGTCCTGGACCGCCTTGAACGCCGCGCGCACCGCGATCTCGGTCTTGCCGTAGCCGACGTCACCGCAGATGAGGCGGTCCATCGGGACGGTCTTCTCCATGTCGGCCTTGACCTCGTCGATGGACGACAGCTGGTCGGGCGTCTCGATGTAGGCGAAGGCGTCCTCGAGCTCGCGCTGCCACGGGGTGTCGGGCGCGAACGCGTGCCCCTGGGTGGCCATGCGCGCGGAGTAGAGCTGGATCAGCTCGCCGGCGATCTGGCGTACGTGCCGCTTGGCCCTGGACTTCGTGGTCTGCCAGTCGGATCCGCCCATCTTGTTGAGGTTGGGCATCTCGCCGCCGACGTAGCGGGTGACCTGGTCGAGCTGGTCGGTCGGCACGAACAGGCGGTCGCCCGGCTGGCCCCGCTTGGACGGGGCGTACTCGAGCACGAGGTATTCGCGCGTCGCACCGCCGACCGTGCGCTGCATCATCTCGACGAACTTGCCGACGCCGTGCTGCTCGTGGACGACGTGGTCGCCGGGCCGCAGCTGCAGCGGGTCGACGACCTTGCGCCGCCGCGACGGCATCTTGCGCATGTCCTTGGTGGAGCCGCCCGTGCCCGCCGCCGCGCCGGTCAGGTCGGACTCGGTCAGGACGACGAGATCGCTTGAGGGCAAAGAGAATCCGTGCCCCAGCGAACCGGTGGTGATCTCGACGGCACCCGGCGTGAGCGCATCGAGTGAGTGCGCTCGTACGTCGTGGTCGTGCAGCACCTCGGTGACACGCTGCGCGAGGCCGGGACCCTCGGTGACGACCAGGACGCGCTTGCCCGCCCGCACCCACTGACTCAGGTCGGCGACGGCCTCGTCGGTGTTGGAGCGGTACGCCGGGACCTCCTCGGTCGCGATCGTCACACGCTCCCCCGGCAGCTCGTCCTCGACGAACTCGGCGAGGTCCTCATCGGTGGCGAACGACGACAGCGACCACCACGGCAGGTCACGCCCGAGGGTGTGCTCACGGATGTCGGACAGCGTCCAGTACGACGCCTGGCCCAGGACTCCCTGCAGGTCGACCGGGACGACGTTGCCGGCGGCGGCGTTGTTCCAGGACGCGTCGAGGAACTCGGCGCTGGTGGCGACCAGGTCGTGCGCGCGCGTGCGGACCCGCTCGGGGTCGGACAGCACGACGTGTGTGCCCTGCGGGAGCACGTCGACGAGGGTCTCCATGCCGCCTTCGAGCAGCGCCGGGCCGAGCGACTCCATGCCCTCGACCGCGATGCCCTCGGCGACCTTGTGCAGCATGTCGGCCACACCGGGCAGCTGCTCGGCGAGCTCGGCCGCCCGCGCGCGGACCTCGTCGGTCAGCAGGATCTCGCGGCACGGTGGCGCCCACAGCCCGTGCTCGGCGGACTCCAGCGAACGCTGGTCAGCGACCTTGAACCAGCGGATCTCATCGACGGTGTCGCCGAACAGCTCGACGCGCAGCGGGTGCTCCTCGGTGGGCGGGAACACGTCGAGGATGCCGCCGCGCACCGCGAACTCGCCGCGCCGCTCGACCATGTCGGTACGGGTGTACGCGGCCCCCGCGAGCGCCTCGACGATGTCGTCGAGCGGCTGCTCGTCGCCGACCTTGAGCGCGACCGGCGCCAGGTCACCGAGCCCCTTGGCGATCGGCTGCAGCAGGGCGCGCACCGAGGCGATGACCACGCGCAGCTCGCCGTACGCCGCATCGGTCGTGTCGGGGTGCGCGAGGCGCCGCAGCACGGCGAGACGACGACCGACGGTGTCGCTGCGCGGGCTGAGCCGCTCGTGCGGCAGGGTCTCCCAGCTGGGGAACTCCGCGATCGACTCCTCGGGGAGGAAGCAGCGCAGCGACGCGGCGAGGTCCTGGGACTCGCGACCGGTCGCGGTGACCGCGAGCACGGTCGTCGGCTGCGCCGCCGCTGCACAACCACGCGCCCCGCTGATCGCCGCGATGAGCGGACCGCGCGCACCGGGCGCCGCGGCCACGTCGACGACCGAGGCGTCGCCGACCAGGGCGAGCACCCGGCGTACGGCGTCGTCGGCGGTGAGGACATCGAGCAGGGGCGAGAGGGTCACGCGAGCATCTCCTTGGACAGCACGAGAGCCCCAGCTCAAGTCGCGACGGGGTGTCGCGGGGCTCGACCTGGGGTGCACATCCATGGTGCCACGAGCCACCGACAGGCCGACGGCGCGCGACGAGGGCCACAGATCCGCCCGTACGCGGGGCACGGACTTTACGTTTCGATTACCGTCTACTGAAGGTCGGGCCAGGGGGCCGACCGGCATTCAGGGATCAGGGGAAGCACGGCATGACTTCAGACGAGACGCGCCCGCGGGTGGGCTACGCCCCCGGGGTCTACGACCTCTTCCACATCGGCCACCTCAACGTCCTGCGACGAGCCCGCGAGCGCTGCGACCACCTGATCGCCGGTGTCGTCTCCGACGAGATGGCCGAGCAGGCCAAGGGCCGACGCCCCGTCGTGCCCCTGGCCGAGCGTCTCGAGATCGTCCAGCACATCTCGTTCGTGGACGAGGCCGTCGTCGAGACCGTGCCCGACAAGCTAGCGACGTGGCGCGAACACCCCTTCGACGTCATCTTCAAGGGCGACGACTGGCGTGGCACCGCCAAGGGCGACAAGCTCGAGCGGGACTTCGGCGGCGTCGGTGTCGAGGTCGCCTACCTCCCATACACGATCCACACGTCCAGCACGCTGCTGCGCGCCACGCTGCGCCACTTCGCCTCGTAGCCGCGCGAACCGCCGGACCGCGGCGCTCTCGGCGATCGACCGACCGATGCCGGAACGCCGACCGCTGTGGTCGCCGCGCTGGGAGTACCCCGCCAACAGCTCGACGCACAGCTCTTCGTAGCGATCGGCCACGTCCTCCCACGCGTACGACGACGCGGCACGCTCACGCGCAACGTCACCGAGGATCTGCACGGCCTCGCGATAGGTCTCGGCGTCGGCCAGGAGTCGCGCGAGGTCGTCCGGCGTACGGAAGAACCGGCCGGACCCACCGAGCACCTCGCGGTTGAACGTCACGTCGAAGGCGAGCGTGAACGCGCCGGCACCCATCGCGCGCAGCAGCGAGGGGTTGGTGCCGCCGACGGAGTGACCGTGCACGTAGGTGACGGCGTGGGCGTAGAGCTGATCGAGCTGCTCCTGGTCCCAGACGCCGCCGAGCAGGCGAACCCGTGAGTCGGAGGCGGCGAGCTCTTCGATGCGCTCGACGTGCGCGCTGCTGTAGGGAGCCGACCCCACGACGACCAGCGGCAGCCGAGCGTCGCTCGCGAGGTAGCCCTCGAGGGCGACGTCGACGTGGTTCTCGGGCTCGAAGCGCGCCACGACGAGGTGGTAGCCGCCGGGCGTGAGACCGAGCTCGTCGAGCTTCGCGTGGCCGGGCACCTCCAGGATCGGGGCGCCGTAGGCGATCTGGTGCGTGACCGCGCCGAACTCGTCCTCGTAGTAGTCGGCGATCCCCGCAGCATCGGCGATGAGCGCGTCCGACCAGCGCACCGAGAGCGCCTCGGCCATCCGGTAGTAGCGCTGGCCACCCGGACCCCACTTGCCACGGCGCCACTCCAGCCCGTCGACGTGGGTCGCGGCCGGCGTACGCCGCAGCCTCAGCATCGGGAGGAACACCGCGTTGGCAGCGTTGAAGACCAGTGCGACGTCGGCGCGCCCCGTGGCGGCCTGGTGCAGCACCGACAGCGCCGTGTGACTCAGCGTCTCGAGGGTGCGGTGCCGCACTGCGGGCAGGTGAACCAGCTCCATGCCGAGATGGCGCTCCGGGCGTGCGCCCGACCCGTCGTCACGGCAGTAGACGGTCACGTCGTGCCCGCGCTCGACGAGACGGCGACCGATCTCCTCGGCCGCCGTCTCGAAACCCCCGTATCGCGCGGGCACACCCCTGGTCCCGATCAAGGCAATGCGCACTGAAGAGCTCCCCCAAAGTCACGTCGTTACACAGCGCAGCAGCCCGCGCCAAGAGTTTCCCCAACGGTCGAGGTTAGATCATCTAGGCGTTTAGAATGCGCAAAACGGGGAGAAGGGGGATGTGATGCGCAGCGCTGTCGCGCGCCCGGCTGCTGGGGCCATGACGTGGGGTGAGGCCGTGGCCCGCCTCGCAGCCGCACAGAAGAGCAACCGCGGTGCAGCCGCGTACTCCAGGTGGGTCAACCGACCGCTCGGACGGCGACTGGCGGCCACGGCGTACGTGCTCGGACGCACGCCTGACCAGGTCACCCTGATCAGTGCCGCGACGACCTTCACCGGCGTCGCGCTGATCGCCCTCGCGCCGGCGTCGCTGTGGACCGGCATCGCCGTGGCGGTGCTGCTCGTGCTCGGCTACGCCCTCGATGCGGCAGACGGGCAGCTCGCGCGGCTCACGGGCGCCGGCAGCATGTCGGGTGAGTGGCTCGACCACGTCGTCGACTGCCTCAAGATCTCGGCCCTGCACCTCGCCGTGCTGATCGGGTGGTACCGCGGGTTCGACGTGTCCGACGGATGGCTGCTCGTGCCGATCGTGTTCTGCGTGCAGTCCGCAGTGTTCTTCTTCGCGATCATCCTGGTCGACCAGCTGCGTCGCCGGGTCGGCATCACCCCCGCGCCCGACGACGGTCGACCCTCGGTGCTGCGGTCGTTGATCGTCATCCCCAACGACTACGGGCTGCTCTGCCTGGTGTTCCTGCTCTGGGGCTGGCACGCCGGTTTCGTCACCGTCTACGCCCTGCTGGCGGCCGCCAACGTCGGCCTGCTCGCGATCGGCCTCGTGCGCTGGTACGCCGAGCTGCGCCGCATCGACGCCGACCGGGCCGCGCAGCCGTGACGGCCGACCACGGACGTGACGGCACCGGCGCCCTCACCGTGCTGCAGTCCGGTCCACGACCGCTCCCCACGACCAACCCCTACAACGTCATGCTCGGCCAGTGGCTCGACCGGTCGCCCGAGATCGACCTGCGCTACTTCAGCTGGCGCGAGGCGCTGCTGCGACGTCACGACGTCTTTCACGCGCACTGGCCCGAGGCGCGCCTCAACGGCCGATCGGCCGCGGTGCGCGCTGCCCGGCAGGCAATGTTCGCTGCCGCGCTGGTCAAGTGGCGGCTGACCGGCACGGCCATCGTGCGCACGGTCCACAACATCGACCTCCCGCAAGGCCTCAGCCGCCGAGAGACGTTGCTGCTCAAGGCTTTTGACCGGCAGACCACACACCGTGTCTGCCTCAACGAGCACACCCCGACGCCGGGTGATGCATCCCGCTCGATCATCGCGCACGGCCACTACCGCGACTGGTACGACCGGTTCCCGCGGCACGACGCCGTCGCCGGCCGCATCGCCTACGTCGGCATGATCCGCCGCTACAAGGGCGTCGACGCACTGTGCGCGGCGTTCACCGAGACCCACGCGGCACGGCCAGAGCTCAGCCTCACCGTCGAGGGTCGACCGTCCACGCAGACGCTGGCCGACGGGCTGCGCGCGTACGCCGCCCGCGACGACCGCATCCACCTCACCCTCGACTTCCTCGAGGACGCCGACCTGGTGGCCGCGATCACCCGCGCCGAGCTCGTGGTGCTGCCCCACCGCGACATGCACAACTCCGGCAGTGCGCTCGCCGCCCTCTCCCTCGACCGCCCCGTCCTGATGCAGGACAACGACGTGAACCGTGATCTGCGGGCCGAGGTGGGCTCCGACTGGGTCCACCTCTACGACGGCGAGCTGAGCGGAGCCGACCTGCTGCGCGCGCTCGACGCCGTCAGCAACCGTCGGCCCGGAGGCCGCCCTGACCTGAGCGCGCGCGAGTGGGAGCGTTCGGCGGCGCTGCACGTCGACGCGTTCCGGCGTGCCGTCCAGGGGCACGAGCGCCGCAGCCCGCTCGTGCCCACCGCGTCATGACCAGGCCATCGCACCTGCCGCGGGTGCTGGTGGCGGTGCTCACCTATCAGCGGCCGGACGAGCTCAGCGCCAACCTCCCCGCTGTGCTCGCACAGGCACAGGTGAGCGATCACCCGGTCGAGGTCTGCGTGGTCGACAACGACCCGGCCGCGAGCGCGCGGTCAGCCGTCGCGGCCCTCGCAGCGCCCCACCTGCGCTACGTGGTCGAGCCGCAGGCGGGTATCGCGGCGGCGCGCAACCGCGCCCTGCACGAGGCCTCCGCCGCCGACCTGCTGGTGTTCATCGACGACGACGAACGACCGCGGGACGGCTGGCTCGACGCTCTGCTGCGCGTGTGGCACGACACCGGTGCGGCCGCCGTGCCGGGACGCGTGGTGCCGTCCTACCTGGGACAGCCGGACCCGTGGCTGCTCGCCGGCGGCTTCTTCGACCGGCCGGTCCGCGTGACCGGCTCGACGATGCCGACGGCCGCCGCAGGCAACCTGCTGCTCGACCTGCATCAGGTACGCCGCGCCGGGCTGCTGTTCGAGGAGCCCTTCGGCCTGACCGGCGGCGAGGACACGCTCTTCGGGCGCCGGCTGGTCGCGTCAGGCGGCGAGATCCGCTGGTGCGACGAAGCGGTCGTCGAGGACCGCGTCCCCGTCGAGCGCCTCACCCGCTCGTGGGTCCTGCAGCGCAAGCGAAGCCACGGCAACGTCGCCAGCCTCGTCGACCTGCACCTCGCGACGAGCACGGCGGCGCGTCGCCGCGTCCGCGCGCGCCGGCTCGCAGCAGGTGCCGTCCTCATCGGCCAGGGGTGGGCCCGCTCCGGTGTCGGACGGGTGTCGGGCTCGGCTCACCATCACGCACGCGGACTCGCCGTGCTCCACCGCGGGCTCGGCATGATCGACGGCGCCGTCGGCCGACCGTACGAGCAGTACGCACGCGAGTCGTGACCCCTCAGGGCACGAGCGAGGTCACCAGCTCGACGACCTCGCGCTGATAGCGCTCGACCGAGAACCTTCGCCGCGCCTCGAGCCGCGCCCGCTCCCCCATCGACGCCGCACGCGACGGGTCGTCCATCAAGGTGGCGACTGCTCGGGCGAGGGCCTCGGCATCGCCGGGCGGGGTCAGCAGACCGGTGACGCCGTCCTCGATCGTCTCGAGGTGTCCGAGAGCAGCGGCGGCGACAACAGGTCGTCCGGCGAGCTGCGCCTCGACGACCGCGTTGCCGAACGGCTCACGCAACGACGGAGCGACCACGACATCCGCACGCTCGAGCACCGACCAGATGGGCGAGACGTAGCCCGAGAACTGCACTGCTCCGCGCAGGTCGTCCTGCTCGGCTCGCTCGCGCAGCTCGGACTCGTACGCCTCATACCCCGCGAACGCCGTCCCGCAGACCTCCAGAGTGACCTCACGGCCCTGTGCTCGCAGGAGCGCGACAGCCTCCAGCGCCACGTGCGGGGCCTTGCGCGGTGAGAGGCGTCCGACCACCGCGAGCCGGAACGCCGGCCCCGGGGATCCCGCAGTCACGGCGGTCTCGGGCTGCGGAACACCGTTGTAGATCAGGCGTGCTCGGCGTCGGAGGCCGGGCACGACCTCGGCGGCCGCAGACGCGGCCCGGCTGATCACGATGAGCCGATGGGCCTGCAGCAGCGGTGCGCCGAGGGCGGCTCGTACCGGCCACGGGTCCTGGTCCTCCGCCTCGTGGACGTGGCACAAGGTCGGCACCCGCGCGAGTCGTCCGGCCGTCAGCCACCACGGGAGGGTCACCGTGTTGACGTACAGGACGTCTGCACCGACCTGGCGGACGACGCGTCGCAGGCCGGTGGCCGCCCGTGCGCCGGCGACGGCGAGACCGGCGAGCCCGCCGGCTGAGCTGCTGGCGCGCCGCAGCACCGGGAAGTCGACGACCTGCGGCTCACCGCCACGTCGGCGTACGAGCTCGTGCAGCGGTCCGTGCTCGGGCATCGCGACGACCACGCGCCAACCGGCAGCAACCAGGCCCGAGATCGACTCGAGCAGCTGCAGATCCGACCCGTAGACGTCGGCAGCCGGATGGGCGACCAGGACGGTCGGACCAGATGCGACGTCAGCCACGACGGGCCGACCAGCGGCTCGCACCGCGCCCGGCGCGCTCGCGATCGTCGTCCGCCTCGGGCAGGTCCGGCTCCTCGTCCTCGGAGTCCTCGGACCGGTCGTCGTACGACGCTCCCAGCGAGCGGCGCGGCTCCGGCGCGCCATCCGCGTCGTCGTGTACGTCGCGTACGGCGCGGGCGTCGCGGTGCGGGGTGAGGTCCGTCAGTGTCTGGTCCTCACCGGCGTCGTCCGCCTCGGCGACACTCGTCGTCGGGCTCCAGCCGTCGGCCGCGGACGACGCAGGCGGCAGCACCGGCCGTGCCTCGGCGGGAGCGGAAGCCCGCCGCGCTCGGGCAGCCCGCGAGCGCGTCTGCGGCTCCTCGTCCGGGACGTACTCGTAGTAGGCGAACTCGTCCTTGCGCTTGACCTGGTTGAGCACGACGCCGAGCAGCCGCGCATCGACCGCACGCAGACGGTCGAGGGCCTCGCCCACCTGCTGACGGGTCACCTTGGCCGCGCTCGCGACCAGCACCGCACCGGACACCGACCGCGCGAGGATGGCCGGGTCGGTCACGGGGAGCACCGGCGCGCAGTCGATCAGGATGACGTCGTACGACGGACGCGCCTGGTCCAGGAGACGCTGCATCGCCCGCGAGTCGAGCAGCTCACTCGGGTTGGGCGGGATGTCACCCGAGGTGATGATGTCCAGGCTCGTGTCACCCCAGGGCTGGATGACGTCGTCCAGGTCGGCCTGTCCGATGAGCACGGTCGTCAGGCCGACACTGCCCTCGAGACCGGTGTAGCGCGAGAGCGAGGGACGGCGCAGGTCGGCGTCGATGAGCAGGACCCGGGTGTGCGCCTCGGCGATCGCGACCGCGAGGTTCATCGCCGTACTGGACTTGCCCTCGCCCTCGACGGCCGAGGTGATGACCACGATCAGCGGTCGCTGGTCGATACCGAGGAACTTCAGGTTGGTACGAGCCCGGCGGAAGGCCTCGGCCTCACGCCCTCTGGGCGCGAGGCGTACGAGGTGCCCGTGCCGTTCGGGCGACTTGGAGACACCGACCTCACCGAGCACCGGCGCGTCGGTCAGACCGTTGATGTCCTCCGCCGTGCGCACGCGGGTGTCGAGAGCATCACGCGCGAACGCCGTCAGCACTCCGAGCACCAGACCTGCTGCCAGGCCGGCCGCGACATTGCGTCGGGTGTTGGGGGACGACGGATGCTTGGCAGGCGTCGCGACCGCGACCGGCGTCGCCTCGATGGTGGCGCGGTCCTGCTCACCCTTGGGCGCCAGCTCGCGCGCCGCCCGGGAGAGCTCGGTCGACACGCTGTTGGCGATCTGAGCAGCCCGCACGTCGGAGGTGTCGGTCACGGCGATCTGCAGGATCACGGTGTCCTTGGCGGCCGTGGCCTTGATCTTGTCGGCGAGCTGCTGCGCGGTCATGTCGAGGTGCTGTGAGGCGATCACCCGGTCCAGCACGAGGGGCTGCTCGGCGAGCGAGGCGTAGGAGACCATCTGGCTCTGCGCGTAGGTGGAGCCCTGTGACAGGTCGCTGCCCGAGGTGCCGGTCGGCAGCGAGAAGTAGACCCGGGACACCGAGGTGTAGGTCGGTGTGGCCGCGACGGACAGCGCCAGGGCCGACGAGCCGCCCAGGACCGTGAGCGCTGCGATGATCGACCACCGCTTGCGCAGCACGCTCAGGTAGTGCCGGATCCCCGTCGCGGTCGTGCGGTTCGGTTGGTCGTTCATCGTGGTGCCCTCAGCTCGATGCGCCGGGCGATGTGTGCCCGGTCCCCTTGTCGTCGATCAGATGTCCCCGTCCCAGCCACCACGGCTGACCCGGAGGAGTCTAGTTGCGGCTCGTGCTCGAGCCGTCGTTCTGCGGACTTCTCGCCCGTGGCCGGACGGGCCGCGAGCTGTGCGGTCACAGCCAGGCCCGCGAAGAACCAGAAGACCGTGGCGTACTGCGTGATCAGTGCGACCGTCACCAGCGCCGGTCCCTGCGCCACCACCGCGATCGTCGGCGCTGTGGCCCGACGTGCCAGGACCGCGAGCGCCGCGCCGGCGTACACCACCGTGACCAGCCCCAGGGCGAGCGCACCGTAGGTCAGGCCGAGCAGCAGCCAGGCGCTGTCGATCGAGTGGAACGCCCCGACGTAGACGTCGCCGGTCGGGCTGCGCGTGACGCTCGGGCTCTCGCCGAGCAGACTCACATCGGGCAGCAGGCCGAGCAGGTCGAGCCGGTACGCCGCACTGTTGGTCGCCTCGTCGCCCGCGGCGCTGAACACGCCCAGGATGCGCGACTGCAGTGCGACGGCCGCCACGACCAGACAGCCGATGAGGCCGAGTCGTGCTCGGGTGGGCAGCGCCCCGCTGCGGTCCAGGAGGAGCATCAGCACCAGGCCGAGCAGGGCGCAGCCGATGGCCGTACGACTGAACGTCACGACCGTGGCGGCGACCAGCAGCACCGCGATGCTCACCCGTAGCGGGGGGCGCAGGTCGGACGCGAGCGCGACCGGGACGGCCATCGCCAGGCAGGCGCCCAGCGCGATCGAGTGCCCGAACGCCCCCTCCGCGCGGACGATCCCGCCGCGCTCCTGCAGCTGCCCCCACAGCTCGTACGCCGCGTTGCCTCGGCTGAGCGAGACGAACGGGTTCCAGGAGAGCAGGAACTCCACGAGGGCCAGCGCCGCGACGACGGCGAACAGCACCGTGATGCACCGGTAGGTCCAGGTCAGACCGACCTTCGACGGCAGGATGCGACCCACCAGGTAGCCGACGGCCCACTGCGCCAGCACCGCGAACGCACCGGCGAGGGACCCCGCGCGCATGAGGAGCGCGAGGACCACGAGGCCGACGAACGACAGGAGCAGCCAGTCGACCCAGTGCAGCCGGGTCACCGCGAACGGCACGGCCGCCGCGAGCACGACCAGTCCGATCGCCGAGGTCGGCGGGAAGTCGAACTGGACCTTGACGCTCATCCAGCACGGCACGAAGCACGCGACGGCCAGCCAGAGCCCGAGTGCCGCGCGCGTGGAGCGTCGGAGCGCGACGACGAGCAGGGCGGCGAACGTCGCGGCGGCGCCCAGCAGGACCAGCCGGTCGACACTCGGGCCCGAGCTGAGCCCCAGAGGCAGGGACGACATGACTCAGCCTCCCGTCCGGCGCAGCGCGCGTCGCCCGTGGAGCGTCGCGCGCACCGCGGTCGGCGCCGGCCCGCGCCGGGACAGCAGGTGCCGGCGGCCACCGCGCAGGAGGATGTCGTACGCCGCCCGGGTACTCGTGCGGCGCCAGCGCCGCTGGGTGCCGGCGTCGAGGTTCTTGGCCGCGAACAGCAGACGGTTACGGATGTTGAAGTAGTAGTAGAGGTCGGACTTGTCCCGGGCGCCCGAACCCGAGGTCTGCGAACCGCCCTCGTCGTGGACCGCTGTGCAGTCGTGGTCGACCGCGATGCTCGCGCCGGATGCGAGAGCGCGGTGGGACAGGTCGACGTCCTCCCAGTAGAGGAAGTACTCCTCGTCGAAGCCGTCGAGCCGCTGCCACAGCTGACGGCTGAGCACCAGGCACGCACCCGTCAGCCACGGGACGACCTCGGTCTCGTCGGTGCCCGCGGGTCGGTTGCGGGTCGCGCTCATGTGACCGTCGGACAGCCACAGGTCGATGCCGTCGAACCACAGGCTGCCGTCGGAGCGGACGATCCGCGGTGCGCGCATCGCCCAGGGGTCGTGCCGGACCCGGTCGATCATGCGTCCCAGACTCGCACCGTCGACGGACGCGTCGGGGTTGAGCAGCACGAGGACGTCGGCGCCCGCCTCGAGCGCAGCCGTCGCGCCGAGGTTGACGCCACCGCCGAACCCGAGGTTGGTGTCGGAGCAGATCGCGGTCCAGCCCTGCTCGGCGCACAGCTGCTCGACCGCGGCGCGCTCCTCGGAGGTCGTCCAGTTGTCGACCACAACGACCTGTACGCCGGGTGCGGAGTCTGCGACGGCGACCAGGTGGGTGCGCAGCAGATGCGCGCTGGCATAGCTGACGACGACGATCGCCGTCGACCGGAGAGCCTCGCTCATGCGCGCGCCCTCCTGGCCTGTCGGACGGCCGCGAGCACCTGGCGTACGTCGTCGCCGAGTGCGGGGACGACCCGCACGAGGACGGCGACCGCTGCGAGCCCGGCGAGAGCCGCCAGCAGCAGCCCGACCGCAGGTGCCCACGTCGCGGCCGCGGTCGCCGCACCCCACGACGCGACACCGGCGGCTGCGGCGACGACGATGATGCGGACTGCTCCGCGCACCAGCCCACCGGCCGGCAGCGGTGACATGCGCGACAACCACCAGATCGACAGGGGCCACTCCAGCGCAGCCGCGGTGGCGTAGGCGACCGCCACCCCACGGACGCCCCAGTGGCTGCCGATCAGGATGCACCCGATCCGCAGGCCCGCCGTGAGGACGGTGTAGCGCCGCAGCTGCGCGGTGAGTCCGCGGGACAGGTAGACCCAGTAGCCGACGAAGGCCAGGGTCTGCAGCCCGCCGGCGATGGCAAGGGCGCGCAGGATCGGGACCACCTCGACCCACTGCTCCCCCAGGAAGACCGCGGTGATCGGGGCCGCGGCTCCGGCGACCAGCCCCAGCCCGACCACCAGGCCGTAGCCGAGCGCGAGCTGCCCTCGCAGCAGGAAGGACTGGTAGCGGGGCACGTCGTCCTGGATGCGCGACAGGACGGGCAGCGCCACCGACGTCGTCGGCCCGCGCAGCTGGCCGAGCGGCGTCATGAGCAGCTGGAACCCGCGGTTGTACAGCCCGAGCGGAGCAGCCCCGAAACGTGTCCCGATCACGAACGTGTCGGCGTTGTTGCCGACGTAGCCGACGACCTGCGAGCCGACCAGGTGCCAGCCGAACCGGACCAGCCCCGCCATCGGCGCCGAACGGTCCGGGGCGCCCGGCCGCCATCCGGCACGGACGACGACCAGCACCATCATGGTCGTGACCTGGGTCAGCTGCTGGGCCGCGAGCGACCAGTAGCCCGCGCCGTTGAGGGCCGCGATCACCCCCGCCAGCAACCCGGCCAGCGAGGCGGCGACGTCAGCGAACGCGAGCGCACCGAAGTGCAGGCGCCTGTTGAGGTCGGCGCGGTACTGCGTCGCGACGCCGTTGACGACGAAGAGCAGCGCGAGCACCCGTGTGAGGTCGACGAGCTCATCGCGGCCGTACGCATCGGCCACCAGCGGTGCCGCGAGCACGGCCAACCCCGCCAGTCCGAGCCCGAGCACGACGTTGATCCAGAACAGGTTGTCGCGCTGCGCCCTGGACAGCTCGCGCGCCTGCACCGCGGCCGCCGAGAGCCCGAAGTCGCGGAAGATGTCCGCGACCCCGACCACGGCCATGACCATGGCGACGAGCCCGTAGTCGTGCGGTGCGAGCAGCCGTGCGAGGACGACGACCGAGACGACCTGGATCACGATGCGCCCGACCTGGCCGCCGACGACCAGGACAGCCCCACGGACCGCGCGGCGGCCGAGCCCGCTCGGGGGCGCCGGCCGCACGTCGGCGTTCGTCATCCGATCTCACACTCCATCAGGTCCGGCGGATGACCGTGAGGTCATCCGCCGGCACTCCTCACTCCTGGGCGGGCTTCACGAGGAGGTTGTCGAACAGCGCCTTGATGGGGGCATTGGTGACCGTGCCGGCGAGGTAGACCTCGAGGCCGATGCCGCCGGGCCGCTGCAGGGCTGCCGTCGTGTCGGTCACGCTGTTGCGCCAGGTGCTGGGCTCGGTCGAGCCGGCCGTCCACACCTTGGCGCGCACCGTCGTACCGACGGCCTGCAGCCGCAGCGTGAGGGTGTCGTCGACCGTCACGCCGGGGATGCTGCCACCACCGGCGAGCGTGGTCTCGACCCCGTCGACGACCTTGGTGAGGTAGAGCTCGACAGCACCGGTCTCACGCCAGCGCAGCTTGGCGACGTAGGCGGTCGTCCCGACCCGGCGCACGGTCGCGTAGGTGTAGACCGACGCACCTGCCGGAGCCTTGTTGAGCTCGGTGTCGACCGTGAGGTCGGTGTCGGTGACCGACACCGAGCCCAGCGAGGCCTTCACGCCGCTGCCGGCTGCCGCCATCTCGAGCTGGCCCTTGTCGCCGTCGACCGAGAAGCGCGCGGCCGAGCCGGACAGGGTCCACGCACCACCGGTGTCGGCCGAGCCGAGCCCACCGGTGACATCGCGGTTGAAGTCGTCGACCACGATCGCGGCCGCCGGGGCCTGCACGGTGACGTCGTGGCTGACGCTGTCGGTGGCGCCCTTGTCATCGGTCACGGTGAGACGCACGGTGTAGGTGCCGGCGGCGGCGTACGTGTGCGACGGCTTCGCGCCCGTGCCGCTCGACCCGTCACCGAAGTCCCACGCGTACGACGCGACCGAGCCGTCCGCATCGGTCGACGCGCTGCCGTCGAGCGCCACCGTCAGCTGGGTCGCATCGCTCGAGAACGCTGCTGCCGGAGGCTGATTCGCCGGCGGAGCGGTCACGGTGACCTGCTTGGTCAGGGTGCCGGTGGCGCCCTTGTCATCAGTCACGGTGAGACGCACGGTGTAGGTGCCGGCCGCTGCGTACGTGTGGGACGGCTTCGCGCCCGTGCCGCTCGACCCGTCACCGAAGTCCCACGCGTACGACGCGACCGAGCCGTCCGCATCGGAGGACGCCGACGCGTCGAACGTCGCGGACAGCTGTCCGCCCGTCGCGGTGAACGCCGCCGTCGGCGGGACGTTGGCGATCGCACCGGTCGAGCCCAGCTGGTGGTGCGAGGCGATCGACGCGGCGCTCAGCACCGTCGGGTAGACGGCCGCGTCGTCGATCACGCCGTCGACCGAGTCGGCGCTCGGGTCGCCCGGCCAGCCGGACAGGCTGTCACCGCTGCGCCAGTAGCCGCTCACGGCCCGGGGCGTGCCGACATCGCTGCGGGCAGCCTTCTCGGAGCCGTCGACGTACAGCTTCAGCGAGCCGCCCGTGGCCGTGCCGACGACGTGGTGCCACGTGCCGTCGTTGTAGGTCGCCGGGCTCTGGACGGTCTTGACGCTGCCGTCGCTGACGCCGAAGACCAGGTGCCCGGAGCTGTCCAGATAAAGGTTGCGGTCGTGCGTGGACGAGGTGCCCGTCTTGGAGCTGCCGATGCCGAGGATCTTGCCGCCCTTGGTCGAGGACGTCTTGACCCAGGCCTCGACACTGATGGTCTGCGGAGCGGCCACGGACGAACCGCTGGACACCGCGCCGGCGCTGGTGAGGAAGCCGCTGGGGTCGAGCTCGAGCGCCCGGTCGCTGTCACCACTGACCGCACCGGTGACCGCGCGGGACACGTTGCCGCGGGTCGTGCCGTTGTTGCTGCCGGCCCAGTCGCGGATCGTGCTGCCCGAGTCACCGAGTCGCCAGTAGAGGTCGGCCCCGTCGGACAGGACCCGGCGAGCGTACGCCGACGGCGGCGTACCCGTGCTCGTCACCGGCGAGGTGGTCGGCAGCGTCAGGGTGTTACCGAAGGAGTCCTTGGCCTTGACGGTGTAGGTCACGCTCTGGCCTGAGGGCGCACCGGCGTCGGTGAACGTCATGGTGGGCGTGTTCCAGAAGGTCGAACGCCCGGAGACCTGACCCACCGGGCCGGTCGTGCCCGAGCGGTGGATCTCGTAGGTGAGGTTCTCGTTGTCCTCGTCGGACGCCGCACCCCACGTCAGCCGCACGGTGCCGTTGCCGGTGGCGGACGCCGCCGGGTTGGGGCCTCGACCGGTCTGGGGGCCGCGCTGGTTGGGTGCCTTGTCCTTGACGGCGAAGCGCACGAGGCCCTGCTGGTTGCGACCGTTGACCGCGGGGAACTCACCACCCACGGCGATGTAGTCACCGTTGCCCGTGACCGTCCAGCCGGCCTGCTTGGAGGAGGTGTAGCTGCCCCAGGCGAAGTCCGGGAACCACTGCAGCGCCTTGGAACCCGGGCGGCCCTTGTAGTTCCAGCCGTACTGGTCGGGGCCGTCGTTGACGGTGTTGGCCTGGGTCGAGAACGCCAGCGCGTGCCGCTGGTTGAGCGATCGCGGGTTGCCCTCGGGCACGGCGCCGATCATGTCGCAGGAGTGCACGTGGCTGACGGTGTAGACGACCTCACCCATGGGGTAGGCGTCGTAGGTGTCGCCCTGGCAGTCGTTGAGCCAGTTGATACCGCCGTTGCTCGGGTCGAGCGCGAACGTGCCCTCGAAGGTGCCGCCGCTGCCGAACGCGAAGCCGGTGCCGTACACCTGCTGGCCGTCGGCGCGCAGCGACACGATGCCGCCGTTGTTGTAGTCCTTGATCACCGAGTTGGCCGCCCACGGGAGGTTCTGGCCGGTGCTGAGGTCGAGCGCGCCCATACCGTTGACGACCTGGTCGTTGAGCCGCTGGAACTGGCCGCCGACGACGAGCTTGGACGCGTCGGGGGTCAGGGTCATGGACCAGACGTAGTAGCCGTCGGTCTGCGGTGCCCAGGGCAGGAGCGCGCCGGTCGAGCTGTTGACGGCGGCCAGCCGCTTGCGGATCTGCCCGGCCGCACCGTTGAACTCGCCGCCGGCGTAGACCGTGCTGGCCGTGGCCGCGAGCGCTCGCACACGCCCGGAGACCGAGGGCTTGAACGACGCGTCGAGCGCGCCGGTCGAGACGTCGAACGCCGCGATGTGGCCCCGGGGCTGACCGTCGACGGCGGTGAAGTCGCCACCCACGTAGATGCGCGACTTGTCGGGCGAGGTGGTGATCGACAGCGCCTGCCCGTTGAGGGAGTGGTCGAACCCGGTGACGGGGTTACCGGTGCGGATGTCGTAGGCGAAGATGTTGCCCGCGTCGCGCTCGCCCGCTCCGCCGGGAGCGATACCTGGCGGGCGCACCTTGGAGAACTCGCCGACCGCGTAGACCGTGGTGCCGATCGTCACCTGCTGCCACACGACACCGTTGATCTGCCAGGTGGGCAGGGCGTCCGAGCTCACCGTGGCCGCGACGCCGTCGTCCGGCGTGGTGTCGGCGACAGCACGGCCAGCCGAGGTGACGGTGCCGAGCAGCACCGCCAGCATGGCGAAGGCGACGGCGAGAGCGCCGGCCCGGAGCGCGGAGGCACCGGGTCGTGAGTGCGGCATGGGTGCTCCTGATGTGGCGGCCGAGCTCGTCGGCGGGTGGGTGATCATCGGGCAGCGCCCGTCATGGTGGCGACGGTGTGCTCACCGTCGATGTCGATCGCGAGGGTCACCGACCCCAGCTGAGCGGCGGGCACCGAGAAGCCGTACGTGGCTTTGGCCGTGCGCCCTGGCTGGACGACGCCGCCGAAGTCGAGCGAGCGGTCGTCGTACGCCGGCGGTGCCTCGACGGCAGGCTTGCCGTAGGACACGGAGACGACGACGGCGCTGAGGTCGACCGGTCGCGCGGTGCTGTTGGTGAGCGTGACGTCGAAGGACGTGGTCGGCCGGTTGTTGAAGACCCCGGGGCCCTGCCCGCTGATCTTGCCCTGCACGACCCGGGTGACCTGCAGGTGCAAGCCGTCGGAGTAGGACACCTGTTCGCGCAGTGCCCGTGCGGAGGCGGACGCTGTCGGCTTCGGCTTGTGCCCGTTGCGCAGGACCGGTGTCGGGCTCGCAGGCGCTCGACGCACCGCGGGCGGCTGCGCCGTGGTGGGCATCGACTCGGTGGGCACGCCCGACGTCCCAGTGGTCGCCGCTGCCTGGGCGGCCACGCCGGCGGCCGGTTCGGACGCGTCGTCCCCGCAGCCGCTCAGCCCGAGTGCCAGTACGAAGACTGCGACCGCCGCCGCGTGAGAACCGTTGATACGCAACGACATTCAGTACGCTCCTTCGCCGCGCAGGACGGCCCGGCCGGTGCGCCACAGGATCTGCAGGTCGAGCATCATCGACCAGTTGTCGACGTAGCGCAGGTCGAGCCGCAGCGACTCGTCCCAGGACAGGTTGCTGCGACCGCTGACCTGCCACAGGCCGGTGAGACCGGGCCGGACACGCAGCCGACGGATCGCGTCGTCTTCGTACTGGGCGACCTCGTCGTGCAGCGGCGGGCGCGGACCGACCAGCGACATGTCGCCGCGCACGACGTTGACGAGCTGCGGCAGCTCGTCGATGGAGAACCGCCGGATCACCCTGCCGACATTGGTGACTCGAGGATCGTCGTGTCGCTTGTAGAGCCGGCCGTTGCCGTGGTCGGCCTCAGCGCGGACAGCCTCGAGCCGGTCCTCGGCCTCGACCACCATCGAACGCAGCTTGAGGATCTTGAACGACTTGCCGTGGGCGCCGACGCGCACCTGACGGAACAGCACGGGCCCGCGGCTGTCGATCTTGATGGCGAGCGCGGTGAGCGCGAGCACGGGCGAGGCGATGACGAGCAGCATCAGCGCGAGCGACCGGTCGAACAGCGCCTTGCCGAGCAGCGCTCCCCCGTCAGCGGCGGGCTGCTCGACGTGCACGAGCGAGAGCGTCGCGGACGGACGGAAGGACAGCCGAGGTCCGGCGACCTCCATGATGCCGGGCGAGATCATCAGCTCGACCTGGCGCGACTCCAGCGCCCAGGACAGCCGTCGCAGCTCGGGCGGCGTCAGAGCCGACGGGTGGGCGATCACGACGACGTCGGCGAACGTCTCGTCGACGATCCGCAACGTGTCGGAGACGCCCGCGTGTCGGGCCAGGCCCTCGGCGACCGGCTCGGTGGCGGTGGTGCAGGCCGCGACGGGACGCAGCCCTTGGCTGGCGTCGCGGCGCAGGTCGGCGATGAGCTCGCCAGCAGCCTCACCGCAGCCGACGACGACCGCGCGCTGCATCGCGGAGCCGCGGTGCCGGCGCCGGTGCAGCCCCTGTCGCAGCAGGTAGCGCAACGTCAGTGAGAGCACCAGCACAACCGGCACGAAGACCAGGACCAGCACCCGCGCCAGGTCGGTGACGGGGTCGCCCACGGCCAGTGTCACGACAGCGGTCACGGCGAGCAGGCGTACGACGGCGCGGGGCACCGCGCGCAGCTCTTCGGCGCCCACGCCCAGCAGGCGGCGTTCGTAGCCGCGGGCCTGCGCCATCGCCGCGAGCCAGGCAGCCGGGACCACGACGAGCGCGAGCGTGGCCACGACCGGACCGACGCGCGCGGAGTCGCTCACGCGCACCATCGCGAGGGCGACCAGGGTGGCGGCCAGCCCCGCGAACGCGTCGAGGGCGAGCGCGCGGCGGACGTACTGAGGCAGCCAGGTCGCGCGGCGCTGGTGGCGCCGAGAGCGCGGTGCCGCGGCAACGTCGTCCCGCTGGGCGCGACGCGGTCGCGCGGGTGAGCCCGTGCTCGCCCACGCCTGGGCGAGTTCGGCGTCCGACACCTGCTGCGGCGCCTGAATGATGTCCGTCATGCCCGCGCCACCTGCCCGGCGCCACGTGACCGCGCTCCGCGCGCGGCCGACGCCGGCTGCGTCGTGCCCCTCATGCCTTGCCCCCTGAACACCTTCCCCGTCAGAACCGGACCTTACTGAAAAGGTCAGGAAAAAGTAAAGACTTGGTCAAGAGGTGGTCCGCCACTTCGATCCGGTCGCCGCGGCGCGCTCAACATCACCCGCGAGCGGTGTGATGTGTGTGATGGCGCTCACACGCGGCCGAAACATGCTGAAGCAGCTCTGCTTGATCGCCCCTTGACTGCGCGGCCTGATCCCCCCCCCCCCCCGACCAGACCACTCCCCTGACCAGCACAGGTTACGAGGTACAACCCCTGCCTGTCCGGAGAACGTCAAGAAAAGGTCAACCGACCGTCATGCTCGAGGTACAGCTCGTCGGTCCGGTGGGCAGATCGTGTTCAGCGGGCGTGGACGACGTTCTGGGCGGTCGTCAGCCCGTCGTGCACCAGCCGCTCGACCGCATCGGCCGCGTCGGGCAGCAGGAAGTCCAGCTCCTTGCGCTCACTCGGCGAGAAGTCCTTGAGCACGTACGCCGCAGCGTCCATCCGGCCCGGCGGACGACCGATGCCGACGCGCACCCGCAGGTAGTCCTTGGTGCCGGCCGACTTGGTGATGGAGCGCAGACCGTTGTGGCCGCCCTCGCCGCCGCCGAGCTTGAGGCGCAGCTGGGCGAAGTCGATGTCGAGCTCGTCGTGCACCACGATCAGGCGCTCGGCCGGCACCTTGAAGAAGTTCATGAGCCCGGCGACCGGGCCGCCCGACTCGTTCATGTAGGTCAGCGGCACCGCGACGACGGCCTTCGGGCAGGGCGCCCCGCCCGGCAGCGTGCCGAGGCGGACCTCCGCGGCGCGGGCGCGTGCCTTGTGGGTGCGCAGCGTCGCTCCCCCGCGCTGCGCGAGCTCGTCGATGACCATCGCACCGACGTTGTGCCGGTTGCCGGCGTACGACGCGCCGGGGTTGCCGAGTCCGACCACGAGCCAGGTATCCACGGGGCAGATCCTCTCAGACCTCGAGCAGCGCCAGCAGCCTCGGCGTCCGCTCCAGCAGCGCTGCACGGCGGCGGCGCATCGGCTCGGGCTCACCGGTCGTGCGCGCCAGGTGGATCATGCCCTCGTCACCTGCGGCCACTGCGGCGGCGATGCCGTCGATCGCCAGCTGCGCCCGCTCGAGGCAGGCTTCCAGCACCTGCGTCGCCGACACTCCGCCGTAGGTCGTGCGATCAGCCGCAGCCGGCGTACGACGTCGGCGTCCGGCACCTCGCGGAACAGCGGCACCGCCGTCCACGCGAGCATGCCCAGCTCCAGCAGCGCGGTGGTCGGGCCGGCGAGGTCCCAGTCGAACACCCCCGCCAGCCGGTCGCTCTCGAAGCACACGTTGTAGGGCGCGATGTCGTTGTGCCCCAACGTCGTTGGCGCATCAGGCCCAGGGAAGCGCCACGGCCCCGGGTGCTCGAACCCGGCGAGCGCGTCGTGCAGCCGACGGGTCCACGCCACCATGTCGACGAGCTGCGCGTCGGTCAGCTCGTCGTGGTCGACGTCGACGACACGGCCCGGCAGATAGGTGAGCACCTCACGGCCCAGGTCGTCGTGCCCGAGGAACCGGGGCACGCCGCCGAGCCCGCGATCCTCCAGATGCTGCAGCAGAGCGTGCACGGCCGGCGACCACGGACCCGTCGTACGCCGCACCGTGTCGCCGACCAGCCACGCACCGCCGACGTTGCCACCTGGCAGGCGTACGCCGACGTCGTCACCCCAGTCGGTCATGTCACTCCTTCGAGCACGGACGAGCGAAGGCCCGCCCGGCAGTGCCGGACGGGCCTTCGTCGTGAAGCGAAGAGACGGGGATCAGCCCTCGTCGTCGGCCTTGTCCTCGCTACCCTCGGCAGCGTCGTCGCCGCCCTCGGCAGCCTCGTCGGACTCGTCCTTCTCGATGCCGGCCTCGGCCTCGGCCTCCTCGAGCTCGGCGTCGAGCTCCTCCTGCGAGACCTGCTGGGTGATGTTGATGACCAGCAGCTCCTCGTCGGCGATGAGGGTGGAGCCGGCGGGCAGGGTGACGTCCTTGGCCAGGATCTGGCTGCCGGCCTCCAGGCCCTCGACCGAGACGGTGAGCGACTCGGGGATGTCGGTGGCGTCGGCCTCGACGGACAGCGTCTGGTTCTCGACGGTGATGACGGTCTCGGGACCGGCCTCGCCCTCGACGTGCACCGGGATGTCGACGGTGACCTTCTCGCCCTTGCGGACGATGACCAGGTCGATGTGCTCGATGATCGGCTTCAGCGGGTCACGCTGGACGTCCTTGGCCAGCGCGAGCTGGTCCTGACCGTCGAGCTCGATGGTGAGCAGCGCGTTGACGTGCTTGAGCGCCTGGAAGGTGTCGTGGAACGGCAGCGTCAGGTGGGTCGGGGCCTCACCGTGGCCGTAGAGCACGGCGGGGATCTTGTCGGCGCGGCGGATGCGGCGAGCCGCGCCCTTGCCGAACTCGGTACGGGTCTCGGCAACGAGGCGGAGCTCGTTGTTGCTGCTGGCGGCCATGAGGGACTCCTGATGGGTGTCGCTGGTGGATGGAGGCGGTGGCCTCGACGCGGGACGTCGTACGCGCGAGCGGGCGGGACGCACGGGAGTCCGGCGGACGTCGTACGTCGACATCTGGACCACCGCGTCGATCACGGACCCTGCGCGTGCAGCGTCCCTCGCCGAGGCAACGCCGACGATCGTACGACGACCGCGCGCCCGCACCCAAATCTCGCCCGTTCCGCTGGTCGAGTAGGCGAGCCCCACAGGGCGAGCTGTATCGAGACCCGGTGACCGCGAGGGAGACTCTCCCCCAGCACGAGACGACCCGCCCTTTGCGAGACGACCCGCAGATCAGCGGGTCGTCTCGCAAAGAGCGGGTCGTCTCGTAGCGCGTGGCTGCTGCTCAGGCGCGGCCGTCGAACATGCTCGTGACCGAGCCGTCCTCGAACACCTCACGGATCGCGGTCGACAGCAGCGGTGCGATCGACAGCACGGTGAGCTTGTCGAAACGGTTCTCCTGCGCGATGGGCAGCGTGTCCATGACGATGACCTCGCGGGCGACCGAGTTGATCAGGCGCTCGCGGGCCGGGTCGGAGAAGATCGGGTGCGTCGCGGCGATGACCACGCTCGCGGCACCGTCCTTCATGAGCGCCTCGGCCGCGTGGCAGATCGTGCCGCCGGAGTCGATCATGTCGTCCACCAGGATGCAGGTGCGGCCCTCGACCTGACCGACGACGCGGTTGGCGACCGACTCGTTGGGCCGGGTGATGTCACGCGTCTTGTGGATGAACGCCAGCGGGGCGCCACCGAGGCGCGAGCTCCAGTGCTCGGCGACCTTGATGCGGCCGGCGTCGGGCGAGACGACCGCGAGGTCCTCGTTGCCGTACTTCTCGCGCACGTAGTTCGACAGGATCGGCAGCGCCATCAGGTGGTCGACCGGACCGTCGAAGAAGCCCTGGATCTGGTCGGTGTGCAGGTCGACGGCCATCAGCCGGTCGGCACCCGCGGTCTTGAACAGGTCGGCCATCAGGCGGGCCGAGATGGGCTCACGTCCGCGGTGCTTCTTGTCCTGGCGGGCGTAGCCGTAGAACGGCAGCACGACCGTGATGCGCTTGGCCGAGGCGCGCTTGAGCGCGTCGACCATGATCAGGTGCTCCATGATCCACTCGTTGACCGGAGCGGTGTGGCTCTGGATCACGAAGGCGTCGCACCCGCGTACGGACTCCTCGTAGCGCACGTAGATCTCGGAGTTGGCGAACGCGCGGGCCTCGGTGGGCACCAGCTCGGTGCCGAGCTCCTTGGCGACCTCCTGGGCCAGCTCGGGGTGGGCCCGACCCGAGAACACCATGAGGTTCTTCTCGGTGGTGCGCTTCATGCTGATGGCGGTCATGCCGGGGTGCCCTCGCTGTCGTCCGTGTTCGGGGAGTCGTGCTCGGCCGAGGCCGCCTCGGCGGCCGCAGCAGTCTTGGTGCCGGCGCGACGTCTCGCGACCCAGCCGTCGATGTTGCGCTGGCGCCCCCGGGCCACGGCGATCTGGCCGGGCTCGACCCTGCCGTCGATCGCCGACCCCGCTGCGACGTACGCGCCGTCACCGATCTCGACGGGCGCGACGAGCACCGAGTTGGACCCGACGAACGAGTGATTGCCTACGGTCGTGTGGTTCTTCTCGACCCCGTCGTAGTTGGCGAAGATCGTGCCCGCGCCGATGTTGGCGCCCTCCCCGATCGTCGCGTCGCCGGCGTACGTCAGGTGGGGCACCTTGGCGCCCGGGCCGATGTCGGCGTTCTTGGTCTCGACGAACCCGCCGATCTTGCCGCCCTCACCGAGCGTCGTGCCAGGTCGCAGGTAGGAGAACGGGCCGACGCTGGCGTGGGCGCCGATCGTGGCCAGGTCGGTCTGGGCGCGTACGACGCTCGCGCCGTCGCCGACCTCGGTGTCCTTGAGCGTGCAGTCGGGTCCGATCGTGCAGCCCGCGCCGATCGTGGTGGCGCCGAGCAGCTGGATGCCCGGCTGCAGGACGGTGTCGCGGCCGACCGTGACGTCGGCGTCGACCCACGTGGTGTCGGGGTCGACGACGATGGCGCCGGACTCGCGCATCAGCACGTCGAGGTGGCGGCGGTTGAGCTCCTTGCCCATGCGGGCCAGCTGCACCTTGTCGTTGACGCCCTCGATCTGCCAGATGTCCTCGATCGAGTGGGTGTCGACGCGGCCGCCGGTGCGGCGGGCGATCGCGAGGACGTCGGTGAGGTACTTCTCACCCTGGGCGTTGTCGGTGGTGACCTGCGCGAGCGACGAGCGCAGCACCGCCACGTCGAACGCATAGATGCCGGAGTTGATCTCGGTGATGTCGAGGGCGTCGCGCAGCTCGCCGCCCTCTTCACGTGCCTTGACCGCGTCCTTGTGCTCGACGATCGCCTGCACGGTGCTGTCAGCGCCGCGGAAGATACGGCCGTAGCCGGTCGGGTCGTCGAGGTGAGCGGTCAGGACGGTCACGGCGTTGCCGGCGTCCTCGTGGACCTGCGTGAGCTCGAGCAGCGTGTCGCTGGTGAGCAGCGGGGTGTCGCCGTACGTCACGAGGACGGTGCCGCTCAGGTCGCCGGGCAGGGCGTCGAGCGCGCACTCAGCAGCCCGGCCGGTGCCCTTGATCTCGTCCTGGTCGGCGATCAGCGCCTGCGGCCAGACCGCGGCCACGTGCGGGGCAACGCGCTCACGCTGCGCGCGGACCGTCACGGCGACGTGCGGCGCCTGCGTGCCCGCGGCGGCGAGCAGCGCGTGGGCGACCAGCGTGCGGCCACCGATGCGGTGGAGCATCTTGTTGAGGTCGGACTTCATCCGGGTGCCGTCACCGGCAGCGAGGACGATGACGGCAGCGGGGCGGGAGACACTCACGTCGAGGACACTCCGGGGGCTTGGGGCCAGGCGTACGGGCGCATGGGTGATGCGCTCGGCCAGTCAGGCTACCGGGCGGGCCAGTGGGACGTACGTCACCCAACAGCCGTCGTACCCCGGTGGCCGCGCGGGCGGCGCCCTCGCCTCGCCGTGGTCAGAACTGAGTTCTGGTGTTCTGACGCAGTTCGTACTCGGTCAGACCACCAGAACTCAGTTCTGACCCGCGCTAGGGGCGGGGCTCCCCGGGTAGGAATCGAACCTACGTCGCTAATCCTGATTCAAAGTCAGGCGGCCCCTACCAGCAGAGCAACCGGGGAACGGCCCCCGCGGGCCACCGAACAGGGTAGTGGAGCGCCACAATGTGCCGATGGGCAGCAACAGCGGGCGGTCGAGGATGACCGGCAAGCAACGGCGCGAGCAGCTGATCACGGTGGGTCGCAAGGTCTTCGCCGAACGGGGTGTGGGCTCGGCGACGGTCGAGGAGATCGCCCACGAGGCGGGCGTCACGAAGCCCTTGATCTACGAGCACTTCGGCGGCAAGGAGGGCCTGTACGCCGTCGTGGTCGACCGCGAGATGGCCAGCATGCTCGAGACGATCGCCGACGCGTTGTCGCTGCCCGGCACCCCGCGGCAGCTGCTGGAGCAGACGACACTGGCCGTGCTCGACTACATCGAGGAGTCGCCGGACGGTTTTCGGGTGCTCACGCACGACTCGCCGTCGTGGCACAACGGCGGCTCGCTCGGCAGCCTGATGTCCGACATCGCGGTGCAGGTCGAGCGGGCGCTCGCGGCCACGTTCAAGAAGAACAAGCTCGACACCAGGACCGCGCCGATCTACGCGCAGATGCTGCTGGGAGCGATCGCGCTCACCGGTGAGTGGTGGCTGGAGTCGGGCCGCAAGATCACGAAGAACGAGCTGGCGACGCACGTCGTCAACCTCATCTGGAACGGCCTGACCGGCCTGGAGAGCAAGCCGCGCCTCTCGCAGAGCTGACCGAGCTCAGGCCTGCTGGACCTCGACGCGGTTGCCGACCGGGTCGTCGGTGTGGAAGCGGCGTACGCCGACGATCTGGCTGTCCCAGCGCACCTCACCTCCGACGGCCGCCACGGCGTCGGCGACCTCGTCGACGTCGTCCACCAGCAGGCACGGGTGCGCCTTGAGCGCCGGCCGGAAGTCGGCCTCGACACCGCAGTGGATCTCCTGCGCCCCGGCCCGGAACCAGCAGCCGCCCCGAGCACGCAGCGCCTCCGGCTTCTCGATCTCGGCGAGCCCGAGCACACCGCCGTAGAACGCCCGCAGCGCGTCCTCCGAGCCGGCCGGGCAGGCGATCTGGACGTGGTGCAGCCCGATGACGCTCATGCCGCCACCTGCCCGACGGCGAAGATGCGCCGGAACGGGAACGGTGTGCCGTACGCCGCCCGTGGGTACTCGTGCGCGAGCCGGTCGCGCAGGTCTGCCAGGAAGGCCTCGCGCTCGGCGCCCTCGAGCAGGTCGAGCAGCGGCCGCAGGGCCGTGCCCTTGACCCACTCGAGCACGGGCGCGTCCTGCTCCCCCGCCGGGTCGAGCACCTGCAGGTAGGTCGTCTCCCACACGTCGAGGTGAGCGCAGCGTGAGGCGAGCACCTCGGCGTACGCCGGGGGCTCGGCCACGGGGTCGGCGCGCAGGGCCGCGGTGAGCTCGGCGCCTCGGGGCTGGGCGGCGGCGACCTCGCGGATCGCGACGTGCGAGGGCGCCCGGAAGTTGCCGGGCACCTGCATGGCGAACCAACCGCCGGGTCGCAGGGCATCGAGCCAGCCGGGGATCAGGTCGAGATGCCCCGGCACCCACTGCAGGGTGGCGTTGCTGACGATGACGTCCGGGGCCCCGGCTCCGGTGAGGTCCCAGCGCGCCACGTCAGCCTGCACCCACTCGACCCGGCCGTCCGTGTCGAGGTCTCGCGCCCGGTCGAGCATGTCGCCCGAGCTGTCGACGCCGACCACCCGGGCGCCCGGCCACCGCTGCGCCGCAGCGAGGGTGAGCGGACCGTTGCCGCAGCCGAGATCGACCACGAGAGAAGACTTTTCGGCGTCAACGCGTCCGAGGAGGTCGAAGAAGGGGCGGTTGCGCTGATCGGCGAAACGTTCGTACTGCGACGGGGCCCACACGGCCATGACGAGCCTCCTGGCGATCGACGGTGATCAGCGCAACTATCTTGACGTCAAGATACTCGCAGATCTCTTGATGTCAAGAAACTTGATGCTGCCTACACTGGCCCGCATGGCTGCACGCGAGCAGGACGAGGTCGACCGCATCGTCGACGCCTGGCAGCGCGAGCGCGCCGACCTCGACGTCGCTCCACTGCACGTCCTCTCACGCATCTCTCGCCTCGCCCGCCGGCTCGACCAGGACCGCGGCAGCGCGTTCGCCGAGCACGGCCTCGAGGGCTGGGAGTTCGACGTGCTGTCCGCACTGCGCCGGGCCGGTACGCCGTACGAGCTCTCCCCCGGCGCGCTCATGCAGCAGACGCTCGTCACCAGCGGCACGATGACCAACCGCGTCGACCGGCTCGAGAAGCGCGGCTTCGTGCAGCGCCGCCCGGCGCCCAGCGACCGCCGCGGTGTGCTCGTACGCCTCACCGCCGACGGCCGACGCGTGGTCGACGCCGCGATGGCCGATCTGCTGCAGCACGAGCAGGACATCCTCAGCCACCTGCCCGCACGCGAGCGCGACCGCCTCGCGTCCGGCCTGCGTACGCTCCTCGCGGCCCTCGAGGACTGAAGCGCTCAGGGGCGATGGTGGCCCCTGAGCGGCACGGCCCGGCGTACGACGGCCGCTCGGCCCGCGCCTGCGAACGCAGCCCGCAGCTCGTCCCGCAGGGCACGCACCGCCGCCGCGCTCACACCCCACGACCGGTCGGCCGCCGAGAGCAGCCGCTCGGCCTCGGCACGGTCTCCGACGAGCACCGCGAACCGAGCCGCGACGAGCAGGGCTTCACCCCGATCTTCAGCAGTACCAGCGCGATTGGCGCTGACCGTGAGCTCCTTGACGAGAGCAGTCACGCCGTCGAGAGCGCCGACGCTCATCCGCAGCGTGGCGCTCTCACGGCAGAACCGCGACCAGTCGGCGAGGTCGACCCGACCGCGCATCAGGACCGCCGCGCGGTCGAGGCATCGGCACCCCGAACGCACCCGACCTCGTCCGATCCAGGCACGGCCGAGCTCGGCGTAGGCACGCGCCACGGCGGGCGGCGGGTGCTTGGGCAGCACCACGCCGTCCAGCACCTCCTGCGCCTGCGCCAGGACATGCTCGTCGTCGTGCTCGGCAGCGACCGCGATCAGCGCGCGCAGGGCGAGCAGCTGGTGGTCCAGCGTCTGGTCACGCGACGCCGCGACCGCTCGCCGGGCCGAGCCGACGGCCTCGTCGAGCCGTCCGACCGCGAGCGCGCCACGGGCGTGCTGGGCCAGGACGCGCAGGTGCAGCGACGGCTCGGCCGCGGTCACGGGCGACCGCATCAGGTCGCGGCAGGCCGACAACGCCGGACCGAACTCGTGCTGCTCGAGGTGCGCCTCGACGCGGCGGTGCTGCAGCACCCACCACAGCTCGGGGTGCTCGTCCCGGTCGACGCCGGCCCTGGACCCCAGGGCGATCTCGACCACGCGCTGGTGGTCGCCCCGGCGTACGGCGGCCTCGGACTCGACCAGAGCGCTGGTGACCTGTGCGCTCGGCGCGCGGCCCGACTCGACGACGTCGCCGAGCGTCGACACCTCGACGCCGAGCCGCTCGGCGAAGTACTCCAACGCCTCGGGGCTGATGCGGCGACGGCCGCGTTCGAGGTGCGACACATAGCTGGCGGTGAACCGATCACCGGCCAGCTCGGTCTGCGACAACCCACGATCACGCCGTAGCGTGCGCAGACGACTTCCGACATCCTTCACGTCAGTCCCTCGTTCTGCCCCCGAGCGTCCCAGCGTAGTGAGCGGGCAGCAGCCGGAGGCTCCCCGGCACCAACGGGTTTCGGGGCGAGGTCAGCCGACGATCTCGGCGGCCTCCAACCACTGCAGCTCGAGCTCGTCCTTGAGGTCGTGCAGCTCGCGCAGCTCGGCGCTCAGGCTCGCGACCCGCTCGTGGTCGCTGGCTGCGGCGACCATCTGCTCGTGGAGGCGCTCCTCCTTCTCACCCGCGCGGGTGAGGGCCTTCTCGATGCGGGCGAGGTCCTTGCGGGCCTCGCGCTGCTGCGCCGGGGTGTACGCCGTCGCGGCCGCGGTGGGCGCGGTCGCCGCTGCCGAGGGTGACGTCGACGCGGGTCGGGCGTCCGGCGTACGGGACTGCTCGTGGCGCAGCTGGAGGTACTGCTCGACACCGCCCGGCAGCTCGCGGATGCGGCCGTCGCCGAGCAGGGCGACCTGCCGGTCGCACATGCGCTCGAGCAGGTAGCGGTCGTGCGAGACGACGAGCAGGGTGCCGGCCCAGCCGTCGAGGACGTCCTCCATCGAGGTGAGCGTCTCGATGTCGAGGTCGTTGGTCGGCTCGTCGAGCAGGAGCACGTTGGGCTCCTCCATCAGCAGCCGCAACAGCTGCAACCGGCGACGCTCACCACCGGACAGGTCGCCCACGCGCACCTGCTGGCGCGGCCCGGAGAAGCCGAGGCGCTTGGCGAGCTGGCTGGCGCTGACCTCCTTGCCGTCGAGCATGGTGTACGACTTCACCTCGGTGATCGCGTCGATCACGGTCCAGCCGGCGACGCGCTCGAGCTCGCGAACCTCCTGGGTGAGGTAGGCGAGCTGGACGGTGCGGCCCTCCTTGCGCTTGCCGGCCGCGAGGGGCACCTGACCGGCGATCGCGCGCAGCAGCGTCGACTTGCCGGCACCGTTGACGCCCACGATGCCGGTGCGCTCGCCCGGCGCGAGCCGCCAGGTCTGCTTGTCGATGAGGGTGCGGTCGCCGACGGTGATCGTCGCGTCGAGCAGGTCGATGACGTCCTTGCCGAGCCGCGTCGTCGCGAACCGTGCGAGTGCCACGTCGTCGCGCGGCTGCGGCTCGGCCTTGATCAGCTCGTTGGCGGCCTCGATGCGGAACTTCGGCTTGCTCGTCCGTGCCGGGGCGCCACGGCGGAGCCAGGCGAGCTCCTTGCGCAACAGGTTGTCGCGGCGTTCCTGGGTGACCGCGGCGACGCGGGCGCGCTCGGCCTTGGCGAGGACGTACGCGGCGTACCCGCCTTCGTACTGCTCGACGCGGCCGTCGACGACCTCCCACGTGTTGGTGGAGATCGCGTCGAGGAACCACCGGTCGTGGGTGATGGCGACGACGGCGGTCTCGGCGCGGGTGCGGCGCTGAACGATGTGGTCGGCCAGCCACTGCACGCCCTCGACGTCGAGGTGGTTGGTGGGCTCGTCCAGCAGCAGCAGGTCGGGGTCCTCGATCAGTAGGCGTGCCAACGCAACTCGGCGTCGTTCGCCACCTGACAGCGGGCCGACGGTGGCGTCGGGACCGCCGAGCGCGGCCAGGTCGAGGCCGCCGAGCAGCCCGTGCAGGACGTCGCGGATGCGCGGGTCGCCGGCCCACTCGTGCTCGGCCAGGTCGCCGAGCACGGCCTGGGCGACGGTGGCCGCGGGGTCGAGCCGGTCGTCCTGGGACAGGACTCCCACGGTGAGGCCGCCGACGCGGGTCACCCGGCCGTCGTCGACGAGCTGCGTGCCGAGGAGGACCTTCAGGAGGGTGGACTTGCCGCCACCGTTGCGGCCGACGACGCCGATGCGGTCGCCGCCACCGATGCCGAGGCTGACGTCGTCGAGGATGTGTCGGGTGCCGAGCGTGAGCGAGATGCGTTCGGCGGAGAGCAGGTTGGCCATGGTGCTCCGAGCCTAGGTGACCTGAGGCGATGCCTGATCACGCGTCCGGCCCGGCGGGGGCGAGAGCATTCCCTACCGGCTCGCGGCGACAGGCGTTGCTGTCATCTGACACGACCTGCAGGTCGTGTCAGATGACGGCGCCACCTGTCGGCCGATCGTCGTTCAGCTGCGGATGGCCATCCGGACGTGGTCGAGATGGGCCTGCGGGAGCCAATCGGTGCCGTACGCCGCGTCGGGCGCCAGCCGTGGGTCGTCCGACGGGCCTTCCCTCGTCAGCGAGGCGAGGTAGGCGCGGTCGGCGGCGAGTCGAGCGGCGACGTCACGACCGGGGTTGCCGTGGCCAGGTACGACGACGCGCACCTGTGCAGCCACCGAACGGAGCAGGGCCAGCGACGCCGAGTAGTCGTGGATCGGGTCCTCGGCGTCGACGTCGAGCAGCGGGATCTCGACATCGGACAGCATGTCACCGGCGATCAGCACGCCGGCGTCCTCCACGAGCAACGCCGCGTGGCTGGGGGCATGGGCGCGATGCTCGAGGACGCGCACATCAGGACCGTCCCATGGGAGGCGAATCGTGTGGGGAGGCAACGGTTTCAGGAGACCCACGAGGTCGAGCGGCGCCCCTGGGGCATCGGCACCCGGCTGTTCGCGCAGGTGGGCCAGGCCGTCACGGGCGTAAGCCGCGCAGGCGGCGGTGGCGTACCTCGGGACGTCTCCGAACCGCTCATGCCACAGCACGTGGTCCCAGTGCGGGTGGGTCGCGAACCCGGCCAGCACGCGTAGGCCGAGCCGGTCGAGGTCGTCGGCCAGCTCGACCAGGTCGGCGCCCGTGACACCCGGGTCGACGAGCAGCGCGCCCTCACCGCCGAGCACGACCACGGCGTTGCTCAGGCAGAACGCGCTCTGCCTGACCAGCACCCCGTCAGCCACCTCGGTCAGCACGACCCGCCCCGGCCGGGACTCACGCGCTCACCGAGCCACTGGTCGGCACCCCACGCGTGGAAACGCTCGAGCTCGGTGAACCCGAGCCGCGCCGCCAGGCGCATCGACGCGGCGTTGGCGGTCTGCGTCGCGAGGACGACGGTCTCGCCGGGCAGGGCCTGGTCCAACCAGTCGAGCGCCGCGCGGCACGCCTCACCGGCGTAGCCGAGCCCCCAGGCCCGAGGCAGGAACAGGTAACCGAGATCGATCTTGCCGAGCGCGGCCGGGCGGTGCTCGGTGGCTCGGCGAAGCAGGTTCTGGCCGACCATCAGCCCGCCGCGCTCGACGACGAGGCTGCCCGGCCACGACTCCGGGACCTCCGGCAGCTCGCGCTCAAGGTCCTCGCGCGGTCGTGGCCCGCCGAGGTAGACGTGCACGTCCGCCGACGCCAGCATCTCGATGAACGCGTCGCGATCACGGGCCTCCGGCGCGCGCAGCACGAGGCGCTCGGTCCGGATGGGGGCGGGCGGCCAGGCGACGGGATCCAGGTCTGCCATGGACGCAGGCTACCCAGCGGGTCTCCTACTCGGGTCTCCACAAGCACGTCCCCATCATTCGAACTGTTGTACGATGTCTGGCATGGGGCAGCACCGCGCACACTCCGAGGACGCCGCCGAGCGCAGCGCGCCACGTGCTGCCCTGGCCGGGGTCCCGCGAGGGGAATCGGTGGGCGAGGATCCTGCGGGCTCGCTCGAGCTCCTGCACGCGTGTCAGGGCGCCGTGCGCGCGGTCTACGAGGCGACGTCCTCCGACAGGAGCGCGTTACGAGCGTCCGACCTGGTCGCGCAGATCGAGGCGACGCAGGCGCTCGTCAACACAGTCATGGCGGTCCAGCTGGTGCGCATCGCGCAGTTCGCCGCCACGACGCAGCACAGCGATCCGGATAGCGGCAAAGCGCGCGAGGTCGCACACGAGCTGGGGTACGCCGCCGAGTTCGCCGACGTCGACCTCGCACCCGCCCTGGGTTGGGGCCCTCGCCATGCCACCGCCCGCGTCGAGGAAGCCATCGACGCGGCGACCAAGACTCCCCGCCTGCTCGACCTGATGGCCGACGGGCACCTCGACCCGACTCGACTCCGCGCGGTCACCGACGAGCTGATCGAAGCACCCGATGCGGTGTGCGCCGAGGTCGAGAGCGCCCTGCTCGATCGCGGTGTGCACGGCTGGTCCGCCGCCCAGACCCGTGCCCGTACCCGCCGACTGGTCCAGCAGACCGACCCTGCTGCTCTCAAGGCCGCCCGCCGACGCCGGGTGGTGGAGCAGACCGGACTGTTCACCCGGCCCGGCCGCGAACCCGGCCAGTGTGAGTGGACCGCGGTCATTCCCACCGAGCTGGCTGCGCCGGCCCACGCCGCCGTCGAGACGCTCGCCCGACATCTGCACACCGACAACCTGACCGGCAAGACCCTCGGCCAGTGCCGCATCGACGCCCTCACCGACCTCATCCTGCAACGGGCCGACGTCACGACACACATCACCGTCCACGCGCCCGTCAGCGACGATCAGCACCAGCCGGGTCGGTATGCAGGCACCATGGCAACCAGCCGCTGCACCGCCAGCACCGCGAAAGGCACTGGCACACAACACGATCCAGACGCAGTGCCCGATCAGCCGACTGCCCACGACCTGGCTGACTGGGATGCCGCACTGGCCGTCCTCGTGGCCACCGACCCGGGCCCACCACCGCTGCCCGACTTCGACGACCCTTGGTGGGACGAGGTCCACGCCTTCTGCGCCGAGCAGGCCGAGCTCAGCGCGCTCGACCAGGCAGTCACATCCGAGCCCGTCCACGACGTCTCTGCGGCATCGCCGTTCGCCGACGCCATCGTCCCCGGTATCGGGGTCATCAGCGGCGCGCTCGTCGCTGAGCTGACACGCGCGGTCGGCACCCGCATCACTCGAGCCCTGGTCGACGCCTCCACAGGCACTCTCCTCGAGACCTGCACGTCCTCCTACCGCCCCACCGCGGCCATCAGACGTCTCCTGGTCCTGCGCGACCAGCACTGCCGCTTCCCGGGTTGCTCCCAGCCGGGCCGCTACTGCGAAGCCGACCACGTCACCCCGTGGCCGCTCGGCCGCACGAGCGCCGACAACCTCCAGCTGCTGTGCAAGCACCACCACCGCGCCAAGCATGAGGCCGGATGGGCGGTCGCCATGACATCCGAGGGCACCTGCACCTGGACCAGCCCGCACACCGGCCGCACCTACGTCACGACTCCCGAGGCCACGGCCACCCGAGGCTACGACCACCCAAACGCCCGACACGAACGCCGACGCCTCCGCACGTGAGCCGAGCGGAGCCGCGCGGGCTCGACCTCGGCGGTGCGACGCTCGCGAAAGGCTGACGTAGCAGGCTGATCCATCTCTGTCGGCATCGCTCGCCCCTTGCCGGAGGCGGCCGCATGGCGCCGACCGCAGGGCACTGTCCGCAGGGCACACGGCCGAGATCGCCGCCGGTGTCGCGCTCGTCGCGCCGCCGCCCTGAGCGTCGCGGAGTCGCTCAACCACGCAGCCGCCATCGGGCTCACGCTACTCATGCTGGGCGCGGCGTACGTGCATCTGCGGTGCGGGGAGGCCCGGCACCCGGCGTTCGCGATAGTGCTCGTCCTGGCCGCCCTGACCGGCACACTGGCTGGGCTGCGGCTCGGCCCGTACGGTTCTGAGGCGGCTGCGGGCCTCAGCGGACGGTGATGTCGCTCAGCAGGTGGGCGCCGGCCGCGGGACCGCGGGCGTGGACGACCTCGTCGGCGATGTTGTCGGCCGACAGCGCGACCATCAGGTCGAGGGCGCCGGCCTTGTCGCGGGCGAGGAAGGCCACCGTCGGACCGGAGCCGGACACCGTCGTCGCGAGCGCGCCGTGCGCGAGGCCGGCCGCCATCGTCTGCTGCAGCCGCGGGTTGAGCGAGCACGCGGCGGGCTCGAGGTCGTTCATCAGCGCGAGCGAGAGCTTGTCGACGTCACCGGCGCGCAGCGCGGTCATGAGCTCCTGGCTGGGCACGGGCTCGGGGATGTCGTCGTCGGCGCGCAACCGGTCGCACTCGGCGTAGACCGCGGCGGTCGACAGGCCGTCGTGGTGCAGCGCGAACACCCAGTGGAACGAGCCCTGGGTGAGCACTGGGACGACCTGCTCACCACGCCCGGAACCCAGCGCGGTGCCGCCGGTGAGCAGGAACGGCACGTCGCTGCCGAGCTCGGCCGCAGCCTCGTCGAGCTGGGTCCGGCTCAGCTCGGTCTGCCACAGCGCGTCGCACGCGACCAGCGCAGCCGCGGCGTCTGCCGAACCACCCGCCATACCGCCCGCGACGGGGATCGCCTTGTCGATGGTGAGGTGAACCGGCTCGTCGACGCCGCCGATCTCGGCGACCATGCGGGCGGCCCGCATCGCGAGGTTGGACTCGTCGGTGGGCACGCGGTCGGCGTAGGGGCCCAGCACCGTGATGCCCCACTCGTCCGCCGGCTCGGCGAGCACGGAGTCGGTGAGGTCGACCGCGTGGTAGACCGTCGAGAGGCTGTGGAACCCGTCAGCCCGCCGCGGACCGACCCGCAGCTCGAGGTTGACCTTGGCCGGGACGCGCACGGAGACCCCACGTGGCGGCAGGACCGGTGCGCTCATGCGCCCACCCTAGAGCCACCGTCGAGGGAGTCCGCCACCCCGACCGCCCGGTGGGCAGGCGGTCAGGCCCGGTGGGCTGCGGCGATGCGCGCGAAGTCCTCGACGCGCAGGCGCTCACCGCGGGTACGAGGGTCGATCCCGGCCGCGACCAGCGCCTCCTCGGCCGCCACCGGCGAACCGGCCCAGCCCGCGAGCGCGGCCCGCAGCGTCTTGCGACGCTGTGCGAACGCCGCGTCGATGCAGGCGAACACGTCCTCGCGCGAGGCGGTGGTCTCGGGCGGGTCGTGGCGGACGAGCGAGACGAGCCCGGAGTCGACGTTGGGCGCGGGCCAGAAGACGTTGCGTCCGACGCGGTCGGCGAGCCGGACGTCGCCGTACCACCGGGCCTTGACGCTGGGCACGCCGTAGACCTTCGACCCGGGCTGGGCGGCCAGGCGCTCGGCGACCTCGAGCTGGACCATCACCAGCACGCGCTGCAGCGACGGGAACCGCTCCAGGAACGACAGCACCACCGGGACCGAGATGTTGTAGGGCAGGTTGGCGACGAGCGCGGTCGGCTGCGGGTCGGGCAGCTCGGTGACGGTCAACGCGTCGGCGGCCACGAGGGACAGCCGGTCGGCGTACGCCGGTGCGAGGCTCTCGACGGTGCTCGGCAGCTCAGCCGCGAGCGCCGGGTCGACCTCGACGGCCGTGACGTGCGCGGCAGCGCCGAGGAGCGCCAGGGTCAGCGAGCCGAGCCCGGGCCCGACCTCGACGACCGAGTCGTGCTCGCCGACACCCGCGAGGCGCACGATCTTGCGCACCGTGTTGGCGTCGATGACGAAGTTCTGCCCCCACTGCTTGGTCGGGCGGATGCCGAGCCTGCCGGCGATGTCACGGATCTCCGTGGCGCCCAGCAGGTGGGGTTGGTCGGTCATGGTCGCTCACTCTAGGCCGCACCGACCCCAACGCCGCCGGACCCTCGGGGGTGGGTCCGGCGGCGTTCGGGGGGACGACTCTCGGGGTGCGTCAGGCGCAACCCCACGGCGAGGTGCCGCGGTCCTCGTACACCCGGTTGGCGATCGTGATCTGCTCGGCGCGCGACGCGAGGTCGGGGCGCGAGGCGAAGTCACGGCCACCAGCACCACGCCACGTCTGCAGGTCGAACTGCAGGCCGCCGTAGTAGCCGTTGCCGGTGTTGATCGACCAGTTGCCACCGGACTCGCACTCAGCGATGCGGTCCCACATGGACGCGCGCGCGAGGTTGATCCTGCTGCCCGAGGTCGACGGCTCGTCGGAGGTGGACGGCGACGGCGACGGCGTGGACTCGCGCGGCTCGGAGGTCTTGCGCGGCAGCGGGGCCACGCGCTTCGGCTCGGACTTGGTGCCGACCGCGATGATCTTGTCGACCGGCTCGCGGGTGATCTCGGTGTCGATGACCTTGGTCTTGACGACGTCACCGTCGACGATGCTCTCGCGGATCGTGACGACCTTCTTGCCGTCCTCGCCCGCACGCACGACCTTGGTGCTGCCCTTGGCGAGCTCGTCGCTCTCGATGCGCTTGACGTCGAAGTGGACGGTGCGGGTCTTCTTGACCTCGCGCGTCGTGATGGTGCTCGTGACCTTGTGACGCGACGCGGGCTTCGGGGCCTTGGTCGTCGTGGTCGGCGCCGGAGTCGTCGTCGGGCTCGGCGTCGCGGTGGTGGGGGCCGCGGTCGGAGCGGTCGTCCCGCTCTTGACGGTGACCGGCGGCAGCTCAATCTGAGCCTTGGTGGCGCCGTCGGGGGCCTGGGTACCGCAACCGGCCAGGGCCGTCACGGACAGCAGCGACACCGCCGCAGTACGGGCAGAGGTCTTCTTGGTGCTGAGAGTCACAGTTCTCCGATGTCGTGCGGCCCCTCGGCGATCCGGACGCGGGCAGCGGCTCGGTCGGCGACGGGGTACGCGCACTGACTCCACCGTCGATGTCATGGGGGTGACATCTGCCCCAGGGCCCGCCAGGCGGACACGTCCGAGTACGACCGCACTCGGGTTGGACCCCACTACGGTGGCGACCGTCGTACGCCAGGTCAAGTTTCGGTCACGGTCACCCGCGAGGGGAACACCCGCCGCTCGGCCTGACCACGCCGTCGTACGACGACCGCTCACCAGGGTCCGAAGACCCGCTCGCTGTTGTCCGACACCGCCCGGCAGACGGCCGGGACGTCGACGTTGAGGACCCCCGCCATGGCACGCACCGTGAGGGGTACGAGGTAGGGCGCGTTGACGGCGCCGCGGTGGGGCGAGGGCGTGAGGTAGGGGGCGTCGGTCTCGACCAGCACCTGCTCCAGCGGGACGATCGAGAGCGCGTTGCGCAGGGGCCGAGCGTTCTTGAACGTGACCGTCCCGGCGAACGACAGGAAGTAGCCGCGCTCGATGCACTCACGCGCCATCGAGATGTCTCCGGAGAAGCAGTGCAGGACGGTCTTGTCGGGGGCGCCCTCCTCCTTGAGGATGCGCAGCACGTCGTCGTGGGAGTCGCGGTCGTGGATCTGCAGCGCCTTGCCGGTGCGCTTGGCCAGGTCGATGTGCCAGCGGAACGAGTCCTGTTGAGCAGCAACGCCTTCGGGGCCCGTGCGGAAGTAGTCGAGGCCGGTCTCACCTATCACCCGCACCCGCGGATGGGAGGCGAGCTGCTCGATCTCGTCCCACGCCGACTGCAGCTCGCCGCGCTCGTGCAGCGCGGGCGCCTCGTTGGGGTGGATCGCGACTCCACCGAGCAGCTCGGGGTGCTGGTCGACGACCTCGACCGTGAAGCGCGCACCGGGCAGGTCGCACCCGATCTGGACCATACGGTCGACCCCCACCGCGGTCGCCTCGTCGATCACCTGGCGCACGTCCGGGAGCGGCGCGCCGTCGCGGGCGATGTCGAGGTGGGTGTGGTTGTCGACGACGGGCAGGGGCAGCCGGTCGGGCGCCTCCGGCTTGTCGCCGTGGTGGCCCGTCTCGTGCCCCTTGCTCATCGCCCGCTCAGCTCTCGTCGGAGGTCGCGAGAGCAGTGCTCTCGGCGGCACCGTCAGCGTCGGTCGGTACGCCGGCCGCCTGCGTTCCGGTGTGATCAACGTCTCCCCCGGCTGGGCCTCCGGCGAGCCGTTCGAGCTCGTCGTCAACGACGCTCGGGTCGAGCTTGACGAACACCGGCGCAGGCTTGGCGACCGGCGTACCGACCGTCACCGGACGACGCTCCCATCGCGGGGTGGCGGAGTAGTCACCCGTGATGATCGGGTAGGCGCGACCGTTGTCGAGATCGGTCACCTGCTCGACCCGCGGCATGGGCGTGAACTCACCCTCGCCGCCCAGCACCGCGTGCACCCGGTTGGAGGCGTGCGGCAGGAACGGCGCCAGGATCGTGTTGAGGTCGGTCACGAGCTGGGCCAGAGTGTGCAGGATCGTCGCGAGGCGCTCCTGCTCGTCATCGGCCTTGAGCTTGAACGGCTCGGTGTCGGAGACGTACTTGTTGGCCTCGCCGACTAGACGCATCGCCTCGGCGAGCGCAGCCTTCTGCCGGTGCTGGTCGATGAGCGCGCCGACCGACCCGAACCCGTCAGCCACCGTCTGCAGGATCGTCTCGTCGACCTCGGCCAGCGGGCCCGGCTGCGGGATCTCACCGAACTTCTTGTGGATCATGCTCGCGGTGCGGTTGACGAGGTTGCCCCAACCGGCGACGAGCTCGGAGTTGTTGCGCTGCACGAACTCGGCCCAGGTGAAGTTGGAGTCCTGGTTCTCGGGGCCAGCAGCGGTGATGAAGTAGCGCAGCGGGTCAGGGCCGTAGCGGTCGATCACGTCGCGCACGTAGATCACGTGGCCGCGCGAGGTGGAGAACTGCTTGCCCTCCATCGTGAGGAACTCGCTCGCCACCACGTCGGTCGGCAGCACGAGCTCACCGAGCTCGCCCGGCTCACCGCCCTTGGCGCCCTGCCCGTTGTGCGCCAGCAGCTCGGCCGGCCAGATCTGGCTGTGGAAGACGATGTTGTCCTTCCCCATGAAGTACGCGTGGCGATGCGCTCCTTCGTCGCGCTTCGCCTCGCGTCCTTCCGATGTCTTCTGGGCTCCGCCTGAGTCCGCTTGCGTAGCAGTCGGGTTCACCTGTCCGGCGTCGGTGTTCCACCACTCGCGCCAGCGGTCCTCGTGGCCGGGGCCAAGGCGGCGGGCCCACTCGACCGAGGCCGAGAGGTAGCCGATGACCGCGTCGAACCACACGTAGAACCGCTTGGTGTCCCAGCCCTCGACCGGGATCGGGATGCCCCAGTCGATGTCACGCGTCACCGCGCGCGGACGGATGTCCTTGAGGATGTTCTGGCTGAACTTGATGACGTTGGGACGCCAGCCGCCCTCGGCCGCACGCCCGTCGAGCCACTCGGTGAGCGCGTCCTTGAGCGCGGGCAGGTCGAGGAAGAAGTGCTCGGTCTCGATGAACTCCGGCGTCTCACCGTTGACCTTCGAGCGTGGGTCGATCAGATCGGTCGGGTCGAGCTGGTTGCCGCAGTTGTCGCACTGGTCGCCGCGCGCCTCGGTGAAGCCGCAGATGGGGCAGGTGCCCTCGATGAACCGGTCGGGAAGCGTGCGACCCGTCGACGGGCTGATCGCACCGCGCGTGGTCTGCTCGATCATGTAGCCGTTGCGACGGCACGCCTCGAACATCTGCTGCACGACCGCGTAGTGGTTGCCGGTCGTCGTACGCGTGAAGAGGTCGTACGACAGACCCAGGTCGGTGAGGTCGCGTGCGATGACCGCGTTGTAGCGGTCGACCAGCTCACGGGGCGTCACGCCCTCCTGGTCGGCCAGCACCAGGATCGGGGTGCCGTGCTCGTCGGTGCCGCTGACCATGAGCACGTCGTGGCCCGCCATCCGCATGTAACGGCTGAAGACGTCGGAGGGCACGCCGAAACCGGCGACGTGGCCGATGTGGCGCGGGCCGTTGGTGTACGGCCAGGCGACGGCAGTCAGGACTTTGCTCATGGTGGGCAATCCTAGGAGGCGCACGGCGTACACCTCACACGCGTTTCACTCGCGCGCGCAGACGGCAGGTCCTGAGTACGCCGTGGGCTCGGCCTCACGGCAGCGCCCGGCGTCGATGGAGATCTGACGAAGATCTTCTGATCATTCGGCTGCACCGGGCACGAGTGGTCACGTCCACCTGCCTCAGCCGTGAGACTGAGGGCATGACCGCGCGGCAGCACGACCGGCAGGCACGAGTCCTGGTGGTCGACGACGAACGAGCTCTGGCCGGGATGATCTCCAACTACCTCGACCGCGCCGGGCACGACGCGAAGATGGTGCACACCGGCGACGAGGCGGTGGCGATTGCTCGGTCCTGGTCGCCTGACGTCATGGTGCTCGACCTCGGCCTACCCGGGCTCGACGGCGTCGAGGTGTGCCGACAGGTCCGCACGTTCTCGGACTGCCTCGTGCTCATGGTCACGGCACGCGGCGGCGAGACGGACACGTTGATCGGTCTGTCCGTCGGTGCCGACGACTACATGACCAAACCTTTCAGTGTGCGCGAGCTCGTGGCCCGGGTCGGCGTGCTCCTACGCCGGCCGCGCAGCTCCGGCCACGTCCCGGTCGCCCCGCTCCGATGCGGTGCACTGGAGGTCGACACCGAGGCGCGAGAGGTGCGCCTCGAGGGCACCCTGGTCCCTCTGACCCGCACTGAGTTCGACGTCCTCGCCACCCTGCTGCGGCAGCCGCGACGCGCGTTCGGTCGCCGCGCTCTCATCGACGAGATCTGGGGCTCGGACTGGGTGGGCGACGAGCACCTGGTCGACACGCACGTGGCCCATGTGCGCCGCAAGCTCGGGGACGATCCCGCACAGCCGCGGTTCATCGCCACCGTGCGCGGCATCGGCTACCGCATGGGCGAGGGATCGTGAGAACCCGCGACGGCTCCCGCAGGTTGGTGACGTGGCTGCTCACCGCGCAGGGAGTCGTGCTCTGCGTCGCAGTCCTGGTCGCTGTCGGAGCAGCAGCAGTGGTCGGGCCACACCTGTTCCACGAGCATCTCGTCCAGGCGGGCGAGGACCCCTCCGGGACCACCCTCGACCATGTTGAAGTGGCGTTCCGCTCGGCAGGGATCATCACCCTGGCCACCGCCCTGCTGTCCGCGGCGATCGCCGCTGTCGTGGTGGCCGCAGCGCTCAGCCGACGGCTGACCCGGCCCCTCGACGACCTGGCCACGGCGGCCGAGCTCGTCGCCGCCGGACGGGACGGCCTCACCGTCCCCAACGCGTCCGGGCTGCGCGAGATCGCCGCCGTGACCGCAGCGTTCAACCAGATGTCGGTCCAGCTCGCGAGCACGGAGGAGGTTCGAGCACAGATGCTGTCCGACCTCGGTCACGAGCTTCGGACTCCGTTGGCCACGATGACGGTCTACCTGGATGCCGCCGACGACGGGGTCGCCTCCGGCCCCGCTCTCATCGCCGTGCTCCGTGAGCAGGTCGCGCGCCTGGATCGCCTTGCGGGAGACGTCAACGTGATCTCGCGTGCCGAAGAAGCCGCCATCACGCTCGAGCACGACACGGTCGACGTCCACGAGCTGCTGACCTCGGTCACCGGGCATCGACGAGGGCGTCTCGTCGAGCGTGCCGTGACACTCACGCTGCGCGAGGGCACGGACGCCCCGGTGCGTGGTGACCACCACCGCCTCCAGCAGGTCCTGACCAACCTGCTGGACAACGCCGAGCGGCACACCCGTGATGGTGGGCACATCTCGATCACCACGTACGTCCGCAACCGGGCCCTGGTCATCGAGGTGACCGATGACGGCGACGGCATCAGCGAGGAGCACCTGTCGCACGTGTTCGAACGCTTCTACCGCACCGACACGGCGCGCGACCGCGATCACGGAGGAGCAGGCATCGGCCTGGCGATCTGCCGATCGGTCATGCGTGCTCACGGCGGCTCGATCACCGCCCACAGCGGCGGACCGGGGACAGGGGCCACGTTCCGCCTCACCCTGCCAACTCCATAGAACCTTCATGGAATCGCGGCTCCAGCGCGGTACGACAGGGCGAACCTGGATCACATGACGTCGACCTCCCGCGCCGCCCTCGCAGCAGCCTGCACAGCCGCACTGGCGCTCACGCTCTCCGCGTGCGGCAGCGGTGACGACGAGCACACGAGCGCGTCGCACATGTCGCACATGTCATCGACGAGCTCAGCCGCGCCCGCGGCGGCGGCCGGGCGACAGGGCGACATCGCCTTCGCGCAGCAGATGATTCCCCACCACCGACAGGCCGTACAGATGTCCGACCTAGCCCTGGGCAGGAATGGGGTGTCGGCGGACGTGACTCGCCTGGCCACCTCGATCAAGCGCGCCCAGGGCCCGGAGATCAGCACGATGAGCGGGTGGTTGCGCTCGTGGGGCGCGCAGGTTCCCAGTACTGGTGCGCACAGCGGCCACGACATGTCCGGCATGCCTGGGATGCCCGGGATGATGTCCGAGCAGGACATGGCCGACCTCAAGGGGGCACGCGGTGCGGCCTTCGACCGGATGTGGCTCACGATGATGATCAAGCATCACCAGGGCGCCGTCACCATGGCGACTGCCGTCACGAAGACGACGAGCAATACGCAGGTCAACGACCTCGCGAACGCCATCATCACGGGGCAGAACGCAGAGATCCGGACCATGCAGAACCTGCTGGGACCGGCGAGCTCCTGACGCGCTCACGGTCCTCGCGGGCGAGCACCGAGACCACCACACACCCATCACACGCGTGACCAGGCGAGAGGCCTACGCCATGGCCGCCTACGCTCCCGGGATCTCCGTCATCCCCGACCGCAACGTTCAGTCACCCGTCGCAGAGCTGGGACGGCTGCAGCCGGGCGACATGGTGTTCTTCGAGACGGACACGGAGACCGGGATCGACCACTCCGGCATCTACCTCGGCCTGGACAGCAGCCGCCAGCATCGCTTCATCTCCAGCCGCGGCGAACCGGACGGGCCCAACATGGGCGACATCGGGCGGCACTCCACCCTGGACGGCCCCGGACCGTTCACCCGCGGATTCCGCACGGCACGTCGCCTCTGAGGTGATTGCTGCTCCGGAGGCGACGGCACCAAGGACCAGCCACGGGTTGTCGGTGGGGGTCAGCACACTGGCGGACGTGACGACGCACATCGCGACAGCGGCACTCGTCCGCGACGGGCGGGTCCTGCTGGTCCATCGCCACCCGCTGCGCGAGCACTATGCCGACCGCTGGGCTCTGGTCGGTGGGCACGTCGAGCCGGGCGAGACGCCCGAGGCCGCCGTACGCCGGGAGTGCCGTGAAGAGCTCGGCGTCGACATCGTGGCGTACGCGCCGTACCCGATCGCCGTCGACGACCCCGCCCTGCGTACGAGCGCCTTCCTGGTCACGGGCTGGCGCGGCGAGCCCGCCAACACCGCACCCGAGGAGCACGACGACCTGCGCTGGTTCACCGCCGCTGAGATCGCTGACCTCGACCTGGCCCATCCCGAAACTCGCGCCCGCCTGCAGGCCGCGATCGCCGACGGGGCCGCCCGTACCCCTTGAGGAAGCGTGAGCACCACCTCACGGTTCCTCACATCGAGGACGCGGCCACGCTCGTACACCTTGAGGAAGCGTGAGCACGACCTCACGACTCCTCACATCGAGCGAGGCCGTGAGCCACGCCCGAGCCCTGAGCGCCGCCGGAAGGGGCGCACGGTGCCGCGGTTGTGGGAATGTGGGGCTCGCGCGAGACCCGAGGGCGGTCGCGCGGGGAGGTTCACATGTTCGCCGCACTGACCGGGGCCGGGCTGTCGGCGGCCGCCGGGCTCAACGCGTACGTGCCGTTCCTGATGGTGGCGCTGGTCGCACGGTTCAGCGACGTCATCACCTTGCCGTCGTCGTTCGCCTGGATCGAGTCGGGCTGGGCCATCGCCGGGGCCACGCTGCTGCTGGTGCTGGAGGTGATCTTCGACAAGATCCCCGCGATCGACTCGATGAACGACCTGATCGGCACGGCCGTACGCCCCACGATCGGTGGCGTGGTCTTCGCAGCGACCCAGTCGGCCGAGGACCTCGACAAGTCCACCTGGATGACCGAGCACCCGTGGGTCGGCGCCGTCGGCGGTGTCGTCATCGCCGGCCTCGTGCACACCACCAAGGCCGCGATCAGACCTGCGGTCAACGTCTCCACGGCCGGCATTGGCGCGCCCGTGATCTCCGGCGTCGAGGACGTCGCGTCGATCGGGCTGAGCGTCACCGCGATCTTCATCCCCGTGCTGGTCGTCGTGGCGTTCGTCCTGATGATCTGGGCGGTCTGGGCACTGTGGCGGCGGATCCGCCGGATGCGCGCGCGACGGCGCAGCGGGATCGGGCAACCTGCCTGACGTGCCCCGCATGACCCGACAGCCGACGCCAGCACCGCTCGCCGGCCCTCCCCGACCACGCCCCGCCCTGCTCATCGGCCTCGCCGTGCTGCTCGCCCTGGTCGCGGTGATCCTGTGGCAGCGCTCCCGCCAGCCCGCACCACCGGACCGGATGGTCTCGACGACGGTCACCGACGAACGCCCGGACGGCGACCGCACCAGACTCACGTTGCGCTATCGCGACGGCGGCTCCGAGCACACCGCGACGCACGAGGTGAGCACCGCGGCGTACGTCGCGCAGGGTCGTACGGCGTGGCTGTGCGTCGACCCCGACGGCGAGACGCGCGTACGCCTGCCGATGGACCCGCTCTGCTGAACGATTCGGGCCACGACCCGACGCGCGATAGGGTGGGGCTGACCATCCCTTGAGGTATCTGCCGTGGCACCGCCCTGCCCGGACGCCTTCAGGGCCACGCCGGACGACGACGCGGAGGCCGCATGATCATCGCGCTGCTCCTCGTCCACGGCGCTGCCGCCGTCGCGGCCCCTCTGCTCGTACGCGCGCTGGGTCGCCGCGCGTTCGGCGT